>JBKBYA010000047.1:0-501 GCA_046313635.1 Pyrinomonadaceae bacterium | reverse complement strand
CCTTCTTCGTCGCCTTGACCATGGGACTGCTGGTATGGGCGCTGCGCAAGAGGATCGCTGCGATCCCGCGCTGGGCGATGCCCGCGGCGGCCGGCCTGGGGCTGATCGGCACGACGATCTGGATGGAATACACCTGGTTCGATCGCGTATCGGGCGCCTTGCCGGCAGAGTTCGTCGTCGCGAATCCGGAAAGCGCTGCCTCTCCCCTGCGGCCATGGACCTATGTCCTGCCGCTGGTCAACCGGTTCGCGGCCCTCGATGCCTCGAAGCGCGCCCGCCACCCGGTGCGTGACGATCTGATCGTCGCCCCGGTGTTCGGCTTTGCGCGTTGGCAGAATCCGCAGTCGGCGCTGATCGTTTTCGACTGCGCCGGCAACCGCCGCGTCCCGGTGACCGAAGGGATGGAGATCGATGCGAACGGCACGCTGACTGGTGCCGAATGGCAGGTGCTGGATGCAGCTGACGGCCTGCAACGGGCCGCATGCAGGGAGGGGTAGGGGA
>JBKBYA010000046.1:0-502 GCA_046313635.1 Pyrinomonadaceae bacterium | reverse complement strand
GAGTTTCCTCCGCAACGATCTCGCGCGCGAGTGGCTCATTGAGCCGGTACTCCTTTGCGACAACTTCCGTAGTAACGATCTCATTCTCACGCAACACGGTGACCTCTCCCTGTACAGCTAACGCTCCGGTTCAGCGGCGGGCCGCGCAGCGGACCGTCCGCTGCAACCGGTTGTTGGGCCTTCGATCACACGATGTGCGAAACCTCAACGTCGCCCCAATGTGACTTGAGGTACTCGGCGACCAGCCGCCGGTGACAGTGATGCGGCTTGTCCTCGCTGCAGAGTAGGCATCCGTCCGCGATCACGGCGGGGTCAACCCTCTTTTCGATCTCCCGCTTGCGCATCAACTCCAGAAACTTCTGCTCGTATACGGCCCAGTCACCCTTGTTCTTCTTGTACTCGTCGAGGATGTCCTGCGTCGGGGCCAACTCTGGTACATGGACGTAGTCCATGTGGCAAATCTCACGCAGGAAGAACTCTAGGTCATTGCGTTTTGCGAACC
>JBKBYA010000045.1:0-502 GCA_046313635.1 Pyrinomonadaceae bacterium | reverse complement strand
CTTGGCGCCCATCTCGCTCATGGCGCGGCCTTTCCGATGCGGCCCTGGCGCAGCGCCAGAATGACCTGCTCCTTGGGGCCGTCCGCGACGATGCGGCCCGCATCCATGACGATGATGCGATCGACCAGATCGAGCAGCGAGGTGCGGTGACTGACCAGCACGACCGTCTTGCCCGGGACGAACCGGCGCAACCGGGCCTTGACCGTTTCCTCGCTGGAGTGGTCCATGGAGGCCGTGGGCTCGTCGAGCAGCAGGATGTCCGGCGCGGGTGCGAGGGCGCGGGCGAGTGCGGCGCGCCGCGTCTCCCCGCCCGAGAGCGCGCGCGGCTCCTCCTCGCCCGTCAGGCCGAGCTGTTCCAGCAGGTAGCGCGCACGGTGCGGATCATCCGCCGGGCCGGCGCCGGCGCGCACATAGGCCGCGACATCGGCGAAGGCGGAAAGATCCGGCTCCTGCTCGAGGTAGCGCATCGTCGCGCCCGGCTGGACGAAGCGCGTGCCGCCAT
>JBKBYA010000044.1:0-502 GCA_046313635.1 Pyrinomonadaceae bacterium | reverse complement strand
CGAGGTTTTCTCGCCCGACAGGACGTAGCCGTCGCCATCGGCGCGCGCTTTCGTCTGCAGATGCGCTGCGTCGGAGCCGCCTCGCGGCTCCGTCAGACCGAGCGCGACGATCGCCTCGCCCGAGCAAATCTTCGGAACGATTTCATCGGCGACTTCAGGCCTTGCATGCGCGGCGACGATCGATCCCATCAGCGAAGCCAGGAGCTGGACATAACCGACACTAATGTCGCCGCGTGATATTTCCTCGATAATAATGCCGGTCGTAACGCTATCGAGTCCCGGCGCCCCGAATTTTTCGGGCAAATCGGCGCCGACGAGGCCAAGCTCACCCATATCCCGGACGAGCTGTCGATCGATCGCTCCGGCGGCTTCGCGCACCTTGTAGGCGGGCGCGAGCCGCTCGCGCGCAAATCGTGCGGCGGTATCTCGAATGGCTCCCTGGTCGGACGTAAAGGCAAAGTCCAAGATACCACCTACTTCATATGCTTGCGGAATTCCGGCT
>JBKBYA010000043.1:0-505 GCA_046313635.1 Pyrinomonadaceae bacterium | reverse complement strand
CGGGGTGACGAAGGCTTCGGCATTGGACGAGGGCTCGACGGGGAAGACATCCACCGCCGCGCCGCGCAGATGGCCGGACCGCAGGGCTCCGGCAAGGGCGTCGAGGTCGACGATGGTGCCGCGGGCATTGTTGATGAGATAGGCGCCCCGTTTCATGGCCGCGATCTCGCGGGCGCCGATGAGGCCGTGGGTCGACGGCGTCTCGGGCAGATGCAGCGAGACCACGTCGGCCCGGGCGAGGAGGTCCAGCAGGTCGTCGGCCGGCTCGACATTGCCGTGCCGGAGCTTGTCGGTGTGGTCGTAATAGATCACCCGCATGCCCATGGCCTCGGCCAGCACGGCGAGCTGCGAGCCGATATTGCCGTAGCCGACGATGCCGAGCGTCTTGCCGCGCACCTCATAGCTGTCGGTGGCCGACTTGTCCCATTGTCCGGCATGGGCCTTCACCGAGCGCGGAAAGATGCGGCGCATGAGCATGACGATCTCGGCAATCGTCAGCTCGGCC
>JBKBYA010000042.1:0-511 GCA_046313635.1 Pyrinomonadaceae bacterium | reverse complement strand
AAGGTCCTCTTTTGTGAGTTCAAACTCGTCTTGCACAGCGGCCAGCAGGGCAGGCATATCACAACGCTTCGGCGTCATCGAATCTTTCCTGCGCCGTACGGCGGCAAACACATCGTGGTCGCCGATGCGGTGGATCATTGAGTCTATGAAGTCTTCACCGCCGAGTATGCCGCGATCGGTCGCATAGAACCTCTCCTGGCTGCCAAGTTTCAGGCCCGCTTTCACATGCTGCTGAAATCTCTCCCGTGCTACTTTCTTCTTTGGCGAAAAATGCCTGAGCACCGGGTCAATATCTACGATGCCCTCGGAATCAAGCCCTATGTACGCGCGATGACTGCTGTATGCGTAGTTTTCCGGCCATCGCACCATTTTCGCTCGTAGCGGGTTCAGGTGTATATAACTCACCAGCTCAGTTAGGTATTGGTCATTTTGACAGAGAATTGCCTTGTGCCGTCCCTGCAGCACGTGACCTACACGTCGGTACCTGCGGTTATAGTACTGGGCATACCCT
>JBKBYA010000041.1:0-514 GCA_046313635.1 Pyrinomonadaceae bacterium | reverse complement strand
CTGGGTGAAGACGTGCTCCTGGAAGGCGATATCAGCGGCAGGTAAGGAGGTGGGCGCATGTTCACAGGCCTGGTGGAAGAGACGGGGCAGATTCGCTCGGTCCGGCGTGCGGGCCGCAGCCTGCACCTGACCGTAGGCGCCCGCACGGTCCTGGAGGGAATGCGCCAGGGCGATTCGATCGCCGTCAACGGGGTCTGCCTCACCGTGGTCCGCTTTGACCCGGGCTCCTTCACCGCCGATGTGATGCCCGAGACCTATGAGAAGACCAGCCTGGGCTCCCTCACTCCCGGCTCAGCGGTCAACCTGGAGCGGACCATGGCCGTTGGCGACCGCTTCGGCGGCCACATCGTGCAGGGCCACGTCGACGGCATCGGCCGCATCACGGCGCTGGAGCAGGATGAGATCGCCTGGTTGGTCACCGTCGCCGCCCCTGCCGAACTGCTGCGCTTCATGGTCCCGAAGGGCTCTGTTGCGATCGACGGCATCTCCCTGACCGTCGTCGACGTCACGGATC
>JBKBYA010000040.1:0-519 GCA_046313635.1 Pyrinomonadaceae bacterium | reverse complement strand
CAGGTCGCAAGGGATCGTTTCATGGATCAGAGCCTTTCGGTGCTGTCGGGGGTCAGGGCACGCGCGAGGCGTTCCTCGAGACGGGCGCGCGCATCGCTGAGACGGTCGAGGGCCGCGGCGTCATCTGCAGCGTGATCCGCAGCTTCGGCAAGGCGGTCGTCCGAAAGGGGGTCGGTTGGACGGCCGTTCACACGCACCTCGTAATGCAGGTTCGGCCCGGTTGCGGTGCCCGTTGCACCGACGTGGCCGATGAGATCCCCCGCCGCGACTCGGTCGCCTTGGGATAGCCCGTCCGGGACGGCGCTGAGGTGGGCGTAAAGGGTCGTGGTCTCCGACCCATGCGCGATCTCGACAACACGGCCGTAGCCGCCCCGCGAGCCGACAAAGCTGACGCGGCCCGGTGCGGTCGCGTAGACGGGGGTGCCCCGCGCGGCCGCGAAATCAACGCCCGTGTGCATCCGCACATCGCCGTAAACAGGGTGCGTCCTGCGCCCGAACACGGAGCTGAGCCGCGCGCCC
>JBKBYA010000039.1:0-530 GCA_046313635.1 Pyrinomonadaceae bacterium | reverse complement strand
GTCGCAGATCGGCTCGGTAAACGGCAGTGTGGTGACGGGCGAGATACCCGTGGCAAGCGTTCCTGCCGGAAGCGGCAGCTACATACAGAACACAACTTCGCCGCAGGCATCTTCGAATTTCAACATCAGCGGCACAGGCACGGCGAGCATTTTTAATGCAGCCACTCAATACAACATCGGCGGCAATCACGTTTTGAGCAATGCAGGTACAGAAAACCTGTTCGCGGGTGTCGGTGCCGGTGCGTCAAACACGACCGGCGGCAACAACGCCTTTTTTGGCAGGTCTGCAGGCCAAGCAAACACGACCGGCGTCAACAACGCCTTTTTTGGCACGTTTGCAGGCAACTCAAACACGACCGGCGGCAGCAACGCCTTTTTTGGCTCGGCTGCAGGCAACTCAAACACGACCGGCAACTTCAATGCCTTTTTTGGCCGCAATGCAGGCTTCTCAAACACGACCGGCAGTAATAATACGATCATCGGCGATGCTGCCGATGTCGGGGCCGGCAACCTGACGTTCGCAACCGCCA
>JBKBYA010000038.1:0-537 GCA_046313635.1 Pyrinomonadaceae bacterium | reverse complement strand
GTATGCCAACTAACTTCGCGAGGCTCGTAAAAGTATCGCCTTCTTCCGCTTCCCAACATTGACCTTTGCCAGACGAACACTCAACCTGCTTCCATAAGCCAAACGGATCTACGAAAATAAGCGGATTATTTACAACATAACTATAGCCATTCCAACTCTGCGGTTCACTGATACTGGCACCTGCAGTTTCCGGATCGGCAGAGAAGTATCGACCCAGCCTAGAACGAAAGTATCGCGCCTGGGCAAAGTCGAGATCGGTTTCCGCGTCCCGCTCGTAGCCGGTGAATTGTTTTCTTACGGTGTCGGCGTCGTAACTTAAACCGGTTGTGCGTTGAGCGGTGTAGATCTCTTCGCCGAATGGGTGGAAGTCGCGTCTTGATGTTACGTTGCCGTCGCGGTCGGTGTTGATTCGTGGGGAGCCGAGGTGGTCGGCGGTCAAATACGCGACCTTTGCGTTTTCGACGGATTCGACCACGGTTGAGTATTCGGCGATGGATCTTCCGCTTGCGTCGTAGACGAAGATCGTTACTTCACCGG
>JBKBYA010000037.1:0-538 GCA_046313635.1 Pyrinomonadaceae bacterium | reverse complement strand
CGAGCGCCGCGACGGCCGCCGAGCGCAGGGTGGCCGTGACCGTCGACGACCTTCCTTTCGTGGCCACACCGCGCCAAGACAATGCCTACCTGGGGGAGCTGACCCGGCGCCTGGTCGGCTGTCTGCGCGACGCGGCGGTGCCGGCGGTCGGTTTCGTCAATGAGGGCAAGCTGTATCGCGGAGGACAACTGGATCCCGAGCGGGTGGATATGCTGCGGGCCTGGCTGGAGGCCGGGCTGGAGCTCGGAAACCACACCCATTCGCATCTGTCCCTGCACCGCGTGGAGGCAGCGCGCTATGTCGAGGACATTCGTCGCGGCGAGACGGTGACCCGGCCGCTGATGGCGGAGTACGGTCGGACGCTGCGCTGGTTCAGGCATCCGTTTCTGCACCTCGGTCGCGATCGGGAGACGCGTGCGACGGTCGACCGCTTCCTCGCCGACCACGGCTATGCCGTGGCGCCGGTGACCATCAACAACGGCGAGTGGCGGTTTGCCGACGCCTACGCGAGGGCTGAAGCGCGCGGCGACGAGCCGGC
>JBKBYA010000036.1:0-543 GCA_046313635.1 Pyrinomonadaceae bacterium | reverse complement strand
ATGTGATACAGCCCGCCCTCGACCTCGATCCTCATCCGTCTTGCCATATCTAGCCGACGATCTCATCCAGCAGAGCCAACAAATCGCAATATCGCAAGTCTGACCCCTGACTCTGTTTTTTACTTTTGATCTGTGCACTTCTAGGGGAAGCTTACTTTTCGTGTCCGGGAATATTAACCACCTCAGGGTAGCACCACTAGGAGAGCCTCGAATTAAACGGGAGTTTTCTGAAAACTCCCAACCAAATGACACATTGCCCCATTAGATACCAAACAATTGCAAGTACCACCGCCGCGGGGAACTCATTCCATGAGTGTCCGACATGCCCGTTGTCTTGAGCGAAATAGTTAAAAACCGACAGTGCTGTGATACCATAATGAATTCCTAAAAGTGCCGCAACAAAGATTCGGCGGAAGGTAGAGATGCCATGTGACAACAAAAAGATTGCAATAAGCACAAGAATCCACGTGAGTAGTGGTGCGAAGAAAACAGAGCTTCCCTTTCCCTCCGCTCCGACATTTTCTAGCGCGAGCGCGACATAAA
>JBKBYA010000035.1:0-546 GCA_046313635.1 Pyrinomonadaceae bacterium | reverse complement strand
AGGATCGTTGGTCCTGCGCCCGAGGCGGAAGAAGAAGGGAAGGTTGTTGTTGCCGAGTTTGCCGAATGTTGCGCCGAGGTCGGAGATGACGAAGTGGTGCTGAACGCTTCCGTTCTCGTCACGTACTTTGAGCACCTTGTTCTGCAGGTCGAGCAGGTCCCAGTTTGTAAAAAAGACCATCATGATCTTGAGGCCCTGCAGCTCGTTCGTGCCGACGAATGGATTGTCCTTCCATTTCCATTCGTCGAGCCGCTCGATGGACTCGGGACGGGCCTCGAGACGCACATTCTGAAAGGTGCCTTTGCCGGGAATGGTCAGCTTCGGGACGAGATAGTTGATCTCGGTCTTGTAGCCGAGACCGTACAAAATGCGTACAGCCGCGGTCTCGGGCTGGGCCTCGCGGCCAAACTTGGCGACCCACTCGCGCCCTCGCGCATCGCGGATCCGATACTTCTTGTTGTGGCCCTGCTTCTCCTCTTTGATAAACGTCACGCGGCTCACGTCCGGCACCATCTCACGCCCGCCAGGACCGTAAAAGAGGTCGCG
>JBKBYA010000034.1:0-550 GCA_046313635.1 Pyrinomonadaceae bacterium | reverse complement strand
TGTCTTTTTTGTTTGGTCAGGCGTTGGCCCAACGTTTAGCTTCGTGTTTGAGAATCATTCCTTCGAGAAGTGCTTTGACAATCCGCTTTTCTTCTTCGGGGAAGCGCGAGACGGCTTCGAATTGAAGTTTGATATCGTCCGAGGGAGCGCGTTCATCTTCGCCGAAAATCAGTTCGTCTGAACTGACTTGCAGGACTCTTGCCAAGTTCCTGATAACGTCGAGCGTCGGCCGAGACGGTCCGCTTTCATATTTTTATTTGAATCGGTGAACTCCGAAAAACTGAAAGGGTAATTAAAAGATTAGAAATAAAAAGCGTTTCAAGATATACTGAAACTTAGCACGAACTAGGCTTTTTTCTTTAGTCGCAAAGAGTTCTTTGAAAAGAAGTTACGCCAATAGAAAATATCAAACTACGTCTTCAAACTTCCCTTTGGTGAGGAAATCGCATCAGGCACAGGCGGACGCACCGCCGCCCAAGGCTACGGCGGGCAAGATTCAATCAGCCAAAAGTTCACCGGCTACCAGCGCGACAATGAGACCGGACTCGAC
>JBKBYA010000033.1:0-559 GCA_046313635.1 Pyrinomonadaceae bacterium | reverse complement strand
TATATGCCGTTTGGAGAAGAAATATTCTCCGCACAAAGAACGCAATCTCTCGGATACACCGCCGACACCGTTCGCAAACAATTCACCGGCTACGAACGGGATAATGAAATTGAGCTGGACTTTGCTCAAGCCAGATATTACAAACCAAGTCACGGAAGGTACACCACGGTGGATCCGATATTTGAGAGTATGGATAAGGTATTGCCCCAGAGCATGAACCGATATGCGTATGTGTTGAATAATCCACTATTCTTTGTAGATACAAATGGCGAGTTGTGGATGATTGTAAAAGGGCAGCAGAATCCGCAATGGGTAGATGAATGTCCTAAGAAAACGACATGTTTTACAGCCCTAGCATTGGAAAACGAAAAAGGAGGACTTAATGTTTATGGATCGAAAAACGCGGACGATGTAACCGAATACGACGCGAACAAAGATGGTCAGATTGATGTTAGAAAGCTATCGCAGCATCCTGACGCTCAATTTATCGTCGCAGGTGGACAAAATGTGCCAGAGGAATATTTATCAGTCAATGCCGCCGGTAGCCTATTCAACATTG
>JBKBYA010000032.1:0-570 GCA_046313635.1 Pyrinomonadaceae bacterium | reverse complement strand
CCTTAGTCGTAGTTTAGCTTCAACAAATTCTGCGACGCAACCGACGTACCAAGCCCAATCTGCACCGGCTGCAATCTCGCATTAAACTGCGTCGATTCCCACAGCCCGTTGCCGAGCTGCATCGAGGTGACGGCACCTGCGGCGTTGTAGGTGAAGTTTTTGGCATATTTCCAGAAGCCGTGATGGGCTCCTTACTGATCTGTATGATGGGGTGATCTATATTGTCCTCCAGCAGGATCAAATCTAAAAAAGTTGAGTCTGTAATTTCTTCACTGAACGGAAAAACATCAACCAAATAACAACCTGGCCAGCCAAATACCACCCTGTGATGAACAACATCATTTGAGGCCCATTTTTGAGTTTCCACGCAGATGTCGTTCCGGGATCAACATCGAATAACAATAGAGGCCAAAGAAATATGATTATGTGAATATAATGCACCAAGAGGCAGATAACAAAGAAGATTCGCCTCAACAAAGTGTTGCTATTGGTCGAAAGATATATTGCGATAAGAACCAATACCCAAGTAAAAACTGGGGCCAGGAAAATGTAGGTGCCGTGCCCTGCTCC
>JBKBYA010000031.1:0-579 GCA_046313635.1 Pyrinomonadaceae bacterium | reverse complement strand
AGCACCAAAGGATGAGACTTATCTGGTAGCACACAATTATCTGACCTTGGACGACGTGAAAATTGGACGCAGCGTCGGAGTAAGCTCATGGGTTCGCGATAACTGCGCTAACTGGTTTCCATCGCCGAGGAAAGAGAAAAGACCTAAAGCGGCAACAAATAAATCTAATCCACAGAATAAGCAATAAAAAATTTAATCTTTCTGCGATGTTACTTCACGTTTGGCTCAAGAGCCACGAGGCGTTGACAAAAGTATAACCCTTGCTACCGCAGCTAAAGAGACACTAATGGGAGCTGCAAGTGGAGGACCTAGAAGCGACGGGGCGGTTAATCCGATGCAGCTCGGCAACGGGCTGTGGGAATCGACGCAGTTTAATTCGAGATTGCAGCCGGTGCAGATTGGGCTCGGCACTTCGGTTGCGTCGCAGAATTTGTTGAAGCTAAACTACGACTACGGCACAAACGACAATAACGGAAATGTTTTAAGTCAAAGGATAACAGTTTCGACAGTCGGAGCGAATAACGGTTTTACGGCGGTGCAGAATTATTCATATGACAGTTTGAATCGTCTGAAATCGGC
>JBKBYA010000030.1:0-584 GCA_046313635.1 Pyrinomonadaceae bacterium | reverse complement strand
GCCAGCGGCACGGTCGGCCAATATTTCTACAACGGCGACGGTCAACGCGTGAAGAAGGTTGTTCCTTCCACCGGCGAGACAACCGTTTTTGTTTACGACGCTTCAAATAAACTGGTTGCAGAATACTCAACAATCGTCGAACCAGCATCAACGGAGAAAACCAGCTATTTTACAAACGACCACCTCGGCAGCCCAAGAATCAACACCGACGCCGGCGGAGCGGTTATTGCGAGGCACGATTATCTGCCCTTTGGTGAGGAAATCCAATCAGGCACAGGCGAACGAAACTCAGTACAAGGCTACAGCGGGCAAGATTCAATTCGTCAAAAATTCACGGGTTACGAGCGGGACGCAGAAACCGACCTCGATTTCGCACAGGCGAGGATGTATGGTTTTTCGCACGGCAGATTTATGAGTGTTGACCCTTATAACCCATTTCTCGGATTCTTTGGATATGATTTTGATAATAGTAATTTAAGAATTTCTCAATTCATATCGCAGCCTCAGTATTGGAATCGTTATATATACTCAGTCAACAACCCCTTAAAATTTGTTGATCGCGATGGTGAACATCCGGTCGCAGC
>JBKBYA010000029.1:0-601 GCA_046313635.1 Pyrinomonadaceae bacterium | reverse complement strand
GAAAGCGGCGCTTGCGGCGCGGCCGGGGCGGTGCTTCGCCGGGGGCCATGAGCATCGACCGCGCCGCCATCGCCGCCGCCCGGACGGCGCAGAGCGAGGCCGAGGGTGCCGCCCGCCGCGCCGCGCTGGCCGAGCGGATCGCCCGGCTGGACCTGCGCGCGCCCGTCGCGGGCACGGTCATGGGCCTGTCGGTCGCGGCGCCGGGCGCCGTCCTGCGGGCGGCCGATCCGGCGCTCACGCTGGTGCCGAGCGGTCAGCCCCTGGTCATCACCGCGGCGGTCCCGCCGATCCACATCGACGAGGTCGCACCCGGCCAGCGGGCCGATCTGTCCTTCCCGGCCCTGGCTGCGGACGCGGCGGTGCGGCTGGCGGGACGGGTGGTCCGGGTCTCGCCCGATGCGGCGGTGGACCCGGCGACGGGACAGGCGCAGTTCCTGGTGCGGATCGAGATCGAGGCCGCCGAGCTTTCCCGGCTTGGCGACAGCCGTCTCGTGCCCGGAATGCCGGTCGATGTGTTCCTTGCGACCCGGTCGAGAACGCCGCTGGCCTATCTGATGGAACCGTTCAGCGGCTATTTCCGCCGCGCGCTGCGCGAAGGCTA
>JBKBYA010000028.1:0-606 GCA_046313635.1 Pyrinomonadaceae bacterium | reverse complement strand
AGGATTCGGGTTGGAACCCGTTTTCATCCATGTACGTCTGCATGCGCTTTGCAGCGCCGCGGGCACTGGCAGCCCCGGAATCCCACCCGATGAGGTCGTTCACCACACCGGCCACGTCGAAGAGCATTTTGCCGACGCCGACGGTCGCGCCCAGGCCAACGGTTTTGGCCGCCGCCGGCAGCCCTCCGCTGCCGTCTGCGCCCATCACAAACGCGGCGGCCTTGCCCACGGTGCGCTCGATCTTCTCGAGCGTGCCCAGGTCGTCTATCGCGGTGGTCGTGAACGTGGGGTCGGTGAGCTGGCGGTAAAGCACCGGCGACTCGCTCGCCATGCGCACCAGGTCGATGGCCTTGGCCTGCTCCTTGATGCGCACCTCCTCGAGGTTGCGTTCGATCACGCGCAGCGGCAGGCCCGAGGTCTGCGACAGGCGCTGCCGCTCGGCGGCCAGTTCAGGGTCGTCCTTGAGCGCGGTCTCGATGATCGTGCGCGCCCGCCGCTGCTGTAGCGCCTGCTGCTCGCGGGCAATCCGCAGGTAGGGGTTGTCCTCGGCGGCGTCCTGCTGCGGAAGCGCGTTCTGCTGGGCGAGGCGCAGGTAATCGGTCATTT
>JBKBYA010000027.1:0-622 GCA_046313635.1 Pyrinomonadaceae bacterium | reverse complement strand
CCTCTTAGTGTTCAGGCCCGCCCGTCTACCGGTCAGGATCAGTATTTCCCTCGCCGTAACGAGGCCGCGTTCTTTCGCTTTGCTGCGGATGTCCTCTCGCCGGACGTCACAGAAACTCTCTACGGCGGACACGAGATCATCGGCCAACGGCCTGGGAAGAAACGTAGAATCGTCAACAAAGTAGGCCTGACCCCTATTCTGTGCGACGCAGAATAACGGGAATGTGTTGAGTCAGACGATCACAGTTCCGACAGTCAGAGCGAATAACGGTTTTACGGCGGTGCATAGTTACTCTTATGACAGTTTGAATCGTTTGAAGTCGGCTGTTGAGAATATCACACCCAGCGGCGGTTCGGCGGCGCAGTCGTGGCGGCAGGCGTTCACGTTTGACCGCTACGGAAATAGGAATTTTGACGAGGCGAATACGACGACGCTGCCGAAAGAATGCAACGGCAACACAGAGGTCTGCGAGGCCATAAGGCCGATCGTCAATCCTTCGGTAAACACGGCGAACAATCGTCTGAACGGCTACACCTTTGACGCGAGCGGCAACACGACCGTCGATGCCGAAAACAGAATTTTCACCTACGACGCCGAGAACAAACAAACCGAAGTCCGCGAT
>JBKBYA010000026.1:0-629 GCA_046313635.1 Pyrinomonadaceae bacterium | reverse complement strand
CAACCCTTCACCGATGTCCTCGACCCGCTGGAATTCGCCGCGTCCGATCGCGGCCTTGCCGCCCTGATCCGCCTGCGTCCCGGGCCGCCCCCTACTGGCGACCGCGCCACGGCCGAAGCCCTCGACGCCTGCTATGCCGGTGTCCTCGCCCGCCGCGACCGGATTTCCTTCGGCCCCTGACGCCCGTTAGCGTCACCATGCTTGCCGTGCCCCATGGCCCCGGCTAGACCGGGCGAAACACCGCCACGGGGACCACATGTCTGAAAAATCGCAGTTCCAGGACCGGCTCCTCAGCCTGGGCCTTGCCCGCGTTTCCGAAGCCGCCGCGCTTGCCTCGGCCCGCTTCATCGGCCGCGGCGACGAGAAGGCCGCCGACCAGGCCGCCGTGAACGCCATGCGCGACCAGCTGAACCTTCTCGACATCAAGGGCGTCGTCGTCATCGGCGAGGGCGAGCGCGACGAGGCCCCGATGCTTTACATCGGCGAAGAGGTCGGCACCGGCAACGGCCCGGCGGTGGA
Source organism: Pyrinomonadaceae bacterium (assembly GCA_046313635.1). Taxonomy (GTDB): domain Bacteria; phylum Acidobacteriota; class Blastocatellia; order Pyrinomonadales; family Pyrinomonadaceae; genus OLB17. Next base: position 110 of record JBKBYA010000026.1, on the reverse strand, counting down.
TATCGCGCTGGACCCGCTGGAAGGGACGACCCTTACGGCAAAGGACATGCCGAACGCCCTGACCGTCATCGCCATGGCCCCGCGCGGCACGCTGCTGCATGCGCCCGATG
>JBKBYA010000025.1:0-646 GCA_046313635.1 Pyrinomonadaceae bacterium | reverse complement strand
GAATAAAGAAAGTTGTTCCATCAACCGGCGAGACAACAGTTTTCGTTTACGACGCCGGAGCGAAACTCATCGCCGAATACTCAACAGTCGTCGCTCCCGTCGAAAACGCAAAGGTCGCATACCTAACCGCCGACCACCTCGGTAGCCCGCGAATAAACACCGACGCAACCGGAAACGTTATTGCAAGGCACGATTATATGCCGTTTGGAGAAGAGATTTACACGGCTCAGAGGGCACACGGCTTAGGATACACGGCTGATTCTGTGAGACAAAAGTTCACGGGGTATGAAAGAGACGATGAAGCGGATTTAGATTTCGCACAGGCGAGGTATCACAATAGAAATTTAGGACGCTTCTTCAGCCCCGATCGATATTTTCTTTTGGATGGATCTATCCACAACGACGACTCAGACGCCCCAAATATCACAAACGTACGTTTTCTAGTCCAACCACAGTATTTCAATCGTTATACCTACACAATTAATAATCCGCTCAAGCTCATTGACGTTGACGGTCGGCATCCTGGTGCGGCTGCAGTAGTGCTTGTTTTGGCCAGGCAAGCGGCGATCGGGGCTGCGATCGGAGCCGTTGCCGGAGCTGCAATAGAGGCTGGTAAGCAGATTTATTATAATGGAGAAATCAAAGA
>JBKBYA010000024.1:417-647 GCA_046313635.1 Pyrinomonadaceae bacterium | reverse complement strand
GGCCTGTGGCGCCGAGGGGTTCTTCAGGGCCGACTAGTTAGGGCCCAGCCTCCGAAAGCCCGAGCGCGGCTCTTGTGTACTCGGCGTGCTCCTGAGACATGAGCGACATTGAACTCCCACAGCACCACCATGCAATGTAATCCGGGATATGTACCCAATCGGGAGGAGTGGCGGCTGGCCCAACGCTTCTTGTGAACCAGCTGCTTTTCCCTTCCTCCAGATAACACAAG
>JBKBYA010000024.1:0-407 GCA_046313635.1 Pyrinomonadaceae bacterium | reverse complement strand
CGGCACGGCCACCGCAGCCCGGCGCAGGTGCGCCGGGATCACCACGCCGCGATGCAGCGCATGGCGGCGCGAATAAGGATGCCTGGAATTGACGCCTAACGGATTGCCGATCAGCGGCGGGCCGCGCAGCGGACCGTCCGCTGCATCGGCTTGTCATGCAGCCCCTCCGAACGCCTTCCTCATCAGGGCTGCCAAGAACTCCTTGTGCTTCGTCGTGTCGCCTTTCGCGAGGCGGATTCTGTATCGCCCCCATCGCGAGTCGTAGTCCATGATGTCGAGACCGGACCCATCGAGCTGCGCCTGTGTCTCGTCCGAGCGGTCCAGGCGCACCTCCAGCCGAAGCCAGTCCTTCTTCGGCCGGAAGATCACGAAATTGTTCGGCTGACCGCCCTTGGCGAGACCGATGT
>JBKBYA010000023.1:0-655 GCA_046313635.1 Pyrinomonadaceae bacterium | reverse complement strand
GTTTGGAGACGAAGAACACGGTGGCCTGGGTCGAAGAGCTGCTCGGCACCGAGTCGGCCCGCGAGCTGCTCGAGCACCGTTCGACCAAGATTCCCAAGGAGATGCTGCACCTGCCCGGTCCGGACTTCGTGGACCGCATCTTCATGCAGACCGATCGCCCCCAGCCCGTGATCAACAACCTCCAGCGCCTCTTCAACTCGGGCCGCCTGTCGGGCACCGGCTACCTCAGCATCTTCCCGGTCGACCAGGGCATCGAGCACTCGGCGGGCGCCAGCTTCGCCAAGAACCCGCTCTACTTCGACCCCGAGAACATCGTCCGCCTGGCGATCGAGGGCGGTTGCAGCGGCGTGGCGTCGACCTTCGGCGTGCTCTCGAGCATGTCGCGCAAGTACGCCCACAAGATCCCCTTCGTGGTGAAGCTGAACCACAACGAGTTCCTGAGCTACCCGAACGCCTACGACCAGGTCATGTTCGGCAGCGTCGAGGACGCCTACAACATGGGCGCGGCCGCCGTCGGCGCCACCATCTACTTCGGCTCGGAGGAGTCCCGCCGTCAGATCGTCGAGGTCGCCGAGGCCTTCGAGCGCGCCCACGAGCTGGGCATGGCCACCATCTTGTGGTGCTACACCCGCAACGCGGCCTTCAAGAAGGACGG
>JBKBYA010000022.1:0-665 GCA_046313635.1 Pyrinomonadaceae bacterium | reverse complement strand
AAATATTTCAGGTGAGAAAGCGGTTGGGCGTCGGGCGTACTCACTTGCGGACGGGTGGGCACTTGCGGGCGGACTGTGAGGCAACCGGGTATCACCAAAAGGACGGTGATCACCGCTAACAGCGCACGCTTCGACAAACCTATCGAGAAATGTTCCATCACTTTATGCTAGGTCCAGTCGCCTTTAGAGTTATCATCCCGCATCACACCTGCCGCTTCGCGCTTCAGTTCCCATAGCCGCATCCAGTAAAAGATCACTGGCGTCACGATCAGGACGTGCACGAGGCTCGACACCATACCGCCGAAAACCGGGGTCGCAAGCGGTTTCATCAGTTCCGACCCGGCGCCCGTGCTCAGCATGATCGGGAGCAATCCGGCGACGATCGTCGTCACGGTCATCACCTTCGGGCGGAGACGTAGAAGCGCTCCCTCGGTAACGGCGTCAAGCAGGCTTTCCCGGTCGAGTTGGCCAAGCTCTTCCTTCTTCCTCTTAACAGCTTCCTCCAGATAAACGACCATGACGATACCCGTTTGCACCGCGGCTCCGAACAGTGCTATGAACCCGACCCACACCGCTACGGAGAAGTTGTACTGAAGCAGCCACAACAAATAAAAACCGCCGGTCAACGCGAACGGGACGGCAAGCAAAACGTGAGCGGCTTCGAG
>JBKBYA010000021.1:0-842 GCA_046313635.1 Pyrinomonadaceae bacterium | reverse complement strand
ACATTGGAAATAAAAGCAAATGTTCAATTACACTTCGAAGGATTTGAATTAATTGAGGAAGGGATGACACAAGGTGCATTTGAGCGAGTGATACAACTTCCTTTTCCTGTAGGTGAGAAAGTGGAAGCTGTATACGAGAATGGGCTGCTTTTTATTCAGTTACATCGCCTTATTCCGGATCATATAAAGAGAAAAGTAGAAATTAAATAAAAAATGAGCTAACCAATATCGGTTAGCTCTTCACTATGGGGGAGAGGATTGTAAAAGCGTTAAACGCAAATACATGGACAAAAAAAGTTAGAGAACAAAATCGATATGCTCTCTAACTTGCTATGTCCGCCCGGCAACGTCCTACTCTCGCAGGCGGTGTCCCGCCAACTACCATCGGCGCTGGAGAGCTTAACTTCCGTGTTCGGGATGGGAACGGGTGTGACCTCTCCGCCATCGTCACCGAGCAATAATGCTTTAGACAAATGTTATTATAACGGAATATTTTTTGTTGTCAAGCATTTTTTTATTCCTTCAAAACTAGATAACAGGGCTTGGCTGAACAGTCGCCTACGCTTTTCGTGATGTCTAGCTTCGAACTAACATCCTCCTACGCCTTTCGCTTTTTCCGTTCGACGTGCACGCACGTCTTCGTCAAAAGCTTTTGGCTCCGTCGGATGTTTTCTTGACTACGTCAAGAACCGTTCTCCGCTTTTCTTGTGTGTTTAGTTAAGTCCTCGATCGATTAGTATCCGTCAGCTGCACGTGTCGCCACGCTTCCACCTCGGACCTATCTACCTTGTCATCTTCAAGGGATCTTACTCGCTTGACGCGATGGGAAATCTCATCTTGAG
>JBKBYA010000020.1:0-878 GCA_046313635.1 Pyrinomonadaceae bacterium | reverse complement strand
GGCCCACGGCGATCAGCGCGATGACGGCGACGGAACCCGAGATGCGGTTGAAGAGGCGGGCGTTCAGGTAACCCTCGATCTGAGAGGCGAAGAACAGGACGGTGGCGATGAAGACCGCCAGCAGAACGAGGATGCGAAGGGTCGGAAGGGGGATACGCATCAGGCCACCCCCATCCTTGGTTCTGGCGCCGCGACGGCGAGGTGCATGACGGCCTCGTCCGTCGCCTCATCGCCCCGGAACTGGCCGACGATCCGGCCTTCGCGCATCACGATGATCCGGTCGGCCAGCGACAGGACCTCGGGCAGGTCGGAGGAGATGATGATGATCGCCACGCCCTCGGCCGCGAGGGAGCGGAGGATCTGGTGCACCTCGGCCTTGGCGCCGACGTCGATGCCGCGGGTGGGTTCGTCGACGATCAGAAGCCGGGGCCGGGTGTTCAGCCATTTCGCCAGCATGACCTTCTGCTGGTTGCCGCCCGACAGGGTGCCGACGGGGACGCTCAGGTTCGCGGCCTTGATGTTCAGTTTCTCGCGGAAGGATTGGGCGTCGGTCAGTTCGCGCAGGCGGTCCAGCCAGCCGAAGGGACCGGCGTATTTCGGCAGCATCGGCAGGGTGAGGTTCGCGGTGATGCCTTCGGTCAGCGCAAGGCCCAGCTTGCGGCGGTCTTCGGACACATAGGCGATGCCGAGCGATTGCGCCTGGGCGGGGCTGGTGATGGTGACAGGCTTTCCGGCGAGCGTGATGGTGCCTGAATCGGCGGGCGCGACGCCGAAAAGGGCAAGGCCAACGTCCGTCCGCCGCGCGCCGACGAGGCCGGAGAAGCAGACGATTTCCCCCCGGTTCACGCTGAAGCTGATGTCGCGGAAGACCCCCATTC
>JBKBYA010000019.1:0-887 GCA_046313635.1 Pyrinomonadaceae bacterium | reverse complement strand
CGTGCTCGGCGGACCGAACGGCGGGGCAGTCGGATCATGGGGCGGCGTCCAAAACGACGATCCGGTCGAGGGCGATTACGACGGCGACGGCAAGACCGACCTTGCGATCTATCGGCCGGGTTCGACCGCCGCGTGGTGGATCATGCGCTCGAGCGACTCGACCTATTACTCTGAGCCGTTCGGCACGACCGGCGACCGGCCCGTGCAGGCCGATTACGATGGCGACGGCCGAACCGACATTGCCGTCTTCAGATCTTCTTCCGGCCAGTGGCACATCTATGCCAGCACCAATGGCTACTACGCCCTCACCTACGGCGATGTATCGGGCGACGAACCGGCACCGGCCGACTTTGACGGCGATGGTCGCGCCGATCCTGCATTCTGGCGTCCGTCCACAACCGCCTTTTACTCGCTGAATTCGCAGAATTCGCAAACCCAGACTCATTCTCTCGGCCAGAGCGGAACGCCCGTCAGCGGCGACTACGACGGCGACGGCAAGGCCGACCCGGCGGTCTTCAACTCGGCGACCGGCTACTGGTACGTCCGAAAAAGCACAACCAACTCCGTCTGGACCTCGCCGCAATGGGGAGCGGGCGGCGACATCCCGGTTCCAAACGACTACGACGCGGACGGCAAGTGCGACATCGCCATCTGGCGCCCGGCAAACGGCACCTGGTACATCCTCAACAGCTCAAACGGCAGCAACCGGATTGTCCAGTGGGGCGCAAGCGGAGATATACCGGTGCCGGCGTTTTATCGACGGTAGTAAGTTCAATCGAGGCGGGACACATAGACGGCGGAACGGAACTCACATATTGGACACACGACAAAACAGAAAACTGTTATGCTCAACAAACAACTCAGTCATCTTCGATCAATCTTGATTG
>JBKBYA010000018.1:0-1165 GCA_046313635.1 Pyrinomonadaceae bacterium | reverse complement strand
CAATGATTCATCACGACTTCAATTCCTGGCAAACTCCAGGCAGAAATTCCTGCACGATCGGCCTTAGGTTAGGCTCGGCGGCAACCGACAAACTCAAACTGAACTACGGATACGGCTCAACGGAAAAAAACGGCAATGTCCTGAGCCAGACGATCACGGTTCCGACTGTCGCACAAAATCCGGGGTTCACGGCGGTTCAGAACTATCAGTATGATTCGTTGAATCGCCTCAAGTCCGCTGAAGAGATCATTTCCAGTCAAACATCTTGGAAACAAACTTTCACATTCGACCGCTACGGCAATCGCCGTTTCGATGTGCCGAACACAACAACGCTCGCGCCGGGTTGTGCGGAAGCGGTCTGCAATCCAACCATCGATCCTGCGACGAATAAGTTGATCGGTTACCAATTCGATGACGCGGGAAACACTAAAACGGACGCCAACGGTCAGACGTTCGTTTACGATTCCGAAAACAAGCAGGTGCAGGTCAACAACGCCAGCGGCACGGTCGGCCAATATTTCTACAACGGCGACGGTCAACGCGTGAAGAAGGTTGTTCCTTCCACCGGCGAGACAACGATCTTCGTCTACGACGCCGCATCAAAACTCGTCGCCGAATACTCGACTATTGTCGCTGCGTCACAGGACGCCAAAGTGGCGTACCTGACGAACGACCATCTCGGCTCCCCGCGAATCAACACCGACGCTCTCGGTCAGGTCGTTTCTCGAAGAGATTTCCGTCCGTTCGGCGAAGAGGTCGCGCGAGCAAACTACGGAAGCGATTCCGTTCGCCAGAAATTCACCGGCTATGAGCGGGATATTGAGTTTGACTTGGACTACGCGAACGCAAGATACTACAATCCGATGCATGGTAGGTTCACGTCGCCCGATCCGCTAATTGCGAGCGGCAGGGCCGGAAATCCTCAAACATGGAATAGATACAATTACGCCGGAAACAATCCGCTTGTTAATGTGGATCCGACCGGAATGGATTGGATTCGTTCAAATGAGCGAGATAAGGATGGACAATACATCTATCACGATGTTTACGGGAAGGAGCTCAAGAAATATCTAAAGAGTGGGGATTACTCCAGAGTAGATTTTGGCGGTGCCGATTCCAGCACTATCTATCGGAATGATGTCCCGATCTACGAAATGTTTGCAAA
>JBKBYA010000017.1:246-1286 GCA_046313635.1 Pyrinomonadaceae bacterium | reverse complement strand
CTGACGAATATTGTGCGGCTGATAGCCCAGCCCTTGCGTCCGCTGCGGCGTGATTGTTTCCTCGCCAAAAGCTGAGAAGTCTTTCCTCGAAGTTACCGTTCCATTCTGATCGGTGATGACGCGCGGACTTCCCAGATGATCCATTGTCAAATAACTTACCTGCTGCGTCTCCGCCAAATCAGTCGAATACTCCGCAACAAGCTTTCCGCTTGCATTATAAACAAAAACCGTCGTCTCCGTCGATGAAATTTTCTTCACCCGCCGCCCGTCACCGTCGTAGAAATACTGCCCAACTACAGAACTCTGTGAATCCCTGACCTCCTTCAGATGATCCTCGGCATCGTAGAGCATCTGCCTGCCCTCTCCATCCACTGTAAGATTCCCCGCAGCATCATATTGCAGACCCGCAGAACTCAAACGGTTGTTTGCAGCATTTATGGCCGGATTAAATATCGGCCTCACCGCCTCGCAAACCTCCGTGTTGCCATTGCACTCTTTCGGCAGCGTCGTCGTGTTCGGCTCATCAAACCGCCTGTTCCCATATCGGTCATACACAAACGTCTGTTTCCATGTCTGATTGCCACCGATCGTCTCCGTCGCCGTCCGGATACGGTTCAACTCGTCATATTCATAGCTTTGAATCGCGATAAATCCCTGGCTCGTCCCCGCCGCCGGTACCGTGACCTTCTGCTCCCGCATCGAACCATTGTTCTGCGTAGCATCTCCATAGGAAAACTCCAGCTTCAACAAATTCTGCGTCGAATCAGTCTCTCCCAAGCCTATCTGCGTTACCTGTAAACGATTATTGTAGACAGCCGTCTCCCATCTCCCGTTGCCGAGCCGCACGCCCTTTACAGGCCCGGCCGCGTTGTAACTGAAATTCCTCGCGTAGCTCCACAAACCGGCCGCTTCGGTACATCCCGTTTGTCCCCAGTGCAGCATCAAGGCATTTTACGCTCTGCACCATCGAAAGTTCACCGCTGCTGTCGAAACTATTCTTTACTCTTCGACCGCCAGGATACGTCTTCCCGACAAGTGCA
>JBKBYA010000017.1:0-236 GCA_046313635.1 Pyrinomonadaceae bacterium | reverse complement strand
CATTGTAAACATAATGCGTCTCAGACCCGACGCCATCCGTCACCTGCCGATGCCCCGTTACACGCCCAAAGATTTCCCTGTCAGTTCTCCCACGCAATCAAGATATTATTCACCGACCACAAATTCTTCACCATTCCAGTAAATGTGAACTCCTGTACCACCTTCAAAGGCGAACGAAATAGACTCCCCTTTTGCGTTGGGTGAGATCCTGTTTCCAAGTATATTCACTTGCGATC
>JBKBYA010000016.1:0-2646 GCA_046313635.1 Pyrinomonadaceae bacterium | reverse complement strand
CTACGACGGCGACGGACGTAGAGTGAAAAAGATAGTCCTCTCAACCGCCGAGACAACAATCCTTGTTTACGACGCCGGAGCAAAACTTGTTGCTGAGTATTAAACCGTTGTCCAACCGAGCAACAATGCAAAGGTTCAATACCTAACAAGCGACAACCTCGGCACGCCAAGAATCAACACCGACGCAACCGGCAACGTCGTCTCCCGCAGCGACTACATGCCCTACGGCGAAGAAATCATCGCCCTCGGCGGCCGCACAGCTAACAACGGCTACCTTGCCGACGATGTAAGACAAGGATTCACCGGCTATGAAAGGGATATTGAGTCAGAACTAGACTTTGCGGAGGCGAGGTACTACAACCCGATGCACGGTCGGTTCACGAGTCCGGACGATTTTCGGAACGATACTGAACCTGATGATCCGCAAAGTTGGAATCTGTACAACTACGTGAGAAATAAGCCGTTGGTCTTCATCGACCCCACGGGGAAAATGGGCGACTACTACACGGAGTATGGTCAATGGGTAGGCACTGATGGGAGGAAGGACGACAAAGTCTACGTTGCTACTGTAAAGAGCACTTCTGTTGATAGCAACGGCACAAGGCATTGGCAACTTGAGAATGTGCGACAATTGTCGATCACCCACACTGAATTCCAAAAGCGTGCGGCCACAGTTTATGGAGAAAGCAGCGCGTTTAGATTGCCCGTTTCGACCGACTTGGCTAATGAGATGGCGGCGATAGCATATGTGCATACAAGAAACCCTGTTGCCTATGGTGCGGACAGTGATCAAGCCAAAGCGTTTATGAATACGACCCCGGAAGGGCGAACGGGCAAGATGCAGTTGGCGAACTTTGCGATCATAAATCAATTAACGGGCGGCCCTGATCCGAGTAATGGGGCGACGGCGTGGGATGGGAGAGAACAAGCTCTCATTCCTGAGTCCGAAAAGCGAAGGTCTGTCCCCGCTAAAGAATATGGTGGCAAATCGGGAACTTGGGAAGTTCACAAGAATACAATCGGTTGGCGAATCCAAGACGATCATTATGCTACATGGAAAGCAAATGTAGGACGAGGGTTCCGCGCTCCTCAAGTGAGCCCATCACTTAAAGGGAAAATCGGTTATGTTTCAACTGCAGTATACGGAAATACGATATTCTGGAAAAGACAATGAAGATGCATTTCGTCTTGACAACCCTCGCTATCTGCGTGTGGAGCTGTGCTAATGGTACAAAGAACGCTCCGGAAAGAGTCGTAGTTAATAATATAGCTGGCGAACCTGGAATGGTAAGTACGGATCCTTCTCCAACTCCCAAATCGGGACCCATCGCTCGTGCAGCAATCAGCGATCAAAGGATTGATACATATGTCGATGGTAAATTGGAAAGCACGTCCGTTTACCGCGACGGCCGTCTCGTTAAGGACTTAATCTACAACACTGACACAAAAGAACTGACGACAGAGATTGAGTATTTCTATAAGAAAAATGGAGAGCTTGATCATCAAAAAGTAGTTCGAGGCAAATATTACGATGACTCAGAAGAAGGAGTTCTGGAAAGAAAGCAGGCTGAGAAAGACTTCAAAGTTCAGTATGATCTGTTAAAATCAAAAGGTATCGAGTTCCCTTTGCCCGACATAGCATCTGACGAAGTGCGCGATCTCTCGAATATTCTTTCTGTGGCCGACAACTATAATGACTTCAAGAGGGAAATCCAAACAAATGGAAATCAAAGGGTTATTAAGTTTGTCGGCTTCAACAAGAACATTCGCTTCCAGCCTTCAGTGATAACATTGGTTGCTGGCAATAACCCGATTCAGATCAAAGACTTTGAGTTGACCCTAGAAAACGACTTCCCCACAAAAGAAATTTTAAACACCAACGACGGGGAGTTGACGAAAACCTACTCATACAAGGACGGAAAGTTAATCCGTGTCATCTATCAGTTCACCGATCTGGAAAATCGAACCAACTCGCTGGAGAAACGGTTCGAATATCACGAGCTGAAATAGCAAAAACTTTACCGAACAGCCAGTTCGACGGAGTGTTTGACGAGGAGGGCGGCGACTATTCTTTTGACGGCGAGCTTGTCGTCGTCGGGGAGGTCGTCGATTTTTTCCCAGTTCTTCAAGAGTTCCTTGTCGAGCATCTGCGGCCGGCGTTCCGTCTTGTCGAAGACGAGTTCGTCGGCCGTGACGTCCAGGGCGAGGGCGAGCTTGCGGATCACTTCGAGCGTCGGCTGCGAGCGTTCGCTTTCGTAGCTGCTCAGCATCGTGACGTGGACGCCGACGAGATCGCACAGCTGCTGCTGCGTGAGACCTCTTTTCTTTCGCAGTCCCGCCAATCTTTTCCCAAAACCGCTCGCCGGAGCATCCTTTTTCATAGCCGACATCATAACACGCACCCTGAATATGCTCTTGACTCATATAAGGGTATGCTCTAATATGCACAGAGCATTATCATAGCACTTTTCTCTTGACACACTTTTATGAGCATCCCCGAAAACGAGATCGAGAGAGTGAAGGCAGAGGTCAGCTTATCGGCTGTCGTTCGCTCGCGCGGTGTCGCTTTTGTCAACAGGCGTATATTTTTGACCCTTTTACGGGCGTTTATTTTTGACCCCGTTTAGCCATAAAAAAAGAGCTTTG
>JBKBYA010000015.1:0-7326 GCA_046313635.1 Pyrinomonadaceae bacterium | reverse complement strand
GTCTTCCCGTGATCCACGTGACCGATCGTCCCAATGTTCACGTGCGGCTTGCTGCGGTCGAATTTTTCCTTGCTCATGGCTTCTCCTAAGTGGTTATTAGTCGCGCCTTTCGCGCGGTCCAAAAATCTAGCTGCTCGCTCCCTTGACCTTTGCGATCACCTCTTCGGCGACGTTGCGCGGAGCCTCGGCATAACGCTCGAAGTGCATCGACGAGGTCGCCCGTCCCTGCGTCGCGGAGCGAAGGTCGGTCGTGTAGCCGAACATCTCCGACAGCGGCACAAAGGCCGTCACGACCTGGACGCCGCCGGGTCGCGGCTCCATCTTTTCGATCTGGCCGCGGCGGCGGTTAAGGTCACCGTTGACCGAGCCCATATACTCCTCGGGCGTCACGACCTCGACACGCATGATCGGCTCGAGCAGGACCGGCTTTGCCTTTTTGACCGCGTCCTGGAAGGCGAGCGAGCCCGCGATGTGGAACGAACGCTCGTCCGAGTCGACCTCGTGGTACGAACCGAAAACCAGCGACGCCTTGATGTCGACCAGCTCGTACCCGGCCAGGAAGCCGCGACGCATCGCGTCCCTGATACCTTCGGAAACAGGCTTGATGAACTGGCGCGGGATCGCACCGCCCGTGATCTTGTCCTCGAAGACGAAGCCCTCACCCGGTGCCGGCTCGATCTCGAGCTCGACGTGACCGAACTGGCCGCGGCCGCCCGACTGCTTTTTGAAGATCTCTTTTCCGGCTGCGGGCTGCGTGATGGTCTCGCGGTACGCGACCTGCGGCTTGCCGACGTTGGCCTCGACGCCGAATTCGCGCTTCATTCGATCGACGATGATCTCCAGGTGCAGTTCGCCCATACCGGCGATGATCGTCTGGCCGGTCTCGTGGTCGGTCGTGACCTGGAACGACGGATCTTCCTGAGCAAGCCGGCCGAGTGCGACGCCCATCTTGTCCTGGTCGGCACGCGTCTTCGGCTCGACGGCGACGCGGACGACCGGGTCCGGGAATTCCATCGACTCGAGGATGATCTGCTTCGACTCGTCGGAGATGGTGTCGCCGGTCGTGACGTTCTTCATACCGCCGATCGCGACGATCTCGCCGGCCGATGCCGACTCGATGTCCTCGCGCTTGTTGGCGTGCATACGCATCAGACGGCCGACGCGCTCCTTGGAGCCCTTGATAGTGTTGTAAACGTAGGAACCTGACGTGACCGTTCCCGAATAGATACGGACAAAGGCGAGCTGACCGAGATGCTTGTCGGCCATCAGCTTGAAGACGAGGCCGGCAAACGGTTCCTTCGGGTCGGCGGCACGCGTCTCGACGGCGTCGGTCTTAGGATTGGTGCCTTCGATCGCCGGAATGTCGAGCGGGCTCGGCAAGAAATCGACGACCGCATCGAGCAGCGTTTGGACGCCCTTGTTCTTAAAAGCCGAACCGGTAACGACCGGGACGATCTTGAGATCGGTCGTTCCCTTGCGGAGGGCCTTGCGGATCTCGTCGGCCGAGATCTCCTCGCCCTCGAGGTACTTCATCATCAGGTCGTCGTCGATCGCGGAGACGGCCTCGACGAGTTTCTCACGCCATTCCTTGGCCGAGTCGACGAGCTCGGCCGGGATGTCGGTGACGTCGTACTTTGCGCCTTTTGTCTCGTCGTTCCAGATCAGGCCCTTCATTTCGATCAGATCGACGACGCCGCGGAGGCGGTCCTCTTCACCGATCGGGATCTGGAGTGCGACGGCGTTGGCGCCGAGGCGGTTGAGGATCGAGTTGAACGAACGTTCGAACGACGCGCCGGCGCGATCAAGCTTATTGATAAAGCAGATACGCGGGACGCCGTACTTGTCGGCCTGACGCCAAACGGTCTCGGACTGCGGCTCGACGCCCGCGACGCCGTCAAACACGGCGACCGCACCGTCAAGCACACGCAGCGAACGCTCGACCTCCATCGTAAAGTCGACGTGGCCCGGCGTATCGATGATGTTGATGCGATACTCGACGCCGTTGCGCGTCCAGAAGCAGGTCGTCGCGGCCGACGTGATCGTGATGCCGCGCTCCTGCTCCTGCTCCATCCAGTCCATCGTCGCGGTCCCCTCGTGAACCTCGCCGATCTTGTGCGAAACACCGGTGTAGAAAAGCACACGCTCGGTGGTCGTGGTCTTGCCCGCGTCGATGTGGGCCATGATCCCGATGTTTCTAAATCTGTCTAGCGTAATGTTTGCCATAAAAGTAGTGACGAGCGATAAGTGACAAGTGACAAGAGCCTCGCTCGTCACTCGTCCCTCGTCCCTAGCAACTAAAACCTATAATGTGCAAAAGCCTTGTTCGCCTCGGCCATGCGGTGGACGTCGTCCTTTTTCTTCATTGCTCCGCCGCGGCCGTTCATCGAGTCAAGCAGCTCGCCGACGAGGCGGTCTTCCATCGTTTTTTCGCTCCGGTTGCGGGCGTTGCCGACGATCCAGCGGATCGCGAGCGTGTTGCGCCGGTCGCGGCTGACCTCTAGCGGCACCTGGTAGGTCGCGCCGCCGATACGGCGGGATTTGACCTCGAGCGTCGGGGCGACATTGTCGAGAGCTCGCTTAAAGACCTTGAGCGGCTCCTCGCCGGTACGCTCGCCGAGCTTTTCCATCGCACCGTAAAAGATCTTTTCGGCGACCGACTTTTTGCCTTCCCACATCAGGCCGTTGATGAACTTGGTCACGGCTACACTGTTGTAGATCGGATCGGGAAGTACCTCGCGCTTCCCTGCAACTCTTCTTCTCGGCATACCTTATTTAGCTCCCTTCGGCCGCTTGGCACCATACTTCGAACGGGCCTGGTTGCGGTTTGCAACACCGGACGCGTCCAGCGTGCCGCGGATGATGTGATAGCGGACGCCCGGAAGGTCCTTGACACGGCCGCCGCGGATCAGAACGATCGAGTGCTCCTGCAGGTTGTGACCGATACCCGGAATGTAGGTCGTTACCTCGATCTGGTTGGTCAAGCGGACGCGGGCGACCTTGCGAAGCGCTGAGTTCGGCTTCTTCGGGGTCTGCGTGTACACGCGTGTGCAGACGCCGCGCTTCTGCGGGTTGGCCTGCAGGGCCGGGCTAGCGGTCTTGTACTTGACCCGCTGACGCCCTTTGCGAACTAATTGGTTGATAGTCGGCATTCTTACCTCAAATCAGAGTCACCGTCTTTTTTTTTCCGGTTGACGCTTCTTTAAAAACGAAAAGACAAAAGTTATCTCTTACCTGACTCTTGCCGGATCAGATCCGGCAGTTAGCTCAAGCAGCTTTCAAGCTGACCAATTGGCTAAATCTATTGAATTCGAACTTGGAGCCCGAGGCTTTGCTGTAGCGTGGCAAGTCTGAAATGATCTATCAGCCTCAGCGGTTTGGATACCGCCGTTTACGCAACAATTCGTTCCTCGCTTCCCAAATATCTCGTTGTGGCCCGTCTCCGGTCACACAGACGCCGCCGGCGTCAAACATCGAAACTTTAGAATATAGGTACTGGCGGAATTTATGTCAAGCCAGCATTGCGGTGCTCAGGACATATCGGTAAAATCTGCGATTTGATCCGGTCTCACGCAAACAAATTATGGCCAATACGAACATGAACGAACCTGCCCTCATCGACCGTCTCGCCGGAACGACCGAGGCGGATTGGGACGCTGCCGTCGAGGCCCTGCTTCCCGAGATCCACGAGGTCGACCGCGGTGCGGTCCAGATCTGGCTGCGTTTTTACCCGCTCGGTTTCAGACGCTATGTCGAGTCGGCGCCCGATCGCGACGAGTTGGTCCGCTCGCTTGCGCTGCAGGGCGACTGGGACCTCGCGACGCAGATCGACTCGTCGCACCACTTCCTGTACGGGCATCGTTATTGGAAGTCGGTCAAGGACGTGATCGCCGGACGACTTCGCGAGCGTGTCGCCGGCGATCCAGGTCTCGAAGACCTTATTCGCGATCTCGCGGACGAGATCTCGCAGGCCGCAAAGGCGCCGAAAGCGCTCGTTACCGCTATCACCATCGTCGGCCTTATGACGGCTAATCAGGTCGGCCTAGATCGATTCGTCGCGGCACCGGGCACCGTGACCAGACCCGCGGGCCAAATGGCCAAGTCGCCCGACGCGATCGTGGCCGATCGGGCAAAGGACGATTCGCAGGGATTACTCGGGTTCCTCCGCACGGTGGATAAAAAGTTCAGCGTCCACTTTCTGGACTCCAATGGCTCCGGCCGCTTTTCGCTGATCAACGACGAGGAGATCGCGTCCGCCTCGGGCCGCGACCGCAGCAAGGATTGGAAGTCCCGCGACCCTCGCTGCTGGGAGGGCGTCGTGCCCGTCGAGTGCCGTTCCGCGAGCTGCGGCACATGCTGGGTCGGCGTGCTTGGCGGACAGGAGAAACTCGCCGAGGTCGGTCGCCGGGAACGCCGTCAGATGAAGGTCTTCGGTTATAAGCAGCCGGAAGAAGCGAAGCCGCTCCTCCGGCTCGCGTGTCAGGCCAAGGCCTACGGCAACGTGACCATCGTCATCCCGCCCTGGAACGGCGTCTTTGGCAAAAAGGTTTACGGCAATGTCGAGGAGCTCGAGCTCGAGCCGGCCACGACGTCTGCCAAACGGCTTCGCGAGACGGTCAAAGAAGTTATCTCGACAACCGCCGAATAGCCGGCACGACATTTCACTCGATCATCTCATGCGGGCCGCGGCCCGCTTTTTTTGTTGTAGCGATTTGATGCGCACGCGATCTGCCTGCCGGCCCAGAACCCGCGATTTTTCGGGCGCTTGAGACTGGAACGCTCTTTGCTTTTGCGTTCTTGGCCGGGACTCTGGCTGTGTTCACGATACTCTCCTGCAGGAAGTTATGGTTACGCCCTTCAGACAATTGCATACGGTCCAGCCGTCGGACCCGTCCGCGGAGCAAGGGTCGACGCCGCAGGCCTTTGGCCAGCCGGCTCCTATCCTCATCAATCGAGATCTGAGCTTGATCGAGTTTTTCCGGCGCGTGCTCGAGGAGGCACTCGACAAGCGGCAGCCGATACTCGAGCGGTTAAAGTTTCTCGCGATACTGTCGTCGAACCTCGACGAGTTCTTCATGATCCGGGTCTCCGGACTTATGGAAAAGATCAGCCGGCACGCCTCCGAGGTCTCGCCCGACGGATATACGCGGCCGGAACTGCTCGCCGAGATCAAACGCAGGGTCAGCGGGTTGATCGCCGAGCAAATGCGCTGTCTGAAGGAAGAGATCCTCCCCGAGCTTCGCCGGCACGGCATTATCCTGACCAACTACTCGGACCTCAACGACGCCGAGCGCAAGGCGGCGGACCGCTACTTCTTTGAAAAGGTCTATCCGACCCTGACGCCGCAGGCCGTCGACCCGACGCACCCGTTCCCGTACATTTCGGGCGGCAGCATCAATCTCGCGTTGAAGGTAAAGCCGAAGATGTTCCGGCGAGTTGCACGCGCGATGGCAAAGCTGCCGGACGAGTTCTTTGTTCGGGTCAAGATCCCGGACTTTCTGGATCGCTTCGTACACGTCGAGGGCAGCGATAACAAGTACATCCTGATCGAGGACCTGACCGCTAACAATATCCATCTGTTCGCTCCAGAGGCTGACCCGTCGCAGGTTTACCAATTCCGGATCACCCGCGACGCCGATATCGGACTCCGCGAAGAGGAGGCCAACGACCTTCTCGAAATGATGGAGGAGAATCTTAGACAGCGCCGATTCGGCGATGTCGTAAGGCTCGAGGTCTGCGACCGAATGCCTCAAGAGATGCTCGATTATCTGATCAGCTCGCTGCAGATCACCGAGCAAGAGGTCTATCGTCTCGACGGGCCGATGAATTTCTCCGACGCCTGGCAGGTCGTCGGCCTTGATAGGCCGGATCTGAAGGACGCTCCGCTCCGGGTCGCGACGCCCCGCATCCTCGAGTCGGGCGAGTCCATCTTTGACATCATTCGACGCGGCGACATACTGCTTCATCATCCGTATATGCCATACAGCATCATTACGGACTTCATTCGGCAGGCTGCCGAAGATCCCGACGTACTGGCGATCAAGATGTGCCTGTACCGGATCGGTGCCGACTCGCCGATCGCCCCGCTGCTGATAAAGGCCAGCGAAGCGGGCAAGCAGGTCACGGCGCTTATCGAGATCAAGGCCCGCTTTGACGAGGCGAACAACATCGAATGGGGCAAACGTCTCGAACGCGCGGGCGTCCATGTCGTCTACGGCCTGCTCGGGCTAAAGACTCACGCAAAAACGACGCTGGTCGTCCGGCGCGAGGAGGACGGGCTCCGTCGCTACCTGCATCTCGCGACCGGAAATTACAATCCGGCGACCTCGACCGTCTATACGGATCTCGGCCTGCTGACCTGCGACGAGGACAAGGGGGCCGACGCGACCGAGCTCTTTAACTATCTGACGGTCTACTCTCGCTGTAAGGAGTACAAGAAACTCCTTGTAGCTCCGGTCAACCTGCGTCAGCGAATGCTTGAGATGATCGGCCGCGAGACCGAGAACGCACGCCGCGGGGCACCGGCAAAGATCGTCGCAAAATTCAATCGTCTCGCCGATACCGAGATCACGATGGCGTTGTACGAGGCCTCGCAGGCCGGCGTGCAGATCGATCTGATAATTCGGGGTGTCTGCACGTTGCGGCCGGGCGTGCCCGGACTGTCGGAGAATATCCGCGTCCGCAGCGTCGTCGGGCGGCTGCTCGAGCACAGTCGGGTCTATTACTTCGAGAACGGCGGCGACCCGGAAGTTTATGTCGGCAGCTCCGATTGGATGCCGCGAAACCTCGACCGACGTGTCGAGGTCATCACCCCGATCGAGAACGAAGAGATCAAGCAGTTCCTGATCCGCGACTACCTCGGCGCGTACTTGCGCGACAACGTCAAGGCCCGTGAACTGCACGCCGACGGGTGCTATCACCGCGTCCCGAGAGCGGACGACGAGCTCGACTTTAACGTCCAGCTCGCGTTTCAGGATATTGAGAACGTCGTTGATTTTGCCGCCCGATGATCTTGATCGTGCGCGGCCTTTTACGAGCATTAGGGAGGAAAAAGATGACAACAGTGACGGTACGCTCCCGCGCGCTGCTGATGCTGCTCGCTGCGATATTTGCGCTCGGTTTCGATGCCTACGGCCAGCGCAGCAGAACGGCCGCCGTGCGGGACCGAACGGCGAGACGCTCTACGCGACCGACCCCGACACGGCAGCCTTACAGCAACGCGGTTCTGTGGGAGAACGGCGATCCACGCGCGCGCGACCTCTTTTACGGTCCTGGCGGGCGTGAGATGGTGCCGGACGTGAGCCGCGTGACGTTTATCAAAGAGGAGAA
>JBKBYA010000014.1:0-75317 GCA_046313635.1 Pyrinomonadaceae bacterium | reverse complement strand
GACGGCGACGAAGGCAGGCGATTCCTCCTCGCAACGATCCTGGCTGAATTGGGCCGAGAGGTAAGTCGCACATTCCGGCCGTTCGGAGATCTGGTCCCGACAGTCCTGATCAAAAACGAGTATTCGGACAAAGACTACTTCAAGATCGTCGCCGACTTCGATATGGACACCGTCTCGCGGCTTCTGGCCCTTTACTGTTTCCGTTCGTTCGGGGAGTCTGACTGGTCGAACGTCGGCGACCAAACCAAGGTCCGCGAGCTCGCCGACGAATTCGGTGAGAACTACGATCTGCTCGCCGCGAAAGCTCGCGTCAGTGCTGTCCCGGAAACTCATCGTCTGGCCGCACAGGCACATCTCGAAGCGATCGAAGCGGGAAAGCCCTCGAAACCGCCGACCGTTTACTGGCCGCGCAAAAAAGAGAAAGAAGAGAAGCCCGCGACCGCCAAGAAGGCCGCCAAAGGAGGTAAGTGATCATGTTGGAAACCACAGCAACGCAAACAATGGAAGCGGCCGTCGAGGTCGAGGGAGTAGCGACGGTCGAGAACGAAGCCGAGCCCTCGACGCTCAGCTTGAGCGTGATGATCGCTCTAGGCCACGGCATGACGTCGATCGCCGAAATCTCGGACGAGCTCGACGTCTCGCCGCCGGAAGTTTACAACACGCTCTCGGCCGGCCTCTCGCACGGCTGGTTTCGCTTCGAGCAGAACGAGGGTGAGCAGAGGCGATGGTACCTGACCGACCTGGGCAGGGGCATCGCCGGCATTGCGGAAGAGCCGGCACCGATCGAGCGGCCAGTTGAGGAGGTCGGTCTCGACAATCTCGTCAAGCTGCGCTTCGAGGTCGATCGAGAACCGATCAAAGAACCCGCTCCAGAGCTGGCCGCTGAAACGCGGGCGAAAACGTCTGCACCTAAGTCCTCGATCAAGGGCAGCCTGCGCGACGAGCACCTCCGCGAGATATTGCTCGGTGATCGCTGCGAGATCGCGATCGCTTTCGCCGGCAGCGTCTTCGACCTCTCGCCGCGAGACTTCGAATTCGTCGGACGTCTGAATCAGCTGATCAGCGAATTCGAGGCGTCGAGGAGGGAAGCAGCTTAGCGAGGGCGACCTTTACGGCTAGGCGAAGAAATAGCCGCCGATCGCTTTTCCCGATGGCGACTGGCGGCTATTTCAAGGGCCGACAAAGAGCTCTCGCTCTCAAACAGGAGTCCTTGTCGGTGCCTGAAATCTTAGTTCCGGACGCGCGTTTTCGTCAACAAAAAATTGGGGAATTATATACTTGACTCCCTCACGTAAATCTGCTATATTTGGATTGTTGGTTGCAGAAACCACAGCAAAATACAGGAGAAAAGAGAAAATGACCTACACACGTTACGAAATAGCCGTCAACGACAAGTCCAATAGGTTCGAGAACCGCATCGAGCTTGAGGAACTCATAGCAAAAGCGATCCAGTCTTACGGGCTGAAGGTCGGTGTGGATGTGGACGTTGTGACTACGGATGTGGTCGGCGTGAATGTGTGCAGAAAGTTCGGCACGGGCCGACGCGACGGCGTGATGATCGTTTGTTGTATGTAATGGAGGCGGCGAAATGAAAAGAGAAATTTTAATTAACCCTAGAGGGACAGATTTTGTCCCAGCCTGCGAAGGTTGCGGGCACCCGCCGCACGGCCTGTTCTGCGACGCCCGCACGGAGATGTCTAACGGGGACAAGGACATCTGCCTGTGCGAGGCGGGTTACATCAGCAAATATGAGCCAGTATCACCCGAAAGTGGCGGGGATAGTTCCTCAACGAGAACGTTTAGGGGGGACGGAGAATGAGGCTTCTATCGCAAGAACAGATTAGGGACTATTCGGACAAGCGGGTTTTGTTGCCGTTATCGGGCGGCATCAACTCTATGGCCGTCCTCTGTTTCTTAGGTGAAGAGTTTCCTGTTGAATATCGCCCGAGGTTCCTTGCTCTCTACTATTCCCATTTAACCGAGCATTCGCCGGATACATTACGGTTCGTTCGTGATGGCATCCAGTACGCCAAGCGGAGATTTGAGACCGTCAAGGTCGGCTTCAATATCGCAAGCGTAAACGACTATTTCGTATCGCAGAATATGATCCCACATCCGACGATTTCGCCGTGTTCGCGTGACCTTAAAATGCGTCGAGCCGACGCATTTTACGCGGCCAACAACTGCGATGTACGACTGATCGGCTACGTCTCGCACGAGGTAAATCGTTACAACCGAGCCAAGAAGTACGTTGACCATTCGTTCGAGTACCCGATTTTAGAGTTCACCGAACAGGACTGTTTCGAGATCGTGGATCGAGTGATCGGCTGGCATCCGGCGATATACGACATCAAGGAAAACGGCAAGCGGGTGTTCACGCACAACAACTGCCTGCCCTGCAAGAATATGAGCCTGAAACAGCTTCAAGCGGTCGGTAGGTACTTCCCGCAATACGCCAGAAGGGCAGAGCAAACGGCGAGGGCGATTCCGGGGGCCTATTGGGGACGCGATGACGTGCCCGAGATTTTTAAGTGTGATGTATGCGAGAGAATATGAACAAAGAAACGCACCCTAACAGGATCAATGTTAGCGTGCAGGAATGTGGTATTTGCGGGCCTTATGAGATAAAGGCGGATGGTTCGGTCGATGTGTCGGACTGTTTTCACGAGACGGCGGATTTTCTTACACAGGAAAACTCACCGATTCAGGAAACTCCACAGCCCACGGATTGCCCTCACTGTGGCGGCTACTGGTCGCACATAGCGAAATCGGACGGCGTTCAATGCCCGATGGTCAAAAAGATTACGGACGCCGCTAGAAGGTTCGGGGAGAACATTAGCAAGTGGGACAGACAAAAGGCCATAGAGTTCGCATTATTCGCACTCAAAACAGCCGCGTTGAATTGCTGTCACGACGAACATAGCCCACGAGAGGCTTGTAGCAAAAAGCAGCCATTTTTTCCTACAAGTGGCGAAGATTTGGAGATAAG
This sequence comes from Pyrinomonadaceae bacterium, assembly GCA_046313635.1. Classification (GTDB taxonomy): domain Bacteria; phylum Acidobacteriota; class Blastocatellia; order Pyrinomonadales; family Pyrinomonadaceae; genus OLB17. The sequence goes on along the minus strand of JBKBYA010000014.1, from coordinate 72,328 downwards.
ACAAATGCAAACACACGAAATACTGAGGGACATCGAGGCGTTGCCCGATTACGAAACATTATCACGTGACTCTGGAGAGAGAAGTGCCTGCGATGACGGATACCGCAATGTCGGGTTCGACACGAGCGAGTTGAAGGCGTTCGCGGCAGAGGTGAAGAAAGCCCTTTCCGGTTCCAACTACACAGCAGACGACGATACGTTCCCCACGGAGGTGACGTTCGCTAACGGGCGAAAAGTGGGGATCGCGTTCGACGGGGATAAGCCATATTTGACGGTGGGGAGTGCGAAATGAGCGACTTATTACGTGAAGCAGTGGAGATAAGCCGAAACCATCGCACATCGTCCCTCGATCCTTCGGGCCATCCAGTTCAGATCGTGAAGTCGGACGTTTGCGAGAGTTGCGGGGACGCCCTCACGAAAGAGGACATTGCGTTTCACTCAGTGCCAAACCCGGCGACACGCAGGCACGAACTGTATTGCCGGGAGTGTTCTGATGTAGTCAGGGCGATAAGGCGAAGTCGGGAACGATAACCCGGAAGTGCATTGTAACGCGGTGAATGTTAGCGAGCAGAATCGGTTTATTATCGGGACAGAATGTGTCCCATTAGTACGTTAATCGGGACAGATTTGAACCAATAGACGCGAGGATTGAATAAATGAGTAAAAGCACCATCTCCACGTTCCAACTCTTTCAGGCGATTCCAGATCAAGAGTCCGCGAGGCAGTATCTGGAATCGCGTCTGTGGCCGGACGGTGTAACGTGCCCAACTTGCAAGAAAATGGAACGAATCACCGTTCGCAAAGGCGGCTATTACCGCTGTAACGCTTGTCAGTTGGATTTCACCGTCCGCACCGGAACCATTTTTGAGCGTTCGCATATCCCGCTCCACAAATGGCTCGCGGCTCTTTATCTGTTTGCCACCGCTCGTAAAGGGATTTCCTCGATGCAACTGGCTAAAGAGATCGGCGTCACCCAAAAGTCCGCGTGGTTCATGCTTCAACGGCTCCGAGAGGCTTGCGGGAACAAGATCGACAAACTACGCGGAATGGTCGAGATAGACGAGACCTACATCGGCGGCAAGGAATCTGCGAAGCACGAAGACAAGAAGCTCTACTTAGGACGCGGCCCTGTCGGCAAACAGCCCGTTCTCGGTATGCGGGAGCGTGACGGTCGAACCGTTGCGATGCCGATCGGGAAGCGGTTGACCTATAAGGAGCTAATCGCATGAACGAAAAAGACGTACCCGAAGTCCTAGACAAGATAACGGATGTGGTTTTGAAGTATCGCCCGAAAGAAAAGAGAAAGAAGAAACGAAAACGAAAGAAATATGACCGCACTAAACCAAAAGAACAGGAGAAACGGGAGTGAAGTATATAACTCCCTTGTTTTTCAAATCGGCCATCTGCCGCCAAAATTCCGCGATGTGCCGTGCTGCGTGTGTCGAGGCCCGGTAACGGTTCGAGGTGAATCGTTCCGCGATCATTGGGCGGTGCACCCGGAATGCGTGGAGAAAATAGAACGCGGCGAGGTCGATAAAATCACGCTGTACGATGCGGGAAGGCGAAGATGAACAACGAAACAATAAACAAAGCGTTCGAGGCCGCGAAGGAGGACAAGTAGATGGATAAGCAAATTCACTCGTTAGACATTTTCAAGGCGATGCCGCAGGACAAGGTTGAGCACTCAGTTCAATGTCTCGGCGGCAACCTAAATGCTCAAGGGATCGCCACCATTACGATGCAGGTGTCGCCGGAGGTCGTAAACCGCCAATTCGTGGGTGACGACAAGCAGATATTCGTCTTGTACGTCATCGACCGCGAGGCATACGAAGCCACGAAAGCCAAATTGCAGGAGCAGGTATGAACGACGAAGTGATCAACAAAGCGGTTCACGAGGCGATGGGCCGGTGCTGGCACGCAACGCCGACACACCGAGACACGCCGGACGCGTATTCGAGGCCGAGTTCGCCGCAGAGCTAAGAGATTTACGAGAGGAACGTTCTATCCAACCGGGCCGGTTTTAGTTCGGCCGTTTCTCGCGGAGCAGACAGGCTTATGTTTGAAAACGTTTCGGCTTTTCCGGGTTTGGCCGCCGGAGCATTACACGCCCGTTCCGGATCTCGACCCTTACCGGACGGGTCAGTTATAAGGGGGTTACTCCTATGCGATAGAGTCTGTGGGACAGACAAATCGGGTAAAAGCAGAGGGGCCTGAGGTGGGGATCTCAGGCCTCCATTCGACACTATGATCACCAAACGATTCACATCACCTATTAACCGCGACGACGGGACCCGTCACAACTTCATCGGACACGCCCGCTCGGAGATGCGTCTCGAGATCCATCCCGACGGTCTGGCGGCCACGCTGCAGTGGCAGTTCGAGTTCATCGACGGTATCTACAAAGGGCAGTCCGACCGGTGCGACATCACGCTCTGGTTCGACCGCCGCAAGCGGCTGATCGACTTCGACGGGGTCTACGAGCTCCCGGTCGAGGCGATCGAGATGCTCGAGGACAACGGCTACAACGCCGAGTTTGCAAAACAATGACCGAACGCAAATGCAGGGACTGTGCACACTGTGTGTTTAGCCCGCTCGATCAGGAGTTTGACGAGTGCTCCGCCGCCGACCGATTTCGCAGCTACGCAAACGTTGAGCGGCAGTATAGCTGCGGCCCCGACGCCAATCGCTTTCGACCGCGGCCGCGGACCCCGCGGGACACAGACTACGACTTTATCAACGACCCTCCGGAGATGTTCTCCTGGATGGGCGACTGAGATGGGCGACTGAGATGGGACAACAACGACTTACTCTTATCGAGATCGCGGCCGAATACCACCGCCACCCCAAGACGTTCCGCAAGTACGTCTTGAAGCTCGACATTCCTCACGTTAAACTCGGACGCGACATGCTTTTTGATCGCGACCAGGTACGCGACTTTCTCGAGTCTCTCGGCGAGAGCAAGCTGCGTGTCGACCTGAAACGAAAGACGGTCTCCAAAAAGCCGGCCCGAACCGGCGAGACCAAACGCTACCGGGACATGCTCGGTATAAACTGACGGAGGATCTATGGCCTTAGTTGTTAAACACTACTACACCAACCCCAAAAACAATCGAACGGTTCGGTTCGATTCGGATGAGATCGTCGATGCGTTCAGCGAGCTGCAAACGATGTTCTCGGACGATCCGAATGGACAGGTGTCCATGCTCTACGACGACGGCGAACTTTTGGCGAGCTTCGTGTGGTATACACAGGAGATCGAGTTCTGGAGCGACGAATTCAGGGACTCCCTGCCAGATGATGTTCGAGCAGGTGCCGAGTCGAGGGCTGCCGATCGACAAGCTGAACTTCAAGCGTCGTGGGAGACCGAGAAGAGATGAGCCGCCACGACAGAGTTCGCGGACTGCTGACAACCGACCATGGGCGTCTACCTTGACAAAAAGACCAAACGCTTCCGGGTAAAGTTCGACTACCAGGGGCACACATACACATTCAGGCTGCCGGCCGGCACGACCCGCAAGCAGGCCGAGGAGCTCGAGACCAAAAAGAAGCACGAGCTATTCTTCGAGTCGCACCGCATGGTCGACGCCGCCGACATCCTCTACGAGGACTTCGCGGCCGACGTCTACCTGCCGTTCGTCGAGGCCAACCGATCGTCCGAGCACTTCAAGAATGCCGTCCGCATCATCCGCGACTCGCTCGCGTTTCTCAAGGGGCGTCCCGTCCGTGCGATCCGCCCGGCCGACATCGAACGCTTCAAGACGCACCGGATGCGGACGCCGAAAAAGGACGGCCGGCCGCGTAACCCGGCGACCGTCGACCGCGAGCTCAACGTCGTCTCGGCACTGTTTACCCGGGCCGTCAAGAACGGCGTCTGCGACACCAACCCGTGCTCGGCCGTCGAGCGTCCTGCGTACGACAACATCCAGGACCGCGTACTCCCTCCCGGCAGCGAGGAGCGGTTCTTTGCCGCGTTCAAGAGCGACTGGGCACGAGACGTCTGCCGCGTCATCATCCACACCGGACTTCGCCAGAACGACATCCTCGGGCTCCGCCGCCGCGACGTCGACCTCGACGCGGGCGAGATCACGATCGTCCAGGGCAAGACCCGCAAGAGCGTCCGACTACCCGTCAACGACACCGCCCTCGACGTCATCCGCCGCTGGATGTCGGAGCATCCGACAAGCGAGTGGGTCTTCCCTAGCCCGAAGACCGGCGGCCGCGGCACCAGTGTCAAAAAGGCGATGCGGACCGCCTCCGACGACTCCGGTCTCGGACGTATCGGCACCCGCGTCCTCCGCCGCACGTTCGGGACCAGGCTCCACGAGCTCGGCTGGGACGACATGACCGTCGCCGGCCTGCTCGGCCACCGCGACCTCCGCTCGGTCCACCGCTACAAACGCGGCACCGAGATCAAACGCAGAGCAGTCCAGTCATTGGAGAACGGTAAGGGAGAGGAGAGTTCACTGAACTCGAATAGAAACAAATGAAGATAAGAATGACACTCGAATTTAATGACCTAGAACGCCGCGTCATCGGCGATGGAAAGCCCGATGGCCGGTTGGAGTTGATCGACTTCGTACACCGGGCTGTAGCGAATCAATTTTCAGTCATATCAGACGAGGAATGCCGCCAGCTCGACCTCGAAGGCGAGCCGGAACTCAGCTTCGAGATCGTGACCAATCGTACCACAATCGTACCACCCAAAAAAGAAACGGTTTAGCAAGTGTCGCTAAACCGTTGATTTTATTGGTAGGCACTAGCAGAGTTGAACTGCTGACCCCTACCGTGTCAAGGCACTTCCCCGATTTTGTGGGAAATGCGTAAACTATTTAGTTATCAACAATAAGCTCGAATGTGTGTTTTACACGTGACAGACACAAAAGAACTATTTTGACCGGGTTTTCAACCAAAATCGTACCAGAATCCGCACCATGATAAACTGTGGATACGAATGCGGTCGTACTCGCGGCCGCGAATCGGTAATTATGACCGTGCTGTACGGTCCTGTCAAACTGAGAGTCGAATTGTAATGACATGGGAATGATTCCAATTTTAACAGGACTACTCGCGGCGATCATCGGGGATATGATAGAAGATCGCCCCGACGATGTCATGGATCCGAGACGCCGCCGAGCGGCCGCTCGGTGGTATGATGAGAATATTCGACCGTACGCGAGACCTGTCACACGCACATCAACCCGCGGGTCGTCAACCACCAATATGAACAAGATGCTCATCGTCTGTGCAGCTTCGGTCCTCGTTCTATCGCTCGTGCTTCTGGCGATGTTGGCCGGTCCAGCCGGGTCAGGTCGTGCCGAGGCGGTCAAGGCCGTCGAATCACTTCGACGGCTCGACGCGGCGACTCGGAGTGGAGTCAACCGAAGTGACTACGCACGACTCGTGACGGACGTCAGGTACGACGCTGACGCCGCCTTGAGAAGATTGCCTCGCGGCAGCGACCTTGCAAAACACATCGAGTCGGCGGCTCATGATTACAACCAGGCCGCCGTACTGTGGGACGCGGCGGGTTACGAGCATTCCAGAGAACACATGACCGCGTACTGGGTCAGAGCGGCTGAGAGTACGTCCAAAGCCGCTAGAATACTGGGACTATGACACAACTGATCGATAACTACATCCGTCACCTGCGGACCGAACGCGGGCTGGCAGAGCAGACGATCGAAGCGTACCGGCGGGATCTGGACAAACTTGTCGCGTGGTGCCTGGATGCCGAGCTCGATGCGGTCTCGCTTTCGCGGAGCGATCTGTCGGAGTTCGTGATGACCCTGCGGTACGCGGGCCTGAGCCCGGCGTCGATCGACCGGATCGTCGCCGGCGTGAGGGGTTTCTACAAGTTCCTGGTACGCGAGGGCGTCCTGCGGCACGACCCGACCGAGTTCCTGCAGATGCCGGAGAAGGAGCGGTACATCCCGCGGTTTCTCAATCGCGACGAGGTGGTACAGCTCATCGAGGCCGCCGAGACGCCCGAGGAGCGGGCCGTGTTGGATCTGCTCTACGCTACCGGGATCAGGGTCTCGGAGCTCTGCGGGTTGTCGGTGAGCGATCTGCACGACGGCTACATCAAGGTCGCCGGTAAGGGATCCAAAGAGCGGCTCGTCCCGTGCGGCCGAGAGGCGTTGTCCTCGGTCCGCAGCTATCTCGCGGCGGTCCATCTCGGCCCGCCCCCGCCGGACGTGAGGCTCTTTGACCTCTCCCGCGGGGATGTCTGGCGTCTCGTGCGGCGGGTCGCCGCGAGGGCGGGTCTCGAGGGTGTGAGTCCGCATACGCTGCGGCACACCTGTGCGACCCACCTTATGCAGTCGGGCAGGATCGACATCAGATTTGTCCAGCAGATGCTCGGTCATGCGAGCGTCTCGACGACGCAGGTCTATACGCACGTCACGAGCGACGCTCTCAAAGAGAACTATATGAGGTTTCACCCACGTGCCGGCGGATCTCGACCTCGACCCGCGGTTTGAGCTTATCGTCAAACCGGCGGGCATGGATCTCGACGATCTGTTTGTCGTCGATCCATAGGAATCCGTTGAGGCTGTCGAAGAGGCACTTGAACGTGTTGTCCAAATCGCCGCGTCGCTGCGGCCGGTAGACATCGACCGAGACAGACAAGAGACCGTCGAGAGGCTTGATCCGCAACGTGCTGCAGATCTTCTCGACGGCCTTTTTGTATTTGAGTCCCTCGCGGGAGACGTACATCCGGCTCCCGCTGATGCGGTACATCCGGTTGAGAGACGGCGGGAAGGGGAGTGTGATATTCACGCGTGCGGGGGAAACCGGATGTGACGGACGTTGTCCTTTTTCTCGCCGTGGCGTGCGGCCAGTTTCTCGACGTTGTGCCTGGCGACGTCCTCGAGCGTGACGTCCAACTCTCTCGCACAGGCCGCGACGTACCAGAGCACGTCGCCGAGCTCGTCCTTGATCTGCTGCAGCCTCTCCTCTGAGATCACACCGCCCGCGTCGCGAAGGATCTTTTTGACCTTGTTCGCCGTCTCGCCCGCTTCACCAGCCAGACCCAACGCCGCGTAGGTAAGCCCGGCCGTCGTTCCGGCACCAGGATAAAATGCGTGCCTGAGCACGGAGTCGACGTACTCCGTAAAGGACAGGCGGGCCGCGGGCTTCGCCACGTCGACCGGCTTGTCCTCGACCAGCTCCAGCTCATCGATCGGGACCTGTTGGAAGGCGTCGACCGTTTCGACGCGACAACCGTACACACCACCCGCATCGACGTGCTCGCCTACCACTTCCGCCACCGATCCCACGGGCAGGCAGTGGCACCACGCTCCTCCCCTCGTCAGGACGCGGACGCGGTCGCCTTTTTTGAAAGGGATCTTCGACAGGTCGCCCTCATTGACCCAGCGATAATGACCGTATCTGTTGTGGACCCGGTACTCGTGGAGCATCTCGTCAAATCCGGTGACGGTGACCTTCTCCCGCGGCGGAAACAAGTTGCCCAGGAGCGGGTTCGCGATGTAGGCGGTCGATGCGACCGGGAATTTTGGCTGCTTCATAAAATTCTTAATCCTCCTCTTCTGTCAGGACGATAACGATCGTCGCGATCAACAAAAATGGCGTGAATGGAAATATCTTGACGACGCGTTTCCAATCGATCAGACTCGCAAAATTTCTGATCGTTCTGGCCCCGGGCAGCAGGAGATCGTAGTGACTCCATACCGTGAGTCCGATCCCGATCGCGGTGCAGACGACACACAGGCCGGCGTACAAATAGACGTAAAAAAGCATTCCGTTCTCCTCCTAGCTGATCTTCAGCCTCTCTCCCCGCTCCTCGAGCTTTGCGAATTGAGCGATCTTCGCGTCGCCGGACTCGAGTGCCGCCCTGATCGCCTCCGTGTCGGCCCGCCACTCACGGATCTCCGTGCGGAACTTCTTAGGCAGGTCCATGACGTTCTCAAAGAGCAGCGTGAGACGCTGCTTGCCGCCGACCGCGACGCGTTTGAGCTTGTGATAGTTCGTCTCAAACTCGGTCTTGCCGGTCACCTTCAGGAAGGCGTAGAGACGCATCTCGAGTCGGTCGCGGTTGGTCTCGTCACGCTTGGCGAGCTCGGCCAGACGCTTCGATTCTTTTTTGCGGATCTCCGCCCGGCCCTCGAGCTCGGCCATCAGCCAGAGGTAATTGTCGATCTTGACCTTGAGCTCCTCGCCGTTCTCGAGCCAGCGGGCAAACAGGGCGTCGACCGCGGCTTCCTTGTCCTCGTCCGTAACGTCACCGTCAAAGTTCGACAGGATCTGTTCCATCTCGAGCATCTCGCTCGTTAGTTCGAATAGTGATGTGCTCATAAAGTCAGAATCTGCGACACCAGCCGATCAGGCTGTCCTGCGGGTCGTTGTTAAAGAGGCAAGCCGGTTCAAAGTCGTAGCCGGCCCAGGCAAGCTCCGAGGGGTAGACGATGCTGACGTGCGTCGGGTCACATGCGAGCACGTCGACCGTCGCGGGGTTTGGTGTGGTGATCACGACACCTTTGACTGCGGCCATTTTGTAATTTATGAGGTGGAGTTTCGGAAAGTAGAGATGCTCCAACACCTCGATCGCGACGATCCAGTCGTATCCCCAGAACGAGGGGCTCCACGTGTTCAGGTTCCTCCCGTCGATCGCACCGTCGACGCCGGTGTATCTAACGTCGAAACCCCGTTCCGCGAGCCGCTGCCTGAAGTCGCCGCGGCCGCACCCGACGTCGAGCACCGAGTCGCCGTCGGCGAGTCCCATCCGACTCATCCGGTCGATCACCGCGTCAAAGCGGATGCAGCGAAACTCGTAGTCGCTCTGACGCGAGCCGATGTAGTCGCGGCACGTATTCAGGATCGAGTCACTGCTGGTCGTATCGATCATCAAACCTCCAAAGGCCGTCCGGCCGACTGTGTCTTGGTCCCGTCGAGAGCCGACTTGAGCTTCTCGACCTTTCGCTCGTACTTTCGGATCCAACGCTCGACAAACGGGTCGTTGGTCGTCGGGTACGCCCACTTCATCCAGATCAACGCCGACTCGGCGTCCTGCAGCCTCCTTTCGATCTGCTTCCGCTCAGACATATACTTCGTCTCCTTACAATCGTGCGGGTGCGAGAAGGTACTTAAAGTCGAACTCAGCCTCTCGCGGGCTGATGCCGACAAACTGCGTCGGGCCGTTGTACGAGATCAGGACCGAGTCGTCCTCGAGCACGTCCGGCACCACCGCCAGGAACTGGTTCACAAAGTTGGCGTTCAGACCGAGCCGGGCCTCCGCGTCCTCGGCCGGGTCCCCGGTCAGATACTCCGCGTCGAGCACGTCCGACCCTGCGTCGGCCCCGTCGGTCTTGACCAGGACGCTGCCGGGAGCGAAGTTGAGCTCGACGATGTTCGACTTGCCGTCCGTCGCGACCAACGCCTTCCGCAGGGCGTTGTGCAGCTCCGTGCGGCTGAGTTCGGCCTGGAGCTCGTGGTCAGAGCTAGGCAGTATCTGACGCCACGCCGGGAACTGTCCCGTCGTCAGGTTCGTCGTCAGGAACGCACGTTCGATCTTGAACTTCGCCTTGGTGATCGCCCCGGTCACCGGGTTGCGGGCAAACGCGACCGTCACGGTCTCGCTGTCGCGTGAGATGAGTCCCGCGAGCATGTTGAGGCTGCGGTGCGGCAGCAGCACGCTGAAGTCGCCCTCGTCGACACCGCCGCACTCGGCCACGGCCAGTCTCGCCCCGTCGGTCGCGACGACCCGCATCGACCCGTCCGAGACCTCGAGCAGACCGCCTGAAAAAGCGAATTTCGAGTCGTCCTCGCCGATAAACCCGCGGGTCAGTTTGATCGCCCGCCTGAGCACCTGGGCCGGCAGGTCGCCGCTCGGCGTGAACTCCTCGGCGATCCGCGGGTAACGCGACGCGTCGATCGACGCCAGGCGATACTTCGAGCGTCCGTTGTAGAGATTGATGTAGCCGTTCGGCAGCGTCTCGAATCGGACCTCGCCCGACATCAGCTTCACCAGGTCGAGCGTTTTGCGTCCCGGCAGGCAGATCGGACCTTTGGCACCGGCTTCAAACTCCACCTCGTCCGACGGTGCGAACGACTCGATCGCCGCCACGCCGTCCGACCCCGTGAACTTCACGTACTTGCCGGCCGGCTCCACAAGTACATACTCGAGACCGGGCTTACGCGGCGTCTTTTCGATCACCGACGTCGCTCTCGAGAGCTCGTCTCGCAACATCTCTGCGTCAATCCGAATTTTCATATCAGGTGGGCTTCCCCGGTTCGAAGACTGCGAAAGCAGACAAAAAAATGGTGCCACAAATATGTGACACCTGTCAAATAGAAATGTAAATATTGTTACTTCGCCCAGACCTCGGTCAGTTTAGCATCGACCTTGATCGGCACCAGACGCACATACTCCTCACCGGCCGCTCGGAGTGCCGTCTCGAGCCGGACCTTGATGTCCTCGGCCTCGCTCTTGTCGCACTCGACGACCACTTCGTCATGGACGAGATTGACGATGCGGGCCGACGTTCCCCGGAACGCGTCGTGCGTCAGCTTCAGGCCGCGTTTGAATATGTCCGCGGCCGAGCCCTGCACCGGGATGTTGGTCGCGAGCCTCTCGGCCGCCTTTCGCTGGCCCTCGTCCCGACGGTCAAACCTGAGGTCGACCGTCCTTCCCGACAGCGTCTTGACGTACCGCAGCTTGAGCCCGGTGTACCGCTGCGATTTAAGCCACCCGTCGAGCCCGGACAGCTTCGAAAAGAAGGTCTCAAAGAACGCCTTCGACGCGTCAAAGGTCATCCCGGTCATGCGGGCAAATCGTCCCGGCCCCATGCCGTACCCGATGCCGAAGTTGATCCGCTTGGCGAAGGTACGCTGCTCGGCCGAGACCTCGTCCGGACTTGTAAGGCCGAAGACCTCCATCGCCGTCGCCGTGTGATAGTCGTATCCCGAGTTGAACGAGCGGATCATCGCCGCGTCCTCCGAGAGCTCGGCCATCACTCTGAGCTCGATCTGCGAGTAGTCTGCGATGACCAGCGTCCGGTCGTCGCCCTGAGCTCCGAAACACGATCGATACTCATCGCCGGCCGGTACGTTCTGGAGATTCGGATTGCCGCACCGCATACGGCCCGACCCGGCCTCGATCTGTCCGAAGTCGGCGTGGATTCGTCCGGTAGCGGGATTGATAAGATCGAGGATGTTCTCGCCGTAGGAGGTGAGCTGTTTCGAGAGGCCCCGCCACTCCATCAGCTTGTCGACGACGGGGAATTGGTGCCGGAACGGCTCGAGCTGGTCCTCTTTCGTCGTGTCGCGTCCCGTCTCGGTCTTCGGCACCGGGACGCCGAGCCCTTTGAGACACTCGGCCACCTGCTGGACCGACCCGAGGTCGATCTCGATCGCTCCAAAGAGCCCCATCTGGCGGTTTCCGCCCGAGAGCATCGTCTGCAGCTCCGCCGCCTCGCGTGCGATCTTTCGTTCGACCGTGCGGAGCTGCTGCCGCCACCGCGACGCGTCGAGATAAAATCCGTTGAGCTCGAGCTGTGCCATCGCCATCACGATGTCGTTCTCGAGCCGTGCGACCGTTTGCAGGTGACGGGCCGAGAGCTTGCGGTCGAGCACGTCGCGTAGCTCGTGCAGGACGGTCACGTCGCGGGCCGCGTACTCGATCTGCGAGTCCGAGAGCTCGTCGACGGTCCAGTCCGACCGCTGCTCGGTCTTGTCGATCTCGCGGCCGAGCAGTCGTTCGGCGACGACGCCGAGACCGTGCCTGAGCTTATTTCCGTTGTTGTCGTACTTCTGACCACACGACACGATCTGCGAGCAGATAAACGTGTCGTAGATGCCGCCGAGGTCGACGCCGAGATGATGCTTGACGAACTTTGCGTCAAACTTGAGGTTGTGACCGATCTTCTCGATCTCCGGGTCGGCGAGCAGGTCGCGGACCGCCCTGAGCTTGTCGTTCGACCCCGGCCGCTTAAAGTCCCGCAGGTCGACGACGTACGCCTTGTCGGGCGACGGGGAGAACTGCAGCAGTCGAAGCTCGTTGTGGTACGGGTCAAACCCACCGGTCTCGGTATCGAAGCCGATCGACCGACGCGACCTGAGATCCCGCACCATCGCCGGGACGTCCTTCGCTTTTACACGGATCACTTTCATGCCGATGGGTCCATCCTGATGTTCCTGATCTGGTGCGGCGGGTAGAACGTGCCGTCCGAGATAAACCCGCTTTTAGAGATCCCGTAAAGATGCTCCAACGCCTGTTTTGCCGGCGTTTCAAAGTCGTCGAAGTTGAGGTTTCGCAGCGTGTATGTCCTCGTGAACGTCACCGACAGCCCGTTTGCCAGCTCGACCTTGTAATGAAACGTCTGCGTCGGATTTGGATACCGTCCGCGAGGCGGGCGGATCGCCGCCCAGATCTTTTGCAATGTCTTCATGCTCTCCTCGTCAGTGGACCGCGTAGGCCGACTGCAGCTCGACCGTCTTGACCGACCGGCCCCAGTTCGCCGCGTCGCGGCGGGCGAGCTTTTTACGCTCCGGCGGGGCCTTTCGCACGACCGTGACCTGCACGATCAATATCTTCGGGATCCGCTTGTCCCGTTTGATCTCGTTCCATGACATTCCGAGCGTCGACTCGATCCACTTGATCGCGTCGCGTCTGGTGTCGAATGTGTTTGGCCAGAGCTCCCCGTTGTCGATGCCCCAGGCGTTGGTTGTTTCGCTTTTCATAGTGTGTGAGACTCTATATCCTCTACTCGGCATGTGCCGAGATGTCGTCGACCAGTTCACGGAGGACGTCGCTGCCGGCCAGCTTATGCAGTGCCTCCAGCTCCTGTCGGATCCTGAACCGTACTTTTTCCTCGTTGCACATCGTGTCGGCGAGGACGTTGTATTTTGAGACGGGCAGGTTTCGCTTGCGTCCCCACCCGCATTCGAGGTCGGCCTTCGTCGGGTGGCCCTGCAGGAGGACGAACTCGACCCGGCCGAGACGGGCCGCGGCATGCTTCGAACGGTCGGATATGATGCTCGGGAGGTTGTTCTCGCCCGCCGGAAACCGCTTTACCCCCCTGCTCAGTTGATAGTCGGACTCGACCCGCACGAGGGCGACCTGCGAGTCCGAACAGATCCGGCCGGACCAGCCGCACGGCAGGGCCTCGATCGCCTTGATGATCGCGATCTGCTCGGTGTGGTTGTTGGTCACGACCGGCACCTTGAGCTTCTCGGCAAGCACGACGCCGCTCTCGCCGCCGACCGCCTCGTCGTTCTCGTCGTCGACCAGCACGTAGGCCCACGTGCCACCGAGCGTCGACGGGTTATGCGTCAGCAGGCCGCCGTCCGCGTATACCGATGTGATGTTCTTCTTTGCCATCTCTCCTCCCGTCGATGACGCATTGTGTCATCGGTGAAACAACCCTGTCAAGAATTCTGGTCGAGGTCGACGATCTCCCCGCACTCCACAAAGCAGAGCGTCGAGCGGTCGAGTATCGTCGCGATGTTCGACCCGGCACCGCGTCCGTTGCGGGCCTTTCGTATCTGGATCTCGCGTTCGTGATGGACGTCGATGAGCTCTCCGCCGCCGGGATCGACCGCCGACTTCTGGGCCTTGTCGAGCAGCCGCAGCCAGAGCACCGTCTGCGAGAACCTCGGCCAGGCCGCCCCGCCCGCCATCGCCGCGAGGCTCGGTTTTGACTTGACGTCGAGCTTCGGGTGCGTCGTCAGCAGCAGCCGAGACCCGCCGCGGACGATCGATTCCTTGACGCTGAAGAGGAACTCGTGATCGTCGAGCCACGTTTTGTCCGAGCTCGCCGCGGCCGTGATCGGGTCGATCACGATCCAGTCGTTCCCCTCGTCGACGGCCCGGTCGACCCAGTCGGCACACCACTGCATGGTCGGTCGCGACGGTGCGATGTCGATCCGCCGCGAAAAGCTCTCGAGCATCGGCTCGACCTCGGCAAAGATCTCCATCGCCCGTTTCGGATGGCCCTTGATCCAGTCGACGTCGGCCGCATCGGCGACGCCCGCCATCTGGGCCATCGCCCGCCGCTGCCAGTAGACAAAGTCCTCTTCGAGCATCAGCACGCGGACCTTGCGTCCCTGCCGGTGCCACTTCCACGATTTCTCGAGTGCCCAAAAGCTCTTCGCCACACCGGGGTCGCCGCAGACCAGTGTCACCGTGCCGGGCAGTCCCGCCTTCGACAGCTCCGACAGGCACTCGGCGTCCGGGAACGGGATGTGTTCGTACGTTCCGGCGGCGATCGCCTCGAGCTGCTCGCGGAGGCCCTTGACCGACCCGACCGACTCGGCGTCCTGAAAGACCAGCTTCAACGCGGCGATCTTCTCTTCCGCCGTTCCGAACTGCTCCAGATAGTCGACGATGTCGCCCTTCGCCAAAAGATCGAGCTCCTCGTAACGGACCCTGCGGATCGTGACCGCCGGCGAGAGCTTGAGCAGGCGGTCGGCGATCTCCTGCATGTGATGCTCGCCGGGAAATCGTTTGAGCTTCTCGTCGTAGTCGTCGTTGTCGGCCCACAGGTAGACGGTCTTGCCCGCGAGCGGAGTGAGGTCGGCGGCGGCGGCCTTGCCCGCACCGCCAAGCGTCGTTGTCGCGGCCCATCCTTCCATGCCTAACCGTGTAAACGCCTCCACACACGCTTCGCCCTCGACCATAAGGATGTTCTTGGCATCGCGAATTCTGATCCGGTTATACAACGGCGTGGGATCGAGATCTTTAGGCTTCTTGGGAGACCATCGTCCAGTCTCTCTGTCGAGGAAGACCTGGGTGTATGACTTCTTTCCGGTCGCGGCGTTCCGGAGCCTGACAACATGGACTCGTACCTCGCCAGTGTCAGGGTCTGTGTACGGATGGAATCTTTCAACATCAAGATCCTCGCCTTGAGCACGCCGCTTGGCGACGACCCAATCCACGCACTGCTCTGCCGTATCAAAGCCCTTTGGCGTTCGAGATGGACCGTCTCCGCGGCCAGCAGGCCCCGCAGCATGTCTGTCGTTCCCGCGTCCCGCGTTCGCGTTGCCGTGCTTTCGGTCATACTCATCGAGAACCCTCTTCTTCGTCTCTTTCAAGATGGTCTGTGCGTCCTTACCTTCGAGCAGGCCTTCGAGATCCCAGACGTCGTAGCAGACATTGCACGACGCAGCATGGCACGAAAAGAACCACTTGCCGTCCGACTGCTTGAGAGTGGCACTCGGGTGTTTGTCGTCGTGAAACGGACAACGTAGATGACCACTGGCAGGTACGACGCCGCCGAGGCTTGTGAGGGCCTGAGAGATCTCACTTCTGGACGCCTCCTTTTCTCTTTTGTAGCTTGTCCAGTGTTGATCTGATTCCTTCATACTCCGTTACCTGCTCGATCGCCGCCGCATTTCCGGCCTCATCGGCCCGCTTGATCCATCCCTTCCTGAACTTCTTGTACTCGGCCGAGCCGTACTCGTATCCGCTCACGTAGTCCGCAAAGGTCTTCTTCTTAGGCCGGTCCGGCGGCTCGGCGTCGGCCGCGGCACCGAAGGGCGTCTTGGTCGCACGCAGGGCCTGCTTCTCGAGATGCGACCTCAGATCGTGGAGCACGAACTTGACGGCCCTGGTCTTGTAGGTGATCGAGTCTTTTTGCTGCTGCGTGAGGCTGTTGTAATGGTCGGCACAGACCTGTCCCCAGACCTGCAGGTGAGGGCCGGCCTCTTTTTCTATGTACTGGATCGCGTCGAGATCGAGGTCGACATTGAAATAGTTCTGAAAGACCTCCGCCGCGGGGAAGCGGGCCAGCTTCGACTTGCGTGCCTCGCTGGTCGGTTTCGCGGCGGCCTTTGCCCGCGGGACAGGGGCGGCGTCGACCTGTGGAAATATCGCGAACTTCTTCGCCGCCACACGTCCCTCGTCGTCCGTCTCGACCGTGTCGTAGACAAATCCCGCGAGACGCCATTCGTTGACGAGTCTCCGCATCCGGTCCCGGCCGAGCGAGTTCTCCCGCGACCGTCCCGCTTCGTTCCACGCCGCGACCAGATCGTCTATCGTGAAGTCGCGGCCGCCGAAGACGCCGAGCGTGAAGCAGAACACACCGAGACTCGCCGCCGACAGCTTCGGGTTGCAGAGCAGGCTCCGGCTGATCATCTCGACGTCAGCGACGATCGGCTTGAGCGAGAACGAGACTGAACTCATAGGATGTAACTTGACTGGCAGGCCGGCAGGGCGGTAATATTACCAATGTGCCGGCGTGCTCGTGCGAGAGCGTGTCCACGCATATATGGTCAGTAGGGCTGTTCGGGAGGCGTCCCGGACGGCCCTTTCCTTTTGACTGCAGTTAAATTTTTCCCCAGGTTCGGGATGAACATCCCCGGTACTACCCGCCGTCCGGTTCGACAGCGTGAAACGAATCTACCACAGCCAAAATTTCTTTGTCAAGTGGTAGCCAGACCGTCTCTATAGATGATTTACAGTAGACATATAAAATTCTAATTGCTACAGTACCGAAATGCAGATAATGTCCTGCATTTCGAGTCCGGGCTGCGGGTCGCAAGGGGCGGCCGGCTTCGTTTGTCACCCGTCGACGCCGCGGCCCGATCTCGTATCAGATCCGGCGTCCGGCGGACGCTCTCCGGCGGGCCCGGGCGTGTTTTTTCGACAAGAAATTTACTTGACAAGGGGAAGTATTATGAATAACAATCCGTACGTGCCCACCCTCGGAATACAGCAGTACCGTAGTCCAAATCAATGGGGTGGCCTATCCCTCCATACAAATATGGCCAGAACTTGGATACGCGTCGCCACGGCCGCCAAGCTAAAAGGGGTTCGTCGGCAGTCAATCTATTACCACATCAAGATGGGCAATCTTGTTTCTTTCGACCTGGACGGCAATACCTACGTCGACCGCGACGAGGTGCTCAATCTGAAGCCGCGAGGAAAAGGGGAGTACCAAAAGAGAAAAAAAGCGAGGACTGAGTCAGCATGTGAGGCCCTGCCTTCTCAGTCCTCGATCGATCCTCCGATTTCAGAGGGCCCTATCCACCAACTGAGTACGCACTGAAAAAACCCCCGAGCAGCAAAACTCGGGGGTTTCGATTTGGCGGTTCGACCTCTCGTCAGATCTCGTGCGGATGCGAGTCGCCGGCACCGACGAACCTGGCCCAGACGGCCGGGTCGTTGGCCCACTCGCGGACGTGCTCGCCCTCGTAAAAGACTGAGTTCCTCAGATATTCGAGAAAACGCCACTCCTGGTCCTTCTGATGCGGCAGTACCAGGTAGGGACGGTCGCACGCCTGGTTGGGCGCCGCACCGATGTTGGTCCCGGCGGTCGTCACGCCGCCCACCGACAGGTGCGGGGCACCGGGCTCGGTCTCGACATTCACTCCGTGCGGCTCGATAAAAAGTACGGTGAACTCCGCGGGGTCGCGCATCTTGTCCCATTCCGGCCGGCGTGCGTCTTGGTGATCGAACAGGATCGAGATGCCCTCGTCGATCTCGCGGATCGCTTCTTCCGGCACCGGGACGGTCGAGATCACCTTGACGCCGTCGAACGTCCGGGTCGAGTACTTGAACTTCGCCTTGTGTTTCGGTATCCCGAGCCCGTCCAGATCTCGGTGGATCTTCTTTACCTCGCGGCCTACTACCACGAGCCTCCAGATGAACAGCGCGGCCGCCGCCGCGACCGCGATCACGATCATTGCTGTAATTGACATAGTTGGGTTTTACGTGACCTCGTCCTGGATCACTATCAGGTCAAATGTGTCTGCCGAGCCGCGCGGCCACGTCGCCTTTTTGCCGTTCGCAAAAGTAACGCGCCACTCGGCCTTGTGTGTGCCGACAAAATCGGTATCGCCTTCCTGCCAGTCGTATGTGACCTTGCCGAGGTCTTCGCCGGTCTGCGGAGTGACCACGGTCGCGGTCGCGACCAACATCGGATTGCCTCCGCCGTCCGGACTCATTCTGAGGACCACGGTCGCTCCGGTCAGGTCTACCGGCCCGTTGGCGTCCGAGAGGATGGTTTCGATCGCAGGCGATGTGTCGCCCTTCTTCAGGTAAAAAGTATTTGGCATGTCTTTAGCAGAGGTTCTCGGTCGACAGGCTTCCGTCGTCGAGCAGGTTGATGATCAGGTCAGAGTCGTTAAGGACGTCGGTCAGCTCTCCGGTGAGCGTCATGGCGAGGGTAAGGGTTCCGTCGTCGTTGGCAGTTGTCGTCAGCTCCGACGCGTTAAATATGTTGACGAGTTCTCCGGTACCCGTAACGTTCGTCAGGACGCCGTCGCCGACAAATGTCGAGACGAGAGGCTCGCAGAGGTGGATCACGACCCGCTGGCCGTAGGTCAGCACCGCAGCGGACCCGGAGTAGGTGAACTCTCCCGTCTCAAGATTGAGGACGTAAGCGTGGAAGAGAGAGGCCGCACCGCCGTCGTAGGCAAAGGCCCCTCCGTCGGCCACCAGGCGAATGCCGCGGTAAAGACCACCGTCCGTTCCGTCGTAGGAGAATGTTCCGGGAGAGGCCGCCAGCACCCTTCCGTGCAGGAGTGCGGCGTCTTGTCCTTCGGTCGAGAATGCACCGGCCCCGGACTGGACAACAAGACCGCGGAGAAGCGAAGCGTCCTGCGGGGACAGGCTGAACGCGCCGTGCTGGGCGGTCAGCTTCAGACCGCGCAGCAATCCTGCGTCCCCGCCCGTGTAGGAGAAGCTCCCGGGGCCCGCGGCCAGTGTGTGGTTGTTTACCGGCGAGTAGACGAGATTCGCGTCCTGGCCGACCAGTGAGTAGAGCCCAGCCTCGGCTACGATCTTCAGCCCGCGAAGCAGGTTGGCGTCAGCTCCGGTGAAGCCGTAGACACCGGCGTCGGCCGCCAACATACGACCCCACCGCAGTCCGGCGTCTTGGCCCGACACTGTAAAGCTCCCCGCATCGGCCGCGATAGAGACCGATCGGAACAGTGATGCCGCGTTGCCGGCGTAGCCGAACACACCGACATCGGCCGTCAGCGACACATCACGGCGGAGCGTTGCGTTCTGGCCGGTCAGCGCGAACGATCCGGGACCGGCGGTGATGGATACGTCGCGCCGAAGCACGGCATCCTGTCCGCTGTGGGAGAAGGTCCCTGCGAGAGCCTGCAGAAAGACGTCTCTTCGCGTCGCGGCGTTCTGTCCCGAGTAGGAGAACGATCCGGCCGCGGCGGCGAGCAGACGCCCGGCGAGAAGCGCCGCGTCCTGACCGGTCAGGGTAAAGCTCCCGGCGTCGGCCGTGAGGTTGAACCCTTTTCGTAGTGCCGCGTCGACCCCCGAGTACGACAGCGATCCGCCGGCGGCCGACAGAAGATAGCCGATCAACAGGTTTGCGGCCTGTCCGGTAAGAGAGAACCCGCCCTGCCCTGCCGCAAGCGTTACCTGACGCGACAAAACGGCGTCGAGACCCGAGTAGGAAAAGGCGCCCTGATCGGCCGTGATCTTCAGGCCTCGCAGAAGATCAGCGTCGATGCCGGAGAAGAGGAACGACCCTCCGGCGGCTGTGATCACCCTGTTCCACAAAAGGTTCGAGTCGTTGGAAGAGTACGAGAACGTGCCGGCGTCGGCGACGACCTTAAACCCACGGCTCAAGTTGGCGTCTTGACCTGTGTACGTGAAAGTCCCAAGGTCGGCGGTCGCTCTGAGCCCGCGGAGCAGATTGGCGTCGCCGCCGGCGGTGGAAAAAGAGCCGGCGTCTGCAGTAAGTGTGTACGCTCCCCCAGTGATAGTGAAGGACCGCAAAGTAGACCACGCTCCGTACTCGCCAGAGCCGTTCGGGTCCACCGCTCGCGCTCGCCAATAGTACGTTTGACCGGATGTGAGCGCGTCTGGCGCTTGTACCGTGAACGAGACCTTCTGATTGTTAGTGAACGGATCGGTGTCGGCACCGTTGACTGTATTCGCAAAACCGGCGTGAGTGCCGCTCGTTCGGGTCATCAACGTCCCGCGCGTGTAGAACTTGAAAAGAATGTTCGAGCCGGTATTGATTGACCATCCTGCCGCAACGCCATACGGCGGTGAGGCGGACGGATTCATCGTGCCACTTAACCGGTCGCCTGTGAAGGGCGTGTCAGAATCGTTCTGAGCCCCGACATTAAGATTGTTGTAGTGCTGCGTAATGCCCGGCAGTAATCCCCACGCGTAAGTTACGCCGTTCGTCGTCGAGTACGTCCCGTCGAACTCAAACGATACGAAGGACGTAGCAGACAAGGCTCCAAGCGACGCAACGTCGACCTCTTGAGACACGGCCAGCGGCGATCCCGTTGGAAGTCCTCCGCTCGTCGCGTACAACGCACATCGTACTTTCCCGTAACCGTTGCCGATCCGGCCCATTGCGATCTCGATTCGGTGTAAGGTCCCGCCTAGCGATGTGAACGTTTGTCCGACGGTAGTCAAATCGCTGACGCCGACGCTTGTCGCGAAGGTCGCCGGTTCGTAACTATTATTCTTTAACTCCGCAGTCGACGTAAAAAGCTGGAACTGATAACGAAGGTCAAGGCCACCGGGATCGTTAGCTGTCGCTTCGAGTGTCGGCGTCGTCGTGCTAAAAGAAGTTGCGTTTGCCGTATTTGGCGTGATCGTCGGAAGCTCGTCGATCTCACGAAAGATCGCCATCCACGTTCCGGCGTCATCAGGGCCAAGCGTCGCCTGATTGTCGTTCGGCACTTGCTGATTGTCAGCCGGTGCAGAGAGTATCTTGTAGCAATAAGCGGCAGACTGATCGGTGCCGGACGTGTTGCGATACTGAGCACTACCGAGCACGGAGAAGCCCGTAGTGCCGGCGGTCAAAGTGTGAGTGTTGTCATCGGGAGTGTGCGCACCGCCGATCAGAACAGCCGACCGGCCAAAGCTGTCGACGGTCGCGCTGGGACCAAAGCCGTAGCCGGTCGCTCCTAACGTAGTGCTGTACGCGATAGACTCAAGAACCCACAGGTTTGTGCTCGCGCTGGGACGAAAGACGTGCATCTGAACCGAGGTGCATGTTGTAAAGGGAAAACTGATTGACGGATTAGCCGACCAAGTGCCGTTGAAACGACACCAAAAGACTCGATAACCGATCGTGTTGGTCGGATTTTGCTGGACCTGAGACGTGTTCCACGTCTGGCCGCCCGTGGCCGACAGCGCGATGCCGGCAGTGTTCGACCGCATCTGGCCGATCATCACAACGAGATCGCCGGCGACCATAGACGCTGGCGGCGTGACGGCGGTCGGGGATGCTCCGTTCGTGGCCGTCGACGAGTCGGCGGGTGTTGAGGCTGATCCGAAGTAGGTTATCGGCATAGAACGAAAAGCCCGCCCGTCATCTATCCGGACGGACGGGCCTTACTGCTGCTTGAAAGTCAAAGACTACTTGCCGATGCGGGCAAGCTCCGATTTCGGCATGTTTCGGTCGATGTGTGTGTCCTCGACAAAGTCGCCGGCGTTCCACTTCTCGACGGCCGCCTCGGGCGACCCGTAGGCACGGGCCGAGAAGCTCCGGCGTTTGACCGTCGCCGCCTTGCCGTCGAGCTTGACCTCGACACCGCCCTCGGCCTCTATGAGATAGGGCGGGCAGACCACACAGCCGACCTCGTAAAGCGTCGGAAGCTCTACACCATCTTTGATGTACGAAGGGGTCTTGACCATGCCGACAGGCAGGATCTCGCACCGCGGGCACGGCTCGGCGCCGGGACACATGTCTCGGCCGTTCTTTTCGTTGAGTTGGGTTCGGATGTTGTCGGCAAACCGCACCTTGTCCTGATATTGCTCTTCTGTCATTTGATGTCTCTCTCCTTTAGCTGGCCTGGATAAAGCCGTTTGTGCCGTCAAAGTCGATCGTATACGTTTCGCCGGACGCGAGCGTCACGACCGAGCCGTGGTCGTAGTAGCCGACCAGCGGGTCGGCGGGCGAGGTCGGGGTGTCGTTGTAGATCACTACATACTGGAACGAGGCGACCGCACCCGATGCCGTGAGCACGAGGTCGGTCAAAAACAGCTTGTACGTTCCCGAGGTCTGCGAGCTCGTGCCCGACGTGATGTTGCGGCTCGAGAGGTTGGTGTACGCGATCTGGGTCAGATCGGCGAGCACGCGGTTGGTCGCGGCCGGAGCGTTGGCTGCCGAGCACAGCGCGACAACCAACTGGTGCGACCCGAAGTTGTGTACGCCCTCGAATACGTCTTCGATAAAGGGCTGGAATTTATTGAAAGTGGCCATGTTTTAGGGGATCTGGTCTGTCCGAAGGGGTCTGAAAGCGGGAGGTGCGGCCCCGCGGTGAGGGCAGGGACCACACTATTAAGTATATCACAAGTGACAGACAGAAGCGATTGGCCTAGCCCTTCTCGTAGAGGTACAGTCCCAGCCCGAATTTCGACGCCGCACGCCGCAGTGCCATCGACTCGGCGTTGGACGACGGGTCTCCGTATCCGGTGACGACGTCGTCCTCGATGCCGAGCGACGAACGCGAGACCACACCGTGGTCGGCCGTCGGGATCGAGATCGTCGCTTTGATGATCACCTTGCCGCGATGAGATTTTTTGTCGTTCGGCAGGCGTTCGGGGGCCGGGAGGATACCGGCGACCGATACGTCGTAGCACCAGCCGGGGGCGTACAGGTCGAGGAACTTCACGGCCGTATGCCACTCGATGAAGGTCAACTTCTGGTTGCCGCCGCCGCCTGCCGGCTTGGTCTTGAGCAGCCGCTTCGGGATCTCCCTGCTGAGGTTTTCGATGATCTCTTTAAGCGGCTTCGGTCTGGTTTCTTCGGAGATGTCGGTCTTTGCCATAAGGTGTGTTTATCAGGTCGCGTTCAGACGTCCGTAGTAGGACACCGTCCAGCCGCGGTCGCAGCAGGAGCGGATCGTATCGTCGAGGATCGACCTCGCCGACGCCTCGTCGGAGAGCTCTTCGGCGACCGGACTCGCATTACGCGGGTCCCAACTCGTCACGAAGTAGCGGCCGTCATATCTGAACGCCGCCAGTAGTGCCCAGAGCTCACCGTCGATCGGGGAATGTTTATGAAGCACGACGCGGATGTTCATCGGAGGATGGGACAACAGAAACCTGGACACGATCGGTCCTGTACTACCAATAGTCCCGCAACCACCGCCCGACGGTGGTCGGGTGGACGTTGAAGAACGAGCTGATCTCGGTGTAGGAGTAACCGTTCATCCAAAGTGTAAACGCGGCTTTTTTACGCATTCGCCGGATCTCATCTCGTCTTTCCTTCGTCATAGGCTGCAGTGTGGAAGGGGTCAAGGTCGCTCACGCCGCGGCGGGGACGCTATCGCTCTTGAGATCGGCCTTACACCGTGCAACACCTCGCGTCCGTGCCCTCGATGCCCCTTCCGGTTGAGACTGGTCAACCACTCGCTACCCACCGTCCGCCGCGATGATGGGCTTTGTTGTCCGTTGCGTCTCAAACTTGTCAAACACTAGAACGGGATGTCGTCCTGCTTCTTCTTGCCGGCCGGCTTCTTCTCCGGCGGCTTCGCCTTGCCCGCCGCGGCCTTTGCGGCCCTTGCCTTCGGCGGTGCCGGGGACTCGTCGTCGGCGTCGGCGTCGTCGTCCACGCCCTCGTCCGATCCGCTCTCGACGTCGCCGTCGTACTCCTCTTCCTGCCGGCCGCGTCCGTTCCCGCCGATGAACTGCATGTCGATCGCATTGACGTTGAGCGTCACGCGGTTGTTGCCCTCGCGGTCGGTCCACTCTTCCATGGTGAGCGACCCGTGAACGTAAACGGGCGAGCCCTTCTCGAGATATCTCGAGGCGTTCTCCGCCTGATTGCCCCAGAGCGTGACGCGAAACCAGGTCGTGACCTGCTCGTACTCGCCCGACTTGCCGCGTTTCTTTTCGGTCGTCGCGACGTTGAGGTTACAGACCGCGGTGCCATGCGGCGTGTAACGCAGTTCCGGGTCGCGGCCCAGATTTCCGACAATGGTGATCTTGTTAAAACTCATATCTTCTTTCGTCTCCTCGTTTTACTAGAAGCGGACCGGTTCGGTCCCTTCTTTGCTCTTCCACTTGATGTGGGTAAATCCGGGCGGGATGTAATAAGCCGCCCCGTCCTTGTCGACGACCCGGTGCGAGCCGGTCGCGGTCACCCGCAGCCACTGCGGGAATTTCACCTCGACATGGTACTGCTCGCCGTTCGCGTCACGGTAAAAGTACCGGCGATAGATCTCGTGGCCGATATTCTTGAACGTCTTTCCGCCGATCTTCGTCTCGTCCATCTCCCGGCTGTCGATCAATCGAATCGAATTGCCGAAGTGCATGCTGCCGTCAAAAGGCCCTTCCGGCCGTTCTATCTTCATACGACGTCGTCTCCTTAAGCCGAGATCAGTTCCGATATCTTCTGGGCGATCGACCGGGCGGACGCCGCCTCTTTGCGGAGCTCCGCGTTGCGGTCGGAAAGCTCGTTTATCGACGCATAGTGGTCCGAGATGCGGCGAGAGTTGCGGTCCGAGAGCCGGAGGCTCTCGGCCTCCACGGCCTCGAGGTCGGCGATGGTACGCTTGAATCCCGAGAGAACGCTGCCGAGCGTCGGTCTGCGGATCTTGTTCACGATCTGTCTCATTCTCTGAATGTCTCCTATTGGTAAATGTACTTGGCGACCTCGGAGACGCAGGTGATCCTTGTCAGACCCTCTATCTCCGCCTGCGGCACGCCGCGGTGAAACGGGGCGTCCATCAAGAGTGCCGTCACACCCTTTTCGGCAGCCGACCTGCAGGTCGACGGCAGGTCGTCGACCAGAATGTCCCCTTGTTCTAAAAACTCCAGCTTGTCCTCCGGCCGTGCGACCGTCACGACCCTCGCCACCGGGAAGAGGTTCTCGGCGAGCCAGTGCCGGGTCACCTCGCTCCCGACGGGCCGCGACGTGAGGTACATGTCCGGAAAGATCCCGTTCACGATCATCTTCAGCCGTACGCCCGGCATCCGTCGGAGCCCGAGCCAGAACTGTGCGTCCGTCTTCGCGATCTGCCACATCGACGCCGGGAAAAAGTCCCACTTGTCGATGTGCTTCCAGCAGCACGGCTGGTCCTCGTAGCCGCCCATCTCGTCGGCCAGCGACAACATCCCATCGACAAAATTGGCGATCACGCCGTCGACGTCGAATACGAGCCTAGGCATCGACCGCCACCTCCTCAAAGAGACCCGGCTGCTCGTACCCGTCGCAGTACTCGCGATCCCGCGTCAGCGGCGAGACGAACCGGACCTCAAAGGCCCGCAGCACGCGGGCGTGCAGATCGGCGATCGTGCCGTCGTTCGAGATCACGACATCGACCGGCAGCTTTGCCGTGTTCGTGTCAGAGGCGTGCGAGTTGACCGCCGTCACGCCGGGCCGCTCGATCCTGATCATCAGACCGTGATAATCGCGGATGACGTCGACCTCGTTCTGGAAGCGGACGTCCGTGATCACCACCGGGCAGAGCTCCGGCAGGAGGTCGATCTGCCGCTTTGCCTGATCGGTCCAGAAGGTCGGGCCGAACATCTCGCGGCCGACCTCGGTGCCGAATCTCTGTAGCAGCTCACGCATCTCCGGGAAACGCTTCTTCGCCTCGTCGTAGCCGTATTTGTGGACGGCCTCGCGGTACCGCACATCGAGATCGTGCGGCGGGAAGAACGTCCCTGACACCACGCGTCGCCCGACGATCGGGTTGAGCCGACTCATCGCCTCCCGCAGCGGGTCGGCAAACCCGACCTTGACAAATCCGCGGGACCCGATCAGGGCCCGGGCCGCCTCGTCCTTACCGCTCCCGGCATAACCGGTGAGACCGATCACTGTTCTCATACTTTCTCTCCAGAATGTGCAGGTTGTTCAGCAGGTCAGCTCAGACCGTGAAGGACGAGCAGGGAAGAAAATAACCTATCCTCAATCTCTTTGTCAAGTGTCATATTACGACGCACGCATCGACGAGACCTTTTTGTACTGCGACTGGCTGTACCCACGGCAGTCTTTGCAGTAGTAACGCTTCGCCCGAGACATGTTGGTCCACACCACGTCCCCGCGAAATACGACGTTGAGCGAGCCGCACTTCGAACAGCCTAGATCGCGGTTCATGAGCACGTTGAGGTTCGGGTGTTGGGTCATCCACGCACGCATCTTGAGATACACGCGTTCGAGCAGCAGTACGTCCTGCTTGTTGTACGCGAGCATCTCGTCCCACGCCTCGGGCACGCCGGACATGCAGTCGACCCACATGTCAAATCCCTGGTGCTTCATCTTCCGGCCGACGCCGAGGAAGTTGCCTAGATCGTCGAGCTTGTTCGAGTTCTGTCGAAAGTAGCGTTTGGCCTGCACCTTCGTATCGATCGTGCGGTAAAACGACGGCGGGTCGAATCCGTACTTCAAAAACCGCGAGTTCGCCATCTTGATGTCGAACGAGTCCAGGTTGTGACCGACGATGATGTCGGCCTCGTCAAAGAGCTTCCAAAGGTCTTTAACGAGGCCGCGGTCACAGTCCCGTAACGGCTTGTAGCCCTTATAATCGCGGATCGACATGACACGCACCTCATCCTCGCCGAGCCACTTGTACGCGACCGACAGGATGTAACGCTCCATCACATGCTTGAGAGCGTTCTGGTCGTAATGGCCCCAGATGTAGGAGAGGTTGGGAGCGGTCTCGATGTCGAACAACAGGATCCGGGGATACCTCAGCTCGAAGTCCGAATTGAAAAGAGGCTCGCACTTCGCCTTGCGAAGAGGGGCCTTCGTGGTAGATTTGCTCATTTGTTCCTTTGTTTGGTGCAGTGTGGGCAGACGGCGTCGATCCCTGTGGAGGTGCGGCGGTACCGCCAGCCCCGGTCGAGATAATCCTGGGCGGTATCGACGAGGCTGTACCGGTTGGAGAGGGTCAGCACGGCCATCCGGCACGCCCCGCAGATCCAGCGTGTGACGTGGCCGTTATATTCGCCGTCCGAGACGGACGCGGCGAGCACGCACTCTGACCATTCCATTTCCGAGGCCAACTCGGGATCGAACTTTGTATCTGGCATTTGATCGGGATCGTTCTCGGCCGGGACCGGCCTTGAAGTGATTCTCGTGAGGATCGGCGGAGCACCATTCCCCGCACGGAACGATCTTACCGAATGTATGTGACACGTGTCAAGTAGATCGGTGAGGTCACGCACCGGCGGTCTGGCGGTACGTCTCGATCGCGTAAACGGTGCCGAAGACGTTGTAGGTCTTGAACGTGATGACGCAGAAGGCTCCCGCCTTGCCCGCAGGGGTCACCAGCGAGCCTGTCGCCCGAAAGTTTCCGCCGAAGGAGATGGTCCGCGACGTGCCGTCGTTGAGGTACAGGAACAGCGTGATCTCCCGCCCGACCTGACCTCCGGTGAAATTGAGTGCCGTGTCGGCCGTGATGACGGCGACAAACTCGTCGCCGAGACTGCCGTCGACGGTCGAGCCCGAGAGCGTCGTCATCACCGACCGGCGAAAGCATCCGGCGTCGATCTTGCCCTTTATCGCGAGGTCGTTCTTTGTCTTGTCGCTCTTTTTCGCATAATAGCTCGACCCGGTAAAGTAGTCGGGTTTGGCGTTTGCGTTCGTCGAGTTATCGAGATCGCGTGTGTCGCAGTGCGAGTCCTCCCAGATGTAGGCGGCGGCGACGCCCGCGTTGTCCTGCAGGACGTTGCCGATCGTCAGGCAGTTGACCAGTTTGATCGTGCGGGCGGCGGACGGTTTGATCTTCGACTGGATCGTACAGTTGTCGATCGTGATGACCGACTGCAGGAACGAGTTGGTGCTCGTCCGCAGAAAATACTCGGCCGCCTCGTCCTGGCCGTTCGCGATCCGCAGGCCGTTGTGGGCGTTCTCCATCAGGATAAAGGTCGCCCCGTTGTTGACGCCGCCCGTCGCGGTGTAGCTGTAGGTGCCGCCCGCCGTGCCCGGACCGATAAAGTTATAGTCGTCGATCGACACCTGACCGTGCGAGACGAGGTGCAGGGCGATGCCGTTCGCGGGGATGTCCCAGAAGCAGCCGTCCGAGAAGAACACCGAGTTGTTGATCGAGTTCATCTTGTAGCCGGTCGTGCAGTTGTACCAGTTGCATCCCTTGAACCGGACGGACTCGATCTGCCAGTCGCCGGAGGTCGAGTTGTAGTTGCAGCCGATCGTGCCGTGCCAGAACTGCACCTGCTCGACGTCGATAAAGAACATCGGCGTGTCGGCCGCCGCCGCACCGTAAAACTCGAGCAGCGTCTCGCCGGTCACCCCCTCGCCGCTCAACGTGAGGCTCTTGACCTTGTTAAAACGGTAGTACTGACCGCTCGCGGCCGCGATGCGGAATAGATAGCCGTACGTCGCCGTCGAGGTCTGCTTGAACGTCGTGATGCCCTGACCGGCACCGACGATCTCGCTGTACCGCGGGATGATATGTCCGCCTACGGTGAGCCAGGTGCCCGGCCCGGCGTAGAGCCGTCCGCCGCCCGCGTTCGCGAGGCTCGTCAGGGCCATGTCGATCTTGGCCGTCACGTCGACCGAGTCGTCGCGACCGGTCCACCACGACAGATCGAGGTCACGCACCGGTTTGTTGGATCCGAACACGACCGACCCCGCTCCGGTGAATATCTGCCGTCCTCGGACGTCCGGTTCGTGATTGATCGTCACGGTCACGCCCGAGTTGACGCTGATCGACCCCGTGTCGCGGTAACGCAGCTTGATGTTGGCCGGGATGGTGAGATCGGCCGAGACCGTCGCGGCACGGTCGAGCCAGACCGTCCGCTCTGGATTGCCGAGTCCGGCGATCGTCGTCACCATGTTCGACAGCGAGTTGCCGAAGGTGTTGTTGAGCGTCGGCTCGTCGCCGGTGTTGGTGCCCGACGTATTCTGAATGACCGTCCGCTGTGCGTCGGTGACGTAGCGTTTGTCGGTCGAGTCGGCGACATCCGCCGTCGTCGCGAACGTGTTGACCCAGTTCGTGCCGTTGTGACGGAGGACATGGCCATCGGCCGGCGACGAGACGGCGACGTCCGAGAGCTCGTCCATGGTCGTCGCCCCGCCGGTGCCGCCCGTCGCGGAGACGGTGGTCTGACCGGTCGCGTCGTTGTAGCTGACCGTGACGTTGGCCCCGGCGACGACCGACGAGCCGATCGTGTCCTGCACCATCTCGGTGAGTCCCGCATTGTCGATCGCCCCGACCGGCACGTTCTGCAGCGTGTTCGCAGAACCGTCGATCGTCTTGTTTGCCAGCGTCTGCGTGTCGGTAGTGCCGACGACGACGCTCGACGGAGCGACCTTAGCGGACCACGTCGTCAGGTTCGCGTTTAGTGTTTGGTAGATCGAATCGAAGTGCGACTTGAGCCACGCCTTGAGATACTGACCGGTGATCTTGCGGGTGACGTGGCCGGCGGCCGAATCGGTCAGCGGGAAATTGTCCGCGTCGACCGGTACGGTCTTCGCCGCGGCAGAATTGACCAAAGTGCCCAGCGTCGAGAGCGTCTCCGAACCGGTGATCGTGCCCCAGTAGGCAAGGTCGTTCCACAACGTCTCGCCGTCACCGATCTTCATCCTGCCGGTGTCGGTCTCCACACCCGGCTCGCCGTCCAGGAGCTTTGGGTTCCTGGCGGCCCAGTCGGCGGCCGTATCACGCTTCAGTTGGAATCTGACATCGAGCTTCATAGGGAGAATTAAGCGTAGCCGCCGTCGAGCACGATCGGAGCGGCAAGAGAGAGACCTCCTCCGCCGCCGACCGAGAACGAGGCCTGGTGAAACCTCTGCCTGTAGCGGTGACTGGTCACGCCGTCGGAGGTGATCTCGCACTCGGCGTCGCGGTCGTAAACGACCGTGTACTCGAGCCCGGGATGAACCGTGCGATCGCGATATTGAAATGCGACGCCCGGAAAGTGCTCGTCGTAGAACTTTTCGACGGCCTGCGTCTCGTCGTCCGTGCGGCGGTTAAAGTCGAGATCGAAATACTTTCGTTTCGACCGTTTGGTGCGGTAGACCATCGAGCCGTCCATCGCCTCGTCCACCAACACCGACTTCACCGCCTTTGCCCCCGATCCCCAGTTCGGGTAGAACGGGAAGACGTAGTTGCCGTCCGTGTTCATCTCCCAGTGGTGATACTTGACCGCAAAATACTGGTACAGTCTCTGTCGCTCTCTCCCGCTGATCGCCGCCGAGTAGCAGATCACCTCGGCGACTCGACCGTCGAGCAGCGACGCCGCGTCCGTCCGGTTCTTTCCGATCTGCAGGCCGCTCAACGTCGCAGGGGCGGCGAGGCGTATCTCGACCAGTGCCCAGTTGCCGCCGACCGGTGCGATCTGGTTCGTCGCCGCGTACGAGTACCCGCGTGAATAGAATTTCTGAGTCCCGCTCGCAACGTCCGCGAACTTGGCCGTCCCGCTTTGTCCGACAAGGAGCTGCTGGTCGCCGGCCCCGGTCCCGGAGACAAATCCACGCGTCGCCGAAAAGCTCGTCGCGTCGTCCGCACTGACCAGGGCAAAGACCTGCTGGACGACGACCGGCCCGGGACGCGAGAGCGGATCGCTCGATCCGGAAAAAACGAATGCCGACCGGTCGTTCAGGTCCTCGATCCCCGTCTCGACGGTCGGGTTGGACGCCGCGACCGAGAGGTTGCCTACGCCCGCCAGGTCCGTCGCCCCGACGAGCGTCGCACCGGAGTAGATCGGCGACTCGTCGCCGGCGAACCACCCGACGATGTTGTTCCTGCTAATGAGATGTTTCGACGCGAAAGCCATAATGTTATCCCCAAGCCTCCAGCTCGATGATCTGGGCGTTGACGGTCGCCGACCCGGTCACGAGCACCCTCACCTTCTGCGTCGACACGGGCACGAATGTGTGCCGCCGCCAGACCTTGTTGTTGCCCGTCACCGACACGACGTCGGTCCACGACGATCCGTTCCAGTACTGGATCTTGTAGTCGGTGATGCCGTACAGCGTGAATGTGGTCGCGTCCCGCTCCGGAGCGGTCGTCGACGTGTAATCGTCCTTTTGTGTGATGACGTCGACCTGAGAGATCTCACGCACCAGGCCAAAGTCGACCTCGAGCCACTCCGGGCTGCCGGCCGTCGGCGTGCCGACGCTCTTCCAACCGTTGCCGGTCTCGTAGGCGGCCGCGTCGCCCCACTGGTTGTTGGTATGCGGGATCCCGTTGATCGCGGCGGCGGCCGGGTACAGAGGGTCCGAACTCGACCCCGACGCGGTGGCCCCGATCGAAGCGAGGGCATAGTTGATCTGGTGCTCGGGGTCCGTCCACTCCAGACAGACAAACCCTCTCCGGTCGGCGGTCGTCTCGCTCGAGTAATCGATCGTCTCGAGCACGATGAACTGCTTGTCGACGAATCCCGCCTCGGTGTTGCTGATCCGTACCAGGTCGCCCGGCAGCACTTTGTAGGTCAGGGCGGTCCCGTCAAACTCGCAAAAGACGTCCATCTCGACCTCACGCTTGGCGAGGTACTTGAGCACTTTGTAGGCCTGCCAGTGGGTGCTGTTGTCGAGGTCGATGGCCTGACCGTTGTTGACCCGCCCGACCGCATTCTGCAGCTCCGGGAACTCGACCGTCACTGGAGGCTGGGCGACCTCGATGTACTGCGAGTCGAGATCGCGAAAGAAGGCCTCCCAATGGTTCCGAAGGTCGCGGCGTGAACGCCGGTAAAATTTGAAGGTTCCGTCCTTCATCAGCGACTCGTCGATGTCCATCACCGGCGTGAGCTGCTCGACCGAGAAGAACTGCCGCTTGCCGTCGGCGAGCTGCATCACGGAGTTGCTGGTCAGCAGTACCTGCCTGACCGCGGCGTCGAGACTTGTCGCGGACTCAAAGAGCGTGTGGGCCTCGTAGATCGGACGACGCTCGGGGAAGGGGTAGAGAAACTCCTGGGCGATCGTCTGTACGCTCTCGCCGGGCGGGGTCCACGTCAGGCGGCACTCGGCCGCCCCGCTCGCGTCCGTCCACTCGATCACGATGTCGTAGAGCTGGTCGTCGGTCATCTCTTTGGTGCCGGTCGCCGATCCGGCCGACGTGCCGTCGATGACCGGGGTCGAGAGATCCCCGACATACAGTTTGAACGTGTCGTTGAAGTTGGCGTTGAAGGTCGTCGTGCCGGTCGCCTTCGCCTTGATCTTGCCCTTCCACCTGACCGAGAAGTTGTCCGCGGGCAGTCCGGCCGCCGGCGAGCCCGACGACGACTCGACGTGGATCGACGGGTCGATCCTGACCGAGTGCAGCGTCGTGAAGGTCAGGTCCGAGTAGTAATATCCCGTCAGTCCGATCCCGTCGAACCCGTCGAGGGTCGTGTAGTCCCGGTCCTCCTGCGAGTTGAAATAGTTCCGAAACTTCGTCCAGACCGGCCAGTTGGTGCGTTCGAGGGGCTCGCCGCCGCGTTCGTGGATCAGATCGGCGATGACGCGGGCCGGGTTGACCGAGTACTCCGCGGCCGAGGCCGTCCCGGACGCGTCGTAGTTCTTGACCTTCAGGAACTTTCCGATCACGGCCAGTTCGCTGGGCGGGTTGTCCTTGACGTCGGCGTCGGCCATCCCCACCGGGAGCGTCACGTCGAGCATCGCCGTCAAATGGTGCGGGGAGTCGAGATCGAACGGTGCTCCGGGGGCGGTAAGCTGCGTGCCGTCGTAAAGCGTGTAGGCCGAGGCGTCGAGCTTCGTGCCCTGGTAGTAGACGCTCTCGACGCCCTCGATCGGGCCTTCGCAAAGGGCTTGCCTGAACTTGATCTGGTGGTTCGGGTCGGCCGAACCGGCGTTGACGCTCATCACCAGATGCCCCTCGCCGACGTGTCGTCCGTACGGCACGGCAAGGGTCATGCTGGCACGGTCCGCGTTCTTCAGGTTATCGGTAGGATAAGAAGGCATTAGATCTCAGACGGGTCCTTTGAATTATGAACGGCGATGCCGTTGGCGAAATACGTGTGGCAGTGTCTGACGTGCAGGTTGAACACCGTGACCGGCCGGTCGGTCCTCAGCCGCATCTTTACGACCCGCCGGCGGTCCATTCCGTAGGCCGCCAACGCCTTGTCGATCACCGCATACCGCTGCTTGAGCCGCGTGCGGTCCGCCCGCAGGAACGCCCCCTTACCGACGTACAGAGGGTGCTCGGCCGTGACCTCGAGGACGCGTCCGTCGTCGAACGTGAACTCGAACGTCTCGTTGACCTCGTGGACAAAGACCTCCTCGACCACGTCCGGAACGATGATGTCCTTCTTCGCGACGTTCGACCAGTAGAACGACCAGATCCGGTCCCCCGGCTGGACGTACCGGATCGGCTTGTCGTACGGCCCGTCGACCATCGACACGAGCGTGTCCCCGGTAAAGCACGGCAGCGGGACCCGCGGCGGGGTCCCGGGCGAGGATCCTCCTGAGGGAGCCGACGACAGCGTCGGGAACGGGAAGTACCAACCGCCGAATCTCGACGTGTTGTTGCGTCCTCTGCACCCGTCCGACGAGTTGAGCATCTTGTTGCAGGTCGCGAGCGGCGACGTCGCCCCGCAGGTCCGAGGGTCCTTGTACCGGTGAGGGCACTTGATCGTCAGAGGCCGAGACGCGATCACGGGACCGGCCGCGACGAGCGAGTCGATAACGTCGAACTGGAGCAGCGACTCCGTCACCTCGGGCTGCATGACACGGCCGCGAAACAGCTCCGACCGGTGCTCGAGACCCTCGCCGGCCGAGTGGTAATACCGGCCGACGATCGCCTCCGCGTAGTCGAAATACCTGAGCCCGCTCGCCACGTCCGCCCCGGGGATCGAGTCGTTGTTGATCACCTCGACCTTGACCCGGTCGGTAGCACTAAGCAGGCTCATCCGGATGTCGCCGAC
The DNA here is from genome assembly GCA_046313635.1 of Pyrinomonadaceae bacterium. Lineage (GTDB taxonomy): Bacteria > Acidobacteriota > Blastocatellia > Pyrinomonadales > Pyrinomonadaceae > OLB17. The sequence goes on along the minus strand of JBKBYA010000014.1, from coordinate 38,604 downwards.
CTTTTTCAGATACGGCAGGTAGGTCGTCCCGCCGTGCGAGAATGACGCCGTCGCCCAGTGTCGCTCGGTCGCCGCCCCGTCCGTGTAGACGAGGTCCAGCGTCGACGCGGTCTCGACGTCGCTCGCGGCGAGCAGGGTCGCCAGGTCTGCCGTTACTTCACGTGCCATTAGTTTCGCTTTATCTCCCCGTTGGTGATGGCCTTGTTGATGGCCTTGACCATCGCCCGCTCGACGTCGCCGCTCTCGATGGCCGACGAGACCATGCCGTCGCGGTCGATGGTGTGGGTCATGTTGATGGTGACGTGGATCGGGGCCGGAGCACTCGCCGCCGGTGCGGCCGCGGCCACCTTCGGAGACATCGTCCCGAGGAACCCGGCCAACAGACCGGCGGTCTGATTCCATTTCGACGGGTCGGTCGAGAGCACGACCTCGTCGTGACCGGCCTCGCCGATCCTCGCCAGCGTTCCTCCGCGACGGGCTCTCACCCATCCACCGTCGGCAAACTCGGGAATGATCCGACGCTGACGCTCGTCGTCAAAACCGCTCTGTTCGGCCGCGACCTTGAGGTCCTCCATCTTCCGCCAGAGCACGTTCGGCGGGTTCCACTCGTTCATCGCGATGCGGCGGGTCTTGCTGTCCTTGATCTTCTCGACCTCTTTCGCGTATTCGAGACGCAGGTTCTCCGCCTGTGCCAACGCATCCGCCCCACTCATGCGACGCCCGCGGACAGCCGAGACGAGCTTGTCCAGCTCGGCCCCGACATTGTTTCTAAGTACCGACCGCTGCTTCTCGGCCTGCTTGCGGCGGGCATTGATGCCGAGGATGATCGCCAGGGGAATAAGGGCTCCGGCCGCCGCGATCGTGATCGGGTTGGTAAAGAGAGCAAACATCGACGCCGTCAGGCCCGCCGACGCCCCGAGCCCTCCGGCCAGGGCTCCGAAGACCCCCGGGGCCAGCCCGGCCAACGCCGACACGCCGAGGGCCGCACCGCCGATGCCGCCGAGCAGGGACCCGAACGTCGAGCCGCTGCCGAGCGACGCCCCGAGACTGAGGCCGGCGAACGGTGCTCCGCTCAGAAGACTTCCAAAGATTCCGCCCTTGACGAGACCTCCGCCCACGCCTCCGCCGAAAAGTGTCTGGCCGAGACGTGCGAGGAAGCTGGGCCTCGCTCCGCTGCCTACAGCCGCTCCGACCGCCTGCCCGGCCGCTCCGGCCGCGTCAGGGATCGAGTTCGACGCCGACCCCCCGCTCATGAATAAGTTCGCGTACGACCCTAAGTTGCGGAGCACGCCGGAGAACCCTCCCGTCGCACCCGTCCCGATACGGCCGAATGACGGCAGACCGAGCGACAGTCCGCCGAGGCCGGGTATTCTGAATGACTGAGCGGGCCTGATACCGGCCGCCGAACCACCGCCTGTGTTGCGGGCGATCTGCTCGAGCAGCTCGATCTGACGGTCCTGCTTCTTGAGCCCGGCCATGACCGGGTTCTTCTCTTCCTCGGACTTGTTGAATAGATCTCCGAAACCGAAAAGGTCTCCGATGCCGCGGGTCACGTCCGTCAGGATCTTTCGCGAGTAGACCTTGAGGGGCTCTCCGAGGATGCTCTTGAAGATGCCGAATCGGTCCGTCGACCGGTCGATCGCCTTGTCGAGTGCTCCGGCCGTGCCCTCGTACACCCCGATCAGACCGTCGGCGATCGCGTCGGTCATGTTCTTCTGGTCGCCGAGGTGCTTCATCACCTTGCCGTAGATCACGTCCGTACGGACCTCGAGCATCCGGTTGATGTCGGTCTCGGCCTTGGCCGCATCGATCGCCGCATTGAGCGACTCGCGTCGGTAATCGAGCTCCTGCCGCATCAGCTCCACGCGGAGCTTCAGGATGTCGTTGACGCCGTCGTTGGCCAGTTCGTCGCCGAGCTCCGTGATCTCACGCTCGAGATCGAGCTGCTCACGCTTGGCGGACAGAGCACGCCGGTCGGCGACAAACCTCTCGTCCGAGTTCTGCATCGCCAGAACGGCGAGGTCTCGCTCGACATCGCCGGTCTGACGGACGAGATCGTTCCGCTGTTTTTCGAACTCGACGGTCGTCTCGAGGCTGACGTTGCGTCGAGAGAGGAGCTCGCTCTCCTGTCTCACGTCCTCGAGGGCACGCTCGAGTGAGATCTCGTACTCTTTCGCCTTCGCGGTCGCGATCGCCCAAAAGTTTGATCGATCCGACTCGAGCTGCTTCTCGTCCCCCTCGTTCTTGGCGAGGAGATCGACGATCCCTAGGAGATAGTTGGGACGCTCTGCGACGCTGCGTCCGATCTCGGTCTCCCGCGACAGTCCGGCAAACCCCTTCGCCGTGTCGGCAAAGGTAGGCTGGACCTTTCCGGAGGTGCGGGCACGCTCGACCATGATCTGGTGATATGCCCGCATCTCGTCGTAAGACGGTGCGTATCCCGCACGCCGCGTGAGCTCGACGCGGGAGATGAGATCGTACTCGTCTCGCTCTCTGGTCAGATTGTCACTGCCGCCCGCAACGTCGAAGGTTCCGAAGGAGACGCTCGGGTCGATGTTTACCGCCTTGGCGAGTCGGGCCTTGATCTGGCGGACGTAATCCCGCGTCTCCTTGTACGGCGGGATGCCGCCGTATTTCTTGACCGCCCCCTCACCAGCGTTGTAGCCGGCCAGGGCGAGGTCGAGATCGCCGCCGAACATGCCAAGCAGCAGGTTGATATACCTCGCGGCCCCCTCGGCCGCGGACTTGAAGTCGTACGGGTTGACGCCGAACCGCTTGGCGGTGCCGGGCATGAACTGAAAATAACCTTCCGCACCTTTGGGAGAGACGGCGTTGCGTTTGCCGCCGGACTCTTGTATCAGTTGGGCCGCGAGGATGTTCGGGCTGAAGTTGTACTTCGACGCGGCCTCGACCAGGATGCGGTCCTTGACCGGATCGCCCGTCGAGATCGTCAGCCGGCCGTCCCGCAGCATCATCTGCTGCAGCGAGCGGGTTTCAGACGCGATCTGGTTGTTCCGGGCGGCCCTGAGTTGCAGCTCCTGGGCTTTCAACTCCTTCATCTTCGCCTCGTACTCCTTGTCGATCGCTAACCAGTCGGACTGCGGACGGCCCGGTGTGAATACTCCGTGGTCGTCAATGAATCCTTCCTTCGCGATCCGTCTCCGGCCCTCGAGGACGCGACGTTGTTGATCCAGATCGGCGAGCTGCTGCTCGAATGTCTTCGCGTTCACCGCGGCAGCCCGACCCGGAGTCGACGTATCCGCTCCCTGCAGCGATCCGCGACTGGTTGCGGTGTCCAACGCGTACTGACTGTTGAGCGTCATTGCCCACTGTTCAGCGTAATCCTGGAGCAGACCGATCCTGTCCTGAAACATCTTCCGGTCGATCTCGACGAGCTTGGCGGCCGAGGATTTCTCCATCGATTCGACAAGACGGTTGTGGTCCTCGATCAGACGCTGCCGCTCCTCTGAACCTTCGCGTGTAAGGGCCAGCTTGCGTTCAAAGTCGGCCTGCTCCTCCTCCCGTCGGAGTGTGATCCCGTCCCGCTCGATCTTGGACAATTCGAGTTGGAGATTCAGCTCCTGCTGGCGAGAGAAGCCGGCATTCTGCAGCACCAGTATCCGCCGCTTGTTGAGGTTGACGGTCAGGTCCGACAGAGCACGCTCATGAGCGTCGCGAGTCGCCTCGTCAAGCACACGCATCTTCTGTTCGATCGTCGTGGCGTTGGCGAGCTGCTCGTCGATCGAGAGAGAAGAGGCCCGCGGATCGCGGCTGCCGTCGAGCCGACCCGTCCGGATCTGCTCTTCGGTGTAGCCCAACTTCTGCGGGACGCTGGCGAAGGGGTTGAGCGTCGCGAGCCAGGACGCCTTTCCCGGTGCCGACGGCTGCTGGATGTTGTAGAGGTAGTCGACGGCACTCGCGAGTTTGTCGACAAGATCTATCGCGGATGCCAGCGTTTGACCCCACGATCGGAACGCATCCTCGTTGCGGGTCAGGATGTCCGAGAGATTCTCGAACGCTTGCTGCAACTCCGGAAGCACGGGCTCGGCAAGCACCTCGGACGATTTTGTCCACGCGTTCTGTAGGTGTATGAACGCAGACGACACCGACTCAGCCGGAGCCTGCACCTCGTTCAGCGCCTTGTTGAACTTCTGGAAGAACTCATAGCTCGAGAGCTGCATCTCCCTGATCTGGTTGATATCGACCGTACCAAAAGCACGACGGAATACCGAGGCCATCGCCGGGATACGACCAAGCGTCTCGCGGATCTCATCGCCCGTCAGCCGCCCAAGCGACTTGATCTGGGTGAGGTTGAGGATGACCGCGCGAAAATCCTCGTCCGTGGCGTTCGACAGTATGCGGACCTTCGAAAGGCCCTTGAGCATCGTCGTCGCCTCGTTCGCCGAGAAACCGACGGCCTGAAGACGCATCTGACCCTCGACTGCGTTCTCGAACAAAAGTCCGGGAGTGTCGCGGGCGACCTTGTCGAGTATCTTCACGCGCTCCGACGCCTCGGTGGCGGTTGTGGACACGGCCGTCAATCCAACGCGAAGCTGCTGCAGCTCAACGCCCTTCTGGACCATCGACACCGCAGTCGCGAACGTGCTCTGGATGATCTGGAATATCTCTCCGATCACCATCCCGGTGAGGATGCCGATCACGGCGCCGCGGAACGACCGCATAAACGCACTCGCGGATCTCGAGCCTGCAGCGGCTGAGCTTTTTTCGAAATCCTCGTTCGACGCCTGGAACAAACCGCGCTCTGTGAATTTGCCGCTGCCGGTCCGGTTCGAACGCTCTAACAACCGGTTGTACCGCTCCATCGCCGCCGTCTTGGCGTTGAGAGCCTTGACGTCGGCCTCCGACCGCTTGACCAGGTCGTCCGTTTTTACAGCGAGGTCGACCGTCTTGCGACGCAGCTTCGTGACGTCGTCAAGATGCCTTCGTTCGGCCTTGTCCCGCTTGTCGAGTTGGATCTCCCACCACCGTGTGTACTCGAGATCGGACTTTTTCTTCTTTTCGACCCGGTCGAGTTCGGCCTTGCTGGCCTGCTGCAGTTTGCGGTCACGATCGTTAAGGGTTTTTTCCCACCACTGGGTGTACTCGAAATCGGCCTTTTTCTTCCTGTCGAGAGCGTCCCTGGTGTCCTTGCCCTGCTTCTCCAAAGAAGCCCGGGTCTTGGCGTCTCGTTTGTCCAGCTCCTGACCCCACCAAGAGGTGTAATCGTTCTGCTCACGCTTGACCTTGTCGGCGTGCTGGCGTTCCCAGTTGGCCATCAAGTCGAGCGACGCCTTCGTCTTCTGCTCCCGCTGCCGGAGACCGGCCTCGTGGGCCTGGTTCAGTTCCTGTTCGGCCTTCTGCCTGACAGTAGAGCCAGCACCCGATACTTTCGAAGTATCGAGGCTGGCTCTGATGCGGACGTCGTATGTATAGGATTTGCTGGCCACGCTGGAGGAAAGGGAGCGGTGAGGTCTGCCGCCTGCTAAAAGTCACTGTCGATCGTCACCGGATTTGCGGGTCCGGACGGCTTCGACGGTACGTTCTCGCGGTCCCACTTCGATCGACCGTGCCACAGACCCCTCAGGCAGGCCTTGGTCCCCGGCGGCAGAGGCTTCGACGGCGGGAGGTGGTGCTGCAGCTCCTCCTCGATCCGGTTGGCCTCGGCAAAGTGGTGGAACAGCTCAGGGTGGTCCGTGTATTCAAAACGACCCCCACCCTTTGCCGATCGGTAAAAAAACTGCTCCGCCTCGCTCTCCAGGTACGCGAGACGGTTTATGAAAAATTTCTCAGGGCCGCTCCGATCTGGATCAGCAGCACCGGGTCGAGTGCGTTGACCATCGCCGCGTTGCGGGACGGGTTGTAGGCCGCACCTTCGAAGACGATCCCCTCGGCACCGACGATGTTCCGTCGCACCACGTCCAGGAACTGACGGACGTGCTGGGTCGTCTTGGAGAAAGCGACACGCTCGCCTTCGTCCTCGCCGCCGGTCAGGGCCGCGAGATTCTCGTCGCCGAGAAACTCCGCAAGCATCGCGTCCGACTTGTCGATCAGCGAGGTCGTCGACGAATGGTTGACGAAGCGGTCAAAGGACAGGTCGTCCGGGCGGTTCAAAAAGATCTTGAATGTCTTGTCGACCTTGCCGCTCGCCGTCGGCCGCGTCTTGACGGTCGCCGTGAGCTGGACATCGCGGTCAAACAGCAGGTCGTCCATGTCGCCCGACTCGGTCCCGAGCTCCACGTCGTAGTAGCCGCCGATGTACGAGAGCACGCCGTCGGCCTTGATCGACTGCCGCAGCTCGCGGACCGCCTCGAGCGTGAGCTCCTTTTTCAATTCGCCCGTGAGCGAGAGAATTCGGACGCCGCTGCAGGCCTGGTCGTGTAGTTTGGCGGCAGGTGCCGACGGCTGTCCGAGTATCTCGACGCGACCTTTGGCGTTCGCCTTGATCGAGGGGGCGGCGAGATAATACTGGATCAGTTCGCGGTCTTCGGCCTTGACGAACTGATGCTCAACAATGAGTTTGCGGTCGGTGTACTCGACCTGTACCGAGCGTGAACGCCCGTCGACGACATAACCCGCCGGGGCGGCGGTGTCTGCGGTGGTGTTTGTTTCTTCGGTGATGACTGTCTCGTTCATTTATGCGGTCCGCCGGGGTACTCTGTGCGGACGGCGTCATCGACCTCTAAGAGATCAGTAATCGATCTCGTCGCTGTCGAAGGTCTCGTCCGGTTCCGTTGCGTCGCCGGCGGTCTCCTCCTGTTCTATCGTGATTTGTTCTGGCTGCGACGCCGTCTCGACGTCGGGTACGGATTTGAGTCTCTCGACCGCGGCGGCGTATTCGGCCACCGTCGTACCGTCCGGGAGGACGTCCTCTTCTCCGGTCTGGATCGCCCGGAACTCATCGTCCGTGAGCTCCGGATAATCTACTTTCAGTATACCAAAGATTTTGTCAGTTGTCATATAGAGCACTTGCAAAAATTCTGGCGGGGCCCCTCAGCCCGAACCCCGCCGATGACCGTTTCTACACAGTGGCAGACCGGAGTGTTTTAGCTCAGGGTGGCCGTGCCGTTGCGGACGCGGCCCGTGCAGAGACGCTGGTTGGTCACGTCCGGCAGTGCCCTGACGACGCAGTCAAAGGCCTCGTACTCACCGTGCTTGGTCGGCGTGATCGACATGAACATCGCTCGCGAGAGCACGACCTCGGTCTCGTACGAGTCGGTGGTGGCACCGATCTTCTTACCCGTGAACTTGACCGTAAAGTTGGTCAGCACGGTGTTGGCGACCATCTTCACCCACTGGGCGAGAGGCGTGTCGGCGTAGACCTTGATCCTCACGATGTCGGCATTCTGCGTCCCACGCATGAGGGTCGCCGAGTACGAGCCGGAGTTGACGTCGTCCGCCGTGATGAAGTCGTCGCCCGGCAGGTTGATCACATCGACCGGCTGGTCGATCTGCACCGAGACGCCGCACAGGCCGCGGCTCGCCGTAAGGTCCTGGGCGGCACCGTCGTTGTAGGTCACCCTGGTCGCCGCACCGTGGTAGTTGGCTCCGAGATAGTTGCTCGAGAGGGCCGGTACCGAAGAGAGAACGATCGCGGAATCGGCGACCTCCTTCCACAGACCTGAGTTTCCGAGCGAGGCCTGCCAGGTCGGCTCCTCGTCGCCCTCCTGCGAGATCGAAAAGTTCTTCACGAAGACGTCCGCCCAGATGAACTTGGCCGCTCCCTCGGTGATCACCGTGGAGAGCTTCGGCTGGACCAGTTCGAGCTCGGTCGCCATCGGGATCGTGTGGTCGTAACTCGCCGCGGCCGTGACCGCGGCGTCGACGACCGTCCCGCCGAGGCACCGGGCAAACAGCACCGGCATCAGGTAGTCGTTCATCCGCCCCTGGAGCGACAGGTCGATCGACGGCCAGTTGTACAGCCGCACGTTCTGTGCGTAACCGACGCCGTCGCCGACCTCTCCCTCGTCCGTCACCATTGTCGGCTGCGGGACCGGGGTGTCGATCGGCTGCGTCTTGAATCGCATAAAGCTCGCGGCCAGTTCGACCGGCGTGTTGATGGTCGGCTGCGGGGCCGATGTGATGTAGAGTTTCTGACTCTTCTGGTTGCGGTATGCCATAGCGTTTTTAGGAGGTCTCCGTTAGAGGGTGGTTGGGTTGGTCGGCGTTTGTCAGGCCGGGAAGTCGTAGGGTATGGGCAGCAGTTCGACGCCTATCTCGACGCGGGTGATGTGGACGGGCCGGGTATCGATCCGGGCCAGTACGGTCTGGTCGATAAAGCCGCTGTGACGGTTGACGTACTCGTCGAGTCCGAGCCGCGGGTCGTTCATGAACTCCCAACGGAGCGTGTTGACCTCTCGCTCGTGTTTGTCCGACGAGTTGTCGGCATCCACGCCAAAGTCGAACCCGCGGTAGCCGATGATCCGGTACGTCGGCCGGAAAACTTCTGTCGCCGCCGCAACCTCGGGGTCGTCTAGGGCAGGGCAGCCGGCGTACGAGACGCTCCAGCAGTGGGTGTCGCCGTTGTCGTCGGCGAGGCGTCCGAGCCAGACCGACTCGTTGTCGTCAAACACCTCACGGCCAAAGACCCGGGTGCCGGCCGGTACGTTCGCGGCGATCTTGTCCCTGATCGCGTGGCGTATGTCTTCAAAGATCTGTAAGAATTCCTCTCTCGTCATCCGTGCAAAAACTCACTGAGCGTCCTGGTCGCGATCCCCTCGAGGGCGTCGGTCTCGTACATCTGCTCGAGGGCCCGGCCGGCCGGGTAGCGGCCTCCGTAGGCGTCGGTGTACGGCTTGCCCTTGGCGTAGTTGCCGTCCTTGCGTCCGCGTTCGACGATGTCCGAGTACATCACCCGCGAGTTGCGGCTCGTGTCGATCACGAACTGCTTGGCTTCGGTCACGACGCCGGCGGCGTGTGCGGCGACGCTGAAGAGCAGCCTCCGCGTGTCGAGGGCGTCGACCTCGATGATCCACTTTTTCCAGCTTCCCGCGGCCGCGTGAGAGAATCTCGCGTGGATCGCGTTAAAGGCCTGCGGCAGGCGGTTGAGGTCCGTCTCGAGTGCCGACAGACCTTCGATGGCGATCTCAGACATAGGTCTCTCCCGTGGCCGAGATCTTGATCGTGTAGTACGGGTGCCGGTCCGACGGCGGCATCAGCGACCCGCGTTCGATCTCAAAGACGTGGGTCCCGATGGCCAGGTGCGAGCTGCGTCCGATGACCTTCCAAAAGTCCGGCTCGGTCGTCGCGATCTGCAGCTCACGCGTCTGCTGGTAGCGGTTGGTGACCGTCCTCCAGCCTTCGGTCATCGGCGGCCGGTTGTCGGTCGGCTTGAAGTTCTTTACCGTCCCGTCGTGCTGGAGCAGAGTCACGCTCGAGCCCTCGATCGGCGGAAAGAGACCGAGGAGCACATTGAACTCCACGGCCTTGAGCGAGATGACGGTATCGAGCAGTGACATTTGCGTTTATCCCCGCATGATGCGGTTGCCGCCGTTTCGAGCGTAGGCGTTGACCACCTCGAGGCAGTCGAGCATCGCGATCACACGCTTGCGGATGGCCGAGCGTTCGTCCGCCGGGTCAAAGACCACCCCGCCGCCGCCGCGTCCGTTCAAAGACCCGTAGGTCCCCCTGATCACCTGCCAGCGGGCGATGTCCGCCTTGAGCAGCGTCTCCTGCGAGAGCGTGATCTCGGTCAGCTCCGACGACACCAGGTCCGGGTGCGGGATCCGCAGCATCTCGGCGAGGTACGCTTTTTCCGTATCGGTCAGGGCCATCAGTCCTTATTTTTCTGTTTCTTGTTGTTGGGGCCCTTGCGGACCGCTCTCGCCGATCTGACCTCGGCTACCTTTTCCTGCCCCTCTTTCGAGATCGGCTTGCTCCGGGACATCCTCTCCTTCATCGACTCGGTGATCCGGTCGTCCGACTCGGGGTCGATGATCGAGGGCGGCGTGTCGATCTTTCGCGGCCTCAGCACACGCACGGTCGGCTTGCCGCCGGTCCGCTTCGCGAGGTCCTTCCGGTTCTTTCCGAGATCGAGCACAAACCCACGGTCGAGATAGGCCCGAACTATCGGAGAATCGGCCTGGTCGACGACGACCATGTCGCAAACCTCTGTTTCGGGCGGCCTGGCCGGGATGGCCTCACACACGACCCTTTCGCCGGTCTTCTTCGCCGGGATCTCAGGAGTGCCGGGGAACCAGAACGAAGGGTTCCGGCTGTGGAACCTGGCCCCGAATTTCTTCCTCAGACGCGAAAGGCGGAGAGCCGTTGGGTGATTCTCCGCCGCATAGACAATGGTTTTCCCCATACGAGATGGTTGGCGTTACTTCTTGGTTTAGACCGCGGTCCAGACACCGCCGATGTTCTTGAAGATCGACTCGTCGCCGGTGGCGTTCGTCGTGATCGCGAGATCGCCGACCGCGGCCGCCGCCGGGACGGTCGTCACGCCCGACGTGATCGCCGTCGTGAACTTGAAGATCTTGAGGAACCCGAGGTCGATGTAGTCGCCGCTGGTGAACTTTCCAGCAGGGAAGTTCGGCGACAATTTTCTTGCATTCTTGGGCATTGGATTTCCTTACTTGAGAGTCGGGGCCGCGGCTTGGTCCGAGGCCCCGTCAGTTACGGTGAGGTTAGACCTTAGGATTGACCTTGAGCAGTGCTCCCGGCGTGTCGTACGGCGAGGTCACGACCTGGTCCCAGTTCGCGGCCGTACCGATCGCGGTGTCGGTCGGGTTCGGTCCTGCGGTCGTGTCGTACGCAACGCCCTTGAGGCCGATCGCGTAGCTGTACTCGCCCTGCAGGCGGACGCGAAGCTGCTCTTCGCCCGAGATCGGATCGAGGAGCATCTGCACGTCGTCGATCTTGGAGGCGACGGCCGCACCGTCCGTCAGACCGAGCACATAGTACTCGTCCGGACTCGGCGTGGTGTCGACCAGCGACGGCGAGTCGGTCACGATGATCGGACGATTAAAGGCCGGCACATAGTGCGAGTTGAGGATGCCGGTCGCGATCGTCTCGTAGCCGTCGGCCAGGCCCTGCTTCTGCAGGTCAAACCACTGCTTCGAGTGCATCACCAGGGCCTTGATCCGGTCCGAGTTGTCTCCGAAGAGAGCGAACATGTCGAGCAGGTTCTCGTGAGAGATCGACTTGAGCGTATCGGCCGTCGCGTCCTTGACGTTCGACGCGATGCCGCTGATCGCCGCACGGGTGGCCTTGATCACGGTGTTGAGCATCTCGCGGACCATCGCCTGTCCGGCCTGCTGGCCGACGATGTACGAGAACTCGGACGGGTCCGCACCGATCGCCCGAAAGGCGTTGTAGGTCGTGGTGTACGGGTTGATCTTGCGGAAGAGCTTCACCTCGACATGCTCGGCGTCGGTGATCTTCGTGTCGGGCACGGGATCGTTCGACGTCGTGTCCTGACGAGTGATCATCCCCTGACCCAGCGACTTGAAGAAGGTTTCCTTCCGGTAGTCGCCGATCATGTCCGCGGTAAGCAGGCGGATGGCACCGTTCGAGCCCTCGTTAAAGACTCCGGCATACTGCGTCAACGACTCGAGCATTCCGCCGTGGAACTCGTCGTTGTAAATGTGAAAATCGGTTCTGTTCGTGATAGGCATAATGGGGTGTTAGGTGGTGGGTCTGAGCTTGTGGAATGGGGGCCGGGATCGGTTAGCCGGCAGCAAGTAGTTTTGTCCAAGCCTGGAGGCCGTTCTCGTTGATGTACTTCGCCTTTTCGGAACTCGTCATCTCGGACGCTTTCTTCGTTGTGGGCCGTGCGGACCCGCCGCCACCGCCGCCTGTTCTGTTCGCCGAGGACCCGCTTCCCGCGGAGACTCCGGCCTTGAAAAATACCCCGAACTGAGGGGTGTCGGCCAGGTTGCTGACCAGCTCGGCGATGTTGCTGCCTTTGCCGTCCGCGACCTTGACCTCAATGTCGTCGTCGCCGATCTCAAGCGTCACAAATTTGCTCGCGATATCGGCAAACACTTCCAGAGAATCCTCATAGGCCTCTTTCTTCGCGGCCTCGGCGATGATCGCCTTCGTGATCAGCACCTGCTTGAGCTTCTCTTCGGTCCTGGTGAGCTTCGTGGTGAGGTCTGTCTTGACGGAGTTGATCTCGTTGTCCTTCTCCTGTTTCAGACGCTCCTTGAGCTCTTCAAAATTCTTTGCTTCGAGGAGTTCCTTTTCCTCGAGTTCCTTCAGCCTCGTGAAGGCTTCGCGGGCCTTGTCCGGGTCGATGTCCTTGTACTTTTTGATCTGCTCGGCCAGGCTCTTTCGCTCCTGACGCTCCTTTTCGAGGGCCGACTTGAGGCCGTCGACGTTTTCCGGGACAAAGTCGGTCTCGAGCTTGTAGCTGTCACCGTCCTGGACGTAGTGTTCCTTTACCGGGTCCGCGAGTACGCCGTACTCATCGGACGTGAGAATTTGTTTGAGTGCCATTGTTTTCGGAAAATCCCTTTCCTTTGTAGGACCAAGCCCGGCCGCGTCACGCGGTCACGGGGAATGAGGGTTGTTAGCGGTAAATTACGCGGACCAAAGGCCGGGGAACCGTTGGTCCGCGTGAGCACGCGAGGAGGAGAAAGTGAGCGGTCTTGGATAACTGCTCAATTTTTATTGTAACATATGACAAAGACTTAAGCGAAGGTTACGACCCGCCGCTCTCGCTCATGGAGGGCGAGGTCGACTCGTTGTCGCCTCCGGATTCGTCCTTGGTGTCGAGCTTCGTGCCCTTTGCTCCGACCTTTCCGGTCGTCGTCGACTTCATGTCGAATCGGGACTGCCGGACGCGGCCCTCTTTCTTGAGCCGTGCGACCTCGTCCTCGGGTTTGACAAAGCTCGGCAGCACTCCGTACTTGACCGCCGATTCGATCACGGTCAGCGTCGAGAGGAAATCCTCCTTGGCCATCTCAAAGAGCATCTGCATGTGGTCGGCCGACCGTACCAGCTCGGTCCAGTCGAGTCCGAGAGAGACCTCGATCTTGTCGGCCTCGGTCGGCTTGCGGTTCATCCACTGGTAGTGGATCTCGAGACCGCGACGCAGGCCCTGCATCAGCGAGTCCTGGATGACCATGAGCTGGTTCGACTGCTGCACCGAGTCGAGCACGCGTTCGGTCGCGGTGATATTGGCGTCGGCACGCTCGGCGATGAGGCTCAGACCGAGCACGCCCATCTCGCGTTTGATGTCCTCGAGTGCGACACGCTTGTTCGGCAGGGCATTGCCGTTCGCCTCGCACCACTCGAACTTCTCGTTCTCGCCGAGCACCAAAAACTGGTCCCAGGCAAAGTTGGTCTTCAGGTCGTCGTCCGATTTCTGCGTCGAGATGACCGGCAGTGCGATACCGGCGATCGCGACTCCCTTTTTGTAATCCGAGTCGATCTGCAGGTGCTCGACATTCTTGTGGGCGAGATCGAGCAGCGGCGGCTTGGACTCGAGGATCTTGCCGCCTTCCTGGTCGCCGTAGACGACAAAGATCGGGATCCGGTCGATGTGCGTCACTCCCTCGGCGATGACCTCAAACACCTTGACGGTCCGCTTTCGGTTGCTGCGTCCGACCCGCTCCTGCCGCTCGGTCTCGCGGTACTTCTTGTAGGCCGCGACGGGCTTGCCTTCTTTGTCGGTCGTCATGTACCAGCGGATGTACCGGGTCTCTTCCTTTTCACCGAAATCGCCCGACGGCACGGACACACACTCGCGAAACGTGATCTGCGTGACGATCGTCTCGCCGTTGACGACCTCGGTCCGCCAGTTGATGACGTCCTCCGGACGGAACCGCGTCCAGTACGGACGGAACTTCATCTTCGGCAGCTCCGCCCGGTTCTGCGGCAGCTCACCCTCCGGCACCAGCGGAAAGTCGATGAGCACCACGCAGTGTCCGCGGAAGGCGTCGCGGAGGATCTCGCGGGCAAATACCTCAAAGGTCGTCCCGGCGTTGTCGATGTTCTTGAGATGGTCCTTGATCGCGTCCGGCACGGTCGTCTTTAGACCGCTGCCGATCACCAGCCCGACCATCGCGTCGACCGTCCGTGCGTAGACGTTCATCAACACGGCGACGTTGCACCGGTCGTTGTAGGCCTCGTTCGACTCGAGAGGGAACTGCGGCAGGTACGTCCGACGCTTCTTGCGGATCCGGAAGGTCCCGGCGTAGACGTCGTCGACCAGCGTCCATCCGGGCATCATCCGCATGTAGGCGGCACACATGTACGACGGCTTGTCCTCGTCCGCGGCCTCCAGCGGCAGCAGCTTATACTTGAGGCCGCTCTCGTCATTGATCAGGATTGACATAATAGTGGCGGGTTATCTCACTCGGAAGTTGAGCACACGGGCGACGCCGCCCGAGTGCACATTCGAGAGCATGATGAATCTGGCGACGACCGTGTCGTCGTGAGCTCCGGCCGGGGCCGTGTAGACGATCCGTCCGGTGTTGGGGTTGACCTTCGCCTCGTACGCGAGCAGCTCGTTGCGTCCGACGACCGACGGCAAAAACTGGAACTGCTCTTTCTCGAGCGAAAGGGCGAGGGCCTGTACGAGTTTCGGCTTCGACTCCGACGTCAGACGCACGAGCCTCAGATTGATCGCACGTCCGTCGTTCAGTTTCGGGGCACTTCGGACCAGCTCCTCGTAGTTGGGCTTGCCGATCGAGTTCTCCTCGACGCGGGCGGTGCGGACTCCCCAGCGGACCCACTCGCTGATCAGACGCTCACGCTGAAAGTGAAATTCGATCTGATTGAATCGGTCGAGAAACACCTCCTGGCGGCACGTCGCACATCCGATCGAGTTGACCGTGAAGTCCTTGATCTGGGCCCAGTCGACACCGGCGACCAGATTGTGCCCGGCGTGCATCTCCGGGGTCTGTCCCTCCGGCGAGATCAAATTGGCCTCGACATTCCGAAAGACCTTGCCCTCGTCCCTGAGAAACGCCGCGAGATACTCCTGCTGGAACGACTGCTCGTCCAATTCCTCGCGGGCCTGCTCGACCTCTTTCGGGTCGATGAACGGATTGGCCGTCGTCGGGAGCTGCCAACAGATCCACTCCGGGTACTTCGGGTCCTCGCCGCGTTCGAAGAGCGTGCGGAAAAAGTTGTAGCCGTTCGGCGTGGAGATAAAGAAGGCGTCGCCCTTGTAGTCGGTCAATGTCGGTCGGATGACCTCTTCCCAGACCTTCTGCAGATCGCACTTGACGTGGGCGGCCTCGTCGACGACGACGCGGGCGTACTTGCGGCCGCGGAGCGTCGGGGCGGCCTCGAGCGACCAGAAGTCGACCCGGCCGCCGTTCTTGAGCACGATCTCGCCCTGCTGCTTGTTCTTTGAGGCGATGTTCTCGTTGCCGAGGATCTTCGCGACGTCGTTAAAGACCTCCGAGAGCATCTTGAAGGTCGGGGCGAACCACGCTACCGGAAGGGCGTCCTTCACCGACGGCTCGAGGACCCAGTCCACGCACATGTGCGTTTTTCCGAATCTGCGGCCGCACGACGCGACGTTGAAACGCTTCATCTCGCGACGCACCTTGGCCTGGGCCGGGTGCGGCCGGCGGAACTGGACATCCAGCGACTTTGTCGCCGGCACGAGACCGTGGGCGGCGAGCAGAGGGAGGACCGATTGTGCGGGGTCGACGGTGTGGGTCAATTTGCGTTGGCTGGTAGTGAGGCGAGGTATCGCCGGCGGGCGATCAGGCGGTCGACCTTATGTCGAACCACGTCTTCGAGATAATCTTTGAGACCGCGGCGGACGGCCCGGCACCTGGTGTAGGAGAGCCCTTTCGCTCCGTTGTCGGTCCCGGTCGTGACCCTTTCCGGGACGTACCGGACCGACTCGTGGCGGCGAAACCACTTCGGCACCGGCAGTGCGATAAAACCAGAGACCTGCTCGCTCTCGCACTCGAAAAAGAGACACACCATCCCTTTGTTGCGACGCCACACCGAGAGCGGTGCGGCGACGTACGAGATCTTCGGAACGGGAGGGAGCTGCATCAAAACGAGTCCTCGAAACTGTCCGGCCGGCGGCCGTTAAGGTGATCGGCGAAACGCAGGACCGAGTAGGTCAGGTCGGTGTTGGCCGACTCTACGGCCTCGCTGATCCGTGTCTTGAGTACCTGGAACAATTGCCTTGCCGCCTCGTCCTGGGTCTCGGGTCCGTTCGGGATGAGCAGAGCGAGGATCTCGTGGGCGACGTCCCCGGGCTGGGCGTTGAAGCAGTGATTTATCTCGTGCAGCACCACCTCGCGTTGATAGTCTCGGGTCTGGGCAAACAGTTCCGTGTCGATGAAGAGATTGACCCGCCGGTACTCCTTGAGCAGTGACATCGACGCCCAGTCGCCCGCCTCCGGCTCCTGAAGCCTGACCTCTACCCGCTGGACCCACAGCGGCAGCATCAGCTCGAATTCACGGATCAGACCGGTCAGCTCGTCGCGGTACCGGTCAGGAAACTCCTGGTGAAAATAGATATTTGCCATTACTGGACCGTCCCTACTTCCGTCGTTCCGAACGGGTCCGCGACCTCGGCTTCGGCCTCGGCCAGACGCTTGCGGTTCTCGACCTCGGCGAGCAGTTCACGCATGACCTGCTCGACCATCTTCGGATCGATATAGGCTTTGAACACGTCGGCACGTTCGGCGTCCGACATGTCCGGGAACTGCTCGCGGTGCTGCTCGATCGCCTTTCGTACCTTGGCCATCTCCTTGGCGAGATCCGACGAGTGCAGCTTCATCAGATCGGAGAGTGCCTTGACCTTGCCACGCATCATCGTGTCAAAGACCTTGGCCTGCTCCATCGTCGCGACCTCCTCGACCTGATCACGCCAGTTCCAACGAGCAAGATCGGACATCTCGCGGAGCAGCTCCTCCTGTGTGATCTGGGTCGCACGGACGTGCTCCCGTATGTACTCCTGTACCTCGGGCATCTGCATCGCGGCACTCGCCTGTGTCTGCAGAGAGCCTTTGGTCGACGCCTTGAACCCGGCCAGCTCGGCCGCCCGGGTCGCATTGAAATTCGCCTCGCCGACGTAGTACGCCGCGAAGAGCTTGTATTTTGTCTTGTCGTTCTTGGCCAATTTATCTATTCGGCGACCATGCCGCCCTTTTTGTAGCAAACGTACCCGATGACCGCGTCCTCGAGGGAGTCCTCCGCGGCGACCGTCATCGCGACGACCCTCGGCGTCTCGGCAAAAGCCCTGCCGCCGATCCGTCCGCGGCGTCCGGTCACTGCGAACTTACGGCTGCCGCAATCGGCCGTGACCGAAACAAAGATGTGATTGTTGTGGTCTAAGGCGATCCCGACGGCGGTCTCTCGTAAGACGGCAGCCATGAGCATCGAGAACGAGACCGTCGTCCGGTCGATGACCGCGTTCCCGGTGTCGACCATCACGACGACCGACCTGGTGCGGGCGACGACGTCGTAGCTCGAGAGGGCCGGGAGCCTCACCTGCAGACCCACGGTCGAGGCAAACAGCGTCAGCAAGACGAGAACGGCGGCAAGTATCTTTTTCATGTCGGACCTCCCTGGGGGCGGCTACGGTTTGACGAGCAGCACCCCGACGGCCCCGGCGGCGACCAGCGTGGTGACGGCAAGGACCTTGGTCATCGTCTTGAAAAAGTTCTTCTTCTTGGTGACCTTGGCCAACTCCTTCTTGTACGCGTCGAGGGCCTTTTTGGCCGTCTCGTACGCGGCCGTCTCCCGTTCGAGCGAACGCCTGAGATGGTCGATCTCGCTCTTCTGTGCGGCGATCTGCGACTCGTCGAGATCGCCCTTCGCGAGGGCGAGTCCGAGGACCTTGTCCTTGGCGTCGATCTCCCTGCGGAGGGCGTCGATCACCTTTCGCGACGACTCGACCTCGTCGGCCGCGGCCTCGCAGCGAGAGACCAGCTCGGCCCGTCGGGCACGGGCGTCGTCAGGGCTGGAGCTCGCGGAGTCTTGCGAGTAGCCGACGCTCGCGATCGTCAAGATCAGCGTCATCGACAACAACATTCTTACGGCGAATCTCTTCATATTCTCTCTCCAGTCGACGCCTTTCGGCGGCTCTCGTCCCGGCCCGTCCGCGGGCGTCGGCGAGCGATGTCCTGGCCTGTTCGCGTTCGATCTCGATCCGCTTCGACTCCTCGGCCGCACGGTCGGCGGCGGCGAGTTCCTCGCGGCTGCCTCGGTGCAGGTCCTCGGCCCGGGTCTCTATGACGACTGCCTCAGGCCCGTCTATGTCGTCCGGAGCGGTACACCACGCAAAGACAACAATTACGGCCACAAGAACCGCCGCAAAGAGTGTGGCACGTACCACATCACGCGTCGTCGCCAGTTCTCTCAGTCGGCCGAGTGTCGTTGTCGGGGTTTCGTTTGTATTCACGGTAAAGCAGTAAAAGTTCCCGGAGGAACTTGGGCAGGTTTACGACGAGCAGTACCAACGCCGGCAGGATCACCGAGACGCCGGCGGCCGCGACGGGCTCGAGCCCGGCAAAAAAACCGGTCGTTGCGGTCGCGAACATTCCTCCGAAATACGCGTAGCCGTCGTGTGGGGTGATAAGTGACATGGTCGGGGTGGAAGCGGCGGGTGAAGGTTGTGAAAAGCTCATGGCCGGGGAAGTCACGAGTCGTCGGCCGGTCAGGACGAGATCAGCCGAAGTCTGTCGAGGACGGTCTGTCGGTAAATGTAGACCACGCACAACGCCGCAAAGATCAGGGCACCGACGGCCCAGTACTTCAGCGGGATGGCGGCAAAAAAGGTCAGCACCATCCAAAAGATCTGGACGATGTGTCCCCATATCATGGTGAGTAGCGATTTGGTCGACCCGTTCACACGCGAAACGACACCGTTGACGGCGTCGATCTTGTCCTGAACGCGGCTGACCCTTTCCAATGTCCCGTTGAGACGTTCCGTGAGGGCCGGGCTCGAGGGCTCGGCCCCCTCCGGTGAAGCAGAAGATCCAGCGTGATCCGCAAGCGTGGAGTTTGAAGTGCTGGTTTCGGATGAAACAGTCGGAGGGATAGAGGCAGGTTTACTGACGGGTTTTGTTGCAAGACCGTCATCTTCCGTCGTGTCTGTTTCAACGGGCAGGGAAACTGTTAAATAGCGGTCGTCAAGCGACGTGTTGCCGCACGGGACGTCCGCTGACACGCAGTCGGCCTTGAGGACATCGTCGACCTTGGCGGTCGTGACCCCAGGCTTGTCCGCGAGATAGATCTTGGAGAATTTCTTGGCGGCGTTGGCGAGTTTGACGTCGTACTGGTTGCGGCGGTAGGCCGGGCCGTTGTAGCCGCGGGCAAAACCAGCCCAGTCGGCACGTTGCAGCTCGTCGTCAAGACCCGCCGCCTCGACAAAATCGACGAACGCGTCGAGATGATTCGACTCCGAGTCGAACATTGACGCGACAAAGGACTCGACCAACGCGTACCCGCAGGCACCGTGGTGCCGACCGAGGATCTGGAACCGGCCCCAGCTCGCCGATTTGAGAGCCGCAGCCGGATCGAGGTCCATCGCCATCTCGAGACGTCTGTACTCGGCCTCTCCGCCCTTGTAGAACTGCTTTGTCCATCTCGGGTACGAGATGGTCGGGAAGTTCCTCGAGAACTTGCCGCCGGTCAGCTCGTGAAAGATGTGCCCCTCGAACAGCATCTTCGGCCGTCCGGACGGCAAAAAGCCGGACCCGGCCGACTCGACAGCGTCGACCGCACGAACGTATGCGACCGGGACGCCGAGATGCTCCGCCGCGTCGAAGTAATCGATCAGCCGGAGGCCGGTCCTGCGGTCCGATCGAGGATTTAGGTCGAATTTAGCCATTTGCTTCGGCCGTCTGGTTCTTGAGAAACGCGGAGATCGCCTCGAAAAAGGCCTTGGACGCGACCATGAAGGGATTGCCGACACCGGTCAGGTTCTCTGCATTCGTACGTTCTTCCTCGGGCAGAGCGGCGATCTCGGCCAGTCGCCGGTTGAACGCCTCGCGGTAGGCCTTCTGTCCGGCGAAGAACTGCGGCTCGAACAGGTACGTCGCACGGTCGTCGATCAGAATCTTCCGGATCGGCTGGTTCTGCGGCGTGAGGTCCAGATAGCGACGGGCGTCGAGGTTCGCCTTGGAGCCCGGGGCGTTCGTCCGGGCAACACGCTGGTAATGGCGGCGGGCAGCCCGATTGAGCCCAAAGTGGCGTACGATCCACCTCGCCGGTTTTTGGGCGGAGCCTGTTTCGATCTTCTCGGTTTCGTTCATTGTTCGGTGTCGCTTAGTCGGATCTTGGCCGCGTCGATCATCCGCTGCGGATCGGACGCAAGGTTTACGAAGTTCGCGAACAACCATTCGCGGTTGTATCCGGACAGCTCAAACCAGGGGTCCGACTCCCGGCCGTTGAAGAAGCTCTTCACATCGGCCTGGATGTCTGCGGCGTTCTGCCTCATCTGCGGCGAGGCATTAGGCCGGGCCAGAGTTTTGTGAGCCTTGACGTAATCGAGAAGTGATTCGATGATCACCTTTCGAGCCAAACGCCGCAGGCCTTCGCGATAAGTGTCCACTGAGGTTCGTCCGTGTAAATCGATGAGACTTTAGGTCGGTCTCGGGCCAGGCGGGAATCAGCCCTATTTCCATTGTACCACAGACAAACAGAATTGCTAACTCGTGAATCTATCTTTTCGCACCGGATCGTCGTGAGCTGGGCTCCAATTCGATCCGGAGCCAATGATAAACCAGGTGTAAAGTCTATGTCAAGTGTAAAAGTCCAGGCTGGATAACTCCCCGCGGCGGCTCCCGCCGAGGTCATGAGATCGAAGGTCAAAATTTCGACGTGCGGCCCTTTGATTCAATAAGTAGGTCTCTCTCTTGGTTACCAACACAACAGAAAACAAGAGATAAAAAACCTGTGTAATTAATCTTGACGGATTACCCAGGTTATTTAATAACTACTAAACCTTGATGGAGTACTAAGTTATTATATAATATTCCTCTAATCGCAATCCGCGTGCCACAACGAAAATCCGCTCTCGAAAATAGCCGGAAACTCACTTCCCGACAGCGAATTTTCATGTTTTTTTATGATCTGCGGACCTGGGTCCCCCGGCGGGCTCCCCCGCGGCCCCGTGAACGGGAAATTTTCCGAAAATTTTTGGCCGAAAGCTGTCACATGACACACACATGTTGCTTTGTGGAGACCCTCCGGCTGCCGTTTGTGTGTTTGTCACCTGACCGACTCGAACGGCCGCTGTGGGAAGGGAGAAGCCGGCCGTCAGGCCGTGCGTTTTTGGTCGGTCGTCCCGTCGTTCCTCACCCAGATCTCCAGTCTGAGGCTCGAGCCGGATCTACCCGCTGCAGGGGAGGGAAAAGGCCGTCAGGCCGATGCCCACGCCGGTCAAAACGCCCCTCGGATCGACCCGAAAACGGCCCGTGAGTGCGGATTTTTGCGGACATTAAGTGCCGAACCGAACCACGCGGCCAAAATATGCGGGCATAGGGATATGTTTTTTAGAATCAATAGTTTACGGACAAAGTAGCACCGCGTCCGATAATATCCCTTACGTTCACACGGGATGTCTGAGCTGTTGGACGTTGAATCGACCGACTACTCGACGGATCAGTCGCGTACACGTGAGTATGCTGCAAGGCTACACAATACGGGATGGCCATCTGGTGATCATCTCTCGCACGTCTGCAATGCTCGGGCGGCTGCATAACGGGCATTGCTTCGATAGATAGCTAGTCGCTCGATAAATAACACATCAGAACAACGAATGTATTTGGCACTTGACACAATATGAGTTTTGCGATAGATTATAAATGCTCGACGAGAGCGATTGACAACAAACCTTCAAACGCCTTGCTTTGCTAACTGTCCGCTCGCGTGAGATTGCGACAGCAAAGCCAAATGCGAACGAAGGAATGCTTGTCCTAAAACAATGAACAAACTCACGTCTGCATATCGACACGTTGAATTGTACGGTGCACGTAACCGCGGTCAGGCTTCCAGCTACTACCGTAGAGCTACGAGTTATCAATACACTAAGCAAGGCTATCGCATTAATGATGCCCTGTTACCAAAACGCGTCGAGTGTCCACGCTGTAAACATTGGCTAAGCCAGAAAAAAACGCAAGGCCTAATCAAGGTTTTACGCAAAGGCCACGGACGTGTAGCAGTTTGTCCAGAATGTAGCTACGCCTTTGATTCGCTAGAATCTGCCTTTTGTAGCTAACACGGTCATATTCCCGCTGTACCCCAATCTGGTTGATTAGCCGAGTAAGGTCAGCACAAAAAAGGGAATTATGACTCTAAAGATTTGCTTTGAAAGCCAGGACACAATGCAATTGTGTCCTGTATTCAGAGCGAATACTCTGAACTGTCTAAGGACAGTGAAACTAACTTGGAGCTAAATCTATGAACAATCAGCAAATGGTTAATCAGATTGTCCGAACGTTTGATTCAATCAAGGCGGACAAAAACGGAAACGTGCATCTTTTAGGTCGCCTTTCGTTCAACAAGCAAGGCGGACTTTCAACCCGACTTTACGTCCAATCTGCCCTCGGGTTCATTCGCGAATACCGTCGAAACCTTCTGCACAACGGAAGTTCGGTAAGTTTTGAGACATTGTGCGAAACTTTGGCCGAGCGGGCGGATATTGAGCAGATTCTGGCTTATCGCTACGTGAAGACGGGCGAAGACAAGGCGGGCGATGCGATTTACTCAAAGGTTACGTTCAACAAAGCAGAACGTGCCGAGCGTATCCGGTCGCTGTCCAAGCGTATCAAGAGCACGTTTCAGCCTGCTTTTGGCTGGAATAGTGCCGAGATCTCCGGTGTCAACTTGTCGGCGTCCGACCTTGCGATTGTCATCAAGTCCGCGGCCAGGATGGTTAATCGCGTAGCTAATCCTTACGTGAAGCCCGAAGTTTCGACGATTGTCAAAAAGGACGGTCGCAAGGTAAAGGTCGCCGCGAAGCTTGAAAAAACCGCGACCGCGACTGCCTAAGCATCCCGAACGATTGTAGACTTCAAAGGCCTTGCTATCCGGCAAGGCCTTTTCGTGTGCAATCGCACTTGCACAAACCCAAAATCAAGTACGAGGAACCATATATGCCAAGGACAATATGCGAGCTCGGCGGTTGTTCCGGCGAAGCCCGATGCACCGTCGAACTGTGTGACGCGTCGGTCGCACCGGATTTTTCTGAGACCGTCGATGTTTGTCTCGATTGTGCGGCCCGTGTAGTAGACGCCGCCGTGTCGATCGAGTACGCCGCGACGCCGTGCAAAAGCCGCGTCGGTAAATCGCAATGAAAGCGGCAAAGCATATCGAGACCAAAATCACGAACGCGGGCACTTGTCTGCTCAAATGCCGTAACTGCGGCGAGTGCGAGCGTATCGGGAACGTGTGGCACGACGTCAAGCGTGCTGAAGAGACGGTCGCGGCGTTCGTCGAGCTGCATAACGATTGTTCGGCACCACAGGACAACTGACGACCAATAACTGACCATTATGCTCAAAAACGCACTTAGAGCGGTAAAACGCATACCGCGTGACGACGTTCCGGCATTTCTCGCCGAGCGTGAGGCAAAGACTTCTTACAGCACCAGGCCGGATCAGCCCGCGGTGACCGAAGCATCGGTACGCCGTGCTTTGTTCGGCACTGAGGATCCGTTCGGCATACGCCGATTTCAGGCTCAACGCGAGGCCGAGGCACTTCATCAGCTCGCCGCACTCAGCGGCCGCTAAGGGGGAAAGGATGATGAGAGATTACGTCGACATCGGCCCGTCGCCGACCGCTGAGGATTGTGCCCAGGTCGGCTCCGACGACTACTACGAGCGTGCTCGCAGAGAGTGCCGCGTATTCATCGACCAGCTTCGCCGTCAATTCGGCGACGAGCCCTGCTCGGCGTCGCTGAGTGTCAGATCGTATCCGCACGACTTCGGGACTTATTACGAGGTCGTTTGCTACTTCGACGACGACGACGACGAGGCGGTCGAGTACGCGTACAAGCTGGAATCTGAGACTCCGGAGCATTGGGACGCGGACGCACGCGTCGCGTTGGGACTTTTCCACTGAGAGGCTGAATATGAATCAAATAAATGTTGAGGCTGCTCTGCATCAACTGTACGAGCTCGCCAATGTTTGTCCTGAGGTGACGACGACCGATTGTTACCAGGCGGCGATAGACCTGCTTTCCGAAAAGCGTGTCTACGCGATCTGGGAAGTCGACGAGTTGCCGAAGCGACTCGCGGATATTCACATATCCGGCGGTATCGCTGAATTTGGGGACGGCGGAAAGACCGGACAGTTCGAAGGCTATTCTCCGGACAGTCCTGGGGCCGAGCTGTCGATAAAGCGGTTCGTCGACGAAAGAGACCGTCCATATTACCAGATCGAATTTTCGGCCGATTCCCGCGGATTCGAAAAAGAGCCGAACTACTGGATTTCGCCGGATCCCATCGGCGACCGAGACGCCGGTGGGTGCGGCATCAAATGAGATCGCAGATCGTAAACAGCCTCGACGTCGAAAAGTTTTGTGCGATGTTGACGCTCGAAGGCCGCGGCGACGACGAGACCGACGAGACCAGAAGGGCCGAGGTCGTACTGACCGACCGAGGCTGGACGCCGCAAATGATCCGATTCTGGCGTGAGCGTCGCATTCCCGCCCGAATGAAAAGTTCGGCATGACCACGCCGGCGATACGCCGGACGATACTGACAAGGAGATCGACCATATATGTACAATCGCAACCGCATCAAGATCATCGGCCGCCATACGCAGCGGCCGCGGCGACGACGCCTGTTTCCAGGCGATCCGCGTGTTCGCATCAATCCTCCGCGGCGTGTGCCCGCGTGCATCCTCGACGGCATCCAGGCCGGTCTCGACGAACTTCGGGCCACTCTCCCGCGGCGGGCCGTGCCGGCCGGCTATTCGGTCAATACGCGTGCGGGCGTACCGCCCGTTCCGACCTTTAAGGGCGTTCGGTATCTCGGCAAGCTCTCGTTGGTCGAGGCCGCCGTCCTTCGCCTACGCAACTTCGGACACGCCGTCACCAGAACGGGGGTTTACGCTCGATGAAAGACGACCTTCGGTATCTCAAAGACGAGCTTAACGACGGGATCGTCGTCCGCTACGTCGTGGTGTCGATCGATTTTGTGAGTCTCGGGTACAGCGACCGTTTGACATCACACGATCAGATCGCTCGGGCCAAGGAGCACAAATGGTTCGACACCAAAGAAGAGGCTGTCGAATGGATGAAAAATCAGCGACACATACACCAAGCCTACATCCTCGAACGCTGCGACAAGGTAATTGTATGAAATTCTACAAAACATTGATCGCCGGCCGCTCGTTCCACGGCGGCGAATTTGAGTACGATCTGCCGACGCAGAACGACGACGGGACGTGGACGCCCGGCGACTGGCACAGTTTCGACGGCGAACTTGTTCCGTGCTCTCAGGGCTTCCACCTAACCAGCGAGCCTGTCCTCTGGTGGGATCGCGACGCCGATTGTTACGAGGCCGAGTACGATGGCGAGTCGGTCGTGTGCAGCGACGACAAGATCGTTTGCCGCCGCGTCCGTCTCGTCCGCAAACTGACTCGTGACGAGCTGGTCGTTCTGAATATCTTTTACTCCGGCGAGCATCGGCTCGACAGCGGCCGCGGGGTGGCGTACGGCTACGCCAGGGTTTCGGCTTCCGGCCACGCGACGGTCAGGGCGTACAACTCCGCGAAGGTCGAGGCGAGCGATTCCGCGACCGTTAAGGTGCACGACTCCGCGACCGTTAAGGCGTACGGCTACGCCAGGGTTTCGGCTTCCGGCCACGCGACGGTCAGGGCGTACGACTCCGCGAAGGTCGAGGCGTACGGCTCCACAACGGTCGAGGCGTACAACTCCGCGAAGGTCGAGGCGTACGGCTCCGCGACGGTCGTGGCGTACGACTCCGCGACGGTCGAGGCGAGCGATTCCGCGACCGTTAAGGTGCACGACTCCGCGACCGTTAAGGCGTACGGCTCCACAACGGTCGAGGCGTACGGCTCCACAACGGTCGAGGCGTACAACTCCGCGAAGGTCGAGGCGTACGGCTCCGCGACGGCCAACTTGACCGGATCATTCAGCGGACACGCGAAGCCGCACATGGATGCGATCGTCATCGACCGTAGAACTGATCCGCCGACGGTGATCGGCAACTACCGGCAGGCTGACTGATATGAGCTTGAAACTTAGATTCCTACGACGCTGGAACGCCGGCGGCTACCGTGCGTTCTTTTTCGAGACCGCTACGTCACTCTTCGTCGGGGACATAACCGGTGGCAATCAAGAGCTGTGCTCCGAGTTTCGCTTCGACATGTATCCCGATCCGTCGGATGATGAGGTCTACATCATCGGCGACAGCAGCGACGGCGGGTTTCTGGTCTGCGGGGAATGCAGCCCACTGTTCGATCTGGTCGAGCTGCGTTCACAGGCCGAGCTCGCCTTTCATTCCGGTTCGTGCTCGGATGTCCAGGCCGAGTACGACGAGTTCGCCACCGAGTACGAAGATGACGAGGACGACGAATCATGATACGACGACTTCCGAAACGCATCCGACGCCGCTGGGGGCGTCGCATCCGACGAAATCACCCCGGGGTGACCGTGCCGACGAGACGAGGTTTTGTCTTCCTGTCGCGTCCGTACATTCGGTTCTGACGATCGGCCTATGACAATCAAACTGCTGACGCAGTCGTACGATCTGTGGATGTACGTCTACCGCAACTATACCTACGATGGGATCCCGCGAGAGCGGCGGTACAGCCGTCTGGTCTCGCGGGCTCTCAGACGATTTCTCCGCCGAGCCGCAAAATTCCGGCGTGAACAAGGATTATGAATCGACAGCAACGATCACGGCTTAACGAACTTCGTGAGAAGTACGCTCCACCATCCCGCAGCGATACCGAGTACCAGGTCTTTGGTACGGGTTCGCAGGGTGAGGTGATATTCGCCGGCGTTTACCACGCTCGGCGAATGTCCGTCAGGATGGCCAGGCGTATCGCCAACAAATGGCGGCGATGGCGTCAGACGCTCATCGCCGACCCGCGTTACGACGTATTTGCGGTCGAACGCGTCCGGTTCCTGTGGATGTATCCGTCCGGCGGAGATCCGAAACAAGGCAAGTGCTTTCGAGTGTGAACGTATGACTGAAAACGAATACAACGATGTCCGCGAGACGTTCTCTTCGGCGATGGTGGCCGAGTGGCGTCTCAGAGACCTGACGGTCATCGACGACAATGACGACAACAACAACGACTGATTTCGACCTCTACGACGACGGCTCGGTGATGATGCTCACGCCTCGGACCGACGCGGCCCGAGAGTGGGTTGACGAGTTCATCGGCGAGGACAACGGCTTCCAGCCTTTCTATCCAAAAGTGATCGTCGAGCGTCGCTACATCGGCGACATCGTCCGCGGGCTAATCGCCGACGGACTAACGATCGAATAGACCGACCGACATGTTGAATATCACACTTACGGAACTCCGCGACAAGATACGAAGCGGAGACATCGTCGCCGCCGTGCGTCTCGACGGGACGCGTGACCGGCTCTTTGTCTCGACCGGCGGTGCGGTGTGCAGGTTCAAGAAAGGATCCTACCGCCGCGGCTACCAACTCGACCTCTATGATCTCGCCAACTATGGCGAGCTGGTCGGACCTCCCCCTCCCCTGAGCGAAGAGGATCAGCTCAAAAAGCAATACCGCGTCATCGCCAAGTACAAAAAGATGGCCGCCGAGGCGACGTTCACAAATCCTTTCATACGGGACTGTCTCGCGTTGCCCGACTTCGAGACGTGGAAGCACGACCTGCTGCCCGACGACTACTGGGACGTGTCCCGCCGCGGCAAGCAAAAGAGCCTGTACGACTATCACGTCACGACCGGCACACGCATCGACGGAAAGGTCATCTCGCTCGACCGGATCGCCAAAAAGTATCCGAGCGAGATCGAGCGTCTCCGTGAGTGCATCCGGACAAAGACCAGGTCGGGACTGCTCGGCGGTTTAGTGGTCGGCTGGGGACGGGCCAAGTTCGACGGCTACGACGTCAGTATCGAGACCGACACGACCGACGACGGCGACTTTATGTGCTACCTGTCGCTCGAGTACGCCGGCTGCGGCAACGGCTACTACTACCTTTTGATCAACGACAACAATTTCATCGGCTACGACATCGACTAACCGCTATGACCGCAAAAGACAATCTCAAGAAACTGCCCGACTACTGGCGGGAGCGAATGAAATGAGCAGATCACGACTTGCACACTGCAGCAACTGTGGTGGGGACGCTCTGTCCGGCTCCGCCGTAGTTGTGTGGAATCACAAACTACAGGAATGGACGCCGCTCGACGAGGTTCGCGACATCGAGTGCTCTGACTGCGGAGAACTGACCTCCGTCGAGTGGCTCGACGAGGAGACCGGCGACCGTGTCTATTGTCCCGAGTGCGATCGACAGGGTACCGTCACCGAGATGCAGTACCGCATATTCGACGAGGGACAGGAGCTCGTCGAGCGTTCCGTCTGCCCGAGATGCAACTACCGAATATGAAGCAACCGACCGACCATCAATACATCGCGGCCGCGATCGAGCAGTACGAGGCACCGCTCCGCAGCGGCGACGCCAACATCGAGATCGCACGGGACGGGGATGAGGTTACCTCTCCGGTGTGTAGAACGGACGAGGACGGAGCGTGGGTCCTCGCCTGGGTATACGTCCGCAACTCGGATATTCCCGGTCTCGACGGCGAAGGAGCGACAGATGGCACAGCGTAGATGGTTCAACATCCTCCTTTACAACTCGGCCGGCGATCTCGTGCAGGAGCTGGTCGACGTCAGCGACGAGCGTCTCGCCTTTGAGATCCAGCAGCTCAATATCGAGGACCGGACATTCTCCCGGATCGAGATCTGGGAGTGGTCCGCATACCTGAACGAGTTTCGCGAAAAGTAACCGATATGAAATATCCCGACAGACTTGAAGACTATCCCGAGCGTTCGGGACGCATCTACCGCGTCGTGAAGTGCGGCGGCGGCTACAAGGTGGTCCGTGACGACAACGAGGAATTCGGCAGATTCAGCCACAAAACAGACGCCCAGCGGCACGCCGACGAGATGACCGCCGGCAAGGACCTCTGGATCGAGCACTACTACGACCAGCCGAAAGGCCCGAAGATGCCCGTCTGTCGCGAATGCGGTTCGGGCGATCATCTGCGGTTCGATGCCTACGCCGAGTGGAGCCCAGATCTGCAGGACTATACGATCGTCAACATATTTGACGACATCGTCTG
The DNA here is from genome assembly GCA_046313635.1 of Pyrinomonadaceae bacterium. Taxonomy (GTDB): domain Bacteria; phylum Acidobacteriota; class Blastocatellia; order Pyrinomonadales; family Pyrinomonadaceae; genus OLB17. The sequence goes on along the minus strand of JBKBYA010000014.1, from coordinate 9,372 downwards.
CGACAGCGAGGAATGCGGCGGTGCCGAGGTCGAGGTCAAATGGATCGAGTACGACCACCCGCACCTGGACAGGGACGGTAACCCAAAATGAGATCACCACAACTTATCCACACGCTCGCTGAGTCAGACATCGACTCGCGAGAGCCGATCGAGCTTGTCGTCGAGCTCGATCCAAAGGGGCTGGCGGTCCGTATTCCAAAGGCGGGTCAGTCAGTCGTCATCGACGTCAACGACGGCGTCATTCAGGCGTGCTTCGCTGACGACTACGACAACATCTACAACATCGTCGTATTCGGTGAGTACGCGACCGGTAAAGATTGATGAGTACGAACAACTCCGTGACAAGTCGATAGTGTGATATGAGCAAAAAGATCGTCACCTGCAACAACTGCTGGCAGCCTAAGTCTCGTCTCAACACCGACGTCTGCATCCTCGAGGCGATCGTGACCTACATGGTCAGCGAGCACTGCGACCTGGGGCTGACGCCGGAGCGTGGTCTCGAGATCATCTCCCGGGTCAACACCGATCTCTTCTGGGACGACCTGAACCGGATCATCGACCTGCTCGCCGAGGGCTACTACAACAACGTGGAGGACGAAGAAAAAGATGCCGATATTTGAAGTGGGACCGTATGACATCGAAGCCGGCGTCGACGCGGACGGAGACTTGACCATCTTTGTGACGCGTCTCGACGGTCGCCGGGTCGTTTGCACCGATGAGGACCTCGGCGATGGGATCGACTTCGGCACAAGATTCACAACCGCCGACGAGGACGAGGACGATGACCAATAAGAAATACCGCGTTACCTGGCGTGAGGTCCGAGGCTACTCGGTGACCGTCACGGCTGGTAGCCGAGAGGACGCGATCGAAAAAAGTTACTGGGTCGACCGCGACACCGTCACTTACGAGCACGTCGAGCGACTCAGCGACGAGGACGATGCCGAGGAGATCAAAGATGCCTAAAATTTACGAGATCCAATACCGCGACCCGGAAGTCGCGGATGTGTTCGACCGATTCGATCCGCACGACCGTCACTGGCTGACGCTTCGCAAAGACACCGACCCGGTCCGCCTGCTCCACGACATCGTTAACGATCTGAACGACGATTTCGGCGAGTTCGATGAGGCCGGCAAACCGATGTTCTCTCCCGAGACTTATTACTGGAGGCTCATAACAACCGATGCCTAAATTCGAAGTCACCGTCAAACGCACCGTCGTTATCACCGAAAAACACCAGATCGACGCCGCCGATGATTCCGAGGCCTGGGAAAAGGCCGAAGAGGAGTTCGGCGAGGTCGACACCTACATCGACGAAAACGAAACCGAGTCCGCCGAGGTCACCGAGGTCGAGGAGATTGACGAGTAATGAAAGAAAAATTCTTTTACGAGAATCTCGACGACGCGTTGTGTGTGGTCAGCGAGGCTGAGACCGACGCTATGTGCGAGATCGTGGCTGACTTCGAACGGGCTCCAGATCAGCGTCAGCCATGGCGGCGTCTGATCAAACGCGACAAGTTGTTAAAGCTCTGGAACAACTTTGTGTCGACTGGAGTTGTCACCGATTATCGCGGCATCTGGGATATGCAGACCATACTTCTGCACAACATTTCCCGGCTTTTTATCAACACGCTTCTATGCGGTCACGATATCACCAACCCTAAACAATATTTACTTGACATGCTGGAAAAGACGTGGAGCGAGGAACAGTGGGAAAAGTTCTGGTGGCACCACGTCCACGACGAACTGAGTGACTACGGCCTCCAACCGCTGCAGTCCCACCTTCTCGACCTGCTTCAGGCTCGAACGTGTGAACGCAAGCTCAAGATCATCGATCGAATATTGAATGTGGTACACCAACGCGGCGATCTGGCCGCGTTGTTCGTCGAGGGTGGCAGTCGCACCTTGAGCGAACTCGCCGGCGATAACGACGAAACGAACGAACGGGAATACGGATGGTCCAACCGTCTAGCCCGTGACAGCGAAGCTCGACTCAGCCTCTGACAAAACCAATGCCTAAATTCACATTTCACATGCCGGTCCGCGACCACGACGAGTTCGAGGTCACCGACATCGAGGAGATCGAGGAATGACCGAGAGACTGTACGGCTACGAGGTCGCGTGGCGGTACGAGCACCGGCACGGCACCATCGCCGCTCTGGCCTGCGACGAGAGCAAGACCTACCGCTACGTCGCCGAGTACGTCGGCCGCGGCGGCAGACTCCGCATGACCGCTCAGTTCGACACGTTCCGCGGGGCGTTGCGGTGGTTCAAGGCGATGGCGACGCCGCCGAGTTCCCTCTTCCGCAACACCGACCGCAAGACACAACAGCGGCTTCTCAAGGCCGCCGGTTATATCGACTAACAAAATGTATAAATTCACGTTCCACATGCCGGTCCGCGACCACGACGAGTTCGAGGTCACGACCCAGGTGAATGATGTCACAGACGCCGCTGAGATGCTACGCGACTATTTAGTGGACGGTGACCACGCACTCTCGGTAAGGATCGTTCGCCGAAATATCGACGACGGGCCTCGGTACAAGCCGAGCGACGTCTACGACTGCCCGTGCTTCGACGAGGACGGAAACCAACTCGACTGACCACCGACCATATGCACCGACGCAAATACTATCTCGACCGCCGCGAACGATTCCTTCCCGGCGGCGTTCCTTTTTACGTCCGCTGCTACGACAACGGCGGCGAGACCGGCGACCGCTACACGGTCGTCTATGCCAAAAAGTCGTTCGACGGCTGGTTCCACTACCGGGCGATGAGCGAGAACCCGTTCCACCCGCAGGGCGTCGGCATCTACGGCGAGACGCAGTTCCGTCCCGTCGACGTCACCGACAACAGCGGCTGGCCGCCGGCGATGGGCCGCAAATGCCACCTCGGTACGCGGATCCCATTCGAGGAGCTGCCCGAGAAGTGCCGGGAGCTCGTCCTCCGGGACTACTCGCTGATCTGGGACCTCTGTCCGCACGATCGGCACGGCAACCCGCTCCCGCTGCCGGAGAAGTAGGGCCGTCAGCAAAACAACCAACAACCGACCAAACACGCAACCGACAAAAACTATGGGTACACGAGGACTTACATGCGTCGTCGTCGACGGCGAGTTCAAAGTGGCACAGTACGGCCAGTGGGACCACTATCCAGAGGGTCAGGGTAAAACGATAGCCGAGTTCATGCAAAAGATCTACGACGACGGACGGCTCGATGAGTTCCGTGCGGCCGTCCGCGAGTGCCGCCGGATCACTCCGAAAGAGCACAAGGCCCGCTGGGAACGGGTCGTCGGTAAACCGATCCCGGAGAGTGGTTTGGTATTGATGGACGACGCCGATAAATTCAGAAAGGTCTATCCCGAGCTTGATCGCGACGCCGGCGGAGAGATCCTCGATCTCGTCATGAACGGGGCCCGCGACCTCCAGCTCGAGGTCGAGTTCGCCGCCGACTCGCTCTTCTGCGAGTGGGCGTACGTCGTCGATCTCGACAACGAGATGATCGAGGTCTACGCCGGCTTTAACAAGGACCGTCCAAAGGGCAGGTTTGCCAGGATCAAACTCCCTAAAGATCGCCATCACGACTACAAACAGATCACCCTCTTCCACAAGTTTCCGATCAAAGACGCGGTCGCCGGCATCGACGAAACGATCCGCATGAACGAGGAACGCGGAGACGACGATTAACACGCAGCGACGCCACTCACACAGTCAACAAGACAGTTATGACCAACACACAGACCAAAACGATCGACCACGCCCGTCAGAACGCCGCCGGGTGGTACTCGTCCATTGACGAGATGGTCGCCGCACTCGACATCGAGTCGGCCGCCGGCCGTTACGCCGCCGGCCTGTCGCGGGAGAGATGCATCAAGCTGCTCGCCGGCATCGACATCGAGTGCTCCGACGAGCAGCCGGACGAGGATCTCCGCGACGCCGTCGCCGAGAACCTCGCGGACGGCACGCTAGAGATCGACGACTTCGAGTTCGACGAGGACGCCGCCCGACAAACGATCGAGGAGTCGCCGCTCTCGATCGAGGTCCGCAGCGGCTGGTGCACTCCCGGAGAGACGATGGGGCCCGAGGAATACTCGATCCTTCTCTCCACCGGCGGTCCGGCCCTGCGTCTGATCGGAGACCTAGACCAGCACAACGAGCCCGAAACCGCCGAGCTGCAGTACCAGGACTGGGGCACGCCGTGGACGCCGTACCACGACGAGAATGTCGACGAGGACGTGCTTATCAAGTACGCCCAGTGCTTCTATTTCGGAGAATGAAACTACTCACCGTCAATAACCCAAAGGCCCAGAAGTCACAGAACTTCGGCTACCTGACGGGCATCCTGCACCTTTTGCCGCACAAGCTCTCGGGCCGCAACGTCTGCCCGAAGGCCTCGGCAGGGTGCCGGGCCGCCTGTCTCAACCTGAGCGGCAAGGGCCGCTTCAGCAAGGTCCAGAATACACGACTGCGTCGCACTCTGATGTACTTCAACCACCGCGAGGCGTTCCTCGCACACCTGAGGTCGGACATCTACGAGCTCCGCTTTCTCGCCGACGAGCTCGGGCTCAAACCGACCGTCCGCATCAACGGTACGTCGGATCTGCCGGCACTGGCGATCCGCATGGCCGAGGAGTTTCCCGGCATCCAGTTCTATGACTACACCAAGATCACAAAGACGATCCTGCGGGACGACCTCCCGCCCAACTACTCTCTGACCTTCTCCCGCAGCGAGACCAACGAACGTGACGCTTTCAAGGTGCTCGATGCCGGCCGCAACGTCTCCGTCGTCTTCGATCCCGTCCTGCCGCCGACCTGGCACGGCTACCCGGTCATCGACGGCGACCGGCATGACCTGCGGTTCCTCGATCCAGAGAACGTCGTCGTCGGTCTTCACCCAAAAGGCACACTGGCCAAAAACGACACATCAGGATTTGTAGTGAGGGTATGAAAAATAATATCGACAGCACGCATTCCGCATCGGTAATGACTCGATCAAGTTCAATTACGACTGTGATGACTTTGTCTTCTGCAGCAACTACAAATACGCCGCCGGCGGCGTCGAATCGAGGACCGTGCTGATCGACGACCTGAAAAAGAGGTTCGCATGACCATGACCGACACCAACCTGTTCACCACACACGATCTCGAACGTCTCCGCGATGTCGCGTACGGGGCCGCATCGATGGTGCCCGACGACCATCGCGTCGACACCTGGATCCAGCTCCAGGGCGTCGCCGACATCCACATCACACGCGACAACCCGGACGACGACATCATCGGACCGATCGTCGCGACCGCCTATCCCGTGTTCGCGGACGACGAGGGATATTGGCACACCGACACGGGTCGCTGGTGCGATCTCGGCGAGTTCCCGTTTGGACGAACCGTCCGCTGACCGATGACCACTGCCTATGAACAAACACCGACGAAAGCGTCTTAAAGACATCCACACGAGGCTCTCCGACACGGTCGAGGAGCTTCGCATGATCGCCAATGAGGAAGAGGAGTACCGCGACAACATGCCCGAAAATCTCCAGAACAGCGAGCGGTACGACGCGGCCGACACCGCCGCCTACAACATCAACGACGCCGCCGACCAGATCGAGCACGCCCTCGATCCGCTGCAGGAGACGTTCGAGTCATGAGCACACGCACATTCGAGGTCGATATCAAGTTCAAGATGACCATCGCGGTCGACGACGACGCATTCGAGGACGACATGGGACGGCCGGTCGATCTCGAGGACATCCGCGACTACGCCTTCGAGCAGGTTCACGGAACGACGAACGAAGCCTACGCCCACGGCGAGTCCTATCCGGAGGACGCGTGCTACATGAGCGTCAGACACATTCACACCATCTACACCGACAACCCGCGAGAGGCGGACACGACGATATAGCACAAAGTTGCGACAGCTTCGGCACGTCGCAACGGCCATTGACATCTGTCATAGACTTTGTTACAACTTATATTCACCGGACACGGCGGGTCACTACCGCCCGCACACACAGGTTCACCGTATGAAACTTGAACAGTACAACAAGGCCCGGGAGATCACGGGCAGCATCGACAAGTTGCGTAGACACCGCAAGTCCTTTGCGGACTTGAATCATGCGTTCGACCTCGACGTCGCCCGCGATCTCAAGTCGATCGTCGGCGAGGAGAACTTCAACACGATCCGAACACTCGTCCTCTCGATGATGGACGCCAGGATACAGGCACTCGAGAGCGAGTTCGAGTCCATTTGACAACTGACCACGTGCAACGACTATGAACAAGATCTACCCGTACAACAAGGACCACCGCTTCTTCGTCGCCGCCAAATTGGACCGCAACCAGCGGTTCCGTTCGGACTTTAAGTACCTGCACGCTTCCCGCGAGCTGGCCGAGGCCGAGGCCCGGCGTCTCGCCGAGAAGCATCGCCGCAAGTTCTACGTCGGCGAGATACAGGCCATCACCGTCTACGAGCCCGACGGCGTCGCTGCGGTCGGCACCGATTGTCCCGGTGTCGCCGAGGTGGCGGTCCGTGAACAGCAAGCCGCATAAGTGCCGCGTCTGCGGTCTGCCGGACTGCGACTGTCTCCGCAACCTCCTCGAGTGCGACGGCTGCTCGGTCTGTCTCGATGCAGACCTGCCCGAGCACTCGTGCGGGTGCGGGTTCGTGACCGACGACAGCGGCGAGTTCTACGAGCATCTTTTCGACCGGCACGGTGTGGCCTGGTCGCTTCACATGTATGAACGATAAAACTAAGGCCAACGGGCCTGTTGATCTGGCACACCTCGACATCGGTGTGATCCACGCCGTCTCCGAGATCGAGGGCTACCTCGTCATGTTCTGCGGGGAACGCGACCGTCGGCACGACCTGGTAAGGCGTGCGACCGAGCTGATGCGTGACGTGCTCGCCTGTCGCGGCGTGCTGCCCGAATGCAGCGTCGAGGAGCAGGTCGACCGTGCGATCGAGACCGTCGACGCACTCCGCTGTATGTACGAGACGTTGGAGCGTCAAAAGAAAGGGCCGGCCGACGACGACGAGATCTGGCCCGAGCACATCCACTGAGGTTTTGATATGACACCGGAGATCGCACTGTTTCAAAAGACCATCGACCAGGTCGTCGCTACGCTACGCAGCGGCCGACCGGTCACCCTCGCCGTCAGCGAAAAGCTCATCGACGCTCTCGCCGCCGGTAAGGAGATCGTCGACAAGGAGATGCGTCGCCGCGTCGAAGCGGGACGCAAGGGCGGCCGGCCGACCAAAGTTCCGGGCCAGCCGACCCGTTCGGCACTGACCATGCGGGCCACGCGTGCCCGGCGACGCAAACAGGCCGCGGAGGCCGCCGCCAGGATACTCGAATCGTAAGCATATGAGAACCGAAAAACTACACAACGGCACCGTCTTGACCAACGACCTGAAGCGAGAGTGGTCACGCGGCCACGTCTCCGTCATTCAGTGGGCCGCCGGTTTTTTTGACGAGCCCGAGACCAAAATGAAAAGACCGACGGTCAATTGGTCGGCCATCGGTGCCGTCGATCCGGAGACCGCCGAGCAGCACAAGGCCGACCTCGAGGTCGGCATCCTCATCGCCAAGATCTGGGACCAGGACACCGGACGCCCCGTAAGGGAGGTACTCGACGTCAAATGAGTGATTTTCCCAAATGCAAGCATCTGCAGACCAAGGTCATAGACAGCCGCCCGCGTCCGGACGGCACCGTGTATCGCCGCCGCGAGTGCCTCCGGTGCTCGCACCGCTTCAACACCAGCGAGGAGCCGAGCCGCCGGCGTCTCGCGACCGTCGACACCGCCGACCGGTCCTACGCCGCCGCCGGCGTCGACCCGGCCGTCGCCTCGGAGCTCTCCGAGCCGGTCTGGAGCGTCATCAGCACCTATCGCGTCCTGGCCTCTGGTCTCGACTATATGACCGCCGCCGCCGAACGCGACCGGATCTGGGCCGAGGGCACCGACGAGGGCCTCGTCGTCGTCCCCGACAGCGTCGCCGCCCGGATGAAGGACGGCAAGAAATTGTACTGATATGACGACACTAAAAGTCACGGCGTCGGCCAAGTTCCCGCAAATGCGGCCGGCCCACAACGCGTTCATCACAAAGACCGGCGAGGGGACCAATCTCGACCGTGCCGTCCGCGACGCGGTCCACAACCTGCTCACCGACGACCGGCTCAAAGGCAAACGGGCGAGCAACATCCTCCCGGTCACGATCGTGGTCCAGCAGTTCCGTCCAGATGAGGACGACCAGTCATGACCGAACAGACAGACGCCACATGTCGGTGCGGCCACAAAAAGGTCGTTCATACACCAAAGCGATCCGAACAGGGATTCATTGTCGGCGAGCAGTGCGAGTACGGGTGCATCTGCGGCAAGTACGAGGAACCGCCGACCGTTTACTGGCCGCGCAAAAAAGAGAAAGAAGAGAAGCCCGCGACCGCCAAGAAGGCCGCCAAAGGAGGTAAGTGATCATGTTGGAAACCACAGCAACGCAAACAATGGAAGCGGCCGTCGAGGTCGAGGGAGTAGCGACGGTCGAGAACGAAGCCGAGCACTCGACGCTCAGCTTGAGCGTGATGATCGCTCTAGGCCACGGCATGACGTCGATCGCCGAAATCTCGGACGAGCTCGACGTCTCGCCGCCGGAAGTTTACAACACGCTCTCGGCCGGCCTCTCGCACGGCTGGTTTCGCTTCGAGCAGAACGAGGGTGAGCAGAGGCGATGGTACCTGACCGACCTGGGCAGGGGCATCGCCGGCATTGCGGAAGAGCCGGCACCGATCGAGCGGCCAGTTGAGGAGGTCGGTCTCGACAATCTCGTCAAGCTGCGCTTCGAGGTCGATCGAGAACCGATCAAAGAACCCGCTCCAGAGCTGGCCGCTGAAACGCGGGCGAAAACGTCTGCACCTAAGTCCTCGATCAAGGGCAGCCTGCGCGACGAGCACCTCCGCGAGATATTGCTCGGTGATCGCTGCGAGATCGCGATCGCTTTTGCCGGCAGCGTCTTCGACCTCTCGCCGCGAGACTTCGAATTCGTCGGACGTCTGAATCAGCTGATCAGCGAATTCGAGGCGTCGAGGAGGGCAGAGGCTTAGGTCGGGACCGATTGGAGCGATCGATTACGAAATGGCGAAAGATTGGTGGTTCAAATTTGAGATTCCGGCCTGGCGTAACTCGCCGGAGCTGCGTAGGTGCTCGCTCGAAACAAAAGGTTTTTGGATCGAGTGCATAGCTATCATGCGTGACCTGGGCGTGCCTCAGATAAAGGGTAGTGTTGAGGAGATCGCGCGGTCGGTCGGCTGTTTCCCTGACGAGGCCGCGCGTTGCATCGAGGAATTGAAGCGGACCGCGACCGCTGATGTAACGCTTCGTAAC
>JBKBYA010000013.1:0-77424 GCA_046313635.1 Pyrinomonadaceae bacterium | reverse complement strand
GCAGAAGAGTCGGCCGAGCAGCCCGCAGAAGAGTCGGCCGAGCAGCCCGCAGAAGCCGCGGGCGACTCACCCGCCGAGGAGCCGTCGATCGAGGAAGCCGCCGTTCAGCAGTCGGGCGGATCCGGCGAGCCGGCGCCGGCTGACGCGGACGCGACCGAGGCGGAGTCTGAATCGGCCGATCAGGAGGCCCAGGGCGGCAGCCTGACCGAGGGGACCAAGTCGCCGTCGGATGACGAGCAGCAAAATACCGACGCTCATGAGGCAGCGGGCGAATAGTCATTCGCCCGCGCTCTGTCATTTTGTTGTTGCATTGTTCTGATTGGACGTTCGTCTTTAAGCAGCGAGGAAACCATGACTAAAGCTGATCTGGTCGAGAGGGTCGCCAAAGAGGCCGATATGACCAAGAAGGATGCCGAGCAGCTGGTCGAGATAATTTTTGACAGCATCACGGCGTCGCTGAATAAAGGAGAGAAGATAGAGCTCCGCGGATTTGGCAGCTTCCGCGTACGTGAGCGCAACTCGCGCAAGGGCCGCAACCCGAAGACCGGAAGTTCCGTCGACATCCCGGCAAAGCGTGTGGCGTACTTCAAGCCCGGAAAGGAGCTGAAGGAATTGATCAACCGGGACCAGCAGCCCGCCGGCTAGTGATGTGGACGTACTCTGGAGCCCGTGGCGATACGACTACATAACCAGGAGCGGCGAGTCAAGGTCTGACGGCTGCGTCTTTTGCGAGATACAAAACAACTCGGCACGCGACGAGGAGAATTTCATCCTCGAGCGTGCCGAGTTCAATTTTGTGATCCTGAATATCTTCCCCTATACCTCGGGCCACCTGATGATCGTCCCCTACGAGCATATTGCCTCGCCCGCCGACGCCGGGGCCGAGTCGACCAACGAGATGATGGATCTCGTCAAGCGTTACCAGCGCGCTATCGACGAGATCTACAGGCCCGACGGGATCAATCTCGGCATGAATCTCGGCAAGGCCGCCGGTGCCGGCGTCGCCGAGCATTACCATATGCACATGCTTCCCCGCTGGGTCGGCGACGTAAACTTCATGACCGCGATCGGCCAGACGCGTACGCTGCCCGAGTCGCTTGCCGAGACCTACCAAAAACTAAAAAAGGCGATCTAGTCGTTGACGGCGCCTTTGGCGCGCTTGCCGTCGGCCGGTTCGAAGGTACGATCGACCGCTTCGTCCTCGATCTCGCCGCCGGGCGAGACCGGGATGTCAGACGGTTTGGCGTAACGGCTCGTTCCGCCGGCCGAGCGACGCGCGGCGGTCTTTTGCCGATCGTCGGCCGGTGCCCAGCCTTCGGTGTCGGGTTTGGCGTCTGCGAGGCTGCCGCTGTCGGTGGTCTTGAACTGCCCCGATTCGGTGATCCTGAACGAGCCGGTATTCGGCGGGACATAACCTGGATAATCGACGCGCGAGTGATAGATAGCGACGAGCGAGCGGATCATCGATTCGCGTATGAGGGTCAGTTCGCGGAGCGTGAGGTCGCACTCGTCGAGCTGATCGTCCTGCAGGATGGCGTCGATTATCTTGGTGACTATGAAGCGGATATTCTCGGGCGTCGGCTCCGAGAGGCTGCGGGCCGCGGCCTCGCACGAGTCGGCGATCATCATTATCGCGGCCTCTTTGAACTGCGGCTTCGGCCCCGGATAGCGAAACTCGTTCTCCGAGATCACCTCGTCGGGCCGCGCCTGTGCCTGCGCTTTTTTCAAAAAGTAGTGCAGCGTGCGCGTGCCGTGATGCTGCGGGATAAAATCGATGATCCGCTGCGGCAGTCCCATTTCGCGTGCGAGCTTAGCGCCGTAATTGACGTGGGCGATAATGATCTTTGCGCTTTGCGCGGGTTTTAGGCGGTCGTGCGGATTCTTGCCGTTGATCTGGTTTTCGACAAAGTGCTCCGGTGCGGCGGTCTTGCCGATGTCGTGATAGAGAGCGCCGATGCGCGCGAGCAGGCCGTTGCCGCCGACGACGCGGCACGCCTCTTCGGCGAGCTGGCCGACGGCGTGCGAATGCTGGTTTGTCCCCGGCGCGCGTAGCGCGAGCTGGCCGAGGACGGGCAGATCGGCATTCGAGAGCTCGAGCAGTTTGACGTCGGTCAATATGCCGAAGGCAGACTCGCACATCGGCAGCAGCATCGACGTAAAGGCCGCGGTCAATACGCCGCTTGCGAGACCGCACGCTATCGACAGCAGCACCGTGCTGAGAATAAAGGGCTGCCTCGTATACAGTAGCATTGCAAGCGCGAGCATCGAGCACGCAACGCCCACAAAAACGCCTGCCGTCGTAACGGTCTGCCGGCTGCGATACCGGCCGATGCCGTAGACCGCGACCGCCGAAGATAACGCCGAGTAGATCGCAAACTCAAACCCGCGCGGCGCCATAAATCCCGCGATCAGCGACGCAAAAAGACCGGTGAAAAGCGCGATCGGCCGGTCGGCGAGCAGCGTCATCAAAAGGCTCGCCGTCGCAAAAGGTATCGCAAACGACCACAGCGACGGATCGTTGCCCGGAGCGCTGAGATTCTGTACCGCGGTAAACTCGGCCAGGCGAAACAGCGCCGCCATGATCGCGGTCTGCACGAGCACGACAAAACCTATCAGCGCAAATGTCATTTGTTCGCTAAGGGCCAGCCTTGCGACGACGCCCCGGTTGCGGACAAATTTCCACGCGACCCAGTAGAGCCCGCCGATCATCAGCAGCACGCCAAAAAATCGATTGACCTGCCGCGTCGTCGAGCCGTAATTTGCGACCGCCGCGAGGCGCGGCATCATCTGCGGCGTGATCAGCTCGCCCTCGCCGACTATCTTTTGCCCGCGCTTGAGCGAGACCGTGATCGGAACGACGTTGTCTGCCTCCTGCTGGCGTGCGGCCTCGGTGGCGACGCTGTCGTATCGGAGGCTCGGCTCGACGAGGATCTCGGCCGCGGTGTAAAAGGCGTCGACCTCCTTTGCCGAGAGGCTCTTGATCGACTGCAGACGCGTGCGAAGCTTGGCCCTTGCGGCGGAGAGCGAAGTCCAGTTGCTCTCGGGCATCGAGACGTTGGATTGCTGATTGGGTTTTGAGCGGTCAAATACGACGACCTCATTGGCAAAATACTGCCGCTCCGAATCGTCGTAGATATACCCGTCGGCCGCATCGCGGATCGCGCTCTGCACCGCGTCGATCTCGTTGCGGCTAAAGTCTCGCGACGCGAGTATGCGGCCAACCTCGGCACCGCCGGCGCCGGTCCAGTGTGTCTCGGTCTTGATATCGCTGTTGGATTGTTTGGCCTGCGGCGCGGGCTGCTGAGCACCGTGACGCTGCAGCTTTTCCCAAGCGGAGATGAATTGCTGCACGGCCTGCTCGGCCTTGTTCGATTCGTAGCGAAAGATCGGCTTGACGCTCGCTCGGGCAAGCTCCTTGCGGCGGCTGAGCTCGCCGTCGTCGGTGTACTGGATGTCGGCGGGTGAGATGACCGTCTCGCGTGCGATGTCGCCCTCGCGGTAGGCCGGCCTGCCCGACGCGTGCCAGAGCGGATTTTCGATCAGCACGGTCGTAAAGAGGCAGAGAAGCGCAAAGCCGATCCAGAACCTTTGCGACGCTGAGAGCGCCGAGAGCGGACGTGAAACGACGCTCGTCAACTGCTGCCGCCATCTTGCGGCGGGAGATCTCAGCTCTCTGATTCGCTTTGCCATCTGATGGAATCCGCGTGCCGGCAGCGAAGTCTAAAGATTGCCGGCCGCCGCGACCTCGTCGCTCGGTACCGAGAACATGCCTATCCTGACTGCCATCGCTTCCACCAGCGGACGGAGGGTATCCCGGCGGATAGCTGAAATTGCCACGCATTCCGCACTCCTGTCAAGCATCACCCTGCGCCGCAGCGCGTCGAGATCGTCGGCCGCGATGAGGTCTGACTTGTTCAGCACGAGCACCTGCGGAATGCGGTCGAGAGAGAGTTCCTTGAGAATGCCCTCGACCGATCCGATCTGCTGCTCGACGCGCGGATTTGACGCGTCGACGACGTGAACCAGCAGGTCGCTGTCGGCGATCTCCTCGAGCGTCGCGCGAAACGCCGAGACGAGTGCTGCGGGCAGATCGCGAATGAAGCCGACCGTGTCGTTGATGATGACCTCCTGCTCGTACGGCAGACGCAGTCGGCGCGACGTCGGGTCGAGCGTCGCGAACATCTTCTGCTCGGCGTAAACGTCCGATTGCGTGAGCGCGTTGAGCAGGGTCGATTTTCCGGCGTTGGTGTAGCCGACGAGCGAGATGATCGGCAGGTGCTTTTGAACGCGGTTCTTGCGGCGCTCCTGCCGCTGGCGGCCGAGGTCGTCGACGGCGCGTTCCAATTGCGAGATGCGGTCGCGCACTCGGCGCCGGTCTGTCTCGAGCTTGGTCTCGCCGGGCCCGCGTCCGCCGATGCCGCCGGCAAGCCGCGAGAATGCGGAGTTTTGTCCGACGACCAGCCGGGGCAAAAGATACTTGAGCTGCGCCAGCTCGACCTGCAGCTTGCCCTCGCGGCTCTGCGCGCGCTGCGCAAAGATGTCGAGGATGAGCTGCGGACGGTCGATGACCTTGAGCTCGGTCGCCTCCGAGAGCGAACGCACCTGCGCCGGGCCGAGCTCGGCGTCAAAGATGATCATATCCGCGCCGAGCCGCATCGAGCGGATGAGCAGCTCGTCGAGCTTGCCGCGGCCGAGCACGGTTCGCGGATCGATCTGCGGGCGGCGCTGGATGATCTTGTCGAGGACAAAGACGCCCGCCGACGCGGCGAGCTCCTCGAGCTCCGCGAGCGACTCCGCGGCATCGTCCGTGCTGCCGGTCGTGACGCTGATCAGGATCGCCCGGTCGCGGTTTGCCTGCCGGCTGCGCGCCGTTTGGCGGACGCGTGCCATCTCGTCCTCGAGCGAGTTGATCAGCGAGAGAAAGTCGGTCTCGAGATGGGCCGGGATCGCGGGCTCGAGGAATTCGTACGGGAGCGAGTCAGAGCCTCGCAGTTCAGAGTTCGGGGTTTCGAGTTCAGAGTGCCCGTTCGCCCCGGAACGCTGAACCCCGAACTCGGAACCCGGCTGGGCCGGTACGAGGTGCGCCGAGTGGACGAGACCGGGCAGGCCGTTTGATCTATCGACCTGGATGATCGACATCAGGTCGAGGCGCAGCAGGGCGAGGTCGGTGAGGTCGTCCTGCGTGAGCTTTTCGCCGAGCAGGTGCGTGTGAACGCATCGGAGTCCGCGGAAGCGGTCGGCCGACACGCGGGCGCGGCCAAAGTCGGGCATCTCGATCTGCTTCGCTGTGCCGACCATAACGTACTCGACCTGGCCCTTGCGATTGAGCAGTACGCCGACCTGCCGATTGGTCTCGTGCGAGATCTCGGTCATCTGCCGTGCAAGCTCGGGTGAAATGATCTGATCGGGAGCGACGCGCCGCGTGGCGAGGCGTTCGATGCGCTTGAGCTGGTTTTGCTTCAACCCTTTTGTGAAGCCGTGGATATTGCTGATACTGACCTTCCTCCGGAGCGTAAATTATAACAAATTCGCCGGTTTTGATGGTCTGCGGGCGGGATGCGTGTGCCGCGAAGGTGCGGGCCGGCAAGGCCGTCGCGTAAACGAAAAAAAGGCGGGTCGCCCCGCCTCGCCCGCCCTTCGAACGGGGATCACTTGTTCTGGTCCGGCTTGGCCTCGCGAACAAATATCCGCTGCTTGCCGAACGCGTCGGCGATATTCGCGGGATTGACCTCGTACGACGCGACGTCAAATGTCTCACCTGCCGCACCGTTGACGGTCGTCACCCACTTGTACGGGAGCTGCACGCCGTCGACCGAACGGTAGTCTGAGAAGCGGACCTGGTATTCGACCGCCGTAGTGCTCGCGTCGGCCTTGCGGTCAAAGGTCACGACGTCCTTCTTTTCGCCCAACGCCCGGCCGGCCGGGGCCTCCTTTCGGAAAAAGACGACCTGCGGCTCGACCGCCGTGTAAGCGACCATCACCGGGAGGTTTGAGTCGCGATCGAGGTACAGCCGCACGCTCGACGAGCCGAGGTCGGCAACGATCATATTACATTGTCGGCCGTCGATCTGATGTTCACCGCCAAACGTGAAATTCGCCGCGGCGTCGCCCGGCGTCGAGAGCAGCAGTGCGAGCAGCGTCCGGGCAAACTCGTCTTGCCGCGGCCCCGGGCGGCCGGCGTCACCGACACGCTTGTCGACAAACACCTTGGCTCCATCACCGGATCGTGATCTTGCCGGCTCGCCGTCCTTCGAGATACTGCGAACGATGACTCGCCCGCCGTCGGCGGTCTCGATCTCCTTTACGTCGGCATCCGACCTTTTGACCGCGATCTCCTGGCCGCCTTCGCCTTTTTTGATCGTTACCTTATGCGGTCCGACGCCGCTCGGCCGGTCGCTGGTGACCAGCACGTCGATGCTCGCGTCGCCGGGCCGATCTTCTCCGCCGCTGCCGAGCTTAACGATCTTGGAAAATTTGTCGGGCAGCTGCATCGCGATCTCGGTCTCGCCGGCAATGCTTTTTTCTTCGCCGCCGATCTTCAGGATCTTGACCGTGCTGCCTCTGACGCGCAGGCTGCGAATGTTGTTGATCGCCGCGTCGCCGCCGATCGCCTTGCGTGCCGCGGCGATAATGGCGAGCGCCTTCTCGTCCGAGCGAAACGCGGCCCCTGCCTTCTCTACCAGGGCGCCGAGCCCGATGAAGAAGACCGATACGCATAAAACTGAAGTGATGAATCGTCTCATAAATTGCCTCCCAAGCCGTCGAATGGTTTTCTGACGGTACCGATTATTTCACCGCCTGACCAACGTGTGGTTAAGACCAGGCAAAGAAATTGTTAAGGATGTAAAAAGTGCCGAAAAGCAGTGGACACCGAAAAGTGCAGAGTGGACAATGGGCCACGAGAGGCCGCGCGTGCTTCGCGCTTTTGAAATGAAGCGATCGCTCTCGACAATCCTGCTCTTTGCCGCGCTCGTCGGACTGCTGTTGCTGCTCGGCGCGCTGCAGTTCCGCTGGCAGCGGCAGATCAGCGCGAGCGAGGCCGAAAAGATGCAGCGGCGCGTGCACGAAGCGACGACGCGATTTGCGAGCGATTTCAATCGCGAGATGCAGGGCGCGTATTTCAACTTTCAGACCGACGCGCTGTCGTGGCGAGACCGCGACTGGAGCGAGTTCAACGAGCGACTGGCCTACTGGCGGTCGAAGACGCAGTACCCGACGCTCGTCGCGGGCTTTGTATATTTCGACGCCGAAAGCGAAGATGCCGAACCTCTCGTTCACAGCGGCGCCGACGGCGCCCGGTTTGAGCAGGCAGCGTGGAACGACGAGCTTCGCACGCTGCGCTCGCGCATCGGCGCGGGCGATACGTTCACGCCGGTCCTCGCCGACATCTCGACGCTCGTGCTGCCGATCAGCGAGGCTCCGCCAAAGATCGAGCGCATCTTTATCCGCCGCACGCGCGGCGACGAAGCGTCGCCGCCCCTCCCCAGACCAAAGACCGTCGGCTATCTCGCGATCCGCCTCGACAAGTCGACCATCACCGGACGCCTGCTGCCGGATCTCACCGACCGGCATTTTGGCGACGGCGAGTTTGCGATATCGGTCGACGACGGCGCGGGCCGCAGCGAATATCGATCTGTGCCGGTCGACGCAGCAGCCGGCGACGGCGATGCGCGGGCGAGGCTCTTCGATCTGTCGGCGGAGAACTTCATTCTCTTTTCTAATCGCGACGTGCTCTCGTCGATCGGCGGCGGCGATAAAAGGCCGGGCACCGTAGTTTTTGATTCGCGGCTCGAAACGCACTCGTTCAGCCAGATCGAAAAGCGCGTTGCAAAGACCGGCCAGGTGACCGTCGAGATGAAGCAGAACGGTCCGGCGAGAGCGTCGATGATCGCGACCCGAACGAGAACGGGCGAGCCGCCGCCGTGGACGCTCACTGCGCGGCACCGCGACGGTTCGGTCGCCGCGTCGGTGGCGAAGACCGAATGGCGAAATCTTGGTGTCGGATTTGGCATTCTCGCTCTGCTCGGCGCGGCGGTCGCGGGGATCATCGTCTCGTCTGCGCGGGCGAGGCTTTTCGCCCAGCGGCAGGTCGATTTTGTCTCGAGCGTCTCGCACGAGTTCCGCACGCCGCTCGCGGTGATCTACTCCGCCGGCGAAAATCTCGCCGACGGCGTCGCAAAAGACGGATCACAGGTCGCGCGTTACGGCCGGCTGATCAAGGGCGAGGGTAAAAAACTTTCGGCGATGGTCGAGCAGATACTCGAATTTGCCGGGGCAAATTCGGGCCGGCAGAAGTACAACTTTCGCCCGGTCGACATCGCGTCGCTTGTCGCACGGGCCGTCGACGACAGCCGTCCGCTGCTCGAGTCTGAGGGCTTTGCGGTCGAGACCGACATCCCGCCGGCGCTGCCGTCGGTCTCGGCCGACGAGGCGGCATTGAATAGGGCGATCCAAAACCTCATCGCGAACTCGGTCAAGTACGCCAACGGGCAAAGATGGATCAGGGTCTCGGCGGCGAACGGCGGCGGCACGGTGAAGATCGTCGTCGAAGACCGCGGGATCGGCATATCGAGCGCTGATCTGAAACATGTATTCGAGCCTTTTTACAGGTCAAGAACGGTCGTCGACGCGCAGATCCACGGCAGCGGCCTCGGCCTCTCGCTCGTAAAACAGATCGCCGAAGCCCACGGCGGCCGCGTCACCGCCGAAAGCGGATCGGGGCGCGGAAGCAGGTTTACGATAGAGCTACCCGTGGTTAACGGTGAAGGGTGAGTGGTGAGTGGTAAACGGTAAGTGGTGAGTGGTAAACGGTAAGTGGTAAATGGTAAATGGTAAATGGACAGCTTTGAGCGGATCGTGACTCGTAAATCGTAAATCGTGAATTGTGAATGGCATCCTTCATTTACCACTTACCGTTTACCGTTCACCGTTCACCGTTCATAAACGGTAAGCGGTAAATGGTAAATGGTGAATGGACAGACTTGAGCGGATAGTGAATCGTGACTCGTAAATCGTGAATTGTGAATGGCATCCTTCATTTACCACTTACCGTTTACCGTTCACCGTTCACCATTTACCGTTCACCGTTCACCATTTACCGTTTACCGCTTACCGTTTACCGTTTACCGTTTACCGTTTACCGTTCACCGTTCACCATTTACCGTTTACCGTTCACCGTTCACCACTCACCATTCACCGTTCACACTTCACGCTTCACGCTTCACCACTAACGAATGAAGATCCTTCTCGTCGAAGATGAACAGGGCCTGATACTGACGCTGACCGATCGGCTGCGGAGTGAGGGGTTTGAGGTTTTGAGCGCCGAGGACGGGCTGACGGGTTACGAGCTCGCGCTCGGCGGCGGGCACGACCTGATCATCCTCGACGTGATGCTGCCGAAAAAGAACGGGTACGACGTCTGCCGCGATCTGCGCGCGGCGGGCGTCGCGACGCCGATCCTGATGCTCACGGCAAAGGGCGAGACCATCGATAAGGTCTTAGGCCTAAAGCTCGGCGCGGACGATTATCTTACGAAGCCTTTCGAAGTGATGGAGCTGCTGGCCCGCGTCGAGGCGCTGCTGCGGCGCGCTCCTTCTGCGGGGAAAGGCCGCTCGACCAATGTCTTTAGATTTGGCGACGTCGCGATCGACCTTCGAAGGGCCGAGGTCGTGCGAAACGGCTCAGCGGTCGAGATGTCGGCGCTCGAATTCAAGCTCCTGCAGTACCTCGTCGAAAATCCAAACGTCGTCCACTCGCGCGACCAGCTGCTCGACGCCGTCTGGGGATACGACGCGACGCCTACGACGCGCACCGTCGACGTCCACATCGCATGGCTCAGGCAAAAGCTGGAGGTCAATCCGCGACGCCCGCGGTACATTCAGACGGTGCACGGTTTTGGCTATAAGTTTGTCGCCTGATCGATCTTGCTAGGCCGCCGACTCGACGATCCTCTTGAACCGCATCGCGTCCTCAAACATCTCGTTGTTGTTAAAGACGACGTAGGCCAATTTGTCTTCGGGCAGCAGCGAAACGAGCTCGTCGAGTTCGCCTTCTTCGTACTTGTATCGCCAGCCGCCGATGCCGTGGAGGCGGTAGTAGCACCGGTCGGACGTGACGGTGCGAGCCTTGAAAGGATCGACGCAGTGCCATAGGCCGAGGTCGTCGCAGATCGTTTTGACGGTCTTGTCGTCCCACGTCGTGCCGCGCGGCTCCCAGACGAAATTCATATCCTCGCGGGCGATCGTCTTGAAGAACTTGCGAAGGTTCTTGATGTTCTCCGGCGTCTGTTTGAACTTTGCCGGGCACTGAAAAAGTATCGTTCGCGCCTTCAGGGCCCGCGCCGAATCGAGCGTGACCTGCCACGCTTCCATCACGGTGTCGGTCGGTTTGAAGGCACCGGCCTCCTTCTCTTCTTTTTCGGTGAGCGGCCGCTTAAGACGCCGGTAGGTCGGGCTGCCGGCCTCGTGCGTGATGAACTGCCACGCCTTGAGCGTGAACTCAAACTCCGCCGGCATCTCGGCCCGCCAGCGCTCGAGCGTCTTGATCTGCGGCGGCTTATAGAACGTGTGCTGGATCTCGACCGTCGGCAGACGCCGCGCGTACTCGTCCTTTTTTGCGCGGCCAAACCCGCATGTGCCGACCTTTACCTCGTACGTCATCACCAAAGTATCGCGGACGAAAGCGGCGTCGACAAAACAGCGAAAGCGACGCGTCGGGCGGCAAGCCGCCATTGCAAAATATGAATTCGGGATCTGACTCGCGATCAGCGAGCCAAAGGAATGACGTAGATCACCACCGCGAGATAGTGCAGTACGCTGCCGGCGAGCACAAAGACGTGAAAGATCGCGTGATTGTGAGGCAGCCGCTGCCAGGCAAAAAAGATCACGCCAAAGGTGTACGCGAGGCCGCCGACGACCGCCAGCGCCGCGGCCGTCATCCCGAGGGCGTCGATCAGCGACTGCAGTCCAAACGCGCCAAGCCAGCCCATCAGGACGTACGAGACGACCGAGACCGCGGTGAAGCGATGTTTGAAGATCAGCTTTGACGCGACCCCGACGACGGCTAATCCCCAGATGGCGATCATTAGGTTGCGGCCGAGCTCACCGCCGATCACCAGCACGCCAAACGGTGTGTACGTCCCGGCGATCAGGAGGTAGATGCAGCAGTGATCGACGATCTGCAGGCGGCGCTTGAGGTCATGTGTCGTCACGCTGTGATACGCCGTCGACGCCGCGTAGAGCACGAGCAGCGAAACGCCGTAAACGATCGAGCTCACGATCAGAGCCGTCCCGCCGCGAGAGACGGCCATCGCGGTGAGGATGACAGATCCGATCACGCTCAACACGAGGCCAAACCCGTGCGTGATCGTATTGGCAAATTCCTCGACCGATAGATGCTGTAAACGTCGTCTGAGCAAAGTTCCCTGCCTTGGTTCCTGAGAAGGATACACTCGACCCGCGAGCGGCCGCAACGGGATAAACGCGTAAAAAAAAGGCGGCCTCGTTCGGCCGCCGCGTGTTCAGATCACCGATTCGGTCGTCGTCCGCTCGCGCCGCGCGACGCCCGACGCGTACGCGGCCTCCTCGACGCCGTCGGCAACGGCCTCGCCGACACGCTTATCAAAGACGGACGGGATAATGTAATCGGGATGCAGCTCGGAGTCGGTGATGATGCCGGCGATAGCGTGGGCGGCCGCGAGCTTCATCGCCTCGTTGATGCGCGAGGCCCGGCAGTTGAGCGCGCCGCGGAAAATGCCCGGAAAGCAAAGGACGTTGTTGATCTGGTTCGGGTAGTCCGACCTCCCGGTCGCCATCACCGCGACGTGCCCGGCGGCGTCCTCGGGCATTATCTCAGGGATCGGATTTGCCATCGCGAACACGATCGGGTCCTTGGCCATCGCCTTGAGGTCGTCCTGGCCGATCACGCCGGGCACAGAGAGCCCAAAGAACACGTCGGCCCCCTTGATCACGTCGTGAATGCTGCCGGTCTCGCGGTCGGGGTTGGTGTTTCGCGCGTACCAGTCCTTGACCCAGTTCATATGCTCGGTGCGGCCCTCGTAGAGCGCGCCGGTCTGGTCGCAGCCGACGATATTCTTGACGCCGGCCGCCATCACGATCTTTGAGCAGGCGACGCCGGCGGCGCCGACGCCGTTGACGACGACCTTGATCTCGTCGATCTTTTTGCCGACGATCTTGAGTGCGTTGATGAGCGCCGCGAGCACGACCACGGCGGTGCCGTGCTGATCGTCGTGAAAGACCGGGATGTCGAGCTCCTCCTTTAGACGCTCCTCGATCTCGAAGCACCGCGGCGCCGAGATGTCCTCGAGATTGATGCCGCCGAATGCGACCGAGATCCGCTTGATGGTCTGGACGATCTCGTGCGGATCTTTTGTGCTGAGACAGATCGGGAAGGCGTCGACGCCGCCGAATTCTTTAAAGAGCTGGCATTTGCCTTCCATCACGGGCATCGCCGCCGCCGGGCCGATATCGCCGAGGCCGAGCACGGCGGTGCCGTCCGAGACGACGGCGACAGTGTTCTTTTTGATGGTGAGATTAAAGACCTTTTCGGGATCTTTACGGATCGCCTCGCAGACACGCGCGACGCCGGGCGTGTACGCCATCGAGAGGTCCGAGCGCGTCTTGAGCGGCATCTTCGACACGGTCTCGATCTTGCCGCCGAGATGCATCAGGAATGTGCGGTCGCTGACATTGACGACCTCGACGCCGTCGATGTCGTCGAGCGACGCGACGATCTGTTGGTCGTGCGATTCGCTGGCCGCATTCACGGTGATGTCGCGGATCAAAAAGTCCTTGCCGACGCTGACGATATCGATACCCTCGATATCGCCGCCGGCCCTGCCGATGGCGGTCGTGATCTCGCCGAGTTTGCCGGGCTTATTGTGAATTCGGACGCGCAGCGTGAGACTGTAACTCGCGTTCGGGGTCGGTGAATTTGTCACATAAAAAGTATCGCGAAAATAGATTGGACCCGCAACCGACTCGCATGGCCGGCGATCGGACCTAATTCATCGCATCGTATCGGGATGTCAGCAGCGGGCGAAAGGCGGAGCGATAGCCGTACGCAAGGAAGGCAAACGAGATGACAAGAAACACCGCCACGGGCAGCCCGCTCCGGTCGAGAACCAAGTGCACCATAAAAATGTTGACGACGACCGGCGCGAGCACCACGAGCGCCAGCGGGACAAACCGGCCCGACACGAGCAATATCGAGCCCACGAGCTCGGTCGTCTTTAGCAGCGGCAGAAAGTATCCGGCGGCCGCGAGCCCCTCATTGAACGTCTTGATCGGCCCCTCCATCGGCGGCGGCGTAATGAGGCCGAGAAAGTAGACCGATGACGCGAACATAAACAGCAGCCCGGTGAGCGTGCGAACGATCAGCAGCGCGATCCTCATGAATTGAACCTCCGCTAAGCGAGACGGATAACGATGATGAAAGGCCCGTGCGGCTGCGGCAAGAGCGGCGGCCGTCGACAAAACGAACGGCGAGAGACTATCCCGCCGGCCGCAGCAGAGCGCGGTAGATGCCCTTGACGTCGACCTTCTCGGCCGAACGGACGATCGGCTCAAAGTCGTCATTCGACGCCTGCAGCTCGACGCGCGAGCCGCGCCGATAGTATCGGCGAAAGACGGTCGTCTCGCGATCGACGACCGCAACGGCGCATTCGCCGTCGCGCACGAGCGAACGCCGTTCGACGAGTATCACGTCGTCCTCGAGAATGTTCTTTTCGCACAGGCCGTTGTCGCGGACGCGGTAGGCGTAGTAACGCTCGGCCTCGCGGCCGGCAAACATGAACGAAGGCACGATCAGCGGAAACTGCTCCCATTCCTCGAGCCGCGTGCCGTTGAGCGGCACATCGAGCCACGGGATCTCAAAAAAGCTGTCAGATCCGGCAGCCGCCGTTTTGATCTCGAGGTCAAACGTTCCATTCACGCGCCGCCGCTCGAGCAGCCCCTGCTCCTCAAGCGCCTTGATGTGTTTGTGCACGCCGGACTTTGCGTTGATGCCCGTTTCGCGGCCGATCACCTGGTAAGACGGACGGTGACCGTGCTTGCTGATGTAGCGTGTGATGAAGTCGAGTATCTCTTTCTGTCGGCGAGTTCGGGCGTGCATTCGGGAGTCATTTTAGTTGAGCGGCGCTCGATGTCAAAGATAAAACAGATGCACCGGTCATTCGCCGGCGGCAATTCCCTTCAGCTTTGCCGCGAGCCGCGGGACGATGGCCTTGCCGGCGTCGATCGCGCCTTTGATATGCCGCTGATTTGTGAAGTGGCCCGCGACATAGATTCCGGGCACGTTCGTCTCAAAGGTCTCGGCATCGTAGACCGGAACTTCGCCGTTCTTTCCCTGCTCGGTCGCGACGCCCAAATCTCTCAACATCGTCAGGTCGGCGTCAGAGCCGATCAGCACAAAGACAACGTCGTTCTCGACGGTGCAGCGCTCGCCGCTCTCGTTTTCGAGCTCGACCTCGCGCTCGCGTATCTCCAGGACTCGGCCGAGAAAAAAGAGTTTGAGGCAGTGCTTTTTGACCTCGTTCTCGAGCGGGCCTTTGACCCAGTATTTGATGCAGCCCTGCTTGGGGTCGGTGTTTTCCCAGTCCGAACGAAAGATGGCGAGCGTCGCATCGGCGCCTTCCGCGGCGAGAAACAGCGCGGCCTCGCCCGCTGAATTTCCGCCGCCGACGACCAAAGCCTTTTTTCGCACCCAAGGGTAGGTCTCACGAAACTGATGGTGCACCTTCGGCAGATCTTCGCCCGGGACGTTCAGTCGCCGCGGATGGTCCATCGCGCCGATCGCGAAGAGAACGTTTGCCGCCGTGTACTCGCCCTTGTCGGTAATAACTCGGAATCGTTCTTTGCGTCTCTGCGTCTCCGCGGGAAATTCCGCTTCTGACATCCTTGCAACCCGAACGACCCGCTCCTCGGTCCGCACATTCAACTCATTGTCGAGTACAAAGCGCACGTAATACGAAAGCAGCTCTTCGCGCGTCGGCTTTTCGCGCGCGGGCTTGAGGCCGCCCTCGGCAAACTCGAGCTCGTTCGTCGTCGAAAAGACCGTCAATCCGACCGGATAGTTGTAGATCGTATTGCCGATCAGTCCCTTTTCGATAACGACGTATTCGAGTCCGTGCTTCTTTGCTTCGAAAGCCGCCGAGATACCCGCGGGGCCGGCGCCGATGATGATGAGGTCGAGCATTTCGATAGTTAATTACTAATTACTAATTGTTCAATCAATAATTACGCTCCAGTTACGACGCCGCATCTAATCGACGCAGTTCGTCTGTGAGTTTTTCGATCTGTGCGTGCGTGCGTTCGAGCTCGCGTTTTGAGTCGAGATATCGCTGCCATTCGCCGGTGCCGGTCAGCGCTTTGAGCATCTCTTCGTCGAGCGCGTGCGACATCACGACGAGCAGGTCGCTGAGCGCCTCGTGGCCCTCGAGCAGAGACTGGATGATCGTGTATGCGAGCTTGGCGTTGGGCAGGTCGATGTCGCGGTCGGTCATAATGATTTGATTGACATTCATTCTAGCTGACGAAAGGCAGCGGCTTTACGATTGCGGGCAGATCGTTAGCGTACAACTCAGTGCCTTCGGCCAGATGGTCGTAGCGGACGTAGGCCAGAGCGACGGTTTTGCCGAGCTTTGGTGAAAAGGTGACCGATGTGATCCGGCCGGCGTTTTTTCCGTCGGCTGTTTCAAGTTCGGTCGCCTCTGGGGACACGCTCCCTACCGGTCGTGTTTCTGCCTGTTGGCCGGGCGCCGATGCGAAAACTATCCCGGTCAACTGCTTTGCCACGTGGCCGCGAAAGTGTATCCGCGCGATGATCTCCTGACCGATGTAGCAGCCTTTGTTATAAGAGATCATCCCGTCAAGATCGAGCTCGGGCACGATCGTCGTTTCGTCCATATCGACGCCGTAAAGCGGAATGCCCGCCTCGATCCGCAGCGTCTCGTAAAGCTCGGGCGAGATCTCGACCGCGTCGATGCGACGCAGATCTTCGACAAAATTCTCCGCTTCTGTCGCAGGCACGAGAACATCTCGGCCGAGCCGTGAATCAAGGACGATCGACCCTTCAGGCAGCGAAGCTCCATCGGTCATTTCACCGGCGATCGAAAAGAACCTATAGCTCTCGTGCAGGTCCTCGACAAAGAAGTCTCCCGCGAATGTAAAACGAAACAGGTTGTTGTAGACCTTTTCGCGCGTCGCTTCTTCGGTCTCAAAAATAAATCTATCGCCGATCCGCGCCACTCGAACGACCGCGATCAGTCGCCCCTGCGCATTCGGAAAGGCCGCGAGCATCTGGTCGCCGTCGTTGAGCTTTGCGACGTCGTTGGTGATCAGCCCGTTGAGAAACTGCACGGCCTCTTTGCCGTGCACCGCAACGATGCCGCGAGGCATCCGGATAAATCCCAACCCGCCCGAGCGGATGCGGTCGTAAGCGTCTGTGAAATTCTGCTCCATCTATCGCTGCTGTCTTGTTGTCAGTTTATTCTGCCGGGTCGGGAAAATGAAAACGGGACACTTTCGGAATAAGTGATAACTGATAGCTGATAACTGACAACTTCTTCTCGCTATCAGTTCTCAGTTATTCCGAAGGGATCGATCAAGCTAGCGAGCGTCGCGAAGTGTTTGAGCTGCAGCGCGAGGCCGCGCTGCGATGCGATGACCTGCGGGCTCGGGTGATAGAGCGGAACGAGCGTGCGGCCGTTCCAGCGGTTGACGGTGCCTGCGTGAATTTTGAGCGTGAGGTCGTGCGGCTCGATCAGCTTGAGCGACTCGAGCGCGACGCTGCCGAGCGTGGCGATCAGCGGCGGATCGACGAGCTCGATCGTGCGGCGAAGGTGCGTCGAGCAATTTTTGATCTCGCTGCGCGTCGGTCTGCGATTGGCGTCGGTCGCCGAACGCGGGCTGCACATCACGGCACTCGTGATAAAGATGTCTTCGCGCTTCAGCCCGATCGAGTCGAGCAGCTGCTGAAAGTTCGCGCCCGACTTGTCGCCGTAGAAGGGCCGCCGCGTGCGGTCGGCCCCCTGCCGGCCCGGGGCCTCGCCGATAAAGAAGACGCGCGGCGCGAGATTGCCGTTAAGCTCGCTCAGAACGGCGGTCTTGTCGGCAAGGTCCGGGCAGACGCGGCACGCCTGTGCCTGCAGGTAAAACTCTCGGAAAAGCTCGGATCGTGAGGCGCTCATTCACGACCATTATCGAATTCCGCGGCCTGCGAGGCCAACTTGCCGCCCGTCCGCGATCGATGATCCGACCGCCGTTTGGTAGAATTCTACTTTCCGAATTTGCCTGTTTATCAAACCGTAATGAGCCAAATATCAGAAGAGATCGTATTGGATTCGCTTAAGCAGATCATCGACCCCGACCTGCGAAAGGATATCGTCACGCTCGGCTTCGTCCGCGACCTGAAGATCGACGGCGGCGACGTCTCGTTCCGCATCGTGCTGACGACGCCGGCGTGCCCGGTCAAGGACGAGATGGAAGGGATGGCCCGCGAGATCGTCCGCGTGCTGCCGGGCGTCGCGAACGTGAACGTGACGATGGACGCCGAGGTGCCGCAGGGACGCGGCATCGCAAACAACGTCGCCATTCCCGGCGTCAAGAACATCATCGCCGTCTCGAGCGGCAAAGGCGGCGTCGGCAAATCGACCGTCGCCGTCAACCTCGCGGTCGCGCTTGCGCTCGACGGTGCAAAGGTCGGCCTGATGGACGCCGACGTTTACGGCCCGAACGTTCCGCTTATGCTCGGTACCGGCTACGGCCAGCCCGACGTGCTCAACGGCCAGCTCGTGCCGATCGAGGCGCACGGCGTGAAGATGATCTCGATGGCCGTGCTCGTGCCGCCCGACAAGCCGATGATCCTCCGCGGCCCGATGCTGCACGGCGTGGTGCGGCAATTCCTAACGGACGTGAATTGGGGTGAACTCGATTACTTGATCGTCGATATGCCGCCCGGGACCGGCGACGTACAGCTCTCGCTCGCGCAGCTCGTGCCCGTGCAGGGCTCGGTGCTTGTGACGACGCCGCAGGAAGTTTCGCTCTCGGACGTGCGGCGTGCGGTGAAGATGTTTGAGCAGGTGAATGTGCCGGTGCTCGGCGTGATCGAGAATATGTCGTACTTCATCGCGCCCGACACGGGCAACAAGTACGAGATCTTTGGCAAAGGCGGCGGGCAAAAGCTGGCCGACGAATACGGCCTCAACTTCCTCGGCGAGGTGCCGCTCGGGATCGAGGTCCGCGAAGGCGGCGACAAAGGCTCGCCCGTCGTCGTCTCGGCACCCGATTCGCCCCAGGCCGCTGCATTCCGAAAGGTCGCCGAGGAGGTCGCAAGACAGGTCTCGATCGAAGCGATGAAGCCCGAGCTGGTCGTCATGCGCCGGGCGTAAGACATTTATTTGCGACCGGCGGCAAACGGGGGTCGATACTTGAAACGCCCGACAAGGAGATCGCCTCTCGCGTGCTGCATCACGGCCGCAAGGTCGAGGGTCGTGATCTCTATTGCAGTGGCTTCACGCTCGAGGCCCGCGGCCTCCGGAGACTATTGATTCAAAGCCAGCAGCCAGATATCGGCTGCCAGAGCGTGTAGTTCTTGCCTGCCTCGACATTCGTGTAAAAGATCGCGTTTCCGTCAGAACTCCAGACCGGATGTTTTCCTTCGACGACCGGGGTCGCATCGCCGCCCGCAGCGGGTACGACAAAAATATTGTTTGCCGCCTCGAAAAGGATAGTGGCGCCGTCGGGCGAATAACTGGGATAGGCGATGAACGGCGAGGCCTTTTTCAGGTTTACGGCTATCTCCTGGGGCTCGCCTCCATTTGCCGAGACCTTAAAGATGCTTTGGCCCTACCAAGGGCCTCTCGTAAAGATCAGCGAGGAGCCGTCGGGCGATCAGGACGGAAAGGTCCCCGTGTCGACGATCTTCCTCGGGCTGCCTCCAAAGGTCGGCATCACCCAGATCGCGCCGCCCATCAACGGTTGGTCGGTGCCGTAGATAAAAAAGCACAGACAATCGGACACACCGCTCCGCGATGAGACGAACGCGATTCGATCGAACGGGACCGCCGGCCCCGCCTATCCCGTCGTATCGCTAAACTCGACGGCTAATGACATCAGGCCAAAGATCAGGATTCGAGACGGGCTTGAGATCTTTTTTGACTCAAACCGGCCGGGCACGACCGGTCTTCAAGACCTGTGCACCTCGAAGAAAGCTTGTGTCGGCGACCTGCCGGAATGCGCCTGGTCCACGCCCACTAACCTGGGACCGCTCGTGAACAGCAGTGCCCTCGATGGCGGCCCATCGCTTTCGTTTGACGGGACCGAGCTGTATTTTATGTCGATTCGCCCGGGAGGTTCGGGTGATCAGGATCTCTGGGTCACGCGGCGCGAAAAGCTGACCGAAAATCCCAATTGACCGCTCGTCACGTCGACACGCAGATATGCCCTCCGCGGTACAAAGACCGGCTCCGGAGGGCCGATCTGCAAGCTTGTTAATTCAGCTCGGCCTCGTGTAATATTGACAATATCGTAAGGATTCGGCCGTCAGGGCCGAGGCCCACATTTGCAAAGGAGAAAACAAAAGATGTCAGCAGTTGCAGCCCCGACAGTTGAGTTGAATGTGACCGAGAACGCGGCGGTCGAGATAAAGAAATTCATGGCCGGTGAAGAGGATCTCCCGGAGACGGCCGGCCTGCGGGTTCGCGTCGTGCCGGGCGGATGCTCCGGCTTCCAGTACAGTCTCAACATCGAGGAAGATTCGCGGCAGGGCGACTTTATTCTCGATCAGCAGGGCATAAGGCTTTTTGTCGATATGTTCTCGGCGCAGTACCTGAACGGCGTGACTATCGACTACACGTCAAACATGATGGGCTCGGGCTTTACGTTCGAGAATCCGAACGCCACAGGAGGCTGCGGCTGCGGAACCTCTTTCTCGGCCTAAGCTGTCACGGCAAATCAACTGAAAAGGCCTCGGGTCGAGCTTCGATCCGGGGCCTTTTTTTATGGCCGAAGCAGCGCTTTTTTTCAGCTCTTTCAATATCGCTCACGCCCCCGCGGCACTCGATCGAGATAGCTGCAAGGGCAAATTTCATCCAAAATTTTGATGATTTCCAAAAAAATGGAGATCTCACTTGCCAGCGTCGCCCGCGCTTTGCTAATCTTTGTTTGGCCTACCAACCCCTAGAAACACAACTGGGTCATTAAACAGTACAAGCGGGAACCGGCTTTCTTTTTGTGAACGAGCATACTTCATAAGCTCGAACCTCACTTCGGCCGGACAAAACTAAAAAGGAGTTATTACTTGATGAAATTTGAGAAGTTCGTTCGTCTCGCGGTCTGTGCAGTTTTTATGATCGCGGGCGCGGTGGAGATCACAACGGCGCAAACCCGCGACCGAGTCGTACGGCCGGTCTCAAGCCGGCCGATCAATCAGCCGACCGTTACACCATCTCTACCCGCACGTACGCAGCCTCTCGTTTCGTCGCGCCCAGTTAACCAGCCGGTCATAGCCCAGCCCACAAATGTCGAACGTTCGGCCGCGGGCCCGACGCTGACAAATGAGATCGTCGTCCAAAAGCCGCTCGTTCAAAAGACAGGTTCCGCTTCACCGCTGAACGTATCGACCATGCTCGCGGGCCGTGCCACCGCCTACGGCAATGACGTCAGCTCGAGAATGCTGCAGTCGATCACGTCAAAGCTCGGCATTCCGTACCTCTACGGCTCGACCGGGCCGAATCGATACGACTGCTCGGGATTCGTTTGGGCGGTTTTCCGAGATGCCGGGATCGACTTTGAACGCTCGAGCGCACGCAGCCTTTGGCAGGCTTCTGTCCCGGTCGAGGGCGATGAGCGGTTTAAGTTGGGTACTCTCGTTTTCTTCAACCGTCTGGGACACGTCGGCATCGTCGCGGACAAAGACGGTTTTTATCACGCCTCGTCAAGCAAGGGCATCACGTACTCAAAATTTGAGGGATATTGGGCTAACCGGATCGTCGGCTTTCGCCGGCTGTCGCCGGTGCCGAACGAGCTGGCGATCGAGGAATCTCTTGCAAAGTAGCCGTACCGGATACTGAGCCTAAAGCGATAAATAGAGAGCCCGCGTCGTGCACGACGCGGGCTCTTTCTGCATTCCGTGTTCGGACGACGCTCACGCGATAAAGCCTGGACGTGATATATGGTCGCTGCATTCGTACACCGCCGATATCTTATCGATCGCGATGTAAACCGGATTGCCGTCGTCGCCCTTAAGCACGAGCAGCCCCGAACGTATCTCCGCAGCCACTCCGCGATAAACTACCGGTGACGAGCACGAAACGTCGATCCTCTTCCCAATGCAATCCATTAAGAGTTCTTCCATTTGAATGCCGGCGACCTCCCTTCGCGGCTTAAATCTTATCGTCCGCTCCGCCTAAATTCCAATCCGACAGCGAATCGGTCAGTTTGACCGAGAGAAGCCTCAAATTGAACGGAAAAACCGTTGACCCGTGCTTGGCTTTGTTGTACCTTGTTAAACGGGAGACAAAATCCGCCCTAAAACTCTTCGCACTCCCAACCCCTCTCTAAAAAACCTTCCTCGGAGTTAAGTCAAAAATGACAAAGTTTTGGATCCTGTCGGTATTTATCATCACAGTCCTCGGAATTGCGACCATCGGCCCATCGGGGACTTCAGCCCAAAAGAAAGAGAGCGACGTCGTTCGCGCCGCATCACCGGTTCCAAATAGATACATTATCCTTCTCGATGAGGAGACAACGGGAGCGGCGGCCCTCGAGCCGGAGGTCGAGGCGCAAGGTCTCTACCTTGTTTCGCTGTACGGCGGATCGGTAAAGACCGTTTTTTCGTCTGCCGTCAAGGGATTTGTCGCTGAGATGTCAGCGGAGGAGGCCAAGGCAATGGCCGCCGATCCGAGCATCCGATCGATCGAGGAGGACGGTTATATTTCGATCACCGCCACCCAAACCGGAGCTCCATGGAACCTCGATCGGGTTGACCAGCGCAACCGTCCGATCGATACGCAGTACAGCTACAGCTCAGCCGGCGCGGGCGTGCACGCCTACGTGATCGACACGGGCATCCGGCCGACGCACGTGGAGTTTGGTGGCCGCGCGAGCATTTCGGTCGACTTTGTCGGCGACGGCCAAAATGGTTTTGACTGCAACGGTCACGGCACGCACGTCGCGGGAACCATCGGCGCGGCTACGTGGGGTGTGGCAAAAAACGTCTACCTTCACGGCGTGCGCGTAATGCAGTGCGACGGCAACGGCCAGATATCCAATTTGATCTCGGGTATCAACTGGGTGACGACCAATGCCGTCAGGCCTGCGGTCGCAAATATCAGCGTAGCTGCAGCGGGTTCGTCGCCGGCGCTCGAGACCGCTCTTACAAACTCCATTAACTCGGGAATCGTCTATTCGGTCGCGTCCGGCAACGGCAACTACGATGCGTGCAACTTCACGCCTGCACGCACGCCGGCGGCCATCACGGTCGGAGCTTCCGACCCCAACGACGTTAGGGCACTCTATTCGAATTACGGATCCTGCGTTGACCTTTTTGCTCCCGGCCACCAGATCATCAGCACATGGTCGTCGAGCGATACGGCTACAAATACGCTGGGCGGCTCGTCTATGGCGGCTCCGATGGTGGCCGGTGCCGCGGCGATCTACTTGTCGGCAAATCCGACTGCCAGTGCTGCGACAGTTACACAGGTCATTCGGAGCACCGCGACAACCGGTGTGCTTACCACCAACAATGCGGCCTCGCCCAATCTGCTTTTGTATACATGGTTGAGCTCGACCTCACCGACGCCGACGCCGACGCCGACGGCCACACCGACGCCGACGCCGACGGCGACACCGACGCCGACGCCGACGGCCACACCGACGCCCAGCCCGACGCCAAGCTCCGCTCGCGTAACGGTCAAAAAGCGCCTACAGAATAGCACCAGCACCTCATCGACAGCGGCTTTCCCTTTTAGTGCGACACGTCTTGCCGCTGCGACATTTACACTGGTCGACAACACGACCTATCAAGATGCGAACGTGCAGGCCTTCGGCAGCTCGAATCCGATCATTGTCACCGAGTCTCCGGTTGACGGTTACCGCCTGACGTCGATCGACTGTACGCAGACATTGAACGGCACCACGACGGCGGCCGACGCGTCTCTTGATCTGGCTAACAAGACGGCGTCGATCGTGGCTCAGCCCGGAGCAGACATTCTCTGCACTTACACAAGCGAGCCTCTCGCTCCGACGGCGGCTTCGGCCTTTGTGACCGGGCGTGTGGTCGATGCGAACGGTCGGGGAGTTCGGGGTATGGTCCTGAATCTTCTCGATACGGAGACGGGCCTGACGGTAACCCGCATCTCAAACTCCTTCGGCTTTTACACCTTCGAGGATCTTCCGGTGTCGCGATATTACGTTCTGTCGGTTCTACCGTCGAAGCGGGGGACGCCGATCACCGAGTCGAGGACCTTCATGCTGCTCCAAGATCTCGCGGATATGGATTTCGTCGTGCATCGCGAATGAGACCAGTCGTTTGAATACGAGCGGTGAATGCCGCGTGATAGGCAGGGTTTCGGCCCTGCCTTTTTTTGCGCGCAAATCTTGGAAGCCTGGCCTATTGGCTCTTTCTACCGAGTGACAAATCAAAAGTGAACGCCCTGCAAAACACGCCTTCGCGAAGTCGGGGGCCGGGGCAGCCGCCGTTTGGATTAGCCGTTTTAGGGGTCTGAGCTTTTTTCTGGAATTTCGTTCGATTCGTGCTATATTGTGTCAAACGAACTAACCAGCTCGCTGCACGAATAAGCTAAGACGTTTGCTTTTGTTTGATTTATGCAGCGAATAGGCATTCCGAATCGTTTAGAGCTTTTCGGGCATTCGGCCCGCTTCCGAGGGCTCGAGAGATCCTCGCGAGGACCGTCAATCCCCCGAGGAAATGTCTTGACGCCACTCGAAAGGGTATGTTAAACAGTTCGACACACTTCCAATTCATATTTGCGAACCCGGGTCGCGATCTACGAGCGCTGCACCCGGGGGAGCTTGCGTGGAGACGTACTAGATAATTCTTTGTAAAAACTGCCCTCGAGATGTTCGTAGCTTCGGGGCCAACCTTAGGAGGGGCTAAAAATGAAGTTTTCCCAGTTAAAAATGTTGTTCAGTAAATTGGTGATCGCCTCAGCGATTTTGGTTCTCGCGGCCGCTGCGGGCACAGACGTATCTGCACAATCGCTGATGCCCAATCCGGCAGCTGACATTGACCAATGTGCAAACGGATCTAATGGGGATCTGGCGTGTCTTAACGCACAATGGCAAAACGGCAACGTAAATTCGAATCAGGCGAAGTATTATGAGGGCGACTCGATTCCGTATCGCGTCGTGATGACGAACCTGAGCCTCGGCTCGCATTCACTCACGATCGGATGGGATACCACCAAAAGCGGAAAACACGCGATCGACTATCTTACTAGCTGGGATCGGACAGTGAATATTGGCAGTGACCCCTGCAGCGGCGTTGCCCCATGCGGCGGGTCTCCGACTAACTTCCCGATTCCAGTTGATCCGAATGTTACGGGCGGCGGAGTAACCCCGATTGCAGGAAATTTCTCAATGTGGGGCGGTTCGATCACCAGCCTTTCTGCATATACGCTGACAGGCAGCTACGCCGGCGACAGCTCGACGCGCATAACAATTACATTCAATGCCACGCAATCGACTGTTGTCCTGGCTTGGGGTGGCCATATCGCTACTCGAATTGACTGGGGCGTTAATAACTCGGCAATCGCTATCTCCGGCTCTCCTTATCACACTCGAGTGATCGACCTGGATGGCTCGGGCGGAAATCAGGACCGTTCGCTGGCAGCCGCGGCGGTGATCTACCCAGCCGTTCTTAGAATCACGAAACTCGTGTACAACGCTAGCCCTCTGTCGTACAGTAACAATTTTGTAAGCTTCGGGTTCACCACCTCGGGGCTTACTCCATCCGCGTTTTCATTAATGGATACCGACCCCGCAGAGTTGGCTGGCGGAAGCGCAACGTTCAATAACATTACGACGTTCGGATCTAGCGTGAACTACACGGTGACCGAAAACAATCCCCAGCCGCTCAATTACTCGCTATTGGACCTTTCGTGTACGATTTCCCCAGGAGGCTTGGGCGCTGTTGGAACGATTACAACGGACTTTAATACCCGGACCGTAACGTACAACCCGCTCGAGGGCAACATAGCCGAGTGTATCTTCAAGAACACTCGCCTTACTCCGACGGCCGCTCCGGCGGAGATATCCGGTAGTGTAATGACGAGTGAAGGAGTTGCGATCCGTGGTGCGTTACTCACGCTGACGAATCTGTCGACCGGTGAGACGTTTTACACTCGATCGAATACATTCGGTCGGTACACGTTCCAGGATGTAATGACGGACGATGTATACAATCTTAGCGTCACAAGTAAGGGTTACACGTTCTTCAACTCGACTCAGACTTTTACACTTCGCGAGAGTGTATCGGATGTGAACTTCATAGCAAACGGTGAAAATGCTGCTACGCCGCTTTTTCGCTCAAGCATCCCTAAGTCGGATAATTAAAAGTAACGCAGGCTAGCTATCCTGCTTGATCAGAAAGAGGCTGTCTGAAAAGGCGGCCTCATTTTTTTCTGTTTTTTGGCGCAGATCGGGGGTGGTGGCTTTTCACATCGACAGGAAATTCTCGATATGTTCATCTTTGACAGTTTGGACCAGGTGCGAGGACTGACGTCGCGATTGATAGACTTCTACAACCATCGCCGTCCGCACTATTCGCTCGGAGGAGCTCCTCCAAGCGAATCGCACAGACCAGTTCTCATCGACCCGAAAACTTCCGTTTAGACTGGTAACAATTAGGCGAGGTTTACGTTTATGTTGTCATTGGTACCCACCCACGCCGTTGGCGTCAGGGATGCTGACCCCGTCGGAACCGTACCGCTTCCGCTCATGTGCAAAGTCTCAAAGAACCCTCACTCAGCCAAATATTCGGAAGTCGATTTTATTGATGATATAGTGAATCTACGAGTCAGGTCGGGCAGGAAGCTGCGAATCATCCAGACGCGAAGGTCGGCCCGAAACTGTCATCGGTAATTCATCGAACACTGGGGGGTTAGACATGTTACTTTCACGCGTTAATTTGTCATTTGGAGGTTTGACCGCGGGGCGTTTGGGGACGTTGGCCGTGGTTTTGTTTTTTGGGGCCTCGTTGGCGTTCGGCCAAGCGGCGGTGCAGGAGGGGCTTGACAGTAAGGGCTTCTTAAAATGGGATACGCGCGTAGCGGCCCCATTTTGGACGCATCTCAGGTCGACCGACACCCATCCTTCCCTCTTTGTCGGCGGAAGTAGCGCGGCCTCTGACGCAGGTCAGGCACTTGCTGGCAGGACCGACTCGACGGGTGACTCAGGTGCTCCCGAGTGCAGTACGGTCGTGATCAGAAAGGAGGTCGTGACTCCGGACGGAACGGGTTCGTCGACGGTCGCGTTCGGCTTTTCGGCGTCGCCAAATTTTGGCGTCACATCCTTTTCACTGGTCGACGACAATTCGGGGCCGGGCCAGGACTTCCGGTCCGCTACTCTCAGCGTGACGCCGGGCATGACTGCGACCCTCACCGTCACCGAAACGAACTCTCCGCGAGGCTGGACGTTGGTCAACGTCGATTGCGTCGAGAATATGACGCAGGATTCCACCCGCAACTCGGTCGGCCCGGCGACCATCAATCTGCAGGCCGGCGAGACCGTCGTCTGCACCTTCACAAATTCAGGGTTGGGCGTAACGGCGGCCCCGGCGACGATCGGCGGCCAGGTGAGGACCGAGGCCGGCTCGCCGATCGAAGGAGCGCGGCTGACGCTTCGCAATATGAATACGGGCGAGGTGCGCTCCGCCGTGACCAACAATTTCGGCAGCTACCGGTTCGACGATGTGATGACCGACGACTTTTATGTCTTGACGGTATCGAGCAAGGGGCATGAGTTTGCTTCTCCGGAGAGGAGCTTCACTTTGCGCGAGAGTATATCGGACGTCGATTTCATCGCGTCGGGCGGCGGACGATAAATAAGAACGACGATAGATCAGGGGTAGAAAAACTCTGATCTTAGCGGGCAGAAACTCGGCGTTCGCAGCGTCAGCCATTTTTCGGCGCGGCGAACGCCGAGATCCATTTCGGGCCCGACACATCCCGCCGCCCGGCGGGTCAAGTTCTGATCGCCGTGACCCATTCGCTCAGACGCCTTCTCGTGGCAGCGACGGGCTGATCCATGTCGGTCGAGGCTCTCGTTGTCGCGAGCGCCGCCGCCAGGACCGCGACGTCGGCGAGCTCGGCCGCTCCCGAGGGCCGTCCGAGCCTCATGCGCTCGAGAAAGCGCGGGATAAAACCGGTATCGATCTGGCCGGCGACAAATTCTGCGTCGTCCATCACCAGCCTAAAGAATGGCAGCGTCGTCTTGATCCCGCCGATCTCGTATTCGGCCAGAGCCCGGCGCATTCGCTCGACGGCCTCCGCCCGTGTGCGGCCATGGACGGCAAATTTCGAGATCATCGGATCGTAAAAGATCGACACCTCGGCTCCCTCATAGACGCCGCCGTCGTCGCGAACGCCCGGACCCTGCGGGATCCTCAGACGTGCGATGCGGCCAGGCGAAGGCAAAAAGTTATTCTCCGGGTCCTCGGCGTAGATCCGGCACTCGATCGCATGACCGTTAAGTCTGACGTCCTCCTGCCTGAACGACAGCTCCTTACCCGCCGCGACCATGATCTGCTCGCGAACCAGATCGATGCCCGTAACGAGCTCTGTCACGGGATGCTCGACCTGCAGGCGAGTATTCATCTCGAGAAAGTATAATGAACGGTCAACGTCCGAGACGAGAAACTCGACCGTCCCCGCGCCGACATAGCCGACCGCCTGCGCGATCTTGACGGCGCATTCGCCCATCGCGGCGCGGAGCTCGGCCGAGTCTATCGGCGACGGAGCTTCTTCGATCACCTTCTGATGCCTTCGCTGTATCGAGCATTCGCGCTCGCCGAGATACACGTGATTTCCGTGCTCGTCCGAAAAGACCTGGATCTCGATGTGCCGCGGCCTGACGACCGCCTTTTCGATGTAGACCGAGCTGTCGCCAAAGCTCGACGCCGCCTCCGACCGCGCGGTGTCGAGAGCCGAGCGAAGCTCGTCCTCCGACGCGACCAGCCTCATACCTTTGCCGCCGCCGCCGGCCGCAGCCTTGAGCATAACGGGATAGCCGACCTCGGCCGCGACGCTCTTTGCCTCTTCAAACGAACCGAGCGGTTCGGTCGTGCCGGGCACGACGGGCACGCCGGCCTCGATCGCGATGATGCGGGCCGAGATCTTGCCGCCCATCTTTTCCATCGCTTCGGCGGGCGGACCGATGAACTTTATCCCGGCCTCTTCGACCGCGCGGACAAATGCGGCATTCTCCGACAAAAAACCGTAACCGGGATGGATGGCCTCGGCCCCGCTCTGTTTCGCGGCGGCGATGATCTTTTCGACCCGGAGGTAGCTCTCGGCCGAAGGGGCGGGGCCGATGTGATACGCCTCGTCTGCCATCCGCACGTGCAGCGCGTCACGATCGGCATCGGAGTAAACAGCGACCGCGGCGATGCCCATCTCGCGGCAGGCGCGGATCACGCGGCACGCGATCTCGCCGCGATTGGCGATAAGGATCTTTTTGAACATAGGACTTGTTCGGGGCTGTTCGTTGATCGTCGATCGTTGATCGTTGATCGTCGTTTGTTGTTCGTAGTAAATCGGTCGTGGCTCATCGCTGATTGTTCGCAGGTTGACAACGAACCACGAACAACGAACAACGAACCACGATCAACGAACCACGAACAAACAACCAACCCTCACTCCAGCATCGAATTCCCCTGATTTTTCGGGTCGTACCGCACGCCCACCTTTGCGCCGGGCGCGTACTTGAGCGGGTCGCGGCGCTGCTCCTCGCTGAGCAGTTCAGACGATTCAAAGTCGACGCCGTTGAGCGTGTAGACGTAATAGACGATCTCGCCCTTCGGCGTCTCGTCGCAGTCGATGATGATGCCGTCGGTGATGCGCCCGACCGCTCGAAGGTGGGAGCGGCGATCCGCGTCGGTCATCACGCTCTTTCGCCGAAACTTCTTGAACAAAGACATATCGATCCGTCAGTCCATGATCAGCGGCGGCTTGCCGTAACGCGCCCGCAGCCTGTTGACCGCCGTGAGCACCGCCGGCCGCTGTATGATCTTGGCCTCGAGCGGCCGCTTGCCCGGAATGTCGAGCATGATCAGCCCGAGCAGGATCGTCAGTATCCCCTGCCCCGGCACGCCGGGAAGCGAAAGCAGTATCCCGAGCACGATCAGGAAAGCTCCCAGAACGTTCTTTGCGATCACCGCGCTGTAGCGGACGTACCAGACCTTGCCCGGCAAGAATTCTCGCCGGTGATGCACGCTGAAATACTCGGGCGGTATCTTGACCATCACAAAAACGATGGCCGCAAAGCTCGCCGCCAGCGAGAGCAAAAACAATCCGACGCCGAGCAAGACGTCACGCAGCGTCAGGGCGGACCAAAAGTTTATCAGCAGTTCCAGCATCGGCACGGCGTCGCATCAAGCCCGCGGCTCGAGCTTGTCAAATTCCTTCCAGATAAAATACATCCGGTGGATCAGCGTCCAGACCGATCCGACGGCGAGCACCCACAGCACCTGCGGCATCCGGTTGGCAAAGAAGCTCTGCGACTCCCAGTTCCACGTCGACAGCGCTCCGATGATCAGCAGGACGACCCGTTCGGGCCGCTGCAGAAAGCCGACGTTCGCCTTTACTCCCAGTCCCTCCGACCGCGCCGTCGCGTAACTGACCAGCACCGAGGCCATCAGTCCGACGCCCGCGAGAAAGACGTTGAGCAGCGAGTGCTGCGGCGAATTGCCCGCGTAAAAGATCATTATCCCGACAAACGCCACCATATCCGACAGGCGGTCGAGCGTCGAGTCGAGGAAGCTGCCGAATTTGGTGACGTTGCCGCTCAGGCGTGCGACGCTGCCGTCGAGCATGTCAAAGAGATTCGCGACGATCAGCACGATGCCGGCCCAGAAAAATTCGCCCAGCCCGAAAAGCACGCCGCAGCCGATATTGATCGTCACGCCGATCGACGTGAGGATATTCGGATGTACGCCCGCCGACGCGAGCCCGCGCACCATCGCGTTGATGATGCTCATCGCACCGCGGCCTATGCTTGCTCCCAGCATCTCGGTTCTCGTTCAGCTCCGGCGGTGAGAGAGCGGCCGGCGATCGACCGGCCGCCGACGGTACTTACTCCTTTTCGTGGATCGTGGTGATCCGGCTAACTTCGAAGTTACGCCAGCCGGTCGGCGTTTTTACTTTCACGGTATCGCCCTCTTCTTTACCCATCAGGGCCTGCCCGATAGGCGAGACGGTCGAGATCAACCCCTTGTCGGGAGCGCTCTCTTCAGACGTGACGAGCTCGTACGTGACCTTTTCGTCCTTATCCAGATCGTACAGCACGACGCGCGAACCGTAGGCGATGCGGTCGGTCGGGATCTTTGAAAGATCGATCGACTTGACCTCGCTCAGCCGCAGGTGGATCTGCCGGATGCGGGCCTGCACGATCGACTGGCGTTCGAGCGCGGCCTTGTACTCGGCGTTCTCGCGCAGGTCGCCGAATTCGCGTGCCTTCTGGATCTCTTTCGGCAGCTTGTGATGGAGCTCTTCTTCGAGCGAGGCCAGCTCGGCCTGCAGTTTTGCTTTTACTTCCTCCATAGGACAAATGAAACGCTGAACTTATCTTCCGCCGATGGCCGGCGCGGCGTGCAGGTCGGCCTCGTTCGGCGCCGCGAACGAGATGCCGATGTCGCGCGCCGTCCTGACGAGCTGACCCTCGACCGGCACGGTCTTGAGATTTGCGCAGGCTTCCGACAGCGGCACGGTGATGACCTGTCCGGCCTGCAGAGCGACCATTTTACCGGTCTCGCCGCCCGATAGGGCCCGCACGGCGCAGGTGCCAAAGCTTGTGCCGAGCATCCGGTCGAATGCGTTCGGGCTGCCGCCGCGCTGAAGGTGGCCGAGCACCACGCAGCGAGACTCTTTGCCGGTAAGCTCCTCGACGCGGCGCCGGACGTAGTCGCCGATGCCGCCGAGCCGGAGGCCCGCGTCTAAATAGATCTCGGATTTTCCGACCTCGATGGCGCCCTCGGCGACGACGATGTTGGTAAAACGCGAGCCCGACTTTTCGCGTTCTTCGACCTTTTTGATCAGCGACTCGAACGAGAACGGGATCTCGGGGATCAGGATGATGTCCGCGCTCCCGGCGAGCCCGGCCTGCAGCGCGATCCAGCCGGCGTGCCGGCCCATCACCTCGAGGATCATCACGCGGTCGTGCGAGGCCGCGGTCGTGTGCAGCCGGTCGAGCGCCTCGGTCGCGATGTCGATCGCGGTCATGAATCCGAACGTGAGTTCCGTCGCCGCGAGATCGTTATCGATCGTTTTCGGCACGCCGATCACCGGGAAGCCGCGCTTGTGAAACTGCTCGGCGATCGCGAGCGTGCCTTCGCCGCCGACGACGATCAGCGCCTCGACGCCGAGAATGTCGAGATTGGCGAGGGCCTCGCCGATCGGCATTTCGGGAAACACCGGCTGACCGTCGACCATCTTGACAAAGCTGCCGCGGTTTCGCGTGCCGAGGATGGTACCGCCGCGCGGCAGGATGCCGCTTACCGACGCCGTCGTGAGGTTGACCGTGTGAGGCTCGCCGAGGATGCCCTCAAAGCTGTCCTCGATGCCGACCACCTTCATTCCAAACTCGCGCACAGCCGTCCGCACCACGGCCCGTATCACCGCGTTGAGCCCCGGTGCGTCACCGCCGCCGGTCAGAATGCCGATCTGCTTGTACATAAAAAACGAGTCCGCAAAGTAAAGGACTATTCTACTTTATGGACTCACGGACTCAAGTTGGACGCGGCCCGCCGGTATTGTGCTAGTTTGAGCTCGGGCGTTTGTAGGCCACGCTTTGATTCATCTTTGCCGCCTGCGGTACGAGCTCGACGGCGCGTATGATCTGCGGGTCGTTCTCGAGCAGCACCTGCACGCCGGCCTCGCTCGAGAAGTTAGCGGTGGCCAGCTCCTGCCTGATGCGCGTCCGGGCGTAATCGGGCTGCGCGGCCACGTTCTCGGCCGAAAGACCGAGGCTCTTGTCGGCCGCCGCAAACGCCTTGAAGGCCTCGAGGAGCTTGTCGCCGACGGCGAGCTCGCCGGGCGAGAGCACGGTCTTGTAGGTCGGCTTGTCGACCTTGTAATTCTCAAAACCGGCGATGCGGCCCGCGACGAGCTGACGGACAAAATAGAACGACGCCTCGGCGATACGCGATCTCAGCTGGCTGAAATTCTGCCCCGGGATGCGAACGTCCGGCTCGATGCCGCGGCCGCTGTAGAGCTTGCGGCCGTCGGGCGTGACGACGGGGCTGCCCGCCGGCGCCGGTGCCGACGGCGGCGTGCTCTGCGGCTGGCCCTCCGACTCGGGCTCGTCGCCGTGCATGTAGTACTGGTAGATCGAGCCGCCCGAATAGTCGCGCTGCAGCGCTCGGCCAAAAGGCGTGTAATATCTGGCCGTCGTCAGCGTCAGCCCAGTACCGTACGGCAGCGGGTAAACGCGCTGCACAAGTCCCTTGCCAAATGACTCGGTGCCCACGATCAGGCCGCGGCCGTAGTCCTGCAGAGCGCCGGCGACGATCTCTGACGCCGAAGCCGAACCGCCGTTGATCAGCACTACGACAGGCGTATCGATCGTCGCACCACCGCGCGAGAGATGCTGTCTCTCTTTAGCGTAATTCGTGCGGCCTTTGACCGAGACGACAACATTGTTTTCGGGAATAAAGCGGCTGACGACCTCGATCGCCTGTTCGAGAATGCCGCCCGGATTGCCCCGAAGGTCGAGCAGCAGACTCTTCATTCCGCGCTTGCGGAGATCGGCGACGGCGTCGTCGAGCTCGGCCGCCGTGGTCTCCTGAAACCCGCCGGTCAATCCGATGTACCCGACGCCGTCCGGCAGCATAAAGTAGTTCCTGATAGACGGCAGCGGCACGCCTCCGCGGACGATCTCGTACTCAACGGGCGCGCTCGACCCGGCTCGCTCGACCGTCACTTTGACCGGCGTGTCTTTGGGCCCGCGAACGTTCTTTGAGACCTCGGCGCTCGTCCATTCGCGAGCGTCCTTGCCGTCGACGCGGATGATGCGGTCGCCGTATCTGAGACCGGCCCGCTGCGCCGGCGTATTGGGGATCACGGCCTGCACATAAACGCCGTCGTGATGCTGCAGGATCGAGACGCCGATACCGTAAAACTCGGACGCTTGCTCCTCCATCAGCTTGCGCAGCTCGTCACGCGTGAAAAAGCTCGAATGCGGGTCGAGCGCAAAGAGCATCCCCTGGATCGAGCTGTCGGTGATCTCCTCGTGCCTGACCGGCCCGACATAATTCTTGTCGATCACGTCGAGAGCCTCGCGGTAGTCTGCGATCACTCTCGCCGGCGTCACGCTGTTATCGGCCGACGTCGCCTGCGGCAAACGGCCAAACAGCCCGCCGACGACTCCGCCGCCGATCACCAGGATGAGTGCGATGATCCCAAATCTCTTGTTCATTGGTCCCCTTCGGCAAATTCGAATATAGCACATATTAGTTGGCCAAAAAGGAAGGCGGCGTTGCCGTCCGAATGTCGAACTTGGATCGCTCCGGATCGTCTTTTCGCAATGCTCGAGCGACAGCCGAACGCTAAATTTACATTTGCCGAACGAGGCTCTATCATTTCCCTTTTGTTTGGATGAAGCCGGCAGTATCCATAGTCATTCCCGCCTTTGACGAGGCTGAGCGGATCGGCCGACCGCTCGACGAGATCCTCGATTACATCGGGGCGAGCGGCGTCGCCGCAGAGGTTATCGTCGTGGACGACGGCTCGTCGGACGACACCGCCGAGGTCGCACGATCGATCTTTGCCGGGCATGACGACATTCCTTCGCGCGTCATTCGCTACGATGTCAATCGCGGCAAGGGCCACGCCGTCCGCACCGGACTGGCGGCGGCGTCGGCCGACATCGCGCTGTTTTCAGACGCCGATCTTTCGACGCCGATCGAAGAACTGCCGAAGCTCGTCGACCCGATCCGCCGCGGTGAGATCGACGTCGCCTTCGGCTCGCGTGCTCTCGACCGCAGCCTCATCGGCACGCACCAGCCGTGGCGG
Source organism: Pyrinomonadaceae bacterium (assembly GCA_046313635.1). Lineage (GTDB taxonomy): Bacteria > Acidobacteriota > Blastocatellia > Pyrinomonadales > Pyrinomonadaceae > OLB17. The sequence goes on along the minus strand of JBKBYA010000013.1, from coordinate 43,160 downwards.
CGCGAGCAGGGGGGCAAGGTGATGAACCTGGTCATCCGCGCCATGAGCGGGCTGAATTTTGCCGACACGCAGTGCGGATTCAAGGCTTTCGATATGACGAAGTTTCGTCCCCTGCTGCCGATGATGACGATCGACCGCTTCGGTTTCGACGTCGAGTTTTTGTTCGTCGCGAAGTATCGCGGCCTGAGGCTGAGCGAGATCCCCGTCCGCTGGAATAACGTCGAGGGCTCGAAGGTCAGCGTCTTTCGCGACACGCGTCGGATGTTCACAGAGCTGCTCGAGATCCGCCGCAACGCCCGCAACGGCCGCTACCGCCTGCCCTAATGTCCGACCGCGCCAGCGATGGTGTTATATTTTGAAAACTAATTTAATTCAGCGAGGAATCGACCAATGCCCGCACGTCTGAATGTGAATATCGACCACGTCGCGACCGTTCGCCAGGCACGCAAGACCATCGAGCCGAGCGTCGTCGCCGCGGCCGTCGCTTGCGAGCAGGCCGGCGCGCACGGCATCACGGTGCACCTCAGGCAGGACCGCCGCCACATTCAGGACCGCGACATCGAGCTGCTGCGCGACACGGTCAGCACTTATCTAAACGTCGAGCACGCGACGACGGAAGAGATGGTCAAGATCGCGACGCGCGTCAAGCCCGATGCCGTTTCGCTCGTGCCCGAGAGTCCGAACGAGGTCACGACCGAGGGCGGTCTCGATGTGGTCGGAAATTTTGAGACGGTCAAGCACGCCGTCGAAAGGCTCAAGGCCGCGGGCATTTTTGTAAGCATCTTCATCGACCCCGAGCCGGACCAGATCGACGCCGCAAAGCGCGCCGGGGCCGCGCAGATCGAGATCTGCACCGCCGAATACGCCGAGCTCACGTTAGGCTCTCGCGCTTCGCACGGCGAAGGCTCGCGTAAAGCCGCCGCCGAGATCGACCGCATTCGCGAGGCCGTCGTTCACGCCCAGAATTGCGGCCTCGTCGTCGCTGCCGGCCACGGCCTCACGACCCGCAACATCGGCCCGCTCGCCGCGATGCCAGAGATCGCCGAATTCAACATCGGCCACCACATCATCTCCCGCGCGATCTTCGTCGGCCTCGAGCAGGCCGTCCGCGAAATGCTCGACGCGATAATGCTCGGTAGTTAGTCGAGACCGTTATCTCGCCGAGCGGAAATGCAAAGCTTTTCCGCTCGACGAGAAGAACTTCACTTCCTCTGACCGACCAGATCACTCATTCCCCGTCTTCTGAAAGTCCTCGACGCCCTCGGCCGATCCCGGCGTGCGGCCCGGGTCGCCTGTGTCGTTCTTATAGACATTCGACGCCGTGCTTTCGCCGGACTCCGGCGCGGTCTGCGTCGCGGCTCCGGACGAGGAGCCCTTACTTTCGGGATCGCCGCCTTCGGGCGAGCGCGACGATTCGTCCGTTCCCTCGGTGGAGCCGGTCGGCGAAGGCGAATTACCGCTCGACGGCATCTGCGCCGTATCCTGCGGAGCGCCCTTTTGATTCTGCTGGTTCTGTTCTGCGTTACTCATTCGATAAACCTCCGTTTACCGCGAGTTTTGCAATGGCTATGCCGACGAGACAAAAACGGCCGGCTTCGCAGCGCCGGCCGAATAACGAATCGTAGTTTCAACGAATTAACTTTTGCAGCAGCTCAGTCGAGCACGCCGCGCAGTGCCTGGCCCGTGTAAGATTTGCGGACGCGGGCGACCTCCTCCGGCGTCCCGCATGCGACGACCTTTCCGCCGCCCGAGCCGCCCTCGGGGCCGAGGTCGATGACGTAGTCGGCCGACTTGATCACGTCGAGATTGTGCTCGATCACGATGACCGTGTTGCCCGTGTCGACGAGCTTTTGCAGCACCTCGAGCAGCTTGTGCACGTCGGCAAAGTGCAGTCCGGTGGTCGGCTCGTCGAGGATGTAGATCGTCTTGCCGGTGGCGCGCTTCGAGAGTTCCTTTGCGAGCTTGATCCGCTGCGCCTCGCCGCCGCTAAGCGTCGTCGCCGACTGGCCGAGCTGGATGTAGCCGAGACCGACGTCGAGCAAGGTCTCGAGCTTTGTCTTGATCTGCGGGATGTTTTCGAGCAGCGGCAGCGCGTCCTCGATCGTCGTCTCGAGCAGGTCGGCGATCGAGAGGCCTTTGTATTTGACGGCGAGAGTTTCGCGGTTGTACCGCTTGCCGCGGCAGACGTCGCAGGTGACGTAGACGTCCGGGAGGAAGTTCATCTCGATCCGCTTCATCCCGTCGCCCTCGCAGCCCTCGCAGCGGCCGCCTTTGACGTTGAACGAGAATCTTCCCGCCTTGTAGCCGCGTGCTCGCGACTCGGGCAGCATCGCGTACAGCTCGCGGATCGGCGTAAAAAGTCCGGTGTACGTCGCCGGGTTGGAACGCGGCGTTCGGCCGATCGGCGTCTGGTCGATCTCGATGATCTTATCGACGAGCTCGAGTCCCTCGATCGCGTCGTGCTCAAGAGGATCGGCGACGCTTATCGATCTGTAAACGTGACGGTACAGCGCCGGATACAAAATGTCTTCAACGAGCGTCGACTTGCCCGAGCCCGAGACGCCGGTCACGACCGTGAAGAGACCGAGCGGAAACTCGACGTCGATATTCTTCAGGTTATGCCCGCGCGCTCCCTTGACCTTGATCCGTTGGCCGTTCGGCAGGCGGCGGAGCTCGGGCACCTCGATCTTTAATTCGCCTTTGAGATACTTGCCGGTGATCGAGCCTTCGGCGTTCTCGATCTCCTTGGGCGTGCCCGCCGCGACGAGCTCGCCGCCGTGCGTGCCGGCGAGCGGGCCGAGGTCGACGACGTAATCGGCGTGCTCGATCGTCTCTTCGTCATGCTCGACGACGAGCACCGTGTTGCCGAGATCGCGAAGCTGGTGAAGAGTCTCGAGCAGACGCTGGTTGTCACGCGGGTGGAGTCCGATGCTCGGCTCGTCCAAGACGTAAAGCACGCCGCGGAGCTGCGACCCGATCTGCGTCGCAAGCCTTATTCGCTGGCCTTCGCCGCCGGACAACGTCGCCGACGGCCGATCGAGCGTCAGGTAGCCGAGGCCGACCGCGTCGAGAAAGCGCATCCGATCGCGGATCTCTTTGAGCACCAGACCGGCGATGCGCTCCTCGCGAGCGTTGAGTTCGATCGCGTCAAACTTTTGTATCGCCTCGCTGACGGGCATCGCGCTGTATTCGCCGATGCCCTTGCCCGCGATCTTGACCGCGAGACTCTCGGGCTGCAGCCGCTGGCCTTTGCATTCGGGGCACGCGACCGGAGCGATCAGCTCCTCGAGCGCGGCGCGGACCTTTTCGGATGGCGGATTCTCGTAACGTTCACGCATCGCCCGAAGCGCGCCTTTCCATTCACCCTCGTACCGGTAAGTTCCCTGCCTGAACGTAAGCCGCCGCTTCGTACCGTTAAAGAATGCGTCACGGATCTCCTTCGGCAGGTCGCAAAAGGGCGTTTTGAGAAGGTCGTCGGCCGGGCTCTTGATCTTTTTCTTGGTCAGCTTTGAAGCGATCTTGCCGATGGTCGATTCGTCGGTCGGCGGCTCGAGCTTGTCGCCTTCGCCGGCAAATTTCTCGATGATCGCCGCTAGCGCGACCTTCAGATGCGTCGCTCCGGCCTTATCGACACCGCCGAGAAAGTTGACCTTGCGGGCCGCCTCGTGCACGTCGGGGACGATCTTGGCGGCGTCCATCTCCTGCACGACGCCGAGGCCCTGGCAGCGTTTGCACGCGCCGTATGCGGAGTTGAACGAGAACGAACGCGGCTCGAGCGGAGCGATGTTGATGCCGCAGTTGACGCAGGCCATCCGCTCCGAAAAGAGCTTCTCCTCGCCGTCGACGATCGAGATCAGCACCGCTCCGCCAGTCAGCTTGAGCGCGGTCTTGACCGACTCGGTGAGGCGCTCGCGAACGCCTTCTTTCATCAGCAGGCGGTCGACGACGACCTCGATCGTGTGGTTCTTGCGTTTGTCGAGCAGGATCTCCTCGTCGAGCTGCCGCATCTCGCCGTCGATACGGGCACGCAGGAATCCGTCGCGATGGAGCTTTTCGAGTTCCTTCTTGAACTCGCCCTTGCGCCCGCGAACGAGCGGCGCGAGCACCATCACGCGTTCGCCCTCGGGCAGCTCGAGAATGCCGTGCACGATCTGGTCGACCGACTGCCGCGTGATCGGCGCACCGCACTCGTGACAATGCGGCTGACCGATGGACGAAAAGAGCAGACGCAGAAAATCGTAGATCTCGGTCACCGTCCCGACCGTGGATCGAGGCGATCGCGAGACCGTCTTTTGCTCGATCGAGATCGCCGGGCTGAGTCCCTCGACCGAATCGACATCGGGCTTTTCGAGCTGGTCGAGGAACTGCCGCGCGTACGCCGACAGCGACTCGACATAGCGCCGCTGGCCCTCGGCATAGATCGTGTCAAAGGCCAGCGAAGACTTGCCCGAGCCCGAGAGGCCCGTGATCACGACAAACTTGTCGCGCGGGATGTCGACGCTGATGTTCTTTAGATTGTGCTGTCTCGCGCCGCGGACGCTGATCTCTTTAATGCTCATCTCGTACTACAGATAAGAATCTCGCCGATAGTCGAAACGAGTATGTTAGCAAAGCGAATGAACGGTGCGCGAGGCCGCACGGAGCGCGGACACTCCTGTCCGCATGAGCGTTCGTCTCCGAGAGCGAACAGGTACGCCGGAGGATCGACTCGATCATTCTCCGGCGCGTTTCTTCGTGCTTCGCACTTATGCGGACAGGAATGTCCGCGCTCCTTTAGCCGAGCTTTTCGTTGACGAGGGCAAATATCGCGGTCGCGATGCTGACGACGATAAAGGTCGCGATCGCGCGCCAGACGGCGTCCGACTCTGTGAACTTCCAGATCGCGAGGATGCAGAGAACGGTGCAGGCGACGAGCGAGACCGTGATCACGACGAATGCGATCCAGCGAACGATCTGCGGGTTGAGCACACCGCGCCGCTCGGTCTTGAGTTTGACCACGACATCCGGGTCTTCGCTTGCCATAGCGGCAGTATAGCAATCGCGTGCGTTCAGGTTCTACGCCGCCGGAGCGGCACGCCTATTGCGCAACGGCACCTTCAAATGAAACTAGTGTCTCTCGTCGGTACACGGACGAGTACCGTTAGCGGTACTCCCGCCGGGGCAGGCAGGTCGAGGTCTCTTATGCATCACCAAACACAAAGCGAAAACCGGTTAGATCATTTTACCGACCTGTCGATAAATGTCGGTACCACCGAGCGCGTCGCTTCGCTGATCGGCGGCGGAGCGATGCTGGCGTACGGCATCAGCCGCGGGGGAGTGTTGGGAACGGCGCTCGGCATTCTCGGCGGCGTGCTCTTATTTCGCGGATCGACCGGCCACTGTCACCTCTACGACGCGGCCGGCATCGACACCGCGCACGGCGGCGGTGAGGCCGAGGGCACGCGGCGTTCGCCCTACGGTCGCAGCCTGCTGGGGCGGCCGGTGCACGTCACCCGCTCGATCTTGATAGCAAAGCCCGCGGCCGAGCTCTACGGCTACTGGCGCGAGCTCGAGAATCTGCCGCGCTTTATGAAGCATCTTGAGAAGGTCAGCGTACGTGACGGCGACGGCAAGATCTCTCACTGGAGGGCAAAGGCCCCGCTCGGAATGTCGGTCGAGTGGGACGCCGAATTGACGAGCGATGTCGCCAACGAACGCATCGGATGGAAATCTCTCGAGGGATCGGACGTCGTCAATTCGGGCGTAGTGAACTTTCGCGAGGTGGGCGGCGACCGCGGCACGCTCGTGCGCGTCGATCTGACCTACGAGGCTCCCGGCGGCAAGCTCGGCGAATGGATCGCGTGGGCGCTCGGCGAAGAGCCCGGCCTGCAGGTCGAGGACGACCTTCGCCGATTCAAAATGCTGATGGAGACCGGTCGGATCGTGACCAACGAAGGCCAGCCGTCCGGACGCGAGCCGATGCGCTCGGGTTCGGACGCCGAATCAAGTGACAACGATCAGGCCGCTCGGACGCGGACCGCTCGGGCCTGAAAGACGCCGGCAGACCCGACGCAAGTTCGCGGCACGAATTGTACTTTTAGACCAGCCGCAGCACCGCGGCAAGGCTGACGACGGAGATCGCGATCCACAGCACGAGGCCCTGAATCAGCGGACGCGCTCCGACCTTGCGGATCGTCTCGCGCGAGAGCGTGGCCCCGATAAAAAAGAGGCACAGCGTCATTCCTGCCTTTGCAAAATTGACGACCGAATCGAAGAGGCTCGGCAAGACGAAGCTCGGCGCATAGCTGCGCGCGACCGTCGCGGCGACAAAGAGGAAGATGAACCAAGGCACCTCGACCCGCCGGCCGCCGGCGGCACCATTGCCGCTGCGGCCAAAGACAAATGCGAAGAACAGCGCGACCGGTGCTATCCACAGCGCCCGCGTCAGCTTGACGACGGTCGCCGTGCCGAGGGCTTCCTGCCCGTAGGCGGCGGCCGCGCCGACGACCGAGCTCGTATCGTGTATCGCGATCGCGGCCCAGATCCCGAACTGATCCTGCGTGAGCCCGAGCGAGACGCCGATGACCGGAAACAGGAACAACGCGATCGAGTTGAGCACAAATACCGCGCCGAGCGAGACGGTCATCTCGTCGCTGTCGGCCTCGATCGCCGGCCCGACCGCGGCGATCGCGCTGCCGCCGCAGATCGCCGTGCCCGAGGAGATCAGCGTCGAGATCTTGTCGCCGACCTTCAGCGCGCGGCCGAGAATGTAGCCCAGGACCAGCGTGCCTGCGATCGTCGCGATCGTAAAGAGCAGGCCGTCGCGGCCCGCTCGATAGACGTCATTCAGGTTGAGTCCAAAGCCCAGCAGAACGACGCAGATCCGCAAAAGATAGCGCGTCGTCTCGCGCGTCGGCCCCGGGAACGGATTGCCCACCGTCAGCGCGAGCGCGAGGCCGAGAGCAAGCGCGGCCGGCGGCGAGACAAGCGGCGATAGACAGACGACGACGAGAGCAAAATAGAGGACCTTACGCCAGGGCATACAAAGTAGCAGAGTTTAAATGTCGAAAAGTGAAAAGGAAAATGCGATCCGCAGATTCCCTCTCACTTCTCTGTTGCTGCAGCGCTCGCGATGCGGCGATCAATTATCTCAGCACGCCGAAGACCGTCCTGAGTATCGCCGTCGTTCTCCCGATCGGGTCGCGGCGAATGCGTCGCTCCTCGTCGGCGACGAGCAGGAATAGTCCGTCGAGCGCCTTTTCGGTGACGTAGCCGTCGATATCCGACGCATCCTGCCCGACCGCACGGCCGAGAAATCCGTAGCGTCCCATCAACTGCTTGTACTTTTGCGTGACGCCGACCTGCTCTGTAAATCGCTCGACGATCGGCCGAAACTCCTCGCGCAGCCTTTGCTCGCTCGTCCGGCGAAAGAACTGCGTCGCTGCGTCGTCCTGCCCGCTGAACAAAATATTGCGCGCGTCGCTGAACGACATCTGCATGATCGCGTCAAAGAATATGTCGGCCGCGACCGGCACGGCCTCTTCGGCCGCGTGATTCATCGCCGCGACAAACTCGTCAACGCGGCGGCCCTGACCGAGAGCGCGAAGCGTCCGTTCGGTCCGCTGCAGGTTACGCGGCAGCGGAATGCGCACGCGCGAGTTGTCGAGAAAGCCGTTGCGGCGGCCGAGATCGCTGACCGCGTTTCGCACGCCCTGGCCGAGCGCTGCTCTGAGGCCGCGCGAGATGTCGAGATCCGACAGCGAGGCCTGCCGCGCCGACGTGCGGGCCGTCCGCGTCGTCTGCGCGAATGACGCGCCCGCCAGAGCGACAATTATCGCGGTGAGGGCGAGAGAATTCCTGATCTTGAACATTTCTGCAGTACTCCAAAAAATTTAGGATCGGCCTAGAAACATAGCTCGTCGACCGATCCTTTGATTTTGGCTGCAGCCTAAAAGTTCATCCACGATTTCGGCCGTCGCGCGTAGCAAATCGTGGCGTTCCTATTTCGCCTTTCCCTGATTCGCGACCGCCTCCTGCGCGGCCTTGATCGCTTCCTGATCGCCGAGATAATAGCTGTTTATCTTTTGCAGTTTGTCGTCGAGCTCGTACACGAGCGGGATGCCCGTCGGAATGTTGAGGCTGGTGATCTCGTCGTCCGGAATGTGGTCGAGATGCTTGACGAGCGCCCGCAGGCTGTTGCCGTGAGCGGCGACGAGGATCCGTTTTCCCTGCTTGATCTTGGGCTCGATCTCGTACTGATAGTACGGGACGACGCGTGCGACCGTGTCCTTGAGACATTCGGTCCTGGGGAATTTGTCCGGCTCGATGTCGCCGTAACGCGGGTCGTTGCCCAGCCAGCGCTCATCGGTCTCCGGCATCGGGTCGGGCGGGATGTCAAAGCTCCGCCGCCATTTGAGTACCTGCTCCTCACCGTACTGAGCCGCCATCTCGGCTTTGTTCAAGCCCTGAAGCGCACCGTAGTGCCGCTCGTTGAGCAGCCACGATTTGGTCTCCGGTATCCACATCAGGTCCATCTCGTCGAGGATGATCCACATCGTGCGGATCGCGCGCTTGAGCACCGACGCGTATGCCTCGTCAAACGTAAATCCCTCGGCCTTGAGCAGACGCCCGGCGGCGTGGGCCTCCTCTCGTCCTTTTTCGCTGAGATCGACGTCCTTCCAACCGGTGAAACGATTCTCCTTGTTCCACTCGCTCTCGCCGTGACGGATAAGTACAAGTTTGTGCATATGAGGAATTTTAGATTCCAAATTCCAGATTTCAAATTTTGAATTTGGGTTCTCAAGTCGCCGATCTCTTGCGCAGCAGCTTCTTTGCCTCGCCGACGAGGTAGAGCGAGCCGGTGACGCATATGAAACGGTGCGACGCGTCGGGCCGTCCGAGATAGTATCTGACGGCCAGGTCGATCGCGTCGGCAAGTCGCTTGACAGCCGTGCAGTCGTCTGCGGGAACTATCCCCGCCGCGATGCGGTAAAGATCGTCTGCCTGCATCGAGCGCGAATTGCTCGCCTCGGTGAGGATGATCTCGTCGGCCAGCGGGAAAAGCAGCGCCGCGATCTTGCGAACGTCCTTGTCGCGCATGCAGCCAAAGACGAGCGTCATTCTCGGTTCGGGCCGGTACTTAAGAATGTAGTCTCTCAACGCCGCCGCTCCGCCGATATTGTGCGCTCCGTCGAGGAGGAATTCGCCGTCGCTCGTTGTCATCCACTCGAGACGGCCAGGATGTCGCGCAGACGCGAGGCCTTGAGAGATATGTTTCGCTTCAATATTCATCTCACGGGCGAGGCCGATCGCGATCTTTGCATTCTCGATCTGGTGGTCGCCGGCGAGGCCGAGGCGGAGATTCGAGAGCACAAGATCGGCGTCGCGAAATGTGACCGTCTCGCCGTCGAATGTCGCTGTCGTGTCTGACGCAAGCCGCGGCTCGACGCCCAGCGAGCGGCATCGCTCGAGAATGACCGCCATCGCCTCGGGCTGCTGCTCGCCGACGACTACGCGGCTGTCGCGGTGAATGATCGCCGCCTTTTCACCGGCGATCTCCCGAAGCGTCTCGCCGAGATATTCCTGATGATCGAGGTCGATCCGCGTGATCGCGGCGATCTCGGCATTCGCGGCCGTAGTCGCGTCGAGTCGCCCGCCGAGACCGGTCTCGAGGATCGCGAGCTCGACCTTGTGAGCGGCAAACGCCAGCAGAGCGATCGCGGTTACCTGCTCAAAATATGTCGGGACCGTCTCGAGCCTGCCGTCGCGAACGAGCGCCTCTGATGCCTCGCGGACTCGCGTCGAAAACTCGGCAAATTCGTCCTCGTCGATCGGCTCGCCGTTGATCAGTACCCGTTCCGTGACCGAGACGAGATGCGGTGAGGTCGTGACGCCGACCTTAACGTGGGCGGCGACGCACATCGATCCCAGAAATGCGCAGACCGAGCCTTTGCCGTTGGTGCCGGCGACCTGAACCTTGATGTAATTTTGCTGAGGTTTGCCGAGTGCGGCGAGCAGCTCGTGCATGCTCTCGAGGCCGAGCTTCATCGCCGACACTTCGTTGCCGAGCGAGAAGAGATACGATTGGGACTCGCGGAAATTCACGACGGCGAGATCATTCGGCGACGGCAGTTGATCTGCCCGAGACGATAGTTGAAGTGGGCGAGCAGATCATGGCTCTGCTTCGGAATAACTGATAGCTACGATTTATCCCGCATCATAAAGTCGAGCAGGCGAATTATCGTATCGCGCAGCTCGCGGCGGTCGACGACCATGTCGATCATTCCGTGCTCGAGCAGGAACTCGCTTCGCTGAAATCCTTTCGGCAGTTTTTGACGGATCGTCTGCTCGATGACGCGCGGGCCGGCAAAGCCGATCAGCGCTTTTGGTTCGCCAATGATGACGTCGCCGAGCATCGCGAAGCTCGCGGTCACGCCGCCGGTCGTCGGATCGGTCAGTACAGATATAAAAGGCAGACGCTTCTCATGAAGCCGTGCGAGAGCGGCCGAGACCTTGCCCATCTGCATCAGCGACAGCGTGCCTTCCTGCATTCGTGCGCCGCCCGAGGCCGAAAAGATGATCACCGCACCTTTGTTGTCGATCGCGCGTTCGATCTGGCGGGTGATCTTTTCGCCGACGGCCGAGCCCATCGAGCCGCCGATGAAGGCCATGTCCATCGCGCCCGCGTAGACCAGATGTCCGCCGACGGTGCCGGTGCCTGAGATGATCGCCTCGGGCAGACCCGAAGACTTCTTGGCCTGCTCGATACGGTCTTTATACGGCTTTGAATCGACGAACTCGAGCGGGTCGGCCGAGGTGACCTCGGTATCGAGCTCCGTAAACTTCCCTTCGTCAAAAAGGATCTCGAGACGCCGCTTTGCCGGGTAGCGAAAGTGATACGAGCAATGCGTGCAGACCTCGAACGACTCGGTCAGCTCGCGCTTGTAGAGCGGACTCTCGCACTCCGGACACTTGACGAAAATGCCCTCGGTCTTGACCGTGCGCTCGCCGTCGGCGACTTCCTGCTCCTCGATCTTGGGTTTGTCCCTGCGAAACCACGCCATAAGGATTGAAATTACAAGTGTTAAAGGTTAGCACAGCGGCCTTGGGCGAAAAAGCGACGTGCCGGCCGCGGCCGATGTTGGATAACCGTGCGGGCTATGCTAACTTTCTCGCGAACTTCACCGATCGACATCGAGGCCATACAGCATGCGAGTACTCCTCACCATCGTAGCGATTCTTGTTTTCACTTCAGCGTCGGCAGCGGCCGTAAGGACCTGGGACGGCGGCGGCGCCGACGCCAACTGGCAGACCGCGGCCAACTGGGTCGGCGACGTCGCGCCGGCGGCGAATGACGATCTCGTCTTCCCGGCCGCGGCGGCGCAGTTCGCGACAAACAACAATTTCTTTTTCTTGACCACGTTTCGCTCGATCACGGTCGAGGGCGGTACGTACACCTTCGGCGGAAACCCGATCAGGCTCACGGCCGGATTGAACGTGGCGGCCGGCACCTCGACCTTCAATCTCGCGATCACCCTGAGCGCGGCGCAGACCTTTACGACCGGGCAGGGCGCGGCGGCCACGCTGGTCGTGCTGTCGGTCGGCAGCTTCCCTCTGGCCATCGACGGCGCGGGAACGACGGGCATCGGGCTGATCTCCGGAACCGGCGCGATCACCAAGCTCGGCCCCGGTGCCGCGGCGATCGTCGCTGCCTCGAGCTTTAGCGGGCCGATCACGCTCAACGACGGGATCTTTGTCGTCGACGCTAACATCCCGTCGAGCTCGGTCACGGTCAACGGCACGGCCCCGACGAGCTTTGCCCTCAGCGGCTTTGGCGGCACGGGGACGGTCGGCGCCGTCAGCGTCGTGCAGGGCGTCGTCAGCGCGGGCACTCTCACGTCGCCGACCGGCATCCTGAATATCTCTAACGGGCTTACGCTCTCGCCAAACGGCGCATACGTCTGCAAGATCGGCGGTACGGCGCCCGGCGCGAACGGCCACGATCAGCTGAATGTCACGGGCGCGGTCAACCTCGGCGGCTCCCGCCTCGCGCCGCTGCCGTGGGCAAACTTTCGTCCGGCCGTCGGATCGCAGTTCGTGATCATTCGGAATGACGGCACCGACGCGGTCAGCGGCACGTTTGCAGGAGCTCCAGAAGGCTCGGTTTTCGCGGGGCCGCTCAACACCGCGTTTCGCATCACCTACGCCGGCGGCGACGGCAACGACGTCGCGATACAGCGGGTCGCTCGCGCCCAATTCGATTTTGACGGCGACGGCAAGTCTGACCTGTCATCCTTCTCGAATCAGGGCTGGTACATCGAGAGAAGCTCAGACTCGCAGCTGCAGCTCGTCGCCTTTGGACTCCCGACCGACGTTATCGTTCCGGCGGACTATGACGGTGACAACCGCACGGACGTCGCCGTCTTTCGGCCGTCGACCGGCGACTGGTACATCCTGAATTCGGCGACGTCGACGACGCGGATACTGCAGTTCGGAGCGAATGGCGACATTCCCGTGCCGAACGATTTCGACGGCGACGGGCGCGCCGATATCGCGATCTTTCGTCCGTCGGGCGGAGAGTGGTGGCAGCTCCGCAGCCTTTCGGGGCAGGTCTACGCGCAGCAGTTCGGCCGATCGGGCGACAAGCCGCTGATGATGGACTTTGACGGCGACGGCATCGGCGACATCGCGGTGTATCGGCCGTCGGAGGGCGCCTGGTACGTATTTCAGAGTGGGACCAATTCGTATCTCGCATTTCCATTCGGCGTCTCGACCGATGTCGCGGTGCCGGCCGACTACGACGGCGACGGGCGGACCGACCCGGCCGTTTTTCGTGCGACGGCCGATCCCGCTCAGCCTGACTTTTTCGTTCTGAGAAGTTCGGACCAGACGGTCAGCTACGCCTCCTGGGGCGTGCCCGGAGATCGGCCGGTCGTCGCGGATTACGACGGCGACGGCCGAGCGGATATCGCCGTCGAGCGTGCGTCGTTTGGGAATTATTCGGGCTGGTACATCCTGCAGTCGTCGGCCGGTTACCGCGGCGGGACACAGTGGACGGGCATAGCGCCGGTGCCGGGAGCGTTTTACCGCTAGGCGAGGATGCGGATCATCTCGTCGTGTATAAGCCCGTTCGAAGCGCAGATCGGGGGCTTGTAGATGCTCAGCCTTGAACCGTCGTAATTACTGACGCGGCCGCCGGCCTCCTCGATCATCAGCACGCCGGCGGCGACGTCCCACGGATTCAGGCCTTCTTCCCAAAAGCCGTCAAAACGGCCGCACGCCACATACGCCATATCGATCGCCGCCGAGCCGTCACGCCGCACGCCGCGAGAGCCGAGCATGAACTCGGTCAAATGCCGCGCAAAATTCTCTCGGGATTTGAAGTCGTACGGGAAGCCCGTGACCACCAGCGATTCGCTCAGCTTCGGCGTCGTCGAGACGTGGATCGGTTTGAAGTTGAGGCTCGCTCCCTGACCGCGCTCGGCCGTGAAGAGCTCGTTTCGGGTCGGGTCGTACGTCACCCCGATCACGACCTCGCCGTCGTGCTCGAGCGCGAGCGTGACGCAAAAGCACGGGTAGCCGTGCGCGAAATTGGTCGTCCCGTCGAGCGGGTCTATGATCCACTTCCAACGCGAGTCGCCGCCGACCACGACGGCCTCGCCCGATTCCTCTGCCAGGATCGAGTGCCGCGGAAAGTGCGATTTGATCCGCTCGATGATCAACGCCTCAGAGGCGAGATCAGCCTCGGTGACAAGATTGATGTCGCCCTTTTTAGTGACGGCCGTGATGCGGCCAAACTTTTCCAGAAGCAGGCCGCCCGCGGCCCTGGCAGTCTCGACTGCAAAATTAAGCATAGTGTAAGCTCTCAGCCTTCAGCGGTCAGCGTTCAGCCCTGACCGTGGAAATCAGCGACGCGAGCATTCTCTTTATCTCGACGAGGCCAGTGTTTAATTCCTCGTATTTCTCTCCGCCGATGTACCGCAGATCCCGCGATAGGATTAAGTGATATTCAACTTCGCACGCCGAACCAAACGCGATCTGAAGGAAACGCGCAAAGTCCGAATCCGTCGCTTTACCGCAACCTTCCGCGATATTTGCAGGAATCGACGCTGTTGCACGTCTCAATTGGCTTGTCAGTCCAAACATCTCTTCTCTCGGAAAAGTGCCGGTGACCGAGTAGACCGCCAAAGCTAATTCATGGGACTTCTGCCAAACGGCTAACTTCCTAAAGTCTTTCATAGCAATCCGCTGCCGAACGCTGAAAGCTGACCGCTGACAGCTATTTCATTATCGCGATGATCTCGGTCTGGTGCGGCGCGGTGATGACGGCATCGCGGTCGCTGACGTACACGTCGATCTCCGAGCGGATGCCGAATTTGCCCTCGAGATAGATCCCCGGCTCGATCGAGAATGCCGTTCCGGGAATTAGTATCCTCGTGTCGCGCGTCTCGAGATTGTCGATATTGGCGCCGTTGCCGTGACCTTCTTCGCCGATCGAGTGGCCGGTGCGGTGCAGGAACCGGTCCGCGTAGCCGGCCCGGCGGATGATGCCGCGGGCGACGTCGTCAACGTCGGCCCCGCGGATCGGCTTACCGGCGCGAAACGAATCGCGCACAAAATTAAACGCCGCCTGCTGCGCTTCATAGACGATGTTCCAGATCCGCGTGTATTCCTCCGGCACGGTCTCGCCGACGTAGCCGACCCAGGTCATATCGACGGCCGGAGCTTTTGGCTTGGCGAGTTTGCTGACCGTGTCGATCAGCACGAGGTCGCCGCGGCGGATCGGCGAGTTGCGCTCCTTTGTCGGAAAGTAATGCGGCGAGGCGGCGTTTGCGTTCACGGCAACGATCATCGGCGACGGCTGCATGCCGACCTCGCCGTAGCGCTTCATCATGAACTGCTGAATGTCGATCTCGGTTGTCGGCACATCGTCGCTGATCCGCCGCTTGATCTCGGCAAACGTCTCGAGAATTATCTTCTGCATCTTCGCCGCGGCCTCGTTGTGCATCGCGAGCTGCTCGGGCGTCCAGACCGCCTCAAACTGCTGAACGAGATCGGCGCTCGTGACGACGTCGACGCCGAGCGAGCGGACCATCTCGACCGTGCCCGCGTCCACCCGCGAGATGTACGGGATGTCGTTGTTTGGCGAGTACTGCATCGCGACGCGCGGCCGGCGGGCGGTCGTCTTGCCCTTCGCGGTGCCGAAGATCGCCTGCTTCAGATTTGAATTGATCAGCTGCCACTCGCGATAGATAAGCTTTTTGCCCGGCAGCGCGTCGAGCCTTTCGGGCTCGATCGCGTGAACGACCTTGGTCGGCTCGCCCCTCGCCGGGACGTAGTAATACCAGCGGCGCGAGCCGCTCATACGCTCGGAGCGCAGTATCCGCGGGATCAAAATGTCGCTGCCGCGAAAATCGTAAAAGAGCCAGCCGTCGAGTTTCGCCTTTTGCAGCGCGGCCTGGATCTCGGCGACGCGCTTTGCCTGATCGGTCTGCGAAAAAGCGAATGCCGAGCACGTGAGCGTAAGGATGATCGCCAGTAGTGTCTTCATAAAAACTCAAAGAGCGGGCCGGGCCCGCTCGAACTATCTAAAGTAAATGTCCACGTAATCCGTCGCCTCGTCGCACGGATTGTCCATTTCCTGCAGACGCCAGTACCGCCGCTTGCCGGTGATGCGAAACGTGAATTCGCCCTCGCGCACGCACGGCTCGCCGCGGTTGATATGGCTGACACGCGTCACGATCTTGCCGGCGAACTTGAATTCTCTCGCCGAGATCGACGTGATCCGCCCGTCGATCGTCAAGTGATCGCCGCGCGACGGGCCGCGTCCGCGCTGCTCGCCCTTGAGCAAATAGACACCGCCGCGATCGGTCACCGTCGCCGTGCCGAAGCGGTCCCAGCTCACCCACTGCAGCGACAGCCGGTGCCGGCCGAGCAGCATCGCGGCCGCGGCCTTGTCGCTGACGACCGTCTTTTGCTGCGCGAGTGCGGCTGCCGTCAACACAAAGGTTGCGGCTATCACGATCGACGCGTGCAGATATCGGCTTTTCATTTCGATCCAGGTCTCGGCGCTCTACGAAAAGAATCGCCCAAACCAGCCCGATCCCTTCTCGTCCTTGCCGGCGATCTGCGCCAGCTCGCCCGCGTCGAGCCAGACGCCCGAGCAGCCGCCGCAGACGTCGATCTTGACGCCGTCAAAGTCGGTCTCGTGCAGCGTGCCGTCACACTTTGGGCACTTTATCTCGAGGCTGCGCGTCGACTCGGCCTCGAGCTTCTGCTTCATTTTTTGGATCAGTTCCTGCTCTTTGCGGCGAAAGTACTCGTTCTCGAGCGCCTGCCCGCGGTCTTCCAGTTCGATCGGCATTTGTCGGTTCTCCTTGTCAAAAAAGATCTTTCGGTCAGCAAAAAAAATATCAGCACGCGCGATACAAAGTCGAATGCCCGACAACCGGCGTCGTTCTGCTCGCGGTGTCGGGCGTCGGAGCTTGAAGGGCCGTCACGCCTCTGTCTTGTGGATCGCCCGCAGGCGGTTGCGGGCCTTTTTTGAGCGGCGGATGGTGCTGCGTCGTTTGAGGCTGCTCTCGGCCCAGTCCGAGACCTGCTTGAAAGGATGCCATTCAAAGTCGGCCATCGGGAGCACCTCGCTCGAGGACTGATTGAGCTTGCGCGTCGTCATCGCGATAAAGAACATCGCCATATTGAATCCGATCAGGCCGGCAAAGACGACCGGGCCCGGGAGCAGCCCGATCTTTGCGCGCTGAACAAACTCCGCGACGTCCGCCGCCGGCTCGGGATGGATGTACAGCTTCAGCATCCAGCTCAGCGAGAGCAGCAGGAATATCCAGAGATAATTCGCCCGCAGACGCCGGCCGACCGCCTCCCACTCGCTGATCGTGAAGTGCGGCGAGACCAGATCGGCAGAGATGTGCTCGGCCCATTCCTGATCGGGCGGCACCGTGCGCTGCGACAGCATCGGCGCAAAGTAGCCGGTCTCGACAACGCGCACACGGTTGGCCCAGACCTCGTAGTACCGGTAGCGCCGCGCCTCCATCATCAGGAAGGTGGCCACCAAAAGCGTGTTGATCGGAATGGCGAAATGCGGATTTCCCGGCGAGCTGAAAACGAACGACAGCGTCGCGCCCGCCGTGATCACGGCCCAGTTGGTCGTTGTATCGAGGCGGTTGCGCCAGGTGTTTGACCTCTGCACCTCGCCGCGGTAGAAGTGGACCATCGCGGTATTGAATTCGGCGGGCTGCAGCTTTTGCGCAATGGTAAGCGGGGTGGACTTGGCCTTTTGATTTCGGCGGCGGACCTCCTCGGCAAAAGAACGGAATGCCTCGGGCACGTTTGTTGTGTGAATATCGTCGTCGACCGCCTGGCCGACCGAGGGGGAACCGAGTCTGACCTCGTCTTTCATAATGATAGGGTCCAAAGAACGGCGGGCAGCTCCGCAGGGCTGCCGCCCGCCACTCGCCATTTTACATTCTAGGCCTTTAGATGCAAGGAATTCGCGAATGTTCTCGTCGTTGGAGCGGGCAAGGCGGCGAGTTACAATCAGACCGATGCACGAGACGATCGAAGACGAGATCTGGATGCGCGAGGCCCTCGCACGCGCACGCGAGGCTCGCGACCTCGACGAGGTGCCCGTCGGAGCGTGCGTTGTCGACGAGAATGGTGAGTTGCTCGCATCGGCCTCGAATCGTACGATCGCCGAGAGCGACCCGACCGCCCACGCCGAGGTCCTCGCCCTGCGCGAGGCCGCGCGCAAGCTCGGCAACTATCGCCTCACCGGCACAACGCTCTACACGACCATCGAACCGTGCGTAATGTGCGCCGGTGCTCTCGTCGGTGCGCGGGTCGCACGCGTGGTTTACGGCGCTGCCGACGAGCGCTTTGGCGGACTGGTCACGCATTTCGGCATCGGAACGAGCGAACTGTTGAATCACCGCTTTGAGATCCGCGGCGGAGTGCTGCAGGAAGAATGCCGCTCGCTGATGCAGGAGTTTTTCAGAGCAAGACGCCGGTCAGAACCACCCGCGTAAGCGGGCGGGCTCTTTTGCCCGTCAGAACCACCCGCGCAAGCGGGCGGGCTCTTTCGCCCAATTTGCTTTCGCGATCTCTCGCGTATTTCCCCGACAAATAAGTCGCCGATGGTTCGACCCGCCCGCTTACGCGGGGCGGTTCTGACTTTTTGATCGTGACTTGCGCATTCCGAAGGCGGCACTTAGAATTAACACTTCGCGCGGAGAGGTGCGAGAGTGGTTGAATCGGGCGGTCTCGAAAACCGTTGTACCCTAACGGGTACCGTGGGTTCGAATCCCACCCTCTCCGCCAGCGATCGATTAAGGATTCCAAATTCCAAATTCCAGATTGATCGAGGCAAGCCTAAATTTGGAATTTGAAATTTGGAATTTTTAATTCCCGGAAAGGTGCAGGAGTGGTTGAACTGGCAGCACTGGAAATGCTGTGTACCTCAAAAGGGTACCGTGGGTTCGAATCCCACCCTTTCCGCCAGATCGATTTTGGATTTTAGATTTCGGATTTCGGATTGAAGTAAGCGACCGTTTTTCGACAATCCAAAATCTAAAATCCAAAATTCACATACGGCTTCAGGCTCCGCACAAGGTTTGAGTCGTGAATCCGCTAGGCGAGGAATCGAGCAACGGTAGCGATTTCAGCCTGTGTTGCGGGTAAGTCTGAAGCCACCAGTTTCTTAAAGGATGAAGGATCAGGGACCGCGGCCGCACGATCGCCGCTCTTCCCTTTATCCTTCATCCTTCATCCTTTATCCTTTCTACCGATGAGTTATCAGGTCATTGCTCGAAAGTGGCGGCCCCAGACCTTTGACGAGGTCACCGGGCAGGAGCACATCACACGCACGCTCCGCAACGCCATCGAGCACGACCGGCTTCATCACGCTTACCTCTTCTCGGGAGCGCGCGGCGTCGGCAAGACGACGACCGCACGCCTGCTTGCCAAGGCGCTCAATTGTCACAAGTCAGACAAGCCGACCGTGACGCCGTGCAAATTCGGCGATCCGGACGCATGCGCCTCGTGCACGGAGATCGCCGAAGGGCGCTCGATCGACGTGCTCGAGTTTGACGCCGCGTCGAATACGCAGGTCGACAAGATCCGCGACCTGATCATCGAAAATATCACCACGAGCGCCGCACGCGACCGCTATCGCGTCTTTATCATCGACGAGGTCCACATGCTGTCGACGTCGTCGTTCAACGCCCTGCTCAAAACGCTCGAAGAGCCGCCGCCGAACGTGATGTTCATCATGGCGACGACCGAGCTGCACAAGGTGCCGGACACGATCGTCTCGCGGACGCAGCAGTTCGAGTTTCGCACCATCCCGCTGCAAAAGATCTACGAGAGGCTCAGGCTGATCGCCGATTCCGAAAAGGTGAAGGTCAGCGACGACGCTCTCCGCGAGATCGCTCGCTCGGGCGACGGCTCGATGCGCGATGCACAATCCAATTTCGATCAGGTGATCAGCTTTTCGGACGGCAGCATCGACGTTGCCGACGTCGTCGACGCTCTCGGGCTCGCAAGCTCCGAGATGCTGCGGCGGATCCTGCGGGCGATCGCCGACAAGGACGCGGCCGGGCCGCTCGCCGTCGTCGAGGAGCTGTCGTCGCGCGGTCAGGACTTCAGAAATTTTTGCCGCGATCTGCTCGGCATCTTTCGCGATCTGCTCGTCGCCAAGGTCGGGGGCGTCGAGGCGGCCGAATCTTCGACGCTCACTCCGGACGACCTCAGCACGTTTGCGGCCGAATTCGGCGAGTCCGATCTCGTCCGATTCTTTAACTCGCTTGCCGCGACCGAGTCGAGCCTCCGCGACGCCGCGCAGCCGCGTTACATGCTTGAGATCGGCCTTGTGAAGCTCATCGAGATGCGGCGGCTCGTCGCGATCGAGGATGTCATCGCTCGACTCGCTCGGCTTGAGTCGGCGATCTCCTCGGACGGCGCGGCACAGGCCGCGACGGCGGCTTCGACTCCCGCTCCCGCGGCCGAGGAAAAAAAAACTTTAAATAACGCCGCTGCGCCCGCTCCGATCGCGACCGCGGCTGCAGCGGCCGCTCCCGCGCCGGCCCAGCCCGCGCCTAAGACTCCGGAACCGGAGCCGACGGCCGCTGCCAAACCCGAGGCGCCGCCGCAGACCGCGGCCTCGCCCATCCTCACCGCCGAGTTCCTCAACACCGTTCCCGTCCGCCTGCCTCCGATCGCGAGCGAAGACCTCGAGCACATCGACGACCAATGGCTCGACGACGCGTACGAGCTCAAGCTGCTCCGCTCGGGCGATGCGCTCGCCCCGATCGCCGGCGCCGAAGCGATGGTCATCCATCTCGTCGGCCGCCAGAGCTCGAACGGCGTTGACGAGCACGCACCCGCCGATCACGTACAGACCGCCGCCGCGCGCAGCGTGATCCCAGACTTTGACACGCTCACCTCCGATACCGACGCTCCGGCCGAGCTGCCGAGGCTCTCGGACGCTCCGACACGCGACGAGCTCCTCGCATTTGCACAGGCTCACCCCAAGATCCGGCAGGTGATGCGCGTCTTTCGCGGCAAGATCGTTGACGTCACGAGATCGTAGCTCGCGGAACGCCCGGACCATTTCTTTCGTATTCAACCCATATCTGGCAAAATTATTTTATTGCCGATGTTTAGAATGTCTGCCCCGGTGAAGCTGCGTGCTTGTGTGCTCGCGTCGATCGTGATGATCGCCGCGGGCATCGCCGTTTTGGCGCAGGGCGAACAGTCAGGCTCGCAGGACTTCTCGATCAACACTTCCCCGCTGCCCGCACCGACCGGATTCGTCAATGACTTCGCCGGCGTGATCGACGCCGCGACCAAACAGCAGCTCGAAGAGAAGCTGAAGAATTTTCGCGACACCTCTTCGCCCTCGACCGAGATCGCCGTCGTCGTGGTTCGAACGACCGGCGAACGCGACATCTTCGATTATTCGCTTGCCGTTGCCCGGGGCTGGAAGATCGGTTCACAAGAGGACGACAACCCGAGTGCTTTGCTTCTGGTCGCGATCGACGACCGGAAGTATTTCACGCAGATCAGCCGCGATCTCGAGGACGAGCTGCCTGACGCGCTCGCCGGCAGCATTCAGCGGCAGTACCTCGTGCCTGAGTTCCGCAAAGGCAATTACGCTAAAGGCATCGCCGACACTGTCGACGCCTACATCCGAACGATCAACGAGCGCCGCGGCGGCATCGCATCGGCGACACCGACTCCGACGCCCCGCAGCGGCACGCCTGCTCGCATCCGCAGCAGCGGCTCCGGGCTGATCTGCTTCATCGGCATCGGGATCTTGCTCCTGATCGTGATGCTGTCGTCGCGCGGCGGCCGCGGCGGACGCGGGGGCTGGGGCGGCGGAGGCGGCGGCGACGTGCTTCCGTGGATCATCGGCTCGATGATCGCGAACGCGGCCTCGTCGCGCGGCGGATCGTCGAGCGATTGGGGAGGCTTCGGCGGCGGCTTCGGCGGTGGAGGAGGAGGCTTTGGCGGCTTTGGCGGCGGAGGCGATTTCGGCGGCGGCGGCTCGGGCGGAAGCTGGTAATTGACGGTGATCCGTGGACAGGCAGGTGGTGAACATCACGATCACAACTAGAACGAGATGACGATGAGACAACAGTACCAGGCATTCATCGAAGATCTGCGGGCGACGCACGGCAGCAACCTCGTTTCGGTCGTCCTATACGGGGCCGCCGCGGCGGGCGACGACGGCGGCCTGCCGTCGGAGCAGAATCTGCTGGTCGTGCTGCGGCAGATAGGGCCGAGCGATCTGAGAAACGCTCACGCCGCCGTCCGCGAATGGGCGAAGCTCGGCCATCCGGTGCCGATCTATTTCACCGCGTCCGAGCTCGAGAATGCGGCCGATGTCTTCCCGATCGAGTTTCGCCAGATCGAGGCTGCGCGTCGCGTGCTCTACGGCCCGGACCTGCTTGCCGACATCAAACTCACCGACGCAAACCTGCGACACCAGACCGAGTATGAGCTTCGGAGCAAGCTGCTGCTGCTCCGGCGGCAGTACATCCCGGCATCGGCGTCTGTCGAGGGACTTCAGGATCTGATGGCCGACAGTCTCGCGAGCTTTGCGACACTGTTTCGCGCGGTGCTGCTGCTGCACGGTCTGCGGCCGCCGGTAAAAAAGCACGAGGTCGTGGCCCTCGCCGTCGAACGGCTCGGTCTCGACGGTACGGTATTTGAAAAGATCTTTAACGTCCGCGGCGACAATCTCGATCACCGAATGACCGAGTCTGAGGCAAACGAATTGTTTGGCGAATATATGACGCAGATCGAGGCGGTCATCGACGCTGTCGACCGTCTCGACGCCGCTTGATCCCGTAAGTTGCTCCCGTTCGTTACTTGGTTTTGGATACGATATCTGTTTGGAGTCTTTAGAGGAGTGAAGCTATGAAAAAAGTTCTTTTGTTAACGATCGTAATGCTTGCGGCCTTTGGCCTGAGCGGCTGCAGTTACAACGAATTGACGGCCAAGCAGCAGAAGGTGCGCGGCGCCTGGGCCAACGTCGAGAGCGCACTGCAGAGGCGTGCCGATCTCGTGCCCAATCTCGTCAAGGCGGCGCAGATGGCAGGCGTGCAGGAGCAGGAGGTCTTTGGCCAGATCGCCGAGGCCCGTTCACGGCTGCTGAACGCGACGTCAGCCCCGCCGGCGGCCGAAGGCGGACGGTCGCCCGAGCAGGTCCAGGCGATCATCGAGGCAAACAACAGTTTTGGCGGCACTCTCGGCCGACTACTGAGCCTGCAGGAATCGTATCCGCAGCTGCGTTCGACCGAGGCGTTCATGAACGTGCAAACCGAGCTGGCCGGCACCGAGAACCGTATCAAGGTCGCTCGTGACGATTACAACGCGGCGGTGACCGATTACAACACGACGAGAAATTCTTTCCCGGCGGTGCTCACGGCCGGTCTGCTCGGATTCAAAGAAGAGCCGTTCTTCCAGGCCGACCCGTCATCACGTCAGGCGCCCGACATCGGCGACCCGAACGCAATGCGGAGAAACCAGACCGCACCGGCTGCCCCCGCGCAGCCGGCCGCTCCGGCAGATCGCTAGAATCCGCGGGAGCTGCACAACCCGCAGTTATCGCAAGGCCTCGCGTTCGGCTCGAACGTGCAGGCCTTTTCTTTTGTCTTGGCGTCGAAGAGAGCGTCGGCGATCGCCTCGGCGACATTGAACCTCTCAACGCTCGGATGCGCCGAATGGGAAACGCGGGCTGCGGAATTCTGAGAAAGCGAGGACTCGAGCTTGTCGAGCCGATGATTCAATTTTTCGATGCTCGCAAAGATCGACGCAAGGTCAGCGGGCTGCGGCCTCTCTGACTCGATAAGCTGGGCGATCTTTTCGGCGAGCGATTCACGCTGTTTCATTTTCGTATGAGGTCTTAGAGATCGATGATGTCAGCTTGATCAGCTCGACGCAATCCGCGTTCATCGAGTCGTACTGGTCCGAGCTGATAAATTCGGCCTCCTTCAGCAGCAGCAGCCAGAGTTCTGTCTCCAAAGCCTTTTGCATCGCGACAAACATGTCCGCGGAGAACCTGTCTCGCCCGCGTGCGTGAAGCTCGGCTTTGACGTGTTTGGCGATATAGGCTCCGGAAAGAAGAACCTGTTTGGAGAGGATGAACTCCTGTTTCTGCTCGGTTAGATATTTGTATAGACCGACGATCCTGAGGGCGAACTTTATCGATTTCTGGAGGACGATACTGTCAGCCATACACGTTTTTTCAGTTAATAGTTAAAAGTGGAGAGTGGGTAGTTGGTTTCTTAACTAACAACTACCCACTACTAACTATTCACTGGAGAGATCGGTCCCCAGCAGATCGATGTAATCCACCATACCGACGATCGCCGAGTCGATCGCCGCTCCGGGCCGCCCGGTCGAAGCGGTCGATGCCGACCAGCCTTCCTGCGCGATGACGACGATGTCGCCTTCGCCGGCGTTGACCGAGTCGAGCGCGAGGCAGGTGTAATCCATGTCCTGGCCCTCGGGCGTGATCTGCCGGCAGAGCATCACGCGCGTTCCCTCGTAACGCTGATTCTTCTGCGTCGCGACGACATTACCGATGACTCTGGCGATCAACATCTCTCTTTAGCGGTGAAGTGTCAGTGGTGAATGGTGAACGGTAAGAGGTAACTGGTAAACGGTAAATTTTTGACTCCAACTACCTGGTATGACCGTAAGCAATTCATTTACGATTTACGATTCACCATTTACGCCGTGCGACCTAACATTTACCGCTTACAGTTTGCCTCTTACCATTCATCCCTCGCCGTTATAAACGTGCGCGTCCGAGTCGATGATCCCGACGATAGTGCAGTCGGTCGGCGTCTCGTCGCGCTTGAACGGAAACGATGCTTCCTTTCCTCGGCACCAGAAGACCAATTCGCCGATGCCGGCTCCGACCGCGTCGAGCGCGACCTGCGGCGATCCCTTAGGTTTGAGATCGGCGTCGAGCGTCTGGACGATCAAGAACTTTCGGCCCTCGAGCGTTTCGTTTTTGACGGTCGAGACAACGGTTCCGATGACGCGGGCAATTTGCACGGGGTCTATGAAGTGAAGTCGATGGTGTCGATGACGCCGATTATCGCGGAGTCGACCGGGCAATCCTTGTTGCCCTCGGCCATGCGTGCCGACGAGCCGCCGACGACGATCACCTTTTCATGAAAGCCCGCGCCGACCGTATCGACCGCGACGACGTATCCGCTCTGGTCGGAGCCGTCGAGGTTAATGGGCTTTACGATCAGCAGCTTCTTGCCGCTGAGCCGCGGGTCCTTCTGCGTCGAAACGACGGTGCCTAAAATGCGTCCGATGATCATGTCAGTGGTCGGTTGTCAGCGGTCGGTGGTCAGTATCAGAAATTTCTGACCACTGACCACGGATCACTGACCACTATTTCATTACGACCGGCAGTGTCTCGTCGACGCTTGAGTGCGGACGCGGGATGACGTGTACGCTGACGAGCTCGCCGACGCGGCGGGCGGCGGCGGCGCCGGCGTCGGTCGCGGCCTTGACGGCGGCGACGTCACCGCGAACGATGGCTGTGACAAATCCGGCGCCGATCTTTTCGTAACCGACGAGCTGCACATTCGCGGCCTTGACCATCGCGTCGGCTGCCTCGATCATCGCCACGAGACCTTTGGTCTCGACCATTCCTAATGCTTCCTGCATTTAGTTTTTGCTCCTGAATCGTTAAAAAACGGGATTTGAAGTGAAGTCAGTTTAACTCAATCGCGCCGCCTGGCTCAAAAGCTCGATCAGCTCTTCGCGCGTGAACGAAATTCTAGCCGCGCCGTTGGAGCCCGCCGCTCCTGGATATTCGACGTCGAGGTCGCACGCGATGCCGGCCGTATGCAGGTAGCCGCAGGCCTGGCAGCGGGCGTTCTCTTTTAGATAACCGGCCTTTTCGCGAATGCTGATCAGCTTTTCGATCGCATCGGTCGGCAGGTCGTTGGCACCGCCGAGCGCCTTTGCGAGGATCGCGATCTTTGCGGTGTGCTCGAGCGTCTCGAGACGGTCCCAAGCCTGCCACAGGTCTTCGCCGTACGCGACCGCGCCGTGATTGGCCATCAGGAGCGCGTTGTGATGCGTAACGTAAGGCTTCATCGCCTCGGTCAGCTCCGATGTCGAAGGCGTACCGTACTCGGTCAGCGGCACGCAGCCCAGGGTCAGGATCACTTCGGAGAGTATCGGCTTGTCGATCGCCAGCCCGGCAACGGCGAAAGCCGTTCCGTGCGGCGGGTGAGCGTGACAGACCGCCTTGACGTCAGGCCGCTCGCGATAGATCAAGAGGTGCATCGCCAGCTCGGACGATGCCCGTTTGTCCGACAGGGGCTTGCCTTCCATATCGGTAAGCGCAAGCGAGTTCTCGGTCATTCGCCCCTTGCAGGTCATCGTCGGCGTCGCGAGCACGGTATTATCGTCAAGACGCACGCTGATGTTGCCGTCCGACGAGACGACGTAGCTCCGCTCGTACATCAGGCGGCCGATCTCGACAATTTCTTTTCGGGCTTGAGACTCGTCCATAGAAACGTCCGCCGACGGCAGAATGTCGGGCGGACCAAAAAACGAAGCCACAGATTAACACAACCGTACGGTCGGGTTAATCCGTGGCCAGTTTGAAAGGTCAGCGTGCCGCTATCTCACGGTTCGCGGCGACGTCACCGTCGGCGGGGGCGGAACTTCAAATCGCGACGTTCCCCAATCGCTCCGAGGCACACCATGCGCTGACGTCGGACGGCTGAATCTGTAACTATCGACCTCGTCGCGGAGGTCCTGATTCTGGCGACGCAGCTCGTCATTCTCGATCCGCAGTCGCTGCATCTCGCGGCAGCCCTCGATCCTGCGATCGCTCGCATTGAATCGCGGCATTATGTCCACAAAGAAGCTTGCGACGTACAGACCTGCTGCAAGGGCTAGGAAGAACGGCAAGACCCGCTTAACAAAAACGCTATTACGCATAAAAACCTCTTTTCAAAACTTCTAAGACGACTTGCGCCGCCGCAACCGGATCAGATCGGCCCGCGGGCATCGTGCCTGCGACCGAGAAGCAATAGCCGTAAGCCCATATTACTCGTTTCTATCGCCGAGGCCAAGGATTTCGGTGCTCGGGAAAGATCTAGCCCCGTGCGGGTCGGTCAGCGGCGATCGCTCGGGAGCGGACGAAGCGTGACCCGGGTCGAATGCTTTGCCCCGCGCTGAGGTTTACTCTACAATTGTGTTGCACGCGTGAAACAATGATCGGATCCCTGTCAGGCAAGCTCCTCGAGAAATATGCAAATGTCGTGATCGTCGATGTCGGCGGTGTCGGCTACGAGATCACGGTCCCGCTCTCGACCTATTACGAGCTCGGCGACGTCGGTTCGGACGTGAGCCTGCGCATCTACACGCACGTTCGAGAAGATGCGATCCAGCTTTTCGGTTTTAAGACGGCCCGCGAGCGCGAGCTCTATCTCAAGCTCATCTCGGTACAGGGCATTGGCGCAAAGTCGGGCATCGCTTTTCTCTCCGGAATGAGTGCCGACGAGCTGATCCTGGCCATCCGCACGGAGGACCTCGCACGGATCACCTCGATCCCGGGCGTCGGCAAAAAGACCGCCGAGCGGCTCGTGATCGAGCTCCGCGACAAGATCGGCGAGCTGTCAGAGGGAGCCGCACGCGCCGTCGCGGCAGGTTCCGCCGCGAGCTCTCAGCTGCCGGCGGATGCTGTATTCGACGACGCGCTTTCGGCCCTCGTCAATCTCGGCTACCAGCGCAGCATGGCGGAAAAAGCTCTCAAGCAGGCGGTGCAGGACGGCACCGAAGTTTCGGTCCAGAAGCTCCTCCGACGCGGCCTGCAGCTGCTGGCAAAATGATCTGCCGCTCGTTCGATGTTTGAACTCATCGCAAAGCTACGCGACGACATCGAGCTGCTCGATCGACGCGCCGTGATCGCTCTCGTTTACGCCGCTTTCGGGCTGACGGCGATCTTTTATTTCAAGAACGCCGACTTTGTCGAGGCAGCCGCAAAGTTCGCCCCGGCGCTCGATCATGCGGCCGCGTGGATACTCGAGCCGCACGCCAGCAATATTCGACTGCTCGGCTATTGGGCCGCCGTGACGATGGTCTTTTACGTCGGCTTGCCAGCCGTGATCGTCCGTAGAATGTTCCGCGGCCGACTCGCGGACCTCGGGCTCAGCCTGCGGATCGAACCAGGCTTCTGGCCGCTGCTCGCGCAATGCGTCGCGGTCATGCTGCCGCTCGTCTACTGGATGTCGACGACCGAGGGCTTTGCATCGCGATATCCGTTCCTGAAGATCTACAACGGCGACCCGTACATCGGCTGGACGCTCGCGGTTTGGGAGCTGATGTACTTTTTGCAGTTCTTCGGGCTTGAGTTCTTTTTCAGAGGTTTTTTAATCCACAGCCTAAAGCGGTCGCTCGGCGTCTACTCGGTCTTTGTGATGACGGTGCCCTACACGATGATCCATCTCGGCAAGCCGATGCCGGAGGCATTTGCCGCGATCGTCGCGGGCATATTCCTCGGCTGGCTCAGCTACCGCACCGGCAATATCTGGATGGGCCTCGTGCTGCACTGCACGGTGGCATTATCGATGGACATTTTGGCGCTGGGGCACAAAGGATTATTGTTCTGATTCGATGGAGAATTCTTCCAACATAGAAGTTCGCGGCGGTGTGCTCGACGAGGACAAACAGTTCGAGCTGTCTCTGCGGCCGACACGTCTGGCCGAGTATATCGGGCAAAAAAAGATCAAAGAGAACCTCCGCGTCTTTATGAAGGCCGCGCTCAAGCGCCGTGAGTCTCTCGACCACATCCTGCTGACCGGCCCGCCCGGCGTCGGCAAGACGACGCTGTCAAACATCGTCGCCAACGAGATGGCGTCCGAGCTCAGATCGACCGCCGGGCCGATCATCGAAAAGGCCGGCGACCTCGCCGCCATCCTGACCAACCTGCAGGAGGGCGACGTGCTCTTTATCGACGAGATCCATCGTCTCAACCCGGCGATCGAGGAGATCCTCTATCCGGCGATGGAGGATTACAGCCTCGACATTATGATCGGCCAGGGCACGGCCGCGCGTTCGATCAAGCTTGAGCTGCCAAAGTTCACGCTCGTCGGGGCGACGACGCGGCCCGGGATGATCACGGCGCCGCTGCGCGGAAGATTCGGGATCGTCTTCAATCTCGACTTTTACCAGATCGAAGACCTCCGCACGATCGTCGAGCGTTCGGCAGGCATTCTCGGCGTCTCGATCGACGAGTCGGGAGCGCACGAGATCGCACGCCGCTCGCGCGGGACGCCGCGTATCGCGAACCGTCTGCTTCGCCGCGTGCGCGACTTTGCCGAGGTCGATTATGAGGGCCACATCGACGAGCCGGTCGCCCGAGCCGCGCTCGACCGGATGGAGGTCGACACGTTCGGCCTCGACGAGATGGACCGCAAGATGCTGCTCACGATCATCGAAAAATTCGACGGCGGCCCGGTCGGTCTCGGCACGCTCTCGGCGTCTATCCACGAAGAAAAGGACTCGATCGAGGAGATCATCGAGCCCTATCTGATGCAGATCGGCTTTCTCAACCGCACGCCCCGCGGCCGAATGGCGACACGCCGGGCCTACGAACACTTCGGCCTCAACATGCCAGCGCAGGCTACGCCTCTATTTGAATGAGAGGTCGAACATCGCGCATAAAAAACTAGCTGACAGCTATTAGCTGTCAGCTAGTTTTCATTACTGCTTTGCCGGTTACTCTTCGTCTTCTGCTTCAGCCAACAGCGTCGCGCTGGTGACGAGGTCGTCCTCGCCGGTCTTGATCAGCGTGACGCCCTGGGCCGAGCGGCCTGTTTCGCGGATCTTATCGACGCCGAGGCGGATGAGCTTCGCCTGCTGCGTGATGATCATGATCTCGCTGTCGTCGACCACCGGGAAGGCCGAGACGACCTTGCCAGTCTTTTCGGTGGTCTTCATATTGATGACGCCGACGCCGCCGCGCTTTGTGAGCCGATAGCTCGAGACCTGCGTCTGCTTGCCAAAGCCTTTCTCAGAAACGGAAAGTATCTTTTGCTTGCCGTCGGCATCGACCGCGCAGACCGAAACGACCTGGTCGCCGCCTCGCAGGTTCACGCCGCGAACGCCGCGGGCCACGCGGCCCATCGGGCGGACGTCCGACTCGTTGAACTTTACCGCCATACCGTCACGCGTCGCGATAAAGATCTGGCACTTGCCGTCGGTGCGGATGACATTGAGCAGCTCGTCGCCCTCGTCGATGTTGATGGCATTGATGCCGTTCGAGCGGATGTTCTGGTACTCGCTCAACGCCGTCTTTTTGATCACGCCCTGCTTGGTCACCATCGTCAGATAAACTTCCTCGGTAAAGTCGCGCACGGGCATCACCGCGACGAGCTTCCTCTCGGACGAGATCTGAATGAGGTTGACAACCGCCTTGCCGCGTGCGGCCGGTGCGGCCTCGGGTATCTCGTGCACCTTGATCTTGTACACCTGGCCGTCGTCGGTAAAGATCATCAGATACGCGTGCGTCGACGCGACAAAGATGTGCTCGACAAAATCGTCGTTCTTCGCCGTCGCACCGAGCCGGCCTTTGCCGCCGCGGCCCTGACGCGAGTAGGTCGAGACCGGCGTGCGCTTGATGTAGCCCGCCTTGGTGACGGTGATCGCGACATCCTCGTCCGGGATGAGGTCTTCGATCTTGAGCTCGACGCCGGCGTCGACGATCTGCGTTCGACGCTCGTCGCCATACTGCTTTTTCACCTCTTGCAGCTCGTCGACGATCACCTGACGGAGGACCGACTCGTTGGCGAGGATGTTCTCGAGCTCGGCGATGTACTTGATGATCGCCTCGTACTCGTCGAGGATCTTTTGCCGCTCGAGGGCCGAGAGCCTGCGGAGCTGCAGGTCGAGGATCGCCTGTGCCTGGATCTCTGTAAAGGCGAGCGAGCTGATCACCTTTTGGAGGTCTTTTAGAAATACTTCCTGCGTCTTGCTGCCCGCAATGCCGCGCCAGTTCTTGACCTCGGTCAGCGACCCGAAATTCTGCGCCGTCAGCCACGTCCTCGCTTCGTCCACCGAACGCGAATTGCGGATCAGCGGAATGATGTAGTCGAGAGCGTCAATTGCCTTGTTCAGACCCTCCAAAATATGTGCACGGGCCTGGGCTTTGCGGAGGTCGAATTCGGTCCTGCGGCGGACGACCTCGCGGCGAAACTCGACAAAGGCCTCGAGCATGTCCTTGAGGTTCAAGAGCCGCGGCTGGCCGTCGACGATCGCGATGTTGATGATGCCGAACGAGGCCTGCATCGGCGTGAGCTTGTAGAGCTTGTTCAGCACGACCTGCGCCACGGCGTCGCGTTTGAGCTCGATCACGATGCGCATTCCCTCGCGATTTGACTCGTCGCGGATCTCCGAGATGCCGTCGAGCTTTTTTTCGTTGACGAGTTCGGCGATCTTTTCGATAAGGCGAGCTTTGTTGACCTGATACGGGATCTCTGTGACAACGACGGCGTCGCGTTCGCGCTCGCCGCGGCCGATGCGGTCGATCGCCGCTTTGGCCCGCATCTGGATGACGCCGCGACCCTCGCGATACGCGCGATGGATCTCTTCGCGGCCGTAAATAAAACCCGCCGTCGGAAAGTCAGGCCCGGGAACGATCTTGATCAGCTTGTCGATCGAGATCTCGGGGTCCTTGAGCAGCGCGATCGTGGCGTCCACGATCTCGGTCAGGTTATGCGGGGGTATCTTGGTCGCCATTCCGACGGCGATGCCCTCCGAACCGTTAACGAGAAGGTTTGGAATTCGCGTCGGCAGAACGGTCGGCTCAGAGAGCGAGTCGTCGTAGTTCGGCTGAAAGTCGACGGTCTCCTTTTCGATATCGGCGAGCACCTCGTTGGTGAGCTTCGCCATGCGGACCTCGGTGTAACGCATCGCCGCGGCATTGTCGCCGTCGATCGAGCCGAAGTTTCCCTGCCCGTCGACGAGCGGGTACCGCATCGAGAAATCCTGCGCGAGCCGGACGACCGTATCGTACACGGCCGTGTCACCGTGAGGGTGATATTTGCCGATCACGTCGCCGACGACGCGGGCGCTCTTTTTGTAAGGCTTGTTGTGCGTGTTGCCGAGCTCGTGCATCGCCCACAGCACGCGGCGGTGCACGGGCTTGAGCCCGTCACGCACGTCCGGCAGCGCGCGGCCGATGATGACCGACATCGCGTAGTCGAGATACGATCGCCGCATCTCGTCTTCGATATTGACTTGATTGCGTTCTAACGTTGAATCCATTCTTATACCTTTCTTGTTCTAAAAAACCTGCTCTATTTGACTGCTTCAGGGGCTGTCAGACGGGACGGCGAAAAAAAAATAATGGCCAATGATCTGGTCTTTATGCTACTCTCTATTTTACCGGCTCAGACCCAGGGCCGCAACCCGCAAAACACCTACTAAGTCCTCGCAAAATCAATATTTTCCAGAATTTGATATTGCAGGAGTTCCCCAGTGTCATCGACCCCGTTCCACTCCGATGCCCTCAAATGTTGTTAGCCCAAAGGACAAGCGTCGTATTCAGCGCGTCACACTCCCCTTGCCGACGCGCGTCGAGGTAAAGATCGATCCGAGCTCAAGCTGGACGGAGATCACGCGGCTCGCGGACGTATCGGCCTTCGGCGCCGGATTCCAGCTCAAGCGACCGATCAAGCGCGGCCGGCTCGCGATGATCACAACGCCGATGCCCCGGCAGCTCAGGTGCTTTGATCACTCGGAGCCGCAATACCGGGTGTGGGCGCTTGTTCGCCGCTGCTTCGCGGTCCGCTCGCCCGACGGTGAAAGGTCTTACGTTATCGGTGTGGCGTTCGTCGGCAAGAACCCGCCCCAGAGCTATATCGAGGACCCGGCCCGCCTCTACGACATCAGTCATCGCGAAGAGGGCGGCCTCTGGCAGATCGTCGACGCGCCGTCGGCGATCGATCAAGACAACATTCCCAAAGAGGCCCGACGCCAGACGCGGCTCTTCATCCCCGAGGCCGTGACGCTCGAGCTGCTCGATCCGGAAAACAACGTCGTCGCCGTCGAGTCGACGGTCACCGAGAATGTAAGCCTCGGCGGAGCGGCGGTCTTTACGACGCTCAGGGCCGAGGCCGGAAACTTCGTTCGCGTCACCAGCGAACGGCACGGCACAAAGATCATCTCGGTCGTGCGCGGGCGCAGGACGGGGCCCGACGGTTTGCCTCGGCTGCATCTCGAATTCATCGACCATTTCTTTCCGCTCGAGGGAATAGAATGAAGACCATTCAGGGCCGCGCGGCCCCCATGCCGTACGCGCAGCACTCGCTTATGTCAGAATCCCCTATCAAAACTACGATCGACCGAGCCCCCGCGACCGACGCGACCGCGATAGTCAAAGGAAAGGAGTCAACCGTTATTTCCTGGACCGAGAATACGACCCTTACAAGTTTGTCGAGCAACGGCGCCGGGTTTCACCTCTCGCGACCATGCGAGCCCGGCCGCTTGCTGGCGTTGATGATCCCGATGCCGGCCCATATGAGAAGCTACGATCAGGACAAAAAGCTCTATCGGATCTGGGGACTTGTACAGTACTGCTACAGGTCGGATACCGAAGGCGAGGCTCTTTACCATGTCGGCGTGGCGTTCATCGGCAAGGACGCTCCGCGAAGCTATCTGGCAAATCCGCAGCAGTGCTATCGCGTAGCAGGGATCGACAAACGCGGTCTCTGGCGGGTGGAGGAGATGGACGCGACATTCAAAAAACGAAGGTCCGTCCGTTACTGGGAGTCGATCGGTGCGTCGATCTTCCTTCTCGACAGCGAGCAGCAGACCATCGCCGCCGAGACCGTCGAGACCGAGAATATCAGCGAAACGGGGGCGTCGGTCTTCGCCACGATGAGAGCGGTCGTCGGCGATCGGATCAAATTTGTCTCCGACCAGCCGTCATTCTCAGGCCTCGCGATCGTGCGAGCTCGGCGGATAGGCTCTGACGACCGCACGAGGATCCACCTGGAGTTCGTCGATGGCAAGTTCCCGGCGGCCAAGCTGGCGGATGCGAGCGCCAAAATATTGGACGTCGCTCATTAGTCAGCAGCGCGTTTGGACCTTAAGCCCGCGTCGCGAAGCTCGGATCAAGGGCTCGCGGGCGGTCATGGCTGCCGTTCCGGCGCCGTAGGTACCGGAAAAGGACGAGACCGGTGCTCGCGCTGCAGACGCAATATGCGGCGACGCGCCTCGATCAGCTTTTGCCGGGCCTCGGGACTGAGCGCGTCCAACTGCTCTCTGGTCAGGTCGGGAAACGGTAAGGCACCGGGCGGCCTCGGCACAGATCGGGTAACACCGTCCTCGTCGATCTTGACATTGCCAACGTAAACGGCCCCCGTGCGTTCATCGACAAAGATCTGCTCCTCACCGGCCGTGACATTCCTATTCGTGTTCTGCGGCTGCCGCCGCGGCGACGCCGCGGTCGTTTGCTGAGATCCGGTGCGCGGTCTTGCCGCTTCGGACTCGGACGATGTGTTGGCCGGGACCTCGGCCGCGGCGGCCTCCGCATTATCGCCGGCTTGCGAGCCTGGCGGCTCGGCGGACAGCTCCTGGACGGCAGGCGAGCTCACCGGCCCGACGCCGAAGGCAAACGGATCCGCAACGTAGATGATCCCTGCAGCGGTCGCCGCGAGAACGATGACAGCCGGTACGGCCCAGATCGCCAGTCTTCGACGCAGTTTTCGATCCGCCGGCTCCGCCCGTCTGTCGAGATCAGAGACCTTGTTCCGGATCTCTGTCTCGGCCGAGATCGGCTGCGGCATCATCAGCCGCGTCTTGACGTCGGTCTGGCCGCTGGCCTCGAGCGTTTGGCCGGGCATCAGGCGGGTCGGCTGAGCGTGAACGTCGCCCGCGACCGTGACCATTCCCGAGATATCGACGAGATGCTCGTATTTTGGATGTTCGCGCAGCATCGTGCGCATCTCGGCCGCGGTCGACGGCCGACCGTCGGCGTTCAGGTCAAGCGCCTTTGCGAGCACCGCGCTCACGCCGAGCGGTATCTCGTGCCTGATCGTGCTCGCCGTAACGAGCGGGTCGGGCCGCTGGCTCAGCACGGCCATCGCGCGCGTCAGCGCGTCCTCAGGCGGCACACCGGTCAGCAAGTGATAAAGCGTCGCGGCGAGCGAATAAAGATCGCTGCGCGGGTCGGTGCCCGTTCCCTGTATCTGCTCGAGCGAAGCGTAATTTCGCGAGTAGCCAAAGATGCTTTTCGCCGCGGTCTGGTGTCCCGCGTCCGTAGGATTTCCCTTTGCCAGCCCAAAGTCGAGCAGAATTATCTGTCCTCTCGATGCCAGCTTTAGATTTTGCGGTTTGATGTCGCGATGCACGACCGGCATCGACTGGTTATGCAGGAAGTCGAGGGCATCGAGCAGCTGGTCTGCCCAGCGCAGAACGTCGTCGACCGCAAAAGGCTTTCCGCTCGACTCCAACATATGCGAGAGGTCCTCGCCGGGAATGTACTCCATCACGAGAAACTGCCCGTTGTCCTCTGCAAAATGATCGCTCACACGCGGCAGGGCCGGATGCCGCAGGCTGTTGAGCAGCCGAGCCTCGCGTTCGATCGCCTTGCGGTAGTTGTCGTCCATAAAGAGCGTCTCTTTAATGGCGACTGTGCTGCCAAATCGCTGGTCGGTCGCAATATAGACCGCGCCCATTCCGCCCTGCCCGATCTGGCGGTCGATGCGGTATCGCTGCTGGAGAAGTTTGCCGGCTTCGATCATCAGTGGATGGTACGCTCGAGGAGCCAGCCTAGTTTACATCATCGTCTGAGGGTTGAGTCACGCGTGACCGCAGCCCGACGCGAGCAGACCGCGAAACGGCCTAAAACCAGTGCTCCGTCATATCGCACCAGATGGCAAGGCCCTTCCAATCGCCGAAGGGAGCGTAGAAACGCTCGATCTTTTTATCCGGGCACTGCTTGCCGCGGTTGTGACGCTTGTAAAACTGTGAGCGCAGCCACGAGTCGAGCGCGAGACCGTCGTAGCGGCCAAGCAGCTTGAGCAGATTGTCGGCCGCGTAGTCGCCGACGCCTTTGACCGACTTGATCTCGCGGCGAAGCTCCGCGGACGGCACGTCTTTATTCAGCCAGCTCTCCGGATCTAACTCTCCGGCGGCGACCTTTTCCGCGAGCTCGACAAAGTACGGCGAGCGGTAGCCTGCCCTGATCTCGTCGCGGTAGAACCCCGCGTCGACCGACGCCATCGCCTCGGGCGTCGGAAAAGCACGTCGGCCGTCGGCGGCGGGCTCGCCGAGGTTCTCGACGAGAGCTGAGGTCATCTTTTTAGTGAGCGCCCACGAGCAGTTGGTCGTGCAGATGGTCTTGACGAGGTCCTCAAAGACGGTCGCCGAGCGCAGCAGACGCCCGGCGCCGGCCTCGGCCGCCCAACCCAGACGATCGTGTCCGGCGACCATTTCATAAAAGGTCTCGAGCGGCTCGTCCAAACGCAGAATGTGCCGCAGCCCTCCGGCAACCGAGCGGCTGTCCTCGGGGCCGCCAGTATGCGAGATAGTGAGCCGCGTGCCGCCTGCGACGCGCGCCGCCGACGAGACCGGGCCGCGGCGCCCGCGTCGAGCAAAAACGTATCGCAGCGTCCACGTATCTCGGTCAAGCTCGAACGGCGGCAGATCGTACCAGCCGTGGCTGCCGACCGTATGCCGAAAGCTGAAATCCGCGGGAATTGAAACCGTAGTACGGGTCATCATTGTTTGAATCCGGCCGATTATAGCTTAGAATGTTCGCACTTTTTTCGGCCAAGCCGGTTCGGGCGCCGTCATAGTGCTCGCAAGCTGCGGAAAATAAAAAATTGATCTCGTCAGCGTTTGAACGTTTGTTTAATTTAGGTATTCAATCACCCACACCGCGTCGGCTGCTTCACGCCGACGAGGACAAGCCCACATTAGATCGGTTTCGCTTAGCGTTTTTGTTTACGTGACAAGAGGAGGAAAAGGTATGACCACGCGTGGATGTCGCCTCGCCGCGATGGCGGTGGGAACGGTCCTTCTGTTTTTAGTATCGGTTCCGGCGGTACTCGCACAGATAGACGCAGACCCCGACCCGAATTCACCGACGCCGGTGCTCGTTAGCGTCGAGGGATCGGCCCGGGCGCTGGCTGCGCCTGCGACAAAGCGGCGCGCGCGGCAGGTCGTGCTTCCGGCACAGCCGCAGCAAGCCTTTGCTCCGAACTCGCTTGTCCGGATATTTGTCACCAATCTAGACCTCCTCAAGACCGAGGGGCCGGCCGCCTTTCGGGTCTACGCCGTCGATCGCGACGGGCGCCTTTACCGCTTTCCGGTCACGGGGCTTGAGGAGACGGCCGGCCAGCCGGGCGTCTATTCGCTGACGATCAGGCTTGCCGACGAGATCGGATATTGGGAGCCGCCCAAGCCTGACGGCGACCTGATGATCTACGTTACCTGGCGAGGCCTGGCGAGCAACAAGGCCCTCCTCGGGTACGGCAAGACCGGCGGAATGGAGAAACTCGCCGGCTTGATCCAGCCGGCCCCGATCACCGCGACGCCCTCAAAGGCCGCCGCCGCAGGCTCTGCGGAGCTCGGCAATCTCGGCTACCGATTTTCGGGTGACCGCATCCGCTTTCTCGAGCAAGCGACCTTCGGCCCGACGCCTGCCGACGATCTGCGGATCCGCCGCATCGGCATACGCGCCTGGCTCGAGGACCAGTTCACGCGGCCGTTCCCCTCGGCGGGCAATCCCTACCCCAACACCCCGCTTGCGTCGAGCACTAATCAAGACGACGTCAACGTCGGCTGCGGAGCGTTCCTGCCGAATACGAATATCAGCTATCAGATCTGCATCCGTGATCGATACACGATGTACCAGCCGCAGACGTGGTTTATGCGTGAGGCCTTTTACGGCGACGCTCAGCTCAGGCTCCGCGTCGCGTGGGCTCTGTCGCAGATCTGGGTCACCTCGGGCGTCGATATCCAGCAGGGACGGCACATGGTCGAGTGGTTCAAGATCCTTCAAAACAACGCCTTCGGCAATTACCGGACGCTGATGAAGGAGATGACGCTCTCGCCGACCATGGGCGACTATCTCGACATGGCGCGCAGTACACGCACCAACCCGAACGAGAACTACGCTCGCGAGATAATGCAGCTCTTCAGTGTCGGGCTCTTTATGCTCAACCAGAACGGCACGCTGCAGCGCGACGCCAGCGGCAATCCGATCCCGACCTACGATCAGAATGTCGTCAACGACCTGACCAAGGTCTTGACCGGATGGTCGTTTTGCAACACCGCCGGCGCGACGTGCCCTAATTTCACGTCCGGCACCGTCAACTTTATCGATCCGATGATACTCAACGGCGGCGTCGGCAGCGTCGCAAACAATCGCCACGACCTGACGGCCAAGACGCTCTTGACCTATCCCGGCTCGACGACGACAAACATCCCTGCCTGCAGCAACTGCACGACGCTGCCCAACATCACGACCTACGCCAACAACTCGCTCGAGCAGGCTCTCGACAATATCTTTTACCACCCGAATGTCGGGCCGTACATAGGCAAGATCCTGATCCAGCAGCTGGTGACCAGCGATCCGACGCCCGCCTACGTCGGACGCGTGGCGGCCGTCTTTAATAACAACGGTCAGGGCGTGCGCGGCGATCTGCGTGCGGTCGTCAAGGCGATACTGCTCGATCCAGAGGCTCGCGGCGACGTCAAGACCGATCCGAATTACGGCAAGCTGCGCGAACCGGTGCTCTTCGCGACCAACCTGCTGCGATGGTTCAACGTGCAGGGCGCGGCCGGGGGCCAGAGCGACGGCAATTTGATCGTGCGTGGCGAATTTACCGGAATGGGCCAGCGGCACTTCCAGTCGCCGACGGTCTTTAACTACTACCCGCCGGACTACGTCATTCCCGGCACGTCGCTGCTCGGGCCCGAATTCGCTCTGATGACGACCGGCACGTCCATCCAGCGTGCGAACTTTGTCAATCGAATGGTCTTCAACAACATCCCGATCGGCAATCAGGACGTGCCCAGCGGCACCGCGCTCGACTTTAGCGAGCTGCAGGCGATAGCCGCGGCCGACACTACCAGCAATCAATTGATGGACGTGCTGAACGTCAGGATGATGCACGGAACGATGTCGTCCTCGATGCGCGGCACCATCCTGACGGCCGTCAACAGCATCGCATCGACCGACCCGATGCAGCGGGCCAAACAGGCCGTTTATCTTGTCGCGACATCGTCGCAATTTCAGGTACAGAGGTGACAGTAATGGAAAGATCAAGACGTGACTTTTTGAAGAGTTCCTGCTCGGCCCTCGGGATGGCGGCCATCGCAACGCAGATGGAGCACCTCGGCCTGATGACGGCCTTTGCGCAAAAGGCGATCGACGATCGCGACGACTCGGTGCCCTCGGACTACAGGGCCTTGGTCTGCGTCTTTTTTGCCGGCGGCAACGACGGCAACAATATGGTCATCCCCAACCATAACGACTCGTTCGTCAGCAACTATCAGGCGTACTTCAACGCTCGAAATTCGCAGGGACTCGCGATCCCTCAGGCCAATCTGCTGCCGATCGCCGTGCCGCGCATCGGCGGTCTGACCTACGGCCTCAACCCCAATCTCGGCCCCGGCGTCACCGGCGGCATCAACAACGGCATCCATGAGCTTTGGGCCCAGGGCAAAATGGCCATCGTGACGAATGTCGGCACGCTCGTCAGACCGATGACCCGCACGCAGTATCAGAACAATTCCGTACCCAAGCCCTACCAGCTGTTCTCGCACTCCGATCAGGTCGCGCAGGCGCAGACCGCGGTCTCGAACACGCAGGCCTTTACCGGCTGGGGCGGCCGGGCTTCGGACAATATGACCGCCGGCAACAACCCGAACGCGCTCATCCCGATGATCACGTCGATCGCCGGAGCGCAGCTCTTTACCTCGGGCCAGATCACGCTGCCGCTCGCGATCGCCGATTCAAACACACCGCTCGCGAACGTGCTCAACCCGGCCGGCTTTACAAACACCGGCGGCGCGGCGCGGCTGACGGCCTTTAACTCGCTCCGCTCGCAGGACCTCTCGTCGAATTACGTCGCCGCCGCGAGCCATGTCACCGACCTCGCGATGCAGGCCAACTCGGCGCTGCAGACGTCGCAGGACACGACCGTCGCGTTCCCTAATACCAGCATCGGCCGGCAGCTGCGTCAGGTCGCCCGCCTCATCAAGACGCGCTCGAATCTGAACGTCAACCGGCAGATCTTTTACGTGCAGCTCGGCGGGTTTGACACGCACACCAATCAGCTCACCGGGCAGACCAATCTCTTGATACAGTTCAGCCAGGCGGCCCGCGCGTTCTACGACGAGATGGTCGCGCAGGGCATACAGAACGGCGTGACGATGTTTACGATGTCCGACTTTGGCCGCACGCTCAACCCGGCCGGCTCGGGCGCGGCGGTCGGCTCGGATCACGCCTGGGGAAATCATATGTTCGTCATCGGCGGCTCGGTCGCGGGCGGCGATTTTTACGGCAGCCTCAGACCGGACGGAACGGGAAACTACTACCCGACGCTCGTTCAGGGCGGCCCCGACGACACCGACGGCGGCACGGCGCCGCGCGGCCGCTGGATCCCGACCACTTCGGTCGACCAGTACGCCGCGGTGCTGGCGCGCTGGTTTGGACTGCCTCAGGACGCGCAAACGCTCTCGGCGGTCTTCCCGAATCTCGCTAACTTCCCGGGCACCAATTCACAGCTCGGATTCCTGCCGTAACACCGCTGCCGGCAGGCAGTACCGCACGTTCGATAAAAGGCACGCTCCGACGGGCGTGCCTCTTTCTCTTTTTGCATTGAGCTATGGCAAACTTAGCTCGAAGCCCGTGAACCTGCCGAATTACCTGACACTGCTGAGGATCTTGATCGTGCCGCTCCTGGTCGTCGTGCTGCTGACCGAGGTGGCCGAGAGCTATCTCGGCATCAGCGGTTACGCGCTGGCGATCGCGGTCTTTCTCGTCGCTTCGCTGACCGACATTCTCGACGGCCACCTCGCGCGGCGCCGTAATCAGGTCTCAGATCTCGGCAAGCTCCTCGACCCGATCGCCGACAAACTGCTCGTCTCGGCCGCGCTCATCGTCCTTGTCGAAAAGCATCTTGCCCCCGCGTGGGCCGTCGTCGTCATCCTCGGGCGCGAGTTCATCATCACCGGCCTGCGCTCGGCCGCCGCGACCGAAGGCATCGTCATCCAGGCCCAGACGCTCGGCAAGATCAAGATGTGGGCGCAATGCGTCGCGATCGTCGCACTGCTCGTCGCGGGCGCGACGGGCGATCCGCCGGTGTCGAATTTCGGTCTCGAGTATCCGGCCTTTACATTCTGGGAGGTCGCCGAGGTCAGGACCGCATTCGCAAACCTCGCTTCCCTCTCGCTCACCAGCAACGACTGGAAGGTCTTTGGCTATCTCGTCGGCCGCGGTGCGCTCTGGGTCTCGGTCATCACAGCCTTTTGGTCGCTCTACGGCTACATCGCATACTTCGTCCGAGAAAAGCAACGCCCCGCCGAAACCCGCACCGTCGCCGCCAAAGCCGACGCGGGGATGTAGACGGCTCGTTCAGAGGCACACGGGCTTACCTAAGAACGCATAACAACTCGTAAACAAACAGCCCGGCGATCGCTCGCCGGGCCGTTCTCTAAATGCGCCGCTCGCCTACTGTGCCTCGACGTAGTCGCCGGTGTGCACCTCCTGCGACGTCCGCGTGATCAGCACGCTCGCCGTTCGTTCTTTGACGTTGAGCACTACGGCCTCGCCGACGACCTTTCTCAGACCGCTTGGCCGGTACTTCTTGGCTTCTTCGGTCGTCACGACCTTGCGGTCGGCCTGCGAACCGTATTTGCGGCCGGCCTGGTTAGAGAATTTGCCTCCGCGATACTCGAAGCTCTGAAACCCGTCCTGCCGCGCGCTGACCGATTCGTCCTCGTCGTTATCGAACGGGTTGCCCTTGCCGAGCGGCCGCCAGATCGTCAGGTAATCACCCGGAGCCACGCTGTCCTCGGCCCCTAGATCGACGTAAACGATCGTGTCGCTGGTCAGAGCCTCGCGCAGGTCGCGGGCCATAAAGATGCGGCCCGTAGCCTTGCCCGACGGATCGCGAAACAGATCGAGCGTCGGCCTCACCGAATAGACCGGGCTGCTCCTGCGCTGAAACGGAACGATGAGATCGCCGAGCATCATCGTGTCGCACGACGTGCGCACGCGCGCCCAAGACACCTCGGGCTTGACGCTCACTACCTCGATCGTACCGAGCTCCTGCACATAAAATCCGAGCCGGTCCTTTCGCGTCCAGCGGCTCTCGACCTCGCCGCGCGGACGGATTACCGAAAACATATCGCCGGCCTTGACGCCCTTGTTGGCGCCGCCGTTGATCACGAGCAGGCGGTCCTGCGAGTAGTGCCAGCCATCCTGCTCGTCGTAGGCGCCGACGATCTTGTTAGGCACGGCCGTCATCTCGCGCCGAGCGGTGTTTGCCGGCGTGACGGTGACATAGCCCGCGCAGTAGAGCTGATCGGCGCCCGCGACCTCGATGCTCTTTGGCCGGCTCTCGCCGACGAGGCCGGGCTGCTGGGCCAAAATCGTCGACGACAGCAGCGTGACGCCTAGGATGAATGCATTCCTGAACAAATTATCGGATCTCACGGTTGTCTCCTTGTTCGTCAGATCTATCCTGCGGTTAGCGGGAGAATGGAACGGGAAAACGGAAAGGGCCCGGAGGGGCATAAGAAATGGTACTTTTTGCAAAAAGTTGAGGTCAATAGTTTTGTTGCGGCGCGCCCGCTTTTCGTCGGTCAATCTGACACTCCGAAACAAGACGATGCCGCGGCCGCTTGGGCTGGCGCTCGTCTACGCTGAAGCCCCGCACGCTAAGGTCGCAGGTCAAGCGCGCCGCGGCCTTCCCCGCCCCCCCGCTCTGGAGAGGCAATGCGCTTGCTAACAAAACTTCCGCTTTGCTAGTATCGACGCTTGCGGTTCCCGCCAAGACCCAAGCCGGTGTAGCTCAGTTGGTAGAGCAGTTGATTTGTAATCATCAGGTCGGGGGTTCAAGTCCCTTCACCGGCTCCAGTATTTATGGGCGTTTCCGCCATCCCGCTGAAACGCCCATTTTTGCACTGTAACGAAAAATGCAGGGACTCTACGCTCGACGTCTTAGCGGTTCGGCCGGAAAGACGGGCTCATTACCTTATCGATACCCTGAAAGCATATTCCCCAGCTCCTCATTCATCGCTGCGTCATGCTGCGTGACGGCATCTGAGGAGTAAAGGGGTCAGTGCTGCAATTTGTGCAATTCTCATTTGGTCTGGCTGTAGACTGTG
Source organism: Pyrinomonadaceae bacterium (assembly GCA_046313635.1). Taxonomy (GTDB): domain Bacteria; phylum Acidobacteriota; class Blastocatellia; order Pyrinomonadales; family Pyrinomonadaceae; genus OLB17. The sequence goes on along the minus strand of JBKBYA010000013.1, from coordinate 269 downwards.
ACGATCTTGTGCAAGAGTTTGCGAAACCCGTCTTCATCTTTGGTGCGACGAACGGCCGAGTCGTGTCGCCGGCTGACGGTCGAGGTATTGAGGCTGGTCAGGTCCGACAGTTCGCGGGTTTTTGCGCCGACGAGCCTCGCCGCAGCCATCAAGGCTTCCCAAGCCGCCCTCGACCTCGGCCCTCGGATACCGTGCCATATGACCTCGGCCGCATCATTTGTATTTCGAAACGAGAGCCAATCCAAGAATTGCAACAATTGCAGAACTGA
>JBKBYA010000012.1:5450-108420 GCA_046313635.1 Pyrinomonadaceae bacterium | reverse complement strand
TTCTCCTCTTTGATAAACGTCACGCGGCTCACGTCCGGCACCATCTCACGCCCGCCAGGACCGTAAAAGAGGTCGCGAGCTGGGATATTCACGTCCTCCCAGAGGACCGGATCGGTGACCGCGAGCGCAACCTTTGCCTTGTCTTGAGCAACGGCACCGGCGGCCGCGATCAAAAAGACCGATCCCACCAGGATCGATCGTCGAAACACATTCTGCTTTTTCATATCTACCCTTGTTCAAAAAAGATCTGACACGCCGCTTTTTGCAAACGACGTGCCTATAGAAGGGAAGAAGGTGGATCGACGAAGGGCCTTATTCGAACACGCCTCGACACCCTCGGCCGCGGTCGATGAAAAATAAGGACATCGGCCAGTGCCTCAGAGGTAGATCTTTTTGTAGCGGCCCGAAAGCAAAAATCCGGATCGCAAGTAGAAACGCTGAAGCTTATCGTCGCGAGAATCTGCAAAGAGACAGACCGAGTTGCTGCCGTCGAGCACACGCCGGCAAAAAGCCTCGAGGCCGCGCCTGCCGAGACCCTGACCGCGAAGTTCCGGTGCCACCCAGAGCCCTTCGCAGTAGAGGGCCTGCCGCGTGCGGCTCGCGATGTCCAGCTTGAATACGAGCCGGCCGCGATCGTCCCTCCAGAGCCAGACGTCGCCGCGTCTGATCCTCGCCAGGCAGCGCTCTCGGAATCCGTCGGCGTCTGCGATACGCGGGTCGATGAATGTCTCCATCCTAACGAGGCCCGCATGGGCGTCGACCACGGCGTCGAGATCGTCGATCTCGGCGGGCCGCAATCTCACGCTCGCATCGATCGGGTGCAGCGGCTCGCTGATCGTTAAGAACGACAGCGACATCGCGAGACGCGGGCGGCGGGCAGAGAGCGAGTAATGGCGCCAAAAGATCTCGAACGCCGGAGACTCTGCGCAGAACATCTTTATGTCGCCGCGCTCACGCGCGAGCTCTGCAAAGGCCCGGATGGCCGCCGGGCGATGAGCCTCGAGCAACGTGTGCTTTCCGATAAGGGCGATGCCGTCGATCAGGCCGTTCTCATCGCGGTGTTTGAAGAATCTGCCACACGTCGGCTTTTCGCCGGCCTTGAGGTCGGTCAGCCATCCCTCGAGTATCACGTTATGCAGCGGACGCTTTGCCAGGAAGGCGAGGGCATCGTCCGTCTCGCTCTCGCAGAGCTCGGAGGCGGCCCTGCTGGTAGGCCACGACCTTTGCGTCCGGTCTGGTTCGACAATTTGTGCTATCGAGACTGAGACCATAACGATCAGCCGGGAGAAAGTGTGAGTGGGAGAAACTTGTCGTGGGAGGATCTCGATACGGGAGACACATGACAAGTGATGTCTCCGACGATCTATTGCCGAGGTATCACGATCGACGACACCGGTCGACGCAAGTTACATGCGATAGGCGGACGGCTTATTGTTTTCCCGGCATTACATCGTATCCGCCCGGGCTGGACCGGCCGCTCTCGGCCCGATCATCTCACTCAAGCAGCGTGCCGCCCACGCGCGCCCGTGAAATGCTGCGTCGGGCTCGTTGTGGACCGGCCGGCAGCGTCATCCCGGATCAGAATGAACTGCGGCCTCGGTCATACTGACCGACAGCAGAAGGGCGAGAGCCCTCTCGGTCTCTCGCCCTTTGCTCGCCAATCGGATCGCCGGTCCCGCGGTCAATAGATCTTCAAGCGGTGGAGGCTCTCGAGAATGTTCAAGGTAAGGATGACGTCGACGCGCGTCCGTGTGCTCGACGGCGCGGGCAGCGGGCCGACCGCCCGAATAACGGCCGTGCTGAGCGAAAGCTCGCGAGAGATCTTGAGCGCCGTGTCAAAGTGAAGCCGGCTGCCCTGCGGGTAGCGGTCTGCGTTGAGCATCGGCCGGTCGATGCGCGCAAAGCCGCCGCCGAGCGTAAGGCGCTTGTTGACCTTTTTATCGCCAAACAGATGAAAGCCGTAGCCGCGGTCGGGATCGACACGCTGATAATTCTCAAAAAGCACCCGGTCGACGACGACCAGCTCGGGCGTCTTGATATTCACGGCCTGCCGCAGCGTGTCGCGGCCCGACTCGAACGTGTAGTCCGCCGAGAAGCCGACCCGTTTATTTACCTGCTTGCGGACCAGGAGCTGGCGATAATTTGACTCGTCCATTCGCTTGAAGCGCCGAAAGACGTTTGGCCGATTGTTGTCGCCGATGTACGCGTTGGTCGCCGAGATCTCGTCAAACCAGAGGTCCTTTGGCCGGCGGACCTGCACGCGCGCGCCCATGATGTAGACGTCGTTGTCGTAGCCTGTGATCTCGGTATTCTCGCCGTTGGTGGGAGCGATGCCGCCGACCTGCACTTCGAGCCACTTTACGGGCTTGGCGTTAAAGTAGAGCTGCTTGAGATAGATGTTCGATTGCCCGTCGCCGGTGCCCCAGCCGGTATTGTTCCAGCCGCTGGTGATGCCGCCGCCGGTCGCGAGCGCGGCGGCGACGCTGTACTTTCCTTTCGGGTCAAATTTGAATCGGCCGCGTCCGACAAACTGCCACTGGTTCTGATTCGACGTCGTGCGGCCGGCGCGGTTGTTGACGAAGCGGTACCGCGTGCTGACCGACAGCGCGTCGATCGAGAGCCAGCGATCGAGTTCGCCGGTCGCCATCTTCGGCGTCGGCTTCGGGCTCGGCACAGGCGACGCCGAAGGCGTCTGGCCTGAGGCAAAAACAATAGTTCCCGCAAAGACGCAGACGATCGGCAGTGCTATGCGGGCCTTACGAGTAATCCTGAAAAGAAGACCGTTCGTTGCCATTTGATCTCAAGACTGGATCCAAGCCGTCGACAAATCAAGACCGCGTCCGCAGTGTGTAACATTCTTGCAATACGGCGGCGATCGGCCGGTCACGCTGCTCCGGTGCGAGCGTGATGGGCAGCCGGCCGGCAGCCTCGTGAGTTCCACCGTTCATTTCTTATCTGCGCGCGACGCCGCAGCGGCACCGAGCACGCAAATCAAATTCAAACCTGATCGCCCTCTGACCCGCTCGGCTGGCCGAGCGGTGTCGACTCGCGCGCGTAGAGCTCGGTCAGCTCTCGCAGCCGCGAAGCGAGCTCGGGCGTGATGTCGCCACTGCGATATCGCCACTGCCAATTGCCGGAGTCCGATGCGGGCAGGTTCATTCGGGCTTCGCTGCCGAGGGCCAAAAGGTCCTGCATCGGAGCGATCGCGGTGTCGGCGACCGAGGCCCAGACCGCGCGGATGAGATCCCAATTGATCTCGTCGCCTTTTGTATTCAAATACCGCAGACAGAGATCGCGCTCGCGGCCGATGTCCTCGGCGCTGCGCGTCGAGCCCGCTCCCGGCCTCGAGTTCCACCAGCCGACGGTCGTGTCGTTGTCGTGCGTGCCGGTGTACGCGACGGCGTTGCGAACATAGTTGTGCGGCAGATTCAGATTCCGTGCGTCGCCGCCGAAAGCGAATTGCAGGATACGCATTCCCGGCAGACCAAACGAATCGCGCAGATGCTCGACGTCCGGCGTGATCACGCCGAGGTCCTCGGCCCAAAACGGAAGCCGCTCGCCGAGCTCGCGCCGCAGCGTCCTAAAAAGCTCCTCGCCCGGCACCTCGACCCATTGCCCGTGCTCGGCCGTCTCGTCGCCGCCGGGAACTTCCCATGACGCCGCAAAGCCCCGGAAGTGATCGATGCGGATGACGTCGACCGTCTTCAGCGTGTGCCGCACTCGCGAGACCCACCAGCCAAAGCCGTCATCGCGCATCCGGTCCCAGTCGTAGATCGGATTGCCCCAGAGCTGGCCGGTCTTTGAGAAGTAATCGGGCGGCACGCCGGCGACGACGCGCGGCGAGCCGTCGGCGTTAAGTTTGAATTTGTCCTGATTGCACCACACGTCGGCCGAGTCGAGCGCGACAAAGATCGGCGCGTCGCCGGCGATCTTGACTGCCCCGCGAGCGGCGTATTCCTTAAGCTCGGCCCACTGAAGGAAAAAAAGGAATTGGAAAAACTTCTGCGCGCCGATCTCGTCGTCGAGGTGCTCGCGGATGAAGGCGAGAGCGCCGGGCTCGCGCAGCTTGAGCGGCGCGTCCCACTCGTACCAGGCCTTTTGGTCCTGCGACGCCTTGATCGCTCGGAATAGCGCGTAGTCGTCGAGCCACGAAGCATTCTCAAACGCAAAGCTCTCGAATGCGCCGCGCAGTTCGACGCTCGCCGCCACCTTAAAACGGCGATAAGCGATCGGCAGTATCGCGTTCTTCCATTCATAGACGCCGCCGTAATCGGCACGGCCGCATTCAAAGTCGGGCTTTGATGCGAGGTCGGCGCTGGTCAGCAGGCCGCGGTCGATCAATTTCTCCGGCGAGATCAAAAGCGTGTTGCCGGCAAACGCCGAAAAGCACTGGTACGGCGAGTCGCCGTAGCCGGTCGGCCCGAGCGGCAGTACCTGCCAGTAGGTCTGGCGGGCCTCGACAAGAAAGTCGACAAATTCGTAAGCGGACGGTCCGAGATCGCCGATCCCGAAATCGTTCGGCAGTGAGGTCGGATGCAGAAGTACGCCTGAAGCGCGAGGAAAATTCATTGCAGATCTATTCTTGGCAAAAGCCGGTCTCTCTTGCCGGGGACGAGCCCAACGATACAAAAAGTCGTTCGGACAAACAAACGGATCTCCGACGCCTGCCATCTCGTCGAGGTCCGGCGCTCTCGTTCTCGGCCAAATGGAATTGTCGGGTGATGGTGGTAATATTTTTCGGTCCGTTCACGACCGCACACGAGTAATGCAGCGAACTCTCATCACCGATCCGATACCGGCCCGCCCCGTCGAACTCTCGAACGATCGCATCGTGATCACGCCGTCACCGGCGGCGGCCGCGAGCCTCGGCGTCCAGTGCCTGAGGCTCGAATCTTATGCCGGCCGAGCGCTCCGACGCGCCGGCGTCGGCATCGCGACGTCCATCCAGGCGGCAGAGGCGCTGCGTCTTGCGTTGAAGGGAGCCGGAGCGGGCGGCCCGCATGCTGCGGGCGCGTTGCGGGCGGTGCGCGCGGCGCTCGGCGACATCCTGCGAGCCGGTGTCGATGTCGATCGTCTGCAGTCGGCGGCCGAGTCGCCGCGCATCGCGGAGATCGCGGCGATCGCCAAACGTTACGTCGAGATACTTGCCGGCCGAGGCTTGATCGACGGCGAGGCACGGCTTGCGGTCGCGTCGAGGCTCGAACGCTTCGAACCGGCAAAGCTTTTGGTGTACGGGTACTTTCGCGGCCGCGACCGCCGGGCGCGGCCCGAGGAGTTCGAATTCATCGATCGTGCCGCCGGCGACGGCAGCATCTTTTATCTGCCCGTCGGCGACGGGCCGATGTTTGAAGCCAATCGCGAATGGGCCGAATGGTTCGTCGAGCGAGGCTGGTCGACCGAACGGACCGATCCGGCAGTGGTCGCCGCGGCAAATGCCCCGCAAGAAGCGGCCGCATTCTTCGCTGCCGGTGCCGCGAGCGACAGCGAACCGCCGTCATACTACAGCGGCGAGATCCGGGCCGTCGATCTGCCGGATCTCGAGGCGGAGGTGCGATACGCCCTCGCGACCATCAAGCGCGAGATCGTCGCCGGCACGCCGCCGTCGAGCATCGCCGTCGCGTGCCGCGATCAGCAGAGGTATGCGGCGACGTTTATCGCTGCGGCGCGCGAATTTGGTCTGCCGGTCGAGATCGATCACCGCGTCCCGCTCGCCGAGACCGCGTTCGGCGAATTGGTCTCGCTGATCTTTGAGGTGGTCGATCGCCGAGGCGACGACGACGAAGCGGAGCGACGCACGCGCGATCATCTCCGCGGCTTCCTTTACGAGCCGACGCTCCGGATGCTGTGTCACCGCTTCGGCCCCGGCCTCGGCGAGCGGCCGCGTGCTCAAGCTATGAGCACTCTGCCGTCGACGCTCGAGCGCTGGGCCGCGATCACGGATGCGCTTGCGCCTCTCGCCGACACGTCGGGCGAGCGCCGTTTCTTGGAATGGGTAAATTGGCTGCGTCAGCTTATGCGCGTCTGGGACGTTCGCACAAAGACGGCGTATGAGTCGTGCGAGATCCAGAGCTTTAACGTCTTTTTTGAGTCGCTCGACGAGCTCGCACGCGAACGCGGCGACGGCGAGGGCTGCACGATAACGCAATTCGCGTCCGACGTCGCAGAGATCTTGTCGGACGTCAAGATCGATTGCTGGACCGCAAAGGGCGGCGTGCGCGTGATGCAGCCGAATTCGCTCGTCGGCGCCGATCTCGATCTGCTCTTTGTCGTCGGAATGGCCGAGGGGATCACGCCCGAGGCGACGTCCGACAGCGGCATCATCGATTTTTGCGACCGGCGTCGACTCGCCGAGCAGGGCGTGCATTTCGAGACGCCGCTCGAGGTGCCGCGCTGGGAGGCGCAGACCTTTTATTACATGCTGCTCGGTGCTCGCCGGGTCGTGCTCAGCTTCCCGCGATTCGACGGCGGCGAGGAGCGCATCGCGAGCTCGTACTTTCGCCGCCTTGGTCTCACGCCGCGGCGCCCCGCCGAGCGTCTCGTCTCGAGCGATGAAGAATATCGCCGCTTCTTTTTGCGCCGGAATGACGCTGCCGGGCTGAACGGAGCCGACGCCGTTCTTGACGATGCGGCCAGACGCTGCGCGATCGAGATGCGCCGCCAATCGGCCGAGCCCTGCGACGAGTACGACGGCGTGATCGGCGTGCGTGTCGAGCGTCGGTCGTGGAGCGCGACGTCGCTCACGCGTCTCGGCACGTGCGGCTTCAAGTGGTTCGGCAGCGACGTGCTGCGTCTCGGCACGACCGAAGAGGCCGACGCCGCCGACCTGCGCGCCGACATTCGCGGCCGGCTTTTTCATCGTACGCTCGAGCTGGCCGTAAACCGTTCGCTCGCGGCGGCCGATCTGCGGACGGCGACGCTTGCAGTGCTCGACGAGGCCTTTAGCGAGGCCGAGGCCGAGTACCCTGCGACGGCGCTGGTCGAGAATTGGGAGCTTAGACGCGGCGAGGTGATCGAGCTCTTGCGTGCTGCGATCGAGTCGGACGATTTTATAAAGCCGGGCGCGCGGGTCGAGGCGACCGAGCGTGCATTCGAAAGGGTCGAATACGGCGGCGTCCAGATATCGGGCACGATCGACCGCATCGATCGCTTGCCCGACGGCACGCTCGAGCCGATCGATTACAAGAGCGGGACGTATGTCGCAAAGATCAAGGACGACGAGGGGCTCTTAAAGGTCGATCTGCAGCTCCCGATCTACAGCCGCGTCGCCCTGCCGGCGATGTTCCCGGGCGAGCTGGTGGGCGAGGCTTCGTTCTTCAGCATCAAGGACGCAAAGCGCGTTCGCGGCAAAGACGTCGATCTCGCCGCGCACATCGCAAAGCTGTGCGCGATGGCCGACACGGGCAGCTTCCCGGTCGAGCCCGACGTCAAGCGTGACTCGTGCAGATACTGCGACCTCTTGATCGTCTGCCGCGCCGAGCCGTCGAGACTCGAGCGCAAGGCGGCGGCCCGCGCGGCCGAATGACGCCGCCCGCCGATACAAAAGAGATGGAACTGACTCCCCGACAACTCGACGCCGTCCGAGCGGACGGCAGCGTGGCCGTCGTCGCCGGCGCGGGCACGGGCAAGACGGCGATGCTCGCCGAGCGATACGTGCATCACGTCACGGTGCACGGCCTGTCGCCGCTCGAGATCGCGGCCGTGACATTCACCGACAAGGCAGCCGCCGAGCTGCGCTCGCGCATCCGCGCAAAGCTGCTCGAAAAGGCCGGCGAGGACGCGGCCGCCGAATCGGACGCCGCGCAGATCAGCACGATGCACTCGCTCGCGGCGCGCATCTGCCGCGATTTCTATTTTCTCGCCGGGATACCGGCCGATTTTGTTTTGCTCGACGAGATCGACGCAGAGATCGTCAAGGCCGCGTGGTTTGACGAGGCCCTCGCCGAGATCGATCCCGACGTCGTCCGCGAGCTCGGCTACGAGTGGCTGCGAAAGGCGCTGAGAGAGCTCTTTCGCGACACGTCGGCCTCGGCCGCGGCGCTTGCCAAGGACGAGAGCGATTGGCGACGAGCGATCGACGAGCGACGCGCCGAGGCCCTGTCGGAATATCTCGGATCGGACTGCTTTGTCATGGCCGCCGACATTATCGAGACCTACCGCGGCCCCGAAGGCGACGCGATCGAACGGCAGCGTGCGATCGCCGGATCGGCGATCCGAGATCTCAGATCAGGACAGAATGTTGACGCCGCGCTTGACTCGATCAGATCGCTTACGTTTCGCGGCGGGTCGCCGGCGAAGTGGCCCGACGGTTCGTTCCACCTCGTAAAAGACTGCCTCACAAGCTTGCGTGACGCGATCAAGGACCGTTCCGGTAAGGACGGGAAGGCGCCTTACAGAGATGTCTTCTTAAAGTTCGGAGCGACCGATGCCGAGGCGCTCCGCCGCGCCAAGCTGCTGGCTCGAGCCTTTGACACGGCCCGCGATCATCTTCGCCTGGCAAAGCTCGAGCGTCGTCTGCTCGACTTTGACGATCTCGAGCAGTACGCGATCGAGATACTCGGCCACCGCGAGGCCCGCGAGCATTACGCCGAGCGCTGGCGCGCGCTGCTGGTCGACGAATTTCAGGACACGAATACCGAGCAGGAAAAACTGCTCCTGCGCCTGCTCGACAAGGGCGGCGTGCGTCTGACGATCGTCGGCGACGGCAAGCAGTCGATCTACGGATTTCGACGCGCCGACCCGCGGGTCTTCGAGAGGTTTTGCGAACGGCTCGGCGGCGGCCCGGTCGTGCTCGACCGCACGTTTCGTACGCATGCCGGTCTCGTCGCGCCGCTCAACTCGGCGTTCGGGCCGCTGCTTCGGCGGCTGCACCAGCCGCTCGATGCGCATCGCGTCGACGCGCCGCACGAGGGCCCGCACATCTCGGCGCACCGCATCTCGGGCGGCTCGGTCGGCGAGCTGCGCGAGGCCGAGGCCCGGTTCATCGCCGCCGAAATTCGCCGCATGATCGACGGCGGTCTCGAGGTCTGGGACAAGCGGCTCGACGGCACGCGGCCCGTCCGTCCGTCGGACATCGCGATACTCTCGCGGACGCGCGACGTGCTCAACGTCTATATCGAAAAGCTCCTCGAGGCCGGCGTGCCCGCCGTGAATACCGGCGGCGGCCGTTTGCTCGAGACCCGCGTCGCGATGGACCTCATCGCACTGCTGCGGTTTGTCTCTGACAACACCGACGACATCGCTCTGGTGTCGCTGCTCCGCGGACCCTTCTTCGGCGTGAGCGATCGCGAGCTCTACGAGATCTCGCTCGAGCGCAAAACGGGCAGTGAGGAGCGCGAAGCATGGTGGCATCTGCTCAGGCGCCGCGGCGAGCAACTGCCGGCGGCGGTGCGTGCGGCCGTCGCGATACTCTCGCAGCTCGTCGAGGCCGCCGCTCACCATCCGGCCGAGCGCGTCGTGCTGCTTGCCGACGAGCTCACCGGCTACACGGCCGTGATCGCAAATCTCGAGCAGGGCGAGCGGCGGATGGCGGACTGGCAGGGCTTTATCGATCTGCTCCGGCATTTTGCGCGTCTCGGCCGTTCGGACGTCGTCGGCGCAGAACGCTATCTAAAGGAGCTCGTCGATGCCGAGGCGACCATCCCGCGGCCGCCGCTCGACGCGGGCGACGCCGTGTCGCTGATGACCATCCACTCGGCAAAAGGCCTCGAGTGGCCGGTCGTTTTTGTTCCCGATCTTTGCCGCGGCAACCCGCCCGATCCATCTGCCGTCAAGATCGATGCCGAGGTCGGGGCCGCGTTCAAATTGCGCGTCCACGGCGAACGAGGCTGGGACGAGCTCAAGCCCGCAATGCTCGACGTCATCGCCGCGCGCCGCGCGCGGCGCGAGGCCGAAGAGGCGGCACGCGTCCTGTACGTCGCGATGACGCGGCCGCGCGACCGTCTGTACCTGACCGCGGCCGGCGACGAGATCAAGAACGACCTCAAGACGCTCGAGCCCTGTCTCGCGGCGGCTGGCGTGCCGATCGTCGAGGTGACGCGGTCTGAGGCGGATGCTGCATTCGCGCGCACCGAACGGCCGAGTGCGAACGCCACGGAAATGCACGAAGGCTCGATCGACGTTTGCACAACGCGGCTCGCCCCGCGGCTTGCTTCGGTCAGTCCTTCGGCTCTCTGGATCTACGATCTTTGCCCAAAGCGATTCGAATTCGAATTCATTCACGGTCACCCCGGTGTGGGCGAAGGTACGGCCCGAGCACGGCTCGTCGGCACGCTCACTCATGCCGCGCTCGAGTCGGGAGAGCGCACGGCCGACGGGCTCAGACGCGTCGCGGGCGAATCGTGCGCTGCGGCCGACGACGTGATCGCCGAGGCTCTCTCACTCGCGCGGCGGTTTGACGAGCATCCTGCCTTCGCCGAGCTGCGGGCCGATCCGCAGGCCGTGCGCGAGGCTGCGCTTCGTTATTCGTTCGCCAACGGGCTGTCGCTCATCGGCCGGGCCGATCTCGCGGGCGTCGATTGGGTGGCGGATTTCAAGACCGATGCCGAGGTCGAACCGGCGCTGCACGCCCTGCAGTTGTGGGCTTATGCCGCGGCGCTCGGCAAGCGGCGCGCGTTTGTCGCATACCTGCGGCACGACTCGCTGCATGAGTTTTCGCTCGCCGACCTCGAGGCGGCCGGGCGCCGCGCCGAGCAGATCGCCGACGCCATCGCCGCTGGATCGTTTCCGGCAAAGCCGTCCGCGACCGTCTGCGGCGGATGTCCTTACAACGTACCGTGCTGTCCCGATCCGGGCGATCAAGCGCGGCAACGGCCGCGGGGCCTGTCGCGGCACGTTCCTGAAGAGGTAATTCCCGAGTGAAGCTGATACATTCTTTGATCATCTGTTCCATTGCCATCTCGGCATGTTCGGTCGCCAAGCGTGCGACGCCGGCCGCTGACGAAAAAGTGAATATCGAGCATTCAAATACCGGACTGCAGTTTCTGACGCGCGACGGCTGCAGGAATACGCCGCTGATGCTTGCCAATCTAAAAGCTGCGATCGCCGCGAGATCTGGCGCGATGCCGCTGACGATCGTCCGGCAGGAAGACCTTTCGCCCGACGACCCGCGAACCGGATATCCGACGCCGACCATTTTGCTCGGCGGCCGTGACATTTTTGGCCTCGCGGAGCCGCGGCCTCTATTCCCCGAACCGGCGTGAAGGCTCTATCCGGGCGGAGTTCCGTCCGCAGAGACCATCGCAGCACGCCTCGACGATCCCCTGCCCGAAAGCGAACAGTAAGGACGCTGACGGCTCAACGGCGTTGAAGCTTGAAGCGGCCGCGGGACGAAAGCTGCGCGGCCGCTAACTTTTTTTGAATATCGTTCACCGCACCTTTGCCGCCGCGCCGGTCGCCGGTGTATCATCGCCGCACTTGCCTCCGGTCCCTTGAAGAAATCGGGTAGGGCGAGTGAGAGCCGGTGGAGTACGTGCACGTTCCGCCGGTCTTTTTTTTGCGCACGCCCTGCGACCTTATCCGAGCCTGCGGTAATCGGGCCGGATCGGGGCTCGACAAATGACCCCACTGCGCGCTACCTTGTCCGCACGTCAACAAAGTTCGCCCCTATTAAAGCGACAATTCGAGTCGGACCTAGGCGCTGGACGATCGTGCGTGCTCTGAGCATCTTTCGCCCGGCAAGGAGACATTGAAATGTGCAGAATACTTTGTGTGGATGACGACCACGATTCACTCGAGGTTGCCAAGGCGATCCTCGAGCTATCCGATCCCCACTACCATATCGACTGTGCCCAGAGTGTAGACGAAGCTCGGGAACTGATCGCCGCCGGCGGTCGTTACCAGCTCTACTTTATCGATCACTGGATGCCGAGCTGCAGCGGGCTGGAATTGTGCCGCTGGATCCGGACCTTTGATACGGCGACGCCCATCATCGTCCACTCCGGCGCCGTCGGCGCAAGCGATCGCTACGCGGCCTACAACTCCGGCGCCGACCACTTTCTGGCAAAGCCGACCGGCATCGACGAGCTCGATACCGTCGCCCGGCATTATCTGCATCCGAGCTCGCGGCCGTGCACCCGCACCCCTCAGAGCGCCTAGCCGCACCGGCATATTCGCGGCCGCGATCTCATGTCTGCGGTCGCGGCCGAACGGGACTCGCCTATGTCGGGTACACGGTAGACGCAGTTTCGACTTGTGCGGTACGGTCTCTAGAACATCAACAAAGTTTGCAAGGTAAACGAGCGTTCGGTGTTGGTTTCGTGAGTACGAGGAGCACGCTGCGTCGGCTACGCTCCGGGACGAGAAAGTGAGGTTCGATGCGCAGGATACTTTGTGTCGATAATGACACCGATTCGCTTGAGATAGCGCGGCTGACGCTTTTGCGTTCAGACCCGTCGTGGAGCGTCGACTGCTCAGGCGGCGTCGTCGAAGCGCAGAGACGCGTCAACGCCAATGGCCCGTACGATCTCTATGTCATCGATTACTGGATGCCCGACCGATGCGGTCTTGAGCTTTGCCGATGGATACGTTCGTTCGACAAGACGGCGGCGATAGTTATCCACACGGCCGCCGTGCGTCCCGTCGATCGCGACGCCGCCATCGAGGCCGGCGCCGACCACTTTCTCGCCAAGCCGACCGGTATAACCGAGCTCGGCGATATCGCCAGACAACTCTTGTCTCGTGCCGCCGCAGAGGCCGTTGAACGCTAAGGCCCGCGGACAAGGGCGGCCGTATCAGCTCCGGAGCACAATATCCGGGCATTGTCTCCTGACACGGACTCCTATCGTCATCGCGGTCGTCTCTCGGTCTGGTGCAGCGGCGGCTTTTTGATCAGTCCTCCCTCGACGTCCGACAGGGCGTGTGTCGTGATAAAGGCATTAGGGTCGATACGGTGTGCCGTGTCTTTGATATTGCCGATCTCGAGACGCGTGACGACGCAGTAGAGGATCGGCAGGTCAGCGTCGACCGTGCCGGTCGATCCGCGGCCGCCCTGGCCGTGTATCACCGTGACGCCGCGCTGGAGGCCGTCGACGATAGCACTCTTGATCTCGTCGTTTCGCGGCGAGATGATCGTGATCGCGGTGTACTCCTCGACGCCGTGCAGCAAAAAGTGAATGGTCTTTGAGGCAGCGACGTAAGTAAGTATCGAGTACATCGCCGACTCGACGCTCAGAAAGAATGCCGCCGCCAAAAAGATAAAGACGTTCAGGATCAGGATCACGTCGCCGACCTTCAGCAGGTGGCTCTTTCGGCTGACGAGCAGTGCGGCGATCTCTGTACCGTCGAGCACCGCGCCGCCGCGGATGGCGAGTCCGATACCGCCGCCGATGAACAGGCCGCCAAAGACCGCCGTGAGCAGCTTGTCGGGCGTCACGTCAGGGTAATCGACCAGATACAGGCAAAGAGCAAGGCCTAATATCGCCGCCGAGCTCTTGATCGCAAATCGGCGGCCGATCTGCCGGTAGCCGATGGCGACGAACGGAACGTTGAAGACAAAGATCAGCACCGGCAGCGGCCAACCCAGAACCTCGGCAAAGAGCATCGAAACGCCGGTCACGCCGCCGTCGATAAATCGGCTCGACAATAGAAATCCCTTCAGTCCCATCCCGGCCGACAGAATGCCGACCAGTATGAGGAGCACGTTCTTCCACTCCTCGGCGATAGTTCTCATAGTTGAATGATAGCGGAGTGACCTCATCGACGCCCGGCGCCCGCAAGTTCTGTCTTCTCGCCGACAAACAGTTGCCGCGACGGTCTCTTACTCTTTTGCCAATGACTTCGCCACAAGAAAATTATGTCGACGACCGCGTGACCGGTCAGGACAAGGCCCGCCAGATGCTGAGGCTTTTTATCGATAACGGATTCGAGAGCGACCTTAACGGCGCCGCGACGGCACTCGGCCGTCGCGAAGAAGATCTCAAAGCGATGCTCGACGGCTCAGAGGAGATCGACGACGACCTCGCGATGAAGATGCGCGGCATGGCGCAGAACCGCGGCTTTGTCATCGAGTAGAACGAGCTGCGGCGGGAACGACAAAAACGACCGGGCTAGGGAGCGAGAGACGCGTGGACGCGCCGGCCGTCGAGCCGCTCGTCACCGAAAACGAGCCTAAGCTCCGTCGCCGCGCTGAAGTTTTACCGAGCCTCGAGTTCGACCTCGTCAGACGGGCGCGTGTCGGCCCTGACCGTGCGCTCGAGCAGCCTGAGCGCTTCGCCGCTAAACTCCGGCTCGACCGCAGCGACGCAGTCGCGCGGCACGGCGACCTCGTAGTCTCGCATATAAGCGTCGATCGCCGAGTTCAAGATGCAGATATCCGTCGTGACCCCGCCGAAGATGAGGCGCCGGACGCCCAGATTTTGCAGCAGCAGTTCGAGCGTGGTCGAAAAGAATGCCGAACGCTGCGGCTTGAGCACATAAAAGTCATCATCATCCGGCCTCAGCAGCTCGACGATCTCCCGGCCTCGCGACCTGCCGTCGAGGATCTCGCGAACCATCGCCTTGAAATCCTCCTGCCACTTCCCAAAATTGTCGTTCACGTAAACGACCGGCAGGCCGGCGGCCTTTGCGCGGCTTTTTAAGTTAACGAGCCTGCGCGCGGCGGGCAAGGCGTATTCAAAGAGCTTTTCGCCATCCTCAAAATCAAATCGGCTTACCAGGTCGATCAATACGAGCGCCGTCCCTGCTCGCCCGTTCGACTCGTGCTCGGCCATTCCGTTGTACTTGTCTGACATAGTTTCGGACACTGACGCACAAAGCCGCCCGTTCGCAGGGCGGCGGCAAAAGTTTTCTCAAAAAAATATAAATCAGCGCCGGCCGCATCTCCGTAATCCCGAATACCGGATGACAGCGATCGTCCCCAGGGTTTTGTATTCTCGACGACATTTTTGGCCGCAGATTTGCAACTCGCTCTGCTATTCACTGCCAAGTGTACAGTTCCAGTACGAAATTTGGAGGACTTACAGATGGATTCCACCGGCACTCTTGCGTCCGACGAGCTTTTCGGCTTTTTTGAGCTCGATGATTCTGGAACCGTACGTTATTGGAGGCCTAATTCGGGGGGCGACGCCTTTCGGAGCAAGGACTCCATCGTCGGTCAGAACTTTTTTGAGCACGCCTTGTTTTCCGGCGGCGAAGACCTGCGTCGCCATTTCCGGCAATTTGTTCAAGGGCACCGATCGGCGGAGAGCTTCAAACTTGACTGCTCATTCGATAACGAAACGGTCAAAGCAAAGGTATTGATGACACGCGCGTTCGACACCGACCTGCATCCACCGGCAAACCTGGTGATGCTGGATATCAGAAAGGAATTGGTTTGAGGTATGAGGCGACACTGCCTCGACCTGACAGAAACATGGGGGAAGAATGCGCGCTAATGAGATCGAACATACATCTCTAAGAGATCACGACAGCAAGAACGGCGGCTTTAATACGGCCGCACAGGCGACGGCGGTTCGTCAGCGAGGTTACGGCGCCGTCGGATTTAACGTTTGCGAGACGACGATCGCGAGCGAGGTGAGCGATAATGCGGTACTGCGTCACATCCCGCTCGCGACGCTCAAGCGTCTGCAGCCGCATCTCAAACGCGTCGAGCTCGCTCTCGACGAGTTTCTGTACCGGCCGGACGAGGCGATGGATGTCGTTTACTTTCCTGAGACGGCCGTAATATCTGAATTTCAGATCCTCGACGACGGCCGCACGATCGAGGTCGCGATGACCGGCGGCGAGGGTGCGGTCGGGCTGCTCAGCATCTTCAGCGACTGCCGTGCAGCGAACTGGACCCAAGCCTGCGCTCCGGGAGCGGTGCTCAAGATACAGGCCGAGGTGCTGCGTCGCGAATTGACCTCAAACGATGCGGCCCAGCCCGTGATCAGCACCGTGATCGGCTCATACGTCAGGCAGATCGCGCAAAAGGCTGCCTGCAACGCTCATCATTCGGTCGAGGAGCGGCTCTGTACCTGGCTGCTGATGCTGCAGGACCGCTGCCGGACCGATCGTCTGAGACTTACCCAGGAGCATGTCGCCCGCGTGCTCGGCGTCTACCGGCCGAGCGTAACCTGCATCGCACAGGCGCTGCGCGACGACGGGCTGATCGATTACGTCCGCGGGTACATCATTGTCAAGGACCGCGAACGGCTCGAGTCGCGATGCTGCGGCTGCTATGCCGAATTCAGCCGTTCGACCGCGACGGCCGGCGGCACCCTGATCGCAAAGGTGCAGAGCGCGGTCTTCTGATCGCCGATCTTTTAAAGTCAAAGATCGATCGTCCAAGCGTCGGGCGTCGATCGCACGAGACAGCGAGGCAAGAGCTCATTTCATTGAATGCCCCTTCCACTTACGCATTCACCGGTTCTTGTCTCGCCGTTTTGCGCCTGGGCCGACTTGTAGCGACTCGATACATCGGACTCAAGGCCGGAGGCGGTAAATGTTGAATTCACGGGTTGGCACACGATTCGCTCCATTAACATCTATGCAGCGAAATCGGACACTGACGGCCAGTTGATCCGGAAAGGCAACAGCGGTCGACGGTGACTCTTTACAGATCGAACGAGTGGCGCTTGTCACCTCGTTCGATCAGGTGTCGGTCCGCACCGCACGCTGGCAGCGATCCCTAACGATTGATAAGACGTTTTATGACCACGAGCTCTTTTGAAAACACGACCACTCACACGACAGGCTACGACCTTGTCGTTTTTTGCCATCTTCGCTGGGACTTTGTCTTTCAGCGTCCGCAGCATTTACTTACTCGCTTTTCAAACGGACACAGAGTTTTCTTGATCGAGGAGCCGTTCTTTGACGCCGACGGCACGCCGCGGCTCGAACTGCATCCGCGCAGCGAGCGGATCACGATCGCGGTGCCGCATCTCGTCGCCGGCACAAACCCTGACGATGTGATGCCGGGGCTAGTTCGAAGAATGTTTGACGAGCAGGGCATCGGCGAGTACGTGGCGTGGTTCTATACGCCGATGATGCTCCCGTGGTCGAGCGAACTGTCGGAGCCGTCGGCCGTCGTCTACGACTGCATGGACGAGCTCTCGGCGTTTCGCGGCGCCCCGCCGGAGCTGCTCGATCGCGAAAAGCAATTATTCGAAAAAGCGGACCTCGTCTTCACGGGCGGGCGCAGCCTGTACGAGGCCAAACGCGAACGGCACGACGCGGTCTATTGTTTTCCGTCGAGCATCGACGCAGCGCATTTTGCGCAGGCTCTGTCGATCGACCGCGAGCCCGACGACCAGCGCTCTATCCCGCATCCGCGGATCGGCTTTGCGGGCGTGATCGACGAGCGCGCCGATATCGAATTGCTCGCCGCGATCGCCGACGCGCGGCCAGATTGGCATTACGTGATGATCGGCCCCGTCGTTAAGATCGACCCGGCCGACCTGCCGCGACGCGACAACATTCATTATCTCGGCGGCAAGGATTACAAGGAATTGCCGGCGTACATCGGC
Organism: Pyrinomonadaceae bacterium; assembly: GCA_046313635.1. Classification (GTDB taxonomy): domain Bacteria; phylum Acidobacteriota; class Blastocatellia; order Pyrinomonadales; family Pyrinomonadaceae; genus OLB17. Next base: position 90,979 of record JBKBYA010000012.1, on the reverse strand, counting down.
GGCTGGGACGTGGCGATGATGCCATTTGCGATGAACGAATCGACCAGATTCATCTCGCCCACCAAGACGCCCGAATATCTCGCCGCCGGCCGTCCGGTCGTCTCGACGCCGGTCCGTGACGTCGTGCGGCCGTACGGCGAAGAGCGGCTCGTCGAGATCGCCTCGACGCCCGACGAATTTGTCGCCGCTATCGAACGCTCGCTATCGCTCGATCTCGACGAGCACCGGGCCAGGGCAGCGGAATTTTTATCGACGAATTCATGGGACAAGACGCAGCGTGAAATGGAAGACCTCATCGACGAGGTCGCAAGACGGCAAGCAAAAGAGATGGCCGCGGTCCCGGCCTGACGATCAGAACTCAGTAATTAACAGAACAAGCACCGGGGGGAAACAAATGTTTGATTATTTAATAGTAGGGGCCGGTTTCGCGGGCAGCGTTCTTGCCGAACGCCTCGCCAACGGCTCGGGCAAGAGGGTCTTGATCTGCGACAAGCGGCCGCACATCGGCGGCAACGCGTACGATCATTACAACGACGCGGGCATTCTCATTCACAAATACGGGCCTCATATTTTTCATACCAATTCGCAGGACGTTTTTGAATATCTCTCGAAATTTACGGAGTGGCGCGAGTACCAGCACCGCGTGCTGGCGTGCGTCGACGGGATGCTCGTGCCGATACCGATCAATCTCGACACGATCAACAAGCTCTACGGACTGAATCTCAGCTCGCAGGAGTGCAAGGAGTTTTTTGAGTCGCTGCGCGAGCATCGCGAGCCGGTCAAGACGAGCGAGGACGTCGTCGTCAACGCCGTCGGCCGCGAGCTGTACGAGAAGTTCTTTCGCGGCTACACGCGCAAGCAGTGGGGACTCGACCCGTCGGAGCTCGACGCGTCGGTGACGGCACGCGTGCCGACGCGCACCAATCGAGACTCGCGCTACTTCACCGATCATTACCAGGCGATGCCGAAGTACGGCTACACGCGGATGTTCGAGAATATGCTCGACAGCCCGCGGATCAAGGTGATGCTCAATACCGATTACCGCGAGATCATGGACGAGATCGAGTTCAAGGAGATGATCTACACAGGGCCGGTCGACTCGTTCTTTGACTATCGCTACGGCAAGCTGCCGTATCGCTCGCTCGAGTTCAGACACGAAACGCACGACGTCGAAACCTTTCAGGAAGCTCCGGTGGTCAACTACCCGCAGAATCAGCCCTACACGCGGATCACCGAATTCAAGTACCTGACCGGCCAGACTCACAACAAGACGAGCATCGTGTACGAGTACCCGCGTGCCGAGGGCGACCCGTACTATCCGATCCCGCGGCCGGAGAATGCCGAGCTCTACGCCAAGTACAAGGCGCTTGCCGATGCCGAGGAGGGCGTACACTTCGTCGGGCGTCTTGCGACGTACAAGTACTACAACATGGACCAGATCGTCGCGCAGGCCTTGACCGTCTACGGCAAGATCGAGGGAGTCAAGCGCAAAGAGGCGAGCGTCATCACCGTTCCGTCGCGGCGCAGCCTGGTCTACGCCGACGGGCTGCCGGTGACGGCGGCAGCGGCGCTCGGCAATCGCCCCACGCTCAAGAACGGCAACGGCCGTTCAAAGAACGGAGGCCTCGCGAACGGCGGCATCGCGGCGAGTGCCGACATTACGAATATCGATTCGGTATCTTGATCTTCAGGCGGCGGCGGCCGCCCGCTTCAAAAAAAGCGGGTGTTGTCGACGCACCTCTTCGGCGAGCGGCGAGTATATCTCACGCTCGCCTTTTTCGTTTGCGTAATCCCAAAGGCCGTTGTGGCAATGACGGTCGTCGGCCCAGCCGGGATGATTGCAGATCGGGTAGAGGCAGACGCCGTTCAGATCTGCGCCGCGCCGGCGGGCCTCGGCGACCTGCCCGCAGACGTAGCGAAACCACTCGGGCCGCTCGTCGTCCTCGATGCCGGTCTCGGCGATCATTATCGGCTTGCCGTAGCGCTCCTGATACTCGCCGAGAATGTCGGCGAGCGGGCGATATCGCGGGTGCCCGACCGGTATCTTTCGGCGGTTGGGGTAATACCACTGGTTGTGAAAGTAGTAGTTCAGCCCGATCACGTCGATCATGTCGTCTGACCCGCCGAGCTCCGGATGGGTGCGGCCGAGCACCATATCAAACGCCTCAAACTGCGCGCGGCGGTAATTCTCGGCCTCGCGACGCCGCTGCGGCGTAGCGTCCCGGCCCGCGACGACGTGTATCGCCGGGTCGGTCAGCATGATGACCGAGTCGGGCGCGACCGAGCGGATGGCGCGCGTTCCGGAGATGGCCGCTCGCACGAGCTGACGCTTGAGCTCGCTGCCGCGGCCGCGCTCGCACGGGTAAAAGTGCCCGACCTGTCCGCCGATCCACGAAAAGAACGAGATCTCGTTCACCGGACACGCCAGAACGCGCGGGCCCAATTCGTCGACCAAAAATCTCGTCAACGCGCCTGCGAACGCGCCGAATCTCTCCGGGAACGCCGCGCTGAAGATATCGATGTCGTCCGGAAACCCGTAATGAAAGTAGTCCCAGATCACCTCGATGCCCGTCCGCCGGGCCGCCGCGATCTGTCTCTGCAGACTGCTGAAATCGTACTTGTAAGGCTCGGTCTCGATCAGGTGCCAACGCACGCCGTCACGGCAGGTCGCCATCCCCATCTCGAGCAGGCGGGTGTAATCCTCTTCTGCAAATTCATCGTGTCTGGTCGAGGCGATCAGGTCCAGCCTCCGCCCGCTCGCGTCCCTGTGCGTAGAGCACTCGAAACCGCCCATGATGAAACTGTTAAAGAGCATATCAATAGGTTAAAAGTTACGGCTTGCCGGCTTCAAGTTTTTCCGGCGCAAAAAGCAAAACATCCGGCCTCTGACCGGATGCCGCGATTTTGTTGGCTGTGAGGTTCGATTGCCCGCGGCCGGCTCAGGTTGCCAGCCGTGCCTCCTCGGGGACGCGGAGTTCGCCGATGGAGCTTATCGGGTCGGCGGTGTAGCGTTTGAATTTTTCGACGAGCGGGGTCGGGAGCCAGCGGGTGGACGACGTCTTGTCGCGGTTAAGGTGATAGAGGCCGAGCTCGAGGTAGTAGTGCTCGAGCGGCTCGGTGCCAAAGCGGTATCGCCAGTCGATCATTGTGAAGAGCGGGAACCACGTGTAGCCGATCACGGGCACGCCCTGCGCGCGCAGATCGCGGATCATCGAGACCGACGATTCGAGCCAGCGTTCGCGGATCTCGTCGGAGCCGACGGCGCTCGTCTCGGTGATCATGACGGGCACTTTGTAGCGCTCGTAGTAGTCGGTGATGAGCTCCTTAAAGCCGTTGCCCTCGGGCTCGGTCTCGCTGAAGACGAGCTTGCCCCGCTTGTCGATGTGCAGCAGCTTTGTCGACCACTGCGGGTAAAAGTTCATGCCGATAACGTCGAGATCGATCTTTTCGGCGGCGAGCTCGTCGATGGCGTCGGGCGAGACCTCGTTGCGCACGAGCCACGAAAAGAGCAGGTGGTCCTGATCGAGGCGGCCCGAGATGAGGTCGTAGCACAGATAGCCGCGATGCTGCTCTTCGCGTGCGAGGGCGGCGAGGTCCTGCCGGGCGGTGCGCGTCAGGCCGGTCGCCTCGACGTGCACCATGACCGACTCGGGCTGGATCGCCTTGATCGCCCGCACGGTCTTTACGATGCCGCGGGCGAGCTGCATCATCACGCGGATATAGCCCTTCTCGCCCTTGAGGTACGGCGGCCACAGACCTCGCATCCCGCACATCAGGGCGTTGATGATCGGCTCGTTGAGCGGCGTGTACCAGCTCGTCAGGTGCCGGTACCGCTCGGCGAATGCGGCGGCATAGTTGGCCACGCGCTTCGGGTAATCAGGATTGGCAAACTCGCGTTTTAGCCAGAAGGGCGTGCCGTAGTGCATCAGGTCGACGATCGGCAGTATGCCGAGCTCTTCGACGATAAAGGGCACGACCTCGTCGGTCCACGACCAGTCAAACTTGCCGCGCTCGGGCTCGACCTTATACCACGGCACGCCCCAGCGCATCGCCTTGAGACCTAGCTCGCGGCCAAGCGAGAGGTCCTCGCGCCAGTGCTCGTAATGGCCGAGCAGCTCGTACTCGTCGAGCGGTCGGTGACCGTTCTTCACCTGCGGGACAAAGGTGTCTTCGATTCCGGCCGCCCAGAGAAAGTCGCGGGCCGAGCCGCCGAGTGGATCAAATTGCATGCTTGTCTGAAATACCTGCGGCGGGCAAATCGACTCGGTGCCGTATGACCCGCGATGTGAGGGGGCGATCTGTCGAAAATGTTAATTGCCGGTGCGGCATAATTCAACCCGTGGTCGGTCAAGTGTCGCTCCCGGCGACGAGTCTCTCGCCGCGTCGCCCGGGCCCGCTCAGGTGGGATGCGCCCTGATCGCGTCGGGTTGAAATGTTTTAGACCGCGGTCACGCGGAGCATATCGATCGCGATCGCCGTGGAGCCGCCGACAAAGACCGCCGGCCGCAGGGCGGGCATCGCGCCGACGAGGACCTTGCCGAGCGGTTCGCCGTCGAGACGGACGTAGGCCTCGTCGCCGAGCACAAGCACGCGGTACTGGTGAAAGCTCTCGGCACTCCACGCCTCGGGCATCGCAAACCGCTCGGTTCCGGCGGCGTGCTCGACCTGTATCTCGCGCGAATTGCCGACGCGGACGTCAAGCAGCCGCGTACCGTCGACGCCCAGGAGAGCGAAACCAAACTGCCGCTCGCCCGCACCGCCCGGCGCGTCGACGCGAATGTTTGCCGCCAGCTCTATACGCCGCTCGTATGTCTCGCGGCGGACGATCGCCGCGGGCGACGTGAGGATCAGCTCGTTCTTGACGAGGCGACAGGAATCTTGGCCGCCGTCGATCGTCCAGCCGCAGTCTTCGAGCGAGATGTCGCGGTCGAGATCGTTCTGCGAGTCGCGCGTCAGCGCAAAGCCGGCAAATTCGGCACGTCCCGGGCCGCTCAAGAGCACAAGCTCATTCGGCACTTCGGCGAGCCGGCCCTCGAATACTTTTGCTTCGTCCACCGCGACCCTGCACCAGAGGTGATCGACCTCGACTCGAACGATGTGAAACGCCGTCGGATCGAATTCGTCGGCGAGCGTCACGTCCGCAAAAGTTCCGCCGCGCGCGACCCTGCACCGGCCGCCAGTGAATGAAACGTCGAGCTGCGCGGCGGCCGAGCGCAAAGCAAAGCCCGGCCCGGCATCGCCGCTGGTGACTTGGCGAAACATGAATTCGCAGAGAAACGACTCCGGCACATCCATTCGCAGCTCGGCCGCTTCGTCGGTTGTCGATACGGCGTGGCCGCGATCGGACAATTCCCATTCGCCGTCGATCGTCCATCCTTCATCGCGTCGAATGCCGTCGATCGCCGGCCTGAACGGCGCGGGCTGCTCGTCCGACGTCGGGCCGGCGACAAACAGCCCTTCGCCGTTAAAGTCCATCCGGTCGATAGCGAGCACGCGGCCGGCCTCGGTCCAGCGGTGATAGACGCAGTAGAGCTCGCGGTTGTTGGGCCCGCGAACGACCGAGTTGTGGCCCGGCCCGACGATCACGCCGGGGATGGTGCGAAGTATCGGCAGCACATTCTGCCCGTCGGCGTGCTGCTCCCATTCGTCGCCGCGGTCGATGTCGTCGGTGACGGCGTAGCTCACGCCGTAGGTCGTGTTTTGCCAGTTGCCGCCGCTGAACATCTCATAGTAGCGGCCCTTGCGCTTGAGCACGGTCGGCCCCTCGACGGTGTGCCAGCGGACGCCGCCTTTTTCCTTTCGCTGCGGGTCGTAGACCTGCCAATCGAACCGCGCCCGCGTCACGGGCCGCGGCCGTCCCTCGAGCGTAAAGCGGTCGATCATCCGGTCGACGACCGTGCCCGTGCCGATGTGCGTGTGCTCGAGAAAGTCCGTTGCGTAAAAAAGGTAGAGCTGCCCGTCGTCATCGCGAAAGACATGCGCGTCGATCGCGAAATCCTCACGCGTCAGGACGTGCCCCGAATCTTCAAACCCGCCGTCGGGACGGTCAGACACCGCGACGCGGATCTGCATCAGCGTCTCGTTGCCGACGCTGTAGTAGAGATAGAACGTGCCGTCGGCGTAGCTGACCTCGGGCGCCCAGTACATCGGATGTTCGCCCTCGATCGGTCGCATCGCGCCGCCGAGGTATTCCCAATTCACAAGATCGCGCGAATGGATCACGCCAAAGACTTTTCCGTCGGCCGCAAAGTCCGTGCAGTAGCCAAAGTAGTCCGACCCGAACTTCAAAACGAACGGGTCGGGAAATGAATGTGGATATACGGGATTAAGAAAAGTGTCGGACACTAGCTGCGATCGCAACGTCACGCGGGCGCCCGGCCCAAAGCGGCGGGCACCGCGCACTCGCCTTTAATTAAGCACCGGCGCCGGGAACATTGATTCCAGCCGGCTGACAGCCTGCGACAGGTCGCCCGCAAAGTACGTCGCATCTCCTTTGCCGGTAGGCCTCGTCAGTGCGATGACCGGGATCTCGTCGCCGACCGACCCGACCATTTCGAGTACGAACGGCATATCGTCGTCGCAGCAGTCGACATTCAAAAGGATCACGTCCGGTGCGCTCTCGACCGTAAAGTCCGAAAGCTCGCCGATCGCCTGAAAGACGTCGTCGGCCTCGAGCGTGGTAAAGCGGCTGTTCTCAAACCAGCGCCGGATCTGTTTGCAGTCGGTCGTGTTGTGGTCCATCACTACGACAACGGGAGAAAGTTTTTGTTCGAGCGTGTTCATACTTTTTTTCGGGACCGACACTTCGCCCCTCAATGGGCGAAAAGCGTACATTAATTGAAGCGATCACTCCGATAGAGCAACCGTCGTTCCCGAAAAGTTAAAGTTCGTGCTCAGAACATTTGATTTTTACGGGCCAGGAAACGCCCGTGTGATTGTACCGAATCAATGCAACAGGCGCCGTCTAGCGCGTGCGTCGCCGCTCGAGCTCTCGCAGTACGTCATCGAGACTCGTGCCCTTGGCGCGGAGCAGAACGAGCAGGTGAAAGAGTAGATCGGCAGCCTCGGCGACAAACCTCTCGCGGTCGTCGTCCTTGGCCTCGATGACGAGCTCGATCGCCTCCTCGCCGACCTTTTGCGCGATCGTGTTGATGCCGCGGGCAAATAGCTGCGAGGTGTACGAGCCGTCGGACGGGCGCGAATGGCGGTCGTCGATGATGCGTTCGAGCTCGCGGATGGTGTGCAACGGACCGGGCTCGCCATTCACGTCGCCAAAGCACGTCGCGGCGCCGGTGTGGCAGACCGGGCCGGACGGCTCAGCCTTGATCAGGATCGTGTCGGCGTCGCAGTCGGCCGCGATCTCGCGGACGCGGAGAAAGTTGCCGCTCGTCTCGCCTTTGGTCCAAAGCCGCCGACGCGAACGCGAGTAGAACGTAACGCTGCCCGTCTCGAGGGTCGCTGCGAGTGCTTCCGAATTCATAAACCCGAGCATCAGCACTGCGCCGCTCGATGCGTCCTGCACTATCGCGGGGATGAGACCGTCGGCGTACTTTTCAAAATTCAATTCAAGTGTCTGCGTCATAGTTCCATTCATCGCTTTGCGCTCTTTGCGTTTCCGCTCCGCGTCCTTTGCGGTTGAGCCTGCGTATTTTCATCGAGGCCATCTAGTTCACGCTATCATCCTGACCGGGACCGACCTCGCGCTGAGAAACTCCTTCAGCCCCGGTATCGAGATCTCGCCAAAGTGAAAGACGCTCGCCGCGAGTGCCGCATCGGCGCGGCCGTCCACAAAGACCTCCGCAAAATCCTCCATCGAGCCGGCTCCGCCCGACGCGACGACCGGTACCGCGACGCTCGTCGAAACGGCCCGCGTCAGCTCGATATCGAAACCCGCCTTTGTCCCGTCGGCGTTGATCGACGTCAGCAGTATCTCGCCCGCGCCGAGCTCGACGCCGCGACGAGCCCATTCGAGCGCGTCCGTTTCGGTTTCGACGCGGCCCCCGTTGAGATAGACCCGCCACGATCCGTCAGTACGCTTGGCGTCGATCGAGAGCACGATGCACTGCGAGCCGAAATTCAGCGCCGACTCGCCGATGATCTCGGGCGAGCGAAGAGCGGCGGTGTTGATCGAGACCTTGTCGGCTCCTGCATCGAGCAGCCGGCCGATATCCGCAACCGACCCGATGCCGCCGCCGACCGTGAACGGAATATTGATCGTCGCCGCGACCCGCCGGACGAGATCGACGAGCGTCTTGCGATGTTCGTTCGTCGCAGAGATGTCGAGCAGCGTCAGCTCGTCGGCGCCGTCGCGGCTGTAGCGGGCCGCGAGCTCGACCGGGTCGCCCGCATCGCGAAGCCCGACGAAATTCGTCCCCTTGACCGTACGGCCGTCTTTTACGTCGAGGCAGGGAATTATTCTTTTAGCGAGCATTGATATTCGATTGCCGTCGCCTTCAGGCGACGGTGAAAGTGTTGCTTCCTTTGATATCGGCTTTAGCCACAATTCGGGTCACGGGCTAAAGCCCACAACATTTTTGGGTATCTACTGTCCGTTGCCTGAAGGCAGCGGCAATCAAAAAGATTCTGATGTTTTGCCCGAATACCAATTCGCTTTGGCTGCCCGTCACAAAAACCTTTGAAGCTCGGCCACTTCGATTTTCTCTTCATAGATCGCCTTGCCGATGATCACGCCCGAGCAGCCGGTGTCGGCGAGTTCCTCGACGTCGTGTATCGACGTGACGCCGCCGCTCGCGATCAGCTTGAGGCCCGGTACGGCCATCAGGATCTCGCGATAAAGTTTGAATGACGGCCCCTGCATCGCGCCGTCCTTTGCGATGTCGGTGACAAACGTCTGCTCGACGCCGAGCGCATGATACTCGGCGAGAAACGGAATGATCTCGACATCCGTCTCCGTCTGCCAGCCATCGATGGCCAGCTTGCGGTCGCGGACGTCCGCCGCCAGCAAAAAGCTCTCGCCGCCATAGTGCTCGAGCCATTCAAAAAATAGCTCGCGCTCTTTTACGGCGACGCTGCCGACATTTACGAATTCGGCCCCGGCATCGAAGACCGCCTTAACGTCGCGGTCCGTTTTGACGCCGCCGCCGAAGTCGATCGTCAGCGCGGTCGCCGCGGCGATGCGCTCGAGCACGTCGATATTGGCCGGCGTGCCGAGCCGCGCGCCGTCGAGATCGACGACGTGAAGGCGCCGAATGCCGGCATCCGCAAAACTCTTCGCGATCTCAACGGGGTCGTCCGAATAAACGGTCTGCCGATCAAAGTCGCCCTGCGTCAGCCGCACGCATTTGCCGCCGATTATGTCGATCGCGGGAATTATCTCGATCATAGATTCAAAAAGTTCTGCAAAATTCGCTCGCCGACCGCGCCGGATCTCTCAGGGTGAAACTGCACGGCAAAAAAATTGTCGCGTACGATCGCGGCGGCGAAGTCGATACCGTAGTTCGTCACTGCCGCGGCCTCGCTCGACGGCTCGACATAGTAGCCGTGGACGAAGTAAACGTGCGACGCGTCGGCCACGTCAGCGAAAAGCTCCGATCGTAAATTCGAGATCGTGTTCCAGCCGATGTGCGGCACTTTAAGATCGCTGCCGCCTTCAAAGCGTCTTACGCGATTGGCAAAAATGCCGAGACCCGTCGCGTCGTTCTCTTCCGAGCTCGCACACAGCAGCTGCATTCCGAGACAGACGCCGAGCACGGGCTGCGTCAGCGAACGGATCACATCGTCGAGCCCGCGTTCGCGAAGATACTGCATCGCCGTCGATGCCTCGCCGACGCCGGGAAAGATGACCTTGTCGGCAGCACGCAGTTCGATCGCATCGTGTGTCACGATCGAATCGGCGCCGAGTCGCGAGAGCGCGTTCTGCACCGAAGCGATGTTGCCGGCGTTGTATTTGAGGATCGCGACCGTCACTTATAAAACTCCCTTGGTCGTCGGCAGCGACTTGCTCGCAGCGTCGCGGCGGACGGCCATCTTGACCGCCTTGGCAAACGCCTTGAAGATCGCCTCGATCTTGTGATGCTCGTTGGTGCCGGTGGCGACGATATTCAGGTTGCAGAGTGCCTTGTCGCTGAACGATTTGAAAAAGTGAAAGAACATCTCGGTCGGCATCTGCCCGATCATCTCGCGTTTGAACTCGGCCTCCCACACGATCCAGTTTCGCCCGCCAAAATCGACCGCGACCTGCGCGAGGCAATCGTCCATCGGCAGCGTGAATCCGTACCGCTCCATTCCAGTCTTGTCCGCGAGCGCGAGCGAGAATGCCTCGCCGAGCGCGATCGCGACGTCCTCGATCGTGTGATGCTCGTCGATATGCAGATCGCCCGCGCATTTGATCGCGAGGTCGATCGAGCCGTGACGCGCGATCTGCTCGAGCATGTGATCAAAGAACGCGATGCCCGTCGAGATCTCGGCGCGGCCCGTGCCGTCGAGATCGAGCTCGACGAGGATGTCGGTCTCCTTGGTCGTTCGCCGATGCGACACACGACGCGGCGGCAGGCGAAGCGCCTGGTAGATCTCGGGCCAGCCGTCGACCTGTCGCACATCGACGCCGTCAACGCCCGCGAGCTGGAAATTGCTGCTGCGGATAAAGATCGCCTTGGCGCCGAGATTCCGTGCCAGCTCGACGTCGGTCTGCCGATCGCCGATGACGTACGAATTGGCGAGGTCGTAGTCGCCATTCAAATACTTCGCGAGCATTCCTGTATTCGGCTTTCGCGTCGGCGCATTCTCGTGCGCGAACGTGCGGTCGATAAAGATCTCGGCAAAGCGCACGCCCTCGCTCGCGAGCGTGCGGATGACGAAGTTCTGCACCGGCCAAAACGTCTCCTCCGGGAACGAGTCTGTCCCGAGCCCGTCCTGATTGGTCACCATCACAAGCTCGTGATCGAGCTCGGCTGCGATCTTCGCGAGCCACGTGATCGCTCCTGGAATGAAGCGCAGCTTGTCGAACGAGTCGATCTGAAAGTCGCTCGGCTCCTCGATGATCGTTCCGTCGCGGTCGATGAATAGGATCGTTTTCATATTCGAAAAATAGCTGTCAGCTATTAGCTGTCAGCTGTTAGCTAATTTTGACGTCGCCGTTTGGCCGAAAGACTCGAGAGCTGCGAGGACTCTCGTATTTTCATTCGGTGTGCCGACGGTTATTCGGAGACAGTTGCCGCAGAGCAGCACGGTGCTGCGGTTGCGGACGACGATGCGTTGGGCGACGAGATGATCGTAGATCGCGTTTGCGTCCGATACTTTTACGAGCAGGAAGTTTGCGTCTGACGGATAGACCTTTTCGACGACGGGCAGCTGCGGCAGTGCGACGACGAGATGATCTCTTTCGCGCAGGGTTTCGTCGATCCATTCGCGGACCTGTTCTTGATCTTTCATCGCATCGAGTACGGCAGTCTGCGACAGCTGACTGACGTTGTACGGCGGCTTGACGCGGTTTAGCAGATCGACGATCCGCTCGCTTGCAAATGCGAGACCGACGCGAGCTCCGGCCATTCCCCACGCTTTTGAAAATGTCTGAAGGACGACGAGATTCGGATGTGCGTCGATCTCGGTGACAAGCGACGGCTGCGATGAGTAGTCGATGTACGCTTCGTCGACAACGACGATGCCGCCAAAGCTCGCGGCCAGATCGAGAATGGCCTCGCGGCGCATCGCGTTGCCCGTCGGGTTGTTTGGCGAGCAGATGAACAGAAGCTTTGTTCGCGCGGTAAAAGCTCGCTTGACCGCGGCCATGTCGAGCTCAAACGTCTCGGCGACGAGCGGCACTTCGACGATCTCGACATCGTTGACGGCTGCCGAGACCGTGTACATTCCGTACGTCGGCGGGCAGACGATGCACGCGTCGCGGCCCGGCTCGCAAAAGATGCGAAACAGCAGATCGATCGCCTCGTCGCTGCCGTTGCCGACAAACATGCGATTCGGCGCGACGCGCTTGATCTCGGCGAGACGCTGTTTCAGCTGCGACTGCAGCGGGTCGGGATAGCGATTGAGCGGGGCTCCGGCGATCGGCGAGCCGAATGCGTTCTCGTTCGCGTCGAGATAGACCTCAGCAGAGCCTATAAACTCGTGCCGTGCGGAAGAGTACGGTTTGAGATCGCGGATGTTTGGTCGGATGAGTTTGTCGAGTTCAAACATGTCTAATCTCCAAGGCTCTCGAGGCGGATCGAGACGGCTCGCTCGTGGGCGTTGAGACCTTCGGCCCGAGCCATCTTTTCGATTGCCGGACCGATGCCGCGGATCCCTTCAGCGGTGAGGCGCTGGAAGGTGATCTTCTTTGTAAAACTCTCGACCGACACGCCGCTGAAGCTGCGTGCGGCGCCGTTCGTCGGCAGCGTGTGGTTTGTGCCCGATGCATAATCGCCCGCGCTCTCGCACGAATAGTTGCCGACAAAGACCGAGCCCGCGTTGACGATCCGCTCGGCGATCTCGTCGGCATTTTCGGTCGCGATGATAACGTGCTCCGGAGCGTACTCGTTGAGCAGATCGACGCCGGTCGCGAGATCTTCGACGACGATCGTCTTTGAATTTTTGAGCGCGGCCTCGGCGATCTGCTTTCTCGGCAGCTCAGCCAATTGCCGCTCGACTTCTTCAAGAGTCTGCGCGACCAGCGACTCGCTCGTCGTCACAAGAATGACCTGGCTGTCAGGCCCGTGCTCGGCCTGCGAGAGCAGGTCCGCGGCGACGAAAGCGGGCACGGCAGTTTCATCGGCCAGCACCGCGACCTCCGACGGCCCCGCCGGCATATCGATCGCGACGCCGTATTTGGTGACCTGCTGCTTCGCTTCCGTAACGAACTGATTGCCCGGACCGAAGATCTTGTAAACGCGTGGCACCGACTCGGTCCCGAAAGCCATCGCGCCGACCGCCTGCGCTCCGCCGATCTTGAAGACGCGCGTCACGCCGCAGAGTCTCGCAGTGTAGAGCGTGACCGGATCGACCTTGCCGCTCGCGTCGGGCGGCGAGCAAAGGACGATCTCGCCGCAGCCTGCCAGACGTGCGGGAATGGCGAGCATCAGTACGGTCGAGAAGAGCGGAGCGCTGCCGGCCGGGACGTAGAGGCCGACGCGTTCGATCGCGACCGCCTTTCGCCAGCACTCGACGCCAGGCATCGTCTCGACGATCTGCCGCTCATCGCGGAGCTCGGCGGCGTGAAACTTTTCGATGTTGGATTTGGCGACGGCGATCGCGTCTTTCAATTCTTGCGAGACGAGCACATCTGCCTCGTCAAACTCCGCCGGCGAAACTTCAAAAACGTCGAGCTCCACCTTGTCAAAAAATCGCGCGCAGTGCCGCAGCGCGGCGTCGCGGTTCGTGCGGACGTCGGCGAGGATGTTGGCGACCGTGCGCTCGAGAAACTTTGTGTCGAGCACCGGCCGCCGTGTGATGTCGGCCCACGTCTCGCGTGCTGGGTTGTTGATAACTTTCATCATTTGCCTACCTGATCATCTGATCGATCGAAAGAACCAGGATGCCCTCGGCGCCAGCGCGTTTGAGGCTGTCGACGACCTCCCAAAGATCCTGCTCGGCAATAACCGAATGGATCGACACCCAGTCTGGATCGGCGAGCGGCATCAGCGTCGGGCTCCGCATTCCGGGCAGGATGCGGCCGATCTCTTCGACACGCTCTCGCGGCGCGTTGAGCAGGATGTACTTGTTCTGCCGTGCGGCCAGCACGCTGCGGATGCGGAAGAGAAGCTGGCTGAGTATCTCGCCGGCCGCATCGCTCAGCCCGCGCCTTGCGATCAGTACGGCCTGCGATTCGAGGATGGTCTCGACCTCTTTGAGACCGTTCGAAAAGAGCGTGCTGCCCGAACTCACGAGATCGCAGACCGCGTCTGCCAGGCCGATCGACGGCGCGATCTCGACCGAGCCGCTGATCTCGTGCACCTCGACGGCGACGCCGCGGTTCGCGCAGAAACCCGCGAGCACATTCGGATAACTCGTCGCGACACGCAGCCCGTCCAGATCCGCGACCGAGCGGTACTCGAAACTCTTGGGCACGGCGAGCGACAGACGACAGCGGCCAAAGCCGAGCCTTTCGAGCGTCTCGATCTCGTCACGCGGCGATTCTGCAATGACGTTCTCGCCGACGATGCCGATGTCCGCGACGCCGTCGGCGACATAATTCGGGATGTCGTCATCGCGCAGGAAAAAGATCTCGAGCGGGAAGTCGGCCGCCTCGCTCCGCAGCTTGCCGAGACCGTTCGTAAAGCCGATGCCGCACTTGCGGAGCAGCTCGGTCGAGCCGTCGGCGAGCCTGCCCGACCTTTGTATCGCGATGCGCAAATTCTGTTTTCCTTTCATTGCAAATAAAAAAGACTTCGCCGGCCGAAGCTCATCGAGATTCGCGCGAAGTCAGTTGAAACTAGTTTGGATTTCCTAAGAGAACGACTAGTCCACGCGCGGATGCAACGCGTGGTGATGATGGAGCTGAGCTTTTACTACGCTGGTCATCAAGGTCGTTAGAACTTGCTGGAGCCACCCATCGGACTTGAACCGATGACCTTTCGATTACGAATCGAATGCTCTACCAACTGAGCTAGGGTGGCCCTGACCCGACAGGCCCGTATCGAGACTGCCGGTCGAATTTTCGACTATACTTTTCGGCTCGCGGACCTGTCAAGCAAGGGTCGAAACGCCGACACGGACGGGAAGAAAAAGTCCTGGGCCCGCCGGATGCCGGGCTCGGCCGAGAGACCAAATGCCTTTGCTCGTGCGGCGGACGGTCGTATGATTGCCGCGAACCGATGTCAGAACGATCGAACCTGGAGGAAGCCAATGGCCGTCAATAACACTCTCGATATCCGTCGATTCGAAAGGCGACTTTTCTGGAGCGCCGCGATCTTGTTTCCGCTGATAGTCGCCGCGGGTTTTGCGAGGACGTACTATCTCAAGGCCGTCTTCGGCACGCCGGCACTGCCGTCGCTGATGGTGCATCTGCACGGCATCGCGATGTCGGCGTGGGTGCTGCTCTTTATCGGGCAGGTTTGGCTGATCTCGTCCAAACGGATCAGAGTGCATCAGCGGCTCGGCTGGGTCGGCATAGGTCTGGCGGCGGTCGTCGTCGTCACCGGGGCCTTTGTCGCCGTTGCGGCGGGCCGCAGCGGTTCGGCGTCATTCCCGCCTGATATTCCGCGTTTGAGCTTTATGATCGTGCCGCTGGCCGACCTGCTGGTCTTTGTACTGCTCGTCGGCGCGGCGGTGTATTACCGCAAAAAGCCGGCAAGCCACAAACGGCTGATGCTGCTCACCGCGATAAACTTTCTCCCGCCGGCTCTCGCACGGATCGGCTTTTTGGCCCCATTCGGACCGCTGGCGTTTTTCGGCATACCTGCCGCACTCGCGGTCGCTGCCGTCGCTCTGGACCGTTGGCGGACCGGCAAATTCAACACGGTATTTGTCGTCGCGTCCGTCTTATCTATCGCGACGTATCCCTTGAGGCTTATCGTCTCGACGACCGATGCCTGGCTGCGGTTCGCGGCCTGGCTGACGAGCTGAGGGTTTGTGATCCAATTTGGTTCGTGCGGGCGACGCGCGGCGCCGGCCGGCGCTCGTCGCTTTTCTTTTTTGGCCGCCGCCGATACAAAACCTCGCTGCGCGCCGCGTATCGGTTGCGGAGGACTAGGTATGGCAGTAAATGAGAACTTCATGTCGGCGCCGGCCGCAGTGAGCGACACCGCCGCCAAGCGCGCGAGAGAGAAGCGTTTCTACCTGTCGATCGGGATCCTTTTCCCGCTGGTGATCGTCGCAGGATTTGCCCGCTCGTACTATCTCCGCTTCGCATTTGACGACGTGCCGCCGATCCCGTCGCTGCTCGTGCACGTCCACGGGGCCGTGATGACGGCATGGGTGCTGCTCTTTACAACGCAGATACTGTTGGCACGCACAAAGCGGATCAAGATGCACATGACGCTCGGCCTGGCGTCGATCGCGCTGGCCGTGCTGATGGTCGTCGTCGGCTACTTTACGGCCGCGGCCTCGGCGCGGCGCATAGGGCTCGAGACCGAATCTAACGGAATGCCGGCCATCACATTCCTCGTGATCCCGCTTGCCGATCTCGTGACGTTCTCGGTCGTCTATGCCGCGGCGATCATGCGACGCAAGCGTTCGGCCGATCACAAGCGTCTGATGCTGCTGACAGCGATCAATTTTTTGCCGCCGAGTCTGGGACGGATGCAGTTCGCGGCCTCGCTCGGCCCGCTGTGGTTCATCGGCGTGCCGGTCGTGCTGTTTATCGCGGCCGTGGCGTACGATCGGTATCGCAACGGCAAGTTCAACCGGGCGATGGTCGCGGCGACGGTGTTTTTGCTGGTGTCGATCCCGCTGCGATTCGCGGTCGCGGGCACCGAGGCCTGGAGGCAATTCGCATATTGGATCGCCGGGTGACCGGCGAGCTCGCGATCGGATCTCACGGCTCCCCGGTCGACATGCGCGGAGCCTTTCGCTGTCCCGCGCACATTCGCAGGCGAGGTGACTTTACTCTGCGGCAGACCCGCTTTATCTTGAACGGGATAAACCGATGAATAGAAAGATCCCGTTCCTCACGCTGCTGCTTTTGGCGATCTCATGGCTTCCGCTCTTCGCCGCCGAGCGGACCGCGGCGGTCGAGAATCTCCCGCCCGCGGCGAGACAGACCGACGAGATGGCCCGCTGGCGAGCGATCGCCGATCGCGTGACGATCGTCCGCGACGATTGGGGCATACCGCACATCTACGGCAAAACGGACGCCGACGTCGTCTTTGGAATGATGTACGCGCAGGCCGAGGACGACTTTGCCCGCATCGAGATGAACTACCTCACTTCGCTCGGCCGCGTCGCCGAGGCCGAGGGCGAGCGGCGTATCTGGCAAGACCTCAGGCAGCGTCTCTTTATCGACCCGGTCGAGCTCAAAAAGCTCTACGGCCGCAGCCCTGCGATGCTCAGGCGGCTGATGGACGCGTGGGCCGACGGGCTCAACTTCTATCTCGCGACGCACCCGGAAGTGCGGCCAAAGGTGATAACGCGCTTCGAGCCGTGGATGGCACTGTCGTTCACTGAGGGCAGCATCGGCGGCGACATCGAGACGATCTCGCTTGCCCGGCTCGCCGAATTTTACGGCGATAAAGCAGCGCGGCCCGAGCCCGAAGAAGACCTCGGCGAAGGCGAGGACCCCGCGACGAGAGAATTCCCGGGCTCCAACGGCATCGCGATCGCACCGTTTAATACGACCGGCCGCCGCTCGCTGCTGCTGATCAACCCGCACACTTCGTTCTACTTTCGAGCCGAGCAGCAGGGCGTGAGCGAGGAGGGAATGAACGTTTACGGAGCTCTCACGTGGGGACAGTTCTTTGTCTATCAGGGCTTCAACGACCGGCTCGGCTGGATGCACACGTCGAGCAATGTCGACGTGATCGACGAGTTTGCCGAAAGGATCGTTCGCCGCGGCGGCAAGCTCTATTATCGTTTCGGCAAACGGCTGCGGCCGGTCGAGACGAGGTCGATAAGTTTGAAATACAAAGACGCGAATGGCCGCACCGCGACGCGCACATTCAATATTTACCGCACGCATCACGGCCCGATCGTCCGCGCCGCCGACGGCCGCTGGATAAGCGTCGCGCTGATGAATAGGCCGATCGAGGCGCTCAGCCAGTCGTACCTGCGCACCAAGGCGCGCAGCCTCGCCGAGTTTCGCCGGACGCTCGACCGATACAAGGCCAACTCCTCAAACAACACCGTCTATGCCGACGCCGACGGCAACATCGCGTACTTTCATCCGCAGTACATCCCGCGGCGCGACGACCGCTTTGACTGGACAAAGCCGGTGGACGGCGGCGATCCGGCGACGGAATACAAAGGCCTGCATACGATGGACGAGGCCCCGCACGTCATAAACCCGCAGACCGGCTGGATCCAGAATACGAACAACTGGCCGTACTCGGCGGCCGGTGCGCGCTTCAGCCCGCGCCGCGCTGACTTTCCGAAATATATGGACACGTCGGGAGAGAATTCGCGCGGCCTGCACGCGATCCGGGTGCTCGACGGGCGGCGCGACTTCACGCTCGACCGCCTCGTCGCGGCTGCATTCGATCCGTATCTGCCGACATTCGCCGAGATCGTCCCGCCGCTTGTGAGGGCGTACGACGCGCTGCCAGAGGGCGACCCGATGTGGAGCAGATTGAGAGAGCCGATCGGCGTACTGCGGGCGTGGGACTTTACGTGGGGAGCCTCGTCGGTACCGACGTCGCTTGCCGTTTACTACGGCCAGGCGCTGAGCCGGCAGATGCAGAGCCGCGGCGTGCCGGTCGGCTTCTTTTTCACTTCGCAGATCGAGGCGGTCAAGCGAGACGCGACGCCGGCCGATATGCTCGCGTCGCTTGCCGCAGCAGTCGAGCGTCTCACGCAGGACTTTGGCACATGGCGCGTCGGCTGGGGCGAGATCAATCGATTTCAGCGGCTGACGGGCGATATCGAGCAGAAGTTTGACGACTCGAAGCCGAGCATTCCCGTGCCTTTCACGAGCGGCACGTGGGGCTCGCTCGCGTCATTCGGCGCGAGGACGTATCCGGGAACGAAGCGAATGTACGGCTCGAGCGGCAACAGCTTTGTCGCCGTCGTCGAGTTTGGCCCGCGCGTCCGCGCACGCGCCGTCACGGCCGGCGGCGAGAGCGGCGATCCGCGTTCGCCGCACTTCAACGATCAGGCCGAGCGTTACGCGAGCGGCAGCCTGCGCGAGGTCTATTTCTATCGCGAAGAGCTAAAGGGCCGCACCGAGCGGACCTACCGGCCCGGCCGGCCGGCGAACGACCTGTCCGCGATCGGCGAACGCGGCCGCTGATGATCGCCGCCGCGCCGCCGTGCAGTCGCGGCGGCGTTTTTGCGCATCCAAGCGGCATCACACATTGGAGACCCATCAAGAAATGAGAAATTGCGCCAGGCCCGCCGGGCTTTTGACCGCCGCACTTGCGGCCATCGTGTTTGCCGCGTCCGGCACGTTCGCGCAGGGACGCAGCTCGATCTCCGGATTTGTATTTGCAGACGGTCGGACGCCGGTCCGCGACGTTTGGGTCGAGCTCAATACCGATCTCGGCAGTCCCGTCGGGCGGACCAGGACCGACGGCTCGGGCCGGTATTTTTTTGCCGGCGTGCCCTTTGGACGATTTACGATCAGGGTGCTGCCGCTCGGGACCGATCTGGCGGAGCAGTCGCGGTCGGTCGAGGTCGGCGATATGGGCGTGCGCGGGCAGCTCATCCCTGACAACGTCGTGATCGACTTTTATCTGCAGCCGCGAAAGGTCCGGCAGGCGGAGAAGACGGGCGTCGTCTTTGTCCAGGAGGTGCCGGACGACGCCAGGCGGCGCTACGACGACGGTGTGGCCGCTCTCAAGGCGGGCCGCACAGACGAGGGCGTCGAGCAGCTGCGTCGCGCGATCGAAATATTTCCGACCTACTTTGCCGCGCTCGAGCGCCTCGGCGAGGAGTACGTCAAGCTTCAGCGGATCGGGGACGCTCTCGCCGCGTTTGAACGCGCCGTCGCCGTCAGCGCAGGGAGCTTTAACGCCGTTTACGGCCTGAGCTATGCGCAGTACTCGACCGGGGCCTTTGACAAGGCCGCGGAGAACGCCGCCCGCGCCGTCACGCTCAACAAGAGCTCGGCCTCTGCCCACTTTATCCTGGGACTCGCTCAGCAGCGGCTCGGCAAGTACGACGACGCGGAGCGATCGCTGCTGCAGGCGGTAAAGCTCGATAAGGGGAAGACGCCCGACATCTACTGGAATCTTGCGATGCTCTACGCTCGCAACCTCAGGCGTTTCCGCGACGCCGTCGAGCAGCTTGAACGCTACCTCAAAGCGACGCCCGGCAATCCAAGGGCCGACGAGGTAAGAAAGATGATCGAACAGCTGCGTGAAGGTCGCCCGCCGGCCGAGAGCTAGGTCCGGCCCGATTACGTCCTCTTGCACGGACGAGCTGAGTGCCGGTCCGGGATCTTTGGGCCGCGACTGACACGATCGGAGGCGCAGCTTCGCGTTGGTCAATGTCGGGCCGCGATCAGATCGGACCACCCGACGTTCAAAACGAGAGGCCAACATTATGAGTACCCCGTTCGAATCGACAGCAGCACAGGCTCCGCCGGCAGCGTCCGTCTCGCCCGACCGCATCATGCAGATCGGGTTTGGATTTTGGGCGTCAAGAACGCTTCTGAGCGCGATCGAACTGGGCCTGTTCACCGAGCTCGCCAGGCAGCCGCTCGATGCCGAGTCGGTACGCGAAAAGTTTGGCCTGCACCCGCGCAGCGTCCGCGACTTTCTCGACGCGCTTGTGTCGATGAAGATGCTCGAGCGCGACCGTGCGGGCGTGTATTCCAATTCCCCCGAGACCGATCTGTTTCTCGACCGCGCAAAGCCGACCTACATGGGCGGAATGCTCGAGATGTGCAGCCGCCGGCTGTACGGCTTCTGGGACTCGCTCACCGAGGGACTCCGCACCGGCGAGCCGCAGAACGAAGCGAAAGGCGGCGGCCAGGGACTCTTTGAAGCGCTCTACGCCGACCCGGCGCGTCTCGAGGGATTTCTCAAAGCGATGACCGGTCTCAGCCTCGGCTCTGGCCGCGCGATCGCCGAAAAGTTCCCTTGGGAGCAGTACAAGACCTTTATCGACGTCGGCGGTGCGCAGGGCGGCGTGCCGGTGCAGATCGCTCTTGCGCATCCGCATCTGTCGGGCGGCAATTTCGATCTGCCCGAGGTCGGGCCGATCTTTGAGCGGTACGTCGCCGAGAACGGACTGTCGGATCGTCTGAAGTTCTACCCCGGCAGTTTTTTTACCGACGATCTGCCGACGGCGGACGTGCTCATCATGGGCCACATCCTCCACGACTGGGACCTCGACGAAAAGAAGATGCTGCTGCGCAAGGCCTACGAAGCGCTGCCCGAGGGCGGATCGCTGATCGTCTTTGAGACGCTCATCGACGACGATCGCCGCGAGAATACGCTTGGCCTGCTGATGAGCCTCAATATGCTGATCGAGACCCGCGGCGGCTTTGACTACACCGGAGCCGATTGTCAGGGTTGGATGCGCGAGGCCGGATTCAGAGAGACGCGCGTCGTGCATCTCGTCGGACCCGAGTCGATGGTGGTGGGCGTTAAGTAAAAAAACGGACGTGAGGCTTGAGAGGTCGCCGGAAAAGGGCGGCCTTTTTCTTTTGCGTCGCTCCGAAGTGCCTGATCCGCTCGTGCATTCGCGTTCATGCGGCTCCGCCGCTCTATTTGCGGAAAAGCTCTGCTTTTCCGTCGAAGGTCACTCTAAAGTTCTTGAGGCTGCGCCTCCGGCCGCTGCGCCGCGCAAGTGACGCAGGCCCCGATCCGGAAAAGCGGAGCTTGTCCGCAAATAGGCGGGCAGAGCTCGACGAGTTGCTCCACGTCCGCTCCGCACTCTAGCTTCGCAAGTTTTCACCACGCCAAACCTTTCGGTTCACCAGATTACAAAAACCGGCGGGCGATTGTGCGGTAATAAAAATTCAAGAGTTTGAACACGGAGACGCAATAGCCAATGCAGGAAGATCCGCGAACCGCAGGACCAAAGCCGCCATTTCCGCCGCAGGGTCAGGAGCCGCCGGGGCTTGAAAAAGAAATGCGGCCGAGGCCTGACTACGGCGAAGACTCGTATGTCGGCTCGGGCCGACTCGAAGGCAGACGAGCCGTGATCACCGGCGGCGACAGCGGCATCGGCCGTGCGGTCGCGCTCGCCTTTGCACGCGAGGGAGCCGACGTTCTGATCTCGTATCTCGCCGAGGAGCAGCCCGACGCCGACGAGATCAGCGAGCAGATCGAGCAGGCGGGGCGAAAGTGCGTTCTCGCGCCGGGCGATATCGGCAGCGAAGAGCATTGCCGCTCGCTGATCGAACGCGCCGTGAGCGAGCTAGGCGGCATCGACATCCTCGTCAACAACGCGGCATTCCAGCGGACGCACGAGAGCATCGAGGAGCTGACGGCCGGCGAGCTCGAACGCACTTTTAGGACGAACATCTTCGCGATGTTCTATCTCTGCAAGGCCGCGCTGCCGAAGATGCGGCCCGGCTCGGCGATCATCAACACCGCGTCGATCCAGGCCTACGACCCTTCGCCGACGCTGCTCGCATACGCGACGACAAAAGGAGCGATCGTGACCTTCACAAAAGCGCTCAGCGACGAGGCGATCAAAAGCGGCGTGCGGGTAAACTGCGTCGCGCCGGGACCGATCTGGACGGCGCTGATACCGTCGACGATGCCCGAGGACAGCGTGAAGGAGTTTGGCGCCGACACGCCGGTGGGGCGAGCCGGGCAGCCGGCCGAGCTGGCGCCGGTTTACGTCTTTCTCGCGTCGAACGAGTCGAGCTACATCACCGGCGAGGTCATCGGCGTGACCGGCGGCAAGCCGCTCGGTTAGTACAAGGAACAAAGTCGAGCAACAAGAATTATGAGCGATCAAAACCAGCCGAATTCACCGGTTCGTCCCGAGGGCGACCCGCCAAACACCGAACCCGGCCGCACCGAGCCGACGCCGCCGGCTGAGCCCGATCCGTATCCGGTGACCGACCCTATCCCGGACCCGAACCCAAATCCCGAGCCGTTCCCGACGCCGCCGGAGCCTATCCCGACGTTCCCGCCCGACGTGACGTTTTGAGCGCGATGATAAAGGCCGTGATCTTCGACATTGACGGAACGCTCGTCGACACGGTCGACATGCACGCCGAGGCGTGGCAGCGCGCGTTTCGCGAATTTGGCAAAGAGATCGAATTCCAGGCGATCCGCGACCAGATCGGGAAAGGCGGGGACCAGCTCCTGCCGGTATTTTTGAACGAAGACGAAATGGACGAGATCGGCAAACAGGTCGAGGAGCGCCGCGGCGAGATCTACAAGGCCGAGTATATGCCGCATGCAAGACCTTTCCCGGCGGTTCGCGAGCTATTTGAGCGCATCCATGCCGACGGTCGGCAGATCGCCCTCGCCTCGAGCGCGCCCGAGGACGAGCTCAAGTTCTACAAGCAGATCACGCGGATCGACGACCTGATCCACGGCGAGACCTCGGCCGACGACGCCGAGCGGTCAAAGCCGCACCCGGACATCTTTGCCGCCGCGCTCGAGCAGCTCGAGGGCGTCGACCCCGCAGAATGTCTCGCCGTCGGCGACACGCCTTACGACGCGATCGCGGCCGGCAAGCTCGGCATCAGGACGGTCGGCGTGCTGTGCGGGGGCTTTCCCGTCGAGTGGCTGCGCGATGCGGGGTGCATCGCGATCTACCAAGACCCGTCCGAGCTGCTCGCGGAGTACGAGCAATTCATGGCGGGCGAAGAAGGCGAAAACGCGCGCCTCGCGGCGGACCCGACTTGATATCAGAGGCCTCGATTTACTCGCCGGCCGAGCGACAGTTATAATTGCGTACTTTTTCGCCGGAGTCCTATCGCTTGAATCCCGAATATCCCCAAGCTCACCTCGCGGAGCACGCCCACCGGCTGCTCAAGGCGCACGAGACCTTGCTGCGCGACGCCGAACGAAATCGGAAATTCTACAACGCCCTTCGCAAGCGTGTGGCTGACGGCGCCCGCGTCGTCGACATCGGTTCGGGTACCGGCGTGTGGGCGATCGCCGCAGCACAGCTCGGAGCTTCAAGGGTGGTCGCGATCGAGGCCGACAAGATGCTCGTCGGCCTGATCGACGAGCTTGCGCGGGAGCACGGCGTCGCCGATAGGGTAGAGGCAGTACAGGCAAGCTCCTTCGACGTGTCTCTCGAGCGCGAGTTTGACGTCGTTGTCAGCGAGACGGTCGGCTACCTCGGTTACGACGAGCACATCGTCGAGGTGATGATCGACGCGCGGCGACGATTTTTGCGCGACTTCCGACATCGACTGTGTCGTCGTCTGGGTCGAGTCGCGACTCGCTCCGCGCGTGTCGCTAAGCACACGACGGACGACGAGCTGGCTGCCGACGGTTTACAGGCTCGAGCCGTCGAACGACCCGTTTCACAGGTTCGAATTTGAACTCTCTCTGACGAGCACAAGCAACTACTGGACGGCGAGGTTTGTCGGCGAGGGAAGCTCGAACGAACTTAGATATTCACCCGAACTCGCCGCGGGTGCTCGCGGCGAACTACGGCAACCTGACCTTCTCAAACTTTGCCAAGGTCCTGCCGAGCAGCGGCACGATCGGCGTCGCGGGAACGTTCACGCCCGGTGCGGGCTCGGGCCATACGATAACGGGCAGCACATTTGACTTTAACGGCGCGGGCGCACAGACGGTGCCGGCCTTCAGCTACAACAACCTGACGATAAGCGGCTCGCGCGGCGGTGCGGCCGTTACGCTCGCAAGCGGGACGATCAACGTCGCCGGTGCGTTCAACGCGATCGCGACCAGCTATACCCTCGGCGTGACGGGCAATACGCTTGCCTTTAACGGGACGACCGCCCAATCGATCGGCGGCGTCGCGGCGCTGACGCTTAATAACCTCACGATAAATAATTCGGCGGGCACGGCGCTGAATGTCGACGCGACGGTAAACGGAGCTCTGACCCTGACCAACGGAGCTCTGACGACCGGAACAAAGATCGTCAGCGTGGGCCCGGCCGGGACCGCCTCGAGGACCAACGGCCTTGTCGATGGAACGGTCCGGAAACAGTTCTCGGCGGCTGGATCGTTTACCTATCCGGTCGGCGCCGGCGGCGGCTACTCTCCGGTCGCGGCGACGGTCACGGCCGGCAGCGGCACTCTCAGCGTTAAGGCAAACACCGGAACGGCGCCCTCTTCACCGGCGCTCGATCCGGCTCGGATGCTGCAGAGGTATTGGACGACGAGCGGCAGCGGCGTCACGGCGAATCTGACCTTCAACTATCTCAACGGGGACATACCGGGCACGAGTACAGAAGCTTCTTACGACATCTTCCGCATCGCGAGCGCCGGATATCCAAATCGCTTTGCACCTAACGGATCGAGCGTCGTGCTCAACGCCGCGGGAAACAGCTTTACCGTGAACGGCGTGCAATTCTTTGCGGACTGGACGGCCGGCGATCCGCTCGCTCCGACCGCGGCCCAGGCCGCCATCGGCGGACGGGTCTTGTCGGCCGACGGCGCGGGCATCGGG
Source organism: Pyrinomonadaceae bacterium (assembly GCA_046313635.1). Taxonomy (GTDB): domain Bacteria; phylum Acidobacteriota; class Blastocatellia; order Pyrinomonadales; family Pyrinomonadaceae; genus OLB17. Next base: position 65,878 of record JBKBYA010000012.1, on the reverse strand, counting down.
CGGGCGATGGTCGTCGTTACAGACCAGGCGGGCAATCGCGTCTCGGCCGTGACCAATACGTTCGGGCATTACCGTATCGAAGGTCTCGCGACCGGCGAGACATACGTCGTAACCGTCACAAGCAAGGGCTACAGCTTTGCCGCGAGGAGCGTCACGCTTTCGGAGGACGTCGCCTCGCTCGACTTTGTCGCCGGCCCTTGAGCCGACAAAAGAGGCGTAAGTGCGAAAAGGCTTTCGAGGCGCGAGCGCTTCGAAGGCCTTTTTTCCCGCCGTCCCGGTCGCTCCTTCAACCCGCGTCTCCGCTCGCGCGGAGCCGTTGATCTATAATCCAAAAGTGATGTCAGAAGTCGTGAATGTCGTGGGCGGTGGTCTCGCCGGGGTCGAGGCCGCGTGGCAGGCGGCCGAGTTGGGGGCCGACGTACGCCTCTACGAGATGCGGCCCGTGATGCAGACGCCGGCGCACCGCACAGATCAGCTCGCCGAGATCGTCTGCTCAAATTCGCTCAAATCCGACGAGCCGGGCTCGGCACCGTATCTGCTGAAAGAAGAATTGCGGCGCGGCCGCTCGCTCGTGATGCAGGCGGCCGCCGCGACGCGCGTACCGGCCGGCGCGGCGCTGTCGGTCGACCGGATCAAATTTGCCGAGTACATAACCGAGAGGATCGAACGCCATCCGCGCATCGAGCTCATCCGCGAAGAGGTCAAGAGCCTGTCAGAACTGCCTGCCTCGGCCGGCGGCCAGAATGTCGAGCGCGGCGTCACCATCATCGCCACCGGCCCGCTCACCAGCGACGCCCTTACCGAGTCGATAATGAAGTGGACCGGCGACGACCAGCTCTACTTTTACGACGCGATCGCGCCGATCGTCGCGGCCGACTCGATCGATATGTCGATCGCATTCAAGGCCGCACGCTACGGCAAGGGCGGCGACGATTACATCAACTGCCCGTTTGACCGCGAGCAGTACGAGAGGTTTTACAACGAGCTGATCAACGCAAAGTCGGTCCCGCTCAAGCGATTTGAAGAGACGCACTGGTTCGAGGCGTGCCTGCCGCTCGAGGAACTCGCGCGTCGAGGCGTCGACACGCTGCGCTTCGGGCCGATGAAGCCGAAAGGGCTGCCTGATCCCAAGACAGGCCAGGAGCCTTACGCATGCGTTCAGCTGCGGCAGGAGAATTTGATGGCCGACGCGTACGGGTTGGTCGGATTTCAAAACCATCTTCGCTACGGCGAGCAGGCGCGCATCATTCGCCTGATCCCTGGTCTCGAGAACGCGGACATTCTCCAGTACGGCCAGATCCACCGCAATACGTTCATCAACTCGCCGAAGATCCTTAACCAGGACCTCTCGACGCGGGCCGATCCGCGGCTCTTCTTCGCCGGCCAGATCACGGGCGTCGAGGGCTACGTCGAGTCGGTCGCCACCGGCTGGCTCGCCGGCCTCAACGCGGTCAGAGTGCTTCGCGGTCAGCCGATGCTCACCGCTCCGGCGACCTCTGCGATCGGCGCACTGTGCCGCTACGTCTCGAATGTCGAGACCAAAAACTTCCAGCCGGTCAACATCACCTTCGGCCTGCTCGAGCCGCTCCCCGTCGAGCTGCGTAAAAAACATCGCAACAAGCGCGAACGCCACATCGTCCAGGTCGAGCGGGCCTTGAAGGATTGGGATGAGTTTTTAAAAAGCATGACCGCATCTGCCGCATCCGTTCGCTGAAGCGACCGGCGATTTGAGGAGTCGAGTTGTTAATGGCGGAACTTAAGACCGTTCGAGGAGATCGCGGGGATATACTGTTCCCCACCATTGCCGTCGCCTTCAGGCGACGGGTAAGGATCTAAATCAGAATCCCGGGCTTTAGCCCGAAATCGACCTATGTCCTACATCCGAGTCTGGGTACACGCGATATTCTCGACAAAAAACCGCGAGCAGAATCTTTCACCCGAGATCCGAAAGCGCCTGTTTGAGCACATCAAAGAGAATTGTCGGGCCAAGGGCATATTCCTCGACTGTGCCGGGGGTGGTCAGATCACCTGCACGTCCTGATCTCGCTTGGCCGCGAGCAGACAGTCGCGAAGGTGATGATGCTGATCAAAGGCGAGTCGGCGCACTGGCTGAACCAGCAGGGAATTTTGAAAGGCCTGTTCAGTTGGCAGGATGATTACTATGCAATATCGGTTTCGGAGTCGCTGGTCGATAGGGTGAGAGAATACATTGCGAAGCAAGAGGAACATCACCGAGCGGTGCCGTTCGATCGAGAACTCGCGACCCTGAAACGAATCACCGGAGCTGGGGCTAAAGCCCAGGAATAATTTCTTGGGAGCATATGGTCCGTCGCCTGAAGGCGACGGCAATGAAGGCAAGTTCGAAGATCAAATGGTCCGTCGCCTGAAGGCGACGGCAATGAAGGCAAGTTCGAAGGTTGCCGTTGGCTTAAGACCGCACACTTGGAATGGAAGCACAGGTCCTAATTATCATTGCGATCTTCATCGTCGCGGTTCTTTACTCCTCGGTCGGGCACGGCGGGGCTTCGGGGTATTTGGCGGTAATGGCGCTGTTTGGCGTGATGCCCGAAGTCACGCGGCCGACGGCTTTGGTTTTGAATGTTTTCGTCGCGTCGATCGCGGCGGTTCAGTTCTATCGCGGCGGGCATTTTTCGTGGCGGGCGTTCTGGCCGTTTGCGGCGGCGTCGATCCCGATGGCGTTTGTCGGCGGGATGATCACGCTGCCGGCGCATATTTACAAGACGATCCTCGGAGCTGTCCTGATCGTCGCCGCTGTGCGTTTGGCTTGGAAGCTCAACGACGGCGTCGAGGCCAAGGCCCCGAATCTCTTCATTGCACTCGCGGTCGGCGGAGCGATCGGGCTGCTCTCGGGGCTCGTCGGCGTCGGCGGCGGCATCTTTTTGACGCCGGTGCTGCTGCTGATGAATTGGTCAGAGACCAGGACCGCCGCTGGAGTATCGGCGCTGTTCATACTTGTAAACTCGATCTCGGGTCTCGCCGGCAATTTCCGGCACGCCGCATCGCTGCCGGCGAACGTCTGGCTCTGGGTCGCCGTCGCGGTCGTCGGCGGCGTTGTCGGCTCGACACTCGGCGCAAAGCGGTTTGACTCGCTGACGATGCGGCGGGTCTTGGCTCTCGTGCTCGTTGTTGCGGGATCGAAGCTGATCTTTGCCTGATCGGCCGAATGCAACCGCAGAGAGCAGTTCGCTAATCAAATCCGCGACCGTACACTTAGCCAATCAATGAAGCTCGGCATTTATTCGATCGTGATTCTCATCCTTTTGTCGCCGAGCGCGCTTGCCCAGTCGGGCCGGACCAAGCCGACGCCGAGTCCCACTCCCGATCGCGAACGGCCGCGGGTCATATACGTGCCGCGAGAGTGGTCGTCCGTCGACAAACCGCTGCCAAAGAACGACGCGACACCGACGCCCACGCCGGCCAAACCCGCGACCGACGACGACGACGTTCTGAAGATCGAGTCGACGCTCGTACCGATACCGGTCTCGGTCGTCGACTCTCATGGCCGAGCGGTGACCAGCCTCCGGCTTGAGGATTTTGAACTGTCGATCGACGGCCGACGCGTCGCGATCGGCGAGGTCACTCGGGCTGCGACGCCGATACGGCTGGCGATGCTCTTTGACAACTCGTCGAGCGTGCTGATCGCGCGCGAGTTTGAAAAAGAAGCGGCCGTGAAATTCTTCAAACGCGTGCTGCGGCCCGAGCGCGACATGGCCGCGCTCTTTACGGTCGCCGACGCGACGCGAATGTCGCAGCCGCTGACGCGCGACGTCTCGCTGCTCCTGCGTGCCGTCGAGTCGCTCCCTCAGCCCGAGGGAGCGACCGCTCTGCTCGACGGCATCCTCGAGGTCGCCGACTATCTGCGCGAATCGGCACTCGATGGCCGCCGCGTCATCGTCATCGTCTCGGACGGCGAAGATACGTACAGCGATTACTCGACGACGCTCGAAAAGGTGATCCGCCGACTGCAGTTCACGAATTGTCAGGTCTACGTCGTCAAGACAAAGGACTTTGAAAACTTCAAACGCACGGGCCAACGCGGCGGCAACGCCAACATTCGCGTGCTCGACGCCGAACGCCGTATGCAGGAGATCGCGTCGCAGACCGGCGGCGCGGTCTATTCGCCGCTCGACGAACGCGAGATGGAAACGGCCTTTGCGCGGATCTCGGGCGAGCTCTCGGACCAGTACATTTTGAGCTACTATCCGGAGACCGAGACGGGCAAGCCCGGCGACTTCAGGCAGATCACCGTTACGGTAAAAAGCAACCCAAACCTCACCGTCAGGACACGCAAAGGGTATTATGTCCCCAAGCGGTAAGAGTTACGCGTTCACGCGTGACGGCTCATGAATTAGAATCAACATCTGTTCACGCTTAGGGCGTCTGTTATAAACGTCGACACGATGTACAACTGGCGTAAAATGTCTGACGAGATGCGGGCGAACGCTCTGAGCGAACGCAGGGCGTACCGCCGACCCTGGCACGCACCGCCGCACTTCGATTATCTCGGGGAACAGAACTTTATTGTAACGGCCGCCTGCTTTGAACATCGGCACATCATCGGGAGTTCGCCGGGGAGAATGGCAGGGTGTGAAGCAGATCTGATCGAGCTCTGTAGGACCGAGAACGCGGCCCTACACGCTTGGTGCGCCCTACCGAATCACTATCACCTTCTCCTCCGCACGGCCCGGGTCAGATCGTTGCTCGCCGCACTCGGCAAATATCATGGCTTGTCGTCATACACTTGGAATGGTGAAGACGACGAGCGCGGCCGAAAGGTTTGGTATCGGTGCGTCGAAAGGTCGATGCGATCGGAGCGGCATTTCTACGCGACGCTGAACTACATTCACCACAATCCGGTAAAACACGGGTACGTGAAAAGGTGGCAGGACTGGCCTTACTCAAGCGCGTCAGAGTATCTGGAAAAGGTCGGCGTGGAGATGGCTGCGAAAACCAAGGCATTTGTAAGCTGCGGGATAAAGTTTCTATCAATTGACTCTGTGCACTCTGTGTACTCTGTGGTGAACGAACGACAAATGAATTGAGGATCGAGTGGAGATCCGAAACCACAGAGAGCACAGAGGGCACTGAGATATTTGAATGGATGAGATAGCCGAAACAATCAACATCTTCGGATATGACCTCCGTCAAATTGACTCTGTGCACTCTGTGTACTCTGTGGTGAACGAACGACAAATGAATTGAGGATCGAGTGGAGATCCGAAACCACAGAGAGCACAGAGGGCACTGAGATGTTTGGATGGGGTTGAACGAAGCAACAAACTTGTAAGCAGTATCCGATCCTCGATTACGGCAAGGATTGGGATTTTGACTAGCGTGAGTCTCCCGGGCCGTCAGAGTGCTGACGTATTGATGTCGACACCCGCCCATCTCCGGTGTGGCTCGCACGGTTTCACGCGTGAACGCGTAACTCTTACCAGCACATGCTCGACGACCACCTCAAACAGTTTCTCCAGCACCTGAAATATGAGCGGAATGTCAGCCCGCACACGCTGCGCAATTATGCGAGCGATCTCGAGCAGTTTCGCGATCACATGCTGAGGATCGAAAAGCGCGCGGATATCGACGTCAAAGAGATCGACCGGCTCACGATCCGCGAGTGGATGGCCGGGCTGCACGGCGATCATAAAAAGACGTCGGTCGCGCGAAAGCTCGCAAGCCTGCGAACGTTCTTTCAGTTCCTCATCCGCGAAGGCGTGCTCGACGTCAATCCGGCAAAGCTGGTCGCGACGCCCAAGATCGAGCGCAAGATCCCGAATCATCTCTCGCAGGAGGACGCCGTCCGCTTTATCGAGACGCCCGACGTCAACACAGACCTCGGCCGCCGCGACCGGGCGATACTCGAGTTTCTTTATGCGACCGGCATCCGCGTCGGCGAACTGGTCGGGCTGAACTTGCGCGACATAGACTTTCGCGAGCGAATGGTGCGCGTCACCGGCAAGCGAAAAAAGCAGCGGATCGTGCCCTTTGGCGAGCCCGCGCTGCAGGCGCTGATGCATTATCTCGAGGAGACGCGGGCTCAGTTTTTATTGAACGCTCCGGTCGAGAAGCGCGACGAGCAGGCCGTCTTTTTGAATTACCAGGGCACGCGCATCACGACGCGCAGCGTCGGCCGGATGATCGACAAATACATCAAGCAGTGCGCCGACATCCACGACATCTCGCCGCACTCTTTGCGGCACACCTTCGCCACGCACCTGCTCGACTCGGGCGCCGATCTGCGCGACATTCAGGAACTCCTCGGCCACGCACGCCTCTCGACGACTCAGATCTACACGCAGGTGTCGATGGAGAAGATGATCGACGTTTACACCAAAGCGCACCCAAAGGCGTGAAACTCTCAGCACTGCGGCACAGCCGCTGGAAATGTGCACCGTTTATTGTCTCGGGCCCTTCCGATTGCCGCTTGAGCAAGCTTTGATTATCCTTACTACGCAGCTCTTCCCGTTCAACCGACAACGATTATGAAAAAGTTCCAGTGGCTCTTTTTGGCGTTCATTGCATTTGCGTCCGCGGCCTATGCGCAGGAGAGGCTTCTCACGCTCGACGACATATTCAGCACCGATCCCAAGGTCCGCGTGCGCTTCAGCGGGACGCCGACGTTTGTGCAGTGGGCGAGCGACGCGCGGTCTTTCAAGCAGGTCCAGGCTGGCAAGCTCGTGCGCGTCAACGCGGTCACGGGCGAGTCCCGCGATTATTTTGACAGCTCGCGGCTGGCCGCGGCGCTAGTAAACGCGGGCGTCAAGTCTGACGAGGCCAACGAGCTCTCAAACTCGCCCGAGCTGCTCTTCAGCCCGAACGAAACCGCGATAATCATCAATCGCCAGAACGATCTCTGGTACTACGACCTCGCGGCGGGCACGCTGCGGCGGCTGACGAATTCTAACGAGGAAGAGAAAGAGCCCGACTTCAGCCCGGACGGCAAGTACGTCTCGTACGTCCGCGGCAACAACCTCTTTGTGATGGAAGCCTCGACGGGGCGCGAAAAGCAGCTCACCCGCGACGGCAGCGATGGGAAAATTCTCAACGGCATCCTCGACTGGGTCTACGAGGAGGAACTCTACGGCCGCGGCCAGAAGCGCGGCTATTGGTGGTCGCCCGATTCGCGCTACATCGCGTTTTTGAGATTGGACGAGTCGCCGGTCCCGAAGTTCGTCATCCCGAACGACATTCCGACCGACCAGTCGGTCGAGCACACAAGCTACCCGCAGGCCGGCGACCCAAACCCGACGGTGCGTCTCGGCATCGCCGACGTGACGAGGACCTCTTTTATTCCGAACGCCGGCCGCGTGCCCGGCATCGGAGCTCGTCTGCCGTCGACAGTTTTGAGATTCGGCGACGTAGCGAAGTTTGTCGACATTTCAAATTACAAGCCCGACGACCTGCTCATCGCGCGCGTCGCGTGGACGCCCGACAGCCGCAGCGTCTTTTTTCAGGCTTTGAATCGCGAGCAGACCTTTCTCGATCTCAGCGCCGCAAGCGCCGCGGACGGCAAGGTCCGCAAAGTTTTGACCGAGACGACCGCGGCGTGGGTCGAGGTCTACGACAATCCCGCGTTCTTAAAGGACGGCTCGTTCGTCTGGCAGTCTGCCCGCAACGGCTGGCGGCATCTGTATCACTACGATGCCGGCGGCAAACTCATTCGCCAGTTGACCGACGGCAAATGGGAAGTTCGCGGGCTTCACGGCGTCGACGAGTCGAGCGGTTACGCTTACTTTTCTGGGACCAAAGATTCGCACATCGCAGAGAATGTTTACCGCGTCCGCATCGGCGGCGGCGAGGCCCAACGCATCACGCAGGGCGACGGCTCGCACTCGGCGGCGTTCAATGCAAATCTCACGCACTTCGTCGATATCTGGAGCGACGTCAACACTCCGCCGCAGACGCGGCTCTACCGCGCCGACGGCACGCTCGAGCGCGTGATCAACGAGAACAAGGTCGACGCTCTCTCGCAGTACAAATTGAGCCGGCCGGACTTTTTGAAGGTCAAGACGCGTGACGGCTTTGAGATGGAAGCGATGATGATCAAGCCGCCCGACTTTGACGCGACAAAAAAGTATCCGGTCTTCAGCTTTACATACTCGGGCCCGCACGCGCCGTCGGTCGCAAACCGCTGGCTCGGTACACGCGGAATGTGGTTTCAGCTTCTCGCGCAAAAGGGCTACATCATCTGGATCTGCGACAACCGCTCGGCGAGCGGCAAGGGCGAAGAATCGGTCTGGCCGATCTACAAGGATCTCGGCCGCCTCGAGCTGCGCGATCTCGAGGACGGCGTCGCCTATCTCAAGTCGCTGCAGTTCGTCGACGGCGAACGCATCGGACTGCACGGCTGGAGCTACGGCGGATTTATGACCTCGTACGCGATGACGCACAGCAAGGCGTTCAAGATCGGCATCGCGGGCGGCTCGGTCACCGATTGGCGAAATTACGACTCGATCTACACCGAGCGTTATATGATGACGCCGCAAAACAACCCGCGCGGCTACGACAACTCGTCGGTGCTCAAAGCTGCAGGCAACCTCAACGGCCGCCTGATGCTGATCCACGGCCAGATCGACGACAACGTGCACATGCAGAACACGACGCAGCTGGCTTACGAGCTGCAAAAGGCGAACAAGCAATTCGACCTGATGCTGTATCCAACGGCCCGCCACGGCGTCACCAACCCCGCCCAGGTGCGGCACTGGTACACGATGATGACCGATTTCATTTTGAAGAATCTCTAGATCGAACATCGACGATCGATGCTGCGAATAGACCGCCGGCCTCAAAAGGTCCGGCGGTTTTTTTCTTGTCAGGGACGAGCGGCCGGTGTAATAATTCGCCATCCCTTCGATGCTATGACGAGGCCGAAAAAGACGTCCGGGCCCTCCAAATTGACGCCGCGCCGCCGCGCCCTTCTTCTTCTCGCAGCATCTTTGCTTGTGTCGGTCGCCGGAGCGCGGGCCGAGCGTCTGCCGGTGCGGACGTACACGATCGCCGACGGTCTGCCGCGCGACGGAGCATCGCGCATCGTGCAGGACTCTCGCGGCTTCCTCTGGATCTGCACGGCGGACGGAGTTTCGCGGTTTGACGGTTACGGCTTTACGACCTTTACGGTCGACGACGGTCTGCCGGAGCGGCACGTCAACGACGTGCTCGAGCTCGATCGCGAAACGTACTTTTTCGCGACCGACGGCGGGCTTGCAAGGCTCAACCCGCGAGGGCTGCGCGGCTCGCAGGACAATCCGCTCTTTTCGGTCTTTGCGCCGGCGGGCGGCGAAGCGCGGTCATTTAGGGCGTTTTTGCGCGAAGGCGCTGATTCGTTTCTCGCGGCGTCGGATGCGGGACTTTATCGCGTTCGCGCGCGCGGCGGCGAGGTCACGTTCGAGCGGGTCGCGATCGACGGGCCGCCGGCGGTCCGTCGGCCCGAGGTAACGGCGCTCTATCGCGATTCTAAGGGGCGGGTCTGGGCGGGATCGTTCGGATGGATCGCACGCATCGACGCTGAGGGCCATGCGGTCACGTTCGGAGCTGAGGCAGGCGTGCCGACGGCCGGCGTTACCTCGTTTCTGGAGGACGCGTCGGGTCGGATTCTTGCCGGGATGCGCGACTTTGGAGGACTCCTGATCCTGGACGCGGACCGCGCGGCAGGCGAGCGTCTGGTCGAGCGTATCGTGTTGGAAAGGGACGGCCTCTCGTCGAACTGGATCGCAGATATCGATCGTGCATCCGACGGCCGGATGCTGCTCGCGACGGCCAAGGGCCTCTGCGAATGGAACGACGGGCCCGGTCCGGTCTGCCGACGCGTCTATCGCGAGGAGAACGGACTGTGCGATCACACCGACGCGATCCACGAGGACTCGGACGGCAATATTTGGATCGCCTCGAGCTGCGGCGTCAAGCGTATCGCACGCTACGGCTTCACGTCGTTTGATGAAAGGGACGGTCTGGGTTTCGCGTTTCCCGAAACGCTCCTCGAGACCGCCGCGGGCGACCTGGTCGCGGCCAGCCATTCGAATGGCCGCTGGCTCAGCCGTTTCGGCGGCGACAAGTTTGAGATCATAAAGCTCCGCGACCTGGCTTTCGGACAAAATTCCCACGGCTGGGGCTGGAAGCAGACCGCACTTCAGGACCGCTTCGGCGACTGGTGGATAGCGAGCGGCGCGGCTCTTATCCGTTATCGCGGCTCCAAAGTTTTTGCCGAACTTGCCGCCGCGGCCCCTGAGGACGCGGCGCCGGGCGTATTCAGAGGCGAGCCCTTCAGGATCTTTGAGGACTCGCACGGCGACATCTGGGTCGGCACGTTTGGCCAACCGAAATACGGACTGTTGAGATGGCGGCGATCGACCGGAACGTGGGAAGACCTGACGGACGCGGCGGGATTGACACCGGTGTCGCTCGTGTCCGCCTTTCTCCAGGATCGGGCCGGCAACCTTTGGATCGCGACCGGGATCGACAACGGGCGCGAGGCCGTGCTCGTTCGCTATCGCGACGGCGTATTTCGGACGTTTACCGAAAAGGACGGCGTGCCCACCGGCTGGATGCGTGACGCGTATCTCGACTCGAAGGGGCAGATCTGGTTTGCCAATACGACGACCGGGCTGCTGCGGCTGTTGGATCCCGATTCGCAGGGCAGCCTCGAGTTTGCACGATACGGACGCGCCGAGGGGCTCGCGAGCAACGGCATCTACTGTGTCGTCGAAGACAATTTTGGCAGGCTCTACGCGGGTTCGGGCCGCGGCGTCGACCGGATCGATCTAGAGTCGGGCGCGGTCAGGAACTTCACGACCAGCGACGGTCTGCCCGCCAACCAGGTCGAGGTGGCGTTTCGCGATCGTCACGGCGATCTCTGGTTCTCGGCGCAGAAAGGATTGGCGCGTCTGCGGCCGGAGCCGCTGCGCGAGAGGCGGCCGCCGACGGCGTTGATCACCGGCATCCGCTCGTCGAACGGCCAGGCCCAACCGATCTCGGTGCTCGGCGAGCAGTCGGTGCCGCCGGTGTCGCTCGCCGCCCACGATTCGGTAAGCGTCGATTTCATCGGTCTCGGCGCGGGCCTCGGCGAGAGGCTCCGTTACGAATACCGCCTCGGCGAGAACCTCGCCTGGAATACCACGAATGAGCGCACGATCAACATCGCCGATCTCGCGGCGGGCGAATTCCTGCTCGAGGTGCGGGCCCTCACCTTTGACGGCGTGACCGGAGCGCCGGCGAATGTTGAGTTCAGGGTGGCGGCTCCCATCTGGCAGCGCTGGTGGTTTATCACGGCGCTGGCGTTTGCCGTCGGGATCGCCTTTTACGGCTTTTACCGCAATCGGCTCGCGCGGATACTGCAGCTTGAGCGAATGCGGACGCGGATCGCGACCGACCTGCACGACGACATCGGTGCAAACCTGACACGCATCTCGCTGCTCAGCGAGGTCGCGCGGCAACGCTCTGCAAACGGCTCGGCCGACCTGCTCGAGTCGATCGCCGACATCTCGCGCGAGTCGGTCGCGTCGATGAACGATATAGTCTGGGCGATCAGTCCCGAACACGACCGCGTCGTCGATCTCGTGAGGCGAATGCGCTCGCATGCCGAAGAGATCTTTACGCTTCGGGACATCGATCTCGAGTACTTCGCGCCGGTGAGCGAAGAGGATCTGCAGTTGCCGGTCGGCGTGCGTCGCGATGTTCTGTTGATCTTTAAGGAAGCCGTGAATAACGCGGCCCGGCATTCCGGCTGTACCCGCGTGGTGATCCGCTTTGAGATCGAGGGCGACCGGCTGCGTCTGAACGTCGCCGATAACGGGCGAGGCTTTGCTCCGGGGAGTTGGCCGGACGGGCAGGGGCTTCGCAGTATGCAGCGCCGCGCGGACGCGCTCGGCGGCAGGCTCGACATCGCGTCGACCAGCGAAAAGGCGGGGACCACCGTGAGTTTTGAGATGGAGCTCCGCCGAGCGCCCACGATCTGAACGGCGATCCGCCGCACCTGCTCATTCGGGCAGGTGCTCCGACGGAAAACAGAGCATAGAGTCAAGCGTTAATAAAATGCTTCCAGTCACAGTCGACCCAATGCTCGACAGTCTGCCATCGCAGGCGCGCGTGGTCTTGATCGAAGACCTTCGCGAGGTACGCGACGGCCTCTCGGCATTGATCAACGGAACGCCCGGCTTAAAATGCGTCGCCGCGTACGGCCTGATGGAGACGGCACTTGCGCGCATCGCCGGCGACGATCCCGACATCATCCTGACCGATCTCGGACTGCCGGGAATGTCGGGCATCGAGGGCATCAGCCGGCTGCGAGAGATCTTTCCGGACGTCCCGATCCTCGCGCTCACGATCTACGACAACGACGATCAGATCTTCAACGCGCTCTGCAGCGGAGCGAATGGTTACCTGCTCAAGAATACGCCCCCGGCGCGCCTGCTCGACGCGCTGCGCGAAGCAGCCGACGGCGGCTCGCCGATCTCGCCCGCCATCGCCGCGCGCGTCATCAAGCTCTTTCGCGAATTTCGCCCGCCGGAGAAGGCCGATTATCATCTCACGCCGCAAGAGACCCAGCTCCTCAAGCTGCTCGTCGAAGGCCACCACAAAAAGACCGCCGCCCGCGAGATGGGCATCTCTTTTCACACCGTCTCGTTTCACCTCAAGAACATCTACGAGAAGCTCCAGGTCCACTCCAAGAGCGAAGCCGTCGCCAAAGCTCTGCGGGAAAAGCTCGTCTAAGGCATCGGCCCGACGATCGGCGGGCGATCAGCCGTCGACATCCTTTTCGCCCCTGCACAAATGTGTGGTTTTTTCCCGGCCCCGCACCGCATAGCATGCCGGTAAACATCTTCATGATTCAGGAGCGAAAGAAAATGAAAAAACGAAATCACCTGCTCGTCAGCCTGGGCGGCCTCGTCGCCGCCGCACTCGTCGCCATCGTCGCTTACGCCAGCATCCCGGATGCGAACGGCGTCTATTATGGCTGCTACAAGCGCAGCGGCGGACAGCTCCGCCTGATCGATTACCCAACTCAGCAGTGCGACCCGCGCGCCGAGACCCTCATCTCATGGAACCAGCAAGGCCCGCAGGGACCACAGGGACTACAGGGCCCACAGGGCCCGCAAGGTCCGGCTGGCCCACAGGGGCCGCAGGGACCACGAGGAGAACAAGGTCCGCAGGGCGAACAAGGACCGCAGGGGCCGGCCGGCCCGGGCGGTGCGAGAGCGATGCTGTTCGTGCTGGCAAACGGGGTCATCTCGCAGTGTTACAACGCAGCGACCGGGGCGACCGTCACCGGCGGAACAACGAATACGGGATGTGGATTCACATCGAGTGTCCTGGAAGCCCTTGGGCCTGCATATTCGGTTGATCTGGGATTCAGCACGGCGGGGCGGTACTTTGCCTTGTCTTCGTTTGGCTCGGCCAATAACACGGTCGCGGATGATTTCATTGCGGGGAGGATCACAAGTCGGTCGGGTAACTACGTGTCCATGCGCTTCTTCCACAACGAGTCATCCACCTTCCACTCGATCGCGTCGGATTATTTCCTGATCGTTTACTGATAAGAAAGACGGAAAGCGCACGCTCGCGGGAGCGAGCCACATCAACGCGCCCCCGCGAGTGTGCGGAAACGGTTTCACCTAAGAATTGGGAGAAAGACAATGACGAGATTTCGGATCTCACGATCAATAGGAGCGGTTATAGCTCTGTTTGCTGCGGCGGGCATTGCCGCTTTGGTCGCGTCCAACACGGCGCAAGGGCAGCCCTCCGGCAGCAACGCGACCCGGGCGGTCGAGGTCGTCAACCTACCATCGAACCCGGTCCCCGTAACCGGCGCCGTGAGCGTGTCGGGCCCGGCCGGCGCTCCGTTGCCGGTGCGCGAAGTGGGCGAGTCGAGGCGCCGTCCATTTCACTTTTCGACCAGTTGCACGCCGGTCGGTGGAGGCACGAGCTGCCTGGCCGCGTACGGCGTGCCGAACGACAAGCGGGCCGTGATCGAATTTGTCTCAGCCAATTCGTTTTTCGGCGACGCTGGGGCGGGTCTGCGCATCGCGGTGACGACCGAGATCAGCGGAAACCGCGTTACCCATTCGCTGCCGCTGGCGGAAAAAGTCGGCGGTAAGGCCGCCGTCGGCGCGCAGGTCAACCTTTACTCCGACGCCGGGACGACCGTGGTTTTCTTTGCCGAGCGGCTCGGATCCTTCGGAGCGGAAACGATCCACATGAGCATTTCCGGACACTTGGTCGACGCGGACTAGGTCAAATACAGCGCGGATGGTAACTCGCACGAAAGAACGATACTTGTTGCCCGCCCGTCTGCAGGGCCGCGGCGTCGGTGTCGAACAAAGACCAGCTATTGCTCGTTCCGGAGCAAATTTGAGACGGAGAACTGATATGAGAATTTTTCGATCGATAAAGAACATCGCCGTGATGAGCACTTTGCTTTGCGCATCGCTTCTCGCCGCCGCAAGCGTATGCGTCGCGCAAGAGAAAATTGCCTATCATTCGTTCGGCGCCGCCGACGGCAGCGGTGAAATCTACTTGATGAACGCCGACGGCACTAATCAAGTAAATCTGACGAATTGCGGCGGCAACGACATTAATCCCTCGATAAGTCCCGACGGCAGCAAGATAGCATTTCAATCCAACCGGAACGGGAACAACGAAATTTATGTAATGGACATCGACGGCTCAAACCAAACGAGGCTGACAACGAATGCGGCTTCAGACAACAACCCCTCGTTCGGACCGAACGGCAAGATCGTTTTTCATTCCTTCCGTGACGGAAATAGCGAAATCTACATCATGAACGCCGACGGCTCAGGACAAACTCGTTTGACCAACAACACTGTAAGCGATTTAGATGCGTCGATCAGTCCCGACGGCAACAGGATCGTTTTTGCGGTTCAACTTGCTCCAGGCATCGACACCGATATCTACATTATGAACAGTAACGGCACTGGTCGCGAGAGACTGACATTCAATACCGCGTATGAAGCCAATCCCTCGTTCAGCCCCAATGGCTCCAGAATTGTCTTTCAGATAGGGAGTGTAAGCAACGGTGAGATTTGGACCATGAACGACGATGGCACGGGTCATGCACGCCTTACCAACAATTCTGACCACGATGAAAACCCGTCATTCAGCCCGGACGGCAACAAGATTGCTTTTCAGTCCGACCGCGGGATACATCCCCTCACCGAGATTTACACGATGAATGCCGACGGTTCGGCGCAAACACGAATTACAAACAATTCTGCAGCCAATGGCGGTCTCAACGGCAATCCGTCGTGGGGCGGCGCGGCCAACGCCGCGCCGACAATTACGGCTTTGAGTGCGTCGGTGGCGGCCGACTCCAACACGCTGGGCATTTCCGTCGCATCGGTAAATGATGCGGAGGACGCAGAGAGCTCTCTGAGCGTCACCGTCAACGGCTCGTCGAGCGCGACCTCGAACGGCGTGACGGTATCAGGAATCGCGGTATCGTCATCCGGTGCCGTGACGGCGGCGATCGCGGCGACGTGCGGGGCAGCCAACGCGAGCTTCACACTTCGCGTAACCGACAGCGGAACACGATACGCCGGAGCGACGCTTAATGTCACGGTCGCGGCCGAGACTGGCGTGCCCGTCTTGTCGCTGCCGGCAAACATCGTTACGTCGCTCGCTCCAAACTCGACCGGTACGAGCGCGGTCGTAAATTTTACGGTATCGGCGACCGACAACTGCGACACGAATCCGACAGTGAATGCGATTCCCACATCGGGCTCGCCATTCCCGGTCGGCACGACAACGGTCAACGTCACGGCGACCGACGCCTCGGGCAACACGGCGATGCGCAGTTTCACGGTGACCGTACTTTACAACTTCGCGGGCTTTTTCCAGCCGGTCGATGATCTGCCGACCGTCAACGTCGTCAGCGCGGGGCAATCTGTGCCGGTCAAATTCAGTCTGAGCGGAAACAAGGGACCCAACATTTTCGCCGCCGGCTTCCCGGCGTCGCAGCAGGTGCAGTGCGTCGGCGGCTCATCGACCTCGACGGTCGAAGAAACGGTGACGGCCGGGTCAAGCAGCTTGAGCTACGACGCTCTGACCGACCGTTACATCTATGTCTGGAAAACCGAAAGGTCGTGGAGGGGAACGTGCCGGCAGTTGCTCGTTAGGCTGAACGACGGCTCGACGCACATTGCGCTTTTCCAGATCAGATAAGGTCCGCAGATAACGAAAACTCGGGCAGCGACGCCCCGACTCGCTGCCCTGTTTTGCGCCCCGCATTTTTATGCAGCCTGCACGTTTGTGTAGCTGTTCGGACGGCGGCCGGTCGGATAGTATTGCCCGCAAAACCCCGGATCGAGGAGTAATTCAATGAAAAAAAGCATCCCATTCATCCATCGTCACCGCGGCGGCGATCGCCCTTATGCTCGTCGCGACGGCCGCCGGGCTCTCGGTGTCGCCGTCGACCTTTACCACCGCGTTCGAGGAGATTGGAAACCGATTCGGCGTTAATCGCGCCGCCGCGAACGCCGAGCGGGTCGCAGCCGCGTGTCCGCGATGAAGGAAGCGTGACCGATCCAGCTCATGATCGAGAACAAATAAAGTAGGTTGAGATGAAATTTCTAAGATCAGGAAATCTTTCCAAGTCACTTTTCGGTGTCCTTTTGCAGGGAGTACTAGCGTTGAGCTTTTACTCCGCGCCTTCGGCTGCCGCCCCGAGCTTGAACGAGGAGGAATGTCGTTCTGCCGAGTGCCGCCAGGCGCTGGCCGCCGCGAGACGTGCGACGGCGAGGTATCACGATATCGAGCGCGCGATCGCGGACGGATTCGTCCCGTTAAGTCCGTGCGTGTCCGTGCCCGGGCTCGGGACGATGGGCATTCACTACGGCAATATCGGGCGGATAACGAATCCGGACGTCAACCCCGCCCGGCCTGAGGTTCTGCTGTATTTGCCCGACGAAGCTGGCGAAATGCGGCTGGTCGCTGTCGAATACGTCGTGCCCGCCCCGCTTGTCCCAGCGGCGCCCGTGTTGTTTGGGCAAACGTTTGAATACAGTCCGGGGAGAAACGCTTACGAATTGCACGTCTGGGCGTGGCGGCATAATCCGGCCGGCATGTTTGCGCCTTTCAACCCGAGTCTCGAATGTCCTTAATTGACGACGGAGCCGGGGTAGCGGATCGAGGGACAGATCCGTCCGCATAACGCAGGCGGATCTGTCATCCCGGACGAGCAGTTTCGCCGGTAGGACCTCTCCTATTTCACATCACTCATCCCGCGCAAACGTGTAGTTAACGCCGACCGACCGCGGCGCTTACCATCCCGCGTACAAAGTCAGCAAGAGAATTTACAGGTTAGATCCCGACGGTAGTCACGCCGCGGGACGAGAGACCCTGAGGAGATACTTATGAAGCGTGCAAGAGTCTGGTCTTTCAATTTCGCCCGTATGTTGTTGTTCTTGGGAGCGGCGGTCGCCGCTGCCTTTGCTTTGAACGTTGAGCCCGTTGGCCCGGCGCTGTTTTCAGCTTTTGGTGAGGCTCGAGGGGCGGAACCGCGACGTGAGGCAGGATCCATCCCCGAAGCGAACGCGGCAGTAACCGCGGCACCTGAGCCGGGGGCATTTCGGTTCATCGAGCCGATCGGGTCCGGTTCGCCGACCGCTCCAGAACGGCTCGACACCTCGCTGCTGAGTTACCTGAAAGTCGAGGTGTGCCGCGTCGAGCTCGGCGGCAACTGCACGCTCGTGGCGTCATTAACATCGGCTGGCGCGTACGGATTGAGGAGCGCCGGCTCGCACTTTATCGTCAATTGGAACAGCAATCGCACGACCGACGGCCGCACGACATATCGCGTGCGGGTGCTCGCCGCCGGATTGCCGCTTGGAGCGGTCGACGTGCCGAGCGGCACGTATTCGCGATTTGGCATGATCTGGCCGATCAAGTTCGTGGTCGAGAGGGACGCGGCGCTTCATGTCAGGGTGCTTGCCGCCGCCGGGCTCTCGTTGTGGGAGATCGCCGCGGCGATTAGGGCCGAATTCGGTCTCTGCGGCGACGAACTCGCGTCGCTGCTGCTCAGCGAGATCGGATCGGCAACGCCCCAGCAGGTCGCGATGGTACTTGACGGCGTCTGTCAGGATCCGGTCATTCCCGTCACGACAAAGATCGCCGACGCTCCTACACGAGCGGCGCTCGTGTCGTACGATCAGTCGACCGGGGCGATGCATTTTGCATACGAAACGTCGCTGCTGAGGAGTCTGAATGTCGATGACGTGCTCGTCAGCCAGATCGCGCCGGCGGCGCCGTACGGTTTCTTGCGCAAGGTCGTGTCGATCCGACGACTGGCCGGCGAGGTCCATCTTGCCACGGTCCAGGCCAAGCTGACCGAAGCGATCTCCGCCGGTCATCTCGATGCCTCAGGTGAACTGCGGCCCCCGACGGCTCCAGGGCTCGCGGCAGATCGACAGACCGCAGCCTCCGACAAGGCGAAAGATCTGCCGATGATCGAGTCGGTCGATGAGGGTGACAACTTCACGTTTCAAAAAGACCTCGACGTTACGATAGATCTCGCGGCCTCGGGCAGCGGTGTCGAGGGCACTGGCACCATCCGAGTGCAGGGCTCGGTCTTCTTCAACGCCGGATACAACCTCGGCCTCGGTATCGAGAGCTGCTTCGAGATCCCGCCTGTCTGTGTCGACCGAGTCGAGGCGTGGGCGGGTGTCGATCAGCGAAGTTCTCTCAGGGTCACGGGCCGATTCAACGGAACGCTTAACAAAAAAGAGCAGGTCGTCGGTCGCGTGCCTCTGTCACCCATCGTATTTTTTATCGGGCCGTTCCCCGTCGTTCTCGTGCCGGTGGTGAATGTCGTGGTCGGCGTAGATGGCCGCGCTCAGGTCAATTTCAGCTTTGACGCCGGCGCGCGATCCAAGGTCAAGGTTGGTGCCAAATGGACCGACCCCGACGATAACGGTAACGGCTGGGAAAATATTTCGCATTACGAACCCCTCGGCGGTACCTACGTCAGCGCGTCGCTTAACGGCAACGCCGAGCTTCACGCATACGGAAAGGTAGATGCCAAGCTCCTCCTGTATAACGTTTTCGGTCCTGGAATGAACGCAAGCGTCGGTGTCAGCATCACCGGTCAGACAAATAGGCAGCCGCTATGGTCACTGTACGGCCGCGTCAAATCGCGCGTTAACGTAACCGCCGACGCCGGCGGCTACTTTGGGATCAGTGAAGTGTGGGCGCAGGACATCCTTGACCGGTCCTTCCTGATCAAGGACGCCGAAAATCAGCCGCCCGTCTTCACTGACGTCCGCCGCGGTCTGATCCCGGTACCGATCAACGAGAACGTCGTGCTCGGTCCGCGGTTCAATACGCTGCAGGGCTTCTTCAACGTCAGCGACCCGGAGGGCAGGGTGCCGACCGTGACAGCGGTCTCAAGTCGCGACGGAGCGATACCGCTGACCTTCAAATTCCTGTCGGCCGGCCAGCGAACCATCACTCTCACGGCGACCGACGGCGACGGCGGCACGGCGACCGAGACGCTGCAGATCGACGTGAAGAATTCGCTGCCGATCGTCACGATCAAGGCGGCCAGCTTCACAGTGCCGGCAATGGTGCAGTACTTCCCGACGGCGACCGCCTTCGATCCGGAAAACGGTTATCTGTCCTGCGACCGATTGTCGTGGCACGTGCAGGGCACCGACTCGGTGACCGTTCGCAACCGAAACGGAACGTGCGCGGCGACCGTGACCTTCCGTGAGCAGGGACTGCGGCCGCTGACCGTTAACGCCGTCGACCTGAACGGAACGACCGGCAGCTCGACCGTCTACGTTAACGTGACCGCCACGCCCGACAACCTGCCGCCGGTGATCGATCCCGATTCGTTCACGGTACAGGCCTACCGCGGGCCGTGCCCGGGCGGATTCTATTGCGAAGCTCGCGACGATGGAACGTACTATAACGGCCAAACGGGCGACTACAACGGAGCGATGTTCATGCGCGTCAACGCCACCGATCCTGAAGGACAATCCATCACGATCCGGTGGTACTGCGAGACCGGGAGCCAGCAGGCGCAGGTCACGACGACCGGCATTTTCGGCAACGGCTATTACACTTGCCAAACACCGATCGTGTCCCCCGGCTCATTCATGCGGATCTATGCGATAGTCAGCGACGGCGTTTCAGAGTCGCGGACCGAGGTGCGTTCGCTCTTTATCGCCCCACTGCTTAACTGAACGGGCTGCCGTTTGACGTTCGGTCACGGCGTTAGTAATTGACGGCCGCATTGCTCCGACAATGCGGCCGAATGTATTACGGAAATTGGTAACGAGCGAGAGCTGACCGAGTCTATTCGCCAGCGTCTCGCGCTACAAGGACGTCTGGGTTTTCTGTCGCGAGCTGCTCGTCGGACTTTGTATCGATCTCGCCGCGCAGCGGGCGGGTGCCGACGTTGGGTTTGAAGCTGCCGTTCTCGTCGTAGAGGCGGCGGTACTGCGCGGTGTTGCGGACGACGCCCATGACGTACTGGCGCGTTTCTTTGAAAGGGATCTCCTCGACAAATTCGTCGATCTCGAGCGGCAGCGTCGCACGCCAGGTCGGGATGCGGCCGGGGCCGGCATTGTATGCGGCGGCGACGTACTCGATGCGGCCGAATTTATCGAGCTGATCGCGCAGGTATGCCGTGCCGAGCTCGATATTGACATTCGGGTTGTAGAGCGTCGGCACGTCGATCGTCGCGGTCGAGCCGTACTTGCGAGCGGTCGCGCGGGCTGTGGGCAGGATGAGCTGCATCAGGCCGTAGGCGTTCGCGCTTGAGCGGGCCGTGGGGTTAAAGACCGATTCCTGCCGGATGAGGCCGGCGACCTGATACGGGTCGAGACGGCGCTGGGCGGCCCAGTACTTGATCTCTTTCCAGTTTGTGAGCGGGTAAAAGATCTCCCACTCCTCGCGGCTCATCTCCTCGGGAAACATCTGAGCATAATCCGGGTAGCTGCGTGCAAGCGCGAGAAAGGCGCTGACGTTGTCGCCCTTGAGCCGGTGGTGGCGAGCGAGAGCGAGATTGATCCGCGGGCTGTCGGCCGCGGTGCGCTTGGCGGCGTTGAGCTCGTCGATCGCCCAGTCGAATATGCCGGCCGCGCTCAGATCGTCGGACCTTGCGGCGAAGGCGAGCTCTCGCGGGCCGGCGGTCTCGCGTGCGACGGTGACGGTCTTGAGATTTGCGACGGCCTTTGCGAGCTGTTCGCTTGCGGCGGTCGCTCCCTGGCATTTGCCCTGCGACTTTAGTGCTCCGACGCGCTGGGCCGCAAGGTAGCCGTACCAGTTGGCGTTGTAGCGGTAGATGACGGCGTCGTAAAGAATGCAGGCGTCGGCGATCTTGCCTGCGCGTTCCGAATCGCGTGCGGCCCAATAGCCGGCCTTACCGCGATTGGTATTGTCACGGTCGACGTATCGTGCGAGGTGCTCGACGAACATCCGCGAGCTCTCGGCAAAGTCCTCGATCTCGTGCTCGTACCATGCAAGCTCAAACTGCGCCTGCGCGACCTCGATCGCGTTCGGGTAAGCGGTGACCGCGGCCTTTAAGAGGTTGCCCTCGTCGACGCGATTCTTTGCCGCACGGGCCTCGAGGCCGACGTCGATCATCGCCTTCGGCGTGAAGCGGCCGTTAGCGAATCGCTGCCGCATTTCGTCGATCGTCTGCTTGGCCTGCGGCCACAGTCGGGCGCGTGCATATGCGAGGGCGAGCTGGTAGTAGGCTTCTTCTTTCTCTTTTGCGGACGGCGGGATGGCGTTAAAAACAGTCTGCGCGTCGGCCGCGCGTTTGAGACTCGCGAGCGCCTTGAGGCGCTTCAGGCTGACGGCCGGCGTCGCGGCCGCGGTGAACGAAGCGGCCGCGGCGGCGTAGGCCTTTTCGGCCTCGGCAAAATTCTTTGCCGCAAAGAGATCGTCGGCGCGCTCGATCGCCTCGTCCGCGTTTTGCGGCGTGAGCGGCTGCGCGAGAGCGGTCAGTCTCGCTTCGGCTTCTTTGGCCGCGTCGCTGCCCGCACCGAAGAAGTACGCCTGCCGGAACGACTGCACGGCCTTTGCCTGATCGCCCAGCGACTCGTAGGCTCGGGCCATACGCACAAGCGCGGCGGCGTTTCGCTCCTCGACGAGCGAGCCGAGGAGAGCGGGCACGGTCATCGCCTGTCCCGCGGCGATAGCCGAATCTGCCCAGCGGAGGCGCGCGTCGTCCACGCGTACCGAATCGGGATATTCGCGTGTCAGACGCTCAAAGACGCGCATCGCCTCGGCGTGATCGCCTGCCTGCTGCAGCGCCCGGCCGCGAAGCCACAGCGCGTAGTCGCCGAGCTTCGTATGTTTTGCGATATCTTCGCTCGCGAGCAGTGAGGCCGCCGCTGCAAACTCCTTGCTGTCGAGCTTCATCCGCGCGTGCAAAAGGCGGGCGAGTGCACCCGCGCGTCTGCCCGCAAAGCGGCGCTCGATCGAGGTCAGGTAATCGTCTGTCGGCGGCATTCCCGACAGGGCCATCTGGCGCAAACTCGCAAGAGCCTGCTCCTCGGTCTGCGCCGAGCATCCGATCGCGAAAAAGGTCAGACAGAGAAAAATGCCGCTGAGGATGGGAAGGACGATGCGACGATTGATGTGATCCATTTTTGTACTGCTCCGAAAAGGTGCGCCGATTTGATGAAGAAAGGCCGAAAAAACGTTTGTCGCGGCCTAGCTCGCGCACTGTCAAAGGCCGCCGAACGCATATATGATAGCAGACAAATTTTGGAGCTCTCCGCATACCCAAATGTCCAAAACAACCTCCGCACTCCTGCACACGTGCAGATCGTCGTCACCGATCGGGCGATAAAGGGAAATTCCGGCGTCGCGACGCAGTTCGTTACGTTCGAGATAGTCGAATGAACCTCCGACGACCCGCCGGTTAGACAATCACGTGCAGAAAATTTATGTTGAAGTTTGCCGCTCGCGCAGACCGATACACTATGCAGATCACACGGATCGAACTCACCGAGATCAACCTCCCGCTCGTTCATTTTTTTGAGACCAGCTTTGGCCGCACCTACGAGAGGCGGATCATTCTCGTCCGTGTCGAGGACTCGGACGGAGCGACCGGCTGGGGCGAGATAACGTGCGGCGAAGTGCCGGGCTACTCGGACGAGTGGACCGATTCGGCGTGGGTGACGGCCGAAGCGATACTTGCGCCGATGGTCGTCGGGAAAGAGGTCGAGAGCGCTTCGCAAGTTTTCGATCTGATGCGGCGTGCCCGCGGCCACCGGATGGCAAAGTCCGGCATCGAGACCGCGTGCTGGGACCTCGAGGCAAAGCGGCTCGGCCGTCCGCTGTGGCGGCATCTCGGCGGCGTCAATCAGGTGATCGAGTGCGGTGTGTCGATCGGGATTCAGGATTCGGTCGAGCAGCTTTTAGAGAAGATCCGCGTCGAGGTCGAGGCGGGCTACAAACGCATCAAGATCAAGATCGCGCCGCACTGGGACTACGACGTCATTAAAGCGGTGCGAAAGGAATTTCCCGACATCCTGTTAATGGGCGACGCCAACTCGGCGTACACGCTCGCCGACATCGACAAGCTTCGCTCGCTCGACGAGTTTGACCTGATGATGCTCGAGCAGCCGCTCCCGTACGACGACATCGTCGATCACGCCAAGCTGCAGCGAGAGATCAAAACGCCGATCTGTCTCGACGAGCCGATCAAATCGGCCGACGACGCGCGCAAGGCGATCGAGCTCGGCTCGGGCCGGATCATCAATCTCAAGAACGGCCGCGTCGGCGGCCACGCCCAATCAAAGCTCGTCGAGCAAACCTGCCGCGAGGCCGGCATCCCGGTCTGGTGCGGCGGCATGCTCGAGTCCGGCATCGGCCGCGCCCACAACATCGCCATCTCGACGCTCGCCGGCTACACCATGCCCGGCGACGTCTCAGCCTCAAAACGCTACTGGCACGAAGACATCATCGAACCGGCAGTCGAAGTCTCGCCCGAAGGCACGATCACCGCGCCCGAAGGCCCGGGTATCGGATTTGAGGTAAAGCGAGACAGAATAGAGAAGGTTGCAGTAAGGAGTTCGATCATCAGCTAGGATGCAAGTGTCAACGATCGAAGGGGAATGGACAAACCGCGTAATCGGCACTGCACAAACGCCCCGTCTATTCCTCGACTTTGTCATTGACGGCAATTCGCTGTACGAGCAGTTGTACGAGAAGTGCGGAGACTTTATAACACCATTTGGCTGGCTCCCGTCCGAAGAGACTCAGAAAGCCATCAACCGTCTTCTGTTAATTGATGGAGCGGATTTCGCTGATAACCGAAGAAGCATTTACGTTTGCCCGGAGTGCGCCGACCTCGGTTGCGGGGCCGTTTCGGCATTGATCGAACGAGTCGATAATAATATTGTTTGGCGGGAATTCGGCATACAGAACAATTACGACAAATTCGTAGATCTGGACAGCTTTGTCGGGCTGGGTCCATTTGTCTTCGATTGGCGAGAATACGAAAGGGTGATCAAGGCAGCGGCTGTGTAGAATCGGACTGTCGGAAATTCGTGGTGGCTTCCATCGTCTCTGCACGACGAGGGTGCTCCCAGAAACTCTGATTTGTTTGCGGCTTTTGGCTCGTCTTAGCCTAGCCACGCCGTTCACGGCGTGGTAAGCTTCCCGCAAAAAAACGCCAGGGCGTTCACGCCCTTCCCCCGCTTATGTCAAACCGGTGCTACGCTGAGATCAACTTCCATATCACCTGGCATACCAAAAACTGTTTTCCCTTCATCACTGCGGGACTTGAGCCTGATCTGTTCGCGTTTATCAAGGACCGCATCGTGAGAATGCCGAATGTTTTCTTTCACGCGATCGGTGGGACGTCTGACCATATTCATTTGGCGTCGTCGTTCTATCCGCCGTTCGAGATCGATCGCTGGATCGGAGATCTGAAAGGCGCCAGCTCGCACGAATTTGGCAAGCATCTGCAGTGGCAGAGCGGGTACGGCGTCGTTTCGTTTGGGACTCGCGATCTCGAATGGGTGTGCGGTTATATTCAGGATCAGAAGGAACATCACCGCCGCGGGAGCACCCACGAACGGCTGGAGCGTACATCGACCGACAGTTAAGGTAAGGGCGTTGAAACGCCCTAAGAATTATTTGGACGACCGGACCACGCCGTGAACGGCGTGGCTATGCGAAGCCGGGGGAACTGATTCGTTTTGTTCCGTGTAATTTCCGTGTCGATCCGTGTTCAATTTTCCCGTAGCGATAGATCACAACGGCCAAAAGATCGGCAGGACCAGCATCACGACGAAGAACAAGATGATCGTCAGCGGCAGGCCGACCTTTACGTAATCGCGAAAGCGATATCCTCCCGGGCTCATCACGAGCACATTCACGGCGTGGCCGATCGGGGTAATGAATGCCATCGAACTTGCGATCGCGACGCCCATCACCATCGAGCGCGGATCGGCCTGGACCTGTTCGGCGACCTTGATCGCGACGGGGCCGACGACGGCGGCGGCGACGGCGCCGTTGATCGCCTGCGTGAGGAGTATCGTCACGAGAAACAGCCCGCCGAGCACGAATATCGACCCGTAGCTGGCGAGCGAGTTGTTTATCTCGTGGGCGATCATCGCGGCGGCGTTGGTATTGGTCAGGGCGATGCCCATCGGCAGCATCCCGGCGACGAGAAAGACGCTCTTCCATCCGATCGCCGAGTATGCCTGCTCGGTCTGCAGGATCCCGGTGAGCATCATCGCGAGCGAGCCGCCGAGCATTATCGGCCCGGTCAGCTCAGGAAAGACGGTCGCAAAAACGAGCGTCGCGACAAAGATCACGATCGCGAGCAGACCTTTATTCGGCACGGTAAAGGCCGTCTCTTTTGAAACGAGCAGGATCAGGTCGGGATCGTCAGCGAGCACGACCAGCTTGTCGCGCGTGCCCTGCAGCAAGAGAGCGTCGCCAAACTGGAGCTTCATGTCGGCGAGATCGACAAAGTACTCTTCTTCGCCGCGCCAGATCGCGAGCACCGACATTCCGTACTTTTCTCTAAAGTGCGCGTCTCGCAGCGATTTGCCGATCAGTCCTGAACGCGGAGCGATCATCGCCTCGACGACCTCGACGACCTGCGACTCGAGATCGCTCTCCTTCCAGTCCGAGGTCGGCAAAAATTCGACATACGGCTGCACGTCGCGCCGCCGAAAGTCGTCCTCGTCGCCCTCGAGCACGAGGATGTCGCCGCGGCGGATACGCGTCTCGGGCGAGAGCGCAAAGATGCGGTCGCCGCCGCGCTCGATCGCGACGACCGAGACGTCGTAGTCCTCGCGCAGCTTTGACTCGGCCAGCTGTTTGCCGATAAGGCTCGAGTTCTCGGGCAGCTTTGCCCTAAAGAGGCTCTTGCCGAGATGGTAGGCCTCGACGAGATCGGACGACGTCGGAGCCTGCGTGCGCTCGAGCGAAGATTCGTCCGGCAGCATCCGCCGGCCGACGAGCACCATGTAGAGCGTGCCGACGATCACGATGACCGAGCCGACCGGCAAAAAATCGGTGATCCTGAATCCCGGCAGTCCGCTGTCGTGCAGCAGCGAGTTGAGAATGATGTTTGACGTCGTGAGCAGCGTCGCCGTGCCGCCGAGGATCGTCGCAAAAGCGAGCGGCATCAGCAGGCGCGATTTGCTGACCGAGAGCTTTTTGGCCGCGCCCGAGACCGCGGGCAGCAGCACGGCAGCCGCGGCGATGTTGTTCATAAAGAGCGAGAGAAACGCTCCGGCGATCATCACGACCGTGACGAGCTTTGCCTCGCCGCGGCCGCCGACCCTGAGCAGAAGGTTGCCGACCTGCTCGGTCACGCCGGTCCGCTGCAGGCCCTCGGTCAAGACGAATATCGCGATGATCGTGATCACCGCCGAACGCGAAAATCCCGAAAAGGCTTCCTGCGGCGTCAGCACGCCGGTCACGCCGAGCGCGACGACGACGAGCAGCGCGACGAGGTCCGAGGGCAGCTTGTCTGTCAAAAATAGGATAAGGGCAGCAACGAGGATGATGAGGGTGATCGTCAGCGAGGTGTCCATCGGCGTGAAGCTAGAAGTTTAGTCGCCTTCTGCGGAGCATTCAATCGGTGCGGCCGCGGGCACTGCAGCCCGGGCCTGATTTTTTCGCGGTGCGGGCGAAGTGATAAGGTAAAGATTCTTTCGGTTTCATATGAGCAATAACGAACCCAACAAGATCATCTTTTCGATGGTCAAGGTCAGCAAGTTCTACGACAAAAAGCCCGTCCTCAAAGACATCTATCTCTCCTTCTTTTACGGCGCAAAGATCGGTGTGCTCGGTCTGAACGGCGCGGGCAAGTCGAGCCTGCTGCGGATCATCGCCGGCATCGACAAGGACATCAACGGCGAGGTCGTCTTCTCGCCCGGCTACACGGTCGGCTACCTCGAGCAGGAGCCGCGGCTCGACGAGAACAAGACCGTTCGCGAGATCGTCGAAGAAGGCGCGCAGGACGTGGTCGACCTGCTCAAGGAATTTGAGGAGATCAACGCCAAATTTGCCGAGCCGATGGACGACGACGAGATGAACAAGCTCATCGAGCGGCAAGGCGCGGTCCAAGAGAAGCTCGATGCCGCCGACGCCTGGGACCTGGATTCGCGGCTCGAGATGGCGATGGACGCGCTTCGCTGCCCGCCGCCCGACACGCCCGTCAAGAATCTCTCGGGCGGCGAAAAGCGCCGCGTTGCGCTCTGCCGCCTGCTGCTGCAAAAGCCAGACATTCTCCTGCTCGACGAGCCGACCAACCATCTCGACGCCGAGACCGTGGCCTGGCTCGAGCAGCATCTGCAGCGTTACGAGGGCACGGTCATCGCGGTGACGCACGACCGCTACTTTCTCGACAACGTCGCGGGCTGGATACTCGAGCTCGACCGGGGCGAGGGCATCCCGTGGAAGGGAAATTACTCGTCCTGGCTCGAGCAAAAAGAACAGCGTTTAGAAAAGGAACAAAAAGCCGACGACAAGCGTGCAAAGACTTTGCAGCGCGAGCTCGAATGGATCAGGATGTCGCCCAAGGGCCGCCACGCAAAGTCCAAAGCCCGCATCAACGATTACGAAAAGCTTGTCTCGCAGGAGTCGGAAAAGCGCGCCGAGGAGCTCGAGATCTTTATCCCGCCCGGCGAGCGGCTCGGCGATCTCGTCATCGAGGCCGAGGGCGTGACCAAGTCGTACGGCGACCGTCTGCTTTTTGAGAATTTGAATTTCTCTCTGCCGCCCGGCGGCATCGTCGGCGTGATCGGGCCGAACGGCGCCGGCAAGACCACGCTCTTTCGCCTGATAACCGGCCAGGAGCAGCCCGACGCAGGCTCGTTCCGCGTCGGCCCGACGGTCAAGCTCGGCTACGTCGACCAGTCGCGCGACTCGCTCAGCGCCGACAAGACCATCTGGGAGGAGATCTCCGACGGGGCCGACGTGCTGCAGCTTGGGCGTCGTGAGGTGAATTCTCGGGCGTACGTCTCGCGATTCAACTTTTCGGGCTCGGACCAGCAGAAGCGCGTCGGGCAGTTGTCGGGCGGCGAACGCAACCGCGTTCATCTCGCAAAGATGCTCAAGAGCGGCGCCAACGTCATACTGCTCGACGAGCCGACCAACGATCTCGATGTCAACACGATGCGCGCACTCGAAGAAGCGCTTGAGAATTTTGCCGGCTGCGCCGTCGTGATCAGTCACGACCGCTGGTTCCTCGACCGCATCGCGACTCACATTCTGGCCTTCGAGGGCGACAGCCGCGTCGAGTACTTTGACGGCAACTACAGCGAATACGAGGCCGACCGCAAACGCCGTCTCGGCCACGATGCCGACCAGCCGCACCGTATCAAGTACAGGAGTCTCACGCGCGCCTGATCAATGACGTTTCGAAAAGCGACCATCGCAGGACTCGTTGCGACCGCGGCCGTTGCGTCCGCGGTCGGGGCGTCATGCACACGCAGCTCAGGGAGCGAAGCGACGCCGCAGCGTCTCGCAAGCCCTTCGGTGTCGGCGGGTTCTCGCGACAGCGAGAATGTACCGCCGCCCGCCGCCGAGCCGGAGCGGTCGCCATCTCCATTCCCAAACCTTCAGGCCGAGCTGCTCGACGAGCGTAACCGCACGACCGCCTCGCCGCTCGCGAATGTCGATTTCAAGAATCACACCTACCCGCTGCCGCGCGGCTGGCAAAACCCTGACGGAAGCGATCTCGTCCTCGCGAACGGAAAGATCGAGCCCGTCTCGATCGATACCGACATCGATATGGAGCCCGAGGAGCTTGCCGAGCGAAAGGCACGACGACGCATCGGAGCGTCGTACGTCGCGACAAAATTCTTTGACGCAACCGGCGACGGGCAGGACGAGGCCGTCGTCATTCTCAAGATCGAGACGACCGGCTCGGCGATACCGCAGGTCGTTTACATTTACGAGTGGCGGGACGGCCAGCCCGAGCTGATCTGGTACTTTCGCACGGGCGACCGCGCCGACGGCGGGCTCAAGGATATTCGCGGCGAGGACGGCCGGCTCGTCGTCGAGCTATACGGGCAGGACCGATTCCTGCTCGGCGAAACCGAGACGCTCAAGATCACCGGCGACGAAGAACAGCTCTGCTGCCCGACGCACTTTACGCGGACTAGCTACAGATGGAACGGCCGAAACTTTCAGATGCAGGGCAAGCGTCTGACCTTTGCCGTCGCGGACCCGGCCGCCCCGCCTGTCGAGAATATGGCCGAGCTGATCGAGAAGCAAAAAGGTGCAAAAAGGTAAGCGAGTCTTGCCATGGTCGATCGCCCTGCCGGCGGCTTATCTTGCGCTGGCGATCTACCTGCTGCCGATGTTTCCGCACGGCGGGTCGGACAACGAATTGACGCGCTGGGCGACCGCGGCGTCGCTTGTCGAAAAAGGTTCGTTCGATATCGGCTGGACCGCGCCGCTTGTCGGCCCAAACGTCGATACGTCGACGATCGACGGACGATACTATTCAAACAAAGCTCCCGCACCCGCCGTTATCGCGGCACCCGTCTACGCCCTGATGCGCATCTTCGTCGGTCCGCCCGACGCGTCGAATATCCGAATAAGCTGGTTTGCGATGCGGCTCGTCATATCGACTCTGCCGCTGCTGCTGCTCGCGTGGTGGCTGCTGAGAAACGGGGCAGGCGAGATGCCGGTCGCGGCGCTGCTTTTTGCGACGCCGCTCTTTGTTTACGGGCTGCTGCTGTTTTCGCACGTGCTGGCGGCGGTCGCGATCTACTTTGCATTTCGCCTGCTGTTTGACGAGACGCGCGGTTCGCCGCGCGAATGTGCGATCGCCGGTTCGCTGTGCGGGCTCGCCGTGCTGTCGGAGTTTCCGGCAGTATTTGCGACGGCGGTCTTTGCGGTCGGGATATTGGTCACCGGCACGGACGCGCGGCTGCGGCGGATCTTGAATTTCGTTCTTGGCGGCGTGCCGTTCGCTCTTTTGTTGGCTTGGTACAACTACGCGCTCTTCGGCTCGCCGCTGTCGATGTCGTACGCGCACGAGAGCTTTCCGCAATGGGCCGAGGTCGCGGGCCGCGGAGCGTTCGGGATCGGGCTGCCGAGTCTCGCCAATTTGTATCTGCTCCTGCTGTCGCCGAGCCGCGGGCTGCTCTTTACCGCGCCCGTACTGATCGTGCCGCTGATCGCGTTTGCTCGAAACGCCGAACTGCGGCGATCGTCTCGCATGCGGATCGCGCTGGCCGCGGCCGCCGTCACGATCCTCGCGATCTCAGGTCACGGCGCGGCGCATGGCGGATGGTCGTTCGGCCCGCGGTACATCTTGCTCGCGGTGCCGCTGCTGATGGAGCCGTGGTTCGCCGCCGGCGAAAACGATCGGATCGCGCCGTCGCTGCTCGCCGGCATTCTGTTCGGCGTATCGGTCTCGCTCAACGTGATCCCGGCGTTGACATTTCCTTTTGCGCCGCCGGAATTCGCCGTTCCGCATCTGCAGTTCTGGGCGCCGCTGATCGTGCGGGAGAATTGGTTCGTTCCGAATCTCGCGAATGTTATGGGAGCGGCGAACGCGGCGTGGAATTTTGTTCCGGTGATCGTCGTGCTCGCGGCGGTAGCGGTCTTGCTGTCAGCGAAAGCGTCGCGTCGCAACGCGTTTGCTGCGGGGATTGCAGGCTCGGTAGCGATCGCGGCCGCAGCGATCTACATCGCCGCGGATAAATTTGCCGGCGGTGCGGAGGCGAGCTTTCGGCGGGCGACAATTGCGGAGCGTTATTTCAAGCCGGCCGACCGTCTGGCGGCGTTCGAGAGCGAAGCGCGGCGTACCGGCAATTTGCCCGTGCTCGATCGCATTCGCGACGCGCGAATGATGATCGCCGACGAACGCTCTTTTGCGCCCGACAATTTCCCGTATTCGTCCGAGCCGCTCGGCCGGTCGCCTCGTGCGGCGATCCGCGATGCGGCGACGGCGGCGGCGAGAGGCGATATCGAGCAGGCGGTCGAGACGCTTCGCTCGGCGGCAGACGAGTTTCCATTCGCACGCTGCGAACTGATGACGAACGCGGCCGTCGTGCTCTACACCGCCGGTCAAAGAGATGCAGCTCTCACCGAGCTTAACGCCGCCGCTTCGCTCGCCGACGCCGCATCGGGCGCGGCGTGCCAGCGTTCGCTTTTTCTGCTTTACAGCCTCTATGCCGAAATGGGTGAATCGGGCCTCGCAGGCCAAACCGCGCGCAAGTTTTTGGATAACACCGCCGGCTCATCCGACCGCGAGATCCTCGAGCTCAGGAGACAAGTGGCGGCCGCAGCTCGATAATCGTCCCGAGATCAACTGGAACATTCTGCTCAACGACCTCCTGCCACCACAACGGCATTGACCGCGGCCGGGCCCGTCGAACGTGTCACATAAAAAAAAGGAAGGCCCGACATCGGAAAAGGTTTCGCAAGTCTGCCGTTCCCGATGCGCGAACGAACAGGAGATCGTCAAGACTTTACGACATAAAGTACTTGACGGCGACGACAAGCTGGCATATTCTCTCACTCGATATGACTCTCAAAGCCGCCAGGAGTGATCAGCAGGAACCGCAGGCACCGGTCAATATCAGCGACCGCGCGATGGAGAATCTCGAGTTCATTCGCGAGACGATGGAGCGATCGACGCACTTCACGGCGGTGCCGGGCTATGGCGGGATGCTGATGGGCGTGACCGCGATCGCGGCCGCGTACATCGGAGCGCAGCAGATCTACCTGCGCGACTGGTTGGTCGTCTGGCTGACCGAGGCGTGTCTCGCATTTGCGATCGGCCTGCTCGCGATGTGGCAAAAATCCAAGCTCGCCGGAACGTCGATCGTCTCGGTGCCGGCGCGAAAGTTCGCTTTAGGCTTTGCGCCGCCGCTCGCGGCCGGCGTCGTGATCACGCTCGGACTTTGGCGTTATGAGCATTACGAAATGATGGCGCCGGTCTGGATGCTTCTCTACGGCTCGGCGGTCGCGACGGGCGGGGCATTCTCGGTGCGGGTCGTTCCCGTGATGGGATGGATATTCATCGCGCTCGGAGCGACGGCGTTCGCGCTGCCGGCGGGCTGCAAGGACATCTTGATGGGAGCGAGCTTTGGCGCGGTGCACATCGTCTTTGGGGCGATCATCGCCAGGCGTTTCGGAGGATAGAGGTCAGAGCGATGAACGGAACGGCATTGAAGACTCAAAACATCAGGCTCGCGGCGATCGTTTTCGTCGTCGCGGTGCTGCTGCTCATACCGGCCGCCGCGATGAGGTTTACCGATGAGGTGAAGTGGTCGCCTTTCGATTTTGTCGTCGCGGGCGTCCTGCTGCTCGGCGCCGGACTCGCATGCGAGCTCGTGATGCGAAGGGTCAGAGAGCTTAGGTACCGTCTGATCATATGCGGTGCGGTCTTGATGCTGCTCTTTGTCATCTGGGCCGAGCTCGCGGTCGGACTCATCGGGACGCCGCTCGCGGGCAACTGAGTACGTTACAAAACACAATGGGTAAGAAAAATCTAGCGATCGACGGTTCGGGCAGCGGCGGGCGCGAGGCCCTGCGCGTGGAGAAGGCTGCGGGCACCGTCTCGGGCGAGCTCGACAAGGTCATCCACGAGCGTATGCGGCTTGGCATCATCAGCGCGCTCGCGGCGAACGAGCGGCTCAGCTTCGGCGATCTAAAACGGCTGCTCGACACGACCGACGGCAATATCTCGGTCCACGCACGCAAGCTCGAAGAGGCGGGCTACATCACCTGCGAAAAGTCGTTCAAAGGCCGTATGCCGCTCACCGAGTACATCATCACCGCCGAAGGCCGCGCCGCCGTCGAGCGATATCTCAACCACATGGAAGCGTTGATCAACGCGATGAAGAACGCCTCCTCAAAACAGTAGGAGCACTAAGCCATGACCGAAAGAACAAAAACAGGTTTGGAGATCGTACAGGCGGCCGCGCTGCTCGGGCTGTTGGGAAACGTGATGCTGCGGCAGGTGCCTTGGGGGCTGAACGCGTTTGTTTTTGTGACCGCGTTCGTCGTCGGATTGGTGGTGTTGTGGCGTCGGCACCGGCCGGAGATGCTGAACGGGACAAACGCGGCGCTCGTCGCGGCGATGGTGTTCTTCGCGTTGATGTTTCTCGTCCGCGATTCGATCCAGCTTCGGGTCTTTGACACGTTTGCGATCATCGCGATCATGGGCGTGATCTTTATTTCGAGCTTCGGGATAAAGACTCGGATAGCCGGAGCGTTTCATTACATCGCCGGCGTGATCGCGGCCGGCCTGAGCAGCGCCTTCGGCGGACTGCTGCTGCTCGGGGCCGACGTCGATTGGAAGTCGATGCCCGGCGGACGTCTGAGTCGAAACATTTTTGCCGTGCTACGAGGTCTGGCGATCGCGATGCCTTTGCTGCTGATCTTTGGCGGTCTGTTCATGGCGGCGGACGCGGTGTTTGAAGCCTGGGTCAATCGCGCTTTGAATTTCGACATCGACGTTGTGGTCGGGCACGTGATGCTCACCTCGGCTTTGGCGTGGCTGACGGCCGGGTACTTTCGCGGCGTTCTATTTGTGCCGTTCTCCGGCCGAAAGCCGGTGCGGCCCGACACTTCGCCGATACCGAAAGCGGACGCTTCGAATGCCGGTTCGGTCGTCGACCTCGAGTCAGAACATCCGGCGGGGTCTGGGCCGCTGCCCGATAACGCTACCGTTCTCGAACACATCAACCGCAGCGACCCGCCCGAAGTGCCGCAGTCTCAGCCAGCCGAGCAGCGACGCGACTGGCAAAATTTCGACAATTCAAAGCTCCCGTCCGTCTTTACGCTCGGCACGGTCGAGACGGTGATCATACTCGGTCTCGTCGATCTGCTGTTTTTGGGATTTGTCGTCACTCAGGTCCCGTATCTTTTCGGCGGGATAGAGCTCGTGCAGAGCACTCCGGATTTCAAGCTGGCCGACTACGCCCGGCGCGGCTTCGGCGAGCTGGTCGCGGTCGCGGCACTTGTGCTGCCGATGCTGCTGGCGTCGCACTGGCTGCTGCGTCGCGAGACGCGCGGGCCGGAGAGGATCTTTCGCATTCTGGGGGGCGTGCAGATCGCTCTTCTCTTTGTGATCATGGCGTCGGCCGCTCAGAGGCTGATGCTTTTGACCGGTGAGTTTGGCTACGGAATGACGACCGCCAGATTTTATCCGATGGTACTTATGATCTGGCTGGCGGTGGTCCTTAGCTGGTTCGCAATGACCGTGCTCCGCGGCGCGAGGCACCACTTTGCGTGGGGAGCGCTGTGGTCGGCGATCACGATCCTCGGCGCGACGAACGTGATCAACCCCGACGACTTTATCGCGAGGACAAACATACGGTTGATGCAGCAGGGGCGCGAGTTTGACGCTTCGTATTATTCGCAGCTCAGTGCCGACGCGGTTCCCGCTTTGGTATCGGCGCTGCCGGCGATGACGCTCGAAGATCAATGTCGGCTCAAGGTCGACCTTCATATTACGTATCGAAGCTTGGGCGAGACCAACGATATTCGTTCGTTTAACTGGTCGCGAAAGGCCGCGTGGCATCTGCTCAACCGAAGCGACGCCGAGATCCATCGCGTCGACGGATGCCCGGACTGGGTGCGTTCGAATCTCGCACTCGACCGGCCGTCGCCTGAGTAATGCTAGAATTCTCGAATGGCCCGCGATCTGGTCCGCGAATACCTCTCATTTCTAAAAGTCGAAAAAGGCCTCGCAAAGAATTCGCTCGAGGCGTACGAGCGAGATCTGGCGCGGCTTCAAGCGTGGGCGGAGAAGAACGGCCTCGAGCTGCTGACGCTCACGCGGGGCGACCTGCGCGAGTGGCTGATCGACCTCGCAGGGGCGAAGCTGTCGGAGAATTCAAAGCGGCGAATGATCAGCTCGATGCGCGGGTTTTATAAGTTCCTGATGACGGACGGCCACATCACGGCCAGCCCGGCCGAGGATCTCGTCGCTCCGCAGAAGGGGTTTTACCTTCCGAAATTCCTTAACCAGGGCGAGATCGAGACGCTGCTTGCGCAGCCCGACACTTCGACAGAGACCGGACTTCGCGACCGGGCGATCCTCGAGCTGATGTACGCGAGCGGCCTGCGCGTCTCGGAGGCGGTGAACGTCCGGCTCAAGGACATCGACCTCGATCTCGGCCTGCTGACGACGACCGGCAAGGGCGGCAAGACGCGCCGCGTGCCCGTCGGCACGAGCGCCGTCGAGTGGCTCAAGAGCTATCTGGTCCTCCGCCGGCAAAAGGAAAATATCGAGGTCGAGAACCTCTTTGTTACGCCGCACGGCCGGCCGATCAATCGTCAGATCATCTACGACTCGATCAGGAGATATGCCGAGGATTGCGGGCTCGAGGGCGTGTCGCCGCACACGCTGAGGCACTCGTTCGCGACGCATCTCATTCAGAACAGCGCCGATATTCGCTCGGTCCAGCAGATGCTCGGTCACGCCGATATCTCGACGACGCAGATCTACACCCACATGACCGACGCGCACCTGAGGCGATCGTACGAGCGGTTTCACCCGCGGGCCAGATCGCGCGACGGCGGGTCGTAACGCGCCTAAATTTGGCCCGAGGCCGATAAACGCGATAAACTACCCGAACTGCACTTCGGAGGCCAGAAACGCCCGGCTGTGCTTGCGCGTCCGGGCCGAGTCCGCTAGTATTGGAAATTTGCTAATTGGCTCGAAAATTCCAGTTAGCGCGCCATCGATAGATTTTTTGCAAGGGTGGTCGAGTGGTTAATGGCACCGGGCTGTAAACCCGGCGGAGTAACATCCTACGCAGGTTCGAATCCTGCCCCTTGCACCATGAGCGGGAGTAGCTCAGTTGGTAGAGCGTCAGCCTTCCAAGCTGAATGTCGCGAGTTCGAGTCTCGTCTCCCGCTCCAGCAAGTTTTACAAGCGGGCCCAAGTAGCTCAGGGGTAGAGCGCATCCTTGGTAAGGATGAGGTCACGGGTTCAAATCCCGTCTTGGGCTCCAGATAAGGATTATTTGAGTTCACCTTTAAATTGACCGGAGAAGAAATAGAAGATGAGCAAGGAAAAATTCGACCGCAGCAAGCCGCACGTGAACATTGGGACGATCGGTCACGTGGATCACGGGAAGACGACGCTGACGGCGGCGATCACGAAGGTATTGGCGAAGCACAATCCGAAGATCCAGGTGCGGGCGTTCGATTCGATCGACAACGCGCCTGAGGAGAAGGCACGCGGGATCACGATCGCGACGGCGCACGTCGAGTACGAGACGGCGAATCGTCACTACGCGCACGTCGACTGCCCGGGGCACGCCGACTATGTGAAGAACATGATCACGGGAGCGGCCCAGATGGACGGAGCGATCCTGGTGGTTGCTGCGACGGACGGCCCGATGCCGCAGACGCGCGAGCACATCCTGCTTGCCCGCCAGGTCGGAGTGCCGGCGATGGTCGTCTTTATGAACAAGGTCGATGCGGTCGACGATCCGGAACTGCTCGAGCTGGTCGAGATGGAAGTTCGCGAGCTGCTTTCGAGCTACGAGTTCCCGGGCGACGAGATCCCGGTCGTTCAGGGCAGTGCACTGAAGGCACTCGAGGGCGACGAGAAGTGGGAGGCCAAGATCGACGAGCTGATGGCGGCGGTCGACTCTTATATCCCGACGCCGACGCGCGAGACCGACAAGCCCTTTTTGATGCCGGTCGAGGACATCTTCACCATTCAGGGACGCGGCACGGTCGCCACCGGCCGTATCGAGCGCGGCATCATCAAGGTCAACGAGCCGGTCGAGATCGTCGGCATCAAGGAGACCAAGAACTCTGTGGTGACGGGCGTCGAGATGTTCAAGAAGCTGCTTGACGAGGGTCAGGCCGGCGACAACGTCGGACTCCTGCTCCGCGGCGTCGAGCGTAAAGAGATCGAGCGCGGCCAGGTCATCGCCAAGCCGGGCACGATCACGCCGCACACCAAGTTCAAGGCCGAGGCGTACGTTCTGACCAAGGAAGAGGGCGGCCGTCACACGCCGTTCTTCACCGGCTACCGCCCGCAGTTCTACTTCAGAACGACGGACGTCACCGGTGTGGCGAATCTGCCGCAGGGCGTCGAGATGGTGATGCCGGGCGACAACATCCAGATGGAGATCGAGCTCATCGCCCCGATCGCCATGGAAAAAGGCCTCCGCTTCGCCATCCGCGAAGGCGGCCGCACCGTCGGTGCCGGCACGGTCACCGAGATCATTGACTAGAGATTTATGTTGAACGAAAAGATCCGCATCAAGCTCAAGGCGTACGACCACAGGGTCTTGGATCAGTCCACGCAGGAGATCGTCGACACGGCCAAGCGTACCGGCGCCCGCATCGCAGGCCCGATCCCGCTTCCGACGGTGAAGAACAAGTGGACCGTCCTTCGCTCGCCGCACGTCGACAAGAAATCGCGTGAGCAGTTCGAGATCAGAACGCACAAGCGATTGATGGACATCCTCGATCCGACGGCCGAGACCGTCGACGCATTGATGAGGCTCGATCTTCCGGCCGGTGTGGATGTGGAGATCAAGGCCTTTGGCCGGAATTAGCTAGCGGAGTTTGCAGAGTAAGAGAACTGCGGAGCCGGTCGGACGCTCCGGGACTCTCGTACTTTCAGAGCTCAGGTACTTACAGGTACTTTTATGGTGAACGGAATTATTGGTAGAAAACTCGGGATGACCCAGCTCTTTGCTGAGGACGGCACCGTCACGCCCGTGACGATCATCAAGGCGGGGCCGTGCGTCGTCGTCCAGACCAAGAGCGCTGCCGGAAAGGACGGCTATAACGCCGTTCAGCTCGGACTCGTCGAAGACAAGCCGATCAGGATCAAGAACGTCACCAAGCCGCTGCGCGGACACTTTGAAAAGACCGGAGGCGGCGTGCCGCCGACTCGCGTTCTCAAAGAGATCCGCCTCACGACCGAGCCCGAGGCTGCGGTCGGCGATCAGGTAAAGGTGGACGTCTTTGCGGACGGCGACAAGATCGAGGTCGTCGGCAAGTCGAAAGGCCGCGGCTTCGCAGGTACGATCAAGCGGCACAACTTCAATCGCGGTCCCGAGTCGCACGGTTCGATGAGCGTTCGCGCACCGGGTTCGATCGGTCAGTCGGCTTACCCGTCACGCGTGATCAAGGGAACCCGTTCGTCCGGCCACATGGGCGACGAGCGTGTCACGATCAAGGGCCTGACGGTCGCGAAGGTCGATGTCGAGAACAATCTTTTGATGGTTCGTGGTGCTGTACCCGGCGCTAATGGAAGTTTGGTTGTAGTGAAAAAGTCTTAAGTCTATCGAGTCTATCGAGTCTGTCGGGTCCTGGTGACTCGACCGACTGAAAAGACTCGCCTGACTCAAAAGACTCGAACGGAGTGAGATTTATGCCTACCGTAAAGGTTCGCAATTTAGAGAATAAGGAAGTCGGCGAGGTCGCCCTTTCGGATGCCGTTTTCGGCGCCGAGCTGAACGAGTCGCTGATCCACGCTGCGGTTCGCAATTACCTTGCGAACGGCCGGCAGGGTACATCGGCGACCAAGACCCGCGGCAACGTTTCGGGATCGGGACGCAAGCTTTGGAAGCAGAAAGGCACGGGCCGCGCTCGCATCGCGAGCCTGCGTTCGCCGCTCTGGAAGGGCGGCGGCAACGTCCACGGCCCTCAGCCGCGCGACTGGTCGTACAGCCTTCCCAAGAAGATGCGCCGCGGAGCTCTCCGCTCGGCTCTTTCCGAGAGGCTGCGTGAAGGTAATTTGATCGTCGTCGACGGCTTTACCTTTGAGGCGCCAAAGACCAAGGATTTCCTTGCCGCTCTCAATACGCTCGGATTGGTCGAGAACAAAAAGCGGGCAAAGACCCTGATCGTCGACTCGCTCGACAACGCGAATCTCGTTCTCTCGTCACGCAACGTGCA
The DNA here is from genome assembly GCA_046313635.1 of Pyrinomonadaceae bacterium. Taxonomy (GTDB): domain Bacteria; phylum Acidobacteriota; class Blastocatellia; order Pyrinomonadales; family Pyrinomonadaceae; genus OLB17. The sequence goes on along the minus strand of JBKBYA010000012.1, from coordinate 26,515 downwards.
GAAGACCAAGGTGACCAACAGCTTCGGCCTGAACGTCTACGATCTCGTTTACCACGAGAAGCTCGTTCTCTCGCGTGCGGCGGTCGAGGAACTCAACGAGCTGCTCGATCCGGCCCGTGAGCACGGCGGCAACGGCAGCACCGGAGGTGAAGAATAATGAGCAATTTAACCACTTGGGACATTCTTAAGTCTCCGGTCGTTACCGAAAAGAGCGTCATCCTCAAGGAAGATTCGACCGATGAGAACTCCGACCGAAAGCAGGGCCAGGTGCTCACATTCCGCGTCGACCGCAAGGCGACCAAGCCCGAGATCAAGGCTGCGGTCGAGGAGATCTTCAACGTCAAGGTCGCTCAGGTCCGCACCGTGCAGTACGAGGGCAAGATGAAGCGCCGCGGCCGTCAGGAAGGACGCCGCCCGAATTGGAAAAAGGCCTACGTCACGCTCAGGAAAGGCGAGCCGATGGTCGATTACGCCGAGGCTATTTAACGGTGAACTGTGAATGGTGAACGGTGAGTTGAAGAAACGACACTCGTCACTCATCACTTATCACTCATCACTAGAATTATGGGAATCAAGAGATTAAAACCGACATCACCGGCACGGCGGTATCAGACCTATCTGACCCGCGACGAGTTGACGCCGGGAGCAGTACCCGAGAAATCACTGCTCGAGCCTAAAAAGCGAATTTCGGGACGCAACAGCGACGGACGCATCACGGTGCGTCGCCGCGGCGGAGGTTCCAAGCGTTTCTACCGCGTGATCGATTTCAAGCGTGACAAGGCCGGCATCCCGGGCCGTGTCTCGCAGATCGAGTACGATCCGAACCGCTCGGCCCACATCGCTCTGATCACGTATCTCGACGGCGAAAAGCGCTACATCATCGCTCCGGTCGGTCTGAAGGTCGGTTCGACGATCCTGAGCGGCGAAGAGGCCGACATCCTGCCGGGCAACGCCCTGCCGATCAAGAACATTCCGCTCGGCACCGAAGTTCACAACGTCGAGCTGCGTCCCGGAAAGGGCGGCCAGCTCGTGCGTGCCGCCGGCGGCTTTGCACAGATCGTCGCGAAAGAAGGCGACTATGCTCAGCTCAGAATGCCGTCAGGTGAAGTTCGCCGCGTGCCGGTCGTTTGCTACGCGACGGTCGGTCAGGTCGGCAACCCTGAGCACGAGAATGTCAGCCTCGGCAAAGCAGGCCGCTCGCGCTGGATGGGCAAACGGCCCAAGGTCCGCGGCGTCGCGATGAACCCGGTCGATCACCCGCACGGCGGCGGCGAAGGCAAGACGTCGGGCGGCCGCAACCCGGTCACGCCCTGGGGCCAGCCGACCCGCGGCTACAAGACGCGCCGCAACAAGCGCACGAACAACATGATCGTAAGAGATCGGAGGAGGAAATAGGTTTTTGGTCTTTGGTTTTTTGGTCTTTACTAAATCCAAAATCCGCAATCCGAAATCCAAAATCAAGATATGCCACGCTCTATTAAAAAAGGACCGTTCATCGATCTTAGCCTTGTCAAGGTGCTCCGCCGCATCGCGGAGGGCGGGTCGCGTCCGCCGGCGATCAAGACCTGGTCGCGCCGTTCGACGATCACGCCCGACATGGTCGGAATGACATTCGGCGTTCACAATGGCAAGCGTCACATCCCGGTCTTTGTCACCGAGAACATGGTCGGACACAAGCTTGGCGAATTTTCGCCGACGCGAAACTTCAAGGGTCATCCGGGAACCAAGGCTGAGAAATCGGCGAAGAGGAAATAAGTGGACGGTGAGCGGCGGTCAGAGTGACCTTGACCGGCAGCCGACCACCGATCACTGACAACTGTTATGGAAGCGATAGCTAAAACAAAATATTTGAAAGGTTCGCCCCGCAAGGCGCGTCTGGTCATCGACCTGATCCGCGGCCGCAACGTTTCGCAGGCTTTGGCGATCCTCAAGTTCACCGACAAGCGGGCGGCGGACCCGATCTCGAAGTGCCTCAGCTCGGCGATCGCGAACGCGACCTACAAGGCCGAGCAGCAGAATGTGGCCATCGACCCGGACGAGCTCTGGGTCAAGACCTGCTATGTCGATATGGGCCCGACGAAGAATCGTCGCCGGATGCGTCCCGCACCGCAGGGCCGTGCCTACCGCGAGCAGCGTCACTACTGCCATATCACGATCGAGGTGACCAACGACCAGCGGGCAAAGAGCGAAAAGGAATTGAAGGCCGAAGAGGCAAAGGCCAAGCGCGCCGCTGCCGCCAAGGCCGACGGCGGAGCGAAGAAAGCGACCAAGAAGTCAGCGGCTCCGAAGGCCAAAAAGGCCCAGAGCGAGCAGCCGGCCGCCGAAGCTGCCGAGGTTACGACGCCGGCGGTCAGCGAAACTGCCGAGCAGACTCCGACCGATAAGGCCGCAGAGTAATTCAGAAGAGAGATTTTATGGGACAAAAAGTTCATCCGTACGGCTTTAGGGTCGGCTACAACAAGGACTGGCACTCGCACTGGTACGCGAAGCAGGATTTCTCTAACTTCCTGGCCGAGGACCTGAAGCTCAAGCGAGATCTCAAAAAGCGCTTTGCCGGCGGCGGCGTCTCGCACATCGACATCGAGCGTGCCGCCGCTCGTCTTAAGATCATCATCTACACGTCGCGGCCCGGCATCATCATCGGCCGCAAAGGCGCTGAGATCGACAAGTTGAAGGCGGATATCGAGCGCCGCACCGGACGCGAGGTCATTATCTCGATCCAGGAGATCCGGCATCCCGAGCTTAACGCCACGCTGCAGGCCGAAAAGATCGCCCAGCAGCTCGAGAAGCGCATCGCCTTCCGCCGCGCGATGAAGAAGACGATGGAGGAATCGATCCGCTTCGGCGCACAGGGTATCAAGGTGATGATCGCCGGCCGCCTGAACGGAGCCGAGATCGCGCGCACCGAATGGTCGCTCGAGGGACGCCTGCCGCTTCACACGCTGCGTGCCGACATCGATTACGGCTTTGCCGAGGCTCACACGACCTTTGGCGTGATCGGCATAAAGGTCTGGATCTACCGCGGAGAGATCCTCGATCCGAACGCGTCGATCGCACGCGGCACGACGACCGACCCGATCAACGAGGTCAAGACCGAACGCATGGGCCGCGGCCGCGGCGATCGCCGGCCGAGAAGGGACGATAGGGGAAGATAAAGATTTGCGATTGTCGATTTTCGATTTTCGATTTCGAGCCGAGAACGATCGCAAATTGAAAATCGCAAATCGAAAATTTGAGGTTTAGTTATGTTAATGCCGAAAAAGGTAAAGCACCGGAGAGTGATGAAGGGCCGAATGCGCGGAAAGGCTACGCGCGGCGAAAAGCTCAGCTTCGGTGACTTTGGGCTGAAAACACTCGAAGCCGGCTGGATCACCGATCGGCAGATCGAAGCGGCTCGTATCGCGATGACCCGCCACGTCAAACGCGGCGGCAAGATCTGGATCAGGATATTCCCGGACAAGCCGATTACTAAGAAGCCGGCCGAGACCCGCATGGGATCGGGCAAGGGGGCCCCGGACCACTGGGTCGCCGTCGTCAAGCCGGGCCGCGTGCTCTACGAGATCCAGGGTGTCGACGAGACGCTGGCACGCGAGGCTATGAAGCTCGCCGCGCAAAAGCTGCCGGTGAAGACGAAGTTCGTGACACGCGCCGACCTCGAAGGAGGCATCGTTTAGAAATGAAACGTAAAGAGCAGTTGAACCAGCTTAACGATATGAGCCTTGCCGAGCTCAAGGACCAGGCCGACGCGCTCAAGGAGTCGCTCTTCCGCCTGAAGTTCCGCAAGACGCTCGGCGTCGGCGAGACGGTCAAGGACATCCGTCGGGAAAAGAAGACGCTGGCCCGCGTCTATACCCTGATCAATCAGAAAGAGGCGGAGTCTAACAACGCGTAGTTTCGAATACGCAGCGAGATAGAAAATGGCAACCAAGAAAAAAGACGAGAATGCCGTGGAGGCGAACGAGACACAGACCGCGAACGAAGGCGGCGTCGTCGATTCGGTGATCGAGACCGTCACCTCGGCCGCCGCGACGGTGGCGAACGCGGTCAGCGAGGGAGCATCCAAGCTTGCCGAAGCGGTCACTGGCGGAAGCACAGAGAAAAAGGCTTCCAGCGGCAAGCGCGCCGAGCGCATCGGCGTCGTGTCCTCGGACAAGATGACCAAGACGGTCGTCGTCCGCGTCGACCGGCTGGTCAAGCACCCGACGTATCGCAAGTACGTTCGCCGCCGCAAGAAATTCATGGCTCACGACGAGCTCGGATCAAAGGTCGGCGACAAGGTGCGGATCGTCGAGACCCGTCCGCTGTCGGCCCGCAAGCGCTGGCGCGTCGTCGAGATCATTCAAAAAGCGGAGCTTTAGTTAGTGGTTCGTTGCTTGTGGTTCGTTGAGCTAGGCATTCAACGATCAACGAGCAACCATCAACGAACGGTTGAGGTAATTTTATGATTCAAATGCAGACCTCGTTAGCGGTCGCTGACAATTCGGGAGCCAAGCGTGTGGTGATGATCATGCCGATCGGCGGCTCGACGAGCAAGATCGCCCGCCTCGGCGACAAGATCAAGGTCACCGTCAAAGAGGCGTCGCCGGACGGCACCGTCAAAAAGGGAAAGGTCTATAACGCCGTCATCGTGCGGACCCGCAAAGAGGTCCGCCGCAAGGACGGCAGCTACATCCGCTTTGACGAGAATGCCGCGGTCCTCATCAAGGATGACGGCTCGCCGATCGGGACACGCGTCTTCGGACCGGTCGCCCGCGAACTTCGCGAAAGGAACTTTATGAAGATCGTTTCGCTCGCGCCGGAGGTTATTTAGTCGAATAAGACATATAGGACCTATGGGACATATATGTCCTATTTATTGAGACAATGAAGACCGAGAAGACAGGAACAATCAAAAGCAAGATCCGCCGCGGCGACCAGGTCGTCTTTATCGCCGGCAAGGAATACAACCGGTACGACTCGGCCGGCAATCGCCAGCCTTATCGCGGCCGCGTGATCGACGTCGATCCGCGCAACGGCCGCGTCAAGGTCGAGGGCGCCAATATCGTCAAGCGCCACCGCAAGGCCGTGCCGCAGATGAATATCGAGGGCGGCATCAAGGAGCAGGAAGCGTGGGTCGATATCTCGAACGTCGCCCTGATCGATCCTGAGACCGGCAAGCCGACGCGCGTCCGCGTTGAGGAGCGTGACGGCCAGAAGGTCCGAGTCGCAAAGAGCGGCAAGGTCATTCCGACGCCCGAGTGGGCGCCGACCAAGCGGGCCCCGAAGACCGAAGAATAGGATTTTGATGTCCGGCAACGCCGCGAGAGCGAGCGGGTCCCGGACGAGAGAAGCGAAAGATGGCTAGACTTAAAGACAAATACAGATCGGAAGTCGCTCGGGCACTTGCCAAGGAGTTCAATATCACGAATCCGATGGCCGTGCCCAAGATCGAGAAGATCGTCATCAATATGGGCCTCGGCGAGGCGAGCGGCAACGCAAAGATCCTCGAGACGGCCGGCGAAGAGCTGCGTGCGATCACCGGCCAGAAACCGGTCATCACCAAGGCAAAGAAGTCGATCGCGGCTTTCAAGCTCCGTCAGGGAATGAACATCGGAACGATGGTCACGCTCCGCGGCGACCGTATGTACGAGTTTCTCGATCGCCTGATCTCGGTCGCGCTTCCGCGCGTTCGCGACTTCCGCGGCGTGTCGGGCAAGGCCTTTGACGGGCGCGGCAACTACACGCTCGGCGTCCGCGAGCAGCTCATCTTCCCGGAGATCGACTTTAACAAGGTCGACAAGACCCGCGGAATGAACATCTCGATCGTGACGACCGCGAAGTCGGACGACCAGGCACGTTCGCTTCTGAAAGCTCTTGGAATGCCCTTTAGACAGTAGTTCGAAGTTCCGAGTTCAAAGTTCAAAGTCAGTGAACTTCAGCTTGGAAAATTGAACATTGGACCTTGAACTTTGAACCTTTTGAGATATGGCAAAGATCAGCAAGATCGTTAAGAACGAAAAACGCAAAAAGCTGTCGATCCAGTACGCCGAGCGACGCGCGGCCCTGAAGAAGATCATCAACGACCCAAAGTCGTCGCCCGAGCAGGTCGACGAGGCCGTGATGAAGCTTCAAAAGATCCCGCGTGACGCCAGCCCGGTTCGCTATCGCAACCGCTGCTCGCAGACCGGCCGCCCGCGCGGCTATCTGAGGAAGTTCGGCATCTCGAGGATCGGCCTCAGAGAGCTCGGCCTGCAGGGACAGATCCCCGGCGTCGTGAAATCCAGCTGGTAGGTATTTGAATTCGGAAGGCGCCTGTCGAGGCGAACCACCGAAATTTTGGAACGGAGTAAAGATAAATGACAGATCCAATAGCCGATATGCTGACGCGGATACGCAACGCGATCGCCGCCAAGCATACACGTGTCGACATCCCCGGTTCGAAGCTCAAGCTGGAGCTGGCCCGCATTCTCAAAGAAGAGGGCTATATCAACAGCTACAGCGTCAAGGGCGAAGGCCCGAAGTACCAGATCCGCGTATTCCTTCGCTACGACGCCAAGGGCGTCTCGTCGATCACGCACCTGAGCCGCGTTTCGCGTCCGGGCCGCCGCGTGTACGTCGGCTCGCAGGAGATCCCGAAGGTGCTCGGCGGTTACGGCGTCAACATCGTTTCGACCTCGAAGGGACTGATGACCGGCAAGCGGGCACGTCAGGAACGCGTCGGCGGAGAAATATTGGCACAGGTTTATTAAGGATGAACGGCCCCGGGCACTCTCGGTCCGGGACGCCGAACAGTCCGGAGAATTTTATGTCGCGAGTTGGAAAAAAACCGATTACGATCCCGTCCGGTGTGACGGTCAGCATTACCGACAGGGAACTGGAAGTTAAGGGGCCGAAAGGCACCCTCAAGACGCCTGTGCCCGAGGGCATCAGCTTTAAGCAGGAAGACGGCACTCTCGTCGCCGAACGCACGAGCGACGAGCTTGCGGCGTTTCACGGTCTCGCCCGCGCGCTGGCAAACAACGCGGTCGTCGGCGTGACCGAAGGCTTCAAAAAGGAACTGGACGTCGTCGGCGTCGGTTACAAGGCGGACGTGCAGGGCAAGAAGATCGTTTTCGCTCTCGGCTACTCGCACCCGATCGAGTACCCGCTGCCGGACGGCATCGAGGCCAAGACCGAGCGCGTCAATACCAAGACGTCGATCAACCAGTACCAGACGACGATCACGCTGACCGGCATCGATAAGCAAAAGCTCGGTCAGGTCGCGGCCGAACTCAATCGCCTCCGGAAGCCGGACGCGTACAAGGGCAAGGGCGTGCGTTACGCCGACAAGGTCTACAGGCTGAAGCCGGGCAAGACAGGAAAATAGTTGAGTGTTGCAGAGTTGCGGAAAGTCGCGAAGTTCTTTCTCCGGTACTTTCTGAAACTCGCTGGCACGGCTGGAAACTAAAAAGAATATGGCACAGAAAAGCAGAGCGGACATCAGAAAGGGCGTTCACAGCCGCATCCGCAAGAAAGTTCGCGGTACCGCCGAGAGGCCCCGTCTTGCGGTCTATCGCAGCCTGAATCACATCTACGCGCAGGTGATCGACGACACCAACGGCGTCACGCTCGCCAACGCTTCGTCGACCGAGAAGGCGTTCGCCGGCAAGACGGGCGGGAATATCGAGGCCGCACGCGAGATCGGCAAGACCGTCGCCGAACGAGCGATCGCCGCCGGCATCTCGAATGTCGTCTTCGATCGCGGCGGCTATGTCTTTCACGGCCGCGTCAAGGCCCTGATCGACGCGGCGCGCGAGGCAGGCCTGAACAAGAGCGAATCGAACGGCAACGGCGGCAACGGACAGAATCAGGAAGGAAGTGATGAATAAACAGAGAATTTCTCCGAGCGGATTGATCCTTAAAGACCAGCTCATCTCGATCAACCGTGTGACAAAGGTCGTCAAAGGCGGTAAGAACCTGTCGTTTGCGGCGCTGGTCGTGGTCGGTGACGAGAACGGTCACGTCGGATTCGGCACGGGCAAGGCCAAAGAGGTTCCGAACGCGATCAAAAAGGCCATCGAAGCCGCCAAGAACAACCTGATCCGCGTGCCTCTGATCGACGGCACTCTGCCGCACGAGATGATCGGCGAATTCGGTGCCGGGCGCGTGCTGATGAAGCCGGCCGCGGAGGGAACGGGCGTTATCGCCGGCGGAGCGGTCCGCGCCGTTATGCAGTCGCTCGGCGTTCACAACGTCAGGACCAAGATCCTCGGCTCCAACAACGCACACAACGTGATCCGCGCGACCTTTGACGGTCTGCTGCGGATGAAGGACCCGATCGAGGTCGCACGCCTTCGCGGCAAGCAGGTCGGGGAACTTGCGTAATTTGCGATTTTCGATCGGCGATCGTGGTCCGTAGATCGTTGTTCGTTGTCAGGGATCGGTCCCGAACGACCGCAGATCGCAATTCGAAAATCGAAAATATAGAAGATCATGGCAAAGAAAAACGAAAACGCAGCCGGCGGGACGATCAACATTCAGTACTACCGCAGCTCGATCGGCTATTCGAAAAAGCAGAAAGAGGTCGTCAAGCAGCTCGGCATCACCAAGCTCAACCAGACCGTCACCCGGCCCGACACTCCGGCAATGCGCGGGATCGTCGCCAAGGTGCCGCACCTTTTGCGCATCGTCGAATAGAACTGTAAATTGAGGGAAAGGAAATGGCTTTATCACTGAACAATCTGAAACCCGCGCCGGGCTCGACCCATAAGAAGAAGCGCGTCGGACGCGGCCCGGGATCGGGCCTCGGCAAAACGGCCGGGCGCGGTCACAAGGGACAGAAGTCGCGTTCGGGTTACAGCAGCCGGGCCGGATTCGAGGGCGGACAGATGCCGCTCCAGCGCCGTCTGCCCAAGCGCGGCTTTACCAACATCTTCAAAAAGCAGTGGATCGAGATCAGCCTTGCGAAGATCGAGGAGAACTTCAACGCCGGCGACAGCGTCACGCCCGAGATCCTGCACGAGCGCGGCCTGATCAAAAAGGCGAAGCACGACCTCGTCATCCTCGGCTCGGGCGAACTGACAAAGTCGCTCAACATCTCGGCCCACCGCTTTACCAAAGCGGCAAAGGAAAAGATCGAAAAGGCGGGCGGCAGCGCGTCCGAGATCAAGAAGGCCGCCGAAGCGGCAGCGTAACAGCAGCGACGCGAACGGACGAGGTCCATCATTCACTAACCGCCGACCACAGGCCGTACCCACCGTATAAGATATGGAGAAGTTCTTTTTAGCCGTCCAGAATATGTTCAAGATCCCCGAGCTGCGGAAGAGGATACTCTTCACGCTCGGGCTCTTGGCCGTGTATCGACTCGGCAGCCACGTCACGGCGCCGGGAATCGACAAGGTGCGGCTCGAACAAGTCTGGAGCGAGGTCGCGGGTACGCTGCTCGGCGTGCTCGACCTTTTCTCGGGCGGCAACTTTCGGACGATCTCGCTTTTCGCGCTCGGCGTCACGCCTTACATCACCGCCTCGATCATCATGCAGCTTATGCCCGTGCTCTCGCCTGCGATGAAAAAGATCCAGGAAGAGGGCGAGGTCGGCCGGCAAAAGATGAATCAGTGGACGCGGTACCTGACGGTCGTGCTGTGCGCGGTCCAGACATTCTTTGTCGCGACATGGCTCAACCGCAACGGCATCATCGCCGACACCTGGTGGGCGACCGGTCTGATCGTGGTCACGCTCACGACCGGGACGATCTTTGTGATGTGGCTCGGCGAGCAGATCACCGAGCGCGGCGTCGGCAACGGCATTTCTTTGCTCATCTTTGCGGGTATCGTCGTCGGCCTGCCGTCGGGGCTGCTGCAAGTATCAGAACGCCTGAGCGGGGACGCGATGCAGATCGTCGGCGTCGTCTTTCTGGTGGTCGTGCTCCTGGCCCTGATCGCATTGATCGTGTACGTCGAATCGGCCCGCCGCAATATCGCGATCAGTTACGCAAGCCGGCGCGTGGGCAATCAGACCTTCCGCGGGCAGGAGACGAGCCTGCCGCTCAAGATCAATATGGGCGGCGTGATCCCTGTGATCTTCGCGTCGTCGGTGCTGGCATTGCCGCAGACGGTCTTTTCGGCTTTCCCGCCGGACCCGAACGATCCTAACTCGACCTGGTCGCAGGTATATCAGTTCTTTCAGCAGTTTCATGGCGGCGATCCTTTTTACGAGCTGTTTTTCCTCTCGCTGATCGTGCTGTTCACGTTCTTTTACATCACGATCGTGTTCAATACCGACGAGGTCGCCGACAATCTGCGCAAGCATGGCGGCTTCATCGCCGGGATCAGGCCAGGAGCGCCGACGGCCGAGTATCTCAATGCGATCCTTACGCGTCTCACAACCGTCGGAGCGTTGTATCTGGCATTCGTCGCGTTCGTTCCGCAGATCCTTCTGAGCGGTTTTCGGGTCGCTCGGCTGCCGTATATCGGCACGGCCCTCGACAACTTTTTGACGGCGACGCCGGGTCTGAGCTGGATACCGACGGGTCTCGGGTATCAATTCTTCTTTGGCGGCACGTCGCTACTCATCCTCGTCGGCGTGGCGATGGACACGGTCGCGCAGATCGAGGCGCAGCTCGTGATGAGAAACTACGAGGGCTTTCTCGGAGCAGGCTCGCGGCTTAGAGGCCGCAGAGCATAGACCTGCTCAAACACACTGTACTTTTGCGCGGTGGCGCGGAGAGGGAACTACTCACCGTGTCGCCGCGTCCGATTTGTGAATGGCTAAAATCATCGTTCTGATCGGTGCGCCCGGTGCGGGCAAGGGCACACAGGCGAGGCTCCTGCAGGAGAGGCGCGGCATTCCCCAGATCTCGACCGGCGATATGTTTCGCGAGATGAAGACGCTCGACACGCCGCTTGCGAGAGAGGTGCAGGCGATAATGGCCGCGGGTCAGCTGATCTCGGACGACATCACATACCGGATCGTACGCGAACGAACGTCCAAGCCCGACGCCGCGGGGACGTACGTGCTTGACGGTTACCCGCGGACGGCCGTGCAAGCCGAGCAGCTCGAGGAGCTCGCTCGTGAGCAGGACAAGACGATTCAGGCGATAGAGGTCGACGTTCCCGAGGACGAATTGTTCCGCCGGCTGACGGGCCGCCGGACGTGCCCGGAGTGCGGCGAGATCTACAACGTTTACTCCAAGCCGCCGAAGAGCGACGGCGTCTGCGACCTTCATCCCGATGCGGTTTTGATGCACAGGGCGGACGACTACGAAGACACGGTGCGGACAAGGCTCGAAACGTATCGCTCTCAGACCGCCCCACTGCTGGACTACTACGCACGCACCGGCCGGCTCGAAAAGGTAAGCGGCACCGGTGCGGTCGAGGATATTTACCGCGATATCGAGCGGCTGGTCGATTAGTTCGAGGGCCGCGGCGGCGTGTGCGGCGTCCGAGCGGGTTTGGTTTTCTAAGATCGATGATCATCGCAAAGTCAGCAAAAGACCTCGACAAGATGCGGGCGGTCGGCGAGTTGATCGCCGGCGTTCGCGAAGCGCTGCGAGCGATGGTCGAGCCGGGCATCTCGACTATGGAACTCAATGCCGCGGCCGAAAAGATGATCCGCGACGCCGGTGCGATCCCGACCTTTATCGGCTATCACGGCTTCCCGTACGCCATCTGCGCGTCGGTCAACGATGAGGTTGTGCACGGGTTTTCAAAGACGACGCCGCTCAAAGAGGGCGATATCGTGTCGCTCGACATGGCGGCCACGTACCAGGGATTCGTCGGCGACACCGCGACGACCGTGCCGGTGGGCCGAGTGTCGGATGAGTTGCTCCAGCTCATCCGAGTGACAGACGAATGTCTCGAGCTCGGGATCCAGCAGTGCCGCCCGAATAACCGCATCGGCGATATCGGCTGGGCGATCCAGCAGCACGCAGAAAAGTACGGTTACGGGATCGTTCGCGATTACACCGGCCACGGCATCGGCCGGGCGATGCACGAGGCTCCGCAGATACCGAATTACGGGCGTCCGGGGACACGCGAAAAGATCCGCGCGGGTTACTGCTTCGCGATCGAGCCGATGCTCAACATCGGCACCGAGGCCACCCGCACACTGTCGGACAAATGGACGGTCGTGACGCTCGACGGCAAGCCGTCAGCGCACGCCGAACACACGATCGCGGTGACGCCGGACGGGCCCGAGATCTTAACGCTCACCAGCGAGCAAAAGGCCCGCCGGAGTCAAAATGCGGAAACGGCCGCCGTCTGACTTGAAACGGCCGGACTATGCTAGTAACATTAAGGGTTTGTCCAGCCAGGCAATTTGTTGGCTTAGGCTATTATGTCTAAAGAAGAGGCGATAGAAGTGACGGCGACGGTGCTCGAGACGCTGCCGAACGCGATGTTCAAGGTCGCGATCGAAGGCAACGAGCATGAAGTGCTGGCCCATATTTCGGGAAAGATGCGGAAGAATTTCATTCGCATTCTGCCGGGCGATAGGGTTTTGGTCGAGCTGTCACCCTACGATCTCAGCCGGGGACGTATCACGTATCGATACAAGTAAGAGGGAATAATCATGAAAGTACGCCCTTCAGTTAAGAAGATTTGCGACAAGTGCAAGATCATCCACCGCAAGGGGGTCGTGCGTGTAATTTGCGACAACCCGAAGCACAAGCAGCGGCAAGGATAATAGGAGAATGCGGAATGCGGAGTGCGGGATCTTGATCCGCGGTCCGGCATCCGAAATCAAGATATGGCTCGTGTAGCAGGAGTAGATTTACCACCGAATAAGAGGGCCCAGATCGGGCTGACGTACATTTACGGAGTAGGCAAGTCGCGCGCGACCGCGATCTTGGACGAAGCGAATATCAGCGTCGACGCCAAGATCCGCGATCTGAGCGAGGACGAGCTCAACCGCATTCGCGCGATCCTCGACGCTCAGGGCGATATCGAGGGCGACCTCCGCAAGCGTGTCCAGATGGACATCAAGCGGCTGATGGACATCGGCTGCTACCGCGGACTTCGCCATCGCAGGAGCCTGCCCGTCCGCGGCCAGCGCACGCATACCAACGCGCGCACCCGCAAAGGTCCGCGTAAGGCCGCTGTCGCCAAGAAGAAGGCTCCGGGCAAGAAGTAAGCTGCGGGCCGCCGGTTGACACCCGTCAGATCGACGATCTGCGGCCGACGACCGGAGGCCTGCCGCCGACAACAGATTTTTTATGGCAAAAGCTGCAGCAAGTACCAAGAAAAAGACTTTTAAGAAGCGCGAGAAAAAGAACATTCCGGCCGGGATCGTTCACATCGCCGCTTCGTTCAACAACACTTTGATCTCGATCACCGACACGCAGGGCAATCTCGTCGCGCAATCCTCGTCCGGTGCCCGCGGGTTCCGCGGTTCGCGTAAGGGCACGCCCTTCGCAGCACAGCAGGCTGCCGGCGAAGCGGCGCGTAAAGCCGCCGAGGCCGGGATGCGTGAGGTCGAGGTGCGGGTCAAAGGGCCCGGCGGCGGACGTGAGTCTGCGATCCGCGCGATCGCCCAGGCCGGGATCCGCGTGACGTCGATCCGCGACACGACGCCGATCCCGCACAACGGCTGCAGACCGCCCAAGCGTCGCAGAGTTTGATTCCGCCGGCCCGGTTTTTTTGAACGACGTTCGAGCGACGGGCCGACACATATTTATCGAAAGGACGAAGGGGTGCGGCAACGCCTCCCGTAAACTTTTCCGATTTGACCGATCGCGGCCGGAGGCCGCGTTCGTCGGAGGCAGCAAAAACTAAAATGGCTAGATATAGAGATGCGGTGTGCCGGCTGTGCCGCCGCGAAGGTGCAAAGTTATTTCTCAAGGGCGATCGCTGTTTCAAGCCCTCATGCGCGATCGAAAAGCGCGGGACCAACCCGCCCGGACAGCATGGCTCGGCACGCCGCAAGGCCCTCGCCGGCTACGGCCAGCAGCTGCGTGAAAAGCAAAAGGTGAAGCGGATGTATTTCGTCCTCGAGACGCAGTTCCGCAACTACTTTGAAAAGGCTCTGAGGCAAAAGGGCGTCACCGGCGAAAACCTCCTTTTCATGCTCGAGCGCCGGCTCGACAACGTCGTTTACCGGGCAGGCTTTTCGACGTCGCGGCGTCAGGCCCGCCAGCTCGTCAATCACGGTCACATCCTCGTCAACGGTAAAAAGGTCAACATCCCGTCGTTCCAGGTCAAGACGGGTGATGTCGTGACCGTCAAGGACAAGAGCCGCGCCAACGCGCACGTCGCCGGAGCGTGGGAGACCGCCGTTGGCCGCGGACGCCCGTCGTGGATCGGCGTCGGCGATACCGACCTGAGCGTTGTCGTCTCGGGCTCGCCCAAACGCGAAGATATCGATCCGAATATCAACGAGCAGCTTATCGTTGAGCTTTACAGCAAGTAGTTAGAACAGTTCCGGGTTCAGGGTTTCGCGTTTCAGGTCCGCAGACGGCCTTTGAACTTGAAACTTGGAACCTGGAACTCGGAACTTTAAAAAAAGAATATGGCACAAAACAATTGGACAGATTTCCAAATGCCGGGCCGGCTGAATGTCGACACGGAGACTTTGACGAATCGTTACGGAAAGTTTTACGCACAGCCGTTTGAGCGCGGATTCGGTACGACGATCGGCAACTCGATCCGCCGTGCTCTGCTTTCTTCGATCGAGGGTGCCGCGATCACAGCTGTAAAGATCGAGGGCGTAGAGCACGAGTTCTCGTCGATCAAGGGCGTCGTCGAGGACGCGACCGACGTGATCCTCAACCTCAAGCAGATCCCTTTCCAACTGCACGGCAGCGGCCCCAAGACGCTGACCATCCGTAAGAAGGGTGCCGGCGAGGTGACAAGCGCCGATATCGAGACCGACGCCGACGTCGAGGTGCTCGACCCGAACATTCACATCGCCACGATCAGCGCGGGCGGCTCGCTCGCCATCGAGATGCGGCTCAAGCGAGGCCGCGGCTATGTCTCGGCCGAGCTGAATAACGACGACGATCTCTCGGTCGGCTACATCCCGATCGACTCGGTGCACACGCCGATCAAGAAGGTCAACTACTCGGTCGACAAAACCCGCATGGGATCGAATACCGAGTACGACAAGCTCACCATCGAGGTCTGGACGGACGGCTCGGTCGCTCCTGAAGATTCGATCGGCCTCGCGGCAAAGCTGGTGAAGGACCACATGACGATCTTCATCAACTTTGAAGAGGAAGAAGAGGAGTACAAATACGAGGACATCGCCCGTCCGCCGCTGATGCGCAACGACCTGCTCGATAAGCCGGTCGACGAGCTCGAGCTCTCGGTCCGCTCGTACAACTGCCTCAAGAATGCCGACATTCGCACGATCCGCGACCTGATCAAGCGGTCTGAAAAGGACATGCTCGGCACCAAGAATTTTGGCAAAAAGTCGCTCACCGAGATCAAAGACCTGCTGCACGGCATGGGCCTGGATTTTGGAATGGACTTTGACGAGCAGGGAAATCCGATCCCGGGCACCGGCGGCCGCGACATGGAATAGACAAGTTGCCGGCGGGAGATCGCCAAGGCCCGCATTAACGCGGGCCGGCCACCGACCGCCGACCACTGACAACTGTTTTTATGAGACATCTTAAAGCACATCGAAAATTGGGTCGGACGACCGAGCACCGCATTTCGCTGCTCCGCAATCTCGCGACGTCGCTGATCAATTCCGAAAAGGAGTACATCATCACGACGGTTCCCAAGGCCAAGGAGCTTCGCCCGTTCGTCGAAAAGGCGATCACGCTCGCCCGCAAGGCGCAGAGCGTCGACGGCTCGACGACCGACGGCCGAATGCGCGAGGTGAATCTTCGCCGGCAGGCCGCGCGGTTCTTCCACGCGGGCAATTCGACATTCAAGATCGCCCAGAGCCGCTTCCGCGGTAAGAAGGGCGAGGCTAAGGAGCCGATCGAGCGCACGGCCGGCGTCAAGGCCGTCCAGCGACTCTTCGGCGAGCTCGGCCCGCGTTACAAGGACCGCAACGGCGGATATACACGGATCGTCAAGCTCGGCCGCCGCAGCGGCGACAACGCCGAACTGGCAGTGATCGAATTGGTCGACAATCCCCGCGAGCTGGCTGCAAAGGCCTAAACCAAGGAGCCAAAGATGAGCGAAGATTCGGCGAGCGCAAGATCGAAAGAGACCGCACCGGTGAAAAAGAAGAACGATCCGGCAACTGCCTCATTGAATATGGACGAGCTCCGCGAGCTCGCCAATCTGGTCAACGAGCACGGGTTCACCGATTTTGAGTTCGAGAACGAGAACATACGGGTCCGTTTGTCAAAGATGACCGCGGCCCCGGTCGTTCAGTCCCAACCGGTTTACGCCGCTCCGCCTCAGGCCTCGGCGGTCCAGCCCGCACAGGGCCCGGTCTCGGCCGCACCGGCCGGCGAGCCGGCCGCGGACGACGACGCCGGTCTGCACAAGATTACTTCGCCGATCGTCGGAACCTTTTATCGTGCTCCGGGCCCCGACAAGGAGCCGTACGTCAAAGAGGGCAGCAAGGTCACGCCTGACAGCGTCGTCTGCATCGTCGAAGCGATGAAGCTGATGAACGAGATCCAGGCTGAGGTCTCGGGCGAGATCGTAAAGATCTACGCGGAGAATGGTCAGCCGGTCGAGTTTGGCCAGCCGCTTTTCGGAGTAAAGAAATAGTTCTGGGTCCAAAGTCCAAGGTCCAAAGTTTGAGCGCCGGCACACCGACCTTGGACTTTGGACCTTAGACTTTTGGACTAGTCTTATGGGTGAGATCAAAAAAGTCCTGGTCGCCAATCGCGGCGAGATCGCCTGCAGGATCATCTGGACCTGCAAGGAGATGGGCATCAAGACGGTCGCCGTTCACAGCGAGGCCGATCGGGAGGCCCTCCACGTCCGTTATGCGGACGAGGCGATCTGCATCGGGCCTGCGCCTTCGGCGCAGAGCTACCTGAATATTCCGGCGATCATCAGCGCCGCCGAGATCACGAATGCGGACGCGGTGCACCCCGGCTACGGCTTTCTCGCCGAGTCGGCGACCTTCGCCAAGATCTGCGAGGACTGCAATATCACCTTCATCGGCCCGCGCCCCGACGTGATCGCGATGATGGGCGACAAGGTCGAGGCTCGCCGTACGATGCAGGCCGCGGGCGTGCCGATCCTGCCGGGCAGCCCCGACCCGATCGAGTCGACCGACGAGGCGACGCGGATCGCGAACGAGATCGGATTCCCTCTGATCATCAAAGCCGCTGCCGGCGGCGGCGGTCGCGGAATGCGTATCGTCCGCAGGCCCGAAGACCTGCACGGGCAGCTCGAGACCGCGCAGGCCGAGGCTTTGGCCGCGTTTAAGAACGGCTCCGTTTACATCGAGCGTTATATCGAGCGGCCGCGCCATATCGAGATCCAGGTCATCGCCGACGAGCACGGCAACTGTATTCACCTCGGCGAGCGTGAGTGCTCGATCCAGCGGCGTCACCAGAAGCTTCTTGAAGAAGCTCCGTCGCCAGCGATCACGCCCGAGCTTCGCGAAAAGATGGGCGCCGTCGCCGTCAAGGCATGTCACGAGATCGGCTACACGAGCGCCGGCACATTCGAATTCCTGCTCGACGAGGACGGCAGCTTCTATTTCATGGAGATGAACACCCGCATCCAGGTCGAGCACCCGGTGACCGAGATGGTCACGCTTGCCGACATCGTGCGGAATCAGATCCGGATCGCGTGCGGCGACGACCTGCATTACAAGCAGTCCGACGTGCAGATCGTCGGCCACTCGATCGAGTGCCGCATCAATGCCGAAGATCCGGTCAAGTTCACGCCGAGCCCGGGCAAGATCACAGCGTTCAATATTCCCGGCGGCCCCGGCGTCCGCGTCGATACGGCCGTCTATCCGGGCTACGTCGTGCCACCATATTACGATTCGATGATCGCAAAGCTGATCGTGCACGCACGCACGCGCGAGCTTGCGATCGCGCGTATGCAGCGGGCGCTCGAGATGATGGTGGTCGAGGGCATCAAGACGACCATTCCGCTGCACCAGCGGATCATGGCGGACGAGAGATTCCGTCGCGGCGATTTTTCGACAAAGTTCATGGAGGAGTTTCAGGTGTGACGTCGCGTTGCGACTTACGTTTGATTCTCGTAGAATAAAGTCCATCAACCAAGTACCTAAGGGGTTGAAATTTTTGCGGTTACCGCAAATTCCACTGCGGAGTTACTGCGAGCTAGGAGAGACCGTTTTAAGTCAGACGATTTATGGCAACAGTTAAAGAAGTAAAAGAGAAGATAGTTGGCGACTATAAGACCCACGGCAGCGACACGGGGTCGTCGCAGGTCCAGATCGCATTGCTCACGCAGCGGATCAACGAACTGACCGAGCACTTTAAGGTCCACAAGAAAGACAACCATTCCCGCCGCGGACTGCTTAAAATGGTCTCGCGTCGGCGAAAATTGCTCGACTACCTCAAGCGCCGCGATATCGATCAGTACCACCAGATCATCGAGCGGCTGGGTCTGAGGAGATAAGCCTGGAGGGGGCCGGGCCGGCATACGTCGCAGTTTCGCTATTGCGAAGACGCCTGCTCCCGGACCTTGAACCGCATGCTGGCCGCTTCGGGTCAGACACAGTGAGTTCTCTCGAAGTATTTGCCGCGGTTGCTGAACGTGACAGCTTTTGAGGCCGCAGGCAAATGAGAACATCAAGCAAACAATACGTTGCAGCGGCGGCGAGGCTTCACGGTTAGGCTCTCGCCGCTTTTGCTTTAGGAAAATGAAATGACTCAAAAACGTTATTTGAAAGAATCGATCAAGGTGGGTGACAAGGAGTTGTCCATCGAGACCGGGCGGGTGGCAAAGCAGGCCGACGGTTCTGTCGTCGTCAGGTACGGCGATACCATGGTCCTGGTCACGGCGGTGAGCGGCAAGACGCCGCGAGAGGGCGTCGACTTTTTTCCGCTCACGGTCGAGTATCGCGAATCGTCGTACTCCGCAGGGCGCATCCCGGGGAACTATTTCAGGCGAGAGGGCCGGCCCAATGAGAAAGAGGTCCTGACCTGCCGCCTTATCGACCGTCCCGTGCGGCCGCTCTTTCCGGACGGCTACCGCTTTGAGACGCAGATCGTCGGTACGGTGATCTCGGCCGATGCCGACAACGACCCGGACGTGATCGCCATCACCGGAGCGTCCTGCGCGCTCTATCTCTCCGACATTCCCTTTGTCAATCCGATCGCCGGCATCCGCGTCGGTCTTGTCGACGGCAAGTACATCATCAACCCGACCTATGACGAGCGCCGCGAGTCTGACCTGAACCTCGTCGTCGCCGGTACCGAAGAAGCGATCGTGATGGTTGAGGCCGAGGCCAACGAGGTCGCCGAAAGCATAATGGTCGAGGCGATGATGCTCGCACACAAAGAGATCAAGCGTCTCTGCCTGTGGCAAAAAGAGCTCTTCAAGGCCCTCGAGATCACCAAGCGCACATTTGAGACGCCGGCGCTGGACGAGGCATTGATCACCGAGATCGAGGCGAATTACGGCCAGCGGCTGCGCGAGGCTCTCGACACCACGGGCAAGGACAAACTCTCGAGCTACGCCGCGGTCGACGCGCTCAAGAAGGAGGTCGTCGACAGCTATCCGGAGGACGACGCCGAGAAGCGCTCGATGGCCGGCAAGGTCTTTAGCTATCTCAAGGAAAAGATCTTTCGCGAGGACATCCTGGGCAAGCGCCGCCGGCCCGACGGACGCAAGTTCTCAGAGATCCGGCCGATCACTTGCGAGGTCGGCTGGCTGCCGCGCGTTCACGGCTCGGCCCTTTTTACCCGCGGCGAGACGCAGGCGATCGTCAGCACGACGCTCGGAACCAAGATCGACGAGCAGTTCATGGACGATCTCGAAAAGGGAGAAGTTCGCCGCCGCTTTATGCTGCACTACAACTTCCCGCCGTACTCGGTCGGCGAGACGGGACGATTCGGCGGCTCGTCGCGGCGCGAGATCGGTCACGGCAACCTGGCCCGCCGCGCGCTCGAGGCCGTCCTGCCGAGCGACGAGGAATTTCCTTACACGCTGCGCATCGTTTCTGAGATCACCGAGTCGAACGGCTCGTCGTCGATGGCCACGGTCTGCGGCGGCTGTCTCAGCCTGATGGACGCGGGCGTGCCGATCAAGCGGCCCGTCGCCGGTGTCGCGATGGGACTCGTGATGGAGGGCAATCGCTACGCGATCCTCTCCGACATCGCCGGGGCCGAGGACCATTACGGCGATATGGACTTTAAGGTCACCGGCACGTCAGAGGGCATCACCGCTCTGCAGATGGACATCAAGGTCAGCGGCATCAACGCGATGATCCTGCAGGAAGCTCTCGAGCAGGCCCGCAAGGGGCGGATGCACATCCTCGACATCATGCAGCAGGCCATCGCCGAGCCGCGTGAGGACATCTCGCCCTACGCGCCGCGGATCATCACGATCCACATCAATCCGGACAAGATCCGCGACGTCATCGGCAAGGGCGGATCGACGATCCGCTCGATCACCGAGGAGACGGGTGCGACGATCGACATCTCGGATGACGGTACGGTCCTGATCGCGACCGCAGACGGCGAGGCCGCGCAGCGTGCGATCGCCCGCATCAAGTCGCTCACGGCCGAGGCCGAGATCGGCGAGACGTACCTCGGTACGGTCTCGCGCATCGTCGACTTTGGCGCGTTCGTCGAGATCATGCCGGGACTCGACGGGCTTCTGCACATCTCCGAGATCTCCGATCGCCGCGTCCGCGACGTTCGCGACGAGCTCAAAGAGGGACAGCAGATAATGGTCAAGTGCATCGGCAAAGAGGGCAACAAGATCAAGCTCTCGCGCAAGGCCATCCTCCTTGAGGAAAAAGCGAACGCGAACGGCAACGCCGAATAAGGCGCGGCCATCGATCAAGATGAAGAGGCTGTCTGAAAGGGCGGCCTCTTTTTGTTTTTGGTATTTGGTTTTTTGTTTTTTGCGAGGTCCAGACCGCTTATTGCTCGTTATATGAGCGTTCCGCTCCGCCGGCATTCTCACCAGGGCGATGTTCTCGCGGCTTCGACGCAGTGGTGTGGGGGGGGGGGGGGAGGACCCCCACCACACCCCAACACACCC
>JBKBYA010000012.1:0-5440 GCA_046313635.1 Pyrinomonadaceae bacterium | reverse complement strand
CTCCTTCTATTTGGTTTTCTTTTTCTGTTTTCTCTCCTTTTTTTTCTGCCTCCCCCCCCCCCCCCCCCCCCCCACTGCGGCACAGCCGTAAGACCGCACGAACGCGCCAGGGAGGGAAACGCAAATGAGACCGCCGTTTTATGCAGCCCCTGCTTTTCGATAGGCCATCAAACCGGGCCGCGTTTTACCGCGTGAACGACGAGGGTATTCCCGCCGAGCAGCACGGCGTCGGACTGCAGCTCGTCCGACCAGCGCTCGAGTCGCTTTGCCCGGGACTGCATTCTGTTGATCATTCGTATGCCGAAGGCGAGCGGGCGAAAGAGCCACATGCCGTTCTTGGGCCGATCGTGCCGTACCTCGACAAGCGAAAACCCGTACTTCTCGAGAATGTACCGGAGCTCCGCATACGAGATCGGATTGATGTGCAGTGCCACCTCCTCGATCCCGCCGAACTCGCGGCTGACGCGTTTGAGGGCCTCGCGCGACAGCGGCTTGAAGTGCGATGAATAGCCGTGCAGGAGCCACTTGAACCGCTCCTCGAGATTCAGAATGTTCGGTACGCTTACGACGAGATGGCCGCCGGGTCTCAGCAAACGCGCAAATTCGCGCACGGCCTGGTGCGGGTTCTCGATGTGCTCGAGCCCCTCGACGCACACGACGTGGTCAAAGCTCGCATCTTCGTACGGGAGCGTCGCCGACAGGTCGCCCTGTCTGATCTCGACGCCGGGCAGCCCGAAGATCTGCGGATACAGGTCGCAGCAATGCACGTCAAAGCCGAGTGCGAGCAGACGCTGAGCGAGCGCGCCTTCGCCTGCGGGCACGTCGAGCAGACGGCCGCGCGGCACGTCGCGGAGCATGGCCTCAGCGGCGTCGTAGATCGCTTCGTGAGCAAGAGACTTGACCATTCTATTTGTCGCCCCGCATGATCGCGGCAAGCGTGCCGTCAAAAAGTTTCGCCGCACGCTCGTAGAGAGGCCCGCACTCGGCCGGAGCGACCGGCCCGATCCACTCGGGAACGCGTCCAGCCGCGGAGTCGCCCAAGTAGTACGGCGGCAGGTGAGCGAGAACCGGCGACGCTCCGCCCTGCCGATCGACGGCGCCAAAAACGATGCGGCCGACGCCGTGCAGCAAAAGCGTGCCAAAGCACATCACGCACGGCTCGAGCGTCGTATAGCACGTCATCTCGGCTGTTCGCGGCCAGAGCTCGGCCGGCACGTTTCGCAGAGCTTCGATCTCGGCGTGCCGGCCCGGGTCGTATTGCGGCGACAGCATCGAATTGGCACCCGCTGCGATCGCATCTTCGCCGATCGCGATAACGGCTCCGATCGGCAGATTGCCGCCGCGTTCGGCCTCGAGCGCAAGGTCGATAGCGGTCTCGATGTGGCGTCGCTCGTACGGGTTCATTTCTGTCGGGGTCCCGGATTTAAGGTTGCTCTCCATTCGTTGTAACATTTCACTTTTATAATCGCGAAACGCATCTGTCCGTTTTTGTTTTGTATGGCTGCACCTAATATCGAAACGATCGTCTCCCTCTCAAAGCGCCGCGGGTTTGTCTATCCCGCCTCCGAGATCTACGGCGGTCTCGGGTCGTCTTGGGACTACGGCCCGCTCGGCGTCGAGCTGGCGAACAACATCAAGAAAAGCTGGTGGAACTGGGTCGTGTACGAGCGCGACGATATCGAAGGCCTCGACTCGTCGATCATCCTGAACCGGAACGTCTGGAAGTACTCGGGCCACGAGACGACGTTTTCAGACCCGCTTGTCGATTGCCGCGACTGCAAGGCGCGGCTGCGGCAGGACAAGCTCGAGCAGGACGCTGCCGGCAAGTATATCTGTTCAAACTGCGGCTCGACCGACCTCACCGAGCCGCGGCCTTTTAACCTGATGTTTCGCACGACGATCGGCGCCGTGTCGAGCGACGACGACCCGACCGCACTCGCGTACCTCAGGCCCGAGACGGCGCAGGGCATATTCATCAACTTCAAGAACGTCCTCGACACGTCGCGGCGCAAGCTGCCTTTCGGCATCGCGCAGATCGGCAAGGCGTTTCGCAACGAGGTCACGCCGGGGAATTTCATCTTTCGCACGCGTGAGTTCGAACAGATGGAGATCGAGTACTTCGTCAGGCCCGACGACGCGGCCCGCGCGCATCAGGAGTGGATCGACGGCTTTCACAAATGGATCGCGTCGATCGGCATCTCCGAAGAGAATCTCAAGGACTACGAGCAGAGCAGAGCGGAGCTCGCTCACTATTCGGAGCGGACGGTCGACATCCTGTATCGATTCTTTCCCGAGCGTGACGACGAGTCGAAACAATTCGACGAGCTGATGGGCATCGCCAACCGGACCGATTACGATCTGCGGGTCCATTCAAAGAAGCCGGAAGATGCCGAAGGGAAGCGGATCAATCCCGACTCGACCGAGGACCTCTCGTACTTTGACCCGCAGACCAACGAGCGTTTTTACCCGTACATCATTGAGCCGTCGATCGGCGTCAACCGCACGCTGCTCGCCGTGATGATGGACGCGTACACCGAGCGCACGAACGAGAAGGGCGAGACCCGCGTCATCCTCAAGCTCAAGCCCGAAATGGCGCCGATCAAGGTCGCCGTCTTGCCGCTCGCCAAGAACAAGCCCGAGATCGTCGAGACGGCAAAGAAGATCAAACGCGACCTGCAGCCGTCGATGCGCGCCGTTTACGACGACACCGGCGGCATCGGCAAGCTCTACGCCCGCCAGGACGAGATCGGCACGCCCTTCTGCGTGACGGTCGATCACCAGACGCTCGAGGACAACGCGGTCACGGTACGCGACCGCGACACCTGGGAGCAGGAACGCGTCGGCGTCGATCATCTCCGCGAATATCTTGCGGCGCGTTTGAAGTAGACAAATCCGTTTATGAAAAAGCTCATCGAGTGCGTCCCAAACTTCAGCGAGGGACGCGATATGTCGGTCATCCGGCAGATCACCGACGAGATCGAAAAGATCGAGGGCGTAAAGCTGCTCGACGTCGATCCGGGCGAGTCGACCAATCGCACGGTCGTGACGTTTGTCGGCGAGCCGGACGCGGTCGTCGAGGCCGCGTTCGTGGCTGTAAGAAAGGCGAAGCAGCTGATCGATATGCGGCGGCACAAGGGCGACCATCCGCGCTTCGGCGCGACAGATGTCTGCCCGCTCGTGCCCGTGTCGGGCATCTCGATGGAGGAGACGGCAGAGTATGCGCGCAAGCTTGGCCGACGCATCGGCGAAGAGCTCCGCATTCCGGTCTATCTCTACGAGAACGCCGCGACCGCCGAGGTGCGCCGCAATCTCGCCAACTGCCGCGAGGGCGAATACGAATGCTTGAAGGACAGGATCGGGTCCGCGGAGTGGAGGCCGGACTTTGGCCCGACGAAGTTTACCGAGAGCGTCGCGCGTTCGGGCGCGACGGCCGTCGGCGCGAGAGACTTTCTTGTGGCGGTCAACTTTAATCTCAACACGACCTCGACGCGCCGGGCCAACGCGATCGCATTCGACGTTCGCGAAAAGGGCCGGCCGAAGCGCGAAGGTAACCCGATCACCGGCAAGATCGTCACAGACGAGAGCGGCCAGCCCGTAATGATCCCCGGCACGCTGCCAGGCACAAAGGCGATCGGCTGGTACATCAGGGAGTACGGCATCGCGCAGGTGTCGATGAACATTACCAACCTCTCGCAGACGCCGCTGCACGTCGCCTTTGACGAGGTCAGCGAAAAGGCTCGTCAGCGAGGCATACGAGTGACGGGCCTCGAGATCGTCGGCCTCGTGCCGAAAAAAGCGATCCTAGACGCCGGGCGGCATTACCTGACAAAGCAGCGCCGCTCGCACGGCATCACAGAGGCCGAGATCATCAAGATCGCGGTCAAGTCGATGGGCCTCGACGATCTGAAGCCTTTTGTCCCCGAAGAGAAGATCATCGAATACGCGATCGCCGCCGAAGCAAAACGCGACCTCCTGGTCGATCTCTCGTGCCGTGCATTCGCCGACGAGACCGCGTCGGAATCGCCCGCTCCCGGCGGCGGCTCGATATCGGCGTATCTCGGCGCTCTCGCGGCTTCGCTTGCGGCGATGGTCGCCAATCTCTCGTCTCACAAGCCCGGCTGGGACGACCGCTGGGAAGAATTCTCGAATTGGGCGGTCCGCGCGCAGCAGCTCAAGGACGAGCTGCTCGCTCTCGTCGACGAGGACACGAACGCTTTTGATCAGGTGATGGCCGCCTTCGGCCTGCCGAAGACGACCGAAGAAGAAAAGGCGGCACGCACGGCCGCGATCCAGGCCGCGACACGCTGCGCGGCCGAGGTGCCGCTGCGCACGATGGAACGGGCATTCGAGACGTTTGAGGTCATCCAAGCGATGGTCGAGACGGGAAATCCGAATTCGGTCTCCGACGCCGGCGTCGGAGCACTGTGCGCGAGATCGGCGGTCCTGGGTGCAGGGCTTAATGTCCGTATCAACGCCGCCGGCCTCAGAGACCGTGAGTTCGTCGATGAGATACTCTCAAAGGCCGCCGAACTGGAACGCCGTGCGGCGGACGCCGAGTCTCGCATCCTTGCGGCCGTGAGCGGCAAGATCTCCGCCTGAGGTCTCGAGACCTGTCATACTGCTCTTCGGATCGATGAGCGAGCTTCCGCAAAAAGTTCAGGTGCTGGCGCAGGCCGTCCAAGACGCCGGCGGTCGCTCCGAATTCGGTTGACCTCCCAGTGTGCACGACCAGTGCCCGTCCGCTGCCGCTGACCACGTGCGTCCCGAGGAAGAGCACGTTCGGTCCGGTCCGGGCGAGACGTTCGGCAGCGGCGTCCGCCGTGAGACCACTGGACGACGATTGCGTCCGGACAGCACGTCCGCAGCCGGCATGCTCCAGAACGAACGCAACCCATCTGACGCCGCTGATGACATCATAGTAGGTAACGGAACCCGGGGACTGTCAACGCCCGCATGGAAGTTTCCTCGCATCTCCGTGGGCCATGATGCCGCCCAACGCTCCGGTTCAGCGGCGGGCCGCGCAGCGGACCGTCCGCTGCAACCGGTTGTTAGACGCCAACGCCTGAGTGCTCAATGTTCACGTTCCATGGGATTCTCCCGAGAGGCCTGCTGCCCGAGCTGTTGAGCAAGCCCGATGAGAATTCCTTCGGGACCCCGGATGTAGCAAAGCCGGTAGATGTCTTCGTAATTGACGACTTCATCGACCACCGTCGCACCCAACTTACCGAGCCGGACGAGGGTGTCGTCGATATCTTCGACGGCGAACATGACGCGCAGGTATCCCAACGAGTTCACGGGCGCTGTGCGGTGATCGGACGCGATGGCGGGGGCGTCGAAGCGCGAGAGTTCAATGCGGCTGTGGCCGTCGGGGGTGCGCAGCATAGCGATTTCGACGCGCTGGCCGCGTACTCCGGTGACCCGGCCGGCCCACTCGCCTTCG
>JBKBYA010000011.1:0-116834 GCA_046313635.1 Pyrinomonadaceae bacterium | reverse complement strand
ACCAAGGCTGAGGCCCGCGCGATCATAGATCAGCTCTCCGGTACGCATCGCCTGATAGTTAGTCTCTTGTATGGAGCCGGGCTGCGACTCAATGAGGTGCTGCGGTTAAGGGTGAAAGACCTCGACTTCGAAAAGGGCAGCATAACCGTTCGTGCGGGAAAGGGCGGCAAGGATCGCGTTACCCTGATGCCGGAGAGTCTTCGCGAAATGTTAAAGAACCACCTTGAGAAAGTGAAACTGCTTCATCGCGAAGACCTCGCCCGCGGTCTCGGTGAGGTGCCGATGGACTTTGCTCTTTCTCGCAAATACCCCGGCGCCGCGCGGGAGTGGCCGTGGCAATACGTTTTCCCGTTGGCAAAGATCTCGTCCTCTTGGGATGACGGCAGTCCCCGCCGCCATCACGCCACCGAAACGCCGATCCAGAAGGCGGTGCGGGCCGCGATGCAGCGTGCCGGAGTTCACAAGCACGGGAACTGCCACACGTTTCGCCACAGCTTCGCCACCCACTTGCTCGAGAACCAGTACGACATACGGACCGTCCAGGAACTGCTTGGACACAAGGACGTGCGGACGACGCAGATCTACACACACGTATTGAAGAACAAGAATTTTGTCCAGAGCCCGCTCGACGCCGCATTGTGAAACTCGGCAGACCAAATGTTGAGTCACTGGCTCGCAAGGTCGCCAACGCCGGTGGGCGAGCGATGCTCGTCGGCGGCTGCGTGCGTGACGAGCTGATGGGCATCGAGCCAAAAGATTGGGACCTCGAGGTGTACGGCGTCGAGCCCGCGCGGCTGCGGGCGCTCTTGGAGGAGTTTGTTTCTCGCCGCTCCTCTCCCGCGGGCGGCGGCGGCACTTGCGGCCGCCAGCCCGAGTTGAATGTCGTCGGCGAGGCCTTTGCGGTCTACAAGCTCGGCGAGGATCTCGACGTGTCTCTGCCGCGGCGTGAGAGGAAGGTCGGCCGCGGGCATCGCAGCTTTGCCGTCGAGGGCGACCCGGAAATGTCTTTTGAGGACGCCTGCCGGCGGCGCGATTTTACGATCAACGCGATACTCAAAGATCCGCTGACGGGCGAGATCGTCGATCCGTTTGACGGCCGCGGCGACATCGCGCGAAAGATCATCCGGCACGTATCGTCCGAGACGTTCGCCGAGGACTCGCTCCGCGTGCTGCGTGCGGCGCGGTTTGCCGCGCGGCTCGAGTTTGACATCGCGCCCGAAACGGTCGAGATCTGCCGAACTATAGACGTCACCGATCTGCCGCGCGAGCGAGTATGGGGCGAGATGGAAAAGCTCCTGCTCAAGGCGAGGCGGCCATCGATCGGCCTGCGCTGGCTCTACGATCTCGGCGTTGTCCGTCAGATCTTTCCCGAGCTCGACTCGCTCATCGGCGTGCCGCAGGAGCCGGAATGGCATCCTGAGGGCGATGTCGACATTCACACGATGATGGTCGCCGACGAGGCCCGCAAGCTGATCGACGACTTGCCGTACGAAAAACAGGTGACCGTGATGCTCGCCGCGCTCTGCCACGACCTCGGCAAGCCGCCGACGACCGAATTTGTCGACGGCCGGACGCGCTCGCGCGGTCATGACGAGGCCGGCGTCGAGCCGACGCTTTCGTTCCTCGACCGCCTCGGCATCTTTACGCTCAACGGCTACGACGTCCGCTCGCAGGTCGTCGAGCTTGTCAGATACCATCTCAAGCCCGGCGAATTTTACAAGGCCGAGTCAAAAAATCCGGTCGGCGACGGAGCGTTTCGCCGGCTCGCACGCAAGGTCGAGCCCGATCTGCTCTATCGGGTCGCAAAGGCCGACTCTCTCGGCCGCAATCCCGACTGGCTGCCGGCGGAAAAGCGATTCGGCTCGGAAGCCCAGGAGTGGTTCATCGAGCGCGTCCGCAGCCTGCAGGTCGAAAAAAAGGCGCCTGACCCGATACTGATGGGCCGGCACCTGATCGAACTCGGTCTCAAGCCTTCGCCCGACTTCAAACGCATCCTCGACGCTGTTTACGAACTTCAGCTCGACGGCCGGATCAATGGCCTCGACGAGGCGATACGCGCCGCAAGGTCGCTGATCGATGCCGAGGGCTAGTCGTCCTCGACCTTTTGTTCGACCTCTTTAGCGAGGAGCTTCTCGTGCTTGATGCCGATGCGGAGGCGTCGATATACGCTCATCCATTGATTGGCGAGCCATGGCAGGGCAAAGAACGACAGGACGTAGCCGCGCCAATCGGCGATGAGCAGCTGAAACCCGGTGAGGAGCAAGACGAGGATCGTCACCCAGTGGCTGAAGCAGTATTCGCAGGTCCAGACATAGAAAAATTTGCGGACGAGGATGTTCGACCCGCTCTCGCTCCGCTCCCGGGCGGCCTCACGCCATTCGCTGAAGATCTCTTCCTGCGTGACGGTCCACGCGATCGAGGCCACGACGATCGAGAGGATTACCAGCCAATAGATCTGCTCGCCGATATGCATTTGAATTCAGTCTAGGAAACGAAAATGCGGGTGACAAGAAGTTTCTCTTGTCACCCGCAATGTCTTTGGCCCGAACGGCCGGCTACTGCTTGCCCTCTAGAAAGGCCTTGAGCCGGCGCGAACGCGACGGATGCCGCAGCTTGCGGAGCGCCTTGGCCTCGATCTGGCGGATACGCTCGCGGGTCACGGCAAAGTGCTGGCCGACCTCCTCAAGCGTGTGCTCGCTGCCGGTGTTGCCGAGGCCGAATCGCATCTTGATCACCTTCTCCTCACGCGGCGTCAGCGTTGCGAGGACCTCGTCGGTGATCTCCCGAAGATTTGAGAAGGTGACCGACTCGGCAGGGTTGAGGATCGACTTGTCCTCGATAAAGTCGCCGAGGTGCGAATCCTCTTCTTCGCCGATCGGCGTCTCGAGCGAGATCGGCTCCTGCGCGATCTTGAGGACCTTGCGGACCTTTGAGACCGGGATGTCCATTCGCTTTGCGATCTCTTCCGACGTAGGCTCGCGGCCAAGCTCCTGCACGAGCAGACGTGACGTGCGGATGAGCTTGTTGATCGTCTCGATCATGTGCACCGGAATGCGGATCGTGCGGGCCTGGTCGGCGATAGCACGCGTGATGGCCTGCCGGATCCACCATGTCGCGTAGGTCGAGAACTTATAGCCGCGCCGCCATTCAAACTTGTCGACGGCCTTCATCAGACCGATGTTGCCCTCCTGGATCAGGTCGAGGAACTGCAGGCCGCGATTCGTATACTTCTTGGCGATCGAAACGACCAGTCGAAGGTTGGCCTCGACTAGCTCGCGCTTGGCCTGATTGGTCTGGCGCTCGCCGATGGTGATCGTCTGGAACGACCGCTTGATCTCGACCGCCGGCAGGTGATATTTCTGCTCGATCTCCTCGATCACGGCCTTGGCCTCACGTATCTTGGCCCGCAGCGGGCGTTTCTCGGCCGGGTTGGACTTACGCTCGACCTTTTTCTCCAGCTTGCGGATCGTTTCTTCCTGTTTGCGGATCTCGGCGTCGACCTTGCGGATCGCGGCGATCAGTATTTGCCGGGCGTTCTCGGTCAGGTTGAGATTTTTGATCTCGTGAGCGATCTCGAGCCGGGCCCGGGCGGTCTTGCGGCGGAGGGTAAGCAGGCGCTTGGACTTTTTGAGTTTTTGGACGCGGACCTTTTCCTGCTCTTTTACGAGCTGGTTCCAGATCTTGA
Organism: Pyrinomonadaceae bacterium; assembly: GCA_046313635.1. Classification (GTDB taxonomy): domain Bacteria; phylum Acidobacteriota; class Blastocatellia; order Pyrinomonadales; family Pyrinomonadaceae; genus OLB17. The sequence continues at coordinate 113,149 of JBKBYA010000011.1, read as the reverse complement.
GCGCGTCCTTGTACTTTTGCCGGATCCCCTCGATGCCCTCGAGCGTCCAGCGGAGGTATTCCTCGGCCTTGTCCTCCTCCAGCGAGATCTCGGCCTGCTCCGAGAAGGCGACCGTCTCGCGGATGCCCATCTTGCCGGCCTGCAGCTCCTCGCCGATCTGGAGCAGCCGCTCGACGGCGATCGGCGAACGCGAGATCGCCTTTTGCGTCTTGATCTGTCCGCGCTCGATCCGCTGGGCGATCGTAACCTCACCCTCGCGGGTCAGGAGCGGGACGATGCCCATCTCGCGAAGGTAGAGCCGGACCGGATCGTTCGACTTGTCGAGCTGGCCGGCCGAGAGGTCGAGATCGAGCTCGTCCTCGTCCATCGACTCTTCTTCGTCGTCCATCGCGATCGAGGACGCCCGCTCGAGCAGGGCGGAGTCAGACTCGGCCACAGAGATATTTGCGCCCTCGAGGCGCTCGAGAACGTCCTCGATGTCGTCGGCCGACATCATGTTCTCGGGCATTTCGCGGTTAAGCTCGTCAAAGCTTAGAAACTTTTTCCGTTTGCCCATAGTGAGCAGCCGGTCGACCAGGTCTTCTTTCTCGTCGTAATCTGCCATAAAACCGTACGATATTTGATTAACAAGGCCCCTCGAATCGTTGTTTGCAAATCTTTACTTAACGCGACCCGGGGAAGTTTTGTTTAGATTTCGAGGGTACTTTCCAAAAACTGAAATAATATCACACCTCCACGATCCTTCGCTCGAAGTCAAGCTTGATTTTTGCGAGTTCGATCTGCTCGAGCACGAGCTGGCTTGCCAGCTCACGGTCGCCCGTCTGCTCGGCGTGGACTTGCTCCTGCAGAATCTCGGCGATCCGCCGGTTTATCGCCATCAGCCGCAGAGAGATCAGGCAATTCTCGGCCTGGTGCAGCACTTCGTCGATGGTCTCGCCAGCGGCCCGCTTGGGCTCGGTCATCAGGATCAGCGGAACGAGGTCTTCGGCCGTCTCGTCGCCCTCGGTGAGGGCGGTCAGATTCTCCAGATTCGGCTCCTCGCCCTCGGCGTGGAGTTGGATAAGGGCGCCAAAGATCGACGCCGTCGCGAGGGCCTCGTAATCCGAGTGCTCGACCATCGGAAAGATCGTGTCTCGCAGCTCGCGGTCGTAAACGAGCAGCTCGAGCAGCATCTGCTCGGCGACGGTCGGTTTGGTCTGTGCGGCACGCTTGACCTGCTGCTTGACGACGCTCGGCACCTCTGGCGAGCCGGCCTTGACGGTTCGCCAGAGCTCGCCTCGGACGCCCTCGTCCACCCGAAAGAAATTCATCGCCTGGTCAAAGCTCTCGCGCTTTTGGATGGCGTTTTTGATCGCCGCCAGCGTCGGGACGACCTCTTCGATCGCCTCGGCCTTGTGCTTTGGATTTGTCAATGACCGCCCGGTGATCGCCGAATCGAGCACAAAATCCAGGAACGGCAGAGCCCGCCCGCGTGCCTCGTTGTAGGCGTCCGCACCGCTCTCCCGGACAAAGTCGTCCGGATCTTTGCCGTCCGGCAGCACCAGCACCTTGATCTCGAGATCCTGCGGCAGCAGATGCTCGATCGCCCGCCTCGCGGCCTTAACGCCCGCCGTGTCGCCGTCGTAATTGATCACGACGCGCTTTGTAAAGCGGTTGAGAAGCTTGGCCTGGTCGGGCGTGAGCGCCGTGCCGAGGCTGGCCGCGGCATTTCGGATGCCGAACTGGTACAGCGAGATCAGATCGAGATAACCCTCGACAAGGATCGCGAACTTCTTTTTACGGATCTCTTCTTTTGCCTGAAACAGCCCGTAAAGATGCTGGCCCTTGACGTACGCGGCCGTCTCGGCGGAATTGAGATACTTCGGCTCGTCGCCCGGCTTGATCGCGCGGGCGCCGAAGGCGACCGGCCGGCCGTCGACGTCGAGCACCGGAAACATTATCCGCCCGCGAAAGCGGTCAAAGGTTCGGCCCTTTTCTTCGTTCACAGAGACCAGGCCGCTTTGGGCGATCAGCTTTTCGTCGGCACCCGTCGATCGCAGCACACTAAGTAACGCGTCCCAGCTGTCGGGCGAATATCCGATGCGAAAGGCCTTTTGGGTCTCGGCCGACAGCCCGCGGCCCGCGAGATAATCCCGTGCCGCCTTGGCCGGCCGCGACTGGAGCTCGCTTTCCCAGAATTCGAGCGCGACGCGGTTGAGATCGACGATCTGGTCCGAGATCTTCTTGGCCTCTTCGCGGCGCTGCTTGTTTCGCTGGTACTGCTGGTCGTCGATCGGCTCGGGCAGCGGGATGCCGGTGATCTCGGCGACGCGTTTGACGGCCTCGGGAAAGTTGAGGCCCTCCATCTCCATCAAAAAGTTAAAGACCGTGCCGCCCTTCCCGCAGCCGAAGCACTTGTAGAAGCCTTTCGACGGATTGACCGAGAACGAAGGCGTCTTTTCCTGATGAAACGGGCAGCACCCCATCCAATTCGCGCCCTTTTTCTTCAGCTCCGCGTACGGTTGGATCACCCGCACGAGGTCGGCGCGGTTCTTAAGGTCGTCGATGAAGTACTGAGGGTAGAGCATCCGAAAGGCGATTCGCCGGTCTACGACTTCAGATTGGCGATCGTCGCGCCGTTGCCGCCTTGGTCTGGCGGGGCGAATTCAAATTTTTCGATCAGGTCGTGATTCTTTAAAAAGTGATGAACAAAGTTCTTCAAAGCGCCGGTTCCGTAGCCGTGTATTATACGCACTCTCGGGAGCTGAGCCATATAGGCTTCGTCGATGAAGCGGTCGAGCTCGTAGTCGGCGTCGGCGGTGGTCTTGCCGATGAGGTTGAGCTCGGCGACGGCGTCCGCATTCTCGGGCCGGAGCGTCGAGCCCGCGGCCTGTTTTTGAAGCTTCTCGGCGCGCGACTGTTTGTGGTCGGCGTCGGTTGACGCGGCGAGATGCAGATTCGAAATTCGCTCGCGCAGCCGCAGGCCTCCGACGAGTACCTCGGCGACATCCTTGTCCATCTTTTCGACCGTTCCGACGTTGCCGAACGGCGTGACGACGCGCGAGCCGACCACGATCGGACCATCGGCTTGTGGCACGCTCCCTGACGGTCGTATTTCTGCAGGGCTGCCGGCCACCATGTCTCCGCGCCTGCGCGTCGCAGTGTCGGTCATCTTCGTCGCGATGTTTCGCTTGAGCTCGGCCTTGCGGGCGTCGCGTTCTTTCTCGAGGCGGTTTTTGAGGGCCTTGTCCTCGATCGTTTTTACAAAGGCTTTTGACTGCCGGTCAAACTCGTCGATCGCCTGGGCGAGCTCGCGTTCAAATTCACGCTGGCGCTGCTTTTCCTTTTTGCCCGCCTCGATCTCGAGCGTGGCGTACTTCATCGCTACCGCCTCGCGTTCTTCTTCGAGAGCTTTTCTGAGGTCTTCGGCGGCGCGGGTCTCGGTCTGGAGTTTTTGAAGATAATTCTCGGCTTCTTGCGCGGCGACGTCGAGATTTTGGCGGGCGGCGTCGATCACCCGCGGTTCGATGCCGAAGCGGCGTGCGATCTCGATGCCGGAAGACGCGCCGGCGAGCCCGAGCAGCAGGCGATAGGTCGGCTGCAATGTCTTCTCATCAAATTCTACCGACGCATTGACGACCGTCGGGTCGGTCGCGGCATAGACCTTAAGCCCGCGATAGTGCGTCGACGCGATGACCTGCGAGCCGCACTCGCGGCGAAAGTGATCGACGATCGCGACACCGAGCGCCGAGCCTTCGTCGGGGTCTGTGCCCGTGCCGGCCTCGTCGAGCAGCACGAGCGAGGGCGACCGGCACTCACGCATCATCGAGGCGATATTCGACATATGCGACGAGAATGTCGATAGATTTGCCGACAGCGATTGATGGTCGCCGATGTCGGCCAGCACCGAGCGATAAAAGGGAATTCGCGCCGCCCGCGCCGGTACCGGCAGGCCCGAGATCGCCATCAGGCTCAGCAGTCCGGCGGTCTTGAGCACCACCGTCTTACCGCCCGCGTTGGCGCCCGAGATGATCATTACCGAACGATCTTTGGTGAGAGTGAAGCTGGACGGCACGATCTCGCGAGAGGCTTTGCCGAAATCTTGGCTATTAGCTGACAGCTGTGAGCTGTTAGCTGATAGCCGGAGGTTCTCTTCCAGCAAAGGATGTCTCGCGTCGACGAATTCCAGCGTCTCGTCCTCGGAGATCTCCGGCACGACGGCCTTGAAGCGGCGGGCGAATTCGACCTTTGTCTTGATCGCGTCGAGCTCGGCGACCGCCTCGACCGCAGCCTCCACCGCCGGTAGCTGCTCGCGCAATTCCTCGGTCAGGTCGGCGAGGATGCGTGCGATCTCGCGCTCTTCTTTTTCCTTGAGGCCCTGCAGCTCGTTGTTCGCCTCGATCGCCTCGAGCGGCTCGACAAAGACGGTCGCTCCCGAGCCCGAAAAGCCGTGCGCGACGCCGCCGACCTTGCCGCGAAAGTCCGCTTTGACCGGGATCACAAACCGATCGTTGCGCACGGTCACGAGCTCGTCCTGGATCGCGTTGCCGGCCGACCGCATTACGCCCTCGAGCGTCTTTGTCAGCCTTTGCCGCTGGGCGTTTATCTCGCGCCGGATGCGCGCCAGCTCGGGCGAGGCCGAGTCGTCGATCTCGCCGCCGGGCAGGAGCTTTTTGTTTATCTTTTCGAGCGCCGCAAAGAGCGTCGGCGGCAGATCCTCGACGATGCTCCAGAGCGTCGGCGCAAATTCCTTTTCGGGCTGCAGAGACGAGCGGGCAAACAGTGCCTGGCTGCAGACGCGGGCGACCTCGAGGAGAAGCTGGGGCTCGAGCGTCGCGTTCTTGATCCTCAGCACGGCCAGCGCGTCGGCTGGGTCTTCGAGCCCGCTGAATGACCACGAGACCTGCTTTTCCTCGTTCAGTGAGATCGTCTCTGCGATCGCGCGAAGTGCGCGGTCGAGATGCCGGCGACTCTCAAACGGCATCGTCGCCTCGATCTTGGCGCGGCCCATCGGCGTCGCCGCGCCGCGGCCCACGAGCTCGAGCAGCCGGCCGAATTCCAATGTCTCAAGCGAGTAGCTCAACGTCTAAATTACCTCTTCTGTGATCGCGCGCTAGGCGAGGAATCTCGAACGCACTTCGGGCGTCGGCAGCATGCACTGGTCCTTTTTGCCGAAGAATCGATATCGGTATCTCGCAAACAATTTATAGAACCAGTCCCTGATCGGCCGCGGCACGACGACGAAGGCGTACAGCAGAGACCACGGCAGCCCGAGCCGGCGCAGTATCTCAAGCGCGGCGCTCGAGTGCGTGTATGCCCGGCCATTCTCGATGAGGATGACCGAATTGATCGGGATCAGATCGGGCGGCTCGCCACCGTTTGGGCGTGTCGCCGTCGCCGATTCAAAGCCGAATTCGCTTGCGAGCCTCCGGCCCTCGTCTGACTGCAGCGGAGCGAATTTGAAATAGCCTTCGGGGTCGTGCTCGATGATGAAATTCACCGAAGCGTCGCAAACGTTGCACACGCCATCGAACAAAACCGTCGCTCCCATAAGTCCAAGTTTACAGCGAGAGCGGAGAGGAGGGAATTTAGAATGTCGAATATCGAATTTCGAATTCCAGATTCCAGATTCCAAATTCCAGATTCCAAATTCCAAATTCCAAATTCCAGAAGGTCGCCGTTGGCGATTCGACATTCGACACTCGACATTCTCCATTCGATCTTCCGCTTTTTGTCCTTGCGCAACTTTTCGTTTATTCTCTGCGTAAACTCACGACTTGCAGTCTGGCAATTCAACTCGGCAACACCTATGAAAACCAAGCTAATTCTGCTTTTTGCGGCCGCGCTTTTTCTGTGCGCGCACGGCCGTATCGCGGCGCAGCAGCCGAATCAGACATACGCGATCACAAACGCGAGGATCGTCACGGTCTCGGGCCCGGTAATCGAAAAGGGAACGATCGTCATCCGCAACGGTCTGATCGACGCCGTCGGGGCGAACGTCTCGGCCCCGGCCGACGCGCAGGTCATCGACGCGACCGGAATGACCGTCTATCCGGGATTTATCGACGCGTTGACGAATTTGGGCCTGCAGTCTCAGCAGACGCCGCGGCCCGCGGGCGGAGCGGCGACGGCGTCTCAGCCGGCGCAGCAGGCTCAGCAGCAGCCGGCATCGAACTCGAATTATCCCGCCGGGCTGCGTCCCGAGGAGTCTGCATTCGACGAGCTGCGGGCCGGCGACGCGCAGTTTGAGTCGGCACGGGGCGCGGGTTTTACGAGCGCTCTCACGGTCGGCCGGACGGGCATCTTCAACGGCCGATCGGCGTTGATCAATCTTGCGGGCGACTCGGCGTCGGCGATCGTCGTCAAGGCTCCCTTCGCGATGCACTTCTCGTTCAGGACGATCGGCGGCGGCCAGTATCCCGGCTCGCTGCTCGGCACGTTCTCGGCGTTTCGCCAGATGCTACTCGACGCCCGCAGGCTGCAGAGGCTTGAGAAGCAGTACGCCGCCGACCCGCGCGGTCTGCCGCGTCCGCCGGTCGACAGATCGCTCGAGGCCCTGTATCCGGTGATCGACCGCCAGATGCCGATAGTTTTTAACGCGCAATCTGAAAAGGAGATCATCCGAGCTCTCGACCTTGCAAAAGAATTCGACCTGCGGGCGATCATCGCCGGCGGTCAGGAAGCGTGGAAGGTCGCCGACCGGCTAAAGGCGCAGGACGTGCCCGTGCTGCTGTCGCTTAACTTTCCGAAACGCACGACCTCGGCCTCGGCCGACGCCGATCCCGAGCCGCTCGACGTGCTGCGTCTGCGGGCCGAAGTTCCAAAGAACGCCGCGCGGCTCGCGCAGGCAGGCGTCAGATTCGCTTTTCAATCCGATGGTGCACGCTCGATCGCCGACTTTTTTGCGAACGCAGGCAAGGCGGTCGAGAACGGTTTGAGCAGGGACGCGGCCGTTCGTGCGATGACGCTCGGGTCGGCCGAGATACTCGGCGTCGACGACCGTCTAGGCTCGATCGAGACCGGCAAGATCGCGAATATCGCGGTGGTGAAGGGCGACCTGTTTGCGAAGAACCGCTTCGTGTCGCGCGTCTTTGTCGACGGACGGATGTTTGAGATGAAGGAGCCGCCGAAACGCGACGCTCCGAACGGCGGCCGCGCAGCGTCGCCCGACAATACCGGCATCGCAAATGTCGGCGGCAGCTTTGCGATCACGATCGACATTCCGGGCCAGCCGCTGCAGGGCACGCTGAACCTGATCCAGCAGGCAGCGATCGTCACCGGCACATTGCAGTCGCCGCTCGGCACGACGCAGATCAAGGACGGCAGGGCCACGGCCGACGGATTCACTTTTTCCGCAACGGTCGAATTCGGCGGCTCGGTCATCGAGATCAAGGTCGCGGGCAAGGTGACAGGCAACGAGATCAGCGGCACGATCGACTCGCCGCAGGGCGTCGTGCCGTTTGCGGGAACCAGGAATCCGTAAGGACAGATAAATAAGATAACGCTATGAAAAAGCTCAAAGCTTACATCCTCGCCGCCTCGCTGCTGCTCGCTCCGCTCGTCAATTCGGCGGTACTCGCGCAGCAGCCGGCGCGCGGCGACGTGCTCATCAAGAACGCGACCGTGCTGACCGCCGTCCGCGGGACGCTCGAGGCGACCGACATTCTCATCCAGAACGGCAAGATCGCCCGCATCGGCAAGAACCTAAAGGCCGGCGCCGACGCCAAGGTGATCGACGCGACCGGCAAGTTTGTCACGCCGGGCATCATCGACTGCCATTCGCACACGATGCTCGACGACATCAACGAGGGAACCTATTCGGTGACCTCGATGACGGCCGTCAGGGACGTGCTCGATCCGGAGGACATTGCGATCTATCGAGCTCTCGCCGGCGGCGTCACGACGGCAAACCTGCTGCACGGGTCGGCCAACTCGATCGGCGGGCAAAACGCGACGGTGAAATTCAAATACGGCAGGCCTGTCGCTGAATTTCTGATTCCCGACGCGCCGCCGGGGATAAAGTTTGCGATGGGCGAGAACCCGAAGCGTACCAACCAGCGAGCGCTGCCCGGCCAGACGCTGCGGTACCCGCAGACGCGTATGGGCGTGATCGAGACGATCCGCGACGCCTTTTTGCGGGCACGCGATTACAAGCAGGCGTGGGCCGACTTCCGTGCGGGAAAGACAAAGGTCGAGCCGCGCCGCGATCTTGAGCTCGAGCCGATCGTCGAGATCCTCGAGGGCAAGCGGCTCGTTCACGCGCACGGCTATCGCTCGGATGAGCATTTGAATCTGCTGAAGCTCGCCGACGAATTCGGCTTTCGAGTCGCGACCCTGCAGCACGCGCTCGAGGCGTACAAGATCGCTCCGGAGCTCGCCAAACGCGGCACCGGCGCGTCGATCTTCGTCGACAGCTGGAGCTACAAGCTCGAGGCCTACGACGCGATACCGTACAACGCCTACATTATGTGGAAGAACGGCGTGAACGTCTCGATCAACTCCGACTCGGACGAGCGGATGCGGCGGCTCAATCTCGACGCGGCGAAGGTGATGAAGTACGGCGGCGTGCCCGAGGAGGAGGCGCTCAAGATGATCACGCTCAATCCGGCCAAACAGCTCGGCATCGACAAGCGGACGGGCTCGATCGAGGTCGGTAAGGACGCGGACATCGTGATCTGGAACGCACATCCTTTCAGCGTGTACTCGCGACCTGAAACGACGATGATCGAGGGCGTCGTTTATTTTGATCGAGCGGCGGATATCGCCAAGCGTGCCGAGCTTGCCAAGGAACGCGAAGAGCTCGAGAAGCTCGACGTCAACAAGGCTCCGGCCGCAGGCGGAACGCAGCCCGCGATACCGTCGGAGCGCCGACGCGAGGAGCGCGACGATGCCGAATTCGGCGATGGAGGGAACCGATGAGATCTGCGATCTTAGATTTGCGATTTTCGATTGAGAAGACGGTTGCGGTGCTCACGCTGCTCGTCTTTGTTTCGATGGCAGCGACCGCCCAGAGCGACGGCTCGCAGCAGAATCTGACGGGCCGGCCGGGCACCTTCGCGATCGTCGGCGCACGCGTTGTCACGGTGTCGGGCGCGGTGATAGAGAACGGGACGGTCGTCATTCAAAACGGCAGGATCGCGGCGGTCGGGCAAAACGTTTCGGTGCCCGCCGGCGCCGAGCGGATCGAGGGACGCGGTCTTTCGGTCTATCCGGGAATGATCGATTCGGCGACGCATATCGGTCTCGCCGAGATCCCGCTCGGCGTACCTGCGTCGGTCGACGTCGCCGAGACCGGCACGCTCAACGCGAACGCCAAGGCGATCAAGGGCATCAACCCGTTTTCGTCGCACATCAACGTGACGCGCGTCAACGGCATCACGACCGCGATGTCGATGCCCGCCGGCGGCCTGATCGCGGGCCAGGCGGCGGTCATCAATCTCAACGGCGCTTCGCAGGACGAGATGGCGCTCGTGCCCGAGGCGGGGCTCGTTATCAACTTTCCGCGGATAACTTTATTTGCCGGCTTTACGCCCGGCGTCGGGCCGCAGACGGTCGAATTCGGCGAGGCCGTAAAACGCCGCGACGCGCAGCTCGACGAGCTCAAAAAGGTCTTTGAACGCGTCGAAAATTACGCCCGAGCTAAGGAGGCCTATGCCAAAGACAAGTCGATCCCGTATCCCGCGACCGACATCCGCATCGAGGCGCTCGTGCCTTACGTTCGCGGGAAGAAGCCGATCTTTTTTATGGCCGAGCGCGAGCGTGACATTCGCGGTGTCGCCAAGTTTGTCTCCGAGACAAAAGTAAAGGGCGTCGTCGTCGGTGGGCAGGAAGCGTGGAAGGCGGCCGACGAGCTCAAAAAGAACGACATCGCCGTCATCTACACCAACATCTACAACCTGCCTGTCCGCGAGGACGACCCGTACGATTACCTCTTTGAGGCTCCGGCAAAGCTGCAGCAGGCGGGCGTGCGATTTGCGATCTCGTCCGGCAACGACGGCTCCGAAGCGCGCGATCTGCCGTACCATGCCGGTCTCGCCGGCGCATACGGCCTCGCCAAGGACGAAGCGCTCAAAGCCGTCACCTTGTACCCGGCGCAGATCCTCGGGCTCGGCGACAAGCTCGGCTCGATCGAAGCGGGCAAGATCGCCAATATCGTCGTCACCGACGGCGACCTGCTCGAGCCGCGGACGAATGTCAGGTACGTTTTCATCAACGGCCGCCTGATCCCGCTCACGAGCCGTCACACGGAGCTCTACGAGAGGTTCAAGCCGGCGAAATGATCGCCCGAGCGGTGATTAACAAGAAAGGCGAGACCACGGACTCGCCTTTTGTTTTGAATACTGATCGTTCTTTAACCCTTCTGAGGGATCTCCTCGCCCTCGGGAAAGAATTCCAGCGACGCCGAGTTCAGGCAGTAACGCTGGCCCGTCGGCGGCGGGCCGTCGGGGAAGACGTGGCCCTGATGTCCGCCGCAGCGCGCGCAGCGGATCTCGGTGCGGATCATCCCGTAGCTCGTGTCGCGAATGTACGACAGATGCTCGCGATCGAACGGCGCGTAGAACGAGGGCCAGCCAGTTCCAGATTCAAACTTGTACTTAGACGTGAAAAGCGGCAGCCCGCACAGGCGGCAGGCGTACGTGCCCTCCTGTTTGTTGTCGAGCAGCGTGCCGCAAAAAGGCGGCTCGGTGCCGTGATCGAGCAGGATGCGCCGCTCCTCGGTATCCAGGTCCTCCGCGAGCCGCTCGCGGGTCGCGTCGTCGATCGGCGTGATGTCGTAGCCGGCTTCTGAAATAACTCGTTTGGTCTCGGGCTGCATAGTTGTTACTCCTGGATCAAGATTACCAGATCGGTCAGAACCCGCTGCGTTAGCGGCGGGCCAGTTAGATGGTTGTGCCTGACCGATTGAGGTATCGAGAGGCCGAGAAACTGGCCGCCCGCTCACGCAGGCGGTTCTGACCGGTTCCGAGTTTGAAGGGCCCGCCCGCTTACGCAGGCGGTTCTGACTGTCGTTCCAGCTTCTTTACTCTCGCGGCGAGCTCGCCCAGGCGGCGAAAGGCGGCGGTCGAGCGGAGCCATTCGCGATTGTCGAAGGCGGGAATGCCCGAGATCACCTTGCCCGGCTCGACGTCGTGGCTCGTCGCGGATTTCGCGGTGACGACGGCGTCGTCGCCGACCTTAAGATGCCCGGCGATGCCGACCTGGCCGGCGAGTATGACGCGGTCGCCGATGACGGAGCTGCCCGCAAGGCCCGTCTGCGCGCAGATGAGCGAATCTTCGCCGACCGTGCATGAGTGGCCGATCTGTACGAGGTTGTCGATCTTTGCTCCGCGGCGGATGCGCGATTCGCCGACCGAGGCGCGATCGACAGCGGTGTTCGCGCCGATCTCGACGTCGTCCTCGAGCACGACGCGGCCGACCTGCGGTATCTTGAGCCAGCGTTTGTCCTCGGTCTTGGCGTAGCCGAAGCCGTCCGAGCCGATGGTCGAGTTGTTTTGAATGATGCAGCGCTCGCCGATCTCGCAATTCTCCCGTATCGAAACGCTCGAATGGATCGTCGTGCCGCGGCCGATCTTTACGCCGCGATAGATCGTCGCGTTGGGATAAATGCGGACATTCTCGCCGATCTCGCAGCCCGCGCCGATGACGACGTTGGCGTGTATCTCGACTGGATCGGCGACCATTGCCGTCGGGTCGATCACCGCGCTCGGATGGATGAACGGCTCGATCTCAGGTTCCGGGAACAAAAGCCGCAGCGCGAGCGTGTAGGCGACGTACGAATCCCGCACCCGCAGGATCGCGATGTCTTCACGCTCGATCGTCACACCTTCGCTGAGAAAGATCGCCCCGGCCTTTGTCTGATTGACCTGCGGCGTGTATTTCGGATTGGCGAGAAAGGTGACGTCCGATCCGGCGGCGATGTCGAGCCCGGCGGCTGACGTGATCTCGAGGTCGGGGCTGCCGCGTTCGATGACGGCGGATGTTGCCTCGGCGATTTCGGCGAGTTTCATAGGCGTTTTGTTTGTAAATGCTTTGGTCGGTATGCCACACTATTTTCGCAGACAAGATTTGCCCACTCAAAGCGTATCCGGACGCTTTGCAAGCCGCATCCACAATAAATCCGAATTGCAATAACTCAGGAGAGGAGTCGTGTTGTATGAACGAACCAGTGCTTAAAGATGTACCCAAACAAGCCGCGCCTGAAAAATTCCCGGCCGCTGCAGAGCGTCTCGCGCCTCAACGTCAGGAAGCTGTCGGCACCAGCAGCCGCCAGAAACACGGATCGAACCGCTGGCATAATCTGATCGCGACCAACGCCGCCGTCGCGCTCGGCAGCCGCATCCAGGGCAACCGGGCCGAGATCTACGTTAACGGGATGTGCGTCCAATTGCGGAACGATCTCGTCTCTTACCCGAGCGTCGTCATCGTCACGGGCGAGCCCGCTTTTACCGACGCCAACGCAGACGTGCTGCGAAACCCGACGATCGTGTTCGAGGTCTTTTCGACCGGCATCGACACGACCGAAAAGGCCCGCAAGCTTGAGGCCTACCTCGCGCTCGAGAGCATCAAAGAGTGCCTGCAGATCAAGGCCGACGAGATGCGCGTCGAGCACTTTGCCAAGCAGAACGCCAAGCAGTGGATCTACAAGATCTACAACGAGCGCGACGACGTCATCTCGCTCGACTCGATCGGCATCAAGATCTCGCTCGCCGAGCTCTACGCGCAGGTGAATCTGCGGCAGGCGGAGTTCAGCTCAAAGGCCGTGAATTAGATCGGAGATGACCGTGAATTGGGTCGTTCGATAGGGAAATCGACCGTAGATAGGATCGGACGTTTGGCCGCCACCTGTGGCGGCTTTTTATTTTGTCTAATGGCCGAAGGCGGGCTATCGATCTAGTGGGAATTCCGAATGGTCTATTAGGTCTTTCGGAATCATAGCCACGTCCCTTTAGGGCGTGGTCAAGGTCGGATAGAGTGGACTAAGCCCGTTTCAACGGGCTTACCGAACAACTAGCCCAAACGGCGATAAAACGCCCTAGGATCATTTCTGTTCATCCCTACCCCGCCGTAAACGGCAGGGCTATGCTAAGACGAGATCGAAAGTTCTCCCCTCAATCCTCAAACTCAATTTACGATTCACCATTCACGAACCACGCCTCACAGCAGATTCACCGGATCGATCTCGACGTGGATGATCCGCATGTCGAGGCCGGCGGATTCGGCGGCGGCGGAGGCGAGGTCGATGGTTTCGCGGAGGCGTCGGCGGTTGGCTGACTTGATCAGGATCTGGACGCGGTATTCGCCCTTGAGCCGCGCGAGCGAAGCCGGCGCCGGGCCGAGAATGCGGCAGACCTTGTCGGCGTTGGCGCGGTCGAGGCAGCGGCGATACTGATCGGCCGTCTCCTTGGCGTGGCCGAGATCGGCGTGCCGGATCAGGATCATCGCAAGCGCGGAGTAAGGCGGATAGCCCATGCGTTCGCGGTAGCGCGTCTCCTCTTTGTAAAAGCCCTCGTAGTCCTGGGCCTTGGCATGCCTGAGCGCGTAGTGCTCGGGGTAGTATGACTGGATCAGCACCTTTCCGCGCAGATCGCCGCGGCCGGCGCGGCCGGCAACCTGCGTCAGGAGCTGAAACGTCCTCTCCGCCGAACGAAAGTCCGGTATTCCCAAACTCAGATCTACAGAGATCACGCCGACGAGCGTCACGTTAGGGAAGTCGTGCCCCTTCGCGATCATCTGCGTGCCGACGAGCATATCGAGCTCGCCGCGGGCGAATGTCGTGAGGACGCGTTCCATCTCGTTCCGCTTTGCGACGGTGTCGCGGTCGACGCGGGCGATGCGAAGGTGCGGGAACTTTTTAACGAGCCGGTCCTCGAGCTGCTCGGTGCCTTCGCCGATGAAGTATAGGTACTCGCTGGCGCAGTGGGGACATTTTTTTGGCACGTCGATCCGGTAGTTGCAGTAATGGCAGATCAGCAGACGTTCGCCGCGATGGTAAGTGAGCGAGATGTCACAATTCTGGCATTTGATCGACTCGCCACACGTGCGGCAAAGGACAAATTGCGAAAAGCCGCGCCGGTTGAGCAGCACGATCGACTGCTCGCCGCGCAGATGCGTCGTCTCGATCGCCTCTATCAGATCGGGCGAAAAGACGACGTCCTTGCCGTGCTGTTTGAAGACGAGCCGCATATCGACGATCTCCGCCGCGGCCATCGGACGCCCGCCGATGCGGCCCGGCAGTTGGAGGTACGAGTATTTGCCCGTTCGCGCGTTGTGAAACGTCTCCATCGCCGGCGTCGCCGAGCCGAGGACGACGACCGCGTCGCCGAGGCTCGCCCGCATCACGGCGACGTCGCGGGCGTGATAAAAGGGCGACTCGTGCTGGCGGTACGAGGTGTCGTGCTCTTCGTCGACGACGATCAGGCCGAGGTCTGTCAGCGGAGCAAAGACCGCCGAGCGCGTTCCGATCACGATGCGGGCCTCGCCGCGGCGAATGCGGCGCCATTCGTCAAAGCGTTCGCCGGCCGAGAGACTCGAGTGCAATATCGCGACCGCCGTCCCAAAGATCGAACGCAGCCGCCGTGAAAAGAGCGGTGTCAGAGCGATCTCGGGTACGAGCATCAGGGCCGACTTGCCGGCGTCGAGCGCCGCTCGCATCGCGCGAAAGTAAACTTCGGTCTTGCCGCTGCCCGTCACGCCGTGCAGCAAAAAGGCCCTGTATTTACAGGCCCCGACCGCCGCGACGATCTCGCCGAGAGCCGCGTCCTGCTCGGCGCTGAGCGTGAGATCTTTCAGTTCGGGCAGTTCGTCTTGCAGGTCGCCCGCGGCAAACGGATCGCGTTCGACCTCTTGAATGTAGACCTCGACGCGGCCGCGTTTCTCGAGCGTCGTGATCGCCGAACCGCTCACCTCTGCCGACTCGAGCAGATCGGTGTAGAGCATCTCGCCGCCCGCGGCCGCGAGTGCGACGAGCACCTTTTGCTGCGCGGCGGTCGGCTGGCGCTTGTCGTCGGCCGACCCTTCGGTCTCGATCAACCGGACCGCCTTGCGACGCTTTGGCTTGACGGCGCCCGTCGGCTCCGAATAGCCGGCCGTGATCGAGCCGTCCGCTGCGAGCGAGCGCAAGATCTTTTCGACGCCGGGGCGGCCGACCGTTCTTGCGAGGTCCTTTTCGGTGCACGGGCCGTACAGGTCGACATACGCGAGCACCTTCTCCTGCAGCTTGTCGGGAATTAGAATGCCCGAGAGCCGCCGGCGTCCTTTATCGGTGATCGAGTAGATCTTGTTCGCCTTGCCGCTGATGCCGGCGGGCAGGGCGGCGCGAAGTACCTCGCCGGGGAAGGATAGATAGTAGTCCGCCGTCCACTGCGCGAGGCGAATGATCTCGCCTGTCAGCAAAGGCTCGGCGTCGAGAACCTCGAGCACGCGCTTTACTTTTGAAGTCTCGATCTCGAGCTCCGACGGCAGTTCGCCGTGCACTTCGACGACGAATCCCGTCACGACGCGTCGGCCAAATTCGACGACGACGCGGCAGCCGGCCTGCGGATTCAGCTCCGGAGCGACGCGGTACGTGAACGTCCGGCGCAGCGGCAGCGGCAGGGCGACCTCGACAAAAACGTCTTCGTCAGCGGCGTGATTAGATGGGCGGGCGATCATTTAACGGGCGTCGAGGCAAAATGATAACCTATTGGAACTTGCCCGCGAAATCGGACGTCTAACGCAAGCGGACGGTACTGTTTATGGACAATTTTGCACAGCCTGCCGAGAATCGCGGAGTCAGCAGAGGCCTGCTCGTCGGACTCGCGATCGGCGTACTTGTCGTCGGTGGAGCACTGCTTTACCTCTCGACCCGGCCGTCGATGGACGAGCAGATGGCGAGTGTTCTGGAGGGCTCGGTCCGCGAGGGCTCGCCGGAATTTGGCGAGCTGACGCGCGACATCATCATCTCGACCGACATGGACAAGACGGTTCAGTCGCCGACCGTTTTGAAGAACGGCATAGGGATGTTCATCGTCGGCAATATCCGCAACAAGGGCAGCAAGACGATCACCGGTCTCGAGGTCAACGTCAGCGTCGTCACTCAATTCAACGAGGTGCTCAAAGAAAGGCGCCTGCTCGTCGTGCCGCTGCAGGAGGACCGGCTCGATCCGGGCGAGACGATCACCGTCAACGTCAATCTCGACGGCTTCAAAAAGGACGACGACCGCGCAAACATCCGCTGGAAGGTCACCGCCATCAGAGTGCAGTAAACGAAAGGAGCGCGGACACTCTTGTCCGCATGCGTGCGAAGCACGAATAAAACACGCCGGAGAATAGACTCGCAATTCTCCGGCGTTTTGTTTCTTCGCTTTCGAGGACGAACGCTCATGCGGACAAGAGTGTCCGCGCTCCGTTAGACGGTTTCTTTGACGAAGAGCTCCTCGAGAGATTGCTTGACCGGGTTGATCGAGACGAGACGCCCGCCTGCCTGCCGTACTGCCACCAGGAGTTTCTCAATTTCGTCTTCGTCGGCCACGCGGATCGTGCCGCCGCTCGCGCTGTGCGAGGCTTGGGCGCCGGCGATCGAGCGGGCCGCGGCCGCAAGCGCCTCGGCCGAGATGCCGTTGACCACGATCTCAAAAGATCGCTGCTCGCCGCTTGAGGTGAGCAGCTGATCTAATCGTCCGGTCGCCGCGAGGCGGCCTGCGCGCAGGATCGCGACCTCGTCGCAGAGCGCCTCGATATCCGAGAGGATGTGCGTCGACATAAAGACCGTCTTGCCCTCGCCGCGGAGCGACGCGATCAGCTCGCGGATCTCTCGGCGGCCGATCGGGTCAAGCCCGCTCATCGGCTCGTCGAGAAAGACGACCTCAGGGTCGTTGATCAGCGCCTGCGCGAGGCCGACGCGCTGCAGCATCCCTTTTGAGAATTTACGGAGCTGCCGACCGCGGGCCTTTTCGTCAAGGCCGACGAGATCGAGCAGATGCTCGGTCCGCTTTTGCCGCGTCGCGGCGTCGAGGCCAAACAGCTCGCCGAAATAATTCATCAGCTCGCGTGCCGACAGGTAGTCGTAGAAGTACGGATTCTCGGGGCAGTACCCGATCCGGGCGTGCATCCTGACGTCCGAAATGTCGTGCCCGAGTAT
Organism: Pyrinomonadaceae bacterium; assembly: GCA_046313635.1. Taxonomy (GTDB): domain Bacteria; phylum Acidobacteriota; class Blastocatellia; order Pyrinomonadales; family Pyrinomonadaceae; genus OLB17. The sequence continues at coordinate 96,051 of JBKBYA010000011.1, read as the reverse complement.
CGTCGCGCTGCCGCTCGTGGGAAAGAGCAGGCCCATTAGTATCTTGATCGTCGTCGTTTTGCCCGCACCGTTGCCGCCGAGGAAGCCGAAGATCTGGCCCGGCGCGACGTCGAGCGTGAGGCCGTCGAGAGCGCGGACCTTTTTCTTTTTCCAGAAGCCGGAGTCGTAGTCTTTGGTCAGATCTCGGATGACGATGACGCTTTCTTTATTCGACATAAACTGATCTCGAGGCTGCGGCCTAGTACACTGCAATGCCCGAGCCCGGGCCGAGACGCACCGTGCAGGAACGGCCGTCAATGATGTACGGCTCGCCGGTCGGATCGACGACCTGGCCGTGGCGATCGATCCGAAATTCCCGGCCGCCCGCGACGGTACTTTCCGCGAGGAGCGGCAGTATCTGCTTCCAATGCGTCGGGCACGTGCCGCTTTTTGCGCTCAGCGTCCTGAGCACGCCGTCGATCGCGTCGCGTTCGTCGAGCGAATCGAGCTGCCGCAGCCGGGCCTCGGCCGTCGCCTTTGTCTGATCGTCGCTCGCCTCGGCGAGCATCTGCGTGTACATCTCTCGCGCCGTCTCGCGGCTGCCGCCCTCGGTCGTCATACGTGCGGCCATAAGTCCCATAAAGCTCGGCACGCCGGGCAGCATCGCTCCGCGGCGGTACGCGTCGGCGGCCTTGTCGTACTCTTTCGAGCGCCAGTATATGTAGCCGAGGTACTGGTAAAAGCGCCATTCCGTCGGATTGTTGGCGATGCCCTTCTCGGTCAGGCGGATCGCCGCGTCGCGGTCGATCGCCGGCAGCACGACGGCGCCGTACGAGTAGGCGGTCGTGAAGTGCGGGTCGAGATCGGTCGCGTTGTCGAGCAGCGGGTAGAGGAGCCGCAAGTTGAAGGGCCGGAGGTCCTCGATATTTACGGACTCGGCCTTTCGCTCTTCGAGCCGCCCGCCGATGTACTGCAGCGACTGCATCCAGTACCAGTCGGCGAGCAGTCCGTCGAATCCGAGAGCATAGCCGCGCAGGCGCTTGCCCTGCAGCGCGAGGTCAGAGTCTCTGTACTCGTCGGGGAGCTCGACACGATGCTCGTCGAGGTAGCCGCCGAGCGCGTAGACAAAACTAAAACACACGACGATCACGAGTAACGAGACGATCAGTTGTAACGGTCGGTCCTTCATCGCTGCGACGCATCGAGCGGTCACTTAAAGTTCCTGCGGCTAAAGATCGCGATCGTCACGGTCATCAGTATCACGACGTAGACCACGGCGTAGAGACCGGCGACGGCCGCCAGGTCAAACGGAGGCACCAGCCCGTAGGCAGCCTCCGTCCTGAAACTGAAATGCGCGAGATTCGGAAAGAGATAGTAGATCACCGCAAAGACCAGCCGCGCCGCCTGCGAGCCGAGAGCCTCGGCAAGGTCGTGAAGCGACGAGCTGAGGTGACCGATGATAAAGACAAAAAAGGACAGCAGAGCGGACAGCGCCGGCGACGAGAATGACGAGAAGACTATCGCGACCGCCGTCAGTATCGTCAGCTCGAGAAAGATCAGATAGACCGCTCCCCAGATCGACGCCGCCATCGCGCGTCCGCCGACATAGAGCAGCGCGAGCGAGACGCCGGCGCCCATGATCGCGACATTTACAAGCAGCGTCGCACAGAGGCCGAGATACTTGCCGATGACGAACTCGGAGCGCGCGACCGGCTTTGCAAACAGGGCAAAGACCGTGCGCTTCTCGATCTCCTTCGACACCAGCCCGACGCCGACAAATATCGCGATGAACGCGCCGAAGAGCAGCATCGCGTTGAGGCCGACATTCACGATCGTCCGCGTCTCTTGCCCCGCGGTCAGATCGCCGAGCAGCACCGCGCAGGCGATGATGAGCAGCACAAAAAGCACGAGGTTATAAAGGATCCGGTCGCGGATCGCCTCGCGAAACGTGTTTTTGGAAATTGCCAGTATCCTGGCGAGAAAGCCGCCGCTTCCCGTCGTCGTCTCCATCGTTATTGCATTTGATCTGCGAAGTGTGTAGGAGCTCATCGTGAGTTTACTACAAGACCTCGAATTCGACCGCGGGCGGCCGCGATCGAGGCAAATAGCATCATCAGCCACGCCGACAGTGACACGATCTGGGCTGCATACAATCTTGCGGGTTCGACGATACGCAGCTCGACCGTCGAAGCTTCGGCCGGCAGCTCGAGGGTGATCGCACCATTCTCGTCTCTCGACACGGGCGTTTCATGACCGTTTACGACGGCTTGCCAGTGAGGGTAATAGAACGTCGCGACCCTGGCCGCGGTCGGCGCACCGGCTCCGACGATGAAAGCACGATGCTCGCGGTCCCATGTAACGACGCGGGCCGCTCGTTCGCCGGCGTCGACCGGTTCGCGCCGCTCAAAGGCCTTGTCGGTCGCCCAGACCGGCCACCAGCAGCTGCAGCCTTCTTCCGTGCGCATATCGGCGAGCTTCTCGGCAAATTTCTCGGGCGGAAGCGGAGCGGCCGGCAAGATCGTCTGGGTCACGTCGTAAAGAACGACGCAGAGGACAAGTGCGATCGACGAATAGGCAAAACCCTTCTTGAGCGAGGGAAAGCCTGCGGCGATCCGCGGCACGGCAACCGCGAACGAGATCGCACAGACGAGCGAGGCGGCCGAAAGAAAGCGCCACGCGAACTGGATCTTTTCGAGAGCGGGGAGATATGTCCAGAGCGGCTCGCTGAGCTTCGACAACATGAACAGCGGGAAGACGGCTCCGGCAGCCAACGCAAGCGACAGCCGCCGGTCGAATCTGGAATCGGACGATCGATGTCGAGCCAAGGCCATCCAAACGATCGGAAGTGCAAAGACGATCGTCAGGACGATGCCGATGTCCAAGAGCCAGAAGAGCCGCTGCCAGTACCACTCGCCGTAGCTGAGATAGATCGGAAAGAAATGCCGCCGATAGTCGTAGAATCCGCTCGAGTATTCTGCCGTGCTGTGCTTGACCCACGCCATTTCGGTCACGAGCCGCAGCCAGTAAAATGAGGTCGCCGCCAAGCTCAGCGCCAACGCCGTCGCCGTTTGCCGCAAGGCTCTCCACGGCGACCGCCTGTCGATCAGGAACGCGCAGTACACCGCGAGCGTCAGTCCGCCGATCAGAGTGGTCGGAATGTGCGTCAGGACAAGTACCGCGACCGAGACGGCGAGCAGCAGGACGTCCGTCATCCGCCCGCGTCTAATGACCCTCGTCGCCCCAAGAAAACAGAAGGGCAGGACAGCCGACGCCGCAAACTCCGAAAAAAGTACGAACTGATATATCTCCAGTAGCCGGTACGGGATCACCGCGTAGAGACCGGCCGCCGCCGCCGCCTGCCAGGCCGGCGCGAACTCCTTTGTCCACAGATACGCCCCGACGCAGCCGAGGAACATCCAAAAGAACGAGTCGATCCAAAACGATCGGTACCAGTCGCCGGTGACCATTTGGGTCAGAGCGAGCAGGTAATCTGCGACCGGCGGGTATATGCGCGTGCCGATGCTGCCGAAGCCGTGATTATCGACGCCGGCCCATCCCGGCACGAGCTGGCCGGATGACAACGCGTCGTGAAACGTCGCCGCAAAACGAAGGTGCTGCGGGACGTCGTAGCCCTCCGGGATCCCGAATATCGGGATCGCCGCCATTATCGCGGCGCAAAAAACGAAGATCAGCGCGAGCCAAAATCGGTCGCTGCTGCCGTACTCCGAATAGATCCGGTAGCGTTGGGCGTGCATTTTGAGGACGAGATACGAGCGCGAGCTAACAGGAAATGCCGGCGGCATGCATCAATGCTTCTGCCGCCGGCCGACGGCAAAGCACGAGAACGCTCTCCCCAGCAGAGGTTTGAGCGTCGTTTCGAGCCGCATCGTTACAGGCGGATACCACGGTTTCATACCGATCGGAATGCGAAGCACCGATTAATTCAAAACGAGCAGATGCCCGAGATAGTCGGAATAGGACTCGTAGCGGAATTCAAAGCGATGTCGAGACTCTTGCCGCAGCCGGCGCGAATCGATCGCATCTTCGATCTCAGACATCGTGAGGGTAAAAAAAGAGGAAGCCCTGAAGACTTCCTCTTCCTAATGCAGCGTGCAGGACGCTAGTTAGCCTGGGCCTGAGCCGTAGCACACGTTCCCGCGACACCGGCCGTCGAGGTCGCCGTGAAGGCGGTGCTCAGGTTGGCCGTATCGACGTGGATGACGCCATCGGTCTCGACACAGAAACGGCGCGATCCCGACTGGGTCAGGCCCGTCGGCGAGATCGGCAGAGCGTCGAAGAAGAAGATCGCCGGCGTGGTCGAAGTTGCGACGTCCATGCGACCGTTGAAGTCATAACCGCTCTTTTGAGCAGAGGCTCCGCCGAGGACGTTGTCAACGAGCTGGACGGCAGCAAGCTGCGTCAGCGGGGTCTTGTCGCGGGTGGCATCGGTACCGGCGTAACGGCCGTTGCCGTGCGTTGCGAAGTAGGTGGACTGGGCTCCGTGCAGAGTGCGGAGCGACGAGATGGCGGAGCCTTCGTTGGCCGAGCGGCGGGCCGCCAACAGGTTGGGGATCGCGATCGCGGCAATGATGCCGATGATGACGACCACGATCAAAAGTTCGATAAGAGAGAAGCCTTTTTGGTTTTTCATTTCTGGTTCACGATCTCCTAGAGTTTTTCGCTTTGGTGTTTCTACCTTTCCCAGGCGTCTCTCGTAATCTCAAGCTACGTGCCACTCCGTCGGTGGCAGGTTGGCAGGCGCGTAAAATAAAGAAAAATAACGGAAATATACTTATTCCAGATCAAGGTCAAGTTAACCGAGAAAGGGATCGCGGCCTAACCATTAACAGATTGTGGTATCGGGCGGTTGACAAAAAGTGTCAAAGAACAGAGCCCACGACCGGCGGCTCCCATTTGTCGAAATGGGGACGTCGTCGGTAGGAACGAGGTGATGGAAAGAGCAAAAGAGGGGGCGGGAGTCTCCCTCTTTATATTCTCGACGAACCTATTAGTTCGCTTGAGCCTGAGCCGTAGCACACGTTCCCGCGACACCGGCCGTCGAGGTCGCCGTGAAGGCGGTGCTCAGGTTGGCCGTATCGACGTGGATGACGCCATCGGTCTCGACACAGAAGCGGCGCGAACCCGACTGGGTCAAACCGGTCGGCGAGATCGGCAGAGCGTCGAAGAAGAAGATCGCCGGCGTGGTCGAAGTTGCGACGTCCATGCGGCCGTTAAAGTCATAACCGCTCTTCTGAGCCGAAGCTCCGCCGAGGACGTTGTCAACGAGCTGGACGGCAGCAAGCTGCGTCAGCGGGGTCTTGTCGCGGGTGGCGTTGGTACCGGCGTAGCGGCCGTTGCCGTGCGTTGCGAAGTAGGTGGACTGGGCTCCGTGCAGAGTGCGGAGCGACGAGATGGCGGAGCCTTCGTTGGCTGAGCGGCGGGCCGCCAACAGGTTGGGGATCGCGATCGCGGCAATGATGCCGATGATGACGACCACGATCAAAAGTTCGATAAGAGAGAAGCCTTTTTGGTTTTTCATTTCTGGTTCACGATCTCCTAGAGTTTTTCGCTTTGGTGTTTCTACCTTTCCCAGGCGTCTCTCGTAATCTCAAACTGCGTGCCGTTCGCCGCATCGTCACGCACGAAACTGCTAACTGCTGATGTGCCAACGCTTGAATTTTCGGTGTAAGAAAACTGCCTACAAACGAGGCTCGGAACGTTCCTACAGCTCGATCTCACAATTCGGAAAGCACGTTACAAATAGTGGCAAATCGGCCATGACAAAGTGTGTAAGTTGAGAGCAAAAACAAAGAGAGCGGCGGCCTGCGCCACCGCTCTCTGAGACAGAATCCCGTTGTATCAGTTAACGCTCCGCATCTGAGCCGAGAGCGAACGGATGCTGTGCTTGTCGAGCAGGTGACGGAGTGAGCGGACGGGCATCTGCAGCAGCTCCGCGGCGCGTGTCTGATTGCCGCCTGTCCGGCGGAGCGCCTCGAGCACGTAGGTCTTTTCCAGATTGTCGAGATGAGCCGCGAGATTGATGCCGTCGGCGGGCAGCTCAAATTCCGCACGGATGCGGTCGGGGTTGTAGTTGGTGATGTGCTCGGGCAGGCGCTCGGGCTGGATCTCGTCGGTGCGCTCGAGCGCGACGGCCCGCTCGATGGTGTGCTCGAGCTCGCGGACGTTGCCGTGCCATGTGTACCGCTCGAGCATCTGCATCGCTTTTGGCGAGATGCTCAGCTGCCTGCCGGACTGCTCGCAAAATTTGGCGACAAAATGATTGGCGAGATCCGTAATATCCTCCGGCCTCTCGCGCAGCGGCGGCAGATCGATCGGGATCACCGAGATGCGGTAATAAAGGTCTTCGCGAAACGTCCCTTCCTCAGACATCTGTTTGAGATTACGGTTGGTCGCGGCGATCACGCGAGTGTCGATCGGTATCTCATCGTGTGCTCCGACGGGCCTTACGCGGCGTTCCTGCAGCACGCGGAGCAGCTTGACCTGCATGGCCGGCGACATCTCGCCGATCTCGTCGAGAAAGATCGTGCCCTTATTGGCGGCTTCAAACAGTCCCTTTCGATTTGTGTTGGCACCGGTGAATGAGCCCTTGACGTAGCCGAAGAGCTCAGACTCAAGCAGCGTCTCGGTGAATGCGCCGCAGTTGATCGAAATGAAAGGCTTCTCGGCACGCGGGCTGAGATCGTGGATCGCGCGGGCGACGAGCTCCTTGCCCGTACCGCTCTCGCCCGTGATGAGCACCGTCGATTGAACCTCGGCCACCGTCTCGATCATCTGAAAGATCGCCATCATCTTGGCCGAGTTTCCGATGATGTTCTTGACGCTGCCGCGTTCACGCTGAGCTCTTCGGAATGCTCGATTCTCGTCGATCAGGGCCTGCTTCTCGAGCGTCTTGCGGACGATCAGCTTGAGCTCCTCGACGTCGAATGGCTTTTGAATAAAGTCGTCGGCCCCGAGCTTGAAGGCGTCGCGGGCCGTCTCGACCGACGCAAATGCCGTCATCAGCACGACGCCGAGGTCGGGCAGCGTCGCTCGTACCGAGCGCAGCAGCTCGATACCGTCCATATCGGGCATCTTCACATCCGAGATGACGATGTCGGCCGGCTCCGCTTGGAGCGCGGCGAGAGCTGCCCGTCCATTCGTCGCCGTGCGGACGGCGTGCCCTTCGCTCTCAAAAACAAGGCTTAAAAGCTGACGGTAACTTTGTTCGTCATCGACGATTAATATGTTTGCCATTTGGAACCGTGACTTACTAACGATGGGTGAAGGGATAGACGGCCTCGCTGGCGTCCGAGCTATTTTCACAGAAAACGGACAAGTAGTTCAAGACCGATCTATTCGCCGGAGCGGACCTTCAAATAGTCCTCGATCGGCAGCGCGTCTCCGCCGGCGTCGGCGCGGCCGTCTGTTCCGGGCTTTGACGACTTGGCCTCTCGCTGCAGCACGATGGTTATGGTCGTGCCTTCTCCCTCGAAGCTGCTGACGTTGATCGTCCCGTTATGGTCGCGAATTATCTGGTAAACGATCGAGAGGCCGAGTCCTGTGCCGCCGGTGGCCGAGGGCGAGAATGGTTCGAAGAGACGCTCGACCTGCTCGGGCGACATTCCGCGTCCTGTGTCCTCAAAGACGATCCTTACGCGGCGGTTTGCGAGGGGTTCGACCTTGATCCGCAGCGTTCCGCCGTCGGGCATCGCCTGAATGGCATTGCGTGCAAGATTCCAAAAGACCTGTTTGAGCTGTGTCGGGTCGGCACTTACAAATACCGCAGACGGCGGCAGCGACGTCTCTATCGTGTGCCACGCCGATACGTCCGGGCTGTGCTTGAGCAGCGTCACGGTGTCGGTGACGGCCTCGCCGAGATCGACCTCGACAAAGCTGCCGACGCTCGGCTTAGAGTAGTTCAAAAAGTTAGTGATGATGGTGTTGAGTCGATCCGATTCTCTGAGGATGATCGACATCAGGTCGGACTGCACCGATCCGGGCGCGGTGCTCGACTCGAGTACCTGGATCGCGCCGCGCATGGCGCCGAGCGGATTGCGTATCTCGTGTGCCAGCCCGGCACCGACGCGCCCGACCGCGGCGAGCCTGTCCTTACGCCGGATGCTCTCCTCCATCGAGCGGATCTCGGTCAGGTCCTGAAAGCTCACGATCAGTCCCGTGGGCTCGCCGCTCTCGGCGATCAGCGGCGAGATGTTGTAGCCGACATGCACCGCAAATCCGTCCGGCGTCGTCAGATCGGTCTCGAAACGCGGCGGCTGAGCGTGATCGCCGCGCTGCATCGAGAGTTCGATCGCCTCGCTGATATCGCCAAAGAGCTCAAGTATCGAACGGCCCTGCATCTCCTCGACGGCTCGGCCTGTGATCTCGGCCGCGGCAGCATTGAACGTGTAGATCTTGCCGTCGAGGTCGGTCACGATCAGTCCGGAACGGATCGATTCCACGATCAGCTGATGGAGCGCCCGCAGGTTGGCAAGCGTCTTGGCCGTCTCTCGCAGTTCGTCGCCTGACGACCGCCGTTCGGAGAGCCTTGTCGCCAACAGGCCGACCACAAGGAACGCGACCAGGTTAAAGCTGACGATCTGTACTATCTTGGCCTGCGGGACGTCGCTCGCGCGATCTGTGACCCCGGTCGAAACAAGTATCGCAAACAGCGAGAAGAGTGCCGCGCAGATGCCGGCCAGAGCGAGCGTCGCGCGCGGCTTGAGGTAAATGCTCGAGATGGCGATCAGTACGATGTAGAGCGTGATGTAAGGCGAGCTCACATCGCCTGAGCGGTCGACGAGCCATGTAATGAGAAGCGCGTCGAGGCTGAATTGCAGCCAGAACTGCCATGCCAGCCGCGAGCTCAAACGCGGGAGAAAAAAGTAAACGCCGGTCAGGCCGACCGAGATGATGAAGACGATAAAGAGGTCGCGAGGGAAGTCCTCGACCGACAGCACCAGACGGCCGCTGTACCAGATCCAGCTCGTTACCAGCAGCAGAAAGACGGCGATCAGCCGCCCGATGACCAGCATCTGGATCCGCTGGGCGTCGACCTCGTTGGCCGATTTGGCGATATCGTCTAAACTTGTCATACGGTGCCGCCATCAATGACCGCATTTACAGAGCCCGAAACCGCAACTCCGTCCGCGATGACCTCCGAAGAGCGTCCGTGGGGAACATTTACCGTCCTCGACGAGGGCAAAAATTACAAGGTTAAAAGGATTGAAGTCTTTCCGGGAAAGCGGCTCAGCTACCAACGGCATCGACGCCGCTCGGAGCACTGGTTCTTTGTCCAGGGCACCGCTAAGGTAACACTAAACGGCCGCGAGTTCCTAGTGAGTGCGGGCGAGAGCGCCGACGTACCGGTCGGTACCGTGCATCGCGTCGAAAATCCGGACCTCACGCTGCCGGTCGTTTTTATCGAGGTCCAGACGGGCGAGTATTTTGGCGAGGACGACATCGAGCGATTCGATGACGACTTTGGCCGCGCCTGAATTCGGGTCTTTACGTCCCCCACCTGCCTTCGACGGTAACAATGACTTTTGGTTTTGAGAGAAAGCTGCCGTTCGTCCTGACCTTCGTCTTCTTTATGCTGGTGACGATCGGCTTCGTTATGTACCAGGGGACGCTCTCGGTGCAGGACGCGCTCGCGTGGCAGCATCGTTCGCACGACTTTATCGGCGAACTCGATCGTGTGGTCGAGCACACGTACCGCGGCGAGGCGATGGTCCGCGGGTTTATCGTCTCCGGCAACGATACGTACCTTGAGCGCTACGCGCATTCAAACCGGCAGGTAGACCAGTCGGTCGCGACGATCAGGGACTGGGCGGCCGTCGACCAGACCGAGACGGTCAGAGCCGCCGATCTGGCCGCCGCGATCGAACGCTACCGCGCGCAGTCGGCCGAAAAGATCGCTTTCAGAAAGCAGAATGCCGGCGAGGCATCGTACGCGCTATTCGGCGAGTTCGAATCGACCGAGGCCGGCGGTCAGGTGCTCGCGTCCGTCGGGCGGCTCAAGGATCGCGAGCTGGAGATACTCCGCTTCAAGGAGAGCAATCTCAATTTTGGGATGAGGCGTACCGTGCTGGTGCTGATCGGGGCCAGCATCGCGGCGATGCTGTCGCTGATCATCGCAAACGTTTTTATTCGCCGCGAGACGCGCAAGCGGGCGGCGGCCGAGAGCGAGCTCCGAGAAGCAAACCAAAATCTCGAAGAGCGTATCCGCGAACGAACGGCCGATCTCGAGAGCGCCAACGACAACCTTCGCCGCATCGCCGTCGAGAGAGAAGAGCTCTTGAGAAACGAGCAGGCCGCGCGACGCGAGGCCGAGGTCGCAAACCGCCTGCGGGACGAGTTCATGGCGACGGTCTCGCACGAGCTGCGCAATCCGCTCAACGCCATTCTCGGCTGGGCGCGTCTGATCGACGCCGGCCGCCTCGACGACGGTCAGATGACGCGGGCGCTCAAGACGATCGTCAAAAGCGCGGAGACGCAAGATCGCCTGATCGAGGACCTGCTGGATGTCGCGCGCGGGGTCGCCGGCAAGCTGCAGCTCGAGATGGACGACGTGCGGATCGGCGACGTCGTTGCGCACTCGGTCGAGGCCGCAAGACCGACCGCGGACCAGCGCGGGATCGAATTGAACCTTCACGCCGCGGATGGAGCGGCGGACGAGCTCGTCCGCGGCGATCGCGTGCGGCTGCGTCAGGTGATCGGAAACCTTTTGACCAACGCTCTCAAGTTCACGCCTGCCGGCGGTAAGATCGATGTCGGCATCCGCTCTGTCGAAGGACGCGTCGAGGTCGCGGTCGCCGACAACGGCGTCGGCATCAGTCCCGAGTTTCTACCGATGGTGTTTGATCGCTTCAGGCAGGACGCCGCGACCATCGCCAGCAGCGGCGGTCTCGGTCTCGGGCTCGCGCTTGTGCGACAGCTGACAGAGCTGCACGGCGGCACCGTGCGGGCCGAGAGCGACGGCAAAGACCGAGGAGCGCGCTTCACGGTGAGCCTTCCGGTCGCGGCGGCGCGGTCCGGCGCCGACGAGAGGGCGTTGTCGTCGGCAGGCCGCTGATCGGCTGCCTCCTAAGCTCGTCGGCCGAGTATCTCTGCGACCGCGTCGAGCAAATGCGCGGCGGCGACATCCGGCATCTTGTCGAGCCGTTCGAGCTCGTCGCGGCCGTAACCGGTCTTGACCATCGCGGTGCGTATGCCGGCGTTGTGGCCCGTTTCAACGTCAAGCCGCTTGTCGCCTATCATCCACGAAGAACCCAGGTCGATATTAAAACTCGCCACGGCGTCCTCGATCATCCCTAGGCGCGGCTTGCGGCAGCGGCAGCCCGCATCCGGAAGGTGCGGGCAAAAGTAAAAGGCGTCGATCGCATGATCGAGACGCCTCTGCATCTCGCGATGGATCGAGTGCATCGCCGCCTCCTCGTAGATCCCGCGGCCGATGCCCGACTGATTTGTCACGACGACGATCAGGAAGCCCGCGTCCTTCAGACGCCGCAGAGCGTCTGCGGTGAAATCAAACAGCTTCAGATCTTCGACCCGCGAGAGGAAGTTGACCTCCTCGATCAGCGTGCCGTCGCGATCGATGAATGCGGCGGGCCTCGGTTGGCGCTCGTTATTTTGGTTCATTCAGCATTGCGGCCGCGCGTGCGAAAACGGCCTCGACGCTCGGCCAGATGTCATCGGAATTTGTCGCCTCGCCGCGGACTATCTCTGCCTCCGGCGAAAAGGGCCGCGTCGTGATCGGGTTGGTCGGTCCAAATACGACGAGCGTCCTGGTGCCCGTCGCCGGAGCGGCGTGCGCGAGGCCCATGTCGTTCGAAACGAGCAGGTCGACGATCGAGAGTATCGCGACCGCCTCGCCCAGGCCGGTCGCGCCCGCGAGCACCGCCGGCTTGTGCGAGGCGAGCTGTGCGATTTGATCGGCGACGGATCTTTCTGCGGCCGACCCGACCATGATGACAGACGCCCCGAGTTCCCGGTTAAGCCGATCGCTCAACAAAGCGTACCTTTCAGCAGGCCAGCGCTTTGCCATGGAGTTTGTCGATCCCACGCCGAGAGCGACGATCGATCGATCGGAGCCGATGCCGGCATCGGCGAGCATCCGGCGTGCCGCGGCCTTTCTTTCGGGCGAGACGTGGAGTCGCGTATCGGGCTCGGCCGAGCCGACGGTGCTTGTCTGCAGCAGCTCTCGCTCGACGGCGGCGACGAGATTCAGATAGTAATAGACCTCGTGACGTTCGCTCTTCCAATCCGGTTTGGGGACCGCGTCGGTGAGCAGGACGCTGCGCCCGTCGGCGGCGTAGCCAAACCGTCGGCTGACCCGCCCGAGCGCGAGCGTTGCCGCCGAGGCAAATGAATTGGGCAGCACGATCCCGAGATCGAACCGCCGCGATCTCAGCACGCCCGATTGCGACCACACTTCGCCAAAAGCTCCGCTCGTCTCAAACGTCAACAGCTCGTCGATAAAATCCGCATCCTCAAAAACGCCGCGTGCCCAGGCGCGTGTGTGCAGCGTGATGGCCGCCCCAGGAAATATCCGTCTCAGCTCGCGCAGCGCCGGGACGGTCATCACGCCGTCACCGATCCAGTTAGTTCCGCGGACAACGATCTTCATCGCCGAAGTCGTGATCAAAAGAGCGTCCTCAAGCCCTCCTCGAGCGAGATCCGCGGCGTCCATCCCAGTTCGCGTGAGATCAGGGTCAGGTCGGTCACGTAACCAAAGGGAACCGGCCGCGGCGGCTGTGCCGGCGAGATGATGGCCTCGAGGCCCGAGACCTCCTCGAGCTTGCGGACGAGATCGATCAGGCTCAGGGCGTTCGCCGCGCCGCCGCCGATGTTGTAGAGGCCGTGCCGCAGCCCGGAGTCGACGAACGCCTCGCACGCCGCCGAAAAGTCGTCGACGTGCAGAATGTCGCGACGCGGGCGTCCCTCGTCGGGCAGTGCGATCGGCTCGCCCTTGTTTATCGAGTCGGCGTAGTGCGTTACGAAATTCGGCACCGTGCCCTCGGTGAGCGGTGCGTACACCGCCGACATTCTAAAAATGCACGAGCGGAAGCGCCGCGTGTGCGCGTAGTACTCGACGTAGCGCTCGGCGACGAGCTTTGACCACTCGAGCGCGGACTGGCCGGCGTAGAGCGTCGGGCAGCTCTCGGGCACCTCGCGGTAGTTGTCGGCAAATCGCCCGTAAACGTCGCGCATCGACGCAAAGATGAACGCCGCGTCGGGCCTCACCTCGCGAAGAATGTTTACCGTGCCCTCGACGTTTGTCAGAAAGACCTCGTCGGCGTCGGACGGGTCTTTGCTCATCGCCGCGGCCATGTGAATGACGACGTCGTATTCGCCGACGGCCTTTGCGTCCTGCAGCGAGAGGACGTCGCGAGAGCTGCCGCGGCGCGAATAGTCGTCCGCCGCAAAGTGCCTCCGCACGTGCGTGCCGAGATAGCCGCTGCCGCCGGTCACGAGTACTTTCATCTGCCGGCCTCGATCAGTTCCTTGACGGCCGGAGCCTGGCCGAGCACGACCAGCAGGTCGCCGTCGTCGAGCAGCAGGTCGCCGCGTGGGTGAAAGAGCATCTCGCCGCCGCCCCGTCTGACCGCGACGACGATCGCGGCGTCGTTGTTAAAAAATATCGTTTGATCGAGCCGCTTGCCCGCCAGCGGCGAGCGTTCGTCAACGGCGATCTCCTCAAACACGAGGTCGAGCGTCTCGGCGGCGATCGAATCCATCAGGTCGGCGAGCGCCGGATTGAGCAGGGCTCTCGCCATCGACCTGCTGCCGATGATCGTCGGCGCGACGACGCGATTTGCTCCCACGCGAATGAGCTTGTCCTCGGCCTGCTCCTCGACAGCTCGTGCGACGATATGGAGACTCGGGTTGAGCCCGCGTGCCGTCAGTACGGTGTACACATTTGCCGCGTCGTCCGGCAGGCACGTCGCCAGAGCGCGGGCCCGCTCGACACCGGCCGCGATGAGGTCGGCCTCGTCGGTCGCGTCACCGGCAAGGACGAGCGTCCCGCTCTCTGAGAGATCGGCGATCTTGCGCTCGTCCGACTCGATCACGACAAACTTGAGTCCCTGCCGGCGCAGGCTGCGAATGATCCTGATCCCGACGCGGCCCGCGCCGCACACGATGAAATGATCCGAGAGCTTTTCCATTTCCTTCAATCGCCGCCGACGCCCCAGAACTTCGAGGACCTCGGTCTGCACCACCGCCTGGGCGAGAACGCTGAGGGCATAAAGCACGGTCCCGGCTCCGGCGAGCATAAAGAGCACGGCAAACGCGCGGCCGGCGGCCGAGACGGGCGTGTGGTCGCCGTAGCCGACCGTGGTCACGGTCTGCGTGGCGACGTATATGCTCTGCAGCAGGGCCCAATCCTCGAGCACGTAGAATCCCGCCGAGCCGACCGCGATCATCAGCAAGATCGCCAGAGCGGCGAGTCGAAGTCTTTTTCGTATGTTCGCTCCGGGCGCGTCGATGATGCTCATTCAACGGGCGGAATTAGGTGGACAGCGGTCGCGTGCTGCCTATAAACTTCATCTGGCAGCCGCTGAAGACGATATTCTCACTAACTCTTCGTAAATCCAACCGCAGATGCAAAAGCCTCCGCCCGTGAGAAACGCAGCACAAAGATCCGATCGTTCACGCAGCGTTCATCGTCGCGGCGCGGTGCGTGCGATACCGGGCCCGCCGCCGTCGAGATGGCAACGCATTCGCCGCCGGCTGCTCAACGGATGGACGATCTCGCTCGCGGCGGGCGGACTCGCCCTTGCGTTTTTGACGCTCACATATTTTTGGTTCGAGTTCTCGGACCGGCTGGACCGCACGATCCTCAGCGGCGAGGTTTACACGCCGTCTGCCGGCATCTACTCGGCGCCCAAGACGCTCAGGGCCGGCGAGCCGACGACGCTGAACGGCCTGATCGAGTACCTCAAGTCGGCCGGCTACGTCGAAAAGAGCAACAAGGCCGACTCCTCGCGCAGCCGCTACTCGATCGACGGCGCGAGCCTCGTCATCGAGCCCGGTGCGACGGCCGTCGTGGACGACAAAAAGGTCTTTCCGAAGGTGACCGTCAAATTTGCCAAGGACGGCAGGTCGGTCGTGTCAATTCTCAACAACGAAACCGGCAGAGAGGACGCTCAGGTGCGTCTCGAGCCGCGGCAGCTGAGCACGATCGCCGCGGAGGGCGACGGGCGGCGCAAGGTCGTCAATTTTGGAGATCTGCCGCCGCACCTCATCAAGGCGATCACGGTGACCGAGGACCGAGCATTCTTTGAGCACTACGGCGTCAACTTTCGCGGCATCGCGCGTGCGCTTTGGCGGCGTTACGATCCCGAGGACGATTCGCCGCTCAATCGCCAGGGCGGCTCGTCGATCACGCAGCAGCTCGTCAAAAACCTGATCGTCGGCCGCGACCCGACCCTCGAGCGCAAGCTGACCGAGGCGTACATGTCGATCATTCTCGAGACGCGCCTCTCAAAGCAGGAGATCTTTACGCTCTATGCGAACCAGATCTATCTCGGCCAGCAGTCGGGCGTGTCGATCTACGGTGTCGGCGAGGCTGCGAATGCCTATTTTGGTAAAGACGTTTCGCAGCTGACCGTGCCCGAGGCCGCGTTTATCGCCGGCATCATTCGCAGTCCCAACCGCTATAACCCGTACAAAGACCCGCAAAAGGTCACCGAGCGCCGCAATCAGGTGCTCGAGTCGATGACCGAGGCCGGCGAGCTTGCGCCCGACGCCGCGGCGCAATACAAGCAGGTGCCGCTCGAGCTCAAAAAGATCTCCAACCGAAAGGACCTGCAGGGCATGCCGTACTTTTCGCAGTACGTGACCGAGCAATTGCCCAAGATCGTCAGCGACCCCGAGGCTCTGCAGCACCTGCGCGTTTACACCTCGATCGACCCCGACCTGCAGCGCATCGCGTACGAGACCGTCGCCGACCGGCTCGGCAAGCTCGACAAGCACTTTCCAAAAAAGCCTGCCGGCAGCCTGAATGCCGCGCTCGTCGCGATCAGGCCAAAGACGGGCGAGATCGTCGCGATGGTCGGCGGCCGCGACTATCTCGAGAATCAGTTCAACCGCGCGACCGACGCGATGCGGCAGCCGGGCTCGGTCTTTAAGCCATTTGTCTACACGACGGCGATCAACTCGGCGTACGACTCGGCGTATCGGGTTTTTACGGCGGCGACCACCTTCAAGGACGAGAAAAAGGTCTTCACCTACGGCACCGAGAGCTACTCGCCAAATAACTTCGGCGACACATTCTCAAATAAGGAGACGACGCTTCGCGACGCGCTGGTCAAGAGCAAGAATGTCATCACGGTCGATCTCGCCATGCAGCTCAACATCGGCCGCGTGATGAATCTCGCGGCCAAGGCCGGCATGCCCAAGGTCGAAAAAGCCTATCCGTCGATGGCGCTCGGCACCGCCGAGGCGACGCCGCTGCAGGTCGCGACGGCGTACACGACGTTTGCCAATCTCGGCGAACGTGTAATGCCGCAGCCGATCACGCAGGTCACGACCGGCGACGGCCGCACCGTCGCCGCGCCGGCGCCCGACCGTAAGCAGGTCGTACGCCCCGAGGTCGCGTACATCATCAACGACATAATGAAGGACGTGATCAACCGCGGCACCGCTGCCGGAGCATCTGCATGGGGGCTTCGCAACGTCGCAGGCAAGACGGCCTTTGCCGGCAAGACCGGCACGTCGCGAGACGGGTGGTTTGCGGGCTTTACGCCGGAGCTCGTCTGCGTCGTCTATGTGGGCTTCGACAACGGCGACGACCTCGGGATGAAGGGCGGCGATTCGGCCCTGCCGATCTGGGCCGATTTTATGCGAGAGGCTCTGCGGCTCAACCCCGAGTGGAACGGCGACTGGGCCATGCCTGCAAATATCCGTAAGGCCGAGATCGACATTCGCGACGGCTCGCTCATACGTGAGATCGACGGTGCCGTCGAACCTTCGCCGGCAAACGAGACCGCGACCCCGGCCGCTCCCGATCCAAACATCCCGCCTGACGCTTCTGCTCAGCCGCCGGTCGAATATATCCCGAACGTGCCGGCCGAGTTTCGTCGCGTCGAATTGTTCATCGCCGGCACCGTCCCCGCGCGCAAGCTGCCGGCCGTCGGCGGGGAAGTGCAGTACGACCCCGTGACCGGCGAGCCGATCGCCCCGCCGCGCCCCGAGCCCTCGCCGACGCCGCTGGACGATACCTGGCAGAACGATGCCGACGATGCCGACCCGGACGAGAGCCGCGGCGGTCGATCACGCCCTTCGCCTTCCGACGGCCAGCCGAGATCTCTGACCGTACGCATCTGTCCGCTGACCGGAATGCGTGCCGCGTCGTACTGTCCGAACCCGCAGCTCCGAAGCTACGCCGCCGGAGCCGAACCGCGCGACTTCTGTACATTCCACGTCAACCCGCCGCGATGACCGGCGGCCCTTTGCGTGCTCCACGAGCTTTGCGTGAAACGCTCCTTTTTTTAACCGCAAAGAACGCAAAGTGCGCCGCAAAGGACGCAGAGATCATTCGCAATGGAGATCAAAAGAGGATGGACAGGATGAGCAGGATGGTTTGAGCTTGGCTCTCTCGCATCCTGCCGATCCTGTCCATCCTGTTTGAATCGCGCCCGCTTTATCTCACGGCGAGGCTCGGCACGGGGACGTCGCCGTTCGTGCCGAACGGGGTGATCTGCACTCCGCCGGTCGACTTGTTGACGAACCATGTCGAGTTCGACGGGCGGAAGACCGCGGCGTCCATCTTGCCGTCGCCGTCGAAGTCGCCCGGTGCCGCCACATCGCCCGACGTGCCGAAC
Organism: Pyrinomonadaceae bacterium; assembly: GCA_046313635.1. GTDB lineage: Bacteria > Acidobacteriota > Blastocatellia > Pyrinomonadales > Pyrinomonadaceae > OLB17. The sequence continues at coordinate 78,247 of JBKBYA010000011.1, read as the reverse complement.
GGGAACGCAAAGAACGACGAATCTTCGCTTCTCATCACGTACCATTCGCCCGTCGAGGGCCGCCAGAATGCGACGTCCGCCTTGCCGTCGCCGGTGTAGTCGCCCGCGACGGCCTTGTCGGTCGATTGCCCGAAGCTCGCCGCAAACAGTCCGGCCGTCGATCTGAGGATCCACCATTCGGCTCCCGACGAGCCGTTCGGACGATACACGCCGATGTCGGCCTTGCCGTCGCCGTCAAAATCCTGCGGCACCGGCTTGTCCTGCGAGATGCCGAAGGTCACGCTCGCGACCTGACCATCCGAACTGCGAAGTATGAACCACACTCCCGCCGAAGGGCGGTACACGGCCGGGTCGGCCTTGCCGTCGCCGTCGTAATCGGCCGGCGCGGGAATATCGCCGCTCGCCCCGAACGGAAAAGCAAAGAACGAAGAATCCTCGCTCCGCAAAACAAACCACTGCCCGTTCGAAGGCCGCCAGAATGCGACGTCCGCCTTGCCGTCACCCGTAAAATCCGCCGGCACCGCCGCGTCCGTCGAAGCCCCGAACTGCGCCGCATAAACGCTCGACATGCCCGACCGCAAGATCCACCACTCCGCCCCAGACGCCCCCGGCCGAAACACCGCGACGTCAGTCTTCTGATCCCCGTCAAAATCAAACGGCGCGCTTCGCGGGGCCTGCTGTGCGGCCGGCTGCGACGTCGCATTCGCCGTGGAGATAAAGTCGCCGTCGGGCGTGCCGCTGTTGTCCGCTTGGTTGCCCGCTGCATAGAACTTGATCGGACCGACCGAGGTCGCCGGAGCGGTCCAGTTGACCGTCCATTGAGCTCCGCCCATCTGTTCCGGAAACGTTCCGTCGAGCGTGTGCTCGATATAACTGCGAGAGCCGCCCGAGATGATCTGCGTGGTCGCATTGATGTTGGCAAACGTGCCGGCCATCGCCGTTCCCGCCAGCGCCGTCATCTGAAAGCCCCAGCGGCGTCGGCTCGGGTCGGTCGACATATGCCGCACGGTTATCTGATAGGTCTGACCCGGCGTGTACGTTGCGGGAGCGATGATGGTCAGCGGACGCGTGCCGCCGGCGGCCGAAAGGTACCGCTCTGCGAGATACGAATTGTGGCATTCGATGCAGGTGACTTCGCCGGGAGCTCCTGTCCGGCCCGCGGGCGGTCCGGTCGAGTAGGCCGCCGCGGACGGACTAAATCTCGTCTCGCCCGCGAGGACAAAGACAAAAAGTACGCCGAAGGCAAAGATAAGTACTAACTTAAGCTCTCGCATAGATCGTTCCTCCTGATCGGTCGCGTCGAGACGGCCGCGGCCCTTAACCTTTGAATTTCCGAATGTACGCCGCGACGGCCTCGATCTCCGCGGGTTTGAGCTTTTTGCCAAATGCCGGCATGTTGCCTTTGCCTTTGGTGATGATGCGTTTGTCGCGGACCTCGTCAGGCTCCCACTCGGCGCTTGTCAGATCGACGGCGCCGACCTGACGGCCCTTTGCGGTCTGAGCGCGGCCGTCGGCGCCGTGACAGCGTGCGCAGCTGGCGGCATAGATCGCGGCCCCGTTAGATTGCACGGGAGCGGTGCCTCGCGGCGGCAAGGCGTGCCCAAGTGCCGCGAATGCCGACGCCGCCGACAAGATCGCGGCGACCTTGTATCGATACCGAAATTCTCTCGTCATACCCGCGTTCGCACCGTCGTGCCTAAAATCGCCGCGATAGGTTGAATCCGATCACCAGCCGCCGCGGCTTGAGCACGAGGTTGCTTGAGTTGTACCGGCTGGTGGTCGTCGTCTGAGTGTTTGAGAATGTGATCGCGAATGAGTGCTTGCCGATATTCTTTTGCAGCCCGAGTCCGAGCGTCGGGTGCGACACGGTGCGAAAACCGGTGACCCTGAAGTTCTGATCAAAGATCGGCAGCACCCGCCCGAGCTTGAAACCGACACGCGGCGTAAAGTCGACGAGCGCGACGAGGTCGGGCGTGATCAGCACGCTTGCGCCGAAGCCGAACGACGCCGTGTGCGCCGGCTGCCTGAACGTGTTTGCGACCGGCGCCGGCGGGAAGAATTGCTCGGGCCGAGGATCGAACCGCCCTTGCCCATTCGAGTTGATGTGAACCGCCGGATCAAAGAAGAGGTACACGCGCTTTCCCAGCCGCGCCGATGCGCGGGCCTGCAGGTTGTATGTGTACTCCTCGGTAAAATTGCCGTTGCCCTCGATGCTCGCGTACGCCGACAGGGCGATCGGCGAATCGGCGTCCTGCGTCAGAAAGTTGTATCCAGCGCCGAGCTCGATCACGCGGCAAAGTCCGCGCTGGCAGAGCGGCGAGCGACTTGCCGAGACCCAAAGCCGGTCGGTCACGCCGTAGGTGAGACCAAACGATGCGATGCCAAAGCTGTCAAGCCCGAAGAGGTTGCGGGCGCTGGTCTCGACCGGATGCACTGGCTGCGTGAAGCGGTGTGTGAAGGTCAGATTCCACGTGCCCTTCGGCACGCTCTTTGGCGTCGGGATGTTTACGAGCCTGTAGTCATACGGCTCCTCGCCCTTGTCAAAGTCGTACGCGCCCTCACCGGCATTCTGCCGTTCGGCGGATGCCGCCGGTAGTTTGTCAGGCTTTGTCTCGCTGCCGGCCGCCGGTGCGGCCGCCGAGGCCGCTGCCCGTTCGTCGGGCGATGTCATCACGGTCTGCACGGTTCGGCTGGCGGGGTCGACGCGAAACTTCACGCCGCCGGCCTCGACGTAAACGACGCCGCGGTCCTGCTCGTCAAAACTGAATCGCACCGGCCCGGCATCGACGGTTGCAATGCGGTCACCCGCCGGAGCGGCCGGCGTGCCGCTCGTTACGGTCTGTGCGAAGGCGTAGCCTGTGGGGAGGCAGGTGAGTGCGAGAAGCAGGCAAAGAATGGACGCAGTTTGCCGGCCCGCTTGCGCAGCGGTAGTGATCGTAAACCTCATCGGACCTTTTTCTCCTAGAGTGGGCGTTACGTACTACAGTGTCCTGATCAAACTGAGAAAGGCGCGTGCAAAATTGCGGCCAGATGAATTATGCGTGCTTATTTAGCTGATTTCTCTCGCAAATAACTTGTTGCGAGGCCCGCGGCCGATCGCCGCGGGAACGACGCCTTTACAGAATTTTGAAACTTCAACAAAAATTTGGATGTTTCGAGGGGATCTCTGCGTGCCTTTGCGCCCGGCTGCGGGCCCTTCGCTGTCAGGAAATTTTCAACCGCAGACGACGCAAAGTTTTTCGCAGAGTACGCAAAGGATCTTTTTCGGCAAGTACCAAAACAGGATGGAGAGGAACTGCACGAGTCAGCGACAAAAACGCCACCGGCCCTGCCGATCCTGTCCATCCTGTTCGATCAATTGTCCGAGTCTTACGACCCGGGCATCTCGTCTGCCGACTACTGCCGATAACCTGCCGCCGGCACGTCGCCGCTCGTGCCGAATGTCTGCACGGTCAGGCCGCCGGTGCTCTTGAGGATGTACCAGGTAAAGGTCGACGGGCGATAGACGGCCGGGTCGATGCGGCCGTCGCCGTCGTAATCGGCCGGCACGGGAATGTCGGTCGAGATGCCGAAAGGGAAGGCGTAATAGCTCAGGTCCTCGCTTCGCAGGATGTACCAGACGCCGCTCGACGGCCGGTACACGGCGATGTCCGCCTTGCCGTCGCCGGTGTAGTCGGCGGCGACCGCACGATCGCCGCTCGCGCCGAATGTGATCACGATCAGCCCCGCCGCCGAGCGATCGATCCACCATTCGCCGCTGGACGGCCTGAATATCGAAACGTCTGCGATGCGGTCGCCGTCAAAGTCGGCCGGCGTGGCGATGTCGTCGGCCGCGCCGAATAACCTCGTGTACGCGGCGCCCGTGCCCGACGGGATCACGTACCAAGAGCGTGAGTCGTTGACGACGGCAATGTCGGCGTGGCCGTCGCCGTCATAGTCGGCGGGCACCGGTTTGGTATTGCCCGAGTTTGGCACGAAGACGAGGAATTGGCCGTAGTTCTCGCTCCGGCGGTATCCGTAAACGCCGGCCGCCACGTTGACGGCGCCGAGGTCCATCTTGCCGTCGCCGGTGTAGTCGGCCGGCGCGATGACGCCGCCGATACCCCAGCTCTCGACGCCGACCGCGCCCGTGCTGCTGCGGATGAACCACCACTCTCGCGGGCCGGGGCGATAGACGCCGATGTCGTCCTTGCCGTCGCCGTCGATATCGAACTGATTCTGCGCCAAAGGCCGCGTCAGGAATCTCGCCGCCGTGTACCCGAATCCGCCCGAATTGTCGCTCCCGTCGCCGACAGCGAGTATCTTGCCGTCCGGCTGCAGGATGCCGCGGTTGGCGCCGCTCGGCCCGGGCGAGACCTGAGCGGCGACCTTGCCGCCCGTGCCGAACTGCGTATCGAGCGCGCCGCTGGCGTTGAGGCGGACGAGAATGTACGCCCCGCCGCCGGCGCCGACGCCGACGATCTTTTGGTCGGCCTGCACGACGACCGAACGCATCGCTTCGGAATTGCCCGGCCGCACGTCGACGACGAGCTTGCCGTCGCCGTCGAACGAATTGTCGAGCGTGCCGTCGGTGTTGTATCTCACAAAGGCCGACTCGTCGCCCGAGCCGCTGTTTGTCGTGCCGGCGAGCACGATCTTTCCGTCGGCCTGTACGGCGACGGCGTTTGCGCGGTCGAATTGCGTCCCGACCGCCGTCTGCCTAAAGCCCAACGAGCTGAAAGAGAAGTCCGGTACTCCGCCCGTCGTCAGCCTCACCGCCAAAAAGTACCCGCGGCTCTGCTCGCGCGTGTATCCCGCGACGACGATCTTGCCGTCCGGCTGCAGCGCGAGGCCGGTGCCGCCGTCGTTGTTGCCCGAGCCGATGCCGATAAAGATCTTGCCCGTGCCGTTGAATGTCGTATCGAGCGTGCCGCTGTAGTTGAGCCTGATGACGGCGACGTCCGTGTTCGGCGTCGAACGCGTCGTGCCCGTGAGGACGAGCTTGTCGTCCGTTTGGATGGCGATGTCGTTGACAAACTCTTCGCCGCCCATATCGATCTTGGCCTTGCCCGCGCCGCCGTTGTAGCTCGCGTCAACGGTGCCGTTCGCGAGTAGCTTGATGACGCCGATGTCCCACGACGCCGCGCCGAATTCGACATTGCCGGCGACAAAGATGATGCCGCTGGTGATGGCGACCGCCGTCGCCGACTCGCTCGCGCCGGTGTCGAAGGCAAAGCGGATCAGCCCGCCCGTCCCGAACGAAGTATCGACCGAGCCGTTCGCGTTGAGCCGCACGACGCCGAAGTCCGACGTCCCGTCGGGCCCCGTGCTCGAGCCGACGAGAACGATCTTGCCGTCGGCCTGCACCGCGACGTCCTGCGCGGGCATAAAGTTTGCCGGCACCGCGTACACCTTGCCGCCCGTGCCGAACGAAGGGTCGAACGCCCCCGCCGACTGCGCCGCCGCCACGCCCGCCATTCCCGCAAAAATAACGGCCGCCAAACCGGCGACCGCCGTTAACAATGTGCCTGCTTTTTTGAATATTTGTCGAGAGTACATCCGATCTCCGGCCCCGCAAACGGCCGCCCCGTCTGTGCCAATAAGTCTACACCCACAGTTCAGACGCCTGCTACCGGCCCCCCACCCCAAAAATCAAAAGCCCCGCCGACCCCGACGAGACCACCAAAAAAACCAAAAACCAAAAACAAAAGACAAAGGACAAAAGACAAAAGACAAATCCAATAAAACCCGCCCTCCCAGCCTCCACAGCCAAATTTACGCGTACCCAACGCCCGACCACCACCCAACCGCCAGCCGCGAAGCCAGGTCCATCTCACCGCAACATCCAAAACCCTCTGCCACACCCATCAAAAAACAAAACGCCGGCTCCCACCGGCGTCTTGCTGCTCTTATGGCTCGTCTTGGCGTGCCATCTGCACTAAACTACCCAACTTGTCTTATCCAATCTCTAGCGATGCTCTCCACTCTCTCGATTTCGATTTGAGGAAGGAGCCCAGTGTGCATGATTATATTTCGTGACATTTCCAAATCATGGAACCGTGAAGTAACCCAAGCCTGGTTCGGAAATAAGTCAGAAAAGTCCTCCCAATTCGCAATTATTATTTGCGCAAGGTTGCCGAATAGAGTGTAGCCAATAAGATCAACTGAACGGCTAGTGTGATAGCGATTTTGTTCCTCCTTCTCTTTTAGCCTTTCGACCGCATTTCTTATTTTAATTGGTACCTTCTCCCACCAGCCAGCGCCCTGTCTATCGAGCATGCGCTCAGAGATCAGCTCACGAGCGGCGTTCTCGATGCAAAAGAATGCAATAAAAACAGCCGCCATCTGATTTGCATTATGCGTAATTCGAGGGCTGAAACTACGTTCCTCGATTCTTGCAATTACCTGATCATCTGTACCGACTTCTACCGCCACTCCGCTCTCTCTCAATTGCTGAAACGTGTCACTGAGAAGAAGGCCATCAAATACGAACCGCTTTAACTTATCCATGGCTTTAATCCAATAAGTGGTCTTTCACACTCTTGAAGATCGCGTTGTAAACGGAGATGTCGTTGGTAGCCGGTAGGTGTATCTGGATATTGTAATGAAACGAGTGCGGAGACCTCCGATGCTCACTTGGTTCTCTAGTGAAGTTTGACTCCTGCTCGTGCTCGCGGCTTTCTAATTGATCACCGGAAACATCCTCAACCTGTACCGCTCGTTTCTTGGTGTTCCCATCGAGGTTCGCTTGGGCCGCCAAGGCCTTAAATGTCCCGAAATAGCGATTGACTGTTGCGTCGTCTTGTCCCGTTATGCGGCTAAACGCCCCTTTGACTTCGTCATCCGGGGCCTTGTGAATCTGAGTGTCAGTGGCAAACAGGTCGGAATAAAGCTCTCTAACTTGTTCACCGAGCACGTTCTTCCAGTCCGTCCCGTCCTTTAGCCGATTATACTGCTCGGTCGGAATGCCGTTTTCATTCACGAATCCAAGGCCCTTGAGTATTCGGAGTAACGCCCTGTCGTTGGACGCTGTGAAACCCCAATTCCTGAGAATCTGCTGACTCAGACGCTCAGGTTTAGTAGCACTTCTAATTTTGGCCAAAAACGGCCCGATCTGTTTGTTCGAAATTGTGTACGGATAGGTTTTTGCCATATTGCTCCTAACGGTAAAGAGGCCTCGCCCATTTCTGAGCGAAGCCTCTTTTTAGAATCCGATTAAACTGCAATCGCAAGTATGGGGCTTGCGCCGTGGGCGTTTTTACAACGGCAGGATAGTGTACCGATCGCGAATGTTCAAGCGTCTACGGAAGCGACGCAAAATGTTGGATTATCTTTTCGACGTTGGTTGCGTCATCGGTATACCAATATTGATATACGTTTGATGTTGCCGAACCAACCGGCTTGCCGCATAAGCTTTCGATCAGTCCATCTAATCGTTGAGCTTGGCCTGTGGTCTGGACTCGGTAGCCTTTGAAACGAGGACGAATCCAAAGGCTTCCTCTCCGCTCGCGTCCGACGATCTCGACGCAATGTTCGTTTCCCGAATTGACATGAAAGGCCAGAGTCGGATGCCGTCTAACAGCCGCCTCAATGATCGGATCTGTGCCGCTGTGTCGCGGCCTCTCAGGTCTCGGCAAACTCGCTTGTGATTCAGTACTGGTTTCGAATTGACTCAGGATGTGAACGATCTCTTCGTGCGTTTTTATCGCACTGAATTTGACCACTCTGATCCCCCGCGGATCGACGACGCCGACTCCGTTGGCCGGACCTTTATAAAGGATTTCGTATCCGGGCTTTGAGCTGTAGATGAGGAGAAGCAGTAGATCATCGGGGAGCGTGGCTTCTTTCAGTGTCAGAAATGTGCCTCGCTTGTAGCGCTGTATTCTCCGCTCTGACCAAGCCTTGACCTGGACGGTTCGGTTCAAACCATCTTTCATCCACGTCCCGTCTACATCACGCGTTCCGCGGGCGACCTTAGCCATTCCGAAATCATCCTCAGCGATGATCTCTGCGGCCATTCCGATAACATTCGTGTCGTACTCACCGAGTTCGCACGCACGAACGACGATCTCGAGCGCGTCCGGCACTCTACTTTTTTTCTTCTCAAGCATTGTTTTATGTCCGTGGAATCAGAAATGAGAAAAAGCCTCGCCCTTTTCTGAGCGAAGCCTCTTTTGGAAAACCGATTGAACTGCAATCGCAAGTATGGGGCTTGCGCCTTGGGGCGTGTGGTTTTTACATCGGCAGGATAATGTAGCGTCGGGGGATGTTCAAGCTGTGGTGCGGCGGGGTCATTGGCCGCATCGTTTGGTGAGCTGGCCGCCGAGTTTGATGAATTCGGCCTCGTCCTTGAGCGCGTCGGCCTGGCGGCCGGCGGCGCAGTGGGCGAGGGCGCGGGTCTGGTAGGCGAGACGCGTCCACGAGGCGTTGTCTTTGGCGACGAGAGGCAGACCGCGGTTGATGCTCTCGATCGACTCGGCGTAGCGCTTCAGATGGTAGAGCAGATTGCCGCGGTTGATATGCGCACGGCCGTTGGCGGGCTCGAGCCTGATCGCGTCGTCAAAGTGCGCGAGCGCGAGCACCTGATGGCCGAGCCGCGCATAGGCCATCCCGCGAATGACGAAGTGAGCGGCCGCCCGCGGCTCGAGCTGGCTCGCCGCAAGGCTCGAGACGACGGCCATCCCGTAGGCCCGCTCGCCAAAATGTTGCCACGCCTCGGCGTTGAGATCGGCGGCCGCGGGCGGCCCGAGCTTATTTGCCTTTTCGATATCGGCCCAGCGAGCATTCTCACGGCCGACGAGCTTGTTGAGACCTGCACGGTAAACGTGGAATTTGGCCGCGAGTTCGTCGTCGCCTGACTCGACGGCGATCTTGACCGCGTCGTCCATCGCTTCGATCGCCGTCTCGACCTTGTTCAGCTCGACGCCGATCGACGCGGTGAGAACGTATGCATTCTCGTCGCCGCCCTTGTCGATGGCCGTCGCGAGGTCTTCGATCGCCGCCTCGGTCCGTCTGAGTGCGATATTGATGCGGGCACGGACGACGTAAAATCCGGGCACGCCGCGGTTCTCTGCGATCGCTTTATCGATCGAGACGAGGGCCTTTTCAAAGGCCTTCGAGCTGAGGCCGGACATCGCATCCTCGTAGTGCGCCCAGCCCTTTGGCAGGGACTGCGCCGACGCGGCCGAGACCGACGCGAGCACCGAGACGCACAGGACGATCCGCCTGATGAGTGAACTTTTCATTTCGTTTATTTCTCCCGGGACGCCGCCGTTCGGCTACGGCTGCGCGTCGACGTATGCGATAAAGGCGTCGGTGATGTCGCCCTTTGGCTCGAGCGTCAGTATCGCCCCGGCCTCGAGAAGCTTGGCGAGATCGAGCACGACGTCGATCTTGCGCGCCTTTGCAAATGCCTCCAGCTTTAGACCGATGTCGCGGTTGATCGGCCCCATCACGGTCTGATAGCGGCGCTGGTATTCGGTCTGCGCGGCCTCCTGCTTGAACTTGAGGTCGCGCTGCATCGACTCGAGCTGCTCGACCATCTTGTCGCGCTGGGCCTGTGTCGCCGTGGCTTTGGTCGATTCAAAGGTCTTCATCAAAGCGTCAAATCGAGACTGCAGCTCGTTGAGCTGCGTCCGGCGAGGGGCAAACTCGGCGTCGAGCGCCTTCCATGCGGCGACAATTCGCTTCGGGCCGAGCTTGGCGTCCGAGAGTTTTTGACTGTCGACGAACGCCACGCGGATCATGGGCGCCTCGGGCTGAGGCGCCTGCGCCGCAGCCGGGCCGGCGCAGACAAGAACAAAAAGAGCAAGCAGAGAGACAGCGACGCAAGTAAGTTTGTGATCCATATTTTTGTGTGAATGGCCGAGTGTGCGAGGCGGCCCGGCCGGCGTGAGCAACGCGGAATGAATTTCGGCGTCGAGCCCGCAAAGGATAACCGACCAGCGGTCCGTTATTCAAGCCGCCGGCCGGAGCTCTCGGGCCGAATGAAAACGGGCCCGGCGGATCGGCAGGGCCCGCCAAACTCGCGCTCGGCAGATGCGGAGCGGGAGCTAGTACTTCATCCCCAGATTCCTGACCAGAAACCCGTAGATGTCCGCGATCTCCTCGATCTGCTTCGAGGTCGGCTTGCCGGCGCCGTGGCCGGCCTTTGTCTCGATGCGGATGAGCACGGGCGCGTCGCCGGCCTGCGCGGCCTGCAGCGTCGCGGCGTACTTGAAGCTGTGCGCCGGGAAGACGCGGTCGTCCGTATCGGCCGTCGTCACGAGCGTCGCAGGGTACTTTGTGCCCGGCTTGATGTTGTGCAGCGGCGAGTACGCATAGAGCGCCTTGAAGTCGGTCGGGTTTTTAGGGTCGCCGTAGTCCGACTTCCACGCGGCGCCGACCGTGAACTCTGTGAACCGCACCATATCCATCACGCCCACCGCCGGCAGTGCCGCGCCAAACAGGTCCGGCCGCTGATTCAGCACGGCGCCGACGAGCAGGCCGCCGTTCGAGCCGCCCTGAATGGCGAGCTTTTTGTTCGACGTGTATTTGTTCGCGATGAGCCACTCGCCCGCGGCGATAAAGTCGTCAAAGACATTCTGCTTCTTGAGCCGCGAGCCCTGCTCCCACCAGGTCTTGCCGTACTCGCTGCCGCCGCGCAAGTTGGCGACCGCATAGACGCCGCCCATCTCCATCCAGACGATCCGCGAGACCGAAAAGCCGGGCGTCTGCGGGATGTTAAAGCCGCCGTAGCCGTAGAGGATCGTCGGGTTGCTGCCGTCGAGCTTGATGCCCTTTTTGTGCGTGATGAACATCGGCACCTTCGTGCCGTCCTTGCTCGTGTAGAAGACCTGTTTGACCTCGAAGTCGTTCGGGTTGAACTTCACCTTCGCCTGGCGAAAGAGCGTCGACTTGCCGGTCTTCATATCGTAGCGATAGATCGTCGGCGGCGCGTTGTAGCTCGAGTACGTGTAAAAGGTCTCGGTATCGCTCTGCTTGCCGCCGAAGCCGCCCGCCGAGCCGATGCCCGGCAGCTCGACATCGCGAACGTGCTTGCCCGACTTGTCAAAGATGCGGACCTTTGAATACGCGTCCTTCATATAGCCGACGACGAACTGGTCGTTGAGCATCGATACCGAGCTGATCGTCTCGGCGGCCTGCGGGACGATCTCGCGCCAGACGCGCTCTTTGGCGAGAATGTCCACGCTCACGATGCGGCCGCGTTCGGCGTCCTTGTCCGTGCGAAAGTAAAAGGTCGGGCCGTCGTTGCCGACAAACGACCAGCTGTTTGTGCGGTTGTCGACGATCGGCATGATCGGCGAGTCTTTGACGCCGAGAGCCTTGGCGTAGACCATGTTCATCCGCTCGGTGCCTTTTGTGACATTGATGACAAGCCAGTTGCCGTCCTCGGTAACAAAGCCGCCGACAAACATCTCGCCGTCGTCAGGCCGCTCGTAGATAAGGACGTCCTCGGACTGCGGCGTGCCGAGCTTGTGAAAGTAGAGCTTGGGAAATCGGTTCGCGCTCTTGAGCTCGGCCCCCGCCTCGGGCTCGGGAAAGCGGTTGTAGAAGAATCCGGAATTGTCGTTAAGCCACGATACGCCGCCTTGGCGATTCGGCTTGAGCGTGTCGGGCAGATGCTCGCCGGTCTCGACGTTCATTATTCGCCACTCGGTGCGGTCCGAGCCCGACTTTGCGATGCCGTACGCCCACAGCTTGCCGTCGTCGGTGAATGACGAACCGCTCAGCGCGACGGTGCCGTCGGCCGAGAGCTTGTTCGGGTCGATCAGCACGCGGCCCGGGTCGTCGAGCGACCTGGTGATGTACAGGACGCTCTGATTCTGCAAACCGTCATTCTTTGAATAGACGTAGTAGCTGCCGACCTTGGACGGAGCGGAGTAGCGCTCGTAGTTCCAGATCTCGGTCAGGCGGGCCTTGATCTTTTCGCGTTCGGGGATCGTCGAGAGATACGAGCCGGTGAGTTTGACCTGCTCGTCGATCCACGACCGCGTCTCGGCCGAGTTGGTGTCTTCCATCCAGCGGTATGGATCGGCGACCTTGACGCCGTGATAATCGTCGACCTGATCGGACCGACGCGGCTTTGGATAATTAAAGGTTGATTGGGCGGCAAGCGAGGTCGCAAGCACCGCGCACGCCCCGAAAGCGATAAACGTCTTCTTCAGCATCGTATTCTCGTTGTACCTCGGAATTAGGATCAGACGAGGATTATACGCCGCGAAGGTAAAAGTGTTTAGCTGTCGGGACGCGATCCGGGATCAGAAGACGGGCAGCGAGGCCTCTGCGTCGATGTCGTTATTGTCGGTGCGCTGGGTCAGCGCGTCCTTTGCCCCGACATCGAAGGAGCAGCCCTCGTAGATGAGCTTTTCGGCGCTCTCGCGGGTGAGCGGCCGGGATATCAGATAGCCCTGACCGTAGTCGCAGCCGAGATTGCGGAGCACGTGGAGCTGACTTTCGGTCTCGATGCCCTCGGCGATGACCTTCATTTTGAGATTCTTGGCCAGCGAGACGATCGTCTGCAGGACCTCGGAATCTTCGCCCGCATGCCCGACGCGGCTGACGAACGAGCGATCGATCTTCAGCGTGTCGAAGGGCAGCCGGTGCAGGTAGCTAAGCGACGAATAGCCCGTGCCGAAGTCGTCAATGCTCAGCTTGACCCCGAGATGTTTTAACCGGTTGAGGACGTTGATCGTGTGCTCGGCATTCTCCATCGCCGTGCTCTCTGTGATCTCGAGCTTGAGGGCCTCGGGCGGCAGGCCCGAGGCTTCGAGCGCGAGCTCGACATCGTCAACCAGATCGTCAGCCGCGAGATGCTTGCTCGAGATGTTGACGCTGACGATCAGGTCCTCGAGCGAGTGAGAGATGCGTCGCCATGCCGCAAGCTGTCGACACGTCTCGAGCAGTATCCAGTTGGTGATCGGCAGGATCAGGCCCGACTCTTCGGCGATCGGGATGAACTTGGCCGGCGGTACATACATGCCGTTGTCGCGCCGCCACCGAAGCAGCGCTTCAAAGCCGATGACGCCTCCGTCTCGGAGCGCGACGATCGGCTGATAGTGCATCTGCAGCTCATTGCGATCAAGGGCGTGCCGCAGATCGAGCTCGATCTGCGCGCGCTCGAGAAACCGCTCGCGCAGGTCGCGGCTGAAGACGGCCGCTCCGATATTCTTTTCTTTTGCGAAATGCATCGCGATGTCGGCGTCGCGCAGTATGTCTTCGGGAGTCTCGTATTCCGTATCGCAGGGTGCGATGCCGATGTTTACGCCGACCGAGATGCGGTTGCCCGAGAGCGAGAAGGGCTGAGAGATGCTGTTGGCGATGCGTCGGGCGACCTTTTGCGCCTTGCCGACGGTCGACAGGTCGCGGAGGATGATGGCAAACTCATCGCCGCCGAGCCGAGCGACCGTATCTTTGGATGAGACGATCCGCAAAAAACGCTTGGCCGCGATCATCAGCACCTTGTCGCCGATCGGGTGGCCGAGCGAGTCGTTGATGTTCTTGAAGCGGCGAATGTCGATAAAGAGCACGTGGAAATTCTGCGACGGATCGTCGCGATACGCCCGGATCAGAGACGAAAGAATGTCGCCGAGCTGGACCCGGTTGGCGAGCCCTGTAAGCGAATCGTGCAGCGCCGCGTGCTTGAAATCCTGGCGGCTCTTTCGCAGGGCCGCATTGGCCGCCTCCTGCTGCTCAAGCGCCGCGGTGAGCTGCTTGGCGTGCTTTTCGGCCTCGTGCCTTCGCTCGCGCTCGATCTCCGACTTTTCGCGCTCAGCCACCTCGACCTGTGCGATCGCGTTGTTGATCTCGTTGATCGAGAATCGGTAAGTGAGGTACGCGACGGCCACGCCGATCATTGTGATGAGCGCCGTCTTGAGGTCGCCAAACCCGAGCAGCTTGTAGTACAAACCGGCCAAAGACGAGCCGACGATCTGCGACATCGAGCTCGAAAAACAATCACGCCTCCACGTAGCAAAGAGCGGCGTGCCGTCCTTCATGGCCTGTATCATCGCCGCGAGCGTCGACGAGACCGCGAACTGAGTGATCGCCATCAGCCCCAGCAGAGTGATCAGATCTTGGGTGCGAGCCAGCTCAAGCTCGCCGACAAGGTGCGGGGAATAAATTCCGACGAGGCATGCCGCCGCGGTCGAAACGGCGCTCATCGAGATGTTGGTCGGTATCATCAGCCGGCCGAACGGGAAGCCGGCCGCGCGCAGATATAAACAGTTTGCCCCCATCTCGAGGGCCGCGAGGGTCACCGCCGCCGGCCAGCCGTAGATGAGAAAAGCAACGAGAATAACGGCATCCGAAAAACTGATGGCAAAGCGCGAACGCGGCAGCGTGAGACTCAAGTGCGGGACGACCGCAACGGAGAATAGGGCTAGGGCCAGGAGGCCGAGGGTGAGGTCTGTTCTCTCAAACTTATAGGCTGCGAACGACAACGTCGCGACACCGATCGCGATCAGCGCATACTTTGAAGGTTCGGCAAATCGCCTTTGCAACATATGGAGAGGAACGATCAGCGGAGGGACCTAATGAAAGCGCGGAGGGTAGGTCAAAACAAGTTTAACACGGCCAATAATTTCATTTCCAGCTAAAAAACAGAGCTCGGATGGATACAAAAGTTACAGCCCTGAAGTGGCTATCAAGTAATCAGGCGAGCAACTTATTGAAAACCGGAGGTTTAAGAGAACTGTGCGATGGCGGTGTTAATTGGGTATCCACAATCAAGATTGCCTAACAGAACGAGCTCGTCACTTCGTCGTCGAGATATGTACTGCTAGATCAACGAGTTACAAACTCGCCAGCCCCGTCGGCCTTGCGTGGCACGTCCGTTGAGAAAGGGTACTGCGAACACGGAGCAAACGCTTCCAAAACTTTGCAGGAGAAGAGAAAAAATGAAAAACGTTCGTAACTTTCTGGCCGCCACAGTCCTCTCGTCGATCCTTCTTGTCGGTTCTACTTTCGCCGGTGACGGCATCATCGTTGCCGGGCTAACGGACGATGCCAGCGGGAACGCTTGCACCGTAAACGAAAAGGTCGATAACGGTATCATCGTCGCCGGTGCCACCGGCATCATCGTCGCCGGCTTCACGGGCATCATCGTCGCCGGCTTCACGGGTATCATCGTCGCCGGTGCTGCCGATTCGGACACGGACTGCACCAAGGTCGATAACGGGATCTTGATCAGCGATTAATTGCGGCTAAGCCGCCGAGGAGGGTGTTTCCACACTGCAGCCCTGCCGAGTTTTCGGCGGGGCTTTTTCATTTCGAGGACGCTGCCGAAATTCGCCGCAGGTCGCCAACCGCTTCCGAAAGCTGCTGAAGGATCATCTCGACGTCGTCGACGTTTTGCCGACCTAGGCTGAATCGAATGGCCGTCCGGGCCGTCTGGTCCGACGCTCCGAGCGCCCTGATCACCGGTGACGGCTCGAGAGAGCCCGAGCTGCACGCCGATCCCGTTGAAACGGCGATCCCGCGAATATCCAGGTTGATCAGCAGTCCCTCGCCCTCGACTCCCGCAAACGAGATGTTGGTAATGTTCGGCAGGCGGCGCGTCACGTCGCCGTTGACAGCAGTCCCGCTGATCGACTCAAGGATCGATCGCTCGAGTCTGTCGCGTAGTGCTGCGATCCGTCGCGGTTCCGTATCGATCTCATCGGACGCAAGCCTTGCGGCCGCTCCGAATCCGACTATCGGAGCGACCGCTTCGGTCCCGCCCCGAATGCCGCGCTCCTGCCGGCCGCCGATATTCTGCGAATGTAGCCTCGTGCCCCGGCGGACATAGAGCGCTCCGACGCCTTTCGGCCCGTAGATCTTGTGGGCCGAGATCGAAAGCAGGTCGCAGCCGATCTCTTCGACATCCAGGCGTATCTTGCCCGCCGCTTGGACGGCATCGGTATGAAACCAGATCTTTTTGCCGGCCGACCGCAGGTCTCTCACGATCTTGCCGATCTCGTCGACCGGTTGAAGGGTGCCGATCTCGTTATTGGCCGTCATCACCGTGATCAGGACCGTGTCTTGACGAATGGCCGCTCTCAGGTCGTCTACGCTGACCACGCCGGTCGTCGCCGCTGGGAGAAAGGTGACCTGCGCACCGTCCTTTTCAAGATCTTCAAGCACATTACGCACCGCGGGATGCTCTATTGCGGTGGCGATAATGTGGCGGCCGTATTTGGCGTTAGCCTGCAGCAGACCTCGAACGGCGAGGTTGTTTGACTCGGTGCCGCCCGAGGTAAAGACGATCTCGTTCGGTCGCGAATTGATCAGGTCCGCGACCTCGTGACGGGCCTTGTCGACGGCCGCGCGGGCCCGCTGACCAAAATAATGAATGCTCGACGCGTTGCCGAAATCTTCTGTGAGGTACGGCATCATCGCCTCGAGCACGCGCGGGTCGAGCGGCGTCGTGGCTGCGTTATCGAGATAGATCCTCCGAAACACAAGAGAATTCTATCGCAGTAAAACAAAAAGCGGGACGCCGTGGTCCCGCTCCGAGTGGTGTCCTGCCGAAACGGTTACTTTCCGAAACGGTACGTCGTGAACTGCGCGTCCATCCGCGAATCCTGTCCGGCCGAGAACTGGTCCATGCATGCGTCGTCCGTATAGTCCATAAAATTCTCGATCGGATCGAGTCCGGGATATTTGCGGCCCGAGCAGCTGTCGCGACCGACCGGGCAGCCATAGGCCGGCGAGCGCTCGGCCGGAGTATCGCTGACCAGATCGCCCGAGTTCGAGCACCCGCCTTGAAATGTGTGATAAAGCCCCATCCAGTGGCCGACCTCGTGTGTTGCGGTGTCACCGAGATTGTACGGAGCGGCCGAACCGCCGGGCAGCGACGAGTAAAGAACTACGACGCCGTCGTTCTTTGGATTGCTCGCGTAGCTCGACGGGAACGTCGCCCAGCCGAGCAGGCCGCCGCCCATGTTGTTGGTGTAAATGTTGAGGTCGTCGGCCGTGCCCTGTCTGAGAGCCTCCTTCATCTGCCGTTCGGCGGTGGTTCCGTTGGTCGCCGTGTACCAAGTGTTGTTGGCCGTGCGCGAAGTGGATACTAGATTAAAAGCCCAGCCCCACGGAGCATAAGCATTGTTGAGCACCTGCATTTGGTCTCTGATCTGCTGATCGCTCACATTGCCGTCGCCCGCCGTATTGGTGATGACGTGGAAGTAGACATTGATCGTTCCACCTGTCACGTCGTCGGCAGATCCAAACGAAGCGCGATCGGCCTTACGCGACAAAAAGTCGCTTTCCATCAAAGCAATCTCTTCCGGGCTCGGGTTCACCGGGCAGAATCGCTCGCCTTTGAACGGTGAATTGCCGCCCTTATCCGCCCTCGGAACGGGAGCCATCGCATCGCTCTGAAAGCCGACTGCAGACGCTGCAGCGATAGCAGCGACAAGGATCAAAAGTACTCGTTTCACTCGTAGTCCTCCTCGAAAACTCAAAATAAAGACGGGTTACAACTTAATCAGGCCGCTCGGCCGGTAAGAGATTCGGCATATGATACCC
This sequence comes from Pyrinomonadaceae bacterium, assembly GCA_046313635.1. Classification (GTDB taxonomy): domain Bacteria; phylum Acidobacteriota; class Blastocatellia; order Pyrinomonadales; family Pyrinomonadaceae; genus OLB17. Next base: position 60,763 of record JBKBYA010000011.1, on the reverse strand, counting down.
AGTACGCACATGTTTCACAAGCCTGTCCTGCGTCGCTCGGCGACGGCTGCCGCGGGCGACCTGATTGGTAATTGCAGACGCATAAGATAAAGTTAAACGTTGCGGCTCGCCGCTACATCCAACGCAGGTCGGATCACCCTAAATAGACACGATTATGGATTTTGCTACAAAGGAAATTTTCAAGCGATACGCCTCGATGGTGGTCGGTCGGCCGATCTCGCCGGTGTTTCTGAATATCCTTGTGACGAGCGTCTGCGATATGCGATGCACGCATTGCTTTTTCACCGAGGAGCTCGACGACAGGCCGCGCAAGAAGCTGCAGATGAAGGCGGACGAGATCGCCCGCATATCGGAGACGCTCGGCGGCAATCTCGGCGTGCTCGTACTCGCCGGCGGCGAGCCATTCACGCGCAAGGACCTGCCTGAGATCGTGCGGGCCTTTTACGAGAACAACAAACTCGATTCGGTCTACCTGATGTCGAACGGCCAGATCCACCAGCGTATATTTCCGGATGTGACGCGCATTCTCGACGAGTGCCCGAATCTCAACGTCACGGTCGCACTCGGCATAGACGGGATGAAAGACGCTCACGAAAAGATCCGCCGCAAAGAGGGAAGCTGGGACAAGGCGATCCACACTGCCCGCACGCTGCAGCAGATGAAGCGCGAGCAGTACCCGCGGCTCGACATCCAGACCTGTACCTGTGTGATGCATTCGAACGAAGATACGATCTTCGACTGGTACGACTTCTTGAAGTACGACCTCAAGCCCGATAAGGTGAACATCAACTATATTCGCCCGCCGTCGGCCGACCCGAAGGAGCTCGAATTCGATCACAAACGCTACGCCGAGCTTTCGCACATGATCCTCGAAGACACCAAGAATGCCGCGCTCAAAAATAACTACGGCGGCAAGTCCGGTATCTTCAAGGCCGCGGTCGACATCTACATGCACGACGTCATCGCGAGGACCAAAGAGGAGAACAAGGCCCAGCTCAAATGCTACGCCGGCAGTGCCGGAGCGGTGATCTACGATACGGGTTCGCTGTCGTCGTGCGAGAACAAGGCCGACGTTTTGAATCTGCGCGATTACGATTGGAACTTCCAGGCTGCATGGACGTCCGACCTGATGAAGGCCCGCCGCAAAGAGATCGCTGGCGGCTGCCACTGCACGCACGAGTCAAACTGCTATTACCCGTCGCTGCCCTTCAACCCGGGCCATCTGATCAAGATCAAGCGTCTTGAAAAGCAGATGAAGAAGGCGGCGAAGGAAATGAATGGCTTTGCGGCTGGTCGAGAAGTTGTATCGAAGGCCTGAGAAAAGGATCCGGAGCACAGTTTCCGATGAAACCACTTCTTTTCGTTTTCGCAATCTCGTTATTGAGCACCGCTACCTTTCCACAACAGGTGACGGTAACAGCCACTACGAACCAGAAAGAGGTCGAGAGAAGATTAAAAACTGAGCGCGAGACAGGCCGTATAAATCGCGCGTTTTTTGCGGAAGATGATCGATGCCGAGCATTTCTGAAAGCAAAGGAGTGGATAAAGGCTGAGTCATCGTGCAAGCTCGCAATTTCGTTAGCTGAGAAGTTGCCGGTTAACCGGCTGCTTGAACGGTCAGGCGCTCGAGTTTCTCTTGGTATAGCGTTGCTCTTGCAACAGAGGCAGAAGGAGGCCATTCCACTGTTTAATAGGGCGGTCGAAATCAGGGAAACATATTCGAGTGAGCCCGATGCAGATACTGCCGACATCCTTTCGTTTTTGGGACACGCTTACCGCTTATCCAACGATATCCAATCCGCACGTGCATATTACGAGAAAGCCGAACGCACGTATCGTGCGGCCTTCGTCAGTATTGGCGTCGAAAGTGACGAGATCAGATTTTCCTACCCCGGCAGATTGAGGGATACGCTCAGGGCTCATTATGACATGTTGAGGTCGGTAGGACTCGTTGCAGAGGCCGAAGTAGTCCGGGTGCGATTGGTTGAAGTTGAAAAGGAATTTGCCAAGTATTTGAGCGACTGAAAAACCTGTTAATTTTGTCCTCGATGCCTACTAATAACCCAAAAATCCTGATCATCTCATCCGACACCGGCGGCGGGCATCGTTCCGCCGCTCAGGCGTTGGTCGAGGGCGTGCAGCGCTTCTGGCAGGGCGAGTCCGCCGCCGTGAGAGTGATCAGAGCGGTCGAAGAGTCTCATCACATCACCGAGCGTCTCGTCGATCTCTATAACTGGGTTCTTCGCCATCGCCAGGGCTGGATGAAGTATCTCTATTGGATCGTCAATCGCTTTCGGCCCGAGACGCGCGAGTTCTTTCACAAGCGTTGTCTCGCCTATGCCCACGAGATCTTTGAAAAATGGTGCCCGCACATCGTAGTAAGCGTGCATCCGCTGACACAGCATTTCTTTGCTCGCGTGCTAAAGGACCTCGATCTTGCGGACCAGATCCCGCTCGTGACGGTCGTGACCGATCCATGCTACGGGTTTTGGAAGGGATGGGCGTGCGACGACGTCTCGCTCTATCTGGTCGCGAACGAGGACGCGCGGCAGCAGCTGCTCGACTACGGCGTCTCGTCCGAAAAGATCAAGATCTCAGGCATGCCGGTCCATCCGAAGTTTCGCGAGGTCGACGAAGCTGCCGCTCAGAGCGCGCGGCGTGCCTACGGCCTCGACCCTGACAAATTTACCGTTTTTGTAAATGCGGGATGGGTCGGCGGCGGCAACATTCCGCAGATATTCAGGGAGCTCGTCCGCGGCGAGTTGGACGTACAGGCCATTTTTCTCGCAGGGAAAAACGAGGACCTGCGCCGCGAGGCCGAGCAGATCGCAAAGACCGCCCGCTTTCCCGTACGTGTGATCGGTTACTCGGACGAGATCGAACGACTAATGCATTCGGCGAATGTCATGGTCTCGAAGCTCGGCGGCCTGACCACCTTCGAAGCGCTCGCCTGCCGCCTCCCGATCATCGCCGACGCGATCACGCCGCCGATGCCGCAAGAGGCGGGCACCGTCAAGCTGCTCGAAAAGCGCGGGGCGGGAATATTGCTGAAAAGGCCCGCCGATATAGTTCCGGCGATCAGGGAGCTTGCGGCCGACCGGCAAAAGTATTTTCAAATGAAAGCTGCGACCGCCGGACTGACGATGCCCAATTCGACCGAGCAGATCGTCCGCGAGATCGCAGCAATGCTTCCGAAAGGAACGTCGGCCGCAAAAGCGCAGGCAGCCTAGTTTCGATCGCCGTCAGGTCAGTCGCTATCGTTGTCCTCAACCCTGAACATCTTAGACAGCAGATCGCTGACATGCTCGCGTGCTCCGGGCGCGGCGTCGTGAAGTACACCCACAAGGTCGACCCCGCCGGTGAGCTTTTCGCTCAGCCCGCCCTTTGCCCGCTTGAGGAGCAGATCGAACGAGTTGCCGAATACCAAGTTGCACTCGATGCCGGCCGCAATTATTTCGGGCTCAAAAAAGCGTTCCGCAAGCTCGCGTTTGAATTGTCTATATCGGCCGAAGATCCCCGACTGTATGAGGTCCTCGACGTTCTCGAAGCTTCGCGCTTCACCGATAAAGGCGTCGATCGTTGCCACCGCGGCCTCGGTGTCGCCTGCGTCGCCCGCGGGACATCCGGCATTCGCGTAAAGCGTAGTGAGTTTCGCGGCCATCTCCTCGCGCGAGAAGCGCGGCGTGCGGATCTCGCTCGTTCTTGGACCGGTGAACAGCCGTGTCACCGCGAGGTCAAATTTGCTCTGCGACGACGGCGTGAACGGTATCGTGCGATAGAACAATGTCAGTGAAATAAATATCTCGTCGCTGAGCGGCTCGATCGTCGAGTCGATGAACCGCCGGTAATGGTAGGTCTCGATCTGGGCGTCACGCTGCTCGATGAGAGTGCGCCAAAGCTTGAATTCCTGCTCAAGTCGAAATTCCGCCTCGAAGCATACCTCCTCATCATCCTCGACCGAGAGCTCCTTCAGGATCTGGATCGCCGTTCGTACACGCTCGACGTCAAAGACAAGCGTCGAGATCTTCATGATCCTGCGTTCGACCTCCGAGAGGAAGCGCTCGACGATGCGGAGTCTGACAGCCTCGGTGCCCGCGACGCGGATGAGCCTGTTGATCTGCATCAGACGCTCGGGAGCGACATTGACTGCATCGGTGGATATGGACATATTGTGCCTACTTGATCGTTGGGTGTTTCGAAAGCCAGGCTGCCGGCATGGGCGACGCGGCGACAAATTTTGTCACGTGCGAATTGACAAACTTTAGTAAGATCGGCGGCGGCCCGATCGACGACGGCCCCTAAACCCCGAAGATACTGCGTGGAACGACCACGGTGCCCGCCTCTGACATGCAAACAGGGCAATGCGTATGCCAGCGGCGCCGACCGACTTGTCACGGTGGACCGATTTATTTAACCTCTAAATTTGGTTAATAACTCAGATCTGAAACGCAGGCGGAGAATCTAAAATTGACTCTTTTACTCGAAGGAAAGCGTGCCTTTGTGTCTGGCGGTACGCGCGGCATCGGAGCGGCGATATGCGAGGTATTTGCACGCGAGGGAGCCGACGTAGCATTCAATTACCACTCGAGCGACGACCTGGCCGCACAGGTACGCGATAAGATCGAGGCACTAGGCCGCCGGGCGCGGTCGTTCAAGGTCTCGGTGACCGACCGCTACGGGATGAAGCACGTCGCGCGCGAGCTGCTGCAGGAATGGGGCCCGATCAACGTGCTGGTCAACAATGCAGCGGTGAACAAGGCCGATAATTTTGCTACTACCACCGATAAGTCGTGGGATTGGGTGATCGACACAAACGTCAACAGCCTCTTCGCGGTCACAAAGCCGTTCTACAAGCAGATGATCCGTGAAAGGGCGGGCTCGATCCTCAACATCACCTCGGTCGGAGCGATCCGCAGCCTGCCGACAAGCGTCCACTACGCGACGTCCAAGGCGGCCATGATCGGATTTACCAAATGCCTGTCTCGAGAGGCGGCGAATTTTGGCATCACGGTCAACGCGATCGCGGCCGGTATATTCGATACCGACCTCGGCAACACTCTGCCGGAGAGACTGCTGCAGATGCACGACTTCTGGGTATCGAAGGGACGACTGGGGCGTCCAGGCGAACTAGCCGAGTACGCGGCCTTTATGGCGAGTGACCGCAACAGTTTTATGAACGGGGAGATCGTCATCGTCGACGGCGGCGCCGTGACATAGGTAAGCTTCTTGAAAATGAAAGTCGATACTAATTAATTGAAAACATTAGATTTAATTGACGCGGCCGCCGTGCTTTTGCTAGTCTTTGCATTGTCAAGACCGCAACAGAGGAGAAACAAATGGCACGGGCAGAATTGATCGACAATCTAAATCAGGCTTTGAGTTTTGAACTCGCGGGCGTCATTCAATACTCGCAGCACAGCTATCTCGTCACCGGGCCCGACCGCCAGGTCTTTAAGGATTTTTTCCGTGCTCAGGCCTCGGAGGCGCAAGATCACGCCGAGGAACTCGGCGACAAGATCGTCGCTCTCGGCGGCATCCCGACGGTCGAGCCCGCGATGATCCGGCAGGCCGTCGAGCTTAAGGATATGCTGCAGCAGGACCTGCAGCTCGAGCGCGACGCGATCGCGGCATATATGTCGGCGTGGGGAAGCTGCGACGACCAGGACCTGCCGACCAAATTCTGGCTCGAAGGCCGCATCGCGGACGAGCAGATGCACGTCGAGGAACTCGAAAAACTGACCTCTGAGCGTCAGGCTCGCGTAAACTCGGACAGGATAATACTCAGAGAGGTCAGCTAGGAGGACAAAGCCTGCGACAATAATAAAGGGTCGAACCGAAATCCGGTTCGACCCTTGATCATTTGACGGCAGATCTAACTCAAAACGGGGAACTTAAGTACCCGCGACACTGGAGCATGGCGACTCTCTTCATCTGACCTTTGCGCTTTCAAACGCGCTCTGGCGGCCGTCAAGAGCCGGCTCATTTCCTCTAGAAGGGTCTCGTCGAGCACCATCGTTTTTTGGGTCGACCATCCGAGTCCATCGGTCCACGTAGCCAATTTAACGACGGCCTCATCGCCTTCGATCGCGACCTCGATCATTTTGTCATCGGCAGCGACCGGGAGCAGGTTGTGAGCTTTTGTGTTCTGCATACGAGAAATTGAAAATCAATTTCAATAAGAGAATAGGGCAAAATAAAAACCTCGTCAACCCCTAACGCGGAACTGAACGAGGTTTTTGCGAAAAAAAGAAATTCAAATCATCTATTTTTCAAGCTTCTCTTTTGCCCGTTGGATGAAGGTGCGGATCATCTCGGAGATCTTTTTGCTCATCTCGTTACTGATCACGGATTCACCGACGACGCCCGCCAGCATATGCAGCTCACGGGCCGAGCGGCGTCGGAGCTCTACCATTTGAGTGAACTGAACGACAGTAACGTTTCGGGCCTTTTCCAAAAAGTCCGCCGAATACCTTAAGAAATTCTGCGCCTCCGATCTTACGGGAAACCACTCGATCCTTTCTTCCGTGGCCTCGGCGAGCTCGACGGCGAATTTTTGGATCATTTGGCCGACCAAAGGTATTTCAGCCTGTATCTTCCAGTGAGCGACACCTTTCGCGTCCGTGTGGATCGAATTGATGCCCGGCATCAATTCGACGAAATTTCGATAATCCGCAAAGAATTCGCGCACTTTGTCCGCACTTGTCCTGACCTCGATCTGATCGCTGTAACCCGCCCTAACCGTGAACATATGACTTATTTAACACTCCCTAGCTTTGATATTTCGATTCTATCAAAGCTCAGAACGCGCCGTTAAAAAGTATCGAGTTCATAAAGGGCCGGGTGGTCGAGCGAAAGATCCCGCGGAAGAAGGGCTCCTCGGCGAACAGGATGACGTGGCCCGCGCCGGTCGACTCGTCGATGACGTACGCGGTGCCGGCGAGCAGGCGTTCGGTGTTGCCCTCCCAGACAAAACCAGAGATCGTCAAAGGTCTTTCCGGATTTGCGGCAAAGACGAGCGCGTTGCTGCCCTCTTTTGAGTATCTAAAAAAGTAGCCGCTCGCGAGCAGCACCGGCAGCTCGTCCTGCTCGATACCGTAGGTCAGGTACGTCGTACGATCGACGGTCGCGCGCATTATCGAGCCGGGCAGGGCCTCGGGGACCTTGTTCGCGTTGGCGGACGGCGAAGCGATGGGCGGAAGCGCGGGTGCGACGCCGTCGTCCTTGTCGGTGCGCATCTCGACGGTCGGATTCGGATTTGTTTCGGCGAGCTCGCGCTTGGCGCCGGGTTTGGCTGCGGGCGTGGGTGTGGGTGACGGCTTCGCTGCGGCGGGTTCGTCGAGCGTGGACTTGCCCTTGTCTTCGTCGTCGGCGCTGCCGACGAGTTTCGAGGTCGTCAGACCGACATCCTTTAATGCTGCAAAGACCGACGCTCCGCGGACGGTGACGACCGTACCGCCTTCGGATGCAAAGCTCTTGAGAGTCGAGACTCCGCCGTTGCCGAAGAGCGACATATATCGGCTTGCCGAGCCGTCGGGCAGGATCAGGACGTTGTAGCCCTTCAGCGCTCCGCCGCGGATGCTCGAGGCGGTCATCGACGTGAACTTTATCCCGTAGCGGTCGAATGTCCACCAGATCGAGCCGTACGACGTCTGATCGACCGCCTCGTCGGCGAGCATCGCGATCTTCGGCGCCTGCAGCGAGACCACGGCCTCGCCGCCGACGCCCGTGTCGCCTTCGTCTGCGAAGCCCGTATTTGCGGCAAAAACGCGAACGCCGAGCTCGCCGGCAAGCTTGGCGACGGCGTCGTGGGCCGAGTCGCTGTTGCGGGTCATGCGGACGACAAATGTGCCGCGGTTCCAGTTGCGTCCGGCGGCGTTCATCGTGCGGGTCGCAACGGCGACGCGGTAGCCCTGCTGGAGCAGGCGAATCGCCATTACGGCCGCGCCGTCCGTTTCGTAGGGAATGATGTAGGAGACCGCCGCGCGGCCTGCGACCGACCCGCGCCGGGCGGCGGCGAGAGTGTCGGCGGTCACGGGAGCGGCAGAAATTTCACCCGCGTCCTCGGTCCAGTACGCGTCCAGGCCGTATGCGAGCGGCAGCGACCAGGCGGTGATGTCGTAAAAGCCGTAATCTTCCTTCGCCTGACCCGAGCCGCGCATCTGGTTGCGTTTGAACCGCGCCATGTTGTCCTCGACAAAGGCCTTGTCCTGCGGCGTATCCGGCTCGAGGATCGACTTGATCAAGATTCGCTGCGGCTGGTTTAGGTCGATAACATACGCCCCGGCGGCGAAGGTGCGCGACGATGCGGCCGCGCCTTTGGCGTCCATATAGCTGCGTGCGGCCGTCGATGAAAACGGGGCATTCGCGACGCGTACCTCGATATTCGAACGCTGCAGACGCTCGACGAGGTCGGCGGCCTTGACCGGATCTTTGTCCGGCAGGATAACGATCCGCTTCATCTGCGCCTTGGCGTGCTCGGCCATCGCGCCGGCGCGGAACTGGTAAAAGTCGCGGAGCCGTTCGACCCGAGTCTTGGCGGTAACCTCGAGCGTCGCCATCGAGGCGACGTAATGCTTGGCGATCGCCGAGCGAAAGGTCGCGATCGTGCCGTCGTCACGCTGCCAGCGGAGGCCCTTGAATCCGCCGCCGTCCGTTTCGTACGTCATGCCGATCGCGCCGTTGAGCGACGGGTACATATCCCAGTATCCCGGATAGAATGCGTCAAAGATGTCGCGGACGTAGTAGTCCCAGCGATTCGCGTCAAAGGCAGCGGCGTTTGCACGGCCGTACAATTCGTTCCATTTGGCGGTCATCGGCTGCGGCAGATTCGGATTGATCGGCAGCGCCGTCGGCGGAAAAAAGTACTGCGAAGGCTGTCCGTGATGATCGACGGCGACCTGCGGGTTCCATTCCATAAAGGCCTTCATCATATTTTTGGTTTCGGCCTGCGTGACGGCGAGCGTGTCGCGGTTGAGGTCAAATCGGTAATGATTGACGCGGCCGTAGACGCTCCACGGCTCGCGATGCTCGAGGGCAGAGCGGTTCGGGTCGCCGGTCGCGACCGAGTTGTACCACGTTGCAAAGCGCTCGTGGCCGTCGGGATTTTCGCCGGTGACGACGAGCGTGACGACATTCTTGAGAATGTCGAGCGTTGCGGGCTCGTTGGATGCGGCGAGTTGATAGATGACCTGCATCATCGTCTCGAACGACGCCGACTCGTTGCCGTGAATGGTGTACGCCATCCAGGCGACGGCCGGCGTATTTTGGGCGATCGCCTGCGCGTCGGCCGCCGAGGTTCGTCGCGGGTCGGCGAGGCGCGCGACGTCGGCCTTGATCTGATCGAGCCGTGCGATATTCTCCGGCGACGAGATCGCGACGATGTGCTGCATGCGATGCTCGTTCGTGAGACCGATGTCGAAGATGCGCACGCGGTCGGGCGAGGCGGCGGCGATGGCGCGGATGACCTCTTCCATCTGGGCGTAGGTCGTGTGGTGGTCGCCGACGTCGAAGCGCAAAATGCTCTGCGGGCGCGGAACATTTGCGCGGTACTCGCCGCGGGTGTAAAAGTCGAACTTCGGTTCGTCGCCGGTGTTCTGCGCCGAAGCGAGGCTGATGAGAGCGAGGCACACGAGTGCCGCCGATACAAACAGTGATTTGCTTTTCATCGTCGGTGTGATCAGACAGGTCGAATAAATGGTCCGGATTTGCTGGTAGAATACTAAACCGAATCTCCGCCCGAGCAAAAAGCGCAATGCCGCAGCTAAACGCACCATTCACCGACGCCTGCCCGAAGTGCGGCTTTCACCGCATCGTCCACTACGACGACCTCACGGACGACGAACGCCGCCTCACCGAAAGCCTCCCCGGCTCGGCCATCTACAAAAAAGAAGACAGAAAAATGCACCGCTTCTGCACGCGGTGCTGGCATGAATTTCCGGAAAGGGAAATCTTGGTGTAGTCGGCGACTACAACATTTCTGGGCACTGCGCCTTAAGGCCCGCCCGGCCTTTTCGTTTACGGCACGGGGTTGATGCCAAAGTCGAAGAACTTTGAGCCGATACCGGCGTTGACGTTCGAGTTGCCCGAGTTGACGAGGTAAAAGCCGTACTCGCCTTTTTTAAGTTCGACGGTCGGGGTCACACGGAAAATGCCGTTGCCGAGATCTTCGGCCTTGAGCGGGACGACATACTCGTCCGAGAGGCCGCCCTTCCCGCCCCATGAGTTGGCCTTTGCTATCGTGACCTCTCGGTTATCGCTGCGCTGGTTGAAGCGTACGAGAGTGAACTCGCTCGGGCTGGACGGGATGCCGCTCGCGGTGTTGAGTCCTCCGCTCGTGACGTCGAGGTAAAAATAAAAGACCGGGGCCGTCGTTGTGATCTGCATCTCGGCGGTCCGCCCGGGCAGGTTGGCCTTGGTCTTTACCTTGCCCAAGCCGAAGGGCGTTACAGATGCGGTGAACATCCCGCCCGTGCGGTTCTGAGCCGAGACATTGGGCTTGAGCTGCGTCATCCGGCGCTGGCCGTCCCTTTCTTCGTAAAGATAGATGCCATAGCTGTGCTTCGACATCGGATCGTTGGGGTCGCCGGCCGCATCGGCTCCGCCGGCCGGTGCCGTGATCGATTTGCCGGCCTTTGCTTCGAGCATGGCCGCGACGACGTCGTCGCCGACGCCGGCCTGCTTGAGTTTGATCAGGCCGTCGGTCGAGAGGTCAAAATTTGCCTTTGACGTGCGGATCTTGCCGATAACGACGCTTGGGGCGAGGCCGGCCTTGGTGAGCGAGATGACGTCGTCGTTTGACATCGTCTCCTGCGCCGCGGCGACCGAGGCCATGCACACGAGCAGGCACAGCGAAAACACAAAGTACAATCCTCTAACTTTCATACTCAATAAGCTCCTCAGTTGGGAAAAGTGATCGGGTGAATACGAGCCGGCCTGGAGCGTCGGTCATCTGGGGGTTTCGCCGCGCGAACCTAAGAACCGCTCTCTTGCCCGGATGATCAGGTTGGGCCGGTAGATCCGCACCCTGATCGTATAACTCTCTCCTGGCCGGCGTTCGACGGATGGATAATAACCCAAACTATATGTTTTGCGAAGTTCGGCGGAAATGGCCGCAAAGGCCGAATTGAGGTTGGAATTTGTCGATGCACGGTACAGCCGGCCGCCCGTCTCTTCGGCGAGCTGCTCGAGAAAACGGTCGGCGAACCGGTAATCCTCCGAGCGCTCGCCCATCGTCGGCGGAGCCTCGGCGACGTAGGGACGATCGTCTTCGTCGTAGAGGATCGGAGCATTCTTCTGACGATTTTTTCGTACGTCGTCGTAGGTGCTGTAACGGATCGGAAAGACGAGCGTGTCCGTCTCAGAGAGATCGCGCAGCACCGAACGCGCCGTCGCAAGCCGGCTGCTTGTGTCGACACCGTCGGTAAGCAGGACGACGGCCTTCCGGCCCTGCACGCCGCGGAGCCGATCGTTGATCGTGCGGTCGAGGGCGTCATAGACGCTCGTGCCCGAGCCGACGCGCGTCGCCTCGATCGCCAGACGCAGCGCGCGGCGGTCGCTCGTCGCTTCGCACAGTACGCGGACCTTCTCGTCAAAGGCGACGATCATCACGCGGTCGTCGCCCTTCAGTTGACCGATAAAAAGGTCGGCCGCGACCTGTATATCGCGCAGCTTGAAGACCGTCGAGTAGCTCATGTCGAGCAGCAGCGCGACCGTGAACGGCTGATCGTCGTCGGCAAAGTATGCGATCTGCTGTTCGACGCCGTTCTCAAATATCTTGAACTCGGACTGCTTGAGATCGGTAACACCGCGGCCGTCGCGCGACGAGACGCGGACGGGCACGGTAACCAGGTCGGTCTTGACGCGGACGACGTCGTCGTCCCCGGCCGGCGGCATCGGCCGCGGATCGGTGGGCGAGGACCTTTCGGTACGGGCGGCGCTCTCCGAATAACCGCGGCTGCGGCGAGACTGTGACTGAGCCGTCACCGAGAGAGCGAGAATAAAGGCAAGGACAGCGAGCTTCATCTCCAGCCGTGAATCATATAACAGGTCGAGCGATACAGCGTCGGGGCCACGCGGCTATTTCACAACATTTTCGTAAGCCTGCCGAACTTCGACCCGGAGCAGTGAGAGACGCTCGATCAGGTCGGAGCGGCGTGCCAGGTGCATTCGTTCGGCGATCGCGTCCAGGAGCGGCCGGTTGGCGAGCTGCAGTCGCGTCGTGCGGCCGGTGAGGAGGCGTAGGTGGTGGTCGAGCTCGGAAAAGAATTCGTAACCTCGGCGGAGCGCGTCGTGATCCGACCGGTCGATCGAGCCGTGGCGGAGAAGCTTGTCCAGGACCGGGCCGGTCGCACGCGTTTGGTCGTCATCCGGAATGTTGTCGCGCAGCTGCAGGTAGCGGGTCGCAAAATAGATGTCGAGCATGCCGCCCTCGCCGTACTTGATGTCGATCTCTGAGCGGCCGCGAGGGCGCCCGCGTTCGATCTCGAGACGACGGCGGATCTCGGCGGTCTGCGACGCCAGCTCGCGCGCGGGCGTCGCGGCCGCGCGTGCGTGGACGAGCGACCGCACTTCGGATTCGAGCATTAGGCCGTCCTCGCCGCCCGCTGCGTGACGCACCTTTGCGTAGGCGAGCAATTCCCAGATCGCGGCGCGGCGTTGGATATATTCTGCAAACGCGGGCCGCGAAATGACACTGCTGCCATTCTTGCCGTACGGCCGCAGCCGGAGGTCGACGCGATAGAGATTGCCGTCGCGGGTCACGCCGGAGAGCGTCGTGATAAAAAGCTCCGCGGCCTTGGCGTAAAATTCGGCGTCCGTCATATCGTCGGCCGGCTCGCTGTCAGACGGCCGGTAGACCAGGACCACGTCGAGGTCCGATCCGTGATCGACGCCGCGGCCGCCGAGCTTGCCGAGGCCGAGGACGGACAGACGCATCGGCGCATCGCGGAGCGGAAGCAGTTCGTCGGCGACGACCTTCAGCGCCGCGGCAACGCTCGCGTCGGCAAGAGCCGTCTGCAGCCTCTTCGCCTCGGATATCGTGATCGAGCCGTCGAGATCGGCGGCGGCGATCTTCAAAATCTCGACGGCCCAGACGCGGCGAATTTCAGCGAGACGTTGGCGAAACGCTCCGCTCGACGCCGCGCGATCGAGCGCGGCCTTGATCTCGGCTTCGTTCGACGGCGGCGGAAGGTCGACGAGGCTGGTCTTGGCCGACTCGAGCAGACGCTGGAAGAAGGGAGCGATCACGGGCACGCGGCGGTCGGCGTGAGACCTCTCTCGGTTATCGGCGAAGTTTGGCATCGGCAGCGCGGCAGATGACTCGTCCTCGGGGGCAGGAACGGTCGTGTCCACCTCGCCGAATATTCTTCGAAACACGGCGTGGACATTCCCGGTGTGCTCACGGATCTCCGCGTCAAAGGCCTGCAGGTCACGATACCCCATTCTCGCCGCGGCAAGCCGCCGTGGCGGCCCGGCATCGGGCAGCGTGTGCGTCTGCAGACCGTGCTCCATCTGAAGCACATGCTCGAGCCGCCGCAAAAAATCGTACGCGTTGAATAGCTCGGTCTGCTCCCGCGAGCTGATCAGACCACGATCGGCAAGCCGTGAGAGGCTGATCAGCGTGTGCGAAGCCCGCAGCCAGCGGTCGCGTCCGCCGTGCGCGAGCTGCAGAGCCTGGGCGATGAATTCGATCTCGCGAATGCCGCCGCGGCCGAGCTTGACGTTGTAGCCTGCAGACTCGCGCGCGTGAACGTCGATCATCTGCTTCGAAAGCCTTACGCTCGCTAAGGCCGCGTCAACATCCTGATCGTTCGAGTAGATGAGCGGCGTCGTGCGCCGCTGGAACTCTCGAAAAAGCTCGAGATCGCCCGCGCTCGCTCGCGAGCGGATCAGAACCTGGCGTTCCCAAATTCGCGCGTCGCGTTGGTAATAGCGGACCGCGTCGCCGAGCGAGATGGCGAGAGCACCGAGCGTGCCGTGCGGCCTGAGCCGAAGGTCGATGCGGTAAGCCGCTCCCTCGCCCGACTGTTGGCCGACAATGCGCACGATCTGCTCGGCGAGCTTGACGAAATACTCTCGGTTTGTGACGCTGCCGCGCGAGCCGGCACCCGACGTCTCGCCGTCGTCGGAGTAGAGAAACAGCAGATCGATGTCGGACGAGTAGTTCAGCTCGAGCGAGCCGAGCTTGCCGAGAGCGACGACGCAAAACACGGCCGGCCGCAGCCGCCCGCGCGCGTCGCGCGTCTGCGGGCCGCCGTAACGGTTATCCATCTCCTGCGTCGCGATGCGCAGTGCGTACTCGAGCACGGCGTCGGCGAGATTAGAGATCTCCTCGGTGATCTCGCTGACGGTCGCGAGACGACGGATGTCGCGAAGGTAAACGCGCAGCAGCTCGCGCCGTCGAAAACGCGACAGCAGGTCGTGCGGCTCGAGCTGCGAATGTGTCAGCGCAAATCGCGCGAGCGACTCGAGAAGCTGGTCCTTGCTGCGGATGCGAATGTCCGCACGCTCACGCCCGAGCCAGGAGATGTACGACGGATTCTGCAGCATCGTCGCCGCCAGCAGCGGGCTGTACGCCGCCAGCGTCGCGACGTCGGAGCGCAGGGCGTCGTCCTTTTGCAGACGCTTGAATTCACGCGGATCGCGAACCGAAAGATCGTCGAGAAAGCGTCCGGCATCGGGCGGGTCGGGTCGGAGGCCGTCTGGATCCTGGATCGAAGGCGGATCGGTATTCATCGGTTGCGGAGCTTGGCAAAGACAAAGATAAACTCCGGCCGGAAGTGTTGTCGAGGAGGTGCGATTCCGGCGGCGGCGGTGCCGCGGCGTATGATAAACAAAGAAGGCGGCCCTGGCGTGAGCCGAAGTACCCATCCATTCCGTGCACGAGACGATACATCTGACAGTCGGATCCGATGCCCGCCGGGAGCGGCTCGACCAATTTCTCTTTCGGCGGCTGCATATGCTCAGCCGAATGTACCTGCGGCAGCTCGTCCGAGACGGTAAGGTCCAGGTCAACGGCGACTTCGCCGATCTCGGCCGCAAGCTGCGCGCGGGCGACTTTGTCGAGGTCGAGGCCGACCTCTCGCGCGGCACGGCCATGCGCGCCGAGGACATTCCGCTTGATATCGTTTTCGAGGACCGCTGGCTGCTCGTGGTAAATAAGCCGGCCGGGATGCTGGTCCATCCGACGCATCGCGACAAGCACGGAACGCTCCTGAACGGCCTCGCGCATTACCTCAACTCCAAACTCGACGGTGGTGCCGACCGAATCCGGCCGGGACTGGTACACCGGCTCGATAAAGAAACTTCGGGCTTAATGGTCGTCGCTCGTACGATCGACGCCCACCGGCGGCTGTCTGAGAGCTTTTTGAAACGGCGGGTCGAAAAGCGATATGCAGCGCTCGTCGCCGGCGTCGTCGGCGCGGACGAGGGCGTCATCGATCTGCCGATCGGGCGATTTGCCGAGCGAAAGTTCTGGGACGTTAAAGAGGACGGCAAGCCGAGCGTGACGAGGTTTCGTGTGATCGAGAGGTTTGACGCGTCGACGCTTGTCGAACTCGAGCCCGTGACGGGGCGGACAAATCAGCTCCGCATCCACTGTGCGGCATCGGGACATCCGATCGTCGGCGACGTTCAGCGTGGCGGCCGAGCGTTTCCGCGACTGTGCCTGCACGCGCACCGGCTGGTCATCCCGCACCCGCAAACGCGTAATAACATTACGTTTGAGACCGCGGTGCCGGCCGATTTCTTTGATCGCGGCGAGTAGGGCGGGTCTTTGTCCAGACTTTTCGGCAAAACCGAACTATGGTATAAGTCCAACGTCAGATCACCGGGTTTATTCTCCGAATTTGGAGAAATCTGAACCAGGAGAGTTCAAAGCGGTTAACATTAAATTGAATAAACGCTGTCTCGGTGGTCTGGCGCTTCCGAACTAGCCGGGACGGCGTTGATCGAGTTAAGGACAGGGGAAATGGCCTGTCTTTTTTTTATATTGAAACGGACCGCTGATTGCCTCTATATGACGTGTGTCGGGCTGCGGAGCGAACCTTCAGACTAGATACGTCTATCGTCGAGGGGTTCAAAGCGGGCAGCATTAAATTGAATGAACGCTGCTCCCGGCCCGGCCTTTATTGCCGGTGACGGCAGTCCGCCAGGCAACGACAGCGGCCGCGAAAAAGAAAAAAATATTGACATCGAGTCCGCTGGTTTTGTAATATTGTCGACACTGAATCGGTTCAGAAATCTAAGGAAACTTGCAAAATAAGCTTCCGGCCTGCGAGCCGCCCGAACGTGAAATCCGGCCCGGAAAGTAGCTTTGGGAGATCGGCCCTCCAGGAACACTCTTAAGGTCTCGTCGGCGCAATGCCCTTGACCATAAATGAGTAGCTGAAAAGTTAGGCTGCCGCATCAAGCGGCGGCCTTTTCTTTTATGCGGCCGGGCCGTGCGGCCGCACACTTGGTTTGCGGGCGGGCGTCCAGCTTTGCGGGTTGGAGCTTCTGCTTTTGCAGCTGGCGCCGCCTCATCTGCCGTAACCGTTGCCGTACATAGGCTGACCCGGCATCGCGCCGGTCATCTTCTCTCCGTCAAAGACCACCTGACCGTTGACGATGACTGCGGAAAATCCGACCGCGTATTGATGAGGCTGCTCCATCGTCGCCTTGTCGGCGACCGCAGCAGGGTCAAAGATCACGAGGTCTGCCGCAAAGCCCTCACGGATCTGGCCTCGGTCGCGCAGGCCGAATGTCTGCGCCGGCAGAGACGTCATCTTGCGGATCGCATCCTCGAGCGAGATGACGCCGAGCTCGCGGACGTAACGGCCGAGCACGCGTGCGTTGTTACCGTAGCCGCGCGGGTGCGGCACGCCCTCGCCGAACTTACGCACGCCGCTGTCCGATGCGATCATCGTAAAGGGCTCGCGCATTATCCGCTGCACGTCCGTCTCGTCCATCACGCGGTAGACCATCCCGGCCCCGCCCTTCTCGTACATCTCGAGGATCTGCGCGATCTGGTCGTCGACCTTTTTGCTCTTACGTGTCATGAGGGTGATCTCGGCGATGTTCTTGCCGTTGAACTCGGGATTCGGCGCGTAGCTCGCGACGTACGCGTGGCTGTAGTCCTTGAATTTCTTTTCCTTGAGATCGGCCTTCATCTCCTTGACGACCTTTTCGCGCGTCGCGGGGTCGGCGAGGCGCTCGACGCCTTTTTTGCGGCCGCCGGCGATCGCCCAGCTCGGAATGCGCGAATCGAGCGACGTTGACGACGCCGTATAAGCATACTGATCGACCGTTATCGTCAGCCCGCGTTCGCGAGCGGCCTTGACGAGACCGATCGTCATCGGGCTCTGGCCCCAAAGCGCCTTCGAAGAGATCTTGAAGTGCGATATCTCGACCGGCATATTCGCCTGCTCGCCGATGTTGATTGCCTCCTTGATCGCATCGGCGACGCCGTTGCCCTCGTCGCGGATGTGGCTCGCGTAAACGCCGCCGAATTTGGCCGCGGCCTTGGCGAGCTCGACGACCTCTTCGGTCTTGGCGTATGTGCCGGGAACGTAGATCAGGCCGGTCGACAGGCCGACCGCTCCGTCGCGCATGCCTTGCTCGACGAGCTCGTTCATCTTTGCCTGCTCTTCGGCGGTAGGAGCGCGGTTGTCGAGCCCGACGACGGCCGAGCGAACGCTGCCGTGAGCGATGAGCGTACCGAGATTGGCGGCGAGCGGCGTGGTCTGCATGCGGCCGAGAAACTTCTTGATATCGACGGCCGAGCCGCCGCAGTTGCCGGTGATGAGCGAGGTGACGCCCATGCGGATAAAGTTCTCGGCGCTCGGGTTCGAGTAAATGTCCTCCACGTGGGTATGCACGTCGATGAAGCCCGGCGCGACGACGCTGTTCTTTGCGTCGATCGTCTGCTTCGCGCTCGATGCGTCGAAGAATCCGACCCTTGCGATCCGCCCGTCCCTGATCGCGATCGAGCCTCTGAACCACGGATTGCCCGTGCCGTCGACGATGCGGGCGTTGGTGATGACGAGGTCGTACTGCTCGGCGGTTACGGCAGGCGTTACGGGCACGGCGGCAGCGAGCAGCACGACCGCGAGCAAGATTGAAGTGAGCTTTCGAAACATAGATCGTATCCTCTTGGTCTTATCGGATCTTGATATTGACGGTGACCGGCAGCGGTCTGCTCTCAAAGTTGGAGAGCTGGATCGTATAGTCGCCGCTCTTCGGCAGGCGTGCGGAAAATCCGCCGACGTCCTGTGTTATCTGTGCGTCCTCGAGCAGTCGCAGATCAACCGATTCGGAATCGGTCGAGACGCTCAGTATCTGTCCGGCCCGTGCGCCGACGATAAGTCGTTTGCCCTCGCCGGCAGGGAGCAGGAGCCTCAGCGTCGCGCCGCTCGCGCCTCGAGCAAAAGTGACACGCTGTGCGGGATAGATCGGACGGCGTTCGGCCTGGCCCGACCGAACGAGCTTGCCGCCCTGCAGCCGGTAGCGCGTCGTGACGATAAAGTCCGGGCAGCAAGCCGCTCCCGTGTCGCCGACGTCATTCGAATCGACGACGATCAGCCCGTCCTGCACGCCGGCGCCACGCAGGCCGCCATAGCCGCGGTCCCCGCCGGGAATGCGGGCGAGGAGCACCGGTTTGCCGGCCCGCATCGTATAGACAAATCCTTCCGAAAAGTTGCCCGTCCCGCCGGTGCTGCAGACGGTCAGGACGACCGCCTCGTCCTTGCCATCGCCAGTCGCGTCGCCGTAGTTGATCGAGAAGACCTGGAAGAACATCCGATCGACATAATCGGCCTCCTGCTTTTCGTAGGAGTATTCGCCATTCTTGACGGTGACGCGCTCGGGCTTGTCGCCGGCGCAGAAGGGTGAGTATGTGAAGTTCTTGAAGTCGACCGAGCGGATGCCCGCCGCCGTCTGCGCGTGAGCGGAGCAGGCGACGGCGGCGGCGATGATAGTTAGGACGAAGGATGTTCGTATCATGAGGCCTTGGGCTCGGGTAGCGCGTCGTCGGTATAGGGAGTGTGAAGCTGTACCGGCCGAGCGTGCTTTCGCAAACGCATATTGAGCAGCTCGACAAATACCGAGAACGCCATGGCGAAGTAAATGTAGCCCTTCGAAATATGCTGGTGCAAACCCTCTGCGATCAGAGTCACGCCGATCAGCAAAAGGAACGCGAGGGCGAGCATCTTGATCGTCGGATGCCGATGAACAAAGTCACCGATGGGCCTTGCAAAGAACATCATCGCGACGATCGAGACCGACACGGCCGCGATCATTATCCAAAGATTGCTGACCATGCCGACGGCCGTGATGACCGAGTCGAGCGAGAAGACGATGTCGAGCATCACGATCTGCACGATCACGCTCGCGAACGAGGAATAGACCTTTTTGACCTCGCTGCCCGGCTCGCCCTCGAGTGAACCGTGGATCTCGTGCGTCGATTTTGCGATCAGAAACAGTCCGCCGATCAAAAGCACGAGATCGCGGCCTGAGACCTGCTGGCCAAGGACCGCAAACAGCGGCGCCGTCAGGCCGATGATCCACGAGAGCGACAAGAGCAAAAGGACGCGCATTATGAGCGCGAGCGCAAGCCCGATGAAACGCGCCCGCGGCTGCTGCTCCTCGGGCAGCTTGCCCGACAGTATCGAGATAAAAATGATGTTGTCGATCCCGAGCACCAGCTCGAGCACCGTCAAAGTCAAAAACGCGATCCAAAGCTGCGGGTCAGCGATCCATTCCATTTATGAAAATTGTCTCCAGAAAATGTTTTGAAAATTATAGCGGGAAAGAAAGGGAAGGCGAACCTGCATCGATGATCGCCGTAAGCAGAGTCGCGATGCGGAAGCCCGCACGTAAGTAAGTAAGTAAGGGCGTGACTCTCACCGCCTCAGCACTCGGCTCGACAACCGCGGCCGCGTTACCCCTTACTGCCGTGCGGGCTTATGAATTGATTCTCCATACGGCCTTCCCGCCGACGATGGTCGCGACGGCGGCGCCGGTGAATTGGCGGCCGTGGAACGGCGTGTTGCGCGACTTGGAGCGCGTTTGGTTGACGTCGTAGGTCCACGCGAGGTCGGGGTCGAGGATGGTGATGTCGGCGACGGAACCGGGCTTGAGCGTGCCGCGGTCGCTGAGGCGGAATATTCTCGCGGGGTTGGTCGAGCAGAGTTCGACGAGGCGGACGAGATCGACGACGCCTTTGTGAACAAGCTCGGTGAAGGCGAGGCCGACGCCCGTTTCGAGGCCGGTGATGCCGAAGGGTGCGCGGTCGTATTCGAGAGCCTTTTCGTCGGCGTGGTGCGGCGCGTGGTCGGTCGCGATGGCGTCGATCGTGCCGTCGCGGAGGCCGGCGAGGACGGCCTCGAGATGTTCTTCCGAGCGGAGCGGCGGCGCCATTTTGGTGTTGGTGTCGTATGGACCGCGTACCGGCGACGGCGGCGTCGGTGAGCGAGAAATGGTGCGGCGTGACCTCGCATGTGACGTTGATGCCCTCGTTTTTGGCGCGGCGGACGGCCTCGATGGCACCTTTGGTAGAGACGTGCGCGATGTGAATGTGCGCGCCCGTTTCGCGGGCGAGGATGATGTCGCGGACGGCGTCGATCTCCTCAGCGAGAGCGGGCATTCCGCGCAGGCCGAGGAGCAGGGAAATTCTGCCTTCGTGCATCACGCCGCCGGAGGAGAGCGATTTGTCTTCGCAATGATCGACGACGGGCAGATCAAAGTCGCGCGCGTACTGCATCGCGCGGCGCATAATGCCGGCATTCGGCACGGGCCGGCCGTCGTCGGAGACGGCGACGGCGCCGGCGGCCTTCATCTCGCCCATCTCGGCGAGCTCGCTGCCGTCGGACGATTTCGTTATCGCGCCGATCGGGAACACGTTCGCGAGGCCGGCGTGCTCGGCCTGCTCGATCATGTAGCGCGTGATCGCGGCGTTGTCGTTGACGGGATTGGTATTCGGCATCGGGCAGACGCTCGTCCATCCGCCCGTAACCGCCGCCGCGCATCCCGTGGCGATCGTCTCTTTGTGCTCCTGACCCGGCTCGCGCAGGTGAACGTGAAGATCGATGAACCCCGGCGCAACAAGCAGCCCGCTCGCGTCAAAGACCTCAACATCCTCGGGCTGCGCTTCGGTAGGCCGTATCCACGCGGCAACGCGGCCGTTCTCGACGAGGAGATTCATGCCGGTGTTTTCAGATGCGGCGGGGTCGATAAGGTGGCCGTTTTTGATAAGAAGCTTCATTTCTCTTTCTGTCAGTAGCCCGCACGCAAGTAAGGGCTCGATTGGTGCAGCGATGAGCCCTTACTTACGTGCGGGCTACCGACACTGAACGCTGCCGATATGTCCTCCGGTCGCGAGATATAAGACCGCCGTCCGCGAAATAGAAAACCCCATCTATTTAAGCGGCGCTCATTAGGTTGTCGCGTACCTCTTTTGTTAATTCGATTGGGGAAAAGAGATCTGAGGGATAGAGGTAATCTTCGCCTGATTCGTCGACGACCCTCAGGTAGCCGTCCCGGGCCGCATTTTCGTCCGGAATGGTCTCGTAAACTTTACGGACCTCAAGGTCGTCTGAACCGCCGCTGTCGATGCAGAGCACGAAATTATGGTCGGTCGCGTTCATAGGTCAATCAAGGAATCGTTTGATCTTCATTTTTCGACGGCCGATGCCGTGAGCCTCGTACCAGTGAATTTCAGCAAGCCGCATTTTACCATTTTGAAGTCTGACAAATGCCTTACCTTTCAGTTTTCGCCAACGGCCCTTGCCGTATCGCGTATTGAGAACTTCTATTTCTCGAATGCGAGCTCCGACGGCGATCGTCTCGATCTCGGATATCTCGCCAACGAGCTCGAAGATGCTATTCACTCGACGGTGAGCCTCCCGTCGCGAGGTACAGAACCGCCATTCGCACCGCGACGCCGTATTTGACCTGGTCGAGGATCAGCGAGCGCGAGCTGTCGGCGACTTCGGAGGCGATCTCGATACCGCGGTTCATCGGGCCGGGATGCAGGACAATGGCGTCTTTTTTGGCGAGATCGAGACGCTCGTTGGTCAGGCCGTAGTGGATCGAGTACTCGCGGAGCGTCGGGAAGTAAGCCGAGTCCTGACGCTCGCGCTGGATGCGGAGGATCATCACGACGTCGGCGTCGCGGATGGCGTCTTCGACGGTTGGAGCGACGGTCAATTTCGGATTTTGGATTTCGGATTTCGGATTTGAATCTCGGATCAAATACTGAAAGTCCGGCGGTACGAGTGTGCCGGGGCCGGCGACGCGAACCGTCGCGCCGAGCTTGGTCAGCAGGTGAATGTTCGAACGAGCGACGCGGCTGTGGAGGATGTCGCCGACGATCGCGACCTCGAGGCCCGCGATCGTGCCCTTGTGCTCGCGGATCGTCATCGCGTCGAGCAGGGCCTGCGTCGGATGTTCGTTGGCGCCGTCGCCGGCGTTGATGATCGCGGCCTTGCTGACCTTTGCGAGCTGATGCGGCACGCCCGCCGACCCGTGACGAACGACGATCGCGTCCGGTGCCATCGCGTCGAGATTGAGAGCGGTGTCGATAAGCGTTTCGCCCTTTGCGACGCTCGAGGTCGAGACGCTGATATTCACGGCGTCGGCCGAGAGACGTTTGGCGGCGAGCTCAAACGACGTGCGCGTGCGGGTCGAATTCTCGAAAAAGAGATTGATCACCGTCTTGCCGCGAAGCGCCGGTACCTTTTTGATCTCGCGGGCGTTGATCTCACGAAAATTCTCGGCCGTGTCGAGAATGCCCGTGATGTCCGCGGGCGTAAGGTCGCGGATTCCGAGAAGGTCGCGTCGACGGAAAGGCTTCTCCGTTGAATTGCGGATCGCGGATCGCGGATCGCGGATTTGAGATTCCGAACTCATCTTTTTCTGCCGCGGGCGGTGTTGATGGACGAGACGAAGATCGCAACAAGTTGGTTCGCCTCATCCAGAAGGTCGGCGACCCTTTCCGGCCTGACTAGAGCTGAATCGACGGCGAATTCTATCCAAAATGCGGACTCATCAGCCTCCTCCTCGACAATCCCCATTTTGGCAATGAAGTCCGCCAGAGATCTGGCGCGACACGCGGCTCGATAATTGGCCGGAACGGAGGTGCCGGAGCGTGTGAGTTGACTGGCAATGTGTTTACCCAGATATGTCGCGGGGAACGATTCGGCAAGACTAACGACCCTAAGTACGAATGCTTTCGTGCTGCGTTTTAATTCGTCTTGAGTCATAGCAATCCGCAATCCGAAATCCGCGATCCGCAAATCTACGGCCTCTCAAAGATGCCCACGGCTTCTACGTCGTCAAAGTCTCGGAGCATCACTTTGATGATCTCGGTCTGCTTGGTCGGGACGACCTTGCCGACAAAGTCTGCCTGGATCGGCAGTTCGCGATGTTCGCGGCCGCGGTCGATGAGGACGGCGAGCTGCACCTTGCGCGGGCGGCCAAAATCCATCAGCTGGTCCATCGCGGCGCGGATCGTGCGGCCCGTGTAGAGAACGTCGTCGACGAGTACGACGACCTTGTCGTCGATGTCGTCTTCGAGCTCGGTGCGGTTGACGATGGGTTTGGCCCCGACCGTAGAGAGGTCGTCGCGGTAGAGAGTGATATCGAGGATCCCGTAATGCGGCCGCTGGCCCTCGAGCGCCTGGATCTTGTCGGCGATGCGTTCCGCGAGCGGGACGCCGCGGCGGCGGATGCCGACGAGATAGAGATCTTCGGCACCGTGATTGTGCTCGACGATCTCTGATGCGAGCCGAGCGAGCGCACGTTCCATATGCGTCGCGTCCATTATTCGCGACTTTTCAACGAGATTGATTTCGCCTGCCATTTGTCCTCGAAATCGTAGCAAAGGGTAAATTAAAGTTCAAAACAGAGGGCCAAACTTCCGAAACGCGTGTGGTTTCAATTAACATAACGCTTCTTTAACGTGTCGCGAGTCTTCGAAACGATCATTCGGCCGATCCTCTTCGGCCTGCCCGCCGAAACGGCGCACGAGCTCGGTCTCGAAGCGCTGAAGCTCGGGCTCGTGCGGCCTTGGGCGGGCGGTCGCGTGGTCGATCCGCGGATCGGTCCGCTGCGGCGGTTCGGGCTTGAATTCAATAATCCGCTTGGCGTCGCGGCTGGGTTTGATAAGAACGCGAGGGTCGTCAATGAGCTTGCGGGACTCGGGTTTGGTTTTGTCGAGGTCGGTACGGTTACGCTGCGTCCGCAGCCCGGGAACGAAAAGCCCAGACTGTTTCGCCTGCCGAAAGATGGGGCGCTCCTCAACCGTCTCGGTTTCAATAATGACGGGGCCGTCGAGGTGGCACGCCGTCTCGAAAAGCTCGAACGCCGCTGCATCGTCGGCGTCAATATAGGCCGCAACAAGGATGTCGACAACGAGGACGCGGCGGCGAATTACATCGCCGCATTCGACATCCTCCAGCCGCTGGCGGATTACGTCGCGATCAACGTCTCTTCGCCAAACACGCCCAACCTCAGAGAGCTCCAGCGATCGGAGAATCTTGTAGAACTCCTATCCGCGATACAAGACCGCAACCAACAGTTGACCCCGCGGCCGCTGCTGGTCAAGATCGCGCCCGATCTGACCGAGCACGAACTGCGATCCATCGTGCAGGCCTGTATCGAGCTCGGCATTGACGGTCTCATTGCGACGAATACGACGGTCTCTCGTGAGGGCCTCGCTGCGCAGAATGTCGAGAGTCTGGGTGCCGGCGGCATCAGCGGGCGCCCGCTGCGAGAGCGTTCGACATCGGTCGTAGCCGCCGTGCAAAAGATCGCCGCCGGCCGCCTGCCGGTGATCGGCGTCGGCGGAATATTCGACGCCGCGGACGCTTTTGAAAAGATCGCCGCCGGTGCGTCGCTTGTCCAGGCCTATACCGGATTCGTTTTCGGCGGGCCGGGTTTCCCCGGTGCGGTAAACGCCGGTTTGGCCGAAATGGTGTCGGCCCGGGGATATGATTCGATCGACGAGGCAGTCGGTTCGGCCGCCTGATCCACGCCGATGGCAAGTGTTTGACATGCCAAGGTCGGCCGCTATAATTAGAGCTTTGCCTTTTGAGGTGAAAAAGCTGACGGTTTATTCTGTTTGACAATGCTGTTGGAAGTGGCCAAGCTCGGACCGCACCCGCGGGAGTTCCAGTACCTGATCACGGCCGGCGAGATAGACCTCGAGACCGCTGGAGTCGCCATTGCGGACGATACCCAAGTGCGAGGTCGAGCACGCAGAGACGCAGCGGGCGTTCAGCTTGAAGGCGCGATCGCCACAGTGCTCGATATCGACTGCACGCGGTGCCTGACCGCGGTGACGACGCGGGTCGAGGTGGAGTTTGAGGTCAGCTTCGTGGACCCGGCAAATGTCTCGAGCGAGAGGGAACTGCAGCTCGATCCGGCCGACCTTAAGGCCGACGTGCTGACGGGCGAGGAGGTCGACCTGAACGAGATCGCCCGCGAGCAGGTGCTGCTCAACTTGCCCGAGCAGACCTTTTGCCGCGAGGATTGCAGAGGCCTCTGCGAGCGGTGCGGGCAAAACCTTAACGAGGGCGACTGCGGATGCGACGCCGCCGATATCGACCCTCGCTGGGCAGCATTGAAAGAACTGAAGTGAATTCGGCCCGAGCGGGTCGGCAGAGATCAAATAGAGGTTATAAGAGGTAAGTTATGCCTAATCCAAAACGACGACACTCCAAATCGCGCACGCGCCAGCGCCGCGCTCACGACGCTCTGGCCGTCCCGCAGTTCTACATCGATAAGGACACGGGCGAGGCAAAGGTGCCGCACCGCATCGACGCAAAGACCGGAACGTATAAGGGCCGTCAGATCATCGACACAAAGACGTCCGAATAGGCTTTTGAAGTTCTCAAAGGTTTAAGCTCTAATTCATTACCAATGACCACAGTCAACGCCGGCATCATCGGGATGGGGCACTCTTATCCGGAAGGCATCCTGACGAATGCCGATCTGGAAAAGATCGTCGAGACGAGCGACGAGTGGATCACGACCCGGACGGGCATAAAGCAGCGCCATAAGGCTGCCGAGAATGAGTACACCTCGCAGTTCGGTTCGGCGGCGGCGTTGAAGGCTCTCGAGGCTGCGGGCCTGCAGCCGACCGACATCGACATCATCCTCTGCGCGACGACGACGCCCGACCAGATCATGCCGTCGACCGGCGCACTGATCCAAGCGCAGATCGGCGCGACGAATGCGGCGGGAATGGACGTCTTTGCAGCTTGCTCCGGCTTTTTGTACGGCCTGACGATGGTCGAGTCGATGATCCGCACCGAGCAGATCAAGTACGCGCTCGTGATCGGCGCCGAGGTGCTGACCAAGTACGTCGACTACACCGACCGCTCGACCTGCGTGATCTTTGGCGACGGTGCCGGGGCCGCGGTCGTCGGGCCGGTGCCGGAAGGCAAGGGGATCCTCGCGACCAAGATCCGCTCCGACGGCCGCTACGAGGAGCAGCTCTACGCTCCCGGCGGCGGCACAAAGCTCGGCACGACGCACGAGACGATCGACAACCGGATGCATTTTTTTAAGATGAAGGGCAACGAGCTCTTTAAGGTCGCCGTGCGCTCGATGGCCGACATCTCCGCCGAGATGCTCGCAAAGGCCGGCTACACCGTCGACGACGTCGATCTCGTCATCCCTCATCAGGCAAACCAGCGCATCACCGACGCGGTCGCGCAGCGGCTTGGCGTGCCTGAGGAAAAGGTCTATTCGAATATCGCCGAGCACGGCAATACGTCGTCGGCGTCAATACCCATCGCGATCGACGAGTGCATCCAGTCGGGCAAGATCAGAGAGGGAAGCCTCGTCCTGCTCACGGCGTTCGGCGGCGGCGTCACATGGGGCGGAACGCTTGTGAGATTTTAGATTTTCAATTTGCGATCTGCGATCTTTGAGTTATCGCGGTCGCAGCGTGGTTTATGTCAAACAGCAGCCAATCGCAAATCGAAGATCGCAAATCGAAAATCGCCGTCATCTTTCCCGGTCAGGGCAGCCAGTCTGTCGGGATGGGAAAGGACCTGTTTGATAATTCGGCAGCCACGCGAGAGGTTTTTGAGCAGGCCGACGATGCGCTCGGCTTCAAGCTGTCCGAGATGTGCTTCGCCGGCAGCGACGAAGATCTTGCACTGACGGCCAACACGCAGCCCGCGATCCTGACCGTATCGATGGCTGCACACAGGGCGATGCAGGCCGAGAGCGAATTAGTGCCTGCGTTTGCCGCCGGTCACAGCCTCGGCGAATATTCGGCACTTGTTGCCGCAGGCGTGATCGACTTTTCCGACGCGGTGCGGACCGTCCGCAATCGCGGCACGTACATGCAGGAGGCCGTGCCCGTCGGTGTCGGTGCAATGGCGGCGATACTTGGTCTCGATGTTGACTCGGTCGCGGCCGGCTGCGAAGAGGCCGCCGAGGGGCAGGTCTGCAGCCCTGCGAATATCAACTCGCCGTCGCAGGTCGTCATAGCGGGCAACGCGGAGGCGGTCGACCGTGCGTGCGAGATCTTGAAAAACAAAGGCGCGAAGCGGGCCGTCAAGCTCAACGTCTCGGCTCCTTTCCATTGCTCGCTGATGATGCCGGCGCAGGAACGTCTCGCCGGCGATCTCGCGGCGCTGAGCTATGGTAATTTCAGATTTCCGGTCGTGCACAATGTCGACGCCGCGCCGAATGACGACCATTCGATCGTCGCCGATAGATTGACACGGCAGGTATCGTCGCCCGTCCGCTGGCTCCAATCGGTCCAAAGCCTGATCGGCGCGGGCGTCGACACATTTATCGAGATCGGTCCGGGCAAGGTGCTCTCGGGCCTGATTCGACAGATCGACCGCGACGTTCGTACGATGAATGTCGATAGTTTTGACAGTTTGCGAAGTACGCTAGAAACGATATAGAAACAGGAGAAGATATGTCTGAAGTTCAGGATAAGATCAAACAGATCATTGTTGACGAGTTGGGTGTCGACGAGGCCGAAGTGACCGAGAATGCGCGGTTTATCGAAGATCTGGGCGCCGATTCGCTCGATCTCGTTGAGCTCGTGATGCGCTTTGAGGAGGAGTTCGATATCGAGATCCCCGACGAGGACGCCGAAAAGATCCAGAGCGTCCGCGACGCCTACGCTTACGTCGAGCAGCACAAGCAGGCTTAGTGTTTCTGGTAGATCGTGAGACGCAGCTCGGCGCTCGGCGTCGGCTGCGCTTCACGATCTACGATTTTTTTATTCACGCTTATGAAACGTCGTGTCGTAGTCACCGGGCTCGGCCTGGTCACGCCTTGCGGTAAT
This sequence comes from Pyrinomonadaceae bacterium, assembly GCA_046313635.1. GTDB lineage: Bacteria > Acidobacteriota > Blastocatellia > Pyrinomonadales > Pyrinomonadaceae > OLB17. The sequence continues at coordinate 32,469 of JBKBYA010000011.1, read as the reverse complement.
GATGTGCCGTCGACCTGGCAGGCACTCATGAAAGGCGAGAACGGTGCCGATTACATCAAGAAGTTCGATACCGAGAATTTCCCGGTGAAGTTTGCCTGCGAGGTCAAACACTTTGATCCGCTCAACTTCCTCGACAAAAAGGAAGCGCGGCGGATGGGAGCGTTTACTCATTTCGCCATCGCGGCCTCGGATGAGGCGATCAAGGACAGCGGGCTGGTGATCGACGATTCTAATGCCGATATGGTCGGCACCTATATCAGCTCGGGCATCGGCGATTTTTGGGCGATCGAGCGCGAGCATGAAAAGCTGCTCAACTCCGGGCCCGACCGGGTGTCGCCTTTCTTTATCGTCTCGGCGATCGTCAATTTGGCCTCCGGCAACGTCTCGATCCGTCACGGAGCCAAAGGGCCAAACTCCGCCACCGCGACCGCATGCTCTGCCGGCGCGCACGCGATCGGCGACAGCTTTCGGCTGATCGAGCGAGGCGATGCCGACGCGATGATCTGCGGCGGGGCCGAGAGCGCGATCACGCCGATGTCGGTCGCGGGCTTTGCGTCGATGCGTGCGCTGTCGACCCGCAACGACGAGCCGAAGCGAGCGTCGCGCCCCTTCGACGCCGGGCGAGACGGATTTGTGATCGGCGAAGGCGCGGGCATCCTGATCCTCGAGGAGCTCGAGCATGCGAAGGCGCGCGGAGCGAGGATCTACGCCGAGATCGTCGGCTACGGAATGAGCGGCGACGCGTTTCACGTGACGATGCCCGACGAGACCGGCTCCGGTGCGATCCGCGTGATGGAGCGTGCCATTAAGGACGCCGGCATCGAGCCCTCGCAGATCGGCTATATCAACGCTCACGGCACCTCGACGCCGTACAACGACAAGTTTGAGACGCTCGCGATCAAGCAGGTCTTTGGCGAGCACGCCAAGAACGGGCTCGCCGTGAGCTCGACCAAATCGATGACCGGACACGCGCTCGGCGCGGCCGGCGGCATCGAGGCGGTATTTTCGGTGCTCGCACTTCACCAAGAGAAGCTGCCGCCGACCATCAATTACGAGACGCCCGACCCGGACTGCGACCTCGATTACGTACCGAACGCCCCGCGGGACGAGGCCGTCGAATATGTGCTCTCGAACAGCTTCGGATTTGGCGGCACAAATGCGTGTTTGATATTCAAACGTTACGCGGAGTAACCTTTTGACATGCGGCGGCTCGGGTTTACTTTTCAGTGACCGAGATCTCGGCGGTCGGAGATTTTCTGGAGACTATTTAGTTGATGAAGATCATCGTTCTAATGAAGCAGGTCGCTAATAAGGATGCGGTCCTACGCATCTCGGGCGACGAAAAATGGATCAACGAAACGGACATCGCTCAGCAGACGAACGAGTCCGACGGCTATGCGCTCGAAGAAGCTCTGCGGATGAAAGAGGCGAAGGGCGAGGGCGAGGTGATCGTCTGCTCGCTGGGCCCGCAGAGCGCCAAGACCGTGATCAAGGACGCTCTCGCACGCGGCGCAGACCGCGCCATCCACGTCGTCGCCGAAAACGCGAATAAGCTCTCGCCTTATCAGATCGCATCGGCGATCGCCGATGCCATCCGCGACGAAAAGGCGGACCTGGTCTTCACGGGGCTGCAGTCGGACGACGCGAGCTACGGCCAGACGGGCGTGATCCTCGCCGAGCTGCTCGGCATACCGCACGCGACGATCGTGATCGAGGTCGACCGCTCGAATATCGGCGACACGCTTCGCGTCAAACGCGAGCTCGAGAGCGGCTGGTACCAGTGGTTCACGTACAAGCTGCCGGCGCTGCTCACGATACAATCGGGCATCTCACAGATCCGCTACGCCTCGCTCAAGGGCATTATGGCCGCCAAGAAAAAGGAGATCCGCGACGTCACCCCGACGATATCGGACTTTGCCTCGGCGCAAACTGTCCAAAAGGTCTATATGCCGCTAAAGACCAAGCAGACGCAGCTGCTCGGCGGCGGCGACGCAAAGAAAGGCGCGGCCGAGCTGGTCGAAAAGCTTCGGAACGAGGTCCGCGCGATCTGATCCAAAGTCACAGCGAGATAACGCAAGAGGCCGTCTGAAAAGGCGGCCTCTTTCTTATTTGGTCAGACGCGGCTCTGTTGAGAGTGCTGTGAGCATGCGCTGCGCCCTTCGGGCGACGGAATTTCTTATTTCTCCGAAGCTGCGGCTTTCCCCGGCGGACGGAGGCAAAGGTCCCTGAACAAAATATCGAGCACTGCCGGAAACGCACAGCCTCTCCGCACGAGACTGCGGACACAGTCGCAAAAGCGCGCGTCGGCCCAGCCAAATGCAAAAGGCTGCCCTCTCGGGCAGCCTCCGCTTTTGTTTGTGCAATGATCCGTAAACGATCACGGATTGGTGATCAGGTACGGGGCGGTCGCGGGCTGATCGGTTGCCGCTCCCCACGACAATACCGTCGCGGTGCCGAGGCCGCTGTTCGAAACATACCAGGTGCCGGTCGAAGGACGGAATACGGCAAAATCGGTCTTTTTGTCGCCGTCGTAATCCGCCGGCTGAGGCACGTCGCCTGCGATGCCCCAGACAGCACCGGCGGTCGCGGTCGTTCCCGGAGCGTTGCCGGTTCTCACCGAGCTGCGTTGATACTGCCACGTCCCGTCGGTGGGGCGATAGACCGCGATGTCGGTCACGGCATCGCCGTCGTAGTCGCCGGGCACCAGCCTGTCGCCGGTCTGTCCCCAGACAACGCCGCCTCCGCAGTTAGGCGTGGTCGTTCCGCAGCCGTAGGTGAAACCATAGGTGAAGTTGCTGTTCAGGATCAGCCATCGGTACTGCCCCGAGCTGGGCCGCACGACCGCAAAGTCTGTTGTCAGGTCGCCGTCAAAATCACCTACCACAGGCGTATCGCCGTTAGCTCCCCATTGCATAGCAAACAGCGTCATATCTGACGAGCGGAGCGTGTAATACGTACCGTTCGAAGGCCGCCATACAGCGACATCCGTTCTGCCGTCCTTATCGTAATCTCCCGGCACAGGAACGTCGCCCGAAGTTCCCCAGGGAACGTAGGTCACGTTCGACTCGGGTGCGGTCTGCGTTCGTGCATAGAACCACGTATTCACAGACGGTCGGTAGGTGCTGACATCGGTCTGGCCGTCGCCGGTGTAGTCGCCCGCGGTCACGAGATCGCCATTCAAGCCAAAAAGCTTCGATTCGGTGCCGCCGGCAGAGTTGAAGATATTCCACGTGCCGTTGCTCGGACGGAAGTACGTCGGATCGGCCTTGCCGTCGTTCGTGCGATCAAATCCCGGCTCGCGGCACGAGTTGCGCAAGGTCATTCGATAACTGTAGGCCGCACAGCCGCCGCCGGCGGTGACCTCGTGTACGACGATCGTGAAATTTGCGCCGGCCGCGACCCTGAAAGTAAGGACGCCGGTGCCGATCGTGCTGAATCCTGGCTTGCCGATGACGTTTGCGTTCGGATTGGCCGGGTCGAAGCTCGAATAGGCGTTTACCTGCGTCGAGTTGCTCGCAGCTCCGCCGCAGCCGGTCATATTGTACTCAACGACGACGCAGGCGTCGGCTCCGGTCGTATTGGTGTAATTGTACGCGTCGTAGCGGAACGTGCCCGTGATCGGTGCCGCCGTCGGAGCTCCGCCTGTGCAGCTCGACGGCACACCGTCACGATTTATGCGGGCGCTCTGTGTCGGGTCGCCCGCTGCGATCGATCCGTTCTGCACGATCGCGGCCCCGTTTATCTGACAGACGTACTGGGCCCAGGTCGACTGGCTGCCCGTGAGAAGAAGTGTGCAGCAAATAAATGCTGCCGCGAGCATGCGGCTGCTCAGACTAGAGTTGTTCACGATAGATTCCCCCTAAGATTGAAAGTTGAAGTTGGTTACCGGCGTAAATGAGGCCCCTTGTATTGGGAGACGAACTCAAGATCACCGACACGACGACGGTCCGCGACCGTATTCGTACAGAATTTCTGTGCGAACACAATAAATCGTTTCACCTTCATTTACAAGGCCTGCCCGGCGGCGTTCGCGGCAGGGGCAAAGTTGCCGACGCGCACCCTTTTTGTCATACTTTCATTTCTTCTCCCGTCACAAGATCTTGTTTCTATGAGCACAATTCTCGTATTCATCGAGCACAGGGACTGCGTCCTGAATCGGACGTCTCTCGAAGCGATCGCCGCGGCACAGAGCATCGGCAAAGACCTAGGGCTCGGCGTCACCGCCGTGATCCCGTGCGACAAAGATTGCTCGCTGGCCGCCGAGATCGCGGGCTACGCGGTCGATAAGGTCATCGTCGCCAAGAACGAAAAGCTCAGCGTCTACACGCCCGACGGCTACGCCGACGCGTGGGAGCAGGTCGTCAAGGCGACCGCTCCGCAGTACGTCGTGATGGCGCACACTTATCAGGTACGCGACTTTGCACCGAAGGTCGCCGCGAGGTTTGGGCGCGAGGTCGTGGGCGACTGCATACGCTATCGGGCCGAGGGCGGCAAGCTGGTTTTGACGCGCCGCATCTTTCTCGGCAAGCTCGACGCGGACGTGACCGTCGGCGGCGACGCTCCGTACTTTGTGACGTTCCAGTCCGGATCGTTTCGCGGCGACAGCGCCCAAAAGGGCGCGGCTCCGGCGGCGGTCGAGACGATGAATGTCGAGGTCGGCGAGATCAGAATGATGCCCGAAGAGCCGTTTCAGGAAGCCAAGGCCTCGGTCGACCTTACTAAGTCCGAGATCATCGTCGCCGTCGGCCGCGGCATCAAGTCGCAGGAGAATCTCGCCCTTGCGCAGCAGCTCGCCGACGCGCTCGGCGCCGACCTCGCGGCATCGCGACCGATCTGCGACGCAGAATGGCTGCCGATCGATCGCCAGATCGGTTCGTCCGGCCAGACCGTCGCACCAAAGCTCTACATCGCTCTCGGCATCTCCGGCGCGATCCAGCACATCGTCGGTATGAAGAACGCCGGCACCATCGTCGCCGTCAACAAGGACGCCGAAGCCCCGATCTTCGACATCGCCGACTACGGTATCGTCGGCGACCTCTTCGAAGCGGTGCCCGTGATGGTTGAAGAGATCAAAAGAGTAAAGGCTTGACCTCAAAAGGCAACGTGAAAGAAGCTCGCCGGATATTTCTGGCGAGCTTTTTCGTGTTAGCGGTTATGGCTCAGAGCGACGCGAGGTACTAGGCCGTGCTGCAGTCAGCGATCACCTGGTCAAAGATCTCCAGGGCGACGTCGACGTGCTCCTTGGTGAGGATCAGCGGCGGTGACCAGCGGATCGAGTTGGCGCCGCAGCCGAGGATGATGAGGCCGCGTTTATAGCATTCCATCTCGACGCGGTCGCGGAGTTCGGCATCGGGGGCGAGCGGGCCATTGACGCTGTCGGCACGCTCGTTCACACTCGCGTTTCTGCCCTTAACGAATTCGACACCGAGCATCAATCCCATGCCGCGGACGTCGCCGATGCAGTCGTACTTGTCCTGCAGCTTGCGGAGCCCTGCTTCCAGATATCCTCCGACCTCGCGGGCGTTGTCGATGAGCCCGCCCTCGAGCAGCTCGATCGTCTTGAGCGCCGCGGCGAGCGCGACCGGATTGCCGCCGAAGGTCGAAGCGTGAGCTCCCTTGTGCCAGTCCATGATGTCGGCTCGGGCGATGCAGGCGCCGATCGGCATGCCGGAGCCGAGGCCTTTGGCGAGGCACATGATGTCGGCCTTGACGCCATCGTGATGATCGAGTGCAAACATCTTGCCCGTGCGGCCCATGCCGGACTGCACCTCGTCGACGATGAGCATGATGCCGTGCTGGTCGCAGATGCGGCGGAGCTCTTTGACGAAAGCTTTGGGCGCGGGGACGTAGCCGCCCTCGCCCTGCACGACCTCGAGCACGATGCCCGCAACTTCCTCAGGCGGCGTCGTCGTCTGGAAGACACGATTCTCGAGCCAGTTGATCACGTCGCGCGAGATCGTCTCTTCGTCGGTCGGCAAATCGGTCGCGAAGTGACGGAACTTGTTCGGATACGGAATGTGCACGACGTCCAGCGCCTGCCGCATAAAGCCGAGCCGCTGCGCTTTTTTTGACGACGTCAGGCTCAGAGCTCCGAGCGTGCGGCCGTGGAACGAGCCGTAGAACGAGATGAACTTTTGCCGCCGCGTGTGATACATCGCGACCTTGAGCGCGGTCTCGATCGCCTCGGCTCCCGAGTTGGCGAAATGCGTTCTCGTCTGCGCACGCTCGTTCGCACCAGCGTCTGCGCCCGGCTTGATCGGGCAGATCTCCTCGAGCTTCTTGCCGAGCTCGGGCATATGGCGGTAGTAAAAGTCGGTGCCGCACATGTGGATCAGCTGGGCGACCTGCTCCTGCAGCGTTTTTACGATCTCAGGATGGCAGTGGCCGGTAGAGCAGACGGCCACGCCGGCGTTGCAGTCCAGAAATACGTTTCCGTCCGGGTCGGTCAGCCACACGCCCTGCGCGTGGTCGGCAACGAGTTTGTAATCCGGCCGCGGGTAGCTCGGCGTAACGTAGCGGGAGTCGGCGTCGATGATCTCGCGCGACTTAGGACCCGGAAGTTCGGTCTTGATATTCGGTCTTTCGAATTCGGTGCCTGGCATCATGATTCTCTCTCTCCTTGATATGGTGAAGCCCGCGTTGTGGGACCGCGGTCGATCGACTGCGGAAAAGCGGTACGGGACCGCCGTTTGATGCGGCGCGAAGAGAGAAGTTTAGTCGCCGGCGAAGAGATTCGCCCGCTGCGTTATGGGTCGAAGTTTTGCGATGCAGCGAGGTGTCATAGGGCAGTTTCGAACAATATATCACCCGCGTCGGAGGCTTTCAAAACGGTTGCCCGACCGACTGCGGCGTGAAAGAATGACGTCATGCAGACCACCGCAAAGAAGCATACAAATCGTCTTGTCGACGAGACGAGCCCTTACCTCTTACAGCACGCGCACAATCCGGTCGACTGGTACCCTTGGGGCGACGAGGCGTTTGAGAAAGCGCGTTCCGAGGACAAACCGGTGCTCGTCAGCATCGGCTATTCGGCGTGTCACTGGTGTCACGTGATGGAGCACGAATCGTTTGAGGACGAGGCGACCGCCGCGGTGATGAACGAGCACTTCGTCAACATCAAGGTCGATATGGAAGAGCGGCCGGACGTCGACCAGATCTATATGTCGTTCGTGCAGCTCACGACAGGCCGCGGCGGCTGGCCGATGACGGTCTTTGTGACGCCGGACAAGGTGCCTTTCTTCGGCGGCACGTACTTTCCGCCCGAGCCGCGGTACGGCATGCCGAGCTTTACTCAGCTCCTGATGAGCATCGCAGACGCATGGCAGAACAAGCGTGACGAGATAATGCGTTCGACCGTCGACATCCTCGGCGAGCTACGCCGAATGAGCTTGACCGAGGCGGGCGGCGGCGTGATCTCGGCTGATCTTGCGGATGCGGCTTTTACCAGCATCGAGCGTAACTTTGACGCGACCAACGGCGGCTTTGGCGGCGCTCCGAAATTCCCGCCGTCGATGACGCTCGAATTCCTGCTCCGCTATCACAAGCGCACCGGCAGCGAGCGAGCTCTCGAGATCGTTCGCAAGACAGCTGAAAAGATGGCCGAGGGCGGAATTTACGATCAGCTCGGCGGCGGGTTTCATCGATACTCGGTCGACGCCGTCTGGCTCGTGCCGCATTTTGAAAAGATGCTGTACGACAACGCGCAGCTGATACGTATCTACCTTCATCTTTTTCAGATCACGGGCGACGAGATGTTCAAGCGGATCGCGGTCGAGACGCTCGAGTACGTTCGCCGCGAAATGACCGGCGAAAGCGGCGGCTTTTATTCGACGCAGGACGCCGACAGCGAGGGCGAAGAAGGGAAGTTCTTTGTCTGGACGCCTGACGAGATCGAGGCGGTGCTGGGCGAGCGCGATGCTCGGGTTTTCAGTTTTTACTACGACGTCTCGGACGAAGGGAACTTTGAGGGCAAGAGCATTCTCAACATCAATTTCACGCCCGAGGCCGCGGCAAAGGCATTGAAGATGGACGAGGCCGAGGTGCGAGAGACGATCGAGCGCGGCCGCGAAAGGCTCTTTGCCGAAAGAGAAAAGCGCGTCAAGCCGCACCGTGACGAAAAGGTCCTTACCGCGTGGAACGGTTTGATGCTCGCCGCTTTCGCGGAGGCCGCGGCGGTGCTCGCCAGCGACGAGTATCTTGAGGTCGCGCGCCGCAATGCCGACTTTCTGCTTTCGGAATTGATGCGCGACGGCCGGCTGCTCCGCACATGGAAGGACGGCCGCGCAAAGCTCAACGCATACATCGAGGACTACGCAAACCTCGCCGACGGTCTGCTCGAGCTGTTTCAGGTTTCCGGCGATATCAAATATTTCCGCGAGGCGAAGCGTCTCGCCGATCTGATGATCACCGAATTTTGGGACGAGGAGAGCGGTGGATTCTATTTCACGTCGGCCGATCATGAGGAGCTGATCGTCAGGAACAAGGACTTTTTCGACAACGCGACGCCTTCGGGGAATTCGGTTGCGGCTGACGTCCTGCTCAAGCTCGGCAAGCTTACGGGCGACGACAGGTACGCGCGGTTTGCGACGACAGTTCTGCGCCTTGCCTCGTCGCAGATACGACGTTACCCGCAGGGCTTTGGCCGCGCGCTCTCGGCGATCGAATTCCATCTTGCTCCGACACGCGAGATCGTCTTGCTCGGCGACGCCGACGGCGAGATGGCCCGCGTCGTCTGGCAGGGATATTTGCCTAATAAGGTCGTCGTTCCGGCCGCCGGCGATATGGCCGACGCTGCGCAGCTGCCTCTGCTCGAAGGCCGCCGCCCGATCGACGGCGGGCCCACGGCCTTTGTCTGCGAAAATTTTGTCTGCAGCAGGCCCGCTACGACGGCCGCGGAACTAGCCGAGCAGCTGGCCGGTTAAGACAGCAGATCCGCTCGATCGGCGAAAAACAAAAGCACCTCGCAGGCAGGGCCCGGCGAGGTGCTTTTGGTTTATTTCGAGATCCGAAACTACTTGTTCGTATTCGAATGTGTGTTGCCGTTCGCGGCCGTATTCGAGCTGTTTGCCGGTTTGGCGTTGGCTCCGTTGGCCATCGAATTCGACAACTGGTTCGCTGCGGTCTGAGCCTGATTGGCCGCCGACTGCGCGGCATTTGCAGCCGACTGAGCGGCATTCGCCGCCGAATTCAGGGCGTTGGTCACCGCCTTGTTAACGTTCGCGGCGGTGTTGGCCTCGCCGCCGCCGCACGCGATCGCAAATGCACCGAGCCCAAGCAAAGCTGCCAAAGCAATTACTCTTTTCATCAAGTTGATTCTCCTGTCTTCTCAAGATTAGGTAAACGCAAACGAGGCCTGAAAAGGCCGGTCGCAAAACTGTAAGTCTTGAGACCGGGGACAATATATTCGGCATTCCGGCCCGAGTCAAACGGGGTCAGCGGGGCATTTGTCGCGGTCGTGGGATATCCGGCTTAACGAACGAAAAAAGGCACGTCCAAAACGCGGACGTGCCTTTTGATCTTGAACCTGTGTCGAACTACTTGTTGGTGTTCGAGTGGTTGCTGTTCGACGTGTTGGACGTCGTGGTGTTCGACTTCGTCGTGTTGGCGTTCGACGAGTTCGACGTGGTCGTGTTCGTCGTCGTGGTCGAGTTCGACGGCATCGTGTTGGTCGTCGTCGTGGTCGTCGTCGTGGTGGTGTTGGTTACCGTCGCGTTAGCGTTGGTGTTCGTATTGGTCTTGTTGGCGTTGCTGTTGGTAGCCGTCTCACCACCGCAAGCGACACCAAGGGCACCGAGTGCCAGAACCGCTGAAAGTGCAATTGCTTTTTTCATTTCTGTTCAGATCTCCTAATCTTCTTCAAAGAATATTACTGAGCTTCCGTGCGTACACGGTCTTGTCCGTCGAAACCTCTTTCTTTTTCTCGGGACAAATCGAAATGATAGGGATGTAGCGGCACTTAGTCAACCGGCTGCTCGGAATTTGTTCGAGTTTTTTTCAAAAATTTATAGCCGGTTATTTTGGCGGAATTCAAGAGTTTACAGGCGGCGGTTCGGACAGCACTGCGGCGCTCTTCGCCAAAGGCGTCAGACGGTGCGTTCGTGCTAAATTCATTGCTTATGTCGAGCATCAGTTTTTTTGGCGGCGTGGGCACGGTGACCGGGTCGAAGTATCTGATCGAGCACTCGGGCCGGCGCGTACTTGTCGACTGCGGACTATTCCAGGGTTTGAAGGAATTGCGTGAGCGCAACTGGAGCGACCCGCCCTTCGCGCCGTCGGAGATCGACGCGGTCATCATCACTCACGCCCATATCGATCACACAGGATACCTGCCGAGACTGGTAAAGCTGGGCTTCGCCGGCGACGTCTTTGCCTCGCGCGCGACGGCCGACCTGCTCAAGATACTGCTGCCCGATTCGGCCCGTCTGCAGGAAGAAGAGGCCGACTACCGTAATCGACATGCGCTGACGAGCCATACGCCGGCAGAGCCGCTGTACGACGAGCGCGACGCGGAGGCCGCACTCGAACTGCTGCGTCCGGTGCCGAATAATGGCGAAGCGGTCGCGATCTCGGACGGCATTCGTGCGAGATTCAGCGTTGCGGGGCATATCATCGGCGCGAGCCAGGTACTCGTCGAGATGGATCGCGAAGGCAGCGGCGATCCGATCAGATTTCTATTCTCAGGCGACCTCGGTCACTACGAGCAGCCGATCATCAAAGACCCCGCGCCGCCGGCCGAGTGCGATTATCTGATGTGCGAGTCGACCTACGGCGACCGGCTTCACGGCGACGTGTCGCCGGCCGATCAATTGAAGAGGATCATCAACGAAGCGTTTCGCCGACAGGGGCCGATACTTATTCCGGCATTTGCCGTCGGCCGCGTACAGGAAGTCTTATATACGATCCGCGAGCTTGAGGATGGCGGACTCATCCCGATCTTGCCGGTCGTCGTCGATTCGCCGATGGCGGCGCAGGCGACGCAGATCTACAACCGCTGGCATGACGAGCACGATGAGGAATACTCGAGGATCCTCGCGACAAAACGTCATCCTCTCAGGACGCGTTCGATGGCGACCGCATCGAGCCGCGACGAGTCAAAGCGACTTAACGAGATGCGCGGCTGCCGCATTATCATTTCCGCGTCGGGAATGCTGACCGGCGGCCGCGTGCTGCACCACGCGATGCGGATACTGCCTGACGAACGAGCGACGATCGTCTTTGTCGGCTACCAGGCCGCCGGCACGCGCGGCCGGCGAATTATCGACGGCGAACGCGAGGTCAAGATAATGAGACAGATGGTGCCCGTCAGATGCCATGTCGAAAGGATCGACAGCTTTTCGGCGCATGCCGACTGGCGATCGGTCCTGCGGTGGCTCGAGGGGCTCCCCTCAGCGCCCAAACTTGTCTTTACGACACACGGCGAGCCTGAGGCCGCGGCCGCGATGGCTCAGCACATTCGAGACAGATTCGGCTGGGAGGTCGCTACTCCGTCCTACGGTGACACGGTCGAACTGAATTAGGAGCGGCAACTTCATGCGAAACGCCATCTGCTGCATCATCGTCTGCGTCATATTCTGCGGGTCTGATCTGTATTCACAAACAAAGGACCCGAGCGTCGAGGACCTTGCCTGGCTCGCGGGCTGCTGGGAACAGTACGATCATGCGAAGCGATCGCGTGTCTCGGAAAACTGGATGAAGCCCGACGGCGGACTTATGCTCGGGACAGCGCGGTCGGTACGTAACGGTGCCGTCGTGAATTTTGAGTTCATGCGTATCGAAAAAAGGCGCGAAGGGACCTTCTACGTCGCAAAGACGTCGCAGAACAAAGACGAGATCGCTTTTCGGCTGGTCAGTCGGGCCCGGCTGGAGGCGACCTTTGAAAACCCGGCCCACGATTTCCCGCAGCGGATCACTTACAGGCTCGACGGCGACATTCTCCGCGCCCGGGTCGAAGGCCTGAACAAAGATAAGCCGTCCGCACTCAACTACGAGCTCAAGAGCGTCGCCTGCAGATAAGATCCAAAGGATCAAACGCCGTCTCGCTCCCCGTCGAAAAAAGATCTCGATATTTACGCTTGACCGCCGCTCGGAGCGGTTGTACTACTTTGGTTTGTACGATCCCCTCGATAGGAGCCCATCATATGCCCCGACCAAATCGCCGATCCTATTTCCGCATCCTGAGCGCATTGGCAGCTTTATTGGCCTTGGCCGACCCCACGGTCTGGACGACGGCCGGAGCGGCGTCGGCTAATAATGCGGCCGGCCAATTTGCATTTAGGACAGATGCTTTCTCCGAGGGGTTCGACAACGTTTCGACGCTGCCCTCGGCCGGCTGGAGCGTTCGCAACAACAGCGAGCCCGCGGGGACGAGCGGCTGGTTTCAGGGCAATCCCACATCATTTCCCGCGCAGTCCGGCCCGACCGCGTCGTACATCGCCGCAAACTTTAACAACACGGCCGGGAACGGCACGATCAGCAACTGGCTTTTTACTCCTGTATATGGCTTGTAAGTATTCCCGAGTCGAGCAAGTAGACGTTGACGCCGGCGCCGGTACCCGGGAAATTGTAAATATTGTCGTAGGGCAGCGCCCGCTGATCGATCCGGTCGAGCCCCCAGCCGGGAGATGTCTGTTCGCCCTGTGCCGCGGTGACGTACGAGTCCTCTTCGACGTAGGCGACACGCGGATCTTCGCTGAGAAGAGATGCCTCGTCCCTCGTCATCTTGACCGAGAAGCCAGCGAACGCCGACTCGTACACGTGCTCGGGCTGAATGGCGTAGCTTGAACTCAAAAGACCGATCGTGTCGGGCACCGATGTCTCAGCTAACGTCGAAGCGTCCGTCTTGAGCACAACGATATATCGTCCGGGTATAGGATCCGCCGCGGGACGAATCTTGTTATCTTTTGCGGCGGAAATAAAGCTCGAGGTTGAAACCAAAAACAAGACCAAGGCGGCGGTGAGTGCTGGCAGCTTCATTGGTAAAGAAGTTCCTCCGATCTGATGGATGGTGCGGACTATCCGCTGTCGTTAATGGTGGGATCGTGGCCGGTCAGAGAGCTCGGATCGAGTTGCTAATTAAAAAAAACAAATAGATCGATCCGCCTTCCACAATTCGATCGGTCAATTTAAACGGGTCTCCGCGGACGGTCTTGGCGACCGGCGAGCGACCGTCGTAAAAAGGGCTGTTTCTGTTCTCTATTGCGTGCTGTCTGGAAAATTGCGGCCTGCTTTGATAGGCGGCTCTCTAGGTTGGGCCGTGAGGCGCGGGGACGAATAGGGCCGAAACGATCAGCGGGATCTAAACGCGGCCATCCGTCTCGGAAGCAAAGCGTACCGAGTTCTTCCAGACAGCTTTTTATTACGGATGCTTATTCGTATCGGAGGCACTCGATCGGGTCGAGACGGGCGGCGCGCATTGCGGGGAACACGCCGAATATGAGGCCGACGCCGACAGAGACGGTGAGCGAGAGGACGATCATCCATAGCTCGACCTGGGCGGGGAGCTCGGGGATGAGGGCCATTATCAGGTTGCTGATGCCGATCGAGAGGACCACGCCGATCACTCCGCCGAGCAGGGTGAGCGCCATTGCCTCCGACAGGAACTGAAAGACGATCGCTCCCCTGGTCGCGCCGATCGCCTTGCGGATGCCGATCTCTTTGGTGCGCTCGGTGACCGAGACGAGCATGATATTCATCACGCCGATGCCGCCGACGAGCAGGCCGAGACACGAGATCGCGATCGCGGCCGCGCCGATGCCGGCGAGCATCCCGTCAAACTGCCGCATAAAATCGTCCGCGGTCTTGATGTCAAAATTGTTGGGTTCGCCCGTCTTGACGCCGCGCCGCTGTCGGAGGATCCCCTCGATCTCGAGCACTGCGTCGTTCAGCATTCCCTTTTTTGCAGCGGCGATGTGAAGCACGGCATCGCGAGTCGGGGCGGCCTTTCGCGCGGTGCGGAATGGCATAAAGATCTTGCGGTCCTCTTCGTTCTCGCCGAAGAAGCCGGCCTTTCGCTTTTCTATCACGCCGACGATCTCCCATGTCGTGCCGTTCATTCTGATCACCTTGCCTACGGCCTCTTCGGGTTTGCCGTCAAAGAGCGCGTCCACCGCGCTTACTCCTAAAACGAGCACGTTGCGGCGCTCGTAGTTGTCCATTTCGGTCAGCCATCGCCCTTCACGGATCGTGAGATTGGTGATCTTGGCGTAATTGGGGGTCACGCCGTCGGTCAGCGCCCAGCGATAGTTCTTGTCCTTGTAGATCATGTTGTCGTCAAAGCCGGTCCCCCACGAGCCGATATTGACGGCGACGGTTGCCACGTCTTCGACCGTCGACGCCTGGCTGAGAATGGCGTCTGCATCGTCGGTCGTCAGCGGCTTGCGGTTTCGCTCGTCGCGGTTGCTCGGCCCGAAGCCGGTCGAAAGGTGAAACAGATAGATATTGTTGGTCCCGTACTCTTCGAACATCGAGACTATGTTTTGCCGCATCCCCGTCAGGATCGACGCGACGACGACCGCGGTCAGGATGCCGACGACGATGCCGAGGATCGTCAGGAACGACCGGAACTTGTGCGAGACGACGCTGTCGTACGCCATCCTGAGCACTTCCGCGGGCAATGAGGCTGAGAACTTCATAGCAGTTTATAGTGGTGAGTGGTGAACGATAAGAGGTAAGAGTCGAATCGACCGTAGTGTCGCACACAACTGTGAGATGGCTTGAGAACCCAGGTCTACCACTTGCAAATCAGCGTTCACCGTTCACCACTCACCATTCACACCTTCCTAGCTCTGCGTCAGGGCGACGATCGGGTCGAGACGCGCGGCCTTCCATGCAGGGTAGAGCCCGGCGGCGACGCCTATGACGCTCGACACGCTTACCGAGACGATCACGTAAAACAAGGTGATCGTCATCGTCATACTCAATAGATAACCGACAAGCTGCGTCGCGCCGACGGCGAGCGCCAGGCCGAGAAGCCCGCCGACGACGCACAGCAGCGAAGATTCGATCAGGAACTGCAGCAGTATCTGCTTACGCGTCGCGCCGAGCGCCTTGCGCAGGCCGACCTCAAACGTCCGCTCCGTGACCGAGACGAGCATGATATTCATCACGACGATGCCGCCGACGACGAGAATGATCAGCGTGATCGGCACGACGACGACGGCGATGGCCCCGGTCACCTGGTCCATCGTCGAGTTGAACTCGTCCACGTTGACGACCGAGAAGGTATTCTCTTCGCTGCCGAGCAGCTCGCGTTTGTTTCGGAGCAGCAGCTCGGCCTCTTCGATCGCCGGATGAAAAGCTTCTTTGGTAACGGTCTTACCGTGCAGCTGGATGCCGCCCGACCGGTTAAAGATCTGGTTGTGGAGCGTGATCGGAATGTAAAGATGCCGGTCCTGCGACTGGCCAAAGAATGAGCCGCGCCGCTGCTCGACGCCGATGATCTGCACCGGAACGCCCCGTATCTTTATCGTCTTGCCGACGGGCGATGTGAATTCAAAGAACTTTTCAGCCACGTCGGCGCCGATCACAGCGACCTTCGCCGAGCGCTGTACCTCCTCGCCCGAAAAGAATCGGCCGGCCGTAAGCGTCTTGTCCTCGATCTCGTACATCGTGTCGGTCACCCCGATCACGCGTGTCGAGGGCATCTCGACGGCGCCCTCTTTGAGGTCGGCGCCCGCGTTCATCTGCGCTCCGACAAAAGAACACTGCCGGCAGCGCTCGCGGACATGCTCGTACTCTTCCCACGTGACGTCCTTGTTGCGACGATTGCGACGCTCGTACTCCTCATCAGACAGGTCTCCGACGTTGGCCATTCGCGTGATCATGAAGTGATTGGAGCCGAGGACCTTTGAGACCTGGCCGATGACGTACGTCTTAAGGCCGCTGATCGATGCGCCGACCACGACCACCGCGGCCACGCCGATGATGATGCCGATAAGGGTCAGGAAGGCTCGCAGCTTGTGCTCGAGGATCGACTTGAGCGCGATCCAAAAGGCGTCGGAATAAAATGAATAAAGCTGCTTCATCTCGATATAGAAAGGCTGCCGGAGGCCTGTGCGGCCGCGCCGCACCGCACAAGGCGGATGCGGCCTTACAGGTAGAGCGGCCCGCATTTGCAAACGCACCCGAATTCAAAAAGGTTCACAAAAAGTTGGTCGGGCCAAATTGCCGAGGCGTCGGAGCCGCGTGTTATAATTTCGCTTTGTTTTGATCACCAACTAATTCTGGAGTTTAAACTTGAGCGTTCTAGTCGATAAGAACACACGCCTCGTGGTGCAGGGCATCACCGGCAAAGAGGGCACTTTTCACACGCTGCAGATGATCGAGTACGGCACGAATGTCGTCGCCGGTGTCACGCCCGGCAAGGGCGGCAGCGTGCACGAGAACGTGCCGGTCTTTAACACCGTCGCCGACGCCGTCCGCGAAACGGGGGCAAACGCGTCGGTCATCTACGTGCCGCCCGCATTCGCCGCCGACGCGATAATGGAAGCCGCCGACGCCGGTCTGCCGCTCGTCGTCTGCATCACGGAGGGCATTCCGGTCGCGGACATGGTCAAGGCAAAAGAATACCTTCGCGACAAGCAGACGCGGCTGATCGGCCCGAACTGCCCCGGCATCATCTCGCCCGGCAAGTGCAAGATCGGCATCATGCCCGGCCACATTCACAAAGAGGGAAGGATCGGCGTCGTCTCGCGCTCGGGCACGCTCACCTATGAAGCCGTCGGCCAGCTCACCGCGCTCGGCCTCGGCCAATCGACGGCGATCGGCATCGGCGGCGACCCGATCATCGGCACGACGCACACCGATGCGCTCAAGCTGTTTCAAGAAGATCCCGAAACGGACGCGATCGTTATGATCGGCGAGATCGGGGGCACTGCCGAAGAGGACGCCGCGGCCTACGCCAAAGACAACGTGACAAAACCGATCGTCGCCTTCATCGCCGGCCAGACCGCGCCTCCGGGACGCCGCATGGGGCACGCCGGTGCGATCATCTCGGGCGGCAAGGGCACCGCGGCCGAGAAAATGAAGGCATTGACGGAAGCCGGGATCCACGTTGTCCAGTCGCCCGCGGATATCGGGCAGGCGGTTGCCGAGATGTTGGGATCGAGCGCTGCGGCCTAATTGTCAGAACGCCAATGACCCATAGATGCCTTAAGGTTTCGTTGGCTTCGCTGCTCGTTGTTTTAGCGAGTAGCGGGGCATCATTCGCGCAGGCATGCGGGTACATTCACGCTGTGTTTTACGTTTCTAATTCGGCCGGCAGCTTTGTGAGCTCCGCAAAACTCGAGTTGCGTTCGGCCGCAACGGATGAGTCGATTCTCTATGAAGATAGGGAATTGACACCATTGCCCAAATCGGGAGCGTTCAAGCTTTTTCATGGCATGTGTGGATCGCACCACAATACTAAGCTGTCAATACGGGCTGCGGGATATGACGCTTTTGAAGCCATCGTCGACCTGCCGCTAAATAGTTCAAGATCGCCGCATGCGTTCTCGATCCGGCTGAAAAGAAAAGGCAGCACCGACATTCCCTCGATCGAGCCGTGGGCCCGGCTGATCGGAGAGGTCAAGGATTCGGCCGGAGTACCAGTGGCGGATGCAGCTGTTTCGCTTATTGGACCCGACCAGCGTATTTCGAACTTTCGGACTACCGGATACGGCATGTTCTATTTCACGGTTCCGACCGGTATTTACAGCCTCAGGATCAGCCACTCGTTCGGACGCCCCATCGCGACGCGAGAGGGTGTCGAGCTCAAGCCCGGGCCCGAAATAAATGACATTTCGATCAAGGTGAATACCCGATCAAATCCAACAACAAAATCAGAATAGTAACTAATGAGCACATTAACATTCGGAATCATCAAGCCCGACGCGGTTCGCGCCGGGAATCACGGCAAGATCATCGCCCGCATTCTCGAGGCGGGCTTTAACATTCGCGGTATGAAGCTGGTCCACCAGACCAAGAAGCAGGCCGAGGGATTTTATGCGGTTCACGCCGGCAAAGGCTTTTACGAGGAGCTGACCGAGTTCATGTCGAGCGGCCCCTGCGTCGTGCTGGCGCTCGAAAAAGAAAATGCCGTCAAAGCTTGGCGCGAACTGATGGGCGCGACCAACCCGGCCGAGGCCGCAGAGGGAACTCTCCGCAGGGAATTTGCGTCGTCGATCGGCGAGAACGCCGTTCACGGCTCCGACTCGGACGAGAACGCCGCGATAGAAATAAGCTATTTCTTTAGTAAACTTGAATTAGTTTAGGTGCGGCGTTATAACAGGTCAGACCTCGGGGCGGTGCGTTAGTAAATTAGGATCTTCAAACGTTCGCCGCTCAAAACGACCTTTCGGCAACCGACCGATCTCATTTGCAGCTTATGAAAAAGTGCCCGACTTGCGATAAGACGTTCGACGACGGAATGCGGTTTTGCCAGGCGGACGGCACGCCTTTGGTGGATGTCGTCGAGACGCCCGATCCGTTCAAGACAATGGTTGCGAGCAAGGACGAGATCGCCGCCGCGCTCGGTTCGAGCGAGTCCGGCAAGGCGGGCGATACATCACGCGCGAGTGACGACGTGCTAGAGATACCGGCCGCGGCCCCGTCGCAGGGTTTCGCAAGCGAAGGCGAGGTGATGGAGATCCCGCCGTTGACGGGCGGGAGCGCTTCGCTTCAGGACGACCGGCCCGAGGCGCCTGCCGAGGACGTGGCGTCGACAGGCGATGCCGAGCTCGAGGCTGAGGAGGAGACGATCTATCAACAGTCGGCTCCGCCTATACCGTCGCCCTTCAGTGTTCCCGAGCCTGTGTCGACCGAGTCGGCGGGCCGAGATCTTTCTGAAGCCGAGACCCGCATCAGTCAGCCGCCGGCCTTCGATCCGTTTGAAAAAGCCGTTCCGCCTCCGGCACCGGTCGAATGGACGCCGCCGCCCGCACCTGAGGCGAGCTGGCAAAATCAAGGTGTCGGCCAAAACACGCCATTCCAACCGCCGCCGGTGGGCGCGGGCGGTGAGAATAAGACGCTGCCGATCGTCTCGCTCGTTTTCGGAATCCTCTCGCTGTGCTGCTGGGTTGCGCCGCTGACCGGCATTGTGGCTTTGGTTACCGGCTTTCTCGGTATAAAGAATGCAAATTCTAACCCGTCGGAGTTTGGCGGAAAGACCCTGGCGATCGTCGGCATGATACTGGGCGGGTTGTTTTTGGTCCTCGGCTTGATCTACTGGATCGTCAGCTTCTTTTTGGGAGGACTCAGCGCGGTAATGAATTCGGTTGCTCAGTAGATCGAGCGACGCCGCTCGGCCGCCCATATCTCTTTACGCATATGTCATTAGTTTCTGACGTCATTCAATCGACGGTCGCGGTGCTCAAAGGAATGCGCCGGACGATCTCGGAGATCCCTCGCGAAAAGTGGACGGTCCAATATCCGGACGAGCCGGTAACCGTCCAGCCGCGTTATCGCGGGCAGCACCTGCTGCACGTCGACGAGAACGGCAAGGAAAAATGCGTCGCCTGTTATCTCTGTGCGGCGGCGTGCCCCTCGGACTGCATTTACATCGAGGCCGAGAACGACCCGCGCCCGTACGCCGAGCGTATCGGCCGCGACGAGCGCTACGCCAAGGTTTACAACATCGATTACGGCCGCTGCATCTTTTGCGGCTTTTGCGTCGAGGCTTGTCCCAAGGACGCCATCACTCACGGCTACAATTTTGAGCTTTCGGTTTACAGCCGTGCCGATCTGCTCAAGACCAAGGACGACCTCCTGATCACAAAGCAGAAGCAATCTAGGAATTATCGCGTCGCTCTGTCGAGCGAGGACGTCGACTCCGAGTACAAAGAGGTCTAAACCGGCGGGCATTCGGCTAGAGCGGCAGCCGAAATCACCACGGCCTTTGGCTGCCGCGAACTCAGGGCCTGCTATCCTTTATGCACATCGCAGATCTGCCGCCGACCCCTAAGGGCCGCCATCACGAGATCAGGGCCGCAGGCCTGCGTGAGTTTGCAGGCCTCAGGCGGCCCGAGCAAAAGCTCGACCCTTTTGAACTAGCCCGCTACGCGAACCTCTTTGTCCTGCCCTTCGAGGCGGTCGAAGGACTTATTTCGCAAGAATCGAGGGGTCAGCTGATCGACGCAGGAAAGGATCTCTGGTCGGGCGGTGCCGCCTCGCAGACGCTGCCCGACGGCCGAAAGCTGATCATCCTCAATCCGACACACGCCCCGTCTCGACAGGCCGCGACGCTGATGGAGGAGATCTGCCACGTCTTTCTCGGGCACAAGCCGAGCCGGCTGGCGATCAGCCGGCGGGATAAGAATGGCCGCGTCGTCGCCCGCGACTACAACCACGATATCGAAGAAGAGGCATACGCGACCGGAGCGGCGGCGCTGGTGCCGTACGCGGCATTGAAAAAGTTTGTGTCGCAAGGGAGATCGTCTCGCGAGATCGCGCGGCATTTCGGCGTCAGCCGGGCGCTGGTCGAATACCGCATAAAGATCTCAAGACTTTGGGACGCGTACAAGTCCAACCTCTTTGACGCCCGCAACGACGATGATTGAAAGCGAGGTCAGATCAAGCGTTCCGGACGCGAGCTTAAAGACCGAGGACAAGCTTCGGATGCTGCTCGAGATCACCCGCGCGATCAGCACGACCCTCGATCTCGACGAGATGCTCAATCTCGTGATGGACACACTCGGCTCGCTCATTCATTACGACGCGGCAGGCATCTACCTTATCGAGCGCGACGACGACCACGACCAGCATGTCTTTCGGTCAAAGGTGATCCGCGGCTATGCCATCAGCAAGCAGCTCGTAACCCCTCGGCTCAAGCTCGGCGAGGGATTTATCGGAACGGTCGCACAGACGGGCAGGCCCATCATCTGCAGCGACGTGAGCCGCGACCCGCGATACTTTGCCGCACGTCCTCAAACGAGATCTGAGCTGGTCGCCCCGATCATTTCAAACGACAAGGTGATCGGCGTCTTCGATCTCGAGAGCGACCGGCTGGCCGCGTACTCGGAGGAGGACCTCGCCATCCTCCAGCTCCTCACGTCGCAGGTAGCGATCATCATCGAAAAGGTCAGGCTCCTTGACCAAGTGGTCGAAAAGAAGCGCATCGAGGCCCAGCTCGAGGTCGCAAGGCAGGTGCAGCTAGAGCTGCTGCCGGACAATGACCCGTGCCTGCCGAACTTCGACATCAGTGCATACGTCTTTCCGACCGAAGAGGTGTCGGGCGACTATTACGATTGGGTGCAGATCTTTGAGGACCAGATCGGGATCGTCGTCGCGGACGCCGTCGGCAAAGGAATGCCGGCCGCACTGCTGATGTCGTTCCTACGGGCGTCGCTGCGAGCGGGCGTGCAGATCGGCTACGGGCCGAATATCGCTCTTGCCAAGGTCAACAACCTGCTTTGGGATTCGGTCGAGGAGCACCAGTTCATCACGGGCATATACGGCATCCTCGACAGCACCAACCGGACGTTCGTCTTTTCAAATGCGGGACACAATCCGCCGCTTCTGATCAAGCCCGACGGCGAATACCGCTACGTCGAGTACGGCGACACGCCGCTCGGGATGTTTCGCGATATGCATTATCACCAGCACTTCATCCGATTCGAGCGCGGGCAGGTAATGGTGATATACACGGACGGCATAATCGAGGCGACGAGCGCCGCCGGCGAAGAATATGGCCTCGACCGCTTTGCCAAACGCGTGCTCGAAGGGATCGACATGCCCGCCAAAAAGCTGATCGACCACATCCGTAAAGGCGTCGCGGACTTTACCGACCGCAAGTTCCTCGATGACGACGGCACGCTCTTCATAGTCAAGGCACTGTAGTAAGAGAGATCGTCCGAAGCGTTTGGCTTGTTCTGAATTGCAGCCGCGTCGCATTAGGATGTGGTCAGGGCTGGTCAAATCTCGGCGCCGGCATTGAAACGCCATTTGAATGTTCACGTCCCCGCGGCAAAAGCCGCGCGAGAAGACCATCAATGAATAAGAGGCCGCCTTTTCAGACGGCCTCTTTTTCCTATCTACTGCGTTCTTCAGTTGTAGTTGAAACTTTTAGTGCGCCATGACCGAGCTGTGGATGTTGTCGCCGCCGGGCACGACCGGCATTGTCGAGCGGTCGTAATTTATCTTTTCGTTAACGGTCGAGAAGGCGTAAATATCAAAGCCGTATGCATCCAATATGTCTGTGAGCTGATGCGAGCGGTCGAGATAGAGCGTCGCCGCAAAACCGGCGTCGGCCCTGATCTCGAGGAGCCGCTCGGCCACCTCGATCGGTGCAAATGTTCTATCTGGATCTCGAAATGTCGCCATTTATTACGCCCAGACTCGGGCTGCGACTTTGATTACGAAGTATGCCGCGGGGTTGTTCAGAAAGTTGGCGGCGGCCGGAGGCTGCCGGCAGCCGAGCGCAATGTACGACAAATCGTTGAATTATCAAGAACGAAGGACTATCATCGTGCCAACTCTCCTCAAAACCTGGTCCGGAGAAAATATATGAAAAGAAGTTTGGTCGCTGCTACTGTATTAGGCCTCATCGCGGTGCTGGGCGGAGCAGCTCGAGCGCAGGATCCGAATGTCGCCGCTGCTGCCGGAGCATCGGCCAGCCCTCGCTACGTGATCTCGGCCGATGCGGGCGGGGTAAATGTCATCGCCGGCAAGGTCGAGGTGATCAAGAGCGGTAGCTCCGCACGTGCCGACCTCTCCGCGGGCGACAAGCTGGAGATCGGCGACAGGGTTTTGACCTCGGCCGACGGCAAGGCCGAGCTGCTGCTCAACCCCGGCTCTTTCGTTCGGCTCGGCGGCAACTCAAGATTCAAGTTCAACCGCACGTCGCTCGAAGACCTGAGGCTCGAGCTTGCGTCGGGCAGCGCGATCCTCGAGATCATCGCCGGCGAGGACTTTGTCGTATCGGTCGCGACGCCGGGCAGCGAGGTCAAATTCAAGCGATCTGGTGTGTTTCGTATCGACGTGGTCGATGCGGCGACGACGCGACTCTCGGTGATCAAGGGCCGCGTTGCGGTCGGCGCGACCGCTGCCGGCGCGACCGAGGTCAAGAGCGGCCGCACGGCCACGCTCCGACCTTCGGGGGTCGAGGTCGCAAAGAGTATCGACGATGCTGACGGTCTGTCGGAGTGGAGCAAGGACAGAGCGCGTGAGGCCAGCAAGCTCAACGCGCAGCTTCAGCGCAAGCAGCTTCGTAACGCCCTGATCAGCTCTTACCGCGGCAGCGGATGGAACATGTACGATTCGTTCGGTGTATGGGTGATGGAGCCGTGGCGTCGCCGCTGGTGTTTTGTCCCGTTCGGCAGCGGATGGTCTTCGCCGTACGGCTGGTATTACTCATACGACCTTTGGAACATCGGAATGCCGCCTTGGATGTACCGAGATCCGTGGTGGTACCTGGGCAGAGGACGCGGCGGCGGCAATGGCGGCAATGGCGGCACCGGTTCTGGCGGCGGCACCGGCGGCGGTTCGACGGGCACACCGGCGACCGAGCGGCGCGGCGTGAGACCGCCGTTCCAGCAGGTCGAGAGCAGTGGTGACCGCGTCTTCAATCGTCGCGAACGGCCCGATATGGTCGATTCGCCGCCGATCTTCATCCCTTCGACGCCGGTCCCGTCAGCACCGGCGCCGCCGGTATCGGTCCCGATCAACACACCGACAGCCGGGCGAAAAGGCGACAATTGATCAAACAGATTCGGGGGCCGCGGCCCCCGAATCTCATTTTAAAAGCTGGAATACAAAGCCGACGGCATCCGGCGGAGCGTCCGGTACGTTTAGGTCCGGACCGAAGACGAGCCCGAGCGACTGGATCCCGTTAAAGAGAAAGTGCAGCACCACGCACGGCAGCAGATTGCCCGACCACGCACGCACCAGCGTCAGGATCAGACTGAGCAGCGTCAGCAGGACTATCGTCGTCCAGCTCGGGTAGTACTGCGGGACGTGGACGAGCGAAAAGAGCGCGGTAATGACGATTATCGCCAGCGGAGCGCCCGTCAATCGCTGAAAGCCCGAATACAGCACACCGCGATAGACGACCTCCTCGACGAACGGCGCCGTGAATGTCGCAAGGAAGGCTGTCAGGAGGACAGCATGTCGCGAGCTTCGAAGGATCTTGAGCAGACTGTTGTCCTGCTCGGGCGAGATCTGATTCAGCGCCAGAGCGAAGAGAAAAAAGCCGATCAATATCGCCGCAAGATGCCAAAGCTTGACCGGCCCCATCTCCCAGCCGAGCGTCTGGCGAAACGAGTATCTGTTCAGCTTTGTCGCGACCGCCCACGCCGCCAGCAGCGTGAGAACGTGGGCCGGCAGTATCGCCAGCAGACCAAGCAGCACGGCGGTCGCGTCCGACTGGAGAAAGTCGACGAGTCGTGCCGAGTCGTTGAGCGATATCTGGCGGCTGACCGCGTACGGGATGACGAAGAGATTCGGCATCACAATGATCAGCAGCACGCTCAGCAGCCAAACGCCGAGCCCCGCCGCCGCATTCCAGGGCGGGTTGTTCGGCCCGAGCGGCGCGGCACTGGAGCCGTCCACGGGGAGCGGAAGGTCGGCGTAATATTCGTCTCTCGATGTTGAGTTCGGCACAGACCCGAGTGTAGGGAATGCGTCTGAGATGAGCAACCGTCTCGACGCGGCATTCTTGCCTTTTGGCGCCTCAGCCTATATGCTGAAAGCCCGTGGAGTCACACGGGAAAAATCCTGAACAATTTGTAGCAGCGATCATTCCGGCACGATATGCGTCCACGCGTTTGCCGGGCAAATTGCTTTTGCCCTTGGGCGGACGGCCGCTGATACTCCACACCGTCGATCGCTCCCGCGCGGCGCGGAATGTCGACCGCGTGATCGTCGCGACCGATGACGAGCGGATCGCCGAGGTCGCGGCAGCCGAGGGCGTTGAGGTCGTGATGACGTCAACCGACCACCCTTCCGGCAGCGACCGGATCGCCGAGGTCGCGAGAGATCTGCCGGCCGGTACGATCGTCGTTAACGTTCAGGGCGACGAGCCGCTCATTCCGTCGGAAAACATCGAGAAGGCGGTCGAGTGCATTCTGAAGGAGCCCAGCGTCGATATCGCGACGACATGCGAGCCGATCGACGACGTGCGGGACGTACTCGATCCGAATGTGGTCAAGGTGGTGACCGACGTTCGCGGCAACGCGCTTTATTTTTCACGTTCGCCGGTGCCGTTTCCGCGGGCGGCCGCGCTCGACGCGGGCAGCATCGAAAGGGCTTTGCAGGTCAAGCCCGAGCTTGTCCGAAATTTTCGCAAGCACACCGGTCTGTACGTTTATCGGCGGGAGTTTCTGCTGAGATTTGCGGCGATGGAGCCGTCGCCTCTCGAGACGCTCGAGTCGCTCGAGCAGCTGCGTGCTCTGGAGAATGGAGCGACGATCCGCGTCGTCGAAGTGAGCGGCACGTCGATCGGCGTCGATACGCTCGATGATTACGAGCGAGTGCGTTCGATGATCGAGATGCAGATTTGAAGGGAAGTGCGGCGAACAGGTTTTAGGATCGAAGAGCAAAGAATATGACCAAGTACATTTTTGTCACCGGCGGTGTGGTTTCGAGTCTCGGCAAGGGTCTCGCGGCGGCGAGCATCGGATGCCTGCTCGAGTCGCGCGGGATGAAGGTCCAGCTGATGAAGCTCGACCCGTACATCAATGTCGATCCCGGCACGATGTCGCCCTTCCAGCATGGCGAGGTTTTTGTGACGGACGACGGTGCTGAGACGGACCTCGACCTCGGGCACTACGAGCGCTTCACGAATGCAGAGCTCTCGCAGGCCAATAACTGGACGAGCGGTCGTATCTATCTCTCGGTCATCGAAAAAGAGCGCCGCGGCGATTATCTCGGCAAGACCATTCAGGTCATCCCGCACATCACGGACGAGATCAAAATGGCCGTGCGAAAGGTCGCCGAACAGCACGAGCCCGACGTTCTGATCGTCGAGATCGGCGGTACGGTCGGCGACATCGAATCGCTGCCGTTCCTCGAGGCGATCCGCCAGATGGGCAACGAAGAAGGCCGCGGCAACGCGATCTTTGTTCACGTCACGCTCGTGCCGTACATTGCGGCCGCGGGCGAGCTCAAGACCAAGCCGACGCAGCACAGCGTACGCGAGCTGATGGAGATCGGTATCGCGCCCGACATTCTGCTGTGCCGCTCTGACCGGCCGATACCGTCCGACCTGCGGCGAAAGATCGCGCTCTTCTGCAACGTCCAGCAAAACGCCGTCGTCTCGGCGCTCGATGTGCCGACGATCTACGAGGTGCCGCTCGCGTTTCACGAGCAGGGACTCGACGATCTGATCGTCAGCGATCTGCAGCTGAACGAAAAATTCCCGACCGCCGATCTCAAACGCTGGCGCGAGCTGGTCGCGACTATCAAGGAACCGACGGGCGGCAGCGTCCGCATCGCCATCGTCGGCAAGTACGTCGAGCTCGAAGACTCGTACAAATCGCTCCGCGAGGCGCTCACGCACGCGGGCGTCGCCAACAACCTTCGCGTCAACGTCTCTTGGATCGAATCGGAAAATCTGATGCGCGACGGCTACGAGAGCGATCTGCAGGACTACGACGCGATCCTCGTCCCCGGCGGCTTCGGCAAGCGAGGCATCGCCGGGATGCTGCGCGCGATCAAGTACGCTCGCAAGTCGGGCACGCCGTACTTCGGCATCTGCCTCGGGATGCAGACGGCGTGCATCGAATTTGCCCGCAACGTCTGCGGCCTGCGCGACGCCGACTCGACCGAGTTCAACGAGGAGACGCCGTTCCCGATCATCTTCAAGCTGCGCGATCTCGTCGGCGTTGACGAGATGGGCGGCACGATGCGGCTCGGCGATTGGAAGTGCCGGCTGAAGGAAGGCTCGCTCGCCCGAAGCGTTTATCACAACGCGGACGAGATCGGCGAAAGGCATCGCCACCGGTACGAATTCAATCCCGAATTCCGTGCCGTGCTCGAAAAAGAAGGCCTCGTTTTCAGCGGCGTCTCGCCCGACGGCAAATTCGTCGAGATGGTCGAGCTGCCGCGCGACGTTCATCCGTACTTCATCGGCTGTCAGTTCCATCCCGAGTACAAGTCAAAGCCGCTGGCGGCGCATCCGCTCTTCTACTCGTTTGTAAAAGCGGCGTGGGAAAACCGGCTCAAGAGCGAGAATCTCGAGCATGACATAACCAGCGACGCTCACGTGGACTTTCCCGAACATGTCGAGATGCGGACCGAAGAATAGTCGAAGCTTATCGTTTTTGCTGCCGTTTTTGGCAACGCGGACGTGTGCTACTCTGTCGCGGTCTGTCGGCACTCTCTATGCAGAAATTTGAAGTTGGAAATGTCGCCTTCGGTGACGGCCGCCTCGCGATCATCGCAGGGCCATGCGTCGTCGAGTCGCTCGAACATGCACGACTGATGGCGTCGTCGATCGGCGAGATCTGCGGACGCGTCGGGCTCGATCTCGTTTACAAGTCTTCATTCGATAAGGCGAATCGCAGCTCGATCGAGAGCTTTCGCGGGCAGGGAATGGAGTTTGGTCTCGAGATCCTTGCGAAGGTCAAGGACGAGTTTGGGGTGCCGGTGATCACCGATATTCACGAACCTTGGCAGGCGGCGAAGGTGGCAGAGGTCGCGGACATTCTGCAGATCCCGGCGTTCCTCTGCAGACAGACCGATCTGCTCGTCGCCGCGGCCGAGACCGGCAAGGCCGTCAACGTCAAGAAAGGCCAATTTCTCGCGCCTTGGGACGCGAAGAATATCGTCGAAAAGCTTGGGTCGGCGGGCTGCGAAAAGATCCTGCTGACCGAGCGCGGAGCGAGCTTCGGCTATAACAATCTGATCGTGGATATGCGCTCGTTCCCGATCATGCGCGGCTTTGGCGTACCGGTCGTGTTTGACGTGACGCATTCGCTGCAGCTGCCGGGCGGACTCGGTAAAGCAACGGGCGGGCAATCCGAGTACATCGAAAACTTCGCGCGTGCGGGTGTCGCATGCGGCGTCGATGCGGTCTTTATGGAAGTGCACGACGACCCGTCGCGTGCCCCGAGCGACGGGCCGAACCAGCTTCCGCTCGCGCGGCTCGAAGGGCTGCTCGTGAAGCTCAAAGAAATTCACACGATCGTCAACAACTGATCTCAGCCAATCATCAATGAAATCTAAATTCTTAATCTTGCTGTTGTGCGCGATGGCGCTGTTTGCCGGGCGCGGCAAGGCGCAGGACGACGCCCGTGTCGCCGTTCCCAACGCCACTTGGCAAGTCCTCAAATACGATCTCTCCGTCACGCTGCCGACGGCTGAGACAGACCGCGGCATCCCGATAAAGGCCACGCTAAGTCTGAAGAACGTCTCGGCCGAACCTGCCCAGGCGTTGACGCTGAGGATCGCGCAGAGCGTCGAGATCACGTCGGTCACGTTTAACGGGTCGCCGGCCGAGTTTTCTAAACGCGAAGAGAAGGTCGATGCATCGCGGAGCCTGCAGCGTGTCTCGATCAGGATCCCGTCGGTCGCGGCCGGAGCTTCTGCCGCCGCGGTCGTCGAGTACAGATTGACGATCAAGGACAATTCGGGCACAAGCACACTTTCGCCGATCGGAGCTCAGCTGTTGCCGCAGTCGTTCTGGTACCCGACGCCGAACAGCTGGTTCTTTGCCCGCGGTGCGGACTACGCGCCGGTTCGGTTGAGCGTGACGTCGCCGGGCGGGCTGACGATCGTGTCGTCAGGCACGACGAGCGGGCAGGCTTTTGAACAGAAGCTGAACGCGCAGCCGTTTTTCATCGCAGGCAATTGGGAAACGGCGTCCGCCGGAGGGTCGACCGTATATTTTCCCAAGGGCATGAATGCCGACGCGCAGACCCGAGCGGCCGAGCTCGCCGCTGTCGCTAACGAAGCGAGGGCGTTTGCCGCCGGCCTGTTGGGGCCCGGCCCGGACGTTCCCGTGAGATTGGTCGCAGCACGGCGCGGATCGGGATTCAGCGACAGCGGCGTGGTCATCGTCGATGAGGGAATATTCCGACGGCCAAAGCTGGACTCGCAAACCGTGATGAACGTGGCCGAAGCGATCGCAAAAACTTGGATAGGGTCCGCGGTTGCGGTCAACGGTATCGGGCAGGGGACGATCCGAGAAGGGCTGCCGAGATTTATCGCAACCGAATTCATCGAAGCGCGGTTCGGCAAAGAGGTCGCGGATGTCGAGCGAGCACGTCAACGATCAGCGTATGCCGCGATCGTACAGCGCGACGAGCCTCTTGCGACCGTTTCGCCGGTCAGCGATTACTACTATTCGGAGGTTGCAAACAAAGGAGCGATGTTTTGGAGGCTCCTGGATCGTCGGCTCGGGCGGAAGACATTTTTTGAGACGATCGCGGCAAACATAAAAGATGGACAGCTCGACCTGACCGAATTGAGGGCCGCGTTTTCTGCGCAAAAGGAGCTGGTCGATCATTTATTGGAACAGGTAACCGACACAAACCTAATGGTCGGCCTGCCGCAGACGGATATGACTGAGACAAAGGCGGCGCTCCGAAACACCGGCGGCATCGATGCGACGGTTACGGTAAAGGCCTGGGCCGCGAGCGGCGAAACCTTGTCTGCCCAGGCGACGGTACGAGCAAGGAGCTTTGGCGAGGTGAACTTTAAGACCGCCGCCAAGATCGTTCGGCTGGAGATCGATTCCGAAAAGCTTTATCCGCAGATCGATTATTCGGACGATATCGCTCCTCGCGAGTTTACCGAGGGAGACCGGCTCTTGGCGGTAAAGCGACTTTTCGATAAGCAGGATCTTGCCGGCGCCGAGACCGCCGCCAGATCGGTCCTTCGCGACCTGCCTCGGTATGACGATGTTCGAATATATCTGGCCAGGGCCTTGCTCGCGCTTAATCGACCCGGCGATGCCGAGCGAGAATTCAAGGCCGTACTCGATGAGAAGCTGCCAACGGCCAGAAGTCTGGCGTGGGCGAATTTAGGACTGGCCGAGGTATCAGCCAGGAGCGGCCAATCGGCAGCGGCGATCAGATCGGCCGAGGCCGCGATCGTTGCCGACGCCGACTACGGAGCAAGCCTGGCGGCCCGCGCGTTGAGGTCTCGGCTCAGCCCGGCTGCCGCGGCGAACGATGATGCGAAGGCCTACTTCGCGAGGTTTGACAAGGCCGCGGTCTCCAACCGAAAGGCGGAGGTCGATGCTCTGCTGCTGGCGGGCGAAGCGGCCAAATTCGCGAGCGGCGTTTCGGGTTCGACCGAGCAATGGCAAACGCAGGTCTTGTATGCCGACAGGCTTGCGGCCGACACGATGCTGGTCGAGGCAAAGGTCTCGGTCAAGCTGCTGAACCGCGATCCTGAAGCAGGCACCGCGGTCTTTCGTCTGGAGAGGACTGCCGGCGGGTGGAAGCTTGCGGCGGTAGAAATGTTTGAGGTTCGCTGAAATGGCTCTCGATCCGCTCGCGCTCGCCGAGAAAGCTCGTAGCGTTACACTGCTTGTCCTCGACTGCGACGGCGTGCTGACGGACGGTCGACTTTATTATGGAGTTTCTGGCGAGGAGCTAAAAGTGTTTGATGTAAGGGACGGTCTGGGGTTGGTCCGGTGGCATTCGGTCGGGGGGATAACGGCGATAATCTCCGGTCGCAACTCGCCGATCGTCAAGACGCGTTTTGAACCGCTCGGGGTTTCACGCATCTTGCAGGGAAATGAGGATAAAGAGCCGTTGTTCTCTCGGTTGGTCGAGGACCTGGACCTGTCGTGGGAGCAGGTCGCGTATATGGGCGACGATCTGCCCGACCTCGCGCCGATGCGTCTCGCGGGTCTCTCGGCAGCACCGAAGGACGCACGTCCCGAGGTACTGGAGAAGGCGGATTACGTTGCAAATGTCGGAGGCGGGCGTGGGGCAGTGCGCGAGCTGATAGAACTTCTTTTAGCGAGCCGGGACGCGACGTGACAAATAGTGATTTGATGTTACAATCGGTGCTGCCAACTCGAGCGGGCGTAACTCAATGGTAGAGTGTCAGCTTCCCAAGCTGAAAGTTGCGAGTTCGAGCCTCGTCGCCCGCTCCAGTTCATCCAAAAACTCTTGAAATGATTTTGCAACCGCTATGGCTTTGCTGACGTCTTAATCCCCGCCCGCGATAGCAGCAAGGGACCCTCACAAAACTGCTGCGACCGCGACACGATCTCGACCTCAATGGATTGAAAATGCTGATCGCCCGCCGAAGAGTTGGGTGCGGTAGGGCAGGAAAGAGGCTCCAAATTCGTGGAACGATGCGGCCCTTTGACAAATTTAGCAGGGATGTTAATATCATCTTTCGCCACCGGCGCGGTGATACGGAAAGGCACTGCGGTCGCGGCGCACCTGTAAGAACAAAGCTCAAAAAAGCAGCCAACTAGGTCGGAAAGCAAATCATCCTAGATGGCTCTGTTAAAACTGAGCGGATCGTTGCTAAGAAGTCAAATTCTCTCAAACTGAGAATTCAATTTCGGCAGGGGTCGTGAGTGGATCTTTGGACAATATGTTTTTTCTTCACGCTTAATTGTGTTGCTTGGTTTGGCACGGCGTCTACTTCGCTCCGGATGAGATTGTAAGTAGCCTGCCACCCCGGCTTGACAAGTTTCATGTGTGTGTAGAAAATACATGTTTGCCTCTGACAAAAACTTCGTCGCCGAAGTTAAGGATCAAATAGGATTCATCAGGGGCTTGACAACGAGATTGATTTCTGTATAATCAATAGTTTCGTCCCAAGCGGGGATGAAACAAAAGTTGATGTTTGAAAACTAGATATGCGAGTCCATGTGTTAATTCGAAAACACGGTTCGTGAAATGCGAACCATAAAGCTAGTAAGAACTTTTTAACGAGAGTTTGATCCTGGCTCAGAATCAACGCTGGCGGCGTGCCTCAGACATGCAAGTCGAACGATTAAGACTCCCTTCGGGGAGTGTATAAAGTGGCGCACGGGTGAGTAACACGTAGGTAATCTACCTTTGAGTGGGGAATAACATCGGGAAACCGATGCTAATACCGCATAATGCAGCGGCACCTTAGGGTGACAGTTGTTAAAGGAGCAATCCGCTTGAAGAGGAGCCTGCGGCAGATTAGCTAGTTGGTAGGGTAATGGCTTACCAAGGCTACGATCTGTATCCGGTCTAAGAGGACGGTCGGACACACTGACACTGAATAACGGGTCAGACTCCTACGGGAGGCAGCAGTCGGGAATTTTGGGCAATGGGCGAAAGCCTGACCCAGCAACGCCGCGTGAAGGATGAAGTTCTTCGGAATGTAAACTTCGAAAGAATGGGAAGAATAAATGACGGTACCATTTATAAGCTCCGGCTAACTACGTGCCAGCAGCCGCGGTAATACGTAGGGAGCAAGCGTTGTTCGGATTTACTGGGCGTAAAGGGCGCGTAGGCGGCAAATCAAGTCAGCTGTGAAATCTCCGGGCTTAACTCGGAACGGTCAGCTGATACTGCTTTGCTAGAGTGCAGAAGGGGCAATCGGAATTCTCGGTGT
>JBKBYA010000010.1:0-131091 GCA_046313635.1 Pyrinomonadaceae bacterium | reverse complement strand
ATCCTGACGTAAAACCGCTGCAACGCAGCACCGCCCACTCTCTCCACGCACCCACACCTTTTCATACCACTTACGACGCTGCGGGGAGTCTCGTCGCGGAATACTCGACCATCGTTGCGTCAACAAACGACGCCAAGGTCGCCTACCTCACGAACGATCATCTGGGGTCTCCGAGAATCAACACGGATGCAAACGGAGCCGTAACAGCG
This sequence comes from Pyrinomonadaceae bacterium, assembly GCA_046313635.1. Classification (GTDB taxonomy): domain Bacteria; phylum Acidobacteriota; class Blastocatellia; order Pyrinomonadales; family Pyrinomonadaceae; genus OLB17. The sequence continues at coordinate 130,882 of JBKBYA010000010.1, read as the reverse complement.
AGGCATGACTATCATCCCTTCGGCGAGGAAATCTCGGTATCGCAGCGAACTGCCGGGTTGGGCTACGCCGAGGACACAATCCGAAAGCAGTTCACCGGCTACGAACGCGATAATGAAACTGAGCTTGACTTCGCTCAGGCGCGAATGTACGCAAAAACTCTGGGGCGGTTCACAACGACGGACCCATTATACTTTCAGCGGGAAATGATTGTTGATCCACAACGATTTAATCTCTATATCTACACGAGAAATGCTCCGCTTAAGTGGGTCGATCCGCTTGGTGAAAAGGTCCGAGTCGTTCAAGGCAGCTCGCTTAGCGAACTTTATGAGCTAGTCGGCGGACAAGATAATTTCGATAGGTATTTCCAAGTTGGCGAAGATGGAATGGTTACGGTGAAAGATGGGGTTGACATATCAAAGGCCAATCAAGGAATTCAGTTTCTTAACCAGTTAATAGGTCGTGACCAAACATTCTTGATTTACCTTGGAGCAGATGCTGATGCGGTTGCCAAATCGTTCGCTGGCACTACAAACCCCGACGGAAGTTTGAACGAAAAGGGGAAGAGGATACGAACCAGATTTCAAAAGAACGGTTTTTTTGTTGGAACTCAAGGACGACCTAACTCTGAACAGCCGTCTAACGACGTTTTCACGGTTTTGGCAATTAACCCCGCTACATTAAATTATGTCCAAACTGGTGTGGGCGATAGCGGAGTTGAAGCCGACGTTCTTCAAAGGGGGGGTCGGCCAGCGCGTGAGACCGGTAAGCCTCTTAATTCACGAACTAGCGGAAAATCTTGATTTTTCAATCAATGGAGTTGGTGGTGGGGTTCCGTATCCGGATCCTTCATTGTACAAAAAGAAGGCAACGAGACAAGCCTATATTGCCTTGTATAACGGCGCAAATGGAGTGGACGAATATGACCGTGCGCATGGATACGCAATAAGTAGGGAGGTGCAGATTAGACGGGATTTGACCACCATAAATGGGGGCTATGCAGGAGGTGCACTAGCGCAGAGGTAGTAAGCAAAAATATGAATAATAGTCTGCTGTTACTTATTTCTGAATTGCCGCGAGGATCGGCCGTATGAAAGAGCGAACGGTAATAGTCGTCGCTATGTTGTTTCTTTGTTGTTGCATCGCAGCCTATTCACAGCACTCGAAAGGTTGTGCTTCAACCAGGCAGAATGTGACCACATGTTGGGGCTGGATCAAGGGGCACACGGCTGTTGACGGCGGAACGGTTAAAGAAATTCGTGGAAGGGTCGTGGACCCTAACGAACAGCCGGTTCCCGGCGCTTTAATTGAAATCTACGACAATCCAGATCTTGATATCGATAAACGCAGAAGAGTTGCGGCCTGTCGAGTTGGAGCGGATGGGAAGTTCAAGTTTAAGGGTTTGCGTCCGGGCAAGTATGAATTGCGGGCAAGCTATTGTGACGGATCAGGATTTGACGCCGGTCACACGATCATAACTTTTACGCCCAATTATCGAGGTGCTTCTAAAGCGGAAACACTGGTGATGCTAAACCTGAGTCAATAACTTTATCCGACTTACTCTTGAGATAGTATCGAAAGTTGTGGAAGTGGGTAAAAACGAAAGCAGCGTATCCTTGTTTTCGATCTAAGAAAACTTAACAGGCTCTTGAGGCCTAAGGAGGATACGCTACAGATGGAAGGATACAGAGAAGAAGAGTTGTTTGACAATGAGGAGGCCGTGCAAAGCGGCAAAGAATTTTCGCTTGAGGCAGTTGTGAGGTCGGCGGCGCAGCGGATGCTGAATGGGGCATGTGAAGCGGAGGTGGATGAGTTTCTCGGGCGATTGCGTGGTGAGAAGAGCGGTCGGGGCGAGGGTTTCCGGGGCTATCGGAACGGCTATCACAAAGAGCGGCAGGTGACGACGGCGGTTGGGGCTCTGACTGTCAGGCTGCCGCGAGTGAGTGACGTACCGGCGGAGGTCGGGCGGTATAAGTCGAAGCTGATCCGGCCGTACAAGCGACGCAGCGAGGGGCTGGATGATCTGTTCCCAAAGCTTTTCATCGAGGGGCTGGCGACCAGAGATTTCGAGCCTTCCTTAAGAGCGTTGATCGGCGAGGATGCACCGCTGTCTCCGTCGTCGATCTCGAGGTTGAACCGCTCGTTCCGGGACGAGTACGTCAGATGGAAACAGCGGCGGCTGGATGATCTGGAGATCGTTTACGTCTGGTGCGACGGCGTTTACTTAAAGGCCGGGATATCGGATGAGAAGTGCTGTGTGCTGGTGGTCATCGGTGCGGACCGGACGGGCAGGAAGCACCTGCTGACACTCGAAGAAGGCTATCGCGAATCAAAAGAGTCGTGGCTCAATCTACTTCGCGATCTGAAACAAAGGGGCATGAACGAGCCGGCGATAGCGGTGGCCGACGGCGGGCTTGAATTCTGGGCGGCACTGCCCGAGGTGTGGCGGCAGACAAAAGAGCAGCTCTGCTGGCTGCACAAGACGAGGAACATCCTCGACAAGCTGCCGAAGCGAGAACACGCGGAAGCGGCGATGAGGATCCGGCCCGTCTATCTCGCCACGAACAAGCAAACTGCGGAGCACCTGGCAAAGAGGTTGATAAGCGATTGGCGAGCGGCCGGCTACGACAAAGCTGCTGGATGCCTGGAGACCGCACTCGAGCGTCTGCTCGCGTTCCACGCATTTCCAGATCAGCATGCCCGCCATTTGCGGACAACAAACCCGATCGAATCGCCTTTCGCCGCGATCAAGCTGAGAACGAACGCAACACGTCGCATCCGCTCTTCGCGTTCGGCCCTGCATCTGCTGTTCAAGCTGCTCCAGCGATCGGAAAAAAGCTGGCAGAGGCTGAGCCACCCCGACGAACTAAAGGAGGTCAAACTACCGCATCGATCAACCTAAAAACCGGCTTCGAAATTCGCGAAATGACAAGGATGCGAAAATCCCTTTCCACAACTTTTGACACGAACTCCACAAAAATAAGGATTACACCCTAATGAGCGAGTACGAAGAGCAACTAAACATCTTTTCCGTCGATGAAACGCGTATCCAAACCAAAGAGTATTTTGAAAAATACTGGTTAGGCGAGGACGAATATCTCGAAACGTGGTTCCCGATTCAAGAATCGATATTTGAGGGTACAGCGAAGCATTTGCCTGATCTGATGTTCAAGAATGAATTTCAACTCCTTCCCCTCGTTGGCGGGAATATATTTACTTCCGAAAAAGATTTCGCGGCTCTTCAGAACTGTATGAAATATACAGGAGACAGCTACTTCGCAATCGTCCAAAACAAGAATGTTGTCATTAATTTCTATTTCGGCAATGACGATTGGCGGGAGCATCCTCTGCTAAGGTTTCGATATCCGACAGATGTTTCCTGGGACGATTTAATGTCAGGCGGATACGTTTCAATCGAGTTGTTTCAGGGCGCCGCTAAAGACTACTTTATCTTTGGAAACAGCGGAACTTGGGGGCGGTATGTGGCGAACGACTATGCTTGCCCGTCTATTGAGCCTGCCACGGGTACACCGTTGAACATCATGGGTTTCAAGGGCGAGTTTTCTGAACTGTTCAGTAAGGAGTTTGAAGAAGTTCGACGGCTCAACTCACAAATCACGCCGGAAACCCTGGTTTCGAAATGGCTGCCCGATGCTTACAAGCGACTCTCGGCTCTTTAGGTTAGTCGCAATGCTTCTAACCTGAAATCAGATCGAAACTTGCAAATTGCGCTTGACAGCTTTTTTCGAGAGGCTGTCTTTTTTTGCGCTTATCTGACGGCGAGTTTGACCGTGTGTTTGACTAGCAGCGCGGCAACAATCTGCCGATTGCCAAGGGGAAGCTTGCGAAGGTTGCGTCGAGCGTTTCGACAACCGAATACACATCGTTCGACATCTTAGGACGTGTGACAGGGCATAAGCAGACGACGGATGAGCAGAGCTACACGACCGGCTACGCGTACAACCTCGCTGGTGCGTTGATCGGACAGACTTATCCGAGCGGGCGGGTAGTCAGGAATGAGTTGGACGGCAATGGTGAACTGGCGATGGTGTCAACAGGCGTATATTTTTGACCCTTTTACGGGCGTTTATTTTTGACCCCGTTTAGCCATAAAAAAAGAGCTTTGATCGTTCAGGAATTGGCAGCGATCGCTGCCAATTCCTTAACGACGCCCGTGTCTTTCGCTGCTGCACGTTTTTCTTTCAGTCGATAACTCTCGCCGCGCATGTTGACGACAGTGCAGCGATGCAGGAGGCGGTCGAGTGCGGCACTTGCCATTACCGCGTCGCCGGCGAAGACTTCTCCCCAGGCTGAGAATGCCTTGTTGCTTGTCAGCACCATTGCCCCTTGCTGTTCATATCTCTGGCTGATCGTCTGGAAGACAAGACTCGCCTCGGGCTGCTCGAGCTTCAGATAGCCGACCTCATCTATTATCAGCAGCTTCGGCCGCGTCAGGTTCTTCATCTCTCGCGACAGCCGGTTCTCATTCATTGCACGAGTTAGCTTTCTCGCCAGATCGATCGCCGTTGTGAAGTACACCCGGTGTCCGAGCTCGGCCGTGACCACACCTAGTGCGATCGCAAGATGAGTCTTGCCCACACCGGGCGGTCCCAAGAATATGATGTTCCGGCCCTCGGCAAGGAACCTGCCTGTCGCGAGCTCCTCGACCAGCCGTTTATCAACCGCCGGCTGTGCCTTGAAATCAAACTCCTCGAGTCTTTTCAAATACGGGAAGCGAGCAAACTGCAAACTCATCTCCACTCGCACCTGCTGACGGTGCTTGAGCTCGCCGTCGAGCAGATGTCCCAGAAACTCCGTATAACTCCAGTCCTCCGCCGCTGCCTGCTGCGCCGTTGTGTCAAGATCGAGGGCCGCTGTCGCCAGCTTCAGCTCCTCAAGACCTGCAAGTGCTCTCTCTTCGAAGACCTTCATGAGAGCACCTCCTCATAGATCGCCAGCGGTCTTGCCTCGACAGCTTGAAAAAGAAGCCGCTCGGCTGGCCTCGGAGGAACTTCCTGTCGTCTCAATGAAAGCTTCCACATAACCGCGACATGTTTGGGGTCGGCGACGCACTCGCCTGTCCTCCTCGCACGATCATGCTCGGCGATGATGACACGGCCGTGGCGGACGACTATCCTCTGCTCGCCCTGCTCTACGATAACCTTCTTTCCGACCGCCATCGGCGGCACCGAATAACGGCTGCCGCTGACATGGACGAACCCTTCAGCACTTACGGTACACTCCAGGCGCTGGCTTACGAAGTACCTCGGTGCCGAACCGAGCGGTACAAGCTTCTCTTTGCGGAACAGATCGATCGGTCTTGCCCGCGTCGTATCGTGGATCCGCTTGTTCGCCACCTCTTCCTGCCAGCGGGTGCCCTGCAACTGAAGATCCGCGAGGTCGGCAAACTCACGTCCCTTTAGAAAGTTGCCTCTCAAATATCTGATCACTCTTTCTACCTTGCCTTTGGTTCTCGCTCGATATGGCTGGCACGTCTTGAGTGCAATACCGTGATGGGCGAGAAAGTCCGCCATCAGCGGGTTCAACTTTCCCGACGGCAGACGGACCTGCGCCATGTTGTCGTAAAGGATCGTGTGCGTCCATCCGCCGAAGTATTCAAAAGCATTCTGGTGACACCGGATCAGCTCCTCGATCCGCATGCCGAGTGTGAACTCGACGTACAGCATTCTCGAAAAGCACAACACCATCACGAAGGCATGGACCTTTCTCAGTCGCCCCTCATCGTCCATGAATGTTCCGACCTCAGCCCAATCGACCTGTGCCTGCTCGCCCGGCGGCGTCTCGAACCTAACCGTCGCCTTCTCAGGTATCGCGAGCGAATCCAGCTCATTCAAATATCGCCGCACGATGTCGACCGATCCGGTGAATCCCATCCCCCGGATCTCTTCGGTCAACCGCACCGCACTCAATCCGGTCTTTTCATACCGGTCCTTGAGATATGCTTTGTACTCGTCGAGCTTTGAGGATCGTTTCTTTCTCCCACGTCTGATCGGCCCGGCTTCACGCAGGATCTTCCGCACCGTGTTCCGCGAATAGCTCGTTCGTCGACAGATCTCCCTGATCGAATGCCCCTGTCTCTTCAGATCTTTGACCTCCATCCATTCCTCCATCCCGAGCATCTTCTGATAACCTCCCGGTCTAGAACGCTATCAAAAATGCCAGTCTCAAGCAGGGTCAAAAATAAACGCTTGTCAGGGGGTCATTTTTTCACGCTTGTTAACATGTTGCATTTCGAGTTTGCAAAAGGCGAAGGTAATTATGGATTACATCGTCCTCACGATAAGGATGGAAATGTTTTGGAGTGGGATTCCGAAAATGGCAAATTCAAGGGTGATCCCGCCTACATCAAAGACAAGGATGGAAACTTCGTCTATAAGGAAGCAACAATAAGCATCTACGAAGAGAACATCGAAGGTTCTCTTAGCGGTTTGCAACAAGACCCCAGCATAAAAGACCCCAAAATGACAAAAGAAGACTTCACAGTCGCGACTTTTGGGCACGAAGCCGATCACGATCTGAATGTAAAAGCCATCGCCACGATCAAGAAAAGACAAGACGGCGGTGACAAGTATAACGTGCGAAAAAAGGTTGAAAAACCTGCGTACGATGTAACATTCAAAATCCTCAAAGAAATCAAAAAAGCAAGAGGGAGAAACTGAGGTGAGATTATGAGTAGATTTCTTTGGGTAAGCATATTTATATTGGCTTTTACTTTCACCTCAAACGGGCAGGTGAGAAACAAGTGCTCAGCCAATTCTGATAAGCTATACGACAGAAAAAAGACAATCAAACAACTCGCTAAAACACTTAACAAGTCCATTCCCGAGCGGAAGGATGTCTATAGAACTGGATATGACGTTACTGAGGATGGGAAAAGTCCAGCAGGTTTTTTTATTTACGATCTAACAGACCCTTCGAACAAGGACATCACGTCAACAGGTTGCATTGAGTTCGAGAAAGACCACATCTATCATTTTGCCCCATTTGATTACGCTTTTTCTCTTAGCCATATTGCCATCTTGGAAAATGGAAAACTAAAAATCTTCAAATCCATTAATTGCAAAGACAGAGGCGACAGGCTCGAAGATGTAATAGCCTATGTAAATCAAAAACTGGCAAATGACAGAAACAAAGACGAAATTCTCGAGCGCGTGAAAAATTACAGAAAATACGGTAAGTATTTCAAAATGGATAACTATTCAACTCTTGTTTGCCAAGCGGTCAGCGAAAGTAAAGAGTGAATATCCATACGGAGCGGTTCGGAACTGGGTCATCAATGAAGTTACCCCTTGATGTCAAGCGGACTTCTATCTCCCGCATCGTCGCCGATATTTTTTGGTAAGAATGGAAGTTTCTCCGGCACATAAACAAAGGTATACACTCGATCGTTACGGAAACCGGCGATTTGACTACACCGGTGGCAATACCACATTCCCCGACCCAAATTGCCCCGAAGCGATCTGCAACCCGACGATCTCGACCGCCAACAACCGCCTATCTTCAACTGGCTGGCAATACGACACCGCCGGCAACACAACCGCCGATCCCGAAAACCGCACGTTCATCTATGACGGCGAGAACAAGCAAGCAGCAGCTACAAACGCAAGCGGCGCAACGCTTGGGACTTATTACTTTGACGGAGACGGAAAACGAGTGAAGAAAGTCGTGCCAAACGGAGAGACTACGATTTTTGTTTACGACGCCGGAGCGAAACTCATCGCCGAATACTCAACCGTCGTCGAGCCGCAATCGAGTGCAAAGGTTAGTTATTTGACAATGGATCATCTGGGAAGCCCGAGAATCAACACCGACGCAGGCGGGGAAGTTACGGCAAGGCACGATTATATGTATGCCGTTTGGAGAAGAGATTTACACGGCACAGAGAACGCAATCTCTCGGCTACACCGCCGACACAATAAGAAAACAATTCACCGGGTATGAACGAGACAACGAAATCGCTCTGGATTTCGCTCAGGCGAGGATGTATTTGTTCATTGGAGGACGCTTTTCGTCACCTGATCCGTTCGGACCTTGGGCAATGACGGAAAAGGAAAAGACTAGGTTTTTCCTCGAGCCTCAAAATTGGAATTTGTATGTTTATGTTACGAATAGTCCATTGAAGTTTTCTGACCCCACGGGATTCGAGCGTTATGATCCAAACACTGTTAGCGCCGAGGACAAGGAAAAGATTCAAAAAGCCTTGAAGGCTATTCTAGATTACGGTACGCCACTTCAAAAACGGATCGTCCGAAATATTCAAAAATCAGATCTGCTAATAAAAATTGGAACTAACATCGGTGGATCCGGTACCACCGGGGTCACCGATTCGGCGGCTACTCAGAAGAAGATCGACACTCAAAGACTTAACGAGGTACAGGCCCTTGGGGAACTTACAATAACCATTGATTCGGGTACACTTGCTTCGCAGATAGGTATCGAGGGAACCTTGGTTCATGAAACTCGACATGCCTCACATCAGGCTCGGGCAATCTCTGAGTTCTCTTGGGGCGACCAACGTTCCGGCCAACCGTATAATCCGGACGGATTTGCTCTCGAGTATTCCGCGCATAAGTCCTACGCAGATTATGTCGTACAGGCAAATAGATTGAATCATCCGAACAAACAGGCCTTTGTTAATGAGGCATTGAGTATGAAAGTTGTTGAGCAAAATGGTGGCGGAATTGGCGTTAGTGAGAAAGGAATTAGAGAAAGATCAGCGAATGCCTATAACTTAAACGATACGACAAATCGCGGCGCGACATTCAGTCAAAATTGGGGGCTAACTCCAAGAAACTCTTGGTAGAAAGAAATATATGTGGAAAGTCATATTGATTCTCGCCGTTTTCTTCAGTCTGTTGGGAAACTCATGCGAGAGCCGTGTTTTCGTGCAGAACGCGGAGACGCCGTCAGTTGTCGTGTCTCCAACACCGAGTCCTTTGTCTAACGGTTTCGCGAAGCCATTGCCGCCGGAACAAGCAATGTACCTGCGCGAGGGATTGAAACACAAGGCGGCCGGAGAATACCCCGAAGCGATTGAACAGTTTAAGAAATCAATAGCGGCGGGAAATGACGATAAAGAAATGTTCCGGCGAATAGCTGAATTGTATCTCGCCCAAAAACGATACGTAGATGCCGAAACATATTTAAGAGAAATTATTGAAAAGGACGCTAAAGATGCGATGGCGCATTGGGCTTTAGCTAAGATCTTGGTAGAAAACCTAGGTAAATTCGAAGAGGGATTAAAAGAAGCGATAACGTCCAAAGAACTCTATGGCGACTATGATGTTTCGTACGTTCATGATCGTGTAATAGGTGAGGCCTACGATGGCTTGGGCGATTACGAGAACGCTATTAAACATTACAGGATCTTTCTTCGCGGAGCTTCTTACGCGCCCGAATCCGACGACTACAAAGAGATAAAGAAAAGAGTTTCCGAATTAGAGAAACTGGTTAAACCAAAGAAGTAATTTGGATTATAGAACTGCGGCGACAAGCAGTTCACCTCGTATGAACGTGATAATGAGATTGATCTGGACTTCGCCCAGGCAAGATATTACAACAACCAGCACGGGAGTGAGGTGGTCTAATTTAGCCGGACACGAAACTCTGGATAGAATTGGAGTATGAAGAAGTACGATGAAGAGTTCAAGCGAGAGGCGGTGAGGAAGGTTCTCGATGGGCAGTCGGTGGCATCGGCGGCACGGGAATTGGGGGGGTCGACAGCTCAGCTGCATGCGTGGAAGAAGCAAAAGCTGGAAGTCGCGAGTGATGTCGAGCGTGAGATGATCGAGCTCAAGCGGAAGCTGCGGGAAGTGGAAATGGAGCGGGACATTTTAAAAAAGGCGGCGCTTATCTTCGGCAAAAGCCCATAGACCGGTGCTGGTTCATTGACAAAGAGAGGGTGAATTATCCGGTGCGTGTTTTGTGCCGGGTGATGCGGGTGAACCGGTCGTGTTTTTACGAGTATCTGAAGCGGCGGAGCCGCGAAGATTCTCGTAAAAACAGCGACGCCGAGCGAGTCAGGAAGCGCTTCCGGTTTCATCTTCGGCGATACGGGTCGAGGCGGATCGCAAAGGACCTGAAGATGGGTCGGTTCCTTGTGACGAATCTGCTCAAGCTCGATCACGAATACGGAGCCACAGCGGCGGTCAATAACGGCAATGTGACAAAGCAGACGATCACGGCGCCGACGGTCGGGGAGGGCGGCCGAGAGTGGCGGCTCCTCGGCGGGGCAAGGTTTTGGGCCGCGGGACGACCAACTTCCGCGGCGGGGCTGCGGACGAGTTGTGGAAAATTTGCGATCGCGGCCAAAATCCTTGGTGAATCCGCATTCGGTGTGTTAACCTAACGTCGTTGAAAAGTTGATCACCGAAGTCAGATCGTGAGATCTGTCGCGGGGGACCCAAAGGATGAGGCTTTTCGGAGCGGATTCCAGGGGCGAAGCAACCGATGGGTTGCGGGGATACTCTTTCGTTCCTAGCCCGGCAGCTAACCTCGTAGGTGTGGCAAAGAAGTAGATCAAAGAGATTGGCCAGTCACGGCAGCTTTGTTTGTGCTTCCCAGCATGCTTTTTCAACACAAGCAAGCAGACATCCGGTCTTCTCAAGGAAAAAGGTCCCGAGCTTCGCGGCTCGGGACCTTTATTTTTGGGCGGCTTTTTGCACGTTGACGCTTTTGAGAATGAGCTTCTCCTGCGGGTCTATGCGGACGGCGGTCGGCTCGCCGCCGACCCTGACGATGATCTCCGCAGTTCTGGCGTTCATCATGAGCGGAACAAGTTTATGGCCTGAGGCCGTCGCCACCTCGATCTCGAGCGGCAGACGAAAAAACTCGGGAGCAACGCCCGCGGCCGTCTGGGTCTGGCGAACGCGGATGCGCAGCGTTCCGTCCGCCCTATTGAATTCGTGATCATATTCGAGCTTGGGATATCCCGTCGAATAAACCCACTGTTTGAAGAACCAGTCGAGTTTGCGGCCGGCCGCTGCTTCCATCGCGGCCTGCAGGTCGCTTGTCACAACATTTCCGAATCTGAATTTTTGCAGGTACGCGTTGACCGCCTTCCAAAAGGCTTCGTCGCCGACCTCCTCGCGGAGCATATGTATGACGGCGGCGCCTTTCTGATACGTCGTGGCGTCAAAGAGGCTGTCGTCGGGCCGAGCCGTGAGGTTGACGAGCGCGTGGCGGCGTTTTGCGATCGCGTCGTCCGCCAAATACTGTGCGACGTCGGAGCGGAGCTTTCGGATATAGCTGTCGCGGCCGTACAGCCGCTCTCGCGAGACGGCCTCCATAAATGTCGCGAAGCCCTCGTTCAGCCACAGCTCCGACCAGTTGCGGCACGTCACCATATTGCCGAACCACGAATGCGCGAGCTCGTGCGAGACGAGATCCTCGACCGTGGCACGGCCGAGATCGAGTTCGGCAAAAAAGACGTCGCGGTCGGACAGCGTGGTCGCGGTGATATTCTCCATTCCGCTCAAATTCTCAAACCCGCCGACGATCGTCTGGTCGTACTTGTTGAAAGGGAATTTGACGCCCGTCGCGTCCTCGAATGCCTCGATCATTCGCGGAGTGCTGCCAAACGCCCGCGGCACGATCGCCTCGCGGCCGGGATAGACGTAGTAGCCGAGCGGAACGCCGCGCGAAGTTCCTTCTTGTCGTACGTATCTGCCGACGACAAACGAGACGAGGTACGTCGAATGCGGCACGTCCATTTCGAAGTGGCGCGTCACGCTGCCGTCGGCCTCGGCGATCGGCTCGAGCTCTCGTCCGTTCGAGACGACTGTCTCGTCTTTGCGGGCGTTAATAAAGAGCTCGGTCGTCGCCTTGTCGCTCGGAAAGTCGAATGACGGAAACCAGTGCCGGGCGTCTTCGGGCTGATTCTGCGTCCAGATCTGCTCGGAGCGTACCTCCTTGCCGTCTTCGATCAGCGCGGGGACGAAAAAGACGCCCTTCTGCGGCCGCGTCGAATAGACGAATCTGAGAGCGATCGTCTCGCCGGGGCGATAGGCACGGTCGAGCTTGACGGCTACCTTTCCTCCGGCGCTCTTTGCCGCGAGGCGTTTCGAGGCGGCCGGGGGACCGAGCTCGACGGACTGAAACGTCATACCGACGGCGTCGAGCTCGACCGTGCGAAGCGGCCGGTCGATGGGAGCAAGCGTCACGGTCGTGTCGCCGAAGACCGTCCTTTTCGCGCGGTCAAACCGCAGCCTGATCACGTATCGTTCGACATCGAACGTCCGCGGCCGGTCAAAGCGGACCGCCGTCTGCGCCGCCGCCGGCGTGCCGACAAAAAAGAGGATGGCCGAGGCCATCCACGCCAGAAGGAGCGGGCGTCGCATCATCATTTAATTGCGCTCGGGCTTGAGATACTTGTCAAACCACTCGAGCACGTTCGAATACCAGAACTCGGAATTTTGCGGCTTGAGTATCCAGTGTCCCTCGTCGGGAAAGACGATCAGCTTCGACGGGACGTTGCGGAGCTGCAGAGCCGTAAAGAGCTGCAGGCTCTGGTCGACGGGCACGCGATAGTCGAGCTCGCCGGCGGTGACCAGCGTCGGCGTGTTGAAGTTCTTGACGAACTTGTTCGGCGACCAGCGCTGGTAGTTGACCGGATTTTCCCAGGGCATTCCCTTAAATTCCCAGTTGACGAACCACAGCTCCTCGGTCGACGCGGCCATCGATTCGAGATTGTAAACGCCCGCGTGCGAGACGAGCGCCTTGAACTTGAATCGCGGGTCGTTGTTGTGGCCGAGGATCCAGTTGACCATGTAGCCGCCGTAGCTCGCGCCCGCGGCTCCGATGCGAGACCGATCGATTGACGGATCGCGGATCACCTGCGCGACGCCATTCATAATGTCGGTGAAAGCGCGGCCGCCCCAGTCGGCCGAGACCTCGTTGACAAACTGCTGGCCGTAGCCGGTCGAGCCGCGCGGATTTGGCATAAAGACGACGTAGCCGCGGTTGGCATAGATCTGCGGATTCCAGCGGTAGCCCCAGTTATCGTTCCAAGCGCCCTGCGGCCCGCCGTGGATCAGCACGATCAGAGGATACTTGCGCGACGCGTCGAAATTGGCCGGCTTGAGCAAAAAGCCGTGGACCGGCGCATTAAAGGCTCCCTTCCACTCGACCTCCTCGACGCGCTTCAGGCCAAAGGGCCGCAGCGCCGCGTCGTTGACGGTCGTCAAGGCGGTCGCTGCTCCGCCGTCGATCGTCGCACGATAGACCTCGGCCGGCGCCGCAGCAGAACTGTTCAGAAAGACGAGCGTGCGGCCGTCGCTCGCGACGCTTAGTCCGCTCGCCGAGACGCCGCTCACGACCTGTTTGACGAACGTTCGCGTCCGCTGCCGAAGGTCGGGCTCGACCGGCACCGAATAGATCGGAGCGCGGCCGCGCGTGCCGGCAATAAAGTATATGGTCCTGCCGTCAGCCGACAGCGTCATCTCGTCAACCTGCTGGTCAAATCCGCGCGTCAGCTCGACGGTCTGTCCCGTCGCGCGGTCGTAGCGCATTATTCGCCAGCGATCGGCCTCGAAGGTTGCCGTCGCCTGCGAACGGAAGAGGATGTATTTGCCGTCCGGCGTGTACATCGGCGAGGCGTCGTAGCCGCGATTGGCCTGCGTAATGTTCTTCGCCGATCCGTCGCCGCCGGCGAGCCTTGCGACGAAGATGTCGCTGTTTGTCGAGGTGGCCTCGACCTTGTCGGGATTCTTGAGGAATGCGATCTCCTGCGAGTCGGGCGAGAACGCAAAATCGACGCCGCTCGCCGCGGCATAAGGCGGCGAATCAAAGTCGCCCGGCGTCATATCGCGTGCGACGCCGCCCTTTGCCGCGACGACAAACACGTGCGTGCGCTTGCGGTCGCGCCATTCGGCCCAGTGCCGGTAGAGAAGCCGTTCGGCGACCTTTGCCTGCACCTTGCTCGCCTCGACGCGGGCGTCCTCGGCCTTGTTGCAGTCGTCGCTTTTACATTCCGGGTAAACCTCGGAGAGGAATGCGATCCAGTTGCCGTCGGGCGACCAGACCGGCTGCGAGGCTCCGGTAGAGATGCGCGTGATCTGCTCGGTATCGTCGCCGTCGGGCTCCATCGTCCAGATCTGGCCGCCCGTAACGTACGCGATCCGCTTGCCGTCTGGCGACCAGCGCGGCGAGCTGCTCGACGAAGTTCCTTTAGTGATCTGCCGCGGCGTGCCGCCGCCGACGGGCATGGTGTAGATCTGGGTCAGCGTGCGGTTCGCGGCCTTGTCGACCGTGCCGATGGTGAAGGCGATCGTCCGGCCGTCGGGCGAGACCTGCGGGTCGCCCACGCGTTTGAGACCGATCAGGTCGTTCACCCCGAATGCAGTCTGTGCAAAAGCCGACGAGGACGCGGCCGATACACAGATCAACGCGATTAGCAGAAATAGTTTGCGCTTCATAGTAAAACCCTTTTGAAAGTGGATGTTAGAGCGAGAACATTATGGCATAGAATTTTGGAACTTAGCATCCGGTTGTTATGATTGGGCCGTCCGCCTCACACGATCGATATGCATCAGAAAACCTGCCTTCTGACAACCGTCTTCATCTTGCTTTGTGCGTGCATCGCCGCGGCCCAGCAGGCCCAGACGTCGCCGACGCCTCAGCTTTACAGCCGCCAAACGCTGGACGATCTCAAGCGGCTACAGCAGGCGGCGCTGGCGAGCGACTACGCCTACCGGCAGACGGCGGCCCTCTCGTACAACATCGGGGCGCGGCCCTCCGGCTCGGCGCAGGCGCAGCGTGCGGTCGAGTACGTCGCCGACGAGATGCGAAAGCTCGGGCTCGACGTGCGTTTGCAAAAGGTGATGGTCCCGCATTGGGTCCGCGGCGTCGAAACGGGAGCGCTGATCGAGTATCCGGGAATGGCCCGCGGCACGACGCAAAAGGTCGTGCTCACCGCCCTCGCCGGGAGCGTTGCGACTCCGGCCGAAGGGCTCCGGGGCGAGATCGTGGTCGTCGGCAACTACGACGAGCTCAATGCTCTCGGCCGTGAAAAGGTACAGGGCAAGATCGTACTCTTCAATTTCAAATTCGATCGCGATCTGCAGGCGGCCGGATTCGGCGGCGCAGCTTACGGGCAGGCCGTGCAGTATCGCGGCGGCGGAGCTGTCGCGGCCGCACGGCTCGGAGCGATCGCAGCGCTCGTTCGCTCGGCAGGCGGCTCGCAGAATCGGCTCGCTCACACCGGCGCGATGCGTTACGCCGACGGCGTCGAAAAGATCCCGGGCGCCGCCGTCACGTACGAGGACGCCGAGATGATCGCATTCCTCGCGCGGCAGGGAACGGTGAAAATGCACCTCACGCTTACGCCAAAGACGCTGCCCGACGCCGAGAGCTATAACGTCATCGCCGACCTAAAGGGATCGGAAAGACCGGACGAGATCGTCATCGTCTCAGGGCATCTCGACTCGTGGGACCTCGGGCAAGGAGCTCTCGACGACGCGACCGGCGTCGCCGTCTCGATGCAGGTGCCCTTCCTGCTCAAGCAGCTCGGCCTCAAGCCGAAGCGGACGATCCGAATGATCGCCTGGATGGACGAAGAATTTGGCGGCACGGGCTCGGACGTTTACGCCGAGGAGCAAAAGAACAATATCGCCAACCACTTTGCCGCGCTCGAGTCGGACCTCGGAGCGTCGCACCCGCTCGGCTTCAATTTCGCGGGCAAGCCCGAGGCCCTGCCGTATCTCGCGCCGCTCTCCAAGATCCTGCTTTCGCAGGGAGCGGGCCTCTCGCAGGTGCTGCCCGGCGTAGGCGCCGACATCGCAAATCTGACGCAGCGAGGCGTGCCTTCATTCGCGCCGTGGTTCAACCAGCAGACGTATTTCAACTATCACCACACGGCGGCCGACACCTTTGACAAGGTCGACCCGAAGCAGCTCGCCGAGGTCGGCTCCGTAATGGCCGTGCTCGCTTACGGCCTCGCGAATATTGAGCGGCCGCTGCCGCGATAGATCGCTTTAGCTTCGCAGGGATCGCAGTGTTAAGTTAGAGATCGAAAAGGAGAGAAACAAAATGAACAGGCCTCCGCCATACTTTCCGCAGAATCAGCTGTCGCCGCCCGACGAGAATCGCTACCGAAAATTCAAGCTCGTCGTCGCGGCGATCTCGCTCATCGTGCTTCTCGTGCTCGTGGGGCTCGGCGTCGGGGTCTACTATCTCGTGAGGTGGATGCTTTACTGACGTAAGCGGCAAACCAGGCGACCGTCACAACCATGCATCGATGAAGGGCGTCGAAACGCCCTTTTACTTTTTGCGTTGCTTCGACCTCGCCGGGCCCTCTCGACCCATCGGGTCCGGCGGCGGTGATCGATCGAACACAAAAGCGTGATCGGCAATTAAATCAGAAGAGGCCGCACTTTTCGGACGGCCTCTTTCCTGTTATTTGCAGCGATCGATCAGCGATTGGCGTCGGCCGCTCGCGTCGCATTCGCGCGTGCTCCGGCGATGGCAAGCTGCTTTGCCTGCGGGAGAAGCTCGATGCCCTTGCGCAGCTGATTGTCGTACTCGTTAAAGACCTGAAAGGACGTTTGCGTTCCGTAGGCCGCCGTGACCAGCTCGGTCCTCAGGGCCCGCTCGACAAACTCGCGTTCGCGGTCGACCGCGGCTGCGCTCATCTTGTACTTGCTGACGGCAAATTTTTTGAATTCCTGATACAGAACATCCGTCACGACGAAATCGCTGGCCTTGATGTCGTAGTCAAACACGATCGGCTTGTCGACGCGATAGGTCTCAAACCCTTTGACGCGTCCCGCGGCCAGATCGAGGGCAAATGCGAAGACCGGATTCGCAAGCTTCTGCTGCGAGCGGGCCCGCTCGACCGGGATGGTGTCGGGCTTGACCTGGACGTCCGGCGCGATGCCGCCGCCGCTATAGACCGTTCGACCCGAATCGGTCCTGCTCTCGACGCCCGTTGGCGACCCGGGCTCGTCGTCGCTGCCGATGCCGCCCTTGGTGTAATAGTCGTAAAGATTGCCGTTGGAATAGTCGCGCTGAATGAGCCGACCGGCCGGCGTCTCGTACTTTGCGATGGTAAGCAGCAGCATCGAGCCGTAGTCGAGGACGAACGGATTCTGCACAAGTCCCTTGCCGAATGTGTTTTCGCCGACGATCAGAGCGCGGTCGTGATCTTGGAGCGCGCCGGACAGGATCTCGGACGCCGAAGCCGTGTTGCGGTTGACGAGCACGACGATCGGCGTATTGTCGGGGTTTGGATTTTGCGCGCGATAGGCGTCTGATGTGCCGCCGAGACGGCCCTTCTGCGTAAAAACGATCTGGCCGGTCGACAAAAAGGCGTTGGCGACCCGGTAGGCCTGGCCGACGAGCCCGCCGCCGTTGCCCCGCAGGTCGAGCACGAGCTGCTGCATCCCCTGCTGCTTGAGCGCCCGCATCGCCTCGACAAACTCGCCGTATGTCGTCTGGTTAAAGCCGCCTGTCATCCCGATATAACCGATGCCCGGACGGATCATATACGCCTCGGCGATCGACGGCTGCGGCACTGCATCGCGAACGATCTCGACGGTCTCGCGCTTGCCGGTCGCGTATCTCTCGACGGTCACTTTCGCGACCGTACCGCGCGGGCCGCGCAGCAGCTCGCGGACGGCCGTGAGAGGCTTGCCGAGCGTGTTCGTGCCGTTGACCTCGACGATCTTGTCGCCGTAGCGGAGCCCCGCGCGATTGGCGGGCGAGTTGTCAAAAGTGGCCTTGATGAAGGTCGCGATGACATTTCCTTTCTCATCGCTGAGATCGCCGATCGTCGCTCCGATGCCGAAGTAGCGAGAGCTCTGGTCCGTGCGGAACTGCTCAAATTCTTTAGCGTCGAAATAGTTCGAGTGCGGGTCGAGCGAATGGAGCATCGTGTCGATCGCCGTCTTAAAAAGCTCGTTGTAGTTAAGCTTGCTTCCGGAGACGTGATTCCTTTCGATGACGGCGAGGGCCTCCGCGACGTCGGACTCTACATCCTCGGCCGCTGTCGCGGCGGGCCGTGCCGCGGTGGCGGCAGGAGCCTGCGAGGTCGGTGCCTCGGGCTGGCGCCGGCCCGAGGGCGACTTGTCTTGAGCCTGAACCGAAATGCCGAATTGAATGGCCGCGGCGAGTACGAATAGACGGACCAAAGTGCTTCTCACAATAAAACTTAGCTCCTGTGCGGAAAGGCCTCGAGATGCTCCTGAGGCACGAAAATGATAACACCCATTTGAGGGATTTTCGATGCAATTAGTTGCTTTGCATTCAGATACGTCGACGTCTCGAGACGTTTTATCGCGGCGCTTCGTTTGGGTTACACTTCTAACTACCGGTCTCGGAGCGTTTCGTTCGGGATATTGAAAACCGGGCACTTCGCACACGGAAGGCCGGACCGGCTTTCACGTTTCAGTCGTCAGAATATGTCGCACCTGCTCGAGGTCGAGGGCCTCAAGACATACTTCCAAACTCGCTCGGGGCTCGTGAGGTCGGTCGACGACGTGAGCTTTAGGATCGGCGAGGGTGAGCTGCTCGGCCTCGTCGGCGAATCGGGCTGCGGCAAGTCGATCACGGCTCTCTCGATCATGCGTCTGATCTCGCCGCCCGGAAAGATCGTCGCGGGTTCGATACGCTTCAAGGGCGAAGAGTTGACGACGGCGTCGTCCGAGCGAATGCGCGCGATCCGCGGCAACGACATCGCGATGATCTTTCAAGACCCGATGACGTCGCTCAATCCGGTCTTCACGGTCGGCGAGCAGATCGCCGAGGCGCTGCGCCTGCATCGCGGGCTTGACAGGAAAAAGGCCTGGGCGGCCGCGATCGAAGCGATGCGCGAGGTCGCGATCCCGTCGCCGGAGCGGCGCGCCTCGGATTACCCGCATCAGCTCTCCGGCGGGATGCGCCAGCGCGTGATGATCGCGATGGCGCTGGCATGCGACCCAGAGCTGCTGATCGCCGACGAGCCGACCACCGCGCTCGACGTCACGATCCAGGCACAGATACTCGAACTGCTCGACGAGCTCCGGCGGTCGCGCAAACTCGCCGTGCTGCTCATCACGCACGACCTCGGCGTCGTCGCCGAGGTCGCCGATCGCGTCTGCGTGATGTACACCGGAAAGATCGTCGAAGAGTCGGGCGTCGAAGAGATATTTGAACGGCCCAAGCATCCGTACACGCAGGGACTGCTGCGGTCGGTGCCCAAGCTGTCGTCCGCCGAGATCGCGCGCGCGACGCGTCTGCAGACCATCGAGGGGACGGTGCCTAATCCGGCGCAGCTTCCGGACGGCTGTCACTTTGCGCCGCGATGCCCGTTTCGAATGGAAAAGTGTCTGCACGGCGAGATACCGCTGTACACGGCGGCCGACGGCGCGGCGGTGCGCTGCGTGCTGTACGACGGCGAGAGCGCGACGGGCGCAGGCGTTCCGTCGGGCATCGCACGCATCGGATCGGCGGGCCTCGCCTAAAAGTGAATTCAGATCCAGCAAGAGATGTCATCACCTACACCTCGATCGTCCGGCAGCCTCCTTCGCGTCAGAGAGCTCGTCAAGCATTTTCCCGTCGAGAGCAGCGGCGAGCTGCTGCGTGCGGTGGACGGCGTGACGTTTGACATTCGCGCCGGCGAGACGCTCGGACTCGTAGGCGAATCGGGCTGCGGCAAGTCGACGGTCGGCCGCTGCATCCTGCGGCTGCATGAGCCGACGTCGGGCGAGATCGTTTTTGAGGACAGCGAACTCACGCGGCTCAGCGACGCGGAAATGCGTGCCCGGCGGCGCGAGATGCAGGTCATCTTTCAAGACCCGTACGCGAGTCTCAACCCGCGGATGACCATCGAAGCGATCGTCTCGGAGCCGCTCAAGATCCACCGCATCGGCGACCGCGCTTCGCAGCGCGAACGCGTCGCCGATCTGCTTGCAAAGGTCGGGCTCGATCCGGCGTATATGAAGCGTTACCCGCACGAGTTCTCGGGCGGGCAGCGGCAGCGTATCGGCATCGCTCGGGCCCTCGCGCTCAACCCGAAGCTCATCATCTGCGACGAGCCGGTCTCGGCGCTCGACGTCTCGGTGCAGGCACAGGTCGTCAATCTGCTGCAGGACCTGCAGGCCGAATTTGGGTTGACGTACCTTTTTATCTCGCACGGCCTCGCCGTCGTCGAGCATATCTCGAACCGCGTCGCCGTGATGTACCTCGGCAAGATCGTCGAGATCGCCGACGCGGCCGATCTCTACGCCGATCCGCTGCACCCGTACACAAAGGCGCTGATCTCGGCGATACCCGTTCCCGATCCAATGAAGAAGCGCGAGCGCATCGTCCTGACCGGCGACGTGCCGACGCCGATCGACCCGCCGTCAGGCTGCAGATTTAGAACTCGCTGCCCGTGGGCGATCGACGAATGCGCGCGCGTCGTGCCCGAGCTTCGCGAGATCAAGCCCGGCCACCGTGCAGCGTGCATTCGCATCGACGGCTACGACTCGGCGCCCGCCGCCTCGACCGATTAAACTACGCGGCCGAATTGTCGTATCATCCCAGAGGCCCGCGGCGAGTTTGCTCTGCCGCCGTGCCTGCAGATCTACCGATCAAATAGTCACAACCCAGGAGAGATGCCCATGGAAAATCCAACTTCAACAGAGTGGCAGGCGCCGCCGCCGCCCGAGCAGATCGCGCCGGCCGAGCAGGCGCAGATGTCCGAAGCAGCTACGCTCGGGAACATTTTTTTTGAGCCCGGACGTACATTCGAGGACCTGAGGCGGAAACCGCGGTTCATTCTCGCGGCGGTGATCATGGCACTGCTGTTCACGGCTTACTTGATCGGCCTCGCGACCAAGGTCGGCGACGACGGAATGCGCCGCTTCATCGCCGAGCAGATAGACAAGAGCCCGCAGGCGGCGGCCCTTTCGCCCGAGCAGAAGTCGAATGCCATCGACCTGCAAATGACGATCGGGAAGTACTCGAGATTTGCCACGCCTGTAGTGATCTTTATCACGTTCCTCGTCGGCGGCCTGCTTTACTGGGCCGCGGCAAAGGCCTTCGGCGGGAGCGGCGGATTCCTGCACGCGTTGTCGGTGTGGATCTATTCAGGCCTGCCGCCGATGGTCGTCGCGATGATCGCGAATTTTATCGTGTTGATCTTCAAGTCGGCGGACGATATCGACCTCGCGCTGGCCCAACGAGGTCTCGTCAATGCCAATCCGAGCTTTTTCATCGACGGGCGCGCGTCACCGGTCCTGTCGACACTGTTGTCGGCATTTGATCTCTTTGCGATCTGGGGATGGATACTCGCGGCGATCGGTCTGAGGATCACCAATCGCCTCTCGTCCGGTGCCGCGTGGGCCGCGGTGCTGCTGGTCGCACTCATCGGCATCACGCTCCGCGTCGTTTTTGCGCTGATCTCGGGCAATCCGATGTAACAGGAACAGAAAGGCGCTCATTGCAGAAGCCCGCACGCCAGTAAGGGCGTAACACGACCTCGGTACCAAACCAGAAGGCGGATGCCGATACGTCGAAAGTTACGCCCTTACTTACGTGCGGGCTTCTGCAGCATCCGTCTCTGAAAGGTGCTTCGGTGTCATTCGTATCTTAGCGACTCGATCGGGTCGAGGCGGGCGGCCTTCCAGGCGGGCCAGAGGCCGAAGACGATGCCGATGACGACGCTCGCGCCAAATCCCGCGGCCGGTGCCCAGAGCGGCACGTACGAGGGGAAGACGAGGCCGATCAAAAACGTCAGAGCCCATCCGATCAGCAGACCGACGAGCCCGCCAAATCCCGTCAGCGTCGCGGCCTCGAGCAGGAACTGCAGAAGAATGTCGGTCTGCTTGGCGCCGATCGCCTTGCGGATGCCGATCTCTTTTGTGCGTTCGGTGACAGAGACGAGCATTATGTTCATCACGCCGATGCCGCCGATCATCAGGCCGACAGACGAGATGACGAACATCGCAAGAAAGACGCCGCTCGTGATCGCCTGAAACTGGTCGATGATGCTCGACGCCGTCTCCATCGCAAAGTTGTTCTTTTCGCCGTACTTCACCTGGCGGCGAATTCGCAGCAGGTCCTGAATGTCGTCCTTCGCCTTTTGGAGCTGGCCTTCTTTGGCGATCGCGAGGATGAAGAGGTCGTCGGCGTTCGGCTTGATCTTGAGCGCGGCACCCATCGGCATGTAGACGATATTCGACTGGTCGTTATTGCCGCCGCCGCCGCCGAAGAGCTGCTCGCGCTTTTGCAGCAGGCCGATCACGCGAAATTCGGTGCCGCCGATCTCGAGCGTCTGGCCGACGGGATTCTCGTAAGGGAAGTAGCTCTCCCTGACCGTGTCGCCGATGACGCAGACGTTCGCTTTTTCGGTATTCTCCGCCTGCGAAAACCAGCGGCCGTCGATCAGCACCTCGCCGGGCGATCTCTCGGCGTCGGGCAGAGTGCCGTTGATCTGGACCGACGTCGACGTCTTGCCGTTCTTGCCGGTGACCGCGATACGGCCGCCGAAAAAGTTTGTCGACAGATTCAAATACGGTATCGCCGCCTCGACAGAGCTCAGCCGCGAGATGGCCTCGGCGTCGTCGACGGTCAGAGGCTTGCGCATACGCTCTTCGCGCGTCGGAGCGCTCGTGCGGATGCCGATGTCCATCTTGTAGAGAAAGATCGAATTGGTGCCAAAGGACTCGACCTCTTTAGAGACCGCAACGTTGATGCCGCTGATGATCGACGACATCAGCATCACGACGATGACGCCGACGACGACGCCGACGATGGTGAGGAACGAGCGCAGCTTGTTTGCCCGCAGCGTGTCGAGCGCCATCTTGAGGTTCTCGTAGAATGGGCCGGTCACAACCTTCATCCGCTACTCCGCTCTGAGCGCCTCGATCGGGTCGAGTCTCGCCGCCTTCCACGCAGGGTACAGTCCGGCCACGATGCCCACCGCGGCCGACACGCCGATCGCGACAAAGATCGCCCAGACCGGTATCCGCGTCGGAAAAACATAAGCCGTGATGACGACGCCGAGCAGCTCCGCGAGGATCAGCCCGATGATGCCGCCGAGTGCCGATAGGGTGGCCGACTCGGTCAGGAACTGTTTTAGAATGTCGGACTGCCGAGCGCCGATCGATTTGCGGATGCCGATCTCGCGCGTCCGCTCTGTGACGGCGACGAGCATGATGTTCATAATGACGATCGCTCCGACGACGAGCGCGATGGTCGGGACCGAGATGATGACGAGCGAGATCGTGCCAAAAATTCGATCACGCACGCCCGCGATCGCATCGGGCGTGAGGATGCCGAAGTTGTCCTTTTCGCCAAAATTCAATTTGCGCTTGATCCGCATCAGCGTGCGGACCTCTTCGACCGCGTCGTTAAAGACCTTGTCGTTCCTCGCCGTCATGACAAAGTACGGCGCACGCTGACGGGTCAGCCCGCCAAACGCCGAGCCGAACGTCTTGATCGGCAGCTCGACAAAGTTGTCCTGCGGCTGGCCGAAGACGGTGCCTTTCGCGGTCTGGATGCCGATGATGCGGTAGGGAATGCCGTTGATCTCGAGCTCTTTGCCGACGGCGTCGCCGCGCGGGTAGAGCTTTTTTGCGACGTCCCAGCCGATGTACGCGACGCGGACCGAATTATTGTTCTCGGCCTCGGTAAAGAATCGCCCCTCGGCGATGTCGCGCTTTTCGATATCGGCGATAACGGGCTCGGCCCCGACGATCTGCACGTCGCGTAGCGTCTCGGTCGGCCCCTTGACCTCGCGTGTCATATTGCCGGCCTTGGCGCCGATCTTGTCGATGAGCTGCGCGCGTTCGCGAATGAAATCGCGCTCGTCAAACGTCAGCTCCTTGTTGCGTCTCTGCGCCGCGGCGATCGTGTCGGAGTCTTTGAAGTCCTCAAAACTGAATCGCCGCAGCGTGAACGAATTGGTTCCGATGCCGGCGATCTTTTCGTCGACGTACGAGTTAAAGCCCTGCAGCAGAGACAGCACGACCATGAACGCCGTGACGGCGATGATCATCCCGAGCAGCGTGAGGAACGATCGCAGCTTGTGAGCCCAGATCGCGTCGAGGGCGAGTTTTAGCGTTTCGGCAAAGTTCATTCGGCGGCCTGCAGATCGGGAAAATAGCGTGTACGCGGTGCGCTCGCAAACGGTTTCAGGCGCGGCGCCCGCGGCCGAGGATCTGCATCAGCGATGCGACGTGCGCAAACAGAACTATAGGCACGACGAGCGCCGGAAGCCAAATGAACGGAAGGTATGTGACGCCGACATTCGGCTGATCAAAGCCGACCTGCTGCATCGGTGAGCGGAACGAAAGGATGGCGATCGTCACGATATTCGCGAGCAGCAGCAGAGCGGCGACGTTCCAGCCGATGAGCAGAGGGCGGTTCGTCGCGCCGCGGCGAAACGCGAGCCAGTAAACGATCGGAGCGGTGAGCCCGGAGAGGATGTCGAAGTTCCAGCCTTCGAATGTCATTTCGCGCGGAACGAGACCGCCCTGAAACAGCCAGAGCAGGACGATCTCGACGGGGAGCCGCACGACGTGCAGCATCGTCAGCGCCCTCAGCGAGACCCGTTCGACGAGCTGCCGGCGAAACAAGAACAGGCAGCCGAGCAAGACGACCGCCGTCGGCAGCACGCCAAGCACTGCGACGCGCGGCGGGAAGACATCGAATTCCCGATAAAACCCGGCGACCGCCAAAATGCCCGTCAGGACAAGCCAGAACGGAATATAAAAAGTGATCAACTTGATCGGCAGCGTGTCGCGCCCCGCGGGTCGAACGGCGGCGAAGACGAACCCGATCGCGGCAAGGGTCGTCAGAACAAAGACTATCGAAACATGGGTCGGAAGCGATCCGATCATTTGATCTTTTCGTCGTGCTCGATCTGCCCGTCGCGGATCGTTATGACGCGGTGAGCCCGCTCGGCAACGTCATGCTCGTGCGTGACGAGAATGATCGTGTTGCCCTCTGAATGAAGCTTTTCAAAAAGCTCCATGATCTCGTAGCTGGTCTTGGTATCGAGAGCTCCGGTCGGCTCGTCGGCGAGCAGTATGGACGGCCGGTTGACGAGGGCTCGTGCGATCGCCACGCGCTGCCGCTGGCCGCCCGAGAGCTCGTTCGGCCGGTGGCCCGCTCGATCGCCGAGCTCGACCGACTCAAGCGCGGCCAATGCGCGCTCGTGCCGCTCGGCGGCGCGCACGCCGGCATAGATAAGCGGCAGTTCGACATTATGCAGCGCGGTCGCGCGGGCGAGCAGGTTAAAGGTCTGAAAGACGAAACCGATCTCTTTGTTGCGGATGCGCGCAAGCTCGTCGTCGGTCATATCCGAGACGAGCTGCCCGTTAAGCCAGTACTGGCCCTTGGTCGGCGAGTCGAGGCAGCCGATCAGATTCATCAGAGTCGACTTGCCCGAGCCTGACGGGCCGATGATGGCGAGGTACTCGCCCTTATCGACATCGAACGAGACGTCGCGAAGAGCATGGAGCTCCTCGTTGCCCATCAGGTAGGTCTTCCAAATGCCGGTCATATGGATCAGCCGTTCGCCGGCCCGTGCATCGGCTCCCGCCGGCTCGGCGACGGCTGCCGCGCCTTCGTCCATAAAGCGATACATACTTGTTGTCTCCATACGCCTTTTGGTACGGCCCGCTACGAGCGATTGGAATTATCGCCGTCCTTCTTGGTCTGCTTACGCACCTGTGCCCCTTCTTTAAGAGTATTCAGCACGCGGCTCGGGCCGACTATGACCTCCTGGCCCGCCTCGAGCCCGCTCGTGATCTGAATGTCGGACTCACCGGTGATGCCGGTCTCGACCTGAACGAACTTGGCCTTGCTGCCGTCGAGAACGTAAACGCCCTTGATCGGTTTCGGTTTGTCTCCGGGCTGCGGGGCCTCGCCTCCGCCGGGCGTCGGCGACGAGTCGGGCTTTTTCTCGATCACGGCCTGCAGCGGGACGGCGATCACGTTCGAGACGGTCTTGGTAGTGATCTCGGCCGTGGCGCTCATTCCCGGACGCAGCCCGTTCTGGATATCCTCGGGCAGGTCCTTGAGCCGGATCACGACGCGGAATTCCTTGGCTTCCTGCACGTTGATGTTGGTCGAGAGGCCGCCGGTCGTCTGCGATTTGCCGACGGCGAGCGGGGTCTTTTGCGTCACCTCGCCAAATATCTCGCGGTCACCAAAAGCATCGACCTTTATCTTTGCCGGCTGCCCCTCCTGCACCTTGTCGATCTCGGTCTCGTCGACCTTGACCTCGACGTTGATCGCGGACATATCGGCGATGGTGAGCAGGGCCGTGGTCGAAAGGCCGGCGACTGCGAACGTTCCGACCTTTGAAGGTATCTCGGCGATCACGCCGTTGATCGGCGCGACGACAAGCGTCTTGTCCCGCTGATTGCGCTGGCCGCGCAGGGCCGCGGCCTGCTGGTTTGCCCGGGCCTGGCTCGAATTGACATTGAGCATCGCGGTCTGGATGGCGCGGCGAGCATCCTGTACGGCGATGGTCTGCTGGTTGAGACGGGCCTGCGCGTCCTTGACGCCGAGCTGGCGTGCGGCAAGATTGGCCCGCGCGTTTTCGAGAGAGGCCCGATCGTTCTCGGCACGGTCCTTGGCCTCGTCGTAGGCCTGGCGAGAGATCACGCCGCTCTCGAGCAGCTGCTCATTTCGCTTTAGCTCTCGCGTAGAGGCGTTGAGCGCGACCTGCGCCCGCGCGACCTCGGCCTGGGCGGCGACGACCTGCTGCCGGGCGCTGTCGATCGCGACCTGCGCAACATTAAGCTGCTGCTGCGCCTGCGCGAGCTGATTCTGCGCGGCGGAGACCTGCGTTTGCGAGACCCGCACCTCGTCCTGTGCGGCCTGGAGCGCGGCGTACTGCGCGTCGGTGCTCGACTCGAGCTGATTCGGGTCGAGGCGTACGAGCGATTGGCCTTTGGTCACGCGTTCGCCCTCTTTGACGTATATCTCCTCGATCCGGCCCTGTACCTCGCTCGTGAGGTTCATGAATTGGATCGGGCGAACTTCGCCCGAGGACGTTACCGTCGAGCGCAGCTCCGGACGCAGCGTCACGGCGACGGTCGTGACCTCGGGCGTGTCGGTCCTCGTGGCAAAGATGGTCCCGATGACGATCAGGACCAGGAGCACACCGGTCGACGCGCCGATGATGATTTTGGACTTGCGGCTAAGGGCCATAGATGCTGTTTTTTCCTCTTCGGGCGAACGAAAGTTCTCGTATCCTGCTGACAAATTTTTGCGGATAGGATGTCAAGAGCCTTCTACGGTAGCATCACTCTCTTAGTTTCAAAAAAGTGCCGTAAGCGCTGCGAGTTGGAGGCTTGAGTCGTGGTTGACGTTTAACCACCTTCGATTTACGATTTACCATCTGGACGAGTTACTTGCGTTACGCCGGCCCGCTGCCGGCTGACCAATTCTCGAAGCATTGCGCGACAATATTTATCGATGATCAAATGTGAGGCCTGCGGTACGAGCAGCCCGGATTCAGCCGCATTCTGCGACCAGTGCGGGACGAAGCTGCCGCCGAACGACGTCCATCGTACCGATCTGCCTAATCCTCAAAACAACACCGTCGAATCCCCGATCTTAAGCGGAGCCGACGTCGCGACCGGGGGTGCGGCCCACGAGGCCGGCGGTGCGGGCTCTGGGACCGAGCCGGCTACGGCGGGCGGCAAGACCGCCGGACGGGCGCGGCTCGTGATCGATCGCGGCGACGCGGCAGGGACAGAATTCGTGATCGACCGCGACGAGGCCACGATCGGCCGTTGGGACGCCGACAATGGCATCTTTCCTGACGTCGATCTCGACTCGTTCGATCAGGAGGCAAAGGTCTCTCGACGCCATGCGAGGGTGATCCGCCGCGACGGCGGCTACTTTGTCGAGGACCTCGGCTCGACGAACGGCACGTTCATCAATCGGGGGCGAAGACTATTGCCCGGCACGCCGCAACCGCTCGCAGACGGCGATGAGATCATCGTCGGAAAGACGTTTCTCAGATTCAAGCTGAATGGTTGAGAGCTCGCTCCTGTAGTTATTCAAAGGTCAAATGGCAACTTGCCCACAATGTAGTTCAGCCGTTGCGCAAAACGATGCGTTCTGTCCGTACTGCGGAGCGCGCCTGGAGGCGCCGGCGCCCGAGCCGGCTGACGCGGTGGACGAATTTGCGTCGACGATTATGATCGATCATCCGCCGAGGATCTCAACGCCTGCGGACGAGCCCGCGGCCGGCCCCGCGACCGGGACTGCCGCGTCCGAAGAAAAAAGTGCCGACCCCTTTGAACAGACCGGTCCGGTGATCGCCAAGCCGGACCAGGACCTCGAACCGACACCGGCGGTCGAACCGCCTTCGATCTTTGACTCGGTGCGCATCGTGGATTCGTTCAGTCAGCCCACGCCCGGCGATATTCCGACCGACCTAAAACCGATCGAGCCCGCCGAAGCTCCCGGCCCGAACGGGTCCGGGAATGAAGGCGAACGCGGCTATACGGCTCCAAATATCGGACAGGTCGACACCGACGGCAGAAAGGGCGCAAAGCTCAAGCCGCTCGAGGAGGGCTCGATCCTCAACGGCCGATACGAGATCATTCGCAAGATCGGCGGCGGCGGAATGGGCGCAGTCTATCTCGCGAGCGATAATAATCTCGGCGGCGTGCTGCGCGCCGTCAAAGAGATGGTCCAGTCGCACATCGAGGAGGAGCAGCAGGTCAAGGCGATCGAGGACTTTCGCCGCGAGAGCATGATCCTCTCGCAGCTCGATCATCCGTCGATCCCGACGATCTACGATTACTTCTACGACGAGACCGAGGGCCGCTTTTATCTCGTGATGAAATACATCTCGGGCGGCGACCTCGCGGCCCGGCTTCGTGCAACGCCTGAAGGTAAGATCGACGAGCTGACGGTCACGAAGTGGGGCATCCAGATCGCCGACGTCCTCGACTATCTTCACAATCAGCCCGCGACGATCGTCTATCGAGACCTGAAGCCGTCAAACGTGATGCTCGACGGCAATTCGGGCCGTGTCGTCCTGATCGATTTCGGCATCGCTCGATCGATCAATCAAATTCAGGAAAAGGGCGTCACCGCCGTCGGCACGATGGGCTATGCGCCGCCCGAGCTCTTCAGCGGGAACGTCGAGCCGCGATCGGACATTTACAGTCTCGGGTCGACGATGTTCCATCTGATGACCGGTGCCGACCCGCAGAGCAACCCGCTCCTGATATTCGATTTTCAAAAGAATCCTCGGCCGAGGCAGATCAACTCGCAGCTCTCGGACCAGATCGAACGCATTCTGATGAAGTGCGTCGAGTACAACGCGGACGCCCGATTCACGTCGGCGGCCGAGGTCAAGGCAGTCCTCGCCGAGCATTACGACAATCTCAAGAAAGGGCTCGTGACATACGGCGTCAAGGCCGCGCCCGAGGCCGTAAGCCTTGCGAATCAGACCGTCTTTTGCGGCTTTTGCGGACAAAAGATCGTGGCGACCGATCTATTCTGCGCCTTCTGCGGCGCAAAGCAGCCGATCGCTCAGCAGGGTGTTCATTCCGAGGTCTACAAGGGCGGCCACGCTACGGCGAAGCTGGTCGTCGAGGGCACGTCCGACCTGCACGCGCCGATATTTCCGCTAGAGAAGGGCGAGATTCTGATCGGTCGGCGCGATCCGATGTCGAATATCTTTCCCGAGGTCGATCTCTCGAAGTACGACCCGCAGACCAAGATCTCTCGCCGGCATGCGCGCATCTGGCGCGAGGGACATACATATCTGCTCGAAGATCTCGGGTCGTCAAACGGCACGATGCTGATGCCCATCGTTCACGAAGCGGTCAAGCTCGGCCCTCGGCAGCCGCACGCGCTGACCAATGGCGACCGGATCAGGGTCGGCGATACCACGCTGCACTTCGTGATCGGATAGACGCAGACCGACGCCGACTATGGACTCACCTCGACCCGCTGCCCGTCAGTCGTCAAGCCGCGAAGCCGCCGAGAGCGTCGTCGGATTTGATCCCGTCGCGATGGCTGCGCCCTTCGTCGTCAGATGTGCCGCCGCGGTGTTTGATTATCTTGTAGTGATAGCGCTGCCGGCGGCGTCGATGATCTCTAACCGCGCATTTGGCGGGCCCAACGTTCAGGACAGCCTTATCTCGGGCAGTACGGCCTGGCTTCTCGGCATCCTGCTCGGCTTGTGCAATTCGGTCCTGCTGCCCGCGCTGAACGGGCAGTCTGTCGGAAAGATGGTCACCGGTCTGAGGATAGTCAGGACCGACGGGCGAAACGCTTCGATGACGACCGTCGCGCTTCGCAACACGCTCGGGTACCTCGCGACCGCGGCGACCCTCGGGATCGGTTTCGTGGTCGCTGCCGTTTTGAGATCGGGGCGGTCA
Source organism: Pyrinomonadaceae bacterium (assembly GCA_046313635.1). GTDB lineage: Bacteria > Acidobacteriota > Blastocatellia > Pyrinomonadales > Pyrinomonadaceae > OLB17. The sequence continues at coordinate 100,540 of JBKBYA010000010.1, read as the reverse complement.
CTGCACGACGTGCTCTTTGGAACGGTGGTCGTCTCGGGCGTTCGGCGCCGGCGTCCGCAGCAGCAGCAGCAGCAGCAGCAGAATTAGCAGAGCGGTAAAAACGGTATGCCAAATCTCGTGATAATGAGGGCCGGTGAGGTCAGCGACCGAGTCGTGCTGAGCCGCGTCAAAACGACGATCGGGCGCTCGGCCCGAAGCGATATCTGCATTCCCGACGCATTTGCCTCGCGCCTGCATGCCGAAGTGCGCAAAGAGGGCGACACATACTGGCTACAGGACCTCGGGTCTGCCAACGGCACGCGATACAACGGCTCGCTGGTCACGATACCGCTGCCGCTTACCGACGGCGGAGCGATCCAGATCGGCGAGACGACGATCGTCTTTGAGGACGACCATGCGTCGCCGTCGAGCGGGATGACGCTCATCACCGACGGCACACAGGCCCTCGACCCGTCGCGGACGATCTCGTTCATGGGCCGCCGCAATCCGACCGCCGAGATAATCGAATCAAAGCTGTCGACCCGCACCGAACTTCTCGGTCTGATAAGCAAGGTCGGCGTCACTCTGCTCTCCGCGAGCAGCCTCGACGATACGCTCAATCAGGTGGCGTCGCTCGTCTTCGAAGCCGTCCCGGCGCAGCGCTGCGTCATTATGCTGCGCGACGAGGAGGCCGAGAACGGAATGAAGATAATGGTCGCCCGCGAACGCGGCAAGGACGATGCGATCTCCGAGGTCCGCATCAGCCGCATCGTGATGGAGGAGGTTTTGAAGAACGGCAAGTCCGTCCTCACCTCAGACGCGCAGCACGACCCCAAATTCGCCAGCCAGACGATGGTGCTGCTCGGCATCCGCTCGGTGCTGGCGGTGCCTCTGAGCGTCGACGAGCGAAACATTTTCGGTCTCATTTACGCCGACTCGCCGACGTATGAGGCGACATTCACCGAGGAGCACCTCGACATTCTTACGACGCTCGCGTCGGTCGCGTCGATCCGCGTCGAGAATGCGACGCTGCTCGACGAGCGCATTCACCGCGAGCGTATGGAGCGCGAGCTCGAACTGGCGACCGAGATCCAGCAAAACTTTCAGCCGTCGGCCCCGCCAAAGATCGAGGGCTACGACTTTCAGGGGATATCTTTCTCGTGCTACGAGATCGGCGGCGATTATTACGACTTCATCCAGCGTGACGACGGCAAGATGCTGATCGCCCTCGGCGACGTATCGGGCAAGGGGACGGCGGCGGCGCTTCTGATGTCGAGCCTGCACGCGGCGATCCACGCTCAGGTCGCCGCAAAGTCGCGGCTGGACGAGGCCGTCGCGGCCGTCAACAAGTACCTTGCGGAGAATACGCCGTCCAACAGGTTCGTGACGCTGTTCACGGCCGAGCTCGATCCGCGCTCGGCCCTGCTGCAGTACATCAACGCCGGGCACAACCCGCCGCTCGTCGTCCGCGCCGACGGGCGTGTCGAGCAGCTGTCGTCGGGCGGATTCCCGCTGGGCATCCTTCCGTACGCGGAATTTGAGATGGGCCGTCTCGAGCTCGGAGCGGGCGATACGCTGATCGTCTATTCGGACGGCGTTTCGGAGGCAAACAACGTCGCCGGCGAGGAGTTTGGTCTCGAGCGTTTGACCGAGGTTGTCCGCAGCAACCGACATCTGTCGGCCGCCGGGCTGCGGGACAAGGTCGAGTCGGCCTTGTCCGCGTTTACGCAGACCGCTCCGGCAAATGACGACATCACGCTCGTCATCGCCAAGCGGCTATGATCATTCGTTAGCTATCTGGCCGTACAGCCAGGCCTTTGCCATTCGCCACTGCCGGTTGATGGTCGGCACGCTCACGCCCATTACCTCGGCAGTTTCCTCGATCGACAGCCCGCCAAAGTAACGCAGCTCGACTATCTTCGCTTTTTGAGGATCGATCGCGGCGAGCGCGTTCAGCGCATCGTCCAGCGCGACCAGCTCGCTCGAGCGCTCTCGCGAGACGACGAGAATGCCCTCGTCGATCGGCAGCTTATCCGACGACCCGCCGCGTTTGTCGGCCTTGTGCTTGCGCGCATGGTCCATCAGGATGCGCCGCATCACCTGCGCGGCTATGCCGAAAAAGTGCGCGCGATTTTGCCATCGGACCTTTTTCTGATCGATGAGCTTCATATACGCCTCGTGTACGAGGGCCGTCGGCTGCAGAGTATGATCGCTCCGCTCGCGACGCAGATAGCTGCCGGCGAGCCGGCGCAGCTCGTCGTAAATGTGAGGCAGGATGCGGTCGACGACCTCGGCATTACCGTCGGTCAGCTCGAGCAGCATCTGTGTGATCTCGTGGGTCTCCTGCTGGGCCATATCCTGCAATGAACAAAAGCGCGTTCGGTGTCGAATTATATGGCTTCGGTCGTGCCGTACGCAATCGACCTCGTCCGCCGCGTGACACGTTTGCCGCGGCCGTTCCGCGTTGCGTCGTAGGTGGAACTTCAACCGCCCGACAATTGACCAGCAAACGGAGCGAAACAATGAGAATCAAGAATTACATCCTTTCACTGTCGATCCTCGCCGTCGCGGCGATGACCGTCGCGGCCGACGTCAAGATCAAGACCAAGCAGTCCGTCGCGGGCCAGAGCATGGAGAGCACGACCTACATCAAGGGCAAGCGCTCGCGGACCGAATCTATGGGCGGCACGGTGAGCCTCACGCAATGCGACCTCCGCCGGAGCGTGCAGCTCAATACGGCGCTTCGCACGTATATGATCAGCGAGTTTGAGGACGCGGTGCCCTCGACGGCCAAAGACGCCTCGCCGACGCGTACCGGCGGAACAGTTCCGCAGACCGGCGGCCGCGTGACGACCACCATCACCGTCAAGGACACCGGCGAGCGAAAGCAGATGTTCGGCTTCACGGCCAAGCACCTGATCATCACGATGGAGACCGTGTCATCGCCCGACGCCTGCAGCCCGAACAACTCCAAGATGCAGATGGACGGCTGGTACGTCGACGCCGAATTCGCTCTCGATTGCGACTACGGCTTCCGCGGCGGGTCTTTTAATCCGTACGCAAAAAAAGGCTGCCAGGACAAATATGAGGTCAAGCAGGTCGGCACGACCAAGCGCGGCTATCCGCTTTACGAAAAGATGACGATGTTCGGGCCTGACGGCAGCGAGCAGTTCTCGTCGGTGAGCGAGGTAGTCGAACTCTCGCGTGCGACGCTCGAGCCGGCCTTGTTCGAGATACCGGGCGACTACCGACAGGTCACCGACTCGTCTGAGCTGTACGCAGCATCCTCGGCCGCGTCGATGATGCCGCAGAGCGGGGCGTCCTCGAGCTCGCGTTCGACAATGCCGCTGCCTTCAGCGAGCGAAGCGTCGGCCCCGGCCGCCGCACCTGTCGGAGCAAAACAGCCCGGAACGGTCCGCATCGGCCTCGCAAACGTCAAGACCGGCGCCGTCGGCGAAGGCCTCAACGCAGCCGACCTCGCGTCTGCGGTCGCCAATTCGCTTGCCGAATATCTCAAGTCACCGGGTATCGAGGTCGTCCAGCTGGAGGCAAAGCTGCCATCGGCAATAGACGCCGAGGCACGACAGAAGGAATGCGATCAGGTCATCTACGCAACCGTCTCGCATAAAAAGGGCGGCGGCGGCTTTGGTATGTTCGGCTCGGCCATCGGCTCGGCCGTCGGCCGCGTCGGCATCGGCCACACCGGCAGCACCGCGGGCAACATCGCCGGCCAGGTCGCTACGCAGACCATCGTGAGCGCCGCGTCGGTCTCGGCAAACGTCAAGAATAAGGACCAGATCACGCTCGAGGTCAGGCTCCAGCAGCCCGGCGGCCAGACCGTCCTGACACGGCAGTTCACAGCCAAGGCCAAATCAGACGGCGACGACATAATCAGCCAGGTCGTCGAGGCGGCCGCACAGTCCGTCGTCGACGCCTCGGCAAAGCGTTGATCTCAACTCGATCACCGCATAACGGCGGGCCGCGGCAGCCCTTGAACCTCGAGAGTGTTTCATTTCACTCGTTCACGCAGAGGCTGCCGCCCGCCAACCTTCGTTGATCCGAAACCTGCCCCAAGTCCGCGTTTGAATGTGACCGGACATTCGTTCCTCAAACTCACACAGGAGAAACAGAAATGACATCGAATAGACCACTCGCCGCCGCACAGACCGCGGGCGAGCAGCCCACGGCCTCCACGCCTGACGCGGCGCTTCTGCAGATGGCCGGGGGAGCCTTCGTCTCGCAGGCCCTTTACGTTGCCGCAAAGCTCGGCATCGCCGACCTCTTGGCCGACGGTCCGCAGTCGGTCGAGTATCTCTCGGTCGCGACGAGCACGCACGAGCTCTCGCTGTATCGCGTCCTAAGGGCGTTGGCGAGCGTCGGCGCGTTTGTCGAGACAGAGGGTCGCCGATTTGCCAACTCGCCCGTGAGCGAGATGCTCCGCTCAGATCATCCGCGCTCGATGCGCGACGGCGTAATATGGCTCAACGAGGAGCCGCATTGGCGCGTGTACGGTCATCTGATGCACAGCGTCAGGACCGGCGAGCCGGCGTGGGACCTCGTCCACGGCGAGCCTGTCTTCCAGTATCTTTTTGAAACTAACAAGGAGCTCGGCGCCATCTTTAACCGGGCGATGACGTCGTACTCGAGCCAGACGATCGGTCCCATCCTTGACGCTTACGACTTTGCCGGCGCCGGGGTCATCGCGGACATCGCGGGCGGATACGGCCATCTGCTGGCCGCGGTCCTCGAGGCGAATCCCGGGGCCAGAGGCATCCTCTTCGACCTCCCGTCGGTGCTCGCCGGAGCCCACGAACTGCTCGAATCGCACGGCGTGGCCGATCGCGTGTCGATCGTCTCGGGCGATTTTGTGCAGGATGTGCCGGTCGTCGCCGACGTCTATCTGCTCAAGCACATCATTCACGACTGGTACGACGAGCGCGACCGCATCATACTCTGCAACATCCGCAAACATATGCCGGCGAACGCGCGGCTGCTGATCCTCGACGCCGTTATACCCGAGGGCAACGTGCCGCACTTTGCCAAGCTGCTCGACCTCGAGATGCTTCTGGTCCCGGGCGGCATCGAGCGCACCGAGTCGCAGTTCAGGCGGCTGCTGGAGAATTCGGGCTTTCGCGTGTCGCGGATCATCCCGACCGCCGGCCCGATCGGCATCGTCGAGGCGATAAAGGCCTAGGCTGCCCGCCTCTCGCAAGCCGCGACCCGACCGCGATATTCATTCGACACCGACAGACGGAGCGAAACGATGAATTCACGAATCCTGACAACACGACTGATCGCAATTGTCCTGGCCTTCGCCGTGTCGGCGCCCGTGCTGCAGATCGCGGCGCAGCGCCGGCCGGGCGGCACCGTCGCGACAGCCAACACAAAGACGGCCGCCGCAAAGTGCTCCGGAGCATGGACCGGCACGATCACGTACACGCGCACGCAGTCGATGACCGACAGCAAGACCGTCCAGCGTGTCTCGGCGCGCGGCGAGGACACTCGAAACTGGGAGATGAAGTATGAATACAAAGCCCAGGTGCGTGTCCTCGAGTCGCCCGAGATGAACGGATCGAGCATCGGAAAGGGAAGCGTGACGCACAACTTCTCGTCCGCCGAGACGACTAAGGCGGTCGAGAAAAACTCGTGCGACCGCGGCAAGACCTGGCGCCAGATGAGCGGCACGTTCACCTCAGAGACCAAGACGACCGCGTCCGGCGATGTCGATGCCGCGGTCTCGGTCGGCGTCAACACGGACGGGACGTACTCGGTCAGCGTCGGCCTGCCCGAGATCAAGGGACAGACGACCGGTAAACAAACGTCGACATTCAGCGGCCAGTGCACGGCCAAAGAGGGAAAGACGCTGACCATGCCGCCGACCGAGACCACCGTGCAGGGAAATTCGCTCACGTCGGACGGCACGCATCGGATCGACCCCGCCGATCCCGACCGGCTGTCGGGCACGTACTCTGTCAGCAATCTCGGCGTGACCGAGACGATCACATGGAGTCTAAGGCGGTGCGGCGGCCCGCTGCGAATCGAGGACCTGAAGTTCGAGCACATGAAATTCCCCCGCTGGGATGACTGGCAGGAGATCTCCGAACAGACCGGGACGATCGACGGCAACTGGGTAAAGATCAAGGCAAAGGTCGCCAATTACTCGGGCGAGCAAAAGTTCGCCGAGGTGATGTTCAAGGAAACCTACAAGGGTGACAAGTGGGACGGCGCCAAACCGGATATGCCGCTCAAAGACCAGACCGTCAACGTCCGTCTCGACCCGGGCGAGGAGCGCGAGGTCGAGATCCTCTGGGACTCGTCGGGCTACGCCTGGTTTGACGACGGGCGGCCGCGTCTCGTCCAGCGGATCAAGTCGGAGGTCTGGGAAAACAACAAAAAGGCCGACGAGTTGACCAAAAATCTCAAGATCGCGCCAAAGCCGCTCGTTCTCGTTCACGGCCTCTGGAGCAGCTGGCGCGCGTGGGAGTCGTGGCAGAACATCCTCACGACCTCGCACTCCTACGACTGGAAGGCGTTCCCCGTCGGCGAACGGCCCGAAAAGGGTGTGATGGATACGGGCAAGGAATTTATGTCGAGCGATCAGACCAAGTCGATCGCCGAGAACGCCCGCGAGCTCGAAAAGTACATTCGATACGCTCAAGAGGATCGCAACGCATGGCACGTCGACCTCGTCGCGCATTCGATGGGCGGATTGATCTCGCGTTACTACATCAGCCAGATAATGCCGCCTAACGAGGCGGATATGAGGCCGCAGGTCTCGCATCTCGTGATGCTCGGCACGCCAAATATGGGCAGCCCGTGCGCCGACGTGATGGACATCGCCTTCGGCATCGTTGGCAAGCAGGTGGAGGCGATAAGACAGCTCAGACCCGAGTATCTCGAGAACTTTAACCGCGTCCACCGAGCTCGGAAGGGCGTGAAGTTCTCGGTACTCGCCGGCGACCCTTTGCCGACGATGTGCAAGACCATCGTCTGGAACGACGGCGTCGTGCCGGTGCCGTCGGCGGTCTGGGAGATCGAGGACAACGCTCGTTCAAAAAATCTTCATACCGAGCTGACCGGAACGGCCGACTTCTCCGCCTTTGTCAAGCCGCGTCTCGCCGTCGGCCCGCGCGGAGATCACAACCCCGCGACACAGGTACCGGCGGCTCCACCGAGCGGCTTCGCCTCTCTCGCGATGGAAGGTCTCGCCGGCGGGCACGGCGCGGCGGACGCGGGCCACGCGCCTGCCGAGGAGCCTCCGTTTGCAAAGCTGGTCAAACTGCCCGCCCGCGGCACGGTCGAGGTCGAGCTGCCTGTCTCGGCGGCGCGAAATGTCGGCGTCACGTTCATGGCCTCGGCCGGCATCTCGGCGACGCTCTTCGACGACCGAGGCGCCGCCGTCGGCAAAAACCTCGCCGGCAGCCGCGAAGCGGGCGTCTGGTTTCGTTCGATCTATGTCGATAGGGATGTCGGCAGCGGCAGATGGAAGCTGCGGCTCGAGAACACGACCGCCCTCGAGCTCGAGTCGATCGTCGTTCTCTGGACGGACGCGGGCCCGTGACCGCGGGCATTGAGCGGCCCTGCTCCGCTGCGGGGCCGCGGTCTATTCGCGGATGAAAGCGGCAGCGAGGCCGCATCGCTCGGCGAGCCGGTCAAATCGCGTGTCAGAACGGATCGGGTCGAGTTTGGGTTCGGTCATAAGCCACAGGACCCACGCCGAACGCTCGTCGATCGCGCGGCCGAGATATTCAAACGCCTCGTCGACGCGGCCGGCAGCGACACTCGCCACGGCCAGGAAGTATGGCGGGACGTAGTCGGAGGCCGCGCGGTCCTCCCAGCGGCGGAGCACGTCGAGGGCCTCGTCCTCACGCCCGTTGGCGGCCAGAGCGCAGCAGAGCACGTAGAACGGAAGCGGCGACTCAGGGCCCGCCTCGACGGCCTTGCGCGCGTGATCGAGCGCCTCCTCCTTCTCGCCCGTCTCGAGCAGCGTATTTGCCAATTGAAGGTGAGTCTGTAAAAAGTCGGGATCTCGGCTCTCGATCTCGCGGGCCTTTTCGAGCGCGGTCTTAAAGTCGCGGGTCTGGTAGATCGTCCAAGAGGTGAGAACGCGCGGCCGCAGCCCGAGCGGGTCGAGCCGCTCGGCCAGCAGTATCTCGCGCGTGCCCTCTCTGAAGCGGCCGGTCCCGACGAGCACGGCTGAGAGCCATTCGTGAGCGAGGCCGTAATTCGGGTTCAGCTCGAGCGAGCGGCGATAGAGCTCTTCGGCCTTCTCCCAATCCTGATTGTTCGAATGATAGAGACCGAGCGCCGCGTACGCCTCGGCGAGCGCCGGATCGAGCTCGAGAGCCTTCGAGGCAAACTCGAGCACGCGCGGAAATCCCACCTTTGGCGAGACCATTCCGTAAATGCAGGCCCAGGTGTAATAGTCGGCCAGGCCCACGTAGGGCATCGCATAGGTCGGGTCGGCTGCGATCGCCCGTTCAAACGCCTCCCGCGCCTTTTCGAACGACTCGGGCATAAACTGATTCCAAAAGTAGCGGCCCTGCAGGTACGCCTCGTAGGCGCGAGGCTCCCTCGTACACCGCCTCGTAAGGCGCCTTTGCTCGTCGCCCGACAGTTTAGGTATCAGCTGCAGGGCGACCTGCTCGGAGATAGAGTCTTCGAGCTCGAGGACGTCCCTGAACGAGTCGGCGAAGCTGGCCGACCAAACGGTTGCGTTCTCGGTCACGTTCAGCAGCTGCGCGGTCACGCGAATGCGGCCGCGGAAGCGACGTATCAGGCCGTCCAAAACGTATTCGACGCCGAGCTTGCGCCCGGCCTCGAAAGGGTCGGCCGACTCGTTGGCGAATGCCGCGACCGAGCTCGTCGGCCGGACGACGAAGCGCCGCACGTTCGAGAGGCGCATCGTGACGGCGTCTGCCAGGCCGAGGCTCAAATATTCCTCGGCCGTGTCGGAGCTGTCAGCGGTATTGAGCACGCGAAAGGGAAGTACGGCGATCGAACGCTCGCGTTCGCCCGTGTCGGGACGCGGCGATGCGGCGTCGGCCAGCGGGTTGTTCGTCCGCCGGAGAATTTCGACGTACCTCGGATCGCTGCGGATCGGGTCGAGCTTGGGCTCGACGCCAAACCAGATCATCCACTCGTTACCGTCGTCGACGGCCCGCTCAAACCATTTGAAAGCCTCGTCGTACTCGCCGGCCGCGAGATAGGTCATCGCGATGAAGTACGGCTTGACGTGTTTGGTCTTTGCGGTCTCGAGCATCTTGTCGAGTATCCGCCGGACGGAGGCCTGGTCGCCCTGCGCGGCGCGTGCGTGCGCGAGCAGATGCCGCGGCAGGCCGGACTGTCCCCACAATTCGGCGGCCCTGCGGAGCATTGCGACCGCCTGCTCGTGATCGCCCGCGGCCGACAGCGCATTACCAAGGTGAAGCAGACCCTGCGGAAAGTCGCGCTGCATCGCATTGGCGGCCGTGTACTTTTCAAGCGCTTCGCTTTAACGGCGCGCCTGGTAGAGCGTCCAGCCGGTCATCACCTTTGCGCGCGGTGACTGCGGGTCGAGCTCTTCGGCGAGAATGATCTCGGCGATGCCCTCCTCGAAGCGGCCTTGAGCGGTGAGGAAATTCGATCTGCATTCGTGCGCAAAAGCGCTGTTTGGATTTAGCTCGATGGCGCGCTCGACCAGGCGTTCTGCCTCCTGCCAGTCCCATTTGCTGAGAAAGATCGAAAAGGCCAGGACCGCGTACGCTTCGCCGAGCGAGTCGTCGATCTCGAGCGCCCGCGACGCCGCCTTGATGGCCTTGGCAAAACCCTCCTTGGAGGGCACCTCGCCAAAGATCGCCGACCAGACCCAGTAGTCGGCAAGGCCGATATACGGCTGCGGATAGTCAGGGTCGATCTCGACCGCCTGCTCAAATGCCGCGACCGCCTTGAGCAGATCGTGCGCCGTGAACTTGCTCCAAAAATACCGGCCTCGCAGGTACGCCTCGTAGGCGGCGGGCTTGTTGGTCCCGCGGCGGTCGAGCCGCCGGCGCTCCTCGCCGCTGAGCTGCGGGATCAAGGCCGTCGCGACCTGCGCGGCGAGGTCGTCCTCGAGTTCGAGGACGTCGGTCGTGTTCTCGTCGAAGGCCCGCGCCCAGAGCGTTGAATTCTCGTCCACCTTCAATAGCTGGACCGAGACCCTTATCCGGCCCTCGATGATCCGGACGCTGCCGTCGAGCGCATAATCTACGTCCAGCCGCCGCCCGGCCTCGTCCGCGGGGACACCGACGAAAGGCAGGATGGAGCTCGTCGGCCGCACGACCAGCCGCTGCACGCCGCTGAGCCTCGTGATCAGCGCGTCGGCCAATCCGATGCCGAGGAACTCGTCACCGGTATCGCCGGGGCGGCTGTCGAGGATCTTGAGCGGCAGTATCGCTATCGACAGCACGTCCGACGATCTGCCTCGCGACGGCGGGGGCGGGACAAAGAACTCGGCGTCGACCGGCTGGCCCGATAAAAAATTCCCGATATCATCGGCCAGCGCGACGGCCGTGGCGTAGCGTTCGCCGGGCTTTTTCCTGAGCGCCTTTAGGACTATCCGGTCGAGGTCGCCCGCGAGCTCGCGGCGCAGTCCCTCGAGCGATGTCTTTCGCGCTTCGAGCACCGCATCGATGCTGCCGGTGCCGCCGCTGCTCGGGAGCAGGCTGTCTTCGCGGGTCAGACTGCCGCTCGGATTGGTCGGGAACTCTTCGCGGATGACGCGTGCCGCATCGTCGGCCGAGCGGCGCTTGAGCGTGTACGGGCGGTGACCGGTAAGCAGCTCGTAGAGAATGACGCCGAGCGAGTAGATGTCGGAGGCCGTATCGACCTCTTCGCCGTTGATCTGCTCGGGCGATGCGTACTCGGGCGTCATCACGCGCATCTGCGTGGCCGTCGGGTCGACATCGGTCGTGACCAGACCGGGGTCGAGCACCTTCGCTATCCCGAAGTCGAGCAGCTTCGGCTTGCCGTCGTCCTTGACGAGGATGTTCGACGGCTTGAGATCACGGTGGATGACGCGCAGCTCGTGGGCGGCAGCGACCGCGTAGCAGATCTGCCGAAACAGCTGCAGCCGCTCTCTGACCGTTAGACGCTTTTCGTCGCAGTAGTCGTACAGCGGCCGCCCGCTGATGTACTCCATGATGAAGTACGGCAGTCCGTCGTCGGTCGAGCCGCCGCCGTAGAAGTACGCGATATTCGGGTGGTTGAGTGCCGCGGTGATCTGCCGCTCGCGGCGAAAGCGCTTGAGAATGGTGTCGGTGTCCATCCCCCGCTTGATGAGCTTGACGGCAACGGTCTGTTCAAACTCGCCGTCGACCCTCACGCCCTTGTAAACGACGCCCATTCCGCCTCGGCCTAATTCTTCGGCAAGGCGATACGGGCCGATGACTCGGCCCGTCATAGAACCTTCAAAAGTCCCCTCGATCGCGTCCATTCGGGCAAATTCAGAAGCGTGAGACGTGAGCGAATATTCTGACACCGGTGTCAGAAGGGGTCAACCGCGTTTGCCGTCGGGGACCGCGAGCGGCTGGTGAAGCAGCGTCAGCAATCGCTGAAAGCGCGGCTCGCCTCTCAGATTCGCGAGGCGAGGCTCGACGTCGATCAAATTGAAGCTGTGCGCGTGTGTCGCCTCGGCCCGCTCAAGGTGGTCGAGCGCGAGGGCGGTCTCGCCGATGGCGTTGTACGCGAGAGCGATCTCAAACGCAAATCCGCGCTCGTGGGCGCGGATCGACGGGTCGTTCGCGACCTTATCGATGGCCGCTCGCGCGGCCGCGCGATCGGCCGGTGCGTTGACCTGCAGCTCGATCACCTTCCAGCCCGGATCGTCGAGACTGCCGCCGGCCGCCTTGATCTCGCGGTGAAAGGCCTCGAGCGCGTGCTGCTTGTCGCCGAGCGCGTCGTACGCCCAGCGCTCGACCTTGATCGCCGGGACGAAATTAGGCGACAGGGCGAGAGCGCGTTCGCATTCGGCGATCGCCTCCGCGTAGCGGCCGTTCATATAGTGGACGATGCCGGTCGCCGATTTGATCGCCGGCGACAGCGGGTCGAGCCGCTGCGCGATCTCTGCCTCGCTCGCCGCCTCGACCGGGCGCCTCATATACGAGAGCGCGAGCGCGAACCAGTGATGCGCCTGCGGATACGACGGGTTGAGCTGGATCGCACGGCGAAACTCCAACTCGGCGCCGGCCCGGTCGCGGTCGTGAAAGAACTTGATGTACCCAAGCGACGCGTGTGCCTCGGCAAGGTCGTCGTCGATCTTCAGCGCCGCATTTGCCGCCTCCCGTGCACGGTCGTAAACCTCGGCGGCCGCAAATACGTCGTAGGTATTGAGCAGGATGTTGGCGTCCGCCAGACCGACGTGCGACAGGGCAAAGTCCGGATCGGCGTCAAGCGAGCGCTGAAATGCGTCGATCGCGCTCTTAAGATTGTTGCGCGAACGGTCGGCCATCAGAGAGCGGCCGATCAGATACGACTGGTAGGCCTCGGGGTTGTCGGAGTAGCGCCTGGCCAACTGCTGTCGCTCCATCGGCAGCGGCGAGACCCTGAGCGATCTCAGCACAGCCTCGGCGATGGCCGTCTGTATCTCAAAAAGGTCCTGGTCCCGCGTCGAGAATTGCTGCGACCAAACCGTACCGCCCGCGGCCGTATTCACAAGTTCGGCCGCGACCGAAATCTTCTCGCCCGTGCCTTCGACACGTCCGCGAATGACGAATGGGATGCCGAGCTCCTGTAACGCAGCCCGCGGGTCGGACGACTCGGCGAGCGCGCGACCGGTGCTCGCGGAGATGACGTTGATGCTCTTGACGCCCCCGAGCTTGTTTGACAGCGCGTCGGCGAGTCCCACGCCGATCGGCCCCCGATCGCCGCCCGACGCCGCGAAGGGCAGAACGACCAATGTCGGACTCTCAAAGACCGGAGACTGACTCGTGGGCGCTCCGTCGCCGAAGGGGTGATAGTAATGGATCAGCGCGACGGTGAGCGCGACAAGCAGCAGAGCGGCTGCGGCCGCCGCGAGATACTTCCGCGGGGCCCACACGGCAGGGCTCTTACTGCGTGCGCCGTCGTCGGTCTGGTGCGCCTCGTCGATCACGAGGGTCGTTACGTCGTGTATCCGGCCCGAGCCCGCGGCGTCGGGCCGATCGATCGCGACCGTTCTGAGATCGGCGCTGCCGACCGCGAAATTACTGAAAAAGAGTCTGTAGCCGACCGACTCGAGCAGCCGATCGAATCGCTCGCTCGATCTGAGTATGTCGAAGGCCGGCTCGACGCCCATCCAGTTGAGCCACGGCTCATGGAGCTCGCGGGCGCGCTCGAGACATTCGAGTGCCTTGTCGCGATCCTTCAAGTAGCAGTAGGCGAGCGCGAGCTGATACGGCGAAACATACCTCTCCTCGGCGAGGCGCTCCAGCCCTGCGAGAGCCTCGCGCGCTTCGTCCGTGCGTCCGGCGGCGGCGAGACACTCGACATGCGAGAGCTGCGTAAAAATGCTCTTGCCGGTCAGCTCGTTCGCGGTCGCGTTCTCGGCCAGCGCGTAGGCCGCCTTGCCCTGGATGCGGTGAACCTTGCTGAGACCGTAATAACCGAGATTGTAGGTCGGAAAGTCGACCGTCACCTGCCGGTATCGGACCTCCGCGTCGTCGTAACGCCGGGCAAAGTAAAATCCCCACGCGACGTTGTGGTGGTTAAAGGGCGTCAGCGGATCGAGCTCGACGCCGCGCAGAGCGAACGAGTGGCCTTCGTCAAATCTGCCCTCGGTAAAGAGCACGATCGAGTACCAAACGTAGGCGTTGGCATTTGTCGGGTTGAGCTCGAGAGCGCGCCGCAGATGATGCTCGGCCCGCGACCAATCGTAATTGCCTGCGTGCAGAGAAAAGCCGAGGCTCGCGTGCGCCTCCGAGAGAGTGTCGTCGATCTCGACGGCCCGCGTCGCCGCTTCGATCGCCGGCTGAAAGCACTCCTGCGGCGGCAGCACGCCGATGATGCCGAGCCAGTTGTAGTAATCGGCGATGCCGGCATACGCCAATGCGTAGTTGGGATCGGCGGCGATGGCGCTGTGAAAGCTGACAAAGGCGTTCGCCAAGCCGTCCTCGGTGAACGTGTTGAAGTGGTACCGCCCGCGCAGGTAATGCTCAAAGGCCTCCGGTACGTTTGTGCCGCGTTTTGAAAATTCGATCAGCTCGCTGCCCGTGAGCTGCGGCAGCAGGACCTCGACGACCTTGTTGGCGACGGTCTCCTCGAGCGTCAGCACGTCGGAGATCGTTTCGTCCACCGATGTCGCCCAGACGGCGGCGTTATCGTGCACGCTCAGCAGCTGGATCGACGTGCGGAGTCGGCGGCCGGCCAGCTTGATGCTGCCGTCAAGTATGTAATCGACGCCCAGCTCGCGTCCCGCCGCGATCGGATCGACCGGACCGTCGCCGTACGGGAGGATCGACCTCGTCGGCCTGACGACAAATCGCCGCACCTTGCTGAGCCGCGTGATCAGCGCGTCAGCGAGGCCGAGACCGAGGAACTTGTGTTCGCTGTCGTCCGCGTCGCCGAGATTGATGAATTTGAAGGGCAGCACGGCGATGGCCTTGCTGTTCTCGGGAAGCTGAGGAAACAGATCGGGCTCGGTTCGCACCCGCACCGAGTAGCGAGGAGCGGCGACCTTTTCGCCCTTTAGAAATCGGCTGATGTCCTGCGAAAGGTCCTTTGCCGAACCGTAGCGCTCGGCCGGGTCCTTTGCTACGGCCTTCATCACGATGTCGTCGAGACCGCTGCGGAGCGTTCGCTCGATCTCGGCCTCGGTCGCGCCCCGCGCGTCGAGAAAGTTCAGTTTGGCGGCCGGATACTTTGGCAGCAGATCGGCGTCGCGGCGAATGACCGAGCTCGGCGGCAGCGGCATCACTTCGCAGACGACACGCGAGATCTCGTGCAGGGCCCGGCCCGAGAAATTGTAAGGCCGGTGGCCGGACAGCAGCTCGTAGAGCAGGATGCCGAGCGAGTAGATGTCGCTCAGCGGCGTGACCTCTTCGCCGCGGACCTGCTCAGGGCTCGCGTAGTCGGGCGTCATCATCCGCAGCATCGAGGCGGTCGGATTCAGCGATTCGTGTATGAGGTCGGGGTCGAGGATCTTTGCGATGCCGAAATCCAAAAGCTTCGGCGTCGACGAGCCGTTGATCAAAATGTTGCTCGGCTTGATGTCGCGGTGCACGATCTGCCGCTCGTGCGCGTACTCGATCGCGGAACAGATCTTCTGAAACAGCTTGAGCCGTTCGCGCAGCGACAGGCGGCGGCCGTCGCAAAAGTTGTAGAGCGTGTCGCCCTCGATATACTCCATGACGAAGTACGGCACGCCGTCGGAGGTCGTGCCGCCGTCAAGCAGCCTCGCGATGAACGGATGTTCAAACGACGCGAGGATCTGCCGCTCGTGGCGAAAGCGCCGGATGATGTAGTCAGAGTCCATCCCGCGCTTGATGAGCTTTACGGCGACGCGCTGCCTGAATTCGCCGTCGGTCCGCTCGGCGAGATAAACGGCGCCCATCCCGCCGCGGCCGAGCTCTCTCTCGAGACGGTACGGGCCGATCTGCCGGCCGGCGTACTCCGAGGCAGCGGCCTTGTCGGCGTCGTCCAGCGAGTTTGAGATCAGGCGCTTGGCAGAGGTGTTGAGGAGCGAGCTGTCGGTCCAGATCGGCGACTCGATAAAATCCTCGGCCGCGTCAAGGTCGCGGAGCAGCTTGTTGACCGCCAGCTCGAGATCGGCGTCGCCGCCGCACGATTCGCCGACAAAACGCGCTCGCTGCGACGGCGGCATCTCGATGGCCGTCTGGAAGATCGACTCGATCTTTTGCCAGCGTTCCGGGGTCATGGGCGAGAACGATTATCTCTGATTCGCCGGTCGTTATCCATCGCGCCGGAGGGCTTCGGCTGTGGACTTGGGGACGGATAAAACCTGTTGCCCGACCGGCGACCGCTGTAATACAATTGTTGCGGCGTTCACATTCGCCGCCTCTCTTCGTTTCCTCTCTTCTCAGTTCGCCGCCCCGATCAAATGCCCGCAAAGCGACACAAAGTCAGTCTTGTCTATTTTGTTGTACTCACCCTCCTCGCGGTCGGGCTCGTCCCGCTGGTCCTTACGGGCTGGATGCTGTCAGACAAGAGCGCCAAAGAACTGCGATCGGTCGAGAATCGCTATCAGGTGCAGCTCGTTCAGGAAAAGGCTCGCCAGATCGAGATGTTCGGCAAGAGCTACGGCGACCTTGTGACGAGCATCTCGATGGCGCTCGAATTGAGCGACCTCGGCGTCATCAACAGCGGAAGCACCGAGCAGAAGCTCAGCCTCACACTCAAAGAAAATCCCGGGGTGCTCGCGGTCGCCATCAAGCCGATGCAGGCCCCGTCGCTCGTCGTGCGGCGGTCAGACGCCATACAGCTCGCCGAGATCGAGCAGATGTCGGACGATGTGCTCTCAACGATCGGCTCGCAGCGGCTGCAGGTCGGCTCGCCCCGCAGCGTCGGGACGACCGGCGAGACCGCGATGACATTCTCGTCGCCGGTGCGCGACCACGAGACCGTCACGGCGGTGGTGATCATGGTCGTTTCGCTAAAGGATTTTGGTCGCAGCATCGTCGGCCTGCCCCCGACGAGCGAGGCAGATCTTTGGAACTCGGGCCTGCCCATCATTTTCGTCCTTGACGAGAACGGACGCGCGATCTTTCACCCCGATCCGAACGTCGCCGCCGAACGGCGATCGCTGACCGACCTCAAGATCGTCGAGGAGTGGCAGCAGTCGAGCCGGCAGGTCCAGTCCGCACTCGTCCCTTTTACGGTCAATCTTGAGGGACGCAGTCACAATATGATCGGAGCCTACTCGACGGTCAGCTTCGGCAAGGACACGTCGCTCGGCGTATTTACCATGCAGGACGAGCGGAACGCTCTCGCGTCGGTCGCCGAGATGAGGATGCAGACGTGGCTGATAAGCCTTGCCTTCGCATGCTTTGCGCTGATGGCCGGCTTTCTCGGAGCCAGATTCCTTTCGCTGCCCGTCCTGCGTCTCGTGCATGCCGCCGAACGGATCGCCGAAGGTGACTTTTCTTCGCGCGTCGACGCAAACAACATTACCGAGATCGGTACACTGGGCCGGACGTTCAACTTTATGACCGACAAGATCCAGGAGCAGATCGCAAACCTCGAGCGGGCAGCCAGCGAGAATAGAGAGCTCTTTGTCGGCACGGTCAAGGCCCTCGCCGCGGCGATCGACGGCAAGGACAAATACACACGCGGCCACTCGGAGCGCGTATCCCGCATCGCGGTCGCGATCGGCCGCCGATTGGGTCTCGACGAGGACGAGCTCGACAAGCTCAAGATGAGCGCGCTGCTGCACGACGTCGGCAAGATCGCCATCGACGACGCCATTCTGAAAAAGCCTGCGGCTCTCACGCCCGAAGAGTTTGAGATAATGAAGACGCACCCGCAGCGCGGCTACAAGATCATGTCGCAGATACCCGCGATGAGGGATTACCTGCCCGGAATGTACATGCACCACGAGATGGTCAACGGCATGGGCTACCCGCAGGGACTGAAGGGCGACGAGATCCCTCTGCAGGCGAGGATCGTCTCGGTCGCCGACACCTTTGACGCGATGACGATAGACCGGCCGTATTCAAAGGCACTGCCGCTCGAGGAGGCGCTGAGCCGCATCTCAGAGTTTGTCGGCACGCGATACGACGGCGTCGTCGTCGATGCCTTGATCGAGGCCTGCCGCCACGGCGAGGTGGCCAACGGCATCGTCCGCCAGCGCGCGATGACGGTCGGCTACGAAACTCCCGATCTCGCTTCGTCGGCCGACGACGCATCAGTTCTCTCGATCGACGAGGTCACCCTTCGGGCATAGACCTCGCTTTACGGCAAGGTCGACAGACCTCGCCGAGTATCGCCGACAAGCTTACGCTCCGGCCCGCCGCATGCTTTTTGTTTAGCGTGCGGCGTTTTTCTATAATCGGTGATTTAACAAGGACGCGGGATCTCACTCTATGGCATTTTGGCGCAGGAAAAAGGAAGACAAATTCTCGACCTCGGTACTCGGTCTCGACAAGTCGATCGAGGAACTGAAGGCGCAGGAGGCTGCCGCCGAGCGCGAGCTCAGCGTGCGGTTCAACAACGCAATCGAGAAGACCCGCGATTCGATCAATACGCGCCTCGACACAATATTCGAGAGCCGCAAGCAGATCGACGAGGCCTTTCTGGACGAGCTCGAAGAGATGCTCATCGCGACCGATATCGGCGTCTCGACGACGATGCAGATACTCGACTCGGTCAGAAAGGGCGTCTCGCGACAGGAGATCAAAGACCTCGACGCTCTCAAGAGCGCGATCAAGCGCGAGCTGCTCGAGATACTGCATAACGCAGAGAGACGCGGCGTAGCCGACGAGCGCAGCGTCGACGCGTCGATCAGGCCGTACGTGCTGATGGTCGTGGGCGTCAACGGCGTCGGCAAGACGACGACGATCGGCAAGCTCTCGCAGCGGATCAAGAACGAGGGCAACGACGTGCTCATCTGTGCCGCCGACACGTTTCGCGCAGCGGCGAGCGATCAGCTCGAGATCTGGGCCGGCCGCGCCGGCGTTCAGATCATTCAGCAAAAGCAGGGAACCGATCCCGCGGCCGTCTTGTTCGATTCGCTGCAGGCCGCCAAGTCGCGCGGCGCCGACGTGCTGATCGTCGATACGGCCGGCCGGCTTCACAACAAAGCGAATCTTATGGCCGAGCTCGAAAAGATGAAGCGCGTCGCGGGCCGCGAAGTGCCCGGAGCTCCGCACGAGACGCTCCTCGTCATCGACGCCGTGACCGGGCAGAACGGCCTCGAGCAGGCCCGGCAGTTCATGAAGACGGCGAACGTCACGGGCGTCGTACTGACCAAGCTCGACGGCACCGCAAAGGGCGGCATCGCCGTCGCGATCGCAAAAGAACTCGACCTGCCGATCCGCTACGTCGGCGTCGGTGAGCAGGTCGACGACCTGATGGTCTTTGATCCTGAGGCGTACGTTAACGGTCTTTTCACATAGATGACCACGCGCGACAACGATCTTCGGTTCCTCAGCCGGGCACTCGATCTTGCCGAGGCCGGGGTCGGCCAGGTCTCGCCAAACCCGCTCGTCGGCTGCGTCGTTGTCGATCGTGATGGAAATATCATCGGCGAAGGCTCATACTTTTTTGACCGCGTAAAGCACGCCGAGGTGATCGCGCTCGAGCAGGCAGGCGAACGCGCCCGCGGCGGCACCGCGTACGTCTCGCTCGAACCGCACGATCATCACAACCGCACGCCGCCCTGTACCGAAGCGCTCATCGACGCCGGCATCACGCGTGTCGTCGCCACGATCGAAGATCCGAATCCGCTCGTTTCAGGCCAGGGCTTCGCGCGTCTGCGGGCTGCGGGCATCGAGGTCGTCACCGGGCTGCTCGCCGAGAGGGCCGCGCGGCAGAACGAAAAGTTCATCTGCTGGCACCGCAACCGCCGGCCTTTCGTTCATCTCAAGCTCGCCGCGTCGCTCGACGGCCGCATTTCGCTGGGCAAGAGCGTATCGACGAGACTTTCGGGCCCGGAGGCCGTCGAGCGTGTCCAACGCCTGCGGCACGAGCACGACGCTATCCTCATCGGCGGCACGACCGCATTTGTCGACGACCCTTCGCTGACCGACCGCAGCGGTCTCGCGCGACGGCGGCCGCTCGTCCGCGTAGTTCTGGACGGCCGCCTGCGTCTGCCGCTCGACTCGACGCTCGTCAGGACCGCGAACGAGGTCCCGACGGTTGTGATCTCGGATTCGACCGACAGTGAAAAGCGCGAGCAGCTCGGATCGCGAGGCGTCAAGGTCGTTGAGACCGACCCGCGCGACATCTCTGCCGTCCTTGCGCGCCTTCGCGAAATGGAACTCCAAAGCGTGCTCGTCGAGGGCGGAACGCAGGTCGCGGGAGCCTTCTGCGATGCGCGGCTCGTCGACAAGGTCACCTTTTTGACCGCGCCGCTGATCATCGGCGGCGAGGACGCGCCGGTCGCGATCGGCGGCCGCGGCGCGGCATGCCTCAGCGACGCTTTGCAGCTCAAGGATCTCGAGGTCACACCGCTCGGCAGAGACCTCGAGATCACGTCCTATCCGGCGTAGGTCCTTGCAATGGCTTCAGATCAAAAGCGCCCTGACGAACTCGAACGCGAATTTCCCCCGCGGGCCAAGCGTTCGCTCGGGCAGAATTTTTTGGTCGATCCGAACTTCATTCGCAAAATAGTCGCCGCCCTCGAACCAACGGCCGGCGACCGCATCGTCGAGATCGGCCCGGGCCGCGGCGCCCTGACCGAACTGCTCGTCGAGAGCGGCGCCGGTGTGACGGCGATCGAACTCGACCGCGAACTCGCGCCCGCGCTGGCCGAGCGATTCGGCGCGTCGGAGAGGTTTCGGGTCGTCGAGGGCGACGCACTCGAATTTGACTTTCGCGCGCTCGCCTCGGGCGCAAAGCTCAAGCTCGTCGCCAATTTGCCGTACTACGTTTCGACCGCGATCCTGCAGCGTCTCGCCGAGCAGCACGACGCTTTTGGCTCGCTCGTGCTGATGTTCCAGCGCGAGGTCGTCGAACGGATCACAGCCCGTCCGGGCACTGCCGAGCGGGGATTTTTGACGGTCATTGCAGAAGCGCATTTTGAGATCGAAAAGCTCTTTGACGTGCCGCCGCAAGCCTTTCGCCCGGTGCCCAAAATATGGAGCTCGGTGGTCAGACTTGTCCCGCGAGCATCCGCCTCCGACATTCCCTCCGCGTTTCGCGGCGTAGCAAGCGCGGCCTTTCGTCAGCCGCGCAAGACGATCCTAAACAATCTCAAGGCAGGCTTCGCCGATGCGGCTGCGGCGCTCGGGTCGGCCGGCATCGATCCGCGGCGTCGGGCCGAGAGTTTGACCGCCGACGAGTGGGTCGCGCTCGCTCGCCGGCTCGACCGCTGAACGCAAACGGGCGGGCCGTGACCTCGCCCGGAGGCTGCGCGTGCTATACTGTCGATTCATAATTATTGCGGATTAAGGGGTTTTTAGTGGACAAGATCGAGATCATCCCGCTTGGCGGGATCGGCGAATTCGGAATGAACTGCATGGGCATCCGCTACGGTGACGAGATGATCGTCATCGACGCGGGTATGGGCTTTCCGGAGGAAACGCCGTTCGGTGTCGACATCTCGATACCTAATTTCGACTTTCTCGAGGAGTATCGCGACGACCTCACCGCGCTCGTGCTGACCCACGGGCATGAGGACCACATCGGCGCTTTGCCGTACATTCTGCGCAAATTCAACCTGCCGGTTTACGGCTCGCGCTTCACGCTCGCCCTGACCGAGAAACGGCTTGACGAGCACAATATGCTCGACGACGTGCTGATGCACCGCGTGTCGGCCGGTGACGTGGTCGAGGTCGGCAGCTTCAAGCTCGAGTTCATCCACGCATCGCACTCGCTTGTCGAGTGCTTCTCGGTCGCGATCCACACGCCGGTCGGCACGCTCATCCACACGGGAGATTACAAGATCGACGACACGCCGGTCATCGGCAAACCGTACGATCTCGACCTGCTGCGGCGGATCGGCGACGACGGCGTGCTCGCTCTGCTGTGCGACTCGACGAATGCGACCGTTCCGGGCCGAACGCCGTCTGAGCGAGCGGTCATCCCGGCATTTGAAGAGATCTTTGAGCAGACAGAGGGACGTATGATCGTGGCGACGTTCTCATCGTCGCTGCACCGCATCCAGATCATCTTTGACCTCGCGCACGAGTTTGGCCGCAAGGTCTGTGTGCTCGGCCGCTCGATGATGAAAAATGTCGAGATCGCGTCGGACCTCGGCCTGCTCCGCGTGCCCGACGACACGCTTGTCGAGCTCGGCGAGTCGCGAGCTCTTGACGACGACGAGATCGTTTATCTCGTCACAGGTTCGCAGGGCGAGAACCGCGCCGCCCTCTGGAACATGGCGACCTCGACCTACAAAGGCCTCGAGGTCGAAAAGGGCGACACCGTCGTCCTCTCGGCACGCATCATTCCCGGCAACGAGCGACACATCAGCCGCCTGATCGGCCATCTGTACAAACGCGGCGCGAATATCATCGAAGAGAAGCGCCGCCTCGTCCACGTCTCGGGCCACGCCTCGCAGGAGGACATTCAAATCATGGTCGAGACCGCGCGGCCAAAATTCGTCGTGCCCATCCACGGCGAGTACAGGATGCTCTTCAGGCAAAAGGAATTCATCAAGAATCACGTTGCCGGCTATAACGATCAGAACATCATCCTGATCGAGAACGGCGACGTGCTCGAGCTCGACGAATTCGGCGCGCGCATCGTCGAGCGGCACGAGCTGCACAAGACCTTCATCGACGAAGAATCGCTCGGCGAGGTCGAATACGACGTCGTCCGCGAACGCAAAAAGCTCGCTTACGGCGGCGCCATCTCTCTCGTCGTAACGATCGACAAAAAGACGCACCAGCTCGCCGGCGAGCCGCACATCACGTTTCACGGCGTGGCCGGCGTCGACCCGACGAACGGCTTTGCCGCGTCGGCCCGCGAGGCGATCTCGGAGGCTATCTCAGAGATGAAACGCGAACAGATCGCCGACAAGGCCGTCTTCAAAGAGAACCTGCGCATACATCTCAAGCGCTACGTCCAGCAAAAGATCCAAAGTAAACCCGTCATCGTAACGACGGTCGTCGAGGTTTAACGACTGCTGTGCCTACGACCTCCGTTACAGCGAAATGAGAGAACAGATCGTCGCACTCGAAAACCAGGCCCGCAAGCTCGATCCGACGCCCGATGCGCGTGCCGCCGCCCGCTCCGCCGTCGTCGATTATGCGGAACGATTCCTTGACCGTATTGACTCGATCAACGCCTACAATCGAAGCGACGAAAAAGGTGCCGCCCTGCTGACGTCGCCGATCGCGGAGGACGGTATCGATATCGACGAGGCGCTCGGCCTGATCGCCGAGAATGTCGACACGCCCGGGCTCAACCCGGCGTCGGGCGGGCATCTCGGCTACATCCCGGGCGGCGGTATTTATTATTCGGCGCTGGGCGATTATCTCGCGGACGTTTTCAATCGATATGCCGGCGTCTTTTATGCGAGCCCCGGCGCGGTGCGGATGGAGAACATGCTCATCCGCTGGATGGCCGACCTCGTCGGTTATCCGGCGACGGCCGGCGGCAATTTGACGTCGGGCGGGAGCATCGCGAATCTGATCGGCATCGTCACGGCCCGCGACGCGCAGGGCGTGACCTCGACTGAAATTCCGCGTTCGGTCATTTATCTCTCCGAGCAGGCACATCATTCGATCGACAAGGCGATACGCATCGCCGGGCTCGCGGAATGCGTGATCCGCCATCTGCCTCTTGACGAAAAATATCGCATCGTCCCGTCGGCTCTCGCCGAGCAGATCGACGCCGATCGCGCCGCAGGACTCAGGCCGTTTCTCGTCATCGCATCGGCCGGCACGACCGATGTCGGGGCGATCGATCCGCTTGTCGAGATCGGCGAGATCGCGCGGGCCGAGGGCCTCTGGTTTCACGTCGATGCGGCGTACGGCGGCTATTTTGTTTTGACGGAAGACGGGAAGCAGAAGCTTCGCGGAATGGAGCTCTCTAATTCGCTTGTCATCGATCCGCACAAGGGACTCTTTCTGCCTTACGGCTCGGGTGTCGTGCTCGTGCGAGACGCCGACAAGCTCGGCCGATCGCATTACTACACGGCGAACTATATGCAGGACGCAAGCTCTTCGACTGACGAACCCTCGCCCGCCGAGCTGTCGCCCGAGCTGACAAAGCATTTCCGCGGCCTCCGGCTTTGGCTGCCGCTCAAGCTGCACGGTCTCGCCCCGTTTCGGGCCTGTCTCGAAGAAAAATTGCTGCTCGCTCGATACTTTTACGACCAGGTCCAAAAGCTCGGCTTTGAATGCCCGCTCGAGCCTGAGCTTTCGGTCGTCGTCTATCGCTACCGGCCCGAGCACGGCGACGCGGACGAGTTCAACCGCCGCCTGCTCGAAGAGGTCGTCACCGACGGCCGCGCCTTTATCTCGTCGACGGTGCTCGACGGCAAGTACACGCTGCGGTTTGCGTGTCTCGCATTTCGCACGCATCTGAAGACGGTCGATACGCTGCTCGAGATCTTGAATAACGCTGTCAACAAATTGAATGCCGAATTCGACGGACATCACCATGCCTCGGCCTGACGCACGCTCGCTGCTCCGCGATGCAAAGGTCGTCGTCGCGCCCGAGACGTTTGCGCTCGTCTCGATCGATCGCGCGGCTTTTGCAAAGCTGCTCGGCGACCCGAGCGTCAGTCCCGGCGGCGGCGAGGCGCCGTTCATGATCCTCGTCGATCGATACGAGGTCACGCTGCTGTTAAGCGACGGCGATCTGTCGAAGATGCGTTCGGCGATCGGCGGAGCGCGGGTCGAGAGCGGCTTCAGGATGCTGACGTTCGATATCGAGCTCGGGTTCGATGTGGTCGGATTCATGGCCGCGGTGTCGGCGACGCTTGCCGACGCTGGCATCCCGATCGTACCGGTATCAGCCTTTTCGCGGGATCATCTGCTGATCAAGCAGGACGCTCTCGCCGCGGCGTTAAAGGTCCTCGGCGAGCACGTATCGGACCTTTGCTGAAACATGATGCGACGCGACTGGAGCAAAGAAGTAGTGTTGATCACCGGAGCCTCGAGCGGCATCGGCGAGGCTCTCGCCGCGTCGCTCGCCAAGCGAGGTGCGAAGCTGGGGCTTATCGCCCGCCGTGAGGCCGAGCTCGAGCGCCTGCGTCAGGTGTGCGAGAGCTCAGGCGGTGAAGCCCTCTCGCTGCCGCTCGACGTCGTCGACGCGGCGGCGGTGAGCGATGCGGTCCGGCAGACCGTAGAGAGGTTTGGCCGCGTCGACGTGCTCATCGCCAATGCCGGTATCGGCGGCAACGACGAGGCGACGCGTTCGCTCGAGCCCGAGGCGATCAGACGTGTCGTCGACGTCAACCTGATGGGCGCCGTCAATGCCGTTCATGCCGTGCTGCCGGGCATGCTCGAGCGTGGCCGCGGGCAGCTCGTCGCGATATCGAGCCTCGCCGGCGTGCGAGGATTGCCGAGATCGGCGGCTTACTCGGCGAGCAAGGCCGCGATGACCGCGTTCTTTGAGAGCGTACGCCTCGACGTGCAGGCTCGCGGCGTCGACGTGACGATCGTGCAGCCGGGATTCATCCGCACGCCGCTGACCTCGGGCCGGGCCAGCAAGATGCCTTTTTTGATGGAGCTCGAGGATGCCGTTCCACTTTTTGTGCGCGCGATCGAGCGGCGGAAAAAGTTCGCCGCTTTCCCGTGGCAGCTCGCGGCGATCGTCCGCGCGGGCAAGATAATGCCGGCATGGATGTACGACCGCATCGCCGGCCGGGCTCGTTACAGAGAGTAGCGATAGTGCCGGTTTTTGACGCCGTTCGGATTTAAGGGGACAATTTCTATCATCTCGCGACGGCCGCGCAGCTCACACTCATTCAATGGATCTCATCAGTGCCATCATCCTCGGGATCGTCCAGGGTCTGACCGAATTCATCCCAGTCAGCTCGACCGCCCATCTCGTCTTTGCGAGCCGCTGGACCAATATCTACAACGGCGATCCGCAGCAGATAACGGCGACGATCGCCGTCATTCAGCTCGGGACGCTCGCCGCCGTCTTTGTCTACTTTGCCGGCGACATCCTGTCGATCGTGTCGGCCTTTATACGCGACCACTGGCATTACCTGACGCACAAGCGGAAGATGCGCTTCTCGGGTACCGACGGCGTGCGGCCGATCTGGCTATCGGAAGAAGCGTGGCTCGGCTGGCTCGTCATTATCGGCTCGATCCCGATCGGCACGGTCGGCATCCTCGCCAAGGAATTCATCGAGGGCGAGGGGACCAAAAATCTCTGGATCATCTCGGTAATGCTCATCGCGATCGCGGTGCTGCTCGCGCTCGCCGAGGTCGTCGGCTCGCAGCGAAAGGACATCCGGCATCTCGGCGTCGGCGACGCGCTCGTCGTCGGTCTTGCGCAGGTCCTCGCCCTGATGCCCGGCGCGAGCCGCTCGGGCTCGACCATTATGGGCGGACTGCTTGCCGGGCAGCGGCGCGAGACTGCGGCGCGTTTTTCCTTTTTGCTCTCGATCCCGGCGATCACCGCGAGCGGCCTGCTCGAGCTGCGCGAAGCTCTCCGGATATTGCCCGCCGAGAGCCTGACGCCGCTCATCGTCGCGACCGTCATATCGGCGGTCGTCGGCTATCTCTCGATCTGGTTCCTGCTCGCATTTCTGCGTAGAAACTCGACGGCCATATTCATCATCTATCGTATCGTCCTCGGCTCGGTGCTGCTCGTGCTCTTGTGGCTTGGAATGATCAGTCCCGTGATGAGATGAGCCGTGCCGCGTCAGTCCGGTTTTGCATGCAAAAACGTTGGGTCGTCAAAAAACATGATCACGCCGCCGTACGCGCCCTCGCCGCCGAGCTCGGCGTCGCGCCGCTCGTCGCCGCGCTTCTGATCGCCCGCGGCAAGACAACCCCCGAAGCGGCCGAACGCTTTCTCAAACCTTCGATCGAGCATCTCCACGACCCGCGGCTCCTCAAGGGACTCGACGCGGCCGTCGAACGCATCCTCAAGGCCGTCGCGGCAAAAGAGAAAATACTGATCTGGGGCGACTACGACGTCGACGGCACGACCGGCACGGTCCTACTGCGAAAGGCCCTCTCGCTGATCGGCGCCGAAACGGGCTATCACGTCCCCAACCGGTTCACAGAGGGCTACGGCATCAACACTCCGGAGCTCGAGAAGGCAAAGGCCGACGGCTTTTCGCTCGTGATCAGCGTGGACTGCGGCATTCGCAGCTTTGAGCCGCTCGAGTGGGCGGCGGCGAATGGGCTCGACGTGATCGTCACCGATCATCACCTCTCGGACGAAGTTCGCGGCAATCCGCCAGCGGTCGCGGTCGTCAACCCGAATCAGCCCGACTGCGCCTACCCAGACAAGCATCTCGCCGGCGTCGGCGTCGCGTTCAAGCTCGCGCACGCTTTGCTGCGGCATTTTGAAAAGGAGCATCTCGTCCCGGCATTTCTCAAGATCGCCGCGATCGGCACCATCGCCGACATAATGAAGCTCGACGGCGAAAACCGCGCGATCGTCGCGCTCGGGCTCCGCGACCTGCCGAATACGCGCAATTACGGCCTCAAGGCCTTGATGGAGGTCGCCGACTGTACGAGCGAGATGACGAGCTATCACATCGGGTTTCGCATCGCTCCGCGCATCAACGCCGCCGGCCGAATGGACGTCGCCCGGCACGTCATCGAGCTCTTTGAGGCCGAGACATTCGAAAAGGCCCGCGAGCTCGCCGCGATGCTCGACAGCCGCAATCGCGAACGCCAGCAGATGCAGCAGCGGATCACCGAGCTCGCGCTCGAGGAATCTTCGCTTCGCGGCGATCAGAACTTTGTCGTCGTCGCCGGCCGCGGCTGGCACCGCGGCGTGATCGGTCTTGCCGCTTCGCGGATCGCCGAGCGGCTCTATCGCCCAACGATCGTTCTCTCGATCGACGACGACGGTCACGCTCACGGCAGCGCGCGCAGCGTCGGCGATTATCATCTGCTGAACGCGCTTGAGTCTTGCGCCGAGCTCTTTGAGCAGTTTGGCGGGCATGCCGCGGCCGCCGGGATGAAGATCAAATGCGAGCACATCGACGCCCTCCGCGAGCGGCTGTGCGCCCATGCCGCCGAGCTGCTGAGCGGCGAAAGGCTCATTCCGGAGCTTCACATCGACGCGCACGTCTCGGCCGAGACACTCGATCTCAGGCTCGTCGAGGCGCTCGCCGCTTTTGAGCCCTTTGGCGCGGGCAATCCAAAGCCGGTCTTTGTCACCAAGGACCTGGCTCTCGACGGCGAACCGCTCGTGATGAAGGACAAGCATCTCAAGATGCGCCTGCTGTCGACGTCGGGAAGGCGTTTCGAGGCCGTGTGGTGGGACGGCGTCGAGCGTTCAAAAGGGCAAACTCTCAGATCCGGCAAACGCATCGAACTCGCGTACGTCGCCGAGGCAAACAGATGGCAGGGTTCGACGCGCCTGCAACTTGTCGTCGAGGACCTCAGAACAGATAATTGAGCCGGTGCCCGATCCAGATTCCAAGACAAACGATTTCCGCATTCGTGCCAGGCTGCCGCTCGTCGCTCGGTGGGCCGCCGTCGCCGCGATGGCCGCCTCGGTGTTGATCGTCGGCATCGGGTTCTATATCGAAAAGACCAAGCCCGCCTTTCGTCTGCGCAGCGAGCACACGCGGCTCTCGACCGAGGTCGTCGCGGAGGTCAGCGGCTACGAGCGGCTCGAGACCGACGGCAATGTGCGCAAGTATCTTGTCAGGGCCGACCTTACCCGCACGTATACCGATAATCATCAAGAGCTCGAGAATGTCTATATCGAGATTTATGACGATGCCGGCAGCACGGCCGACAAGTTGAAGGCACAAAAGGCACTCTACATTCCCGAGGAGAACAAGAATTTTACGGTCTATCTCTCGGGCGATGTCGACATCGACACGCGCGACCGGCTGCACGTCGAGACCGAGCATCTGGTTTACGCCAAATCGACCGAGACCGCCGAGGCGGACGAGGCCGTGACCTTCAGCCGCGACAACGTCTCGGGGTCGTGCTTCGGCGCGACGGTGAATGTAGCGGCCAAGCGGCTTGAAATGCTCAGGGACGTCGCGATCGACATCGCGGAGTCCGAAGACACGCCGCAGGGCCTCAAGCAGGCGAGTCTCAGGTCGGGGTGGGCGGCGTTCGACCAGCAAAGGCAGATCATCGAATTGCGCGACGCGGTGGAGGCTATCGTTCATCGCCGCGACGGTTCGTCGCAGCAGCAGACGATCACGAGCCGCTCGGCCCGCGCGCTCGCGTCGATCTCGCAGAGCGACGCCGCGTCGCAGCCTCAGCTGACAAAGGTCGAGCTTTTTGAGAGCGTCTCGATCTCGAGCGAACAGAGCGGCTCAGCCGCGACGACGATCGACGCCGGCTACGCGTCATACGACCGGCCGGCTGATCGCTTCGATCTGCGCGACGCGGTCCATATCGTCACGACCAAAGAAGGGAATCCGGCCGACATTCGGTCCACCGCGGCGGTCTACTGGCAGTCCAGCGGACGCGTCGAATTGAGCGGCGGCGCCGAGATAACGCAGGGTATCAACTATCTCAAGGGCGACCGGGCCGAAGCGTTCTTCAACGCCGCACGCCGGCTCAGGAATGCGCGCGTCACGGGCTCGGCCCTTGTCCGTCAAACGACTCCGGACCAGACCGTGCAGGCCGCGGCCGAAAAGCTGACCGCCGATCTCGGCGATGACGCGCGGCTGCGAACTGCCGAGGCCGTCGATAACGCGACCGCCGTGATCGTCCCTGCAAGGCCGGACGAATTCACGCGCATCACGATGTCGTCGCCGCGGGCCATCAAGCTCGCGTTCAAGGGCGAAGGCGCTCTCGACCGGATGACGACGCAGGGGCGCACGACCATTCAGCTCAACGCGCCCGACAGCCGGCCTGACGCCGCAAACAAGCGCCTGACCGCCGACAGCGTAACGACGACCTTTGACGCCGCGGGCAAGAACATTCAGCGTGCCGAGGCGAGCGGCAATGCCGAGGTCTACGTCGAGCCGCTGCGCGCGTCGGCCGAGAATTACCGCACGACAATTACGGCGCCGAGGTTCACCTGCGACTTTTACGACACGGGCAACAACGCAAAGATCTGCGTCGGAGCGACAAAGACAAAGACCGTCCGCGTGCCGACCGTCGCAGCCGAAGGGCGAGGCGAGCAGACGCTCGTCGCGGACCGGATAAGCGCGTCATTCGGCGCCGACTCTCGCGACGTCGAGCGGCTCGACGCCGAGGGCAACGCAAAGTTCACAGAGCTCGATCGCAACGCCGTCGCCGCGGCGATGACCTTTACGCAGGGCGACAGAACGGTGCGGCTGCGCGGCGGCGAGCCGACAGCGTGGGATTCGACGGCGAGGGTCAAGGCCGGCGAGATCGACTGGGACACGGCGAATCAGAAGACTTACTTTCGTTCGTCGGTCAGCTCGACATATTACAGCCGCCGGCAGATGAAGGACGCCGCGCCTTTCGCAAGCGGCGACAAGCCTGTTTTTGTGACGGCGGATACGGCCGAGTTCGACAACCTGCAGGAGATCGGCGTCTATTCGGGCAACGCTCGCGGCTGGCAGGAGAACAACTTCGTCCGCGCAGACAAATTCGTCATTCGACAGCGTTCGGGCGAGTTTTACGCAGAGGGCAATGTGCAGAGCGCGCTGTACGACGTGAAGCAAAAGGGAAGGGCCGACGCCGTCCCCGTTTTCGCGTCGTCGGCGACGATGTCCTATTCGCGCGACACGCGTGTGATCGGCTACCGCAGCAGCGTCGATATCCGTCAGGGGACAGACCGGATCACCGCCGAGTCGGCCGACGTCTATTTGAGCGACCGCAACGAACTTTCAAAGACCATTGCCGAGCAGAATGTCGTCATCACGCAGCCCGGCCGGCGGGCGGCGGGGAGCTGGGTGCAGTACACTGCCGAGGACGAGGTCGCCGTCCTGCGCGGCGATCCTGCGCGGGTCGAGGACGGCGAGAAGGGCTCGTCGCAGGGAGCGCAGATAACCGTCTATCTGAGAACAAAACGGGTCGTCGGCGAGGCAAAGACAGCTCAGCGCCCGGCGGGCCGGATCAGATCGGTGTACAAAGTGGCGAACGTCCAGTGACAGATGCGCGATACCGTCGAAAACAATGATCGAATCTCTCGGCACGAAGCCGCGGCCTTCGATGTCGAGACGGCGCTCGTCGCCCACGATCTGCAAAAGAGCTACGGCCGCCGCCGCGTCGTCGACGGTGTCTCACTGCACGTCAACAAGGGCGAGGTCGTCGGCCTGCTCGGCGCCAACGGCGCGGGCAAGACGACGACGTTCTATATGATCGTCGGTCTCGAGCCGGCCGAGCGCGGCGACATTCTGATCAACGGCCGCGACGTTTCTTCACTGCCGATGTATCTAAGAGCGAGGCTCGGTCTCGGATATCTGCCGCAGGAGCCGTCGATCTTTCGCAAGCTGACGGCCGAGCAGAATATCCTCGCGGTACTCGAGACGATGAAGATGTCTCGCGCCGACCGCTTTGCAAGGCTCGAGGAGCTGCTGGGCGAATTCGGCGTCGAGCACGTTCGCCGCGTCCGCGGCGACGCGCTGTCGGGCGGCGAGCGCCGCCGCGTCGAGATCGCACGGTGCCTCGCGACCGAACCTTCGTACATCCTGCTCGACGAACCCTTTGCCGGCATCGACCCGCTTGCGATCGACGACATTCGCGAGATCATCGTCTATCTCAAGCGTCAGGGCATCGGCATTTTGATCACCGATCACAACGTCCGCGAGACGCTCGGCATCACCGACCGCGCATATATCATGGCCGAGGGCCGCATCCTCAGATCGGGCGACCCGGAATCGCTCGTCAACGACGCCGACGTGCGGCGCCTGTACCTCGGCGAGCGGTTCAGGCTGTGAAACGATCGTTTTCCATTTTCAAATCAAACTCGATATACTTTAGCCAACGAATTGATGTAAGTTTTGCCCCGATTGCAGGACTTTTCAGCGGCTGTTTTACCTATGTCTTCGCTGCGACTTTCGACCCAACTTCAGCAACGGATGGTCCTCACGCCACAGCTGCGTCAGAGGATCGAAATGCTGCAGATGACCGCTCTCGAGCTCACCGAACTTATCGAGCAGGAGATGGTGTCGAACCCGATCCTCGAGGAGGTCATGCCGGGAGACGAGATTCAGGAGATCTCGTCCAACATCCTCGACCAGAACGCGACCGGGAACGAAGAGGTCTTTGAGAACGGAGATCACGCCGCGACGCCGTCCGCGGCCATGGACAGCATCGAGAGTTACACGGCCGGGAGCGTCGACGAGCTTGGCCCGGCGGCCGAAAGCTACACTAACGGCGAGGACCGCGACGCAAATTTTGAAACCACCGGCGAGGAGACGCCGACCGAGACGCGCGACTCGTTTGACGAGATCGATTTTGGAAGGGAATTTCAGGACTACCTCGACCCGGGATATCGCACGCAGGAGATCGAATACAAGGAGGACGCCCCGTCCTTTGAGCAGTTCTTGTCGCATACGCCGTCGCTGAGCGAGCATCTCGAATGGCAGTTGAATCTGCTCGACGTCAGCGAGACCGTCGCCGCGGCGGCCGAGATGATCATCGGCAATCTCGATGACGACGGACGGCTGACCGTGCCGGTCGAGGAGATCTCGCAGATGCTCGGCGGCGTGCCGGTCGAGACCGTCGAAGAGGCCCGCCAGGCGGTGATGCAGCTCGACCCGGTCGGCTGCGGCGCGATGGACGTCAAGGATTGTCTGCTCGCGCAGCTCCGCGCCCGGGGTCTGCAGGATTCGCTTGCGGCCGAGCTCGTGCGCTCGCATTTCGAGGACCTGCAGCCGCACCGTCTGGCGCACTTGTCCAAAGATACCGGCATCGACGTGCACGCGCTCGACCGCGAGATCCAAAAGATCCGCGAGCTCGACCCGTATCCCGGCCGCCGCTACGCGAGCAAAGACCCGGTCTACGTCTCGCCCGAGGTCTATATCGAAAAGGTCGAGGACGACTACGTCGTTTACTTTGTCGACGACGGCAGCCCGCGTCTCAGGATCAGCCCGACATATCACCAGCTGCTCGACCAGAGCGATACGACCAAGGAGACCAAGGACTTCATTCGCGAAAAGGTGCGCTCGGCGGTCGACCTGCTGCGGAATATCGAGCATCGGAGACAGACCATCTACCGTGTGGTCGAATGCATCGTCCGCCGTCAGCGAGACTTTCTCGACAAGGGCGTCGAGTACATCAAGCCGATGATGCTGAAGGACGTCGCCGAGGACATCGGCATGCACCTCTCGACCATCTCGCGCGTCGTCAACCGCAAGTACGCCCACACGCCGCAGGGCGTGATCGAGCTCAGGAGATTCTTTAGCGAGGGAATGATGAACGAGGAGGGCGAAGAGGTCTCGACCCGCATCCTCAAGCTGAAGATCAAAAAAATGATCGAGGAGGAAGACTCCAAAAAACCTCTCACCGACGACCAGATCGCCAAGATCCTCAGTAAAGAGGGCGTCAAGCTCTCTCGCCGTACGGTCGCAAAATATCGCGATCAGATGCAGATACCCGGATCGCGCGAGCGCAAGACGGTGATCTGACCGCGCCGCGGGCGTGCGATCCTGTTGCAGCAAGGTTCTTTTTGATTCTATGAAGATCGAATATACCGGACGTCATGTTGAGGTCACCCCAGCCCTCAAGGCACACGTTGCCGAACACTTCAGAAAGCTTGACCATTTGTTTGACGGCAAGGCCATCAAGGCACACGTCATTATGGATGTCGAACGAAATCGACACCGCTCGGAGATCATCGTTTATTGGCGCAACGAGGTCATCACGGCGACGACGACCCTCGCCGATATGTACCGCTCGCTGACCCAAACCATTGGAAAGATCGAGAAGCAGGCGCTCAAGCTCAAGAACAAGGTCATCGACAAGTCGCACCGCGCCCGCAAGGTCGGCGAGGTGACGGCATCGACGGCCTCGGTCGAGCCGGCGCCGCAGCGGCCGCGGATCATCGTCGAGCGGCGTCAGCCCGCAAAGCCTATGTCGCCGGAAGAGGCCGCGATGCTGCTCAGCGACAAGCTCCCGTTCGTCGTCTTTAGAAATACCGATTCGCAGGGCAGCGTGTCTGTCATCTACAAACGCAGGGACGGAAACTTTGGACTGATCCAGCCGCGTTAGGCGCAAAGGTCCAAGATAGAATTTGGCGTCCGAACAGAAAAACAATTCCGGCGGAGATCTCGTGACGCTGCACGGCGCCCTGATCCGCATCTTTGAGACGGGCGTCCTTTTTACGGGTCCGGCCGGGATCGGCAAGTCCGAGTGCGGGCTGGAGCTCCTCTCTCGCGGGCACCAGCTCGTCGCTGACGACGCTGTCGAGGTACAAGATGACGGCGGACGTCTCGTCGGCCGCGCGCCGTACGTTACGCAGGGCGTCATTTACATACGCGGGCTCGGCTGCGTCGACATCAAAAAGGTCTTTGGCGCGCCGGCCCTGGCCGAGAGCTCGCCCGTGGACCTGGTCATCGAACTCGTCGAACGCCGCTCGGCGGATGCCGGATCCAAGCTGCACGCGGACTTTCGAGATTCGGACCTTTTAGGCCATCGCGTACCTTCGCTGTCTCTGCCCGTGCGCCCGGGACAAAATCTGGCGGTCCTTGTCGAGACGGCCGTACGGCTGCACCGGCTCCTGCAGAGTGAGGGCGACCCCGCCGAAGAATTGATCGCCCGTCACAGGGCGAGCGTACAGTCGGATTAGCACATCAAACCCTATCGCAAATGCCGAGAGCGTCCAAAAATAGAGTCGAGCGCGACCCGGTCCCGGCGGCGCCGCGGCTTGTCATCATCACCGGCCTTAGCGGTAGCGGGATCAGCTCGGCAACCAAGGCGTTTGAGGACCTTCACTATTTTTGTGTCGACAACCTGCCGCTCACGATGCTCGCGACCTTTGCTCGGCTGATGCTGCCGAACGAGGAGGAGGTGACCGCGATCGAAAAGGCGGCGCTCGTCATCAATATCCGCGAGCGTCACTTCTTGTCCGAGTTTCCGTCCCAGCTCGAAGGGCTCAAGCGCAAACTCGACACTTTTGTTGTTTTTTTTGAAGCTTCGGACGACGTGCTGCAGCGTAGATTTTCGGAGACACGCCGGCCTCATCCGGCCGACAAGGGTCGAGGACTGCTTGCGGCCATCCGCGCCGAAAAGCGCGCTTTGAAAGACGTACGCAAACTCGCGGACCTTATCGTCGATACTTCGGAGCACAACGTTCACAGCCTGCGGCAGTTCATCATACAGCGGTTCGGGGCCGCGACCGGCGGCACGCCCTTCAAGGTACAGATCGTCAGTTTTGGCCACAAGTACGGCAATCCTCTCGATCTGGACATGATGTTTGACGTGAGGTATCTGCCGAATCCGTATTTCGTCTCCGGGCTGCGCGAGTTGACGGGCGACGACGCACGCATCGTCGAGTACCTGGACCAGCAGGACGAGGTTCGCGAATCGGTCGAAAAATACTCCGATCTGCTCGGCTACCTTCTGCCGCTCTACCGCCGCGAGGGCAAGGCCTATCTGACGGTCGGGATCGGCTGCACCGGCGGCCGCCATCGATCTGTGATGATCGCCAATCGTTTGACCGAGATCCTGCGCAGGCAGGGGTACGACGTTTCGGTACTGCATCGCGACGTGCAAAAATAGCCATTCGAGAGCTGCGAGTGAATATGAAGAAGATCGGAGGAGTGATCGTTTCGCACGGCAGGCTTGCCACCGAACTGCTGTCGGCCGCAGAGACCGTCGTCGGCCAACTCGGCCACCTGGCGGCCGTTTCGATCGGCTGGCACGACGACGTCGAGATCGCAAAGCACGAGATCGAACGCGCGATCAGGTCGGTCTCGGACGGCGCGGGAGTGATACTGATGACGGATATGTTCGGCGGGACGCCGACAAATATCTCGGCGATGTTTCTCGACCCCAAGGAGGTCGAGATCGTCACGGGCGTCAATCTGCCGATGGTGATCAAGCTCGCCTCGCTCAATGACGAGATCTCGCTGGCCGACGCGGCGCGGGTCATCGAGCAGCAGGGCAAGGACGCGATCCAGCGCACCGCAGCTCTGCTCGAGCCGCAAAAATTGAAAAAGGATGCTTGAGTCTCGACTCACGGTCGTCAATCCTCTCGGACTGCATGCACGCGCCGCGGCCCAATTGGTACGGCTCGCTGGCGGTTTCGATTGCCGCGTCACGCTCTCGCGTATCGACCGCAACGCGACCGCCAACGCGAAATCCATCCTCAGCCTCTTGGCCCTCGCGGCGTCGGCCGGTACCGAACTGGACGTTCGTGTCGAAGGCCTCGACGAGACGGCCGCACTCGCGGCGATCGACGACCTCTTCCGTCGAGGATTTGGAGAGATCTAGCAGGATATGCACAACCATGACCCAAACAGCGTTCGCGGCGCCGTCGGGATCCTTGGCGTCCCGATGGGATTCGGCGCGGCAAAGATCGGCAGCGAGCTCGGTGTCTCGGCGATCAGGATCACCAAGACGCGCGGCCGCACCTTGGTCGAGCAGATCGCCGAGCTCGGATATTCGGTCGAGGACCACGGCGACGTCGCGGTCGTAATGCCCTCGGCGATCGCCGCGGCAGACGATAATCCTAAGTACCTCGCCGAGATGGTCGCGACCTCTGAAAATATTCACCGGTCGGTGACAGGCATCCTCGAGCGCGGCGAGCTGCCGGTGATCTTGGGCGGCGATCACTCGATCGCGATCGGGACATTTTCGGCCATCTCGAATTTTTGCCGCGGCCGCGGCGAGGACGTCGGACTGATCTGGTTTGACGCCCACGCCGATATCAATACTCCCGAGACGTCTCTCTCGGGCAACATCCACGGCATGCCGCTCGCGGTGCTGCTCGGCGAGGGCATCGACGAGCTCGTCGGGCTCGGCGGCCGCGGCCCGAAATTGAACCCGGCCTATTTCGCTCACATAGGCGCCCGCGACCTTGACGCCGGCGAACGCAGCCGCGTCCTCGATCTCGGTCTGCGCGACCGATTTTTCACGATGAGCGATATCGATAAGCGGGGAATGACGGCCTGCGTCGAGCGGGCGATCGAGATCGCATCGCGTGCCCCGGGCGGGTTTGCCGTCACGTTTGACGTCGATATGATCGACCCGCACTTTGCTCCGGGGTCGGGAACTCTCGTCCGAGGCGGAGCGACGTATCGTGAGGCACATCTCGCGCTCGAGATGATCGCCGAGTCGGGCCTGATGCGCTCATTCGAGATCGTCGAGGTCAACCCGCTGCTCGATCAGAGCAACATCACCGTTCAGCTCGCCTGCGAGCTGATCCTCTCGGCACTCGGAAAGACCATTCTTTGATCGATCGGTATCTTGAATATGAAGACTAGGGTCGGTGTGATTTTTGGCGGCCGCTCGGGCGAGCATGAGATCTCGATCCGCTCGGCGCGGACCGTTTTTGAGCAGATGGACAAGGCGAAGTTCGAGGCGGTCCCGATGGCGATCGCTCCCGACGGACGCTGGCTCGACCCTGCGGCCTCGGCGGCCCTGCTGCCTGAGAGCACGCGGTCGACGGCGTTCGAGGGCGTCGAGCTCTTTGCCGCGGCGTCTGCCGACGACTTTAACGCTCTGACCCTGCTTCAGGCTTCGAGCGTCTCCGGCTCACGCGGTATCGACGTCGCATTTCCCGTTCTGCACGGTACGTTTGGCGAGGACGGGACGGTCCAGGGGCTGCTTGAGATGGCCGGCGTTCCTTATGTCGGCTGCGGTGTTCTCGCGTCGGCGTGCGGGATGGACAAGGTCGTGATGAAGACGCTCTTTGAAGAGGCAGGTCTGCCGATGTGCAGGCACGTCTGGTTTCTGCGCTCGGACTGGGAGGCCGGCCCGCAGGGAGTGATCCGCGATGTCGAGAGCGAGCTCGGATATCCGTGCTTCGTCAAACCGGCCAATCTCGGCTCGTCGGTCGGCGTCTCGCGCGCCGAGGATGCGGCGTCGCTGCGGTCGGCCATCGACCTCGCCGCACAGTTTGACCGCAAGATCATCGTCGAGGAAGCTCTCGATATGCGCGAGATCGAATGCGCCGTGCTAGGCAATGCCGATCCGCAGGCGAGCCTGCCGGGCGAGTACATCATCCGCAACGAGGATAAGAAGTTTCTCGATTACACCGAGAAATATTCCGGCACCGGAAACAACGAGTTCGTCGTACCGGCGCCGGTTTCGACCGATCTCTCGGATATGATCCGCCGGATGGCCGTTACCGCCTTTGCGGCGATCGACGGCTCGGGGCTCGCACGGGTCGATTTCTTTCTGCGCAATGACACGGGCGAGCTGCTCATCAACGAGATCAACACCATGCCGGGACTGACCGACGCGTCGGGCTTTCCAAAGATGTGGGCCGCGTCGGGACGAAGTTTTCCGGACGTCATCGACGAGCTTATTCGATTGGCGCTCGAACGGAGCGCCGACCGCGCCCGCAACCGGACGAGTATTGCCTGACGGCGTCGATCGCAGGGGCCGTCATTTTTTCTTTGGTGCGTTGTAGCCTTTCCGGGTCCTGATCGTGAGGCCGGGACGCGCGACGCGCAGCTCGAGAGCGTGCCATCTGCCGTCATACTTCGGCTCTTCCGGCGAATATGCGAGCGTGTACTGATTGCGGAGCTCCTCGACGATGCTCCGGAGCGCCGTGCGCAGCTTGAGAGCGTCGTCGCTTGAAACAAAAAATCCGCCGGTCTTATCGGCAAAATTCTTCAGCACGCCTCGGTTCTGCATCCGTGCCGGGCCGCCGGAGCTTAACTCGGACATATCGACCGTATAGATCGTCGCGTTCGCGGCGAGGGCGGCCTTTATCGCCTTGTCGGCCGAATTGCCGCTGCGGGTGTCGGCCCCGTCGGAGACGACGATGATCGCACGCCTCGCTTCGGGACGCGCGGCAAGCTTGGCCGCGGCCTCGACGATCGCGTCGTTGAGCACCGTCATCCCCTCGGCCCTGATGCCAAAGATCCTCTCGCTCACGTCGCGGCTCCCCGAGAACTCCTGCACTTCCGTGACCCTCGAGTCAAACCGGTAGACGGCCGCGACGTCGCCGGGCCTCAGACCGTCCAAAAAATTGATCGCCGCCGAACGCGCGGCGCTTATCCGCGACTGCATGCTGCCGGACGTGTCGAGCAGTATCACCGCGGCGAACGGCGCCTCGTGCGACTCGAATGCTGCGATCGCCTGCTCGACGCCGTCCTCGAAAATGCTGAAGTGCGACCGCTGCAGCCCAAGCACCGCACGATCTTGTGCGTCGCGGACGACGGCGTTCATCACGACGATCGACGAGTCGACAGCGATCACGTCGTCGTCCTGCGCGGCCGCCGAGCTACAAAAACAAACGGCCGCGATCACGATCGCGGCCGCTTTGAAAAGTAATGGATTCATGGTCGGGTCATTTGCCGCTTCGCAGAAACCGCACCGCACGCAGGACGGCGTTAGAGCTTTGGATCGCCGTCGCCGAGATGGTAAATCGCGTCGTCTTTTTAAGCTCCGTTACCAGACGGCCCGCCAGATCCGGGAGCCGTTTGACCGTCGATACGACGTCGGTCGGCGCCGATCGGCCGTCCTCGCCGGTCTCGGATTCGTCAGGATCGTCGCCGCCGAGCTCGCCGCGGATCTTCTTGACAAGCTTTTCGAGCTCCTGAAGCTTTTGGCGGTCGCCGCTCGTAAGCGAGCCGGATCTCGAAAAGCTCTCCTGGATCTGCTCCGAGAGCTTGAGCGCCTCGTCGCCGCGCTCGAGCATCTCGTCAAAATCTTTTTTTGCCTGGTCGATCTGCAGCTTTGTCAGCATCTCGCGGATGCTGTTCGTCTGGAGATCCGGCTCCTCCGGCCTCGGCGGCGCGGACGCATTGGGATTGGGTACCTGTGCGGCGACCGCGGCGGCCATCGCAAAGACGATCACAAATATGCTCAAAATCCTCGGGATCATAAATGACCGCGTGCGGGCTACGGCTTCTCGCCCGTGTCTTGAGGAGCGTCCGGCGACGCTCCGGTCATGGCTTCGACGAGCTTCGCGAGAAACTCGTCCTCGGCGAGGCCCGAGCTCTGGACCGTCGTCCACTCCGACATCAATCCGTTACCCGAGCGCCCCTCTACCTTGGCTGTGACCGAGACGTTATGGCGGATGCCGTCGACCGGCTGTACCTCGATCGTAAGCGTGTACTGAGCTCGCGACCACGCCCCGCCCGGAGCGAGGTCGGCGTATCGGCTCAATTCGCTTGGCGTGGTCACAGGCCCCTTTGCAAAAACGTACGGCTGCGTAACGATGATGCCTTCGCGGAGCCGCGACGCCGCGTCGTCGACGATGAGATGCTTGTCTTTGAGTACCTGCATCACGCTGTCGATCAGCATATCGCGCCGCGCGCTGAACCGGTAAGGGTTGTCGAGCCGGTCGCGGACGCGGGTCTTGCCCTTGCCCCAATCGAACGACCGGTTGGCGTCGCCCTCCCGCGTCGTCGTGCGGTTGGCGTCCTGCTTTATTCGCTGCGTCTGCGTGTCGATGCCCTTTTGCCCAAAAGCGCTGAGGGTCGCCAGCACTAGAACGAGAAGCAGGTTGAGAGTGCTCTTCATACTTTTTTTTACGGCGATCCGAGCTTACCGAGTTCAGAATAGTCCGTTGACCGTACCGGTGGCAAGAATATGATGCGCCAAAGGCGTGTCACGGTTGTTGCGGCCGAGGCCACTTGCTAGGCGCGTCGAGAGCGCTGCTTGTCGTAGAGCAGCAAATGCTTGAGAAACGAATTGAACGCGGCAAAGCCGGCGATACAAAATCCGGGAAATCCGTCGAGACAGCCGGCCCGCAGCAGATACGAGCGAAAGAACGCCTCGGGCCCGGCCAACGCGATCCGAAGCGGCGAGGTCGTGCGGCCGTCGGCGAGCATTTGTTCGGCTGAGAGCGGAGCATAGCGCTCGACGATCATTCGCGCGTGCTCGGCCGCGCTCCGCACCGAATAGTGCACGATATCGCCCTGCAGTCTGCCGAGCCGGTCGGGCCGCTCAAGCTCGATAGACTCGTGTATCACGCGCCGCCTCCACGACGCACGCCGCCGGTCAAAGAGCCGCGTCTGGCGGTCGGGGTACCAGCCGCCGTGCCTGATCTCTCGCCCCATATAAACCGACAGCCGCGGGATGCTGTAGGCGTCGTGATCGGCGAGTCGCGAACTCGAACGCAGATCGTCTATCTCGCGGGCAAGCTCGGCGGTAACGCGCTCGTCCGCGTCGAGACTCAAGATCCAATCGTTCGCGGCCGTCTCGGCGGCAAATTGCTTTTGATCGGCAAAGCCTCGCCACTCTCGCGCAACGACGCGTGCGCCGAGACGCACCGCGATGTCGGTCGTCGCGTCCTCGCTGCCCGAATCAACGACGAGCACCTCGTCGGCCCATTCGACCGACTTGATGCAGTCTGCGATATTGCGCTCCTCGTCACGGGTGATGATGACGGCCGAGATCTTCACGCCGTGGATTGTCGCAAAGATAGGCGCAAACTCAAAAGGGCCGGCACGCGCCGGCCCCCGATGACAAAATGCCTGCGTGTGTCATTGCTGCGGAACGGGATTATCGACCTCGACGCCGTTTGCCGTCAGAGAGGTCGACGTCGCCCGCTGAAGGTCGGCGACGGCCTTGTTGTAATCGGTCTCAGAGCGGATCTCGGCGTTGCGGGCGTTGGTCAGAGCATTCTCTCGCTGAAAGAGCAGGAATGTCGTCGAACGCCCTGCCTCATAGAGCTTCTTTTCGCCGGCGAGCTGGATCTCCGCATTCTCACGCGCCCGCCGAGCGGTAAGCACACGCTGCCGTGCGGTCTCGA
Organism: Pyrinomonadaceae bacterium; assembly: GCA_046313635.1. Classification (GTDB taxonomy): domain Bacteria; phylum Acidobacteriota; class Blastocatellia; order Pyrinomonadales; family Pyrinomonadaceae; genus OLB17. The sequence goes on along the minus strand of JBKBYA010000010.1, from coordinate 59,041 downwards.
CCGCCTGCACGGCATTGCGGACCTCGACGATCACGGCTTGCTCCTGAGCACGCGTGCGGGCCGCGAGCTGCTCCTCGATGACGCGTGCCCCGGCAAGGTTGGCCTTTGCCGTGCGATTGCGGAAAGGGAATGAGATCGTCACGCCAAGCGAAAAATTAGGCGCGTCCGTCCGAAACAGATTGCCCAGCGACCGATCAAATCCGCCGTAAAAGAAAGCGGGCTGCGGCGGGATCGTGATCGAAGGGTTGGGCACCGTCGGCTGATTTAGCGCGGCCAGCGCACGGTTGAGGCCGCTGAGGAGAGCGAGTTCATTGGTGCCTGTGAACTGGTTTGTGACAAAACCGTTGTTGGCTCCGCCGCGCGAAAGGCCGTTAAGCGAAACCGTCGTATTCAGGTCGACCTGCGGTCTGAGCTGATCTTTGAAGTAGCGGATGTCGACCTCGTTGATCTCCCGCTCGAGACGAAGTCGTTTGAGCTCATGACGATTTTGTATCGCATCTCTCACAGCCTGCTCCATGCTCACCGGCTCGTCAGTGACGGCGGGAGCGTCAACCGGCGTAAAGCTCTGCGACCACTCGACCGACAGCGGATCGCGAAGAACGAGCTGCTTTAGACGATTCTCTGCGATCGAAACCTGCTGCGTGGCGAGCAGCAGGCTCGCCTCACGGTTTGCCAGCTCGGTCGCGACCTCGGCCCGTTCGAGCGGGGCCGCTGCGCCTGCGTCGATGCGGGCCTCGGCCTGGCGAAGGTTCTCGCGCGCGAGGTTGACGTTCGCGATCTGATTCTGCTGGTCACGCAGAGCAAAAACGAGGTCCCAATATGCACGCTGCACCTGATTGACCGTGTCGACCGCGGTCGTGCGGAAATCGGCATCGTTCTGCTCGAGACGCTTCTTGGCGATGCGTATGTTCCGCCGAGTGCTGTCGATGGCGAAGTTTCGCAGCAGAGGCTGGTTGTACTGCACGCCGAGCGCCGAGGTGTAGAGAGCTCCGCTGCTTGCCGTCACCGAACCGGACGTCGCCTGCGCCTGCGCGAAGGCGCTCTCGGTACGGGCGTTGTTGAAAAAGAACTGGTAGTCTCCGCCGCCCGGCTTGATCGATCCGCTGACGCCCGAATTGAGGCGAATGTCGTTGGTCGCGGTCGAGCCCGTCCGGGACGTTCGCGTGTAAGTCGGCGTCGACTGAAAAACCGGATCGTAGAATCCCTTGAGCGCCTCGACCTGCGTCGCCTGAAACCTGACGTCGCCCCGCGACACCTCGATCGAGTTATTGTTCGCGAGCGCTCGGCGGATCGCATCGTTGAGCGATATCGAGACGGGCTGAGCTGTCTGTACGCCCGCGCGAGCGAGGTCGGGCGAGGGAGCCTGGTCACCGGCGCGGCGGCCGGCGGCCGGAGCGGCGAACTTGATCTCGACGATGCCGGTCTGCGGCGCTTCGTTACTCGTCTGCTGGCAATACACGCCTCCGGCAGACGCCAGCGCCATCGTCGCGGACGCGAGAGAGGCGAATGCAATTTTGCGGGCGATCATCATTTTTTCTGGAGTTTTCGGGAAAAGCTGATTCAAATCTATCTAAAGCTGACTCAACCGGCTACTACGCTCTTTTATCTGATCGAGTTTCAACTAATTGGCCGCGCGCAGCGGCCGGGATGCTCGTTGAAGTTTGACGTCGATTCGTTTATCTTCAAAGTTTTAGTCACACAACAATTTTTGGAGGACCTTTAACCATATGGCTATCAAAGTCGGGATCAACGGATTTGGGCGGATCGGCCGCAACGTGCTCCGCGCGTCGCTGGGAGATGCAGATTTTGACTTCGTCGCGGTCAACGATCTGACCGACACTCGGACCCTCGCCCATCTCCTCAAGTACGACTCTGTGCTCGGCAATCTCGAACAGCAGATCGATCACACCGATAACTCGATCACGGTCGACGGCGACGAGATCCGGGTCTTCTCTGAAAAAGATCCGGCATTGATCCCGTGGGAGGAAGTCGGCGCCGAGGTGGTCATCGAATCTACCGGCCGCTTTACAAAGGCCGAAGATGCCCGCAAGCACCTCCGCGGCCCGGTCAAAAAGGTCATCATCTCGGCTCCTGCAAAAGGCGAGGACGTCACCATCGTGCTCGGCGTCAATGAGAACATGTACGACCCGGCAAATCACAATATTGTCTCGAACGCGTCCTGCACGACAAACTGTCTCGCCCCGGTCGCAAAGGTGATCCACGAAAAGTTCGGCATCCGCAACGCGCTGATGAACACCATTCACAGCTACACCAACGACCAGCAGCTTCTCGACCTGCCGCATAAGGACCTCCGCCGCGCCCGTGCCGCGGCCCTGTCGATGATCCCGACCTCGACCGGCGCCGCCAAGGCCGTCGCTCTCGTCATTCCCGAACTGAAAGGCAAATTTGACGGCATCTCGGTGCGTGTGCCGACGCCGAACGTCTCGCTCGTCGACGTCGTCATCAACGTCGAAAAAGAAACCTCGACCGAAGAGGTCAACCAGGTGCTCAAGAACGCGGCGAACGAAGAGCTCCGTGGGATCCTCGCGTTCTCCGAGGAACCGCTCGTCTCGATCGACTTTCGCGGCAACCCGAATTCGTCCATCGTCGATGCAGAAAATACAAAGGTAATCGGCGGCACCGCGATCAAGATACTCGCGTGGTACGACAACGAGTGGGGCTACTCCTGCCGCGTCCGCGACCTAGTTAAGTTCATTGCCGGTAAGGGACTCTGATCTAAGGCCCGCCAAGTTTGTTTGTGAACCCTGCCGCCCCGCATCGGCGACAGTGGAGGTTGTCAATGAATAAAAAGACCATTCGAGATATCGATATCGCCGGAAAGAGAGTCTTCATCCGGGTCGATTTCAACGTGCCCATCAAGGACGGAAAGATCACCGACGCGACGCGCATCATCGGCGCGATGCCGACGATCGAATATGCGATCGCCCATAATGCGAAAGTGATCCTCGCGTCGCATCTCGGCCGGCCGATCAAGGACAAGCAAAAGGCCGAGGAAAAGGGAATGCCGTACGACGCGTCGAAATATTCTTTACGGCCGGTTTACGAATTTCTGAGAACGCTGCCCGAACTCCGGGACGTCTCGGGATCGTCGCCCGAACAGCCTCTCGCCGCCGCCGAGGGCGCGGCGGTGGGGAAGGCCGAGATCCGGAACGAACGCGTTTTCTTTGCCGGCGACTGCATCGGCGAAGAGGCGAGACAGGCGGTTGAGCGACTGACTGACGGCCAGGTGCTGCTGCTTGAAAACCTCAGGCTTCACGCCGGCGAGGAAAAGAACGATCCCGAGTTCGCCGCACAGCTCGCGGCCCTTTGCGACGTTTATGTCAACGACGCCTTCGGCACCGCGCACCGGGCACACGCGTCGACCGAGGGGATCACGCATTACGTGGACGCCTGCGTCGCCGGACTGCTGATGGAAAAAGAGCTCGCCTTTCTCGGCAAAGCTCTGCACGAACCCGACCGCCCGTTCGTCGCGATCCTCGGCGGAGCAAAGGTCTCCGACAAGATACCCGTGATCGAATCGCTCATCGAACGGCGGGTCGACAAGCTGCTGATCGGCGGCGCGATGGCGTACACCTTCTTTAAGGCGAACGGCTTCACCGTCGGCAAATCGCTCGTCGAGGACGAGATGCTCGAGACCGCGCTCAAGATCGAGCAAAAGGCACGCGAGGCGGGCGTCGAACTTTTGCTGCCGACCGACCATCAGGTCGTTGACTCTTACGATCCGCTCAATTCGCGCAAGACCATCCCGATCGACTTTACTAATGCGGGCCTCGTCGGCCTCGACATCGGCACGGAGACAATCGAGCGATACAAGCACGCTCTCGAGGGCGCAAAGACGATCGTTTGGAACGGCCCGATGGGGATGTTTGAAGAAAAGCCGTTCGACGAGGGAACGATCGCGATCGCACATGCCGTCGCCGAAGCCACCGACAAAGGGGCCGTCTCGATCATCGGCGGAGGCGACTCGGTCTCGGCCGTCAAGCTGGCCGGGGTCGAGCAGCGCATCTCGCACATCTCCACGGGCGGCGGCGCGACGCTCGAATTTCTTGCCGGCGCCATTCTGCCGGGCGTAGCAGCCCTCGATGACAAATGATCCAATGAGAAAGCCGCTGATCGCCGGAAACTGGAAAATGTACAAGCTGCTCGGCGAGGCCGTCGAGACGGCTCTCGCGCTCAAGCCGCTAGTCGCGAATGCGAATCACTGCGACGTCGTGATCGCGCCGGTCTTTACCGCGTTGAAGGTCGTCGCTGACCGGCTCGAGGGCTCGAATATTCGCATCGCCGCGCAAGACTGCTCGACCGAGACGGCCGAGGGCGCGCACACCGGCGAGGTCAACGCCGCAATGCTCAGGGATGTCGGCTGTTCGGCCGTGATAATCGGCCATTCCGAGCGCCGGCAGTACTACTGCGAGACCGACGCGTCCGTAAATCGGAAGACAAAAGCGGCCCTTGCCGCCGGTCTGCAGCCGATCGTGTGCGTCGGCGAGTCGCTCGCCGAGCGCACCTCGGGCAACGCCGAAAAGGTCGTTCGCGCCCAATTAATCGGCGGTCTTGAGGGTTTGACACGAGCAGATGCGGAACGTATCATCATTGCTTACGAGCCTGTCTGGGCGATCGGAACGGGTAAAACCGCGACGCCTGAACAGGCTCAAGAAATGCACGGCTACATCCGGCAGGTTTTTGCGGAGGTGCATGGCAGCGAGCCGGCCGGTGCTTTGAGAATTTTGTACGGCGGTTCGGTAAAACCCGACAATATCCGGTCGTTGATGGACCAGCCCGATGTTGACGGGGCACTCGTCGGCGGGGCCAGTCTCGACGCTCACAGCTTCGCCGCGATCGTCAATTACAAATAGATTCGGACGGTAAACACTTTGCTTTACGTTTTGTACACAATCTTTTTCCTCTCGTGCCTGGTGCTGATCGCGGTCGTGCTGCTGCAGCCCGGCAAGACCGACGCGGGAGCGCTCTTTACCAGCAACGTATCGAGCAACGCCTTTGGCCCGCGCGGCACGGCGACCGTGCTTTCAAAGATCACGATCATCACCGCCGCGGTCTTTATGATCTCGGCCCTGATGATCTCGATGCCGGCTTTGAGCGGAAACGTGTCGGTTTTGAATTCGGCTCCCGCCGAGGCTCCCGTTGAGATCCCGGTCGCCGGCGAGCCGTCGAGCGGAGCCGCAGACTCGAACGCCGCCGCAAATTCTAACGGCGCTTTGATCGAGACTCCCGCGACCGAAGAGTTTAAGCAGGATGCGGCGAATGCGAACGCCAACGCTCCTGCCGCAAACTCGGCACCGGCCGCAAACAAATAGTTCTTTTACACCGGGCACGATCTGTAGGGCCCGAGTCAGAAAAGCCGAGGTGGCGTAATTGGTAGCCGCGCACGTTTGAGGGGCGTGTGGAGCGATCCGTGCGGGTTCGAGTCCCGCCCTCGGCACCATCTCTAAGAAAGGAGCAGGTCAAGCGACCTGCTCTTTTTCGTTTTATTCCGCGACGATCATCGTGCCCGTACCCTCGTCGGTAAAGACCTCGGAGAGCAGAGCGTTGCGCCGCGTGCCGCCGATCACGTGCGCCGAATGCACGCCGCGAGAGACGAGCGAGACGAGATTCTGAAGCTTTGGTATCATCCCGCCGGTCGCGCGGCCAGATGCGATCATCTCCGCGGCGTCGGCGATCGTCAGGCGATCGATCTTGGTCGAGTCGTCCGCGGGGTCGAGATAGATGCCGTTCACATCCGAGAGCAGAATGAGCTTTTCCGCCTGCAGTCGGACGGCTATCTCGGCAGCGATCGTATCTGCGTTGATGTTAAATATGTTGCCTTCGTCGTCCGCACCGAGCGACGAGATGACCGGCATGTAGTCGCCGTCGAGCAGGATGTGAATTAGACGTGCGTCGACGTCGACAACGTCGCCGACGTGGCCGTAGTCCACGGTCTCTTCGCTGCCGGTCTCGCGATTAAGCACCTTTTTCGGCGGCCGCCTCACGGCTTTTACCACGCCGCCGTCGACACCCGACAGCCCGACCGCATGCGTGCCGCGATGCCGGAGCGCCGAGAGGATCTCGGTGTTGATCTTGCCTCGAAAGACCATCATCGCCAGGTCGAGCGTGTCGTCGTCGGTAACGCGTCGTCCCTCGACGACCGTTTGCTCGACGCCGAGCTTGCCGGCGAGCTCGGTGAGCTGCTTACCGCCGCCGTGCACGACGCACACGCGTATGCCGACCTGATGCAAGAGCGCCAGCTCCTCTGCGAGCGATGCAAGATTTTCCTTGTCCTCCGTAACCTTGCCCGAGAGCTTGACGACAAATGTACTGCCCTTGAATTTTTGAATGTAGGGCAGAGCTTCCCTCAGCAGGTCGAGTGTATTTATGTCCATCAGATCAACCTCGCCATGATCGCTTTCTGAATATGGAGCCGGTTCTCCGCCTCGTCGATCACGAGGGAATTCGGCGAGTCGATGACCTCGTCGGTCACGATCACGTTGCGGCGTACCGGCAGGCAGTGCATAAAGACGCCGTCATTTGTCCGCCGCATCTTTTCGGCATCGACGATCCATTTATCACGCAATGCGGCGCGGTGCTCGATGTCGGCGTCGGGCCGGCCGTAAAACTTTGCCGCTCCCCAGCTCTTCGCATATACGACCTCGACGCCGTCGAACGCCGCGTCGACGTCGTCGGTAAATTCGACGCTTCCGCCATTCGCGTCCGCGTGCTCGCGCATCTCCGCGACGAGTTCTTCGTCCAGCTCGTAGCCCGGCGGATGCGCGATGCGTAGGTCGTGGCCGAGCTGGGCCGAGGCGAGCGCGAAACTGTTTGGCACGGCCATCGGCAGCGGCTTCGGATGCCAGGCCCAGGTCAGCAGCACTTTTTTCTTCTCGCTGCCGAAGCGTTCTCGAATGGTCATCATATCCGCCATCGCCTGACACGGGTGGTGCATTGCCGACTCGAGATTGATGACCGGCTTTGAAGCGTAACGTGCAAAGGCGGCGAGGACCGGGTCTTCGCGTTCGGCCGGCCAATCTTTGAGCTCGGCAAAGGTGCGCACGCCGATCGCCGATACGTAGCGTTCGAGCACCTGGACAAATTCTTTAAGGTGCTCGGTCTTGCCGCCGTCCATCACGACGCCTTCGCGATGCTCGAGCGTCCAAGACGTGCTGCCCGGCTCGAGTATGACGGCGTTGCCGCCGAGCTCGTAGATCCCGACCTGCATCGAGGCGCGCGTCCGCAGGCTGGGATTAAAAAAGACGAGCGCGATCGAACGGCCGTCGAGCGGCCGCGAACGGTCATCGCCGCGCTTGCGTGCAAAGGCGTCGTCGATCAGCGACTCGAGATCGCTGCGCGAGTGATCCGATGTTCTAAGAAAGTGCTTCATTCAATGCCTCGACAAACAAACCGATCTCATCCGACCCGACGCAAAGCGGCGGCAGCAGCCTGAGCACACGCGGGTCGCTCGACGTGCCGGTGATGATCCGCTTCTCGAGCAGCGCCGCGTGAATGTCTGGAGCCTTTGCGTTAGCGAATTCTATCCCGAGCAGACAGCCTTTGCCGCGAACGCTCGACACGCCGTCGATTCGCTCAAGCTGCGCGCGGATCTCGGCTTCAATACGCGCCGCGGCGGCGACCATGTCGTCCGATTCGATCGCCTCGAGCGTGGCCAGCGTTGCCGCCATCGCGAGCATTCCGCCGCCGAATGTCGTGCCGAGATCGTTCTCTTTGATCGCCGACGACGTCGACTCGTTGACCAGGCACGCGCCGACGGGCACGCCGCTCCCCAGCGACTTTGCGAGCGTGACGACGTCGGGCTCGACGCCGCCGGCATGCGAGCTGCCCGCAAAGAACCATTCGCCCGTTCGTCCGAGGCCCGTCTGCACCTCGTCGAAGATCAGCTTGGCTCCGACCGCGTCGCAGGCCTTGCGGAGCTCCACAAAAAATTCCGGCTCGGCCTCGCGTACACCCGCCATCGACTGGATCGGCTCGATCATTACGGCCGCCGTCTCTTCATCTATTGCGGCCCGCGTGCTCTCGACGTCACCGAACTCTGCCATCACGTGACCGGGCACGTTCGGCCTTCCGATTTCGCGATATCTGCCGAGGAATGTCGCGCTGATCGCATCGGCCGTGCGGCCGTGAAATCCGCCCGAGAAGGTCACGATCTTTTCGCGGCCCGTCGCCATACGCGCCATCCGCATCGCATTCTCGTTGGCTTCGGTGCCCGAATTGCAAAAGAAGACTTTTGTAAGGCTCGCCGGCGCGACCGCGACCAGCTTTTGCGCCGCGCGGGCACGCGTTTCGGAATAAACGAGATTCGAATAAAACAACACCTCCTCGGCCTGCCGCCGTATCGCCTCGACGACGTGCGGATGCGAGTGGCCGGTCGCGCACACGGCGTGACCGCCATATAGATCGAGATACTTTTCGCCCTCGCTCGTCCAGACCCACGCGCCGCGGCCGCGCTCGACCGCGATATTCATCTTTTTGTAGGTCGCGAGCTGAAACTCGTCCTCAGCTGCCTTGATCGTTTCAAAGTTCATCGGCCCAATGTTACGGATTGCTGCCCGTGAAGATCAGCCCCGTCGTCTCCGCGAGGCCGAACATCAGATTCATGTTCTGCACGGCCTGCCCGGCCGCGCCTTTGACGAGATTGTCGATCGCCGCGAAGACCACGGCGTGGGTGCCGCTCGTGTGGACGGCGATGTCGCAGAAATTCGTGTTCTTGACCCAGTTGATATCGGGCGAGCCTTCGACGTGCCGGACAAAGAATGAGCCCGCGTAAAATGAGCGATAGACGTCCGCGAGCTCCTCGCTCGTCATCGCCGACCTCGTATCGAAGTAGCACGACGCAAAGATGCCGCGCGAAACCGGCAGGCTGTGCGTCATAAAGACGAAGTCGTCAGGGAACTCGCCGATCGAACGCAGGTGCTGCGAGATCTCGGGCACGTGCTGGTGCGAGAAGGGCTTGTAGGCGTAGAACGAATTCATACGCTGCGGGTGATGCGTATTCGCCGCCGGCTTGACGCCAGAGCCGGACGAGCCAGTCTTTGCGTCGACGACGACGCGGCCGGCGATCAGGCCGTTTGCCGCGGCCGGCGCGAGAGCGAGGGCCGTCGCGGTCGCAAAGCATCCGGGATTTGCGATCAGCCGCGCCGCCGCGATCTTGTCGCGACTGGTTTCGGTCAACCCGTAGACAAACTCCTTTTGCAGCTCGGCCGCGGTGTGCTGGAGCTTGTAGTACCGCTCAAAGACGGCCATGTCGTCGATCCTGAAATCGCCGGAGATGTCGATCGCCTTGACCGACGCCGGCAGCTCGGGGATCAGCCGCATCGCCTGACCGTGCGGCAGCGCGAAGAATGCGACGTCGATCTCGCTCAGTTCCGCCACCGTTTCTGGAGCCTTCTCAAAAACGAGATCGGTCAAACCCAGCAGGTTGCGATGGACCGCCGACACGGGCTTGCCGGCCTGCTCGTTGGCGGTCGCAAGAACGATCTCGACATTCGGATGGAAGAGAAGAATGCGGAGCAGCTCGCTCCCGCCGTAGCCTGAACCGCCGATGATCGCCGCCCTTATTTTTCCGTTCTTCTGTGACATTCCTTTATTAAAGCTCGAGTATCTTTTTGATCACGGTCCGCTGCGCGGCGGCGTCCGCGACGGCTATAAAGATCGTGTCGTCGCCGGCGATCGTGCCGACGATCTCCCTGATCTTTGCGGCGTCGATCCTAACCGCGAGCGCCGACGCCATTCCCGGACGACACTTTGCGACGAGGAGGTTATCGCCCGCCGGAACGAGCGTCAGAGTATCGTCGACGCTTGGGCCGAATGTGCGCTGCGGCAGCGTGTAGCGGCCGTCGACCTTCGCGATTCCGAGCTCCTCGAGGTCGCGCGAGATGCTCGCCTGCGTCACCTCAAATCCCTTTTTGGCGAGGGCGGCCGAGATCTCGCCCTGCCGGGTGACACGGCGGCGTGATACCAGCTCGACGATGGCCTTGTGTCGCTGCGCTTTCATACGAAACCAAAACGGTGCATATTCAGCGTGAATATGCACCGTTCGTGAATATTATGCAGAGCCGGCCGCAGCCGGTCAAGGCGAGCTAGAAAATACTCAGCCTGATCCGCAGATACTTTTTCGGATTTTGCCTGAAGTCGTAGATCAGCTTGGTGCCCTCGCCGGAGAGCTGCGTAAAGTTTGCCGCCGTCTGATTGATGTTGTTGTAGAGCGAATCGTCGGTGACCAATTTGCCGATCGTGCCCTTGCCGGCCTGGGCGTCGCTCAGCAGCGTCTCGAGCCTGGCCGCCGTCGTGTTGAATCTCGCGAGAGTGTCGCGGGCCTGCTCGTAGAGCTGCTCGTCCTTCAGAAACTTGCCGGCGCTGCCGCGGCCTTCGGCAAGATCGCCCGAGATGACCTTGAAGTCGTCAGCGATGCTGCTGATCTTTGCCGCCGAGGAGCGCAGGTCTGCGACCGCTGCACGCGTTTCGTTGTAGAGAGCGTCGTCGCTGACGAACTTGCCGGCCGAGCCGCGCCCCGATCGGATGTCGTTCGATATCGCCTCGAGCTGCTCGACCGTGCGGTTGAGGCTCTCGTACAGCCGCGGATCGTTGAGGAACTTGCCGGCTGTGCCCTCGCCGCGGTTGACGCTGTCGAGCGTGCGCTGCAGCCGCGTCATTGTCTCTCTTGTCTCGCTGACGGTCGCGTCGAGATTTCGGTACAGCGTCTCGTCGTTGATCATGCGGCCGAGCGTGCCTTCGCCGCGATTGGCCTTGTTGAGTATCTCGTTCGCGGGCACCGCGAGCTTATTGATCTGCTTGAGCAGATCGTTGCCGGTCTCGGTGAGCTGATTGATGCCGATCGGCGTGCTCGACTCGAGTATGGCGTTCTCGCTGATGGGCGCGGCCTTGCCGCTGCCGGGCGAGATATTGATCATTTTTTCGTTGCCGAGGACAGACGTCGGTACGAGCTGCGCGGTCGAATCGGTCCTTATCAGATCGGTGATCGGCTTGCCGTCGAGCTCCTGATCGACGGCCAGAGTAGCCTCGATCCGCTCGTTGATCTGAGCGTCCGGCGGGAGGAATCTCACCTCCTCTACCTTGCCGATCGAGATCCCGGCAAGCTGTACGACGGCATTCGCATTCAGCCCGTCGGCGCTGACGAACCGCGCGCGAAGTCTGAATTTCTTTTCGAACGGATTAAAGTCGCCGCTCGAGTTCAGGACCAAAAATCCAAGTACCAGCAGAGCGATAAAAATAAAGATCCCGACACGCAGCTGGCTTAGCGTAAGGTTGCTTTGGCTTCTCGGCATATAGCTCTATTTTCCGCGAATGAACCTGCGTATGTACGGATCTGTCGAGCGCCGCAGCTGCTCGTCGCGTCCGTCGAAAATGATCTTGCCGTCACGCAGCATTATCACGCCGGTATTCAAGAGACAGAGTCGTTCGCCCTCGGTCTCGAACTCGACCGTGCCGTCCGGCGCGACGACGGCATACTCGCTCGAGAGGTAATCGAGATTGTTCATCTCGTGCGTGACGAATATCGACGACACATCCTCGAGGTCACGCAGCTTGATCGCGAGCTCGCATATCGTGCGTGCCGTCGGCGGGTCGAGGCCCGCGGTCGGCTCGTCAAACAATATGATACTTGGATTGCCGACAAGCGCTCGGGCGATGCCCACTCTGCGACGCATCCCGCCGGAGAGCTCTGACGGCATCTTGTCGATGGCGTCCTCGAGATTGACGAATCGCAGCATCCGCCGCACCTCGTGCTCGACCTCCTCCTCGTCGATACCCTCCTCGTGCAGCCGGTACGCGACGTTCTCGTAAACCGAGAGCGAGTCAAAAAGCGCGCCTTCCTGAAAGACCATTCCGAGCTTTTTGCGGACCCGCATCATCTCGACCTCATCAAAATCCGTGATGTCTTCGCCGTCGATGAATATGCGGCCGCCGTCAGGCTTGATGAGACCCAGGATGAGATTGATGATCGTCGACTTGCCCGTGCCCGAGCCGCCGAGAACGATCTTTGTCTCGCCGCGCCGGACAATAAAGCTTACGCCGTCAAGCACGACCTGGTCATCGAAGGCGAGATAAACGTCGCGAAACTCAATGGCCGGGACGACGCGCCGGCGGTCGTCGACCTGCACATCCAGTGACGATCCTTCGGGCTGCGCCTCGCTTTGGTGATCAAGATCGAGTTCCATTTATCCGGCTTGCCGCTAAAAGATCGTCGAGTCAAACAGCGTCTGGAGCGCCTTTGACAAAAAGAAGTCCGTGATGATCACCCAGACCGACGAGAGCACCACGGCGTTGGTGGTCGAACGCCCGACCCCGACCGTGCCGCCGCCGGTGCTGAGTCCTTTATGACACGAGACGAGTCCGATGATGAAACCGAAGACGATCGGCTTGATCACGCCGCCGATGATATCGTCAATGTCCACGCCGGCTCTGACCGAGGAGATATACGTCGTTTTGTCGAGGCCGTAAAGCTGGTTGGCGACGATGCCGCCGCCGATCATCCCAAAGATGTCGGCCGCGACGGTCAGCAGCGGTAGCGTAATGACAAGGGCGACGATACGCGGCGTGACGAGCTTGCGGACGGGCGACGTGCCGAGAGCCCGCATCGCGTCGATCTGCTGCGACACCTTCATCGATCCGAGTTCGGCCGATATCGCCGAACCGACGCGGCCCGCGACCATTAGGGCGCAGAGCACGGGCCCGAGTTCTCTAACGAGCGTCGTCGCAACGCCCTGGCCCGCCTGCGACTGCGCTCCGTAATAGGCCAGCGTCGGATACGCCTGCAGAATGAGCACGCCCCCGGTAAAAAAACCTGTAAGAATTATGATCCCAAGCGAACCCACGCCGATCCTGTCCATCTGGAGTATGACCTCACCGAAATAGCGCGGGCCGCGGCGCAGGCCGACCAGCATTCGCCAGACGAGTAATCCGATCTCCTGAAGCTCGAAGATGAGTTTTTTTAGAGGATTCATCGGGCCGACGGGCGGGATACCTGAATATTTGCTACAGGTTACAATGAGTAGCCAAAAACGACAAAGAGGCCGCGCGAAAAGTCTCGACCGGCGCGACCGTTCACTATCCGCTGTCAACTATCCATCGGATCTTTCGTTAACAGCTGATAGTGGGTGGCGACAATTCCGCTTCGGTCGGGGTCGACTTTTCGACCGCCTCATTTTTTAAGTTATACGGGGGCCGTCAAGGTTCGTCGGCGGGTGTCGGCGGCGGCCGGTCGGGCCTTTGCATCCCGGGCCTGGCGCGGCGGCCGTCGACGACCGGACGCCGGTCGTCGAGGCTGCCGCCGGGCCGCTGCCCAAAGCGAGCGCGGAGTTCGCGAAATCGAACGAGCTGTTCGGGCGTGAGGATCCGCCTGATCTGAAGTTCGCTTAGAAAGCGCAGGCGTGCGACCTCTGCCTGAGCAAGCTGAAACTCCTTGAGACGAGCTTGAAATCCGGCCTCGTCCACGTTGTCGGCATAGATCGCCAGGTCGAGTTCGCGGTTGGCGGTCCGCATTCGCCTTACCGCCGCTTCCATCTCGGGCCGGCGGTCGAGATTGATCTTTCTGATCTGCTGCATTTGCTCCGGGCTGAGTCCGAGAGCGCGAAACAGATTTGGACGACGCACAGGCTGCTCGGCAGGCGGCTGACCGTCATCGACGGGCGGCGGGCCGGCCGGCCGGTCCTGTGAAACGCCGAACGAGACCGCCGCCAGAGAGAACCCGATCGTCAAAATGCCGCGCAGTAAAATTCGGTGTCGCATAAGATACCTCGTTAACGAGAGCCGACCTCTTCAAACAGGTCGGCGAGTCTGAGGCTCGCATCCTCTTCGTAATCAAAATCGTTCAGGTGCAGTTCGCCGCCTCTCACGCCGGGCCCGCTGAGCTGCGTTCGCGGAGCGTCGGCGACGATCGCTCGCCGGATGGCCGGGGGCGATGCCGGCCGGCGCGGCTCCCGCGCCGCTGCCCGCTCGTCCGAGCTTCGCGAATTTCGACGGTTTGCCCGAACGGCGGCGGACGGCTCGGACGAGTCTGCGGGACCTTGCAGAACAGGGGTGGAAGGTCCAGGGACCGGATCGTCCGCCTCAATAGCGGCGACGTCGGCCGGCAACGACTCGATGCCCCTGCCCAGCAGCGCAGCCCCCGCGATGCCGACCACGATCAGTGCGGCCGCGGCCCCGGCCGCGATCGTCGATCCTGTCGACCAGGAAGCGAACGCACCGGACAGATACTCGAGCAAGCCGGCCGCGCGGCCGACGCTAACGCTCGAGGCAGGATTATCAAAGACCGGCGTCTGCAGCGGCTCGAATGCTCGCGAGCGCCACTCATAGATGTCGAAGCGCGACTCTGAAAGGGCCGCGAGCTCGGAAATGCAGGTCTCGCACCCCGGCAAGTGTTCCTCAAACTTCTTCAGGCGCTCGACCGGCATCTCGCCGTAAATGTACGAGACGAGTTCGTCGCCCGGGCGGCATCCTTCGCTTTTGATCGTCGTGTCGCGCATCTTCATTTCGCCTTAAGAGGCCCTCACCGGCAGTCTCTCGAGCTTCATTCTCAGCTGCTTAAGGGCCGTGTACAAGCGGCTCTTTACAGTACTGAGAGGCACGTCGAGCGTATCGGAGATCTCCTGGAACGTCATATCCTCAAATTCCTTCATCACGACCACCTGTCTCAGATCGAGCGGCAGCGAGCCGACCGCCTGCCTGACCAGGGCAAATTCCTGCCCTTTCTCGCTCGAGCGATGCGGCGAACTGCCCTCGGGGGCGACAAAGACCCTTTCGCTTTCGCCGTCGTCGTCGCCGATCAGGTCTTCAGGCCGCACCTTTGCGCGGCGCTTGAACGTCAGGCACTGGTTGACCGCGATGCGATGGAGCCACGAGGAGACCTTTGCTTCGCCGCGGAAATTCGCGAGCGCCTTATACGCCGCGATAAATGTCTCTTGGGCCGCGTCGCGGGCGTCCTCTTCGCGGCCGAGCATACCAAAGCACAGTGCAAAGATCTTGCGTTCCCAACGCCGGACGACCTCGCCGAAAGCGTCGGCGTCGCCCTCGAGCGATAGTTCCACGAGTTTTTCGTCGGTTAGATCTTTCAGCATCGAGCAGTCGATCGTTCGCTCAAAAAATATTCGATGGCCGGGGCGACGGCAAGTCTGCGGAACGCCGGTCGTGCGTTCGGCCGATCTTTTAGACGCGACACCGATCCGAATGGCCGACAAATCATGGGTCCCGCGCCCAAGCGCAAAAACGGCGCGAGCCGGTCCGACCGGTCGCGCCGCTTGTGATCGCAAGATCCGGGCGTCAGACGCTCAGCACTTGCCCAGCAGCCAGAACACCACCAAAAAGATCAGGATCGTCGAGATCAGACCGCCCCCGAGCTTCCATGCCGCGGCTCCCGCGATCAAGCCTCTGAAAAGATCGTTCATTAGATTTCCTCCTGTTTTCGTATTCGTGAACCGAATTCGTTCACCTATTGTGCCGCCGCCAAGATCAGCAACGGACGTTCCATCGCGGCGATACGATCTGTCGACCGAAGCCGCGTTCTGAGTTGAGGACCGGACCGGAGCCGTGAATATGAACGTGAATTTGCGAAATGGAAGACCGCAGGACGCCGATGTCCTCGGCCGGATCTGCTTTGAGGCGTTTGCCGCGATCGCCGACCGGCACAATTTCCCGCGAGACTTTCCGAATGTCGAGATCGCCACGGGCCTGATGCGGATGCTCCTCGGACGCGGCGATGTATTCTCGGTCGTCGCCGAGGTCGACGGGCAGACCGTAGGCAGCAACTTTTTGTGGGAGGGCAGCGACGTCTCGGGCGTCGGGCCGATCACGATCGATCCGGGCTCGCAGAACGGGTCTGTCGGAAAAAAGCTGATGGAGGCGGTCGTCGAGCGTTCCGACACACGTGGCTTCTCGTCGATCAGGCTCGTGCAGGCCGCTTATCACAACCGCTCGCTGGCGCTGTACACAAAGCTCGGCTTTGACAGCGTCGAGCCGCTGTCGGTGATGCAGGGAGCCCCGGTGCGCCGATCGATCGAAGGGCGTCGTGTACGGCCGATGACCGAAGAAGATCTGCCCGAGGTCAACGCTCTCTGCCGGCGCGTCCACGGCATTGTGCGCTCGACCGACGCGTTGGACGGCATCGCGCAGGGAACCGCACGCGTGGTCGTCAGCGACGGCAGGATAACCGGCTATGCGTCGTCGCTAGGCTTTTTTGGCCATGCGGTCGGCGAGTCGAACGACGATCTCAAGGCACTGATCGGCTCGGCCGACGAATTTTCGGGCCCCGGAATACTCGTGCCGACCCGCAACAGCGACCTGATGCGATGGTGTCTGAAAAATGGCCTGCAGATCGTAATGCCGATGACGCTCATGACACGCGGCATCTATCAGGAACCCCGCGGAGCGTTCCTGCCCTCGATACTCTTTTAGTAAGCGAGCAGATGCGGAAGCCCGCACAGAGTAAGGGCGATACTTACTGAGTAGTGAGTATCGCCCTAACTTTGTACGGGCTTAACGATTCCGCCTTTTCTGCGGGTCAGAATGCCACTAGTACGCTCTCGCGAAGAGCACCCGACGGGTTGACGGTGCGCCCGAATAAACGTCAACTCCCTCCTCATGCGGCGCGTCGAGCGGGATGCAGCGGATCGTGGCTTTTGTCTCCTCTTTGATCTTGGCTTCGGTCTCGGGCGTGCCGTCCCAGTGAGCGAGGATAAAGCCGCCCTTTTCGATCTGCTCCTTGAACTCGTCCCACGTATCGACGCGGAAAGTATTCTGCTCGCGGAACTCGAGCGCCTTTCGATAAATGTTCTTTTGAATATCGTCGAGCAGTTCGACGACGTGCTCGACGACGCCCTCGACCGGCCGCGACTCTTTTGTCAGCGTGTCGCGGCGGGCGACCTCGATCGTGCCGTTCTCGACGTCGCGCATACCGATGCCGAGACGCACCGGCACGCCGCGAAGCTCGTACTCGGCAAACTTCCATCCAGAGCGCTGCTTGTCGTCGTCGTCGTACTTGACCGAGATCCCGGCCGCCTTGAGCCGCTCGACGATCGGAGCGACCTTTTCGCTGATCGCGGCGAGGTCCTCGGACGACTTGTAGATCGGCACGATCACGACCTCTATCGGCGCGAGCTTTGGCGGCAGCACGAGACCGTTGTCGTCGGAATGGGCCATGATCAGCGCGCCCATCAGACGCGTCGAGACGCCCCAGCTCGTCGCCCAAGCATACTCAAGCTGGTTCTCACGGTTGACGAACTTGACGTCAAACACCCTGGCAAAATTCTGCCCGAGGAAGTGCGACGTCCCCGACTGCAGCGCCTTGCCGTCCTGCATCAGGGCCTCGATGCAGTATGTCTCGACCGCGCCGGCAAATCGTTCGGCCGGCGACTTGAGCCCTTTAACGACGGGCATCGCCATCCAATTCTCGGCAAAGTCGGCATAAACGCCGAGCATCCGCTCGGTCTCCTCGATCGCCTCGGCCTCGGTCGCGTGCGCGGTGTGACCCTCCTGCCAAAGGAATTCCGCGGTGCGAAGAAACACCCTCGTGCGCATCTCCCATCGAACGACGTTAGCCCACTGGTTGATCAGCAGTGGCAGGTCGCGCCACGACTGGATCCAGTTTCGATATGTGTTCCAGATCACTGTTTCGGACGTCGGCCTGACGATAAGCTCCTCTTCGAGCCGGGCGTTCGGGTCGACGATCAGACCTTTGCCGTTCGGGTCGGCCTTAAGCCGATAATGCGTCACGACCGCACATTCCTTGGCAAAGCCCTCGGCGTGCTCCTCCTCTTTTTCGAGGAAGGACTTGGGGACAAAAAGCGGGAAGTACGCGTTCTGGTGGCCCGTGGCCTTGAACATATCGTCCAGCGCGCGCTGCATCTTTTCCCAGATGGCAAATCCGTACGGCTTGATCACCATACAG
This sequence comes from Pyrinomonadaceae bacterium, assembly GCA_046313635.1. Classification (GTDB taxonomy): domain Bacteria; phylum Acidobacteriota; class Blastocatellia; order Pyrinomonadales; family Pyrinomonadaceae; genus OLB17. Next base: position 41,118 of record JBKBYA010000010.1, on the reverse strand, counting down.
CCGCGGACGGCGGAGTTCTCGGCCAGGTCGGCCCGCTTGACGATCTCGTTGTACCACTCCGAATAATTCTCGGAGCGCTTAGGAATTGCTTTGCTCATAGTTGAGTTGCGCGTCGGCGCGACAAAGCAAAAATGATAAGTGAATCACCGGGCAGACACAATTTGCGGAAAAAAATGCGATGTCTTAATCTGAGCATTCGCGCCCCGTGGACTGCGGGGCCGCTTTGTATGACGGATTTCACACTGGACTTCCAGGACACCGCGACGGCGTTTGCAGACAAGTCGGACGCCGAATTAAAAGAAAAGTACCGGCTCTTTAGCATCCTCAACTCGCCGACGCTGAACGCCCTCAGCACACGTGCCGCAAAATTTGCCCTCTCGATGGGCCTGCCGGTCAAGGGCCTGATCAAATCGACCATCTACGAGCAGTTCTGCGGCGGCGAGACGATCGCCGAATGCGACCGCGTCATCGAGCGGCTCGCTTCATCGGGCATCGGCACCATTCTCGATTATTCGGTCGAAGGCAAAACGACCGAAGAAGCGTTCGACGCGACCAAGGACGAGATCATCCGGACGATCGATCGTGCCAAGGACGACCCGAATATTCCGTTTTCGGTCTTTAAGGTCACGGGCATCGCACCGCTCGGGACGCTCGAGCGGCTGAGCTGCAAAAAGAAGCTCGACGCCAAGAGCCAGGCCAAGGCCGAGCGGATCCACAATCGCGTCGAGGAGATCTGCTCACACGCCGCGGCGATCGGGCAGCCCATATTCATCGACGCCGAGGACTCGTGGATACAGGACGCCATCGACCGGCTCGCCAACGAGATGATGCAGCGATTCAATCAAGAGCGGGCGATAGTGCATAACACGGTCCAGCTCTACCGCACCGACCGCCTGCAGTTTCTCCGCGACTCGCGACGCCAGGCATCGGCCAAGGGATACATCTTGGGCATGAAGCTCGTTCGCGGCGCTTATATGGAAAAAGAACGCGAGCGTGCCGCGGAGAAAGGCTACCCGTCGCCAATCCACGACGACAAGGCCTCGACCGACGCCGACTTTAACGCTGCGATCGAATACTGCCTGAAGCACGTCGACGAGGTCTCATTCGTCAACGCGACGCACAACGAGTACAGCACGCAGCTGCTCGTCCGGCGGATGAACCAGCTCGGCCTGCCGAACGATCATCCTCATATCAACTTTTCGCAGCTTTACGGGATGAGCGACAACCTCTCGTACGTCCTCGCCAAGCACGGCTACAACGTGACGAAATACGTTCCCTACGGGCCGGTCGACGACGCCGTGCCGTATCTCATACGTCGTGCCGAGGAGAATACCGCGACCGCCGGCCAGGTCAGCCGAGAGCTTGATCTGATATTGAAAGAATTGAAACGCCGGGGTTTGAAATAGCCGCTCTCAAGCGGGCGTCAGCGCAGCCCGAGCAGCAGGCGGACCGATCGGTCAGATGCGTGAGATGTAGGGTCGAGGCGCCAGGCGGACACTCGCTCGCGTTCCTCATCACTGACGCCGGCGTTGCCCATCCTCGCGACCTGCGTACTCAGAAACGCGCGGGTCGTCAGAGCGAGGTGAGGGTTGCCGAGCTTTAACAAAGCAGCGTTGTTCGAGATCGCGTCGTCCGCCGAGTCGACGTCCATAAAGAGGTCCTCGTACGCGGCGAGGTGCCAGACCCTTTCGTCGCCGTCGCCGTCGATCGCCAGGATCTTGAGCAGGGCGTAGCCGGCCTCCAGCTGAAAGATCAAAAAGTCTCCTGCCTCGAACTGCTGCGACATAATCTCCTGAGTTCGATGATATGAACTTCAGCCCTTCGTAATCAAACGGGGCGCTCGATGACGAGACCTTCGCGTCGGGCTGCGGGCAGGTAAGCTATGGTGAGCATGACCGACAGCAGCGCTCTCGCAGATCACCGATCGATGCTCGACGTCGCGATCGAAGAAGCTCGGCTGGGCCTTGCCGAAGGCGGCGTGCCGGTCGGCGCTGCGCTCTTTGACGCCGAGGGGCGGCTGCTCGGCCGCGGCCGCAATCGGCGCGTGCAGGAGGGCGACCCGTCGATCCACGGCGAGACCGACGCGTTTCGCAAGGCGGGCCGGCAGCGCACGTATCGCGACAAGATAATGGTCACGACACTCGCTCCGTGCTGGTTCTGCAGCGGACTGATCGTGCAATTCAATATCGGCACGGTCGTCGTCGGCGAGTCGGTGAATTTTGCCGGCGGCGTCGAATGGCTCCGCGAGAAGGGCGTCCGCGTCGTCGACCTGAACTCGGCCGAATGCATCGAGATGATGGCCGGCTTCATCGCCGCGCATCCCGAGCTTTGGAACGAGGACATTGGAAGAGAATGATCGCGAGTATCACAAACAAGCTCACCTCAGCCGCCGACGCGGTCAAGCGCATCAAGTCGGGCGACCGCGTGTTCGTTCACGGTGTAGCGGCGGTGCCGAGCGTGCTCACGCATGCGATGGCCGAACGCGCGGACGAACTGCGGGACGTCGAGATCGTCCACCTTCACACCGAGGGCGACGCTCCGTATGCACGGCCCGAGCTCGCCGGCAGCTTTCGCGTCAATGCGTTCTTTGTCGCGGGAAATGTAAGACAGGCCGTCAACGAGGGTCGTGCCGACTATGTGCCCGTATTCCTCTCGGAGATCCCTTCTTTGTTCCGCCGCGGCGTGCTCCCGCTGGACGTCGCCATGATCAGCGTGTCGCCGCCTGACAAGCACGGCTTTTGCTCGCTCGGCGTCTCGGTCGATATCGCGCGGGCAGCGGTAGATACCGCAAAGGTCGTTATCGCGCAGGTCAATCCGCGAATGCCGAGAACGATCGGCGACGCGCTCGTTCACGTCGGCCGCATCGACGCGATGGTCGAGGTCGACCGGCCGCTGCCGGAGGTCGCGCCGCCGACACTGACCGACGTCGACCGCGCGATCGGCCGTCACGTCGCCGAGCTGATCGACGACGGCGCGACGCTGCAGATGGGGATAGGCTCGATACCGAATGCCGTCCTCGCCGCGCTCGGCGGGCATAAAGATCTCGGCATCCATACGGAGATGTTCTCGGACGGCGTGATCGACCTTGTCGAGCGCGGCGTGGTCACCGGCATCCGCAAGGCAAAGCATCCGGGCAAGATCGTCGCCGGATTTGTGATGGGCACGCAGCGGCTGTACGACTTTGTTGACGACAACCCGCAGGTGCTGATGCTCGATATCGCGTACGTCAACGACACTTCGGTCATCCGCCGAAACCCGAAGGTGACGGCGATCAACAGCGCCATCGAGGTCGACGTCACCGGTCAGGTCTGCGCCGATTCGATCGGGACGAGGCTTTACTCCGGGGTCGGCGGGCAGATGGACTTTATCCGCGGAGCGTCGCTCTCCGAGGGCGGAAAGCCGATCATCGCCCTGCCGTCCGTCACGTCAAAGGGCGAGAGCAAGATCGTCAATTTTCTCAAACCGGGCGCCGGCGTCGTCACCACAAGGGCACACGCACACTACATCGTCACCGAATACGGCATCGCCGATCTCTACGGCAAGAATCTCAGGCAGCGGGCCCGGGAACTCATCTCGATCGCCCATCCCGACCATCGCGAAAAGCTGGCGGCCGAAGCCTACGAACGCTTTGGCAGCCTCTCGTAGTCGTTTGCCGGCGGAAGTGATAATTTAAAGCTTTGGCTCATACCCGATTTTTATATCCGTATAACGAAGGAACGAATATGGCTGAGATCAATGATGCAGTTATCGTAAGCGCGGCTCGCACGCCGACGGGAAAATTTCAGGGAATGCTTAAGGGCTTTACGGCCCCCGAGCTCGGAGCGATCGCTATCAGAGAAGCGGTCAAACGCGCCGGCATCGATCCGGCAAAGGTCGACGAGGTCATAATGGGCTGCGTCGTTCAGGCGGGACTCGGCCAGGCTCCCGCGCGTCAGGCGGCGCTCAAGGCCGGGCTGCCCCCGGAGGTCTCGGCGCTGACGGTCAACATGGTCTGCGGCTCCGGTCTGCGGGCCGTCGCCCTCGCGGCGCAGTCGATCAAACTCGGCGATATGGACTTTGTCGTCGCCGGCGGCATGGAATCGATGTCCAACATTCCGTACGCAATGCCGGGAGCTCGCGACGGCTACCGGATGGGCAACCAGCAGGTGCTCGACCTGATGATCCACGACGGACTTTGGTGTCCCTTTGAGAATTGGCACATGGGCAACACCGGCGAGGTCGTGGCCGAGAAGCATCAGATCACACGCGAGACGCAGGACGAGTTTGCCTACAACTCGCATCGCAAGGCGTACGAGGCCCATCAGAAGGGCTACTTCAAAGACGAGATAATTCCGATCGAGATCCCGCAGAAGAAGGGCGACCCGATCGTCTTCGACTACGACGAGCCGGTGCGGCCCGACACGACGGTCGAGACGCTCGGCAAGCTCAAGCCGGCTTTCAAAAAGGATGGCGGCACTGTCACGGCCGGCAACGCCCCGGGCGTCAACGACGGTGCGTCGGCGCTCGTCGTCACATCGTCGCGCAAGGCCGGCGAGCTCGGCGTCGAGCCTCTTGCGCGCGTGGTCTCGTATGCCGTCTCGGGCATCGAACCAAAGTACATAATGCTCGCCCCGGTCGAAGGCGTACGGCGGGCGGTCGCAAAGGCAGGCTGGGAGCTCAAGGACGTCGAGCTGTTTGAGTTGAACGAGGCGTTCTCCGTCCAGGCTCTCGGCGTCGTAAAAGAGCTCGGCATCGATCCCGAACTCGTCAACGTCAACGGCGGTGCCGTCGCCCTCGGTCACGCGATCGGCAACTCGGGCGGACGCGTCCTGACCACGCTGCTCTACGAGATGAAGCGGCGCGGCGCAAAGCGCGGCGTCGCGGGCCTCTGTCTCGGCGGCGGCAATTCGGTCGCGATGGCGGTCGAGAGGATCTGAGCTAAAGCTGCAACTATCGATTTGCGGCCGCCGTAATTTCATTTAGAATTGCGGCGGCCGCAATTCATTTTGAGGTGAAGCAATGACCGCTAATGACCACAACAATCTCCTCGGCATCTTTTTCTTGATCAAGGCCGGCCTTGCCGCTCTCGTCGGCGTTTTTATGATGCTCATCTACGCTGGCGTGGGCGTCGCAATGCTCGGCATGGGCACCCGCGACGAGGACCAGATAGTCGGCGGCGTGATGTTTGTCGTCGGGCTGCTGGTCGGTCTCTGCGTTTTGGCCCTGGCCGCTTTCTTTTTCTTTACGGGCGTCAAGCTGCGCAGGCGCGCGGCGATCGGCCGCACGCTGGGTATCGTGGCGAGCATTCTCGCCCTGCTCAATTTTCCGCTCGGCACCGCGCTGGGCATTTACGGCCTCTGGTTTTTGCTCGGCGATCTCGGGCGATCGCTCTACGACGGAGGCGGTCAGGGCCCCGGCTTTCAGGCCCCGCCGCCGCCGAGCAGCTGGCAGTAGGGTCTCGGCGATCTCGCACGTACGGGCGACGGCTCTCGCGGGCCGCCGCCTGTTTGTTTTGGATGTCGAATTTAGCTAAATTCGAGCTTCGCGTTATACATCACAACTTAAGAGGTAATTATCAAAATGAGTGAATTGATCGGAGTCATCGGCGCGGGCACGATGGGCAACGGCATCGCGCAGACGGCGGCCTCGGCCGGCATCGACGTATTGATGTGCGATATCTCGGAAGACCTCGTCGGCCGCGGCGTCGCGAATATCAGCAAGAGTCTCGACAGATTCGTTAAAAAAGAGACGATCACCGAAGAGAAAAAGGGCGAGATCCTCGGCCGGATCAAAACGACGACCTCGCTCGACGATCTCGCCGGATGCTCGCTCGTCGTCGAGGCGGCGACCGAGAATTTTGAGATCAAGCGGTCGATCTTTCAAAAGGTCGACGCCGTTACCGGCCCCGACGCGATCCTCGCGTCAAACACCTCGTCGATCTCGATCACAAAGATCGCGGCCGTGACAAATCGTCCCGACAAGGTGATCGGAATGCACTTTTTCAATCCCGTCCCGCTGATGAAGCTCGTCGAGGTCATCCGCGGCATCGCGACGTCGGACGAGACCTACGCAAAGGTCAAAGATCTCTCCGAGCGGCTCGGCAAAGTACCGGTCGAATGCAACGACTACCCGGGCTTTGTTTCAAACCGCGTCCTGATGCCGATGATCAACGAGGCCGTCTTTGCACTCTACGAAGGCGTCGCGACGCGCGAGGCGATCGACGAAATAATGAAGCTCGGAATGAATCACCCGATGGGTCCGCTCACGCTCGCCGACTTTATCGGCCTCGACGTCTGCCTCGCGATCCTCGACGTGCTGCACGAGGGACTCGGCGACCCAAAATACCGTCCGTGCCCGCTGCTCAAGAAGTACGTCGACGCCGGCTGGCTCGGCCGCAAGAGCGGCAAGGGCTTTTACGACTACGCCGTCTGACCGTACTGCGGGCCCGCAGCTCGATCAAGACGAGATCGTTGTTAGATAGATCGTGGGCCGCATCGCTCGGCCCATTCTCTTTATGCACAAGAATCTGCGTTCGTTCATCGAAACGCTCCGCCGCGAGCGAGAGATCGTCGAGGTGACCGCCGAGGTCGACCCGTATCTTGAGATCGCCGAGATCCACCGCCGCGTGATCGACGAGCAGGGAAAGGCGCTGCTTTTCACGAACGTGAAGGGCTCGCAGTTTCCGGTCGTGACGAATATGTTCGGCACGGTGCGGCGGATCGAGCTGGCCTTCGGCAAGCGTCCGCAGGAATTCGTTCGCCGTGCGGTCGAGATGGTCGAGCTGCTCGTCCCGCCCAAGCTCGGCAAGCTCTGGTCGTACCGCGACATGGGAATGACGGCGCTCAAGCTCGGCACAAAGAGCGTGGGCAGCGCGCCCGTGCTCGAGTCTCGCCAACCGCAAGTCGATCTCGAAAGGCTCCCGCTCCTGCAGCTCTGGCACGAGGACGGCGGCCACTTCGTCACGCTGCCGCTTGTCTATACCGAGAGCCCGACGACCGGCAAGCCCAATCTCGGGATGTACCGCATACAGCGATACGACAAACGCACGACCGGGATGCACTGGCAGATCGGCAAGGGCGGCGGTTTTCACTACTACGAGGCCGAGCGGCAAGGTCGTTCGCTGCCCGTTACGGTATTTCTCGGCGGCCCGCCGGCGATGATCCTCTCGGCGATCGCGCCGCTGCCGGAAGATGTGCCGGAATTGATGCTCGCGTCTTTGCTCGCCGACGCGAAGATCGCGACCGTCGAAAACCCGCTCGCCGGCCACCATCGCCTGATCGCCGAGGCCGAATTTGCCATCTGCGGCGAGGTGCCGCCGCACGAGCGATGCCCCGAGGGCCCGTTCGGCGATCACTACGGCTACTATTCGCTGACGCACGATTATCCGGTCTTTCACGCAAAGGCGGTCTTTCATCGCCGGGACGCGATCTGGCCGGCGACCGTCGTCGGCAAGCCGCGGCAGGAAGATTTCTTTATCGGCGACTACCTGCAGGAGCTCTTGTCGCCGCTCTTTCCGCTCGTGATGCCGGCGGTGCGCGACCTTTGGAGCTACGGCGAAACGGGATTTCATTCGCTCGCCGCAGCGGTCGTCCGCGAGCGCTACGCGAGAGAAGCTTTGTCGGCTGGATTTCGCATTCTAGGCGAGGGCCAGCTCTCGCTGACAAAATTCCTTTTGCTCACCGATACGCCGCAGGACCTGCGCGATTTCAAACGACTGTTTGAGCACGTGCTCGCCCGCGTCGAGTGGCAGCGAGATCTGTTCATCTTCAGCCAGACCGCCTTCGACACGCTCGACTACGCAAGCGGCAAGATCAATCACGGCAGCAAGGCAATCATGATCGGAACGGGCGAAGCGAAAAGGGAACTCACGCGCGAGTTCCGCGGCACTCTGCCGGCGGGCACTCGCCGCGCCGAACCGTACTGCGGCGGCTGCCTCGTCGTCGAGGGCGAGCGCTACGAGACAGACAAGGATCTCGCCGGGAGGATCGCGAACTCGGGAGCTTTCGACGAATGGCAGGTCGTCGTGCTGCACGACGATATCGAGTTTGCGCGCTCGACCGAGAAGTTTCTCTGGGCGACCTGGACGCGGTTCAATCCCGCGACCGACATTCATGCCCGTGAGTCGACGGTCAAGAACAACCACATCGGCTACGCCGCGCCGATCGTCATAGACGCGCGGATGAAGCCGTGGTACCCCGGCGTCGTCGAGCCGCGAGAGGACATCGTCGAATTGGTCGACCGCCGCTGGGGCGAGTATTTTCCGCGGTAACAGTGTGCTTAAGTTCTCCGCTCGTCTCTGCTTCGCGTACTTTGCGGCCTTTTTCGTGAAATAACTGCGTTCGCCTTTCTCAGGACCTGATCGCCGCGACCGAGCAATTTATGAGCAGACGCCGAGTTCTTTTGGTCCTCACTATGCTTGCCGCCATCGCGGCGGCGGGACTCGCGTATTCGTATTTCGTCGAACCGCGTCGGCTGGTCGTCAACCGCCAGACGCTCACCATCGACGGCTGGCCCCAAGGCCTTGACGGTCTCAAGATCGTCGCGATCGCCGACATACACGGCGGGTCGAACGCCGTCGACGAGGCCAAGCTTCGCCGCATCGTCGAGACCGTCAACGCCGAGAGTGCGGACCTGATCGTCCTGCTCGGCGACTACGTCTCGCAGCGCGGCGGCGGCCGCTCGGAGCTCGGTGACCGCGAGCTGAAGATGCCGCTCGCGACGCTGATGCAAAACCTCTCGGGGCTGAGTGCGAGGCACGGCGTGATGGTCGTGATGGGCAATCACGACGACTGGTACGGCAGCGGCGAGATCGCTGCAGGCTTTCGCGGGCTCGGGTACACGGTGCTCGACGATCAGATCGTATCGGTGGTGCACGACGGCACTGCGTTTCGCATCTTCGGTCTGCGAGACCAGCTGCATGTCGGCAACTGGGAGGAGTACACCGGACGACTCAAACGCGTCATCGCCGAGAGCGGCGGCTCGGGGCCCATCGTCGCGCTCGAGCACTCGCCCGACGTCTTTCCGATCGTTACCGACCCGAAGATCGTCGTCTCACGCGACCTGCGGCTTATGCTCGCGGCCCACACTCACGGCGGGCAGGTCTGGCTGCCGCTCTTGGGCACGCCGATCGTACCTTCAAGCTACGGGCAAAAATATTCGTACGGACACGTCCGCGAGAATGGAGCAGACCTCTTTGTCACGAGCGGCATCGGCACGAGCATCCTGCCTTTCAGATTCATGATGCCGCCCGAAATAGCGGTTTTGACAGTTCAGAGTTCCGGGTTCAGGGTTCCAGGTCAAAAATAGACCCTGAACTCCGAACCCGGAACACTAAACCCTGCGCTACCTGAGCATCACCTTAACTCGTTCAATATCGCCGTCATTCTTTGCCGGCTTTAGTCCGAGGATGCGGCACATGAGGTTGTAAACGTCGACATTCGGAAAAGGCTCGGCGACCATCCCGCGTCTGAATGCCGGCCCGTGCGCGACATAGGTCGCCATCATCTCGCGGTACTTATTGTCGTGGCCGTGACCGCCGCGCGGCCGCGCCGGGTCGTCGATCTCCTTCATAAAGTCTTCGTACCGCTTGCGCGTCGTGACGATATGGCCGATCTCGGTCGAGCATACGATCGGCGCGACGCGTCTGCCGTCGCGGTAATGCAGCCGCTCGGGGATCTCGGCCTTTTTCCAGCACGCGGCGTGCGGCATCTTTTGGAGTTTTGAGTAGATCTCGTCGAGCTTGCCGGGTTTTGGAAAGATCTGATTCACCTCGTGCGTGTACAGCACCTGCTCGGCGTCGTCGAGATCGAAGTAGTCGTCCATAAAGACGGCCTTTCGCACATCGACCGGGGCCATCCCGTGATCCGAGACGATGATGACGTTGACCTTTTTGTCGATGCCGCGCCGCTTGAGCCCGTCCATCAGGCGAGTGATGTAGCGATCGACATCCCAGACGGCGTACTGCACCTCCTCGGCATCGGGGCCGAACTCGTGCCCTGCGTCGTCCGTGTCGCTGAAGTAGAGCGTGATCATCGTCGGCCGCTTTTCGCGCGGCAGGTCGAGCCACGATAAGACCTTGTCGACGCGCATAGCGGGCGGGACGCGGCCGTTGTACGCCCGCCAAATATCGGGCCTCTCGCCCGCGATCTCGGCCTCGGAGCCGACAAAAAAGTATGAAGCCGCGACTTGGCCCTGCTTTTCGGCCGTCACCCAGATCGGCTCGCCGAGCCACCAGCGCGATTCGCCGACCTTTTTGCGGTCGCTGATCCTAAAGACCTCGCCAAAATCGTAAATGTTGTTCTCGACGATGCCGTGATGCGCCGGGTAGAGCCCCGTTACGATCGTGTAGTGATTTGGAAACGTCTTGGTCGGGAACGACGGGACCATCCACTTTGCCCGCACGCCCTCACGGGCAAGCCGGTTGAGGGTCTCGGGCCGGTATTTGTCGAGGTAGTCGTAGCGAAAGCCGTCTAGCGAGATGAGAATGACGGTCGGCTTGAGATCGCGGACCGGCTTGGCCGTCTGGCCTGCGGCGGGCCAGGACGCCAGGCACAGGAGGATAATGTAAAGCGCGGCGGTCGCCGTTCGACAGAAGTAGATGTTCATAGCTTCGGGCCGGGCACGGGGTCGTTCAAACGGAAGCTTACGACAGCCGGGCCCGACGGCCAAACGAGGTCGGCAAAGGGGCGCTCGACGGTTAGATCTACGCACCGGCGCGGAGATTTTCATACGACGCAGCAAGCCGCCGGCTCGCACACTCCGTATTTTGCCTGCTGTCGCATCGGCGCGGATCTTGCTAGTGGACGGGCGAGGACAAACACGCGCCTGCGGGCGCTCAAAGCACGATAAAAGGAGGTCAGATATGTTGGAACAGACAACGGACGCTCCTCCCAAAAGATCCGTCCTTAAAAAAGCGATCGAGATCGCCGGCGACACCGGACGTGCCGCCGTGAAGGCCGAGATGCTCAAGCAGCGCGCGGCCGAAACGGTCGAGGATGTGGTCCTCGACGCCAAACGAATCGCCAAACGCGGCCGTTATGCCGCCGAAGACCTGGTCGACGACACCGCGTACAGGATCAAAAAAGAACCGCTTCGCGCCGTCGCCGTAACATTTGCCGCCGGCCTCGGCGTCGGGATGATCGCCGGGTGGTCGCTAGCCCGCGCCGTTTGCCGACCGGTCGCCGAAAAGGAGGACACGTTATGAACCGAACCGCCGAAAATCTCCACGCCGCCATCAATGGCGAAGCCAAAGCGAGGCTCGAGTACACGGCCTACGCGATGCAGGCCATGCAGGAAGGTTACCCGGAATTCGCCCAGCTCTTTCTCGAAGCCGCCGGCGCCGAGACCATTCACGGCATCTCGCATCTTAAGGCCGCCGGTGCCGTCGGCACTACCTTTCAGAATCTCAGCAATGCGGCCAACGGAGAGGACTATGAGATCGAGGTGATGTATCCGGAGTTCATCCGCATTGCGGAAGAGGAGTCGCGCCCGGACGCGGCAGCGAGCTTTAGGCTCGCGGCCGAACGCGAGCGGCGGCACCGCGCGATGTTCAAGGAGGCATTCGAAAAGTTCCAAAGCAGGAGCCTTACGGCGTAGAGGGTCGACCGCGATCTCCCGACAGCGTGAGAGAGCCCGACACGAGCAGCAGCTCTGCGGCCGAGCGCGCCGCGACCGCGGGCACGTCGACGCCGAGTCCGGCAAAGTTGTCGGCAGCCCGCAGTGAGAGCGATCTGCCGGCGAGCGCGAGCTCGCCCGAGAGGACGAAGCCGAAATAGAAATCCGCGCCGGCCGTCAACGCTTTAAGATCAGATCCGACACCGGCGCAAAGCGCGACGACCTTCGCGTCGAGCAGACCGCCCGACGCCTGGCCGATGCCTGTGTCACGCAGATGAATACGGTCGTCTCCGTTGCTCTCTCGCGCCGCGTCGGCCGCGATGTGCCGCACGAAGCGCTGGCCGGCAAACAGCCTGTCGGGTTTGAATTCGCGCGTCGGCAGCGTGAGGTCGTGATCGATCCAGGTCTCGTGCTCCGCGGGCGAGCCGACCTCGACGACTTCGGAACCCGCTTCGGCCTCGAGTACGCGATGCCGGATCTCCGGCGGCTGCAGAACGCAGTCGCCCGGCCGCAGCCAAAACGGCTCGCCCTGGTCCTCGTAAACGACTCGGATCGCGCCCTTTACACAGTAGATCATCTGAAAACCGATCTTGTGATAATGCACGTGGTCTGGAACCTCACCGCCGCGCGTCAGCCGAATGTGAGAGGCGATAACGCGGCCGCCGAGCCGCCCAGGGATCAGGTCGCGATACTCCATCCCCGCACGGCCCGCGGCCCAGCCGGTAGTTCCCGAATGTCGTCGGTTATTTGATCTAAGTCGAACGAGCTCGGTATCTCGAAACAGCAACGCTTCGCGCGGAGCGTCAGCAGGCAAGATCATCAAAAGGCGGAAGCCCGATCGATAGAACCGGTCGATGTCGTCATCGAGATCTTTCGATTCGATCACGGTCGCTGCATCTATCGAGTCGGCTTCCGGCCTCATATATTGGTCTGCTTTACGGCCGCCGGCTTACGGCTTCAGCCGATAGAGCATTCGCGGAAACGGTATTGTCTCGCGGACGTGTTCGATGCCGCACATCCATGCGACCGTGCGTTCGATGCCCATGCCGAAGCCGGCGTGCGGGACCGTGCCGTAGCGGCGAAGGTCGAGGTACCACTCAAAGGCCTCGCGGGGGAGATTGTGCGATTCGAGCTGCCTTTCGAGATACTCGAGCGAATCCGAGCGCTGGCCGCCGCCGATGATCTCGCCGTAACCCTCGGGGGCGAGCAGGTCCACGCCGAGAGCGCATTCGGGCCGCTCCTTGTCTATCTCGAAATAAAAGCCCTTGATCGCCGTCGGGAAGTGGTGCACAAAGACCGGCAGACCAAACTGCTTGGAAAGATACGTCTCGTCCGGTGCGCCGAAGTCGCCGCCCCACTCGAAGCGGTTCTCGAGCTCGCCCTTCGCGTGACCTTCCTGCAGCAGTCTGACGGCCTCGTCGTAGTGCAGCCGCGGGAAAGGGGCCTTGATCTCCTCGAGCCGCGCGACGTCGCGCTCGAGCGTCTTGAGTTCTTCCTGCCGGTCGGCGAGGACGCGTTCGACGATCGCGAGGATCAGCCCCTCGCCGAGGTCCATCATGTCCTCGTAGGTTGCGTAGGCGACCTCGGGCTCGACCATCCAGAACTCCGTCAGGTGACGGCGCGTTTTTGATTTCTCGGCGCGGAATGTCGGCCCAAAGGCGTACGACTTACCGAATGCCGCGGCCGTCGCCTCGTTGTAGAGCTGGCCGGACTGCGTCAGGTACGCCTTATCGTCGCCAAAGTAGTCGACCTCGAAGAGCGTCGTCGTGCCCTCGCACGCCGCCGGCGTGAAGATCGGCGTGTCGGCAAGCGTGAAGCCGAGATCGTCAAAATAATCTCGGGTCGCCTTGATGACCGTGTGACGGACCTTGAGCACGGCGTGCTGCTTTCGCGACCTGATCCAGAGATGGCGGTGGTCCATCAGGAACTCGGTCCCGTGCTCCTTCGGCGTGATCGGGTAGTCGTGTACATTCTGGACGACCTCGACATCGCGCACGTCGATCTCGACACCGATCGGCGAGCGCGTGTCTTCTTTGACCGTTCCGTGCACGATGATCGACGACTCCTGCCCGAGCGCCTTCGCCCTTTCGAAAACCTCTTCGCTATTTCCCTTAAAGACGACGCACTGCACGATGCCCGTACCGTCGCGGAGCTGCAAAAAGACGAGCTTGCCGCTCGAACGCGAATTGTAGAGCCAGCCCTTGAGCGTGACGTCCTCGCCGATGTGGTCCTTTAGTTGGTTGACGTATGTTTGTTTCATCGCTTCCGGATAAAAAGCAAAATTCTATCTAAATCGGGTACGCGTAACAATCTGACGCGATGGCGACGCCGCACCGCGCTCTCGCTCGTCCGCCCACGCAGCCTCGTGCGGCGGGCCGGCGCTCGTATGGGATGATCTCGCGGTCTTGCCGACACCGCCTTGCCCCGCGCACGATCGCGGCGTCCGCTCGGGCCTTGCTGTTTGAGCCGAAGGGATCGCAGACCGTAATATTCAAGAGCCAGACCTTTGCGATGCAGCGCCTTTCGGTACGAAGGGTTTCGGCGCGCGTCGGTGTGGCTTTTTTGCATTTTTCGCGAATGGGCGTCTTTACACTTTTATTCCTCGCGGTCGGTCTCTCGGCCGATGCGTTTGCGGTCGCCGTGGCGCACGGCGCGGCATCAAAGCGTCTGCTGCGGTCGGACGCGATACGAATGTCGATCTTTTTTGGGGCATTCCAGGCGATCATGCCCGCGATCGGCTGGTTTGTCGGCCAGCGGTTTCAGCACCTGATAGCAGAGTACGATCACTGGATCGCTTTTTCGCTGCTCGCCGGGATCGGAGGCAAGATGATCTGGGACGACCTCGCGGGCTCAGCCGGCGAGGACGATACGGGCGAGCCGATCGCTCTCTGGCGCCTCGTGACGCTCGCCGTCGCGACCAGCATCGACGCGCTTGCCGTCGGCGCGGGACTGCTCTTCCTGCCGTCGATCGCGGCCATCGCCGTGACGATCGGCGCCGTCACGTTCGCGATCTCGCTGGCCGGCGTGCTGCTCGGTCACCGGTTCAGATCGCTCGCCCGCAGCCGTTCAAAGGCATTCGGCGGTGTGATCCTGATCCTGATCGGGACGCGGATCCTGTTAGACCATCTCGGAATGTTCTGACACGATCAGCTATGGCCTTGCTGTCCGCTCGGCCGTTAAGAGACCTTTAGAGAGATGCCCGAGTCAAGGAAAAAAATGAACTACGCCGGCGCATGGGCCCAGGCGAGCGAGATCGTGTGGCGGGCCCGCTGGCGCCTTGCGCTCGGCAGCATCCTGCTGCTGATCTCGCGGCTCGCCGGAATGGTCCTGCCGGCGTCGACCAAATGGATCGGCGACGAGGTCTTTGCAAAGGGGCGCTACGACCTGATCAAGTGGATCGCGCTCGCGGTCGGCGTGTCGACGCTCGTCCAGGGCGTGACCGGCTTTACGCTCTCGCAGGTGCTCGGCGTCGCCGCGCAAAGGGCTATCACGGAGATGCGCAAAAAGGTGCAGACGCATATCGAGCGTCTGCCGATCTCGTATTTTGACTCGACGCAGAGCGGCCAGCTCATCTCGCGGATAATGAACGACGCCGAAGGCATCCGCAATCTCGTCGGCACGGGCCTCGGCCAGGTCCTCGGCAGCCTCGTAACCGCGACGATCGCGATAGGCGTCTTGTTTTATCTCAACTGGGTCTTGACGCTCGCGACGATGGCCGTGCTTTTGATCTTTGGCGGAGCGCTTTTGTACGCCTTCAAGGTGCTGAGACCGGTCTTTCGCGAGCGCGGTCAGATCACGGCCGAGGTCACGGGCCGGCTCGGCGAGTCGCTGGGCGGCATCCGCGTGGTCAAGGCCTACACGGCGGAGAAGAGAGAAGAGCTGTCATTCGCCCGCGGCGCGCACCGCTTGTTCCGCAACGTCGCCAAAACGGTCACGGGCGTCTCGGCGATCTCGTCTTTCTCCTCGGTCGTCATCGGCGCGATCGCGGTCGTGATGATCGTCATCGGCGGCAACGCTGTGCAGGCGGGCACGATGACGCTCGGCGACCTGCTGATGTACATCTCGTTCACGTTCCTGCTCGCGATGCCGGTGATCGAACTGACGTCGATCGGCACGCAGATCACCGAGGCCCTTGCCGGTCTCGACCGCATTCGCGAGGTGCTGAAGATGACGACCGAGGACGACGAGGACAAGGACCGGCAGCCGCTGCCGGCCGTCAGCGGAACGATCGATTTCGAGGACGTGTGGTTCGAGTACGAAAGTGACGTGCCCGTGCTCCGCGGCGTGAGCTTTCACGCGGATGCCGGCGCAACGACCGCGCTGGTCGGCTCGAGCGGCTCGGGCAAATCGACGATCCTGAGTTTGGTGCTCAATTTTATCCAGCCGACCAACGGCCGCATTCTCGTCGACGGCCGAGACCTGCGGTCGGTCAGGCTGCGCGATTACCGGCGGGCCCTCGGCGTCGTGCTGCAGGACAACTTTTTGTTTGACGGGTCGATCATCGAGAATATTCGATTTGCGGATCCCGAAGCCTCGTTCGACGAGATCAGAAAGGTCTGCCGCATCGCCAACGCCGACGAGTTCATAGAGAAGTTTCCCGACGGTTACGATACGATCGTCGGCGAACGCGGCGTCAAACTCTCGGGCGGCCAGCGGCAGCGGATCGCGATCGCACGAGCCCTGCTTGCCGACCCTCGCATCCTCATCCTCGACGAGGCGACGTCGAGCCTCGACAGCGAATCCGAGGCGCTTATTCAGGATGGCCTCCGCAACCTCCGGGCCGGCCGCACGACGTTCGTCATCGCGCACCGCCTCTCGACCATCCGCAGCGCCGACCAGATCCTCGTCGTCGAACAGGGCGAGATCGTCGAGCGCGGCACTCACGACCAGCTGATCGCACTCGGCGGGCGGTACCGGCAGCTCTACGACAAGCAGTACAAGTTTGAGCAGAATCTATTCGTCAATCCCGGCGAAGAGCTGACATCCGCGGCGCCGGACGCGTCGATCAGTTAGTAAGGCAGGCTCCCCGGCGGAGGCACGCTTCAGCCGCGTGGGTGTTGATCGGTCTCGATCTCGCGTAAAAGCAGATCGCCGAGGGCCGGGAAGCTCTCGATCTCTGACGCCGCGCGGAGCGCGATCTCAAACATCGGCTTGATGAACGGCAAAAAGTGCGTCTTGCCGCGCATCGCCGATTGGAACGAGAACGTACCGACGGCCTTGAGGCAGCGCTGCACGGTCTGCAGGCGGAACTCGTGCGCGAAGCGGTTCTCGTCGAGCCGCGGCAGGCCTAGCTTTACTCGTTCCTCGATCAGCACGCGCCGCTTCGAGCCGAGCCATCCGACCGGCGGCGGCTCGGTGACGCGATCGAGCAGCAGCGAAACGAGATCGTACGAGGCCGTGCCGATACGCGCGTCCTGATGGTCGATGATCCGCAGCTCGCCGTCGCGGTCGATCATCAGGTTGGCCGCGTGAAAATCGCGGTGGCACAACACCTCGGCCCGCGCCTCTAGCTCCCCGGCAAGCTGTCTGAACTCGCGGTCGAGCGCGTCGGACGACGCCGCCGTGAGCGGACGCCGGCGCAAGGTTTCGAAGTAGTGCGTGCGAAAAAAGTCGAGCTCCCACGTGAGCTTTTCGACGTCGAACTTGAGTCGCGACGCTGCCGAGTTCATCTGGCGGGCCAGATCGGTCGCCGCCTGTATTCGCGCGATCAGCGCTATCGAACGGTCGAGCAGACGGTCGCGTTCGGCCGCGTCGGCGTCGACGAGCTTATTCCGCAGTATCAGATCGCCGAGATCCTCCTGAACGATGATGCCGAGGCGCTCGTCGTAGGCGAGGACCTGGGCGACCGGCAGGCCGCCGGCGGCAAAGAGCCTCGTGACGTCGAGGTAAGTCTGCTCAGCGGCGTCAAAGGGCTCGGGGTAAACACAGGCGATCGCGGTGCGGCCCTGCCACCGGACACGAAAGTACTCCCGCGTCGACGCGTCTGGCGTGAGCTGCTCGATCTCGCCGATCGGCTCCCCGGCATGCTCGAGGTAGCGTTCTAATCTCTGTCTGCAATCCAGCATCGTCGATCGAGAGGACTATTGATCTGCAAGCGGAACGACGTAATTCTCACCGTCAAAGAAACCCGCCGGCGCTTTTTCGGGTATCGACGAGCACGCCCTGACGCTCGCCGCACGAACGACGACCGCATTCTCAAACCGCTGGCCCGATCGCACGCGCACGCCGTCGGCGATCACCGCGCGGCGAAGCGTCGCGCCCGGCTCGACGACGACGTCGTCCCAGATAACGCTGTCGGTCACGTCGGCCCGGTCCGCTACGACCGAGCCGCGGCCGATCTGCACGCTGCAGCCGGCCGTCATCATCGCCAGCGAAATGTCGAGATATCGACGCAGAGTCGACAGCTCGAACCATCGACCGTCGGCGATGTGGGCCGCGATCGTTTCGCCGCGTTCGATCGCCGGCTGGTAAAAGGTCGGCACGATGTCCGAGTAAACGCCGCGCGGGATGTATTCAAAGACGCTCGGCTCGAGGATGTGAATGCCGGTGAACATCATCGGCACAGGATCGCCCGCAGCGGCGGCCGGCTCCGGGTATCCGCCGAAACCGCGCACGAGTCCGTCTTCGACGACAACCTCAGTAAATCTCTCGCGAGCTGCGTTCGGCTTGAGCACCATCGTGGCGACGGCCCCGGTGTCGCGATGTGTCTTGATCGCCGCGGCGATGTCGATGTCGGTGACGATCTTGCCGTTGACGATGACAAAGGCCTCGTCGCCGAGCAGATGCCTCGCGTGGTCGAGCGCGCCCGACGTCCCGAGTATCTCGGGCTGCTCGATCGAATACTGGATACGAACGCCGTAATCGCTCCCGTCGCCGAGCGCGCGTATGACCGAATCGGGCTGATGGTGGAGATTCACGACCAGGTCCGTAATGCCGAATGCTCTCAGATACTCGGCCACATACTGCACGACCGGCCGACCGAGAAACGGTATCGCCGGCTTGGTCCTGTCGATCGTAAGAGGGAAAAGCCGCGTGCCGAAGCCGGCGGCGAGGATCATTGCTTTCATTCGGCAAGTGGCGGTCGGTTGACGCCGGAATCAACTTTAAATGCTGGCGGCGGCATTGGGCAAAAGCGGCGTGCACCAACCTCCCGAAAATGAAGAAAGGCAGGAACGAATTCCTGCCTTTCTTGCCAAGCGACCTTTCGGTCGATCAATGCACGGCCCATCCCGCGACGGCAAAATCGCCGTTCGCACCGAACGGGAAGCTCGTGATGCTGCCGTTTGACGAGTTCTCGATCCAGAACGCGCTCTGACCGGCGGTCGCACTCGGCCGCCAGACAGCGAAGTCGGTCTTGCCGTCACCGTCATAGTCGCCCGGGATCGATTGGTCACCAGTGACGCCCCACGTACGTTGGAAGGTCGCGCCGGTACGGGTCAACACCCAGTGCTGCCGTGCCCCGCTGACCGTGCGGCGAACGCAAAAGTCGCTCTTGCCGTCACCGTCATAATCGCCCGGGATCAAGAAGTCGCTCGAGAGGCCCCAGTCGACAAACTCGGTGCCGCCGCCCGATTTCAGAAGGACGAACTGACCCTGCGTCGGAGCGCTGGGATTAGAGCGCTGTATGCAGAAGTCGTTCTTTCCGTCGCCGTCAAAATCGCCAAGCAGCGGGAAGAAGTTACCGCTCACACCAAATCCCCACGGAACGTAGGTCACGTTGCCGCTCGGATTATTAAAGCTTCCCCGATAAAAGAAGAAGCACTGGCCGGGGCTGGAGGTGTTTGGCGGACATCTGTAGACGGCCGGGTCGGACTTGCCGTCGCCGTCGTAATCGCCGACGACCGCCGGATCGTCCCCGGTCTGGCCAAAGGTCTCGAGGCGGACCGTGTTGGTAGCGCTCTGGAGGATATAGAAGGTAGCCGATCCCGGCGCTCCCGGTCTCCAGACGGTATAGTCCGATTTATTGTCGCCGTCAAAGTCGCTCGGCGTCAGGAAGTCGGTGGCCGCGTCGCCCCATTGCGGAGCGGAGAAGGCACCGGTGCCGTTGATCAGCGTGTACCAGAAGATAGGCGGTGCGAGCGGAGCAGCGGCATCCGTCTGGCCGCGAAGCTGACCGATCGTCTTCGGCCCGCGTGTTTCCATGATCCTGTCGATCTCCGGGTTGTCGACCGGTGCTGCTTCGGCAAGCGGGGTCGTCGTGCCCCGTGCAAGGACGTAGTCGGTCTTGCCGTCGCCATTGATGTCGACGTTTGCCTTGCCGGTCGGAACGGCTCCCGCGGTCACGTCAAGCGTCGCCGCCGAGACCGCGCCGGTATCGCCGGCACAACCGTCGGTAAAGCGAAGCGTCCAGGTTCCGTTGGCATTTGTAACGCCTGAGAATGCGGCGTTCATATTAGTCGGCGGCATCGGATTGGTCGCTCCCGCACCACCCGAGGCCGTCGTTCGATATGTTCCGGTCGGCATCACCGCGGTGGCTGCCGCAGCCGTCGCCGCCTGCCACCAGCCGCCGCTCGGCGGAGACGGCGCATTATCAGAGAATGTGTACGCTGCACCGAGATCCGAACTGTCGCCCGCGGCGGTAGCCGTCGTAGCGCCGGTTCGGCCGAAGATGACGTGCGAGGCGCCGTTCGGAGCGATGAGGGTTGCCACAACGTCGCCCATCCAGGTGTGGTTGGGGCCGCCAAACGTCATCGCGACGTTCACGTTGGAAACCGTTCCCGAAAGCCCGGAGACAGTGAATGTCACGTCCTTGGGCGTAAACGGTCCGGTCTGACAAGTGCCGGCATGATCGGGAATAGCTCCCAAAGTTCCGCTGTTTGCTGGAAACGTCGCGGATGGTATCGCGCCGTCGCCGGAACGGGCGTCCGCGACATTGTTTTGCGCTCCGGATATCAAAAATAAAGCCGCGACCGCCAGCACTCCGATCGAGTACAGAACGACCGTCAACGATTGGTTGGATCTGGTCCTTCCCATAGAAAAATTATCCTCCTCTAGCGGGTGAAACTTACGTTGGGACTCAAAATGGGGGGCTGGCGGGCATCCGATGGTGCCCTTCGATGAGTGACCAACAAAGCAAAAAACGCTGTCGAATCGTACAATCTGCCCTTGAATCAAGTCAAGGCATTGCCGTCGTATCGGCCATTTGATACCTTGGCCACATGCCCGGTCCGACCGGATCAGCCTCACTTTTCGAACTCTGGTGAACAGCGTCGTACTCATTTTCGTCGACGGCCTCGGGATCGGGATGCGCGGCGAGCATAATCCGCTCGCGGAGCTCTCAGGCGACAGCCTGATCGCGCATTTTTGCGGCGAGCGGGCAAGAGTTCCGTTCGGCGGCCGCCTTGCCGCGACCGACCCGCGGCTGGGCGTCGAGGGCAGGCCGCAGAGCGCATCGGGGCAGACGACGATCTTGACGGGCAAGAATGTCGCCAAGATGCTCGGACGCCATAAGCACGGCTTCCCCGATCTACGGCTGAGAGAGGTCATTGCGGAACATTCGATCTTTCGGCAGATCCGCGACAAGCGGCTCGGGCCGGCGCTGTTTGCCAATACATATACGCCGCAGTTCTTTTCGTCGCCCCCGCGTTGGAAGTCGGCAACGACCTGCGCGGTCGAGGCCGCCGCGCTGCCGCTCATGCGCCTGCCCGACCTTGTAGGCGGGCATTCGCTTTTTCACGACATCACGAATGAGACGCTCGTCGAGCGCGGCTTTGACGTGGCGCCGCGGCCGCCTGAGGAGGCGGGCCGGATACTCGCCCGTCTATCGGAGCGGAACCGCTTTGTGCTTTTTGAACATTTCATCACGGACAAGATCGGCCACGAGCGCGACCGGGCCGCCGCGCGCGAGCATCTGCCGAAGCTCGACCGCTTTGTCCGCTCCTGCGTCGAGGCCGTCGATCTCGAACGAACGACCGTAATTTTGACAAGCGATCACGGCAACATCGAGGACCTGTCGATCCGAAATCACACCCTCAATGACGTGCCCACGGTCGTCTGGGGCCGACACTGCGACCAGGCCGCGGCGGCGATCGGCGATCTCACGCACATCGCGCCGACCGTACTTCACCTGCTGAACCAATGAGCGAACACTCCGGCGAAAAAAAGAACGATCCCCGCGAGATCTTTGGCTGGTTAACGTACGACTGGGCAAATTCCGCATTTTTTACGACGGTCGTCACGGTGCTGGCGGGGCAGTATCTCACGGCCCTTGCGCAGAACGACGTCGGCCGCAACGGCACGGTCGTCAGCCTCGGCCCGATCGGGTCGGTCACGTCCGACAATCTCGTCGCCGTGACGCTCGGGCTGTCGATCTTTCTGCAGGTCTTTATCTTGCCGGTGCTAGGCTCGCTCGCCGATCTTACGCCGTATAAAAAGCGGCTGATGGCATTCTTTTGCTATCTCGGCGTGGTCGCGGGCGGTCTGATGTTCTTTGTCCAGGAGGACAATTATCTCTTCGGCTGCGCGGCACTGCTTGTCGGCAATATGTCGTTTGCGGCGGCGAATGTCTTTTACAATTCATACCTCGTCGACATCACCACAGAAGACCGGCGAGACAGCGTTTCGAGCTACGGCTACGCCGCAGGCTACCTCGGCGGGCTGATCATGCTGGCGCTCAACATCGCGCTCATCCAATTTGCCGAGGATCTCGGGATGAGCCAGTCGCTCGCCGTGCGGATCTCTATGCTCTCGGCGTCGCTCTGGTGGGGCGCATTCGCCGTGGTCACCTTCACGCTCGTCCGCTCGAGACCGCCGGCAGCGGCCGCTCCTAAAGACCGGCCGCTGGTCGCCGTCGGATTTGTCGAAGTGTGGCGCACGCTCAAAGAGCTGGCCGGGCTGCGCTACACGTTGATGTTCCTCGCGGCCTACCTGCTCTACAACGACGGCATCCAGACCGTGATTCTCAACTCGTCGATCTTTCTCTCGCAGGAGCTTTTTGTATCGCGCGGCGTGGCGGCCGATCCGACGTTTTTGCTGGCGATATTTTTTGTCGCTCAGGTCGCGGCCTTGATCGGCGCGGTTGTATTCGAGCGGATCGCCCGCTTGATCGGCGCCAAGCGCACGATCTTGCTTTGCTTGTCCATTTGGGCGGGCATCGTCGTCTTCGCCTACGGGTTTCTCTCCTCGCGTACGCAGGCATGGATCATGAGCGCCTGCATCGGTCTTGTTCTCGGCAGCACGCAGGCCCTCTCGCGTTCGCTGTTTTCGCAGATGATCCCGAAACAGCGCGAGACCGCGTTCTTCGGTCTCTACGAGATATCCGAAAAAGGTACGTCCTGGCTCGGCAATCTCGTATTCGCCGCGGTCGTCGGCGCGACCGGGTCGTATCGCCGGGCGATCCTCGCTCTGATCTTTTTCTTTGTGGCCGGCGGCGTGATCCTGCTGTTCACGGATACTCGCCGTGCGATACACGAGGCGGGAAACCTCACGCCCGAAGAGGCGGGAAAGTGAGCTTTTTGGAGATCGATTCCGGCGGCGATTATAATGCTCAAAGGATCGGTCTGGAGGCGATCGGTGTGCGATGAAGGTTGATTCCGGAGAGCGGATCGTAACAATTTTCGGCGGGTCGAAGTGCGACGACTCTTCGCCCGAATACAGGGAAGCACGCGTGCTCGGTCGCCGCCTCGCAGAGGCCGGCTTTACGATCTGCACCGGCGGCTATCTCGGCATAATGGAGGCCGCCTCGCGCGGCGCACGCGAGGCCGGCGGGCGCGTCTTCGGTATCGTGATGAATCAGTTCAAGGCCGAGCCGAACCGTTATCTCACAGACAAGGTCGCCTCCGATCACTTCTACGACCGGCTTCAAAACCTGATCACGCGTTCGGTCGGCTTCGTGGCTCTGCGCGGAGGAATGGGGACCGTGACCGAGATCTCGCTGGTTTGGAACAAGCTCGCGACCCGCGTGCTCGAGCCTCGGCCGCTCGTGTTGGTGGGCGAATGCTGGCGCGAGGTGGTCAGGTGCTGGCAGCAGCAGCTCGTCGTGTCTGACGACGATCTCTCGTATCTCGATTTCGCGGACTCGGCCGAGCAAGCGTCCGCAATTCTCATAGAAAAGACTTCCAAGGTGATCGCATGAATTGTCCATTCTGTAATGCCCAGCTCGCGCCGGGCGCGCGCTTTTGCGGCGCGTGCGGCAACAGTCTGCCGCAGGCCCCGGCCCAGCAGCCTAACCCGGCTCAGCCGCCGCAGGGCGGAGCGTTCCATTTCGACACGGACGGGCACGGCCAGGGCCGCGGCTACTCGTGGAGGATCGAGCACCAGGGAGCGTTCGAGCTCGCGGTCGTCGATCTGCAGCCCGAACAGTCGATCTCGGCCGAGGCCGGAGCGATGGTCTCGATGTCGGCAAACGTTGATCTTAATTCAGAGCTGAAGGGCGGCGTCTTCGGCGCTCTCAAACGCGCGGTCGGCGGCGAAACGGCCTTTGTCTCGACCTTTACCGCAAAAGGCGGGCCCGGCGAGGTGACGCTCGCGCCCGGCTCGCCCGGCGCGGTCGTCGGCATCGAAATGCAGAACCAGACCTTTATGGTGCAGTCGAGCTCGTACCTCGCGGGCGACACGTCGCTGCAGGTCGAGACAAGATTCGGCGGCGCAAAATCGTTCTTCGGCGGCGAAGGTCTCTTCCTGCTGCAGGTGTCGGGCTCGGGGCTGCTGCTCGTCTCGTCATTCGGTGCCATCCATCGCAAGATGCTCCGGCCGGGCGAGGCCTACGTCGTCGACACTGGCCACCTCGTCGCTTGGGAAGGCCACCTGCAGTACAACCTGCGCAAGGCGTCGAATCGCGGTTTCTTTCGGAGCATGATGAGCGGCGAGGGACTCGTCGCCGAATTTCGCGGCCCCGGCGAGATCCTTATTCAGACCCGCAATCTCGCTGCATTTGCCGGGATGCTCAAGCCGTTCTTCCCGTCGCAGAGCGGCGGCGGCGGCGGATTCAGCTTCGGAGATTAGCGGTTTTCTGTCCCTTAGTGTTTTTCGGTCCGTTAGTTTGAAATGAAAAGCACCACGGAATTGAGGATCGCTGCGAGGTCGGTCTCAAAAGGCGTTGCTCACGGCAAGGTCGTCTGTCTCTACGGCAGCCACCGCCAGTTTTACCGCGTCGACATCGACGAACGTTCGGTCGACAAAGAGGTGCGACGCTTTCGGGCCGCAGCTCGTCTGGCCCGCCGGCAGCTAAAGAATCTCAGATCGAGCAGCGCAAAGAGCGTCGGCGAGAGTCTCGCCGGCATCTTCGAGGTCCAGCTCCTGATCCTCGAGGACGAGACGCTGCTCAAAAAGATCGAAGAGTGCATTCGCGAACAAAAGGTCAACGCCGAATGGGCGGTCAAAAGCGTCGCCGACTCGTACATCGACGAGTACAAGGAGATCGACGACGAGTACCTGCGGCAGCGATACATCGACATCGAGGACATCCGTGAGAGACTGCTCGCGGCTCTCGGCGGCGGAGCTCGTCAGACACGGCTCGAGCCGGGGAGCATTTTGGTTTCGACCGAGCTCGGCCCTTCGACACTGATCGAGCTGGCCGAGAGCCGGCCGGGCGGCATCGTCACCGAGCACGGCGGCTGGACGTCGCATACCTTCATTCTCGCTCGCGAGCTCAACATCCCGGCCGTGACCGGCGTCCGCAAGCTGCTCCGCCGGGTGCGGACGGGCGACGACGTCATCGTGGACGGCGATGGCGGCAGCGTGGTCGTACGTCCGGTGGCCGATACGGTCGAGCGTTATCGCGGCCTCGAGGGGAACGGCAGCGCCGCTCCTGCCCCCGCGGCCGAGGCCCCGCGGGCAGACGGGCGCCTGCAGACGCTCGACGGCCGCGAGATCGTGATCAGGGCCAACGCCGACATTCCGGGCCTATACCAGACAGCCTACCGCCACGGCGCCAGAGGCATCGGGCTTTACCGCTCGGAGTATCTCTTTAACCGCTTTCGCGGCCTGCCGGAAGAGGCCCAGCAGATCGCCGCTTATCGAAAGATCGCCGAATCGGCCGCTCCGCACGGCGTCCGCATCCGGACCTTTGACCTCAGCGCCGACGATCTGGCCGAACAGTCGTTCGTGAGGCAAAAGAATCCGTCGCTCGGTATGCGAGCGATCCGGCTCTCGCTCGCACGCGAGCAGGACTTTAGGACGCAGATCCGCGCCCTGCTGCAGGCGGCCGAGTTCGGCAAGATCGGGATCACGCTCCCGATGGTGTCAGACATCTCCGAGATCCGCCGGGCCCGCGCGGCCATCGCCGAGGAGAGCGATAATCTGCGTGCGAATGGCCGTGCCGTCGGAGCGGTCGAGATCGGCGCGATGGTCGAGGTGCCCGCCGCCGTGCTGATGATCGGCGAGATATTAAGAGAGGTCGACTTTGTCTCGGTCGGAACAAACGACCTTGTGCAGTACATTCTGGGGGTCGACCGCGACAACGAGCTCGTCGCCGACTCTTTCCGCACGCTGAGCCCCGCCGTGCTGAGGGCTGTCGGACAGGTGGTGAGCGCCGCCGCACAGCATGGCAAGCCCGCGGTCGTCTGCGGCGAGATGGCGGGCTCGCAATTTTATTCTCCGGTCCTGATCGGCCTCGGGGCCGTCGAGCTGAGCATGAATCCCACGTCCGTACGGCGCGTAAGGTCGCTGGTATCGCGTATCGCATACGACGACGCTCTCCGGGTGACCGAAGAAATGCTCGAGTGCTCCACGGCGTCCGAGGCCGAGGCGGTTCTCAAACGGGCGGTGGCCGAACTCTGGCATGACCTTTACCCGGAGGGACGTTTGCCAGCCTAGCGGCAACCAGCGGTTTTTACACGAATTTAACTGTTCAACATTCTTTGCTATACTCGCATCCAAGTGGTGTGGAGCAGGAGAGGCGATCGCTCTTCCGCGTGAAGAGAGGAAAGTCCGAACACCATAGGGCAGCGAGCCGGATAACATCCGGGCGGCCGACCAGCTCGGCCGACGACAAGTGCAACAGAGAGCAGACCAGCCGCTCACCGAGCGTCGAACCGAAACTCCCTCAGGGGCTTTTTGGTCACGCCGCCGAGCGGTGATGGGTGAAAGGGTGAGGTAAGAGCTCACCGGCGCGTGCTGGCGACAGCCGCGGCCAGGCAAACTCCTCGCGGTGCAAGACCAAATAGGGAAATGCGGTCAGCGGGCGGCCCGTCCGCGGGCCCGTGCAAACGGGCAGCATTTCCGGGTAGGTCGCTAGAGCCGGTCGGCAACGGCCGGCCGAGAGGAATGATCGCCACCGGTCACTAAAGTGCCGGGCACAAAATTCGGCTTACTATCCTGCTCCACATTCCACGCCTTATCACTCGATCTTAGGACAGGAGGACGGCCCCTACTTTTATGGCAAATCGCAAAGGGGTATTTATCGGAGCTTACGTTCCGAACGAATTGAAAGAGTCGCTGCGCCGCCGCGCCGCGCTTGAGCACCGCACGCTCTCGCAAGAGATAACGCGTATCCTGGTCGAGGCCGTCCACGGCAAGGGCTTGCCGACCGGCAGCGTCGACCGCCGATCGATGACGACGATCCCGCGACGCCGCGCGACCGACCCGCCGATCAGACGCCGGGCCGAAGACCTGCCGTACATCCCGCCCGAGGGCAGCCGCGACGACGGGTGATTCGACAACGCTTTTTTATCTGACAAGCTGCCGTTAAAGGCGGCTTTTTTATTCGCATCGGGCGATTTGATAAACTCGTCCCAATGCAGACACGTTACATCTGGCTGAGTGTGATAGCCGTCCTTTTGGCGTTTGCGGGCGGCTTTTTGCTTGCCAATTCGCTCAACCGCGCCGAGCTCGAGCGGCTCCGCGCCGAGAATGAGAGCATCAAGACCTCGGGCGGCGCTCCCGGCACGCCCGGCTCGACGCAGAAGCTCTCGCCCGACGAGATCCGCGCGGCCGTGGCCGAAGCGGACGCTAAGGCGTCGAACTTTCAAACACAGAAAGCGATCGGCCTCGCCCTATACCGCTACGGCGCGATCGAGCGCGACTCCGAGGTCCTGAAAGAAGCCGCGCGCCTTCTCGAGCGTGCCGCAGAGCTCGACCCGAAGGACGTCGACGTCCTTATCGGCGCCGGAAACGCGAATTTCGATTACGCCTACTTCAACAAGCTCAACGAGCCCTTTGCCGTCGCCCGCAAATACTACGAAAGGGCCCTCGCTCAAGACCCGCAGAACGCCGAGGCCCACACCGAGATCGGTCTCACGTACTTTTTGCAGGACCCGCCTGACGATACAAAGGCGATCGAGAATTTTCGCCGCTCGCTTGCGCTCAACGGCAAGTACGAGCGCGGCCTCGAGTTCATGATCCAGGCCCTCGCGAGGGCCGGCCGCAAAGATGAGGCGCAGAAGTATCTCGACCAGCTTCGCCAGGTAAATCCGCAGAGCTCGTCGCTGCAGGGTCTCGCCGATCAGGTCGCCAACTCCGGTAAATGAGAGAAGCCTTTTTTGTCCTGCTCGTGATCGTTGTGCTGCTCGGGCTCACGGCGTTCAGATACCGGCGCCAGATAGCCGGGATGATCAGGCTGTACAGGGTGATCAAAGGTCAGGCCCGCGCGGCGGCCGAGGCCCGCAGTCTCGAGCGCGAGCCCGACGCGTCGGAGCTCGTCAACTGCAGCCGCTGCGGGCGATGGGTTCCCGCGAACGAGGCCGTGAGAATGAAGGGCGGCATGGCGCTCTGCGCAAAAGACTGCACCCGGAGCTCGCGGACGGCGTCGCAGCGCCGGTGAAGCTCAGCGGATGAACGTCGAGATGTACCAATCGATCAGCTCGCGACCGAAGAGCAGAGATACGATCGATCCCAGACCGAGAAAGATGCCAAAGGGAATATGAGCCTGCAGGTCCTTTTGCTTCTTCATAGCGATCAGCACGCTGCCGATCAAGGCCCCGCCGAACGCTCCCGCAAAGATCGTAAGCAAAGTCAACTGCCAGCCGAGCAGAGCCCCGACGCCGAGCATCATTTTGACGTCGCCGAGGCCCATCGCCTCGACGCCGCGAAGCCGCTTCCAAGCCTCGCCGACCGCCCATAAGAAACCGCCGCCGGCGATCGCACCCGCCAGAGCGCTGACGATCGACACGGCCCAGATCGGCCACGGCCCGGGCATCGCCGACGCGGGCCACGAGTACGCGTCGCCAAAGGGATCGCCGCCCGCAATGAGCGGCAGCGCGACGCGCGCGATCAGCGCAAAAACAAAGAGCGGATACGTGATCACATTCGGCAAGATCATGTGCTCGGCGTCGATAAAGATCAGCGCGACCATCGCCGAGACAAAAACTAGCGCGACGGGCAGCATCGGCTCGAAGCCAACCTTCCAGTACGTGAGCAAAAAGAGCGCGGCCGTCAGCGCCTCGACCGCGATATAGCGCGGCGAGATGCGGGCCTTGCAGTTTCGACATTTGCCGCCGAGCACGAGCCAGCTGACGACCGGAATATTGTCGTAAGGTCTGATCGCCGAGCCGCACTCGGGACACGCGGAATTTGGGAAGACGATCGACTCCTCCCGCGGCACGCGGTGGATAACGACATTCAAAAAGCTCCCGATCATCGCGCCCAAAAGAGCGGCGGTCGCGTATCCGAATGCGTTCGGCAGACCGGTAACGGCTTCGAAATCGGAAAGAAGCAAATTCATCTCTAAAGGATCGCGAGCGAGAAAGGCGGTACAGCGAGGCGGACGTGCGACGTCCCCGACAAATCATAGAGTCTCGGCGCCGAAAAGCAAAGAACGGTCACGCGGAGCGCGGTCGCGCGAGTGCGGGCCCCGCCCGCTAGCGTGCTCTGCGGCGGCCTCGTCGGCGGCCGATCCGCAGCAGTACGACGACTGACCCGAGACCGAAGGGGAAGAGCAGCCAGATCATCCTACGCAGTCCGCCCGGAACGATCGCGCTCTGCGTCGCGGCCCCGGCCGGCCTCTTTTTAGGCTCGTCCGAGACTTGGAAAAAATCGCCCTTTCCGCCGTTGAGCCGCAGCATCCGGTCGATCTCGTCGAGCCTGAAAGGCCTCGCGCCCCGACGACCGAAAACGGCGATCTGATTGCCGCTCTCGTCCGCCGCCCGGTCACGGTCGAGACCTTTCGAGATCGCGAGCGCCTCGCCCTTTGTCTTGAACGACGCGATCTGCACGGGCCGCGGCCGCGGGCTGAAGCCGGCGTACTCCGGCATCGTCTCCGGATCGGTGAGCTGCAATACCTTTAGTCCGTTCTTGCCGTCGGCGACGTATGCGTAAAGGCTCGCGTTGGTCATCGCGACCTTGACCGAACGCGTGTCGTTCAGCGTGCCCTCCGCGTTGAATGTCTGGTCGAGTCTCGGACTCTCCGGCCGCTCGACATCGATTATCGCGATGCCGTCGGCGCCGTTGGCGACGTATGCGTACGTCCGCGCGACGTAAATGTCGTGGGCGTGGCGCAGCGGGACGAATGCGTTGTCGACGGTCCTCACGGTGCCTTTCGTCTGCAGATCTCGGATGTCCAGAATCTTTAATCCCTCGGCGTCGACGACAAATGCGTAAAGGAACTGCACGGCAACCGCACGCGGATGAGCGTACGCGATGCGCTGCGCGACTCGCGGCGCAAGCGGCGTCGAGATGTCGACGATCACAAGTTCTTTTTCGGTCGTGATCCACGCAAAGTTGCCGGCGATCGTGATGTTGTTTGCTCCGTTCAGCACGCCGTCGGGGTTAAAGGTCACCGCGCGCTCGAGGAAGTTGTTTCGCGGGTCGCCGTCGAGCAGCGTCGCGGCGTTGACGAGGATCAGGCCCTCGTATCTGTCGGCGACGTAGAGATACGCGTACAGCGGATGGATCGGCTGCTCCTCGTTCACGACCGGGCTCGGCTTGCCGGCCTTTACGGCCGCTTCGTGAAGCCTTACGGCCTCGTCGGGCGGCACCTGGCGCATCGAACCGTCATCGTTGCGCACGCTCCGCCAGCGCGCCGGGTCGACGGCCAGCGTGGACGGTGCAGCGACGGCCGCCGCGTATTTTGTGTCGACGTAAAACCTCTGCCCGAGCGGCGAGACCGGTGCCGTGACGATGCGTTCGGAGAATCCTTTGTGATCGATCTGCGCGACATCGTAAACGCGCAGGCCGCCCTCGCCGGCGGCGACGTACGCGTATTCGCCGCGCACCTGCACCTGCAGCGCGCGTGGCCGGCCCTTGTTCTCGTAGTACTCGTGCAGCTCGCGGCCCTCGCGGACAAACTTCTCGTAGTTGTCCTTGTACGCAAGGCGGTGAAGATTGCTGCCGTACACGGCCTGCGGTTCGGTGTGCTCGGTCACGGCGACGGCCTCGAGCGCCTCTTCGGCCGCGACGTAGATGTAGCGGCCCATAAAGTTGACGAAGTTCGTGCCCTGCAGATATACCTGCGCGAGCCAGGCGTTGTTGTCGTTGCGCTCGGAGACGTGGCAGTCCGAGCAGCCCTGCGTCTCTTTTGCGCGGACGGTGTGGGGCACGTGCGTGTTAAAGGCCTGCCCGCTAAAGCCCTCGGCCGAGACCGTCTGCTGCTGGTGATAGATCCATTCGCGGTTCTGGTTGCGCGAGCTGACGAGCACGGCCGAGCTCGAGCGCACGGGCGCGACGCGGTGGCCGGTCACGGTGCCGTCGCGGCCGAGCATAAAGACGTCGTCGCGCAGCACCTGAAAGTTGTACGACGTAAAGTTGCGCGAATCGCCGCCCTCGTTATGCCGGTTGGGCATCTTGCGGTTGGCCTCCATCGACAGGTGACAGCCGAAGCAGCTCGTCACCCACGACGTGTGGCATGCGTAGCAGGTGACGTTTTGATCGGTGTGCGCGAGCAGGCTCTCGCTCGCCTTTGCGTCGCCCCACGTCGCGTTGTCGCGCTGCATCGTCTTGGCGTACGCGCTTTTTTCGTTGTAGTCGGGACTGCCGGGCGTGACGGTGTCGGCGGTCTGCTTGACGCGCCACCAGCGGCCGGGCTCGACGATCGAATTCTGCACGACGTCGCCGCGCTTGAGCGTCACCTCGTTGCCGTCGGCGTCTTTTCGAATGGTGTCGCGGGTTATCACCTGCAGCACCGGCGTGCGGCGGCCGTCGGGCGAGCGAAATGTCAGGCGCGTGAGATCGCGGCCGATGACGGGCTTATTCGCACGCTCGCGCTGTGCGGCCTCGGCGCGGCCTGCGGGCATCGCGGCGGGCCCGCTCGTTATGCCGTTCGCTTTGGCCGTGATCGTGCCGTGACAATCGACACAGCCGATCTCGATCGCGGCCCGCGGCTCGCTGTAGAGGATGCCGGTGCCGTGCGCGTCCTGCCGGAAATGGCAGTCGACGCAGTGCATCCCTTTTTCGAGATGAATGTCCTTGAGATGGACGGCGCGGCTGAAGCGGTCGGGAGCGTCGGCCGGCACGATGCGGTCTTCGGCATCGAGCAGATTGCCTTTGCGGTCCTTTTTATAGACGTTGCGAAACATCCAACCGTGCCCGTGCGAGTCGCCGAAGCGCACACGTTCGAGCTTGCTGTTGAATTCGGCCGAGCCGGTCCTCTGCAAAAAGTCGGGCTCCGACCAAAGCCCGCGCAGCGACGCGGCCTCGGGATTGCGGTCGAGCTTGCGGGCCTCGTCGGCTTGCGACGGGTCGATCTGCCGGTCGGTCGGGTACATAAATTTGCCGTCCGACTCGTTGTCCCACCACGTCTGGCCGAGATAGGTCGCGACCATATTTGTGCCGGGGTGCATATGGCACGTCATGCACTGTGCGGTCGGAATCTGCGAGGTAAATTGATGCTTGATCGGATGGCCCGCTCGGCCCCTCGGAATGCTCTTGTCCGCCGATTGCGAATGGCCCTGATTGCCCGCGGCGGCGTACGGGCCCGATGCGTCCTTGCTGCGGTCGTTCGCATAAACGACGTGGCACGCCGTGCAGCCCGCCGAGCGGTAATCGCCCGGATGATCGTTGGTGCCGAGAAAGTTGAGCGTCGGGTCGAGCAGCCGCGTCTTTTGCAGACCGAGATAAACAGGGTCGGTGCGGTTATTGGTGCCGAGGCCGCGCGGGCTGAGGCCCTTGTCGGGTTTGCCCGGTTCTTCTTCTTTGTCGGGAAGTCCGACCTCGAGACGCCGACGGCCGCCGCGCTCGAAGACGCGCAGGATGTTGCCCGGCTGCGAGATCTCCCAACGAGGCAAAGGTGTGATGAAAGACAAAAATCCTTTGAATGCCTGCTGCTCGCGCGTCGGCTCGGGAATTTGAAAGAGCACCTGCGGCTCGCCGTCTTCGCTGTAGCTCTCGCCGAAACGCGTATCGCGAATGTGATAGCCGCCGTTGTTGTAGAGCGCCGCTCCCCACAGCATGCCGCCGTGGGCCATCATGCTGCGCGAGACGTTGCGATTCTCGTCGGCGTGGCATTCGCCGCATGACTGCTCGATGACGCGAAAGTCGCCGGGGTTGATGAAGCGGACAAATTCGCGGCTCTCCTTTAGCAGCAGCGTGTTTGTCCGCTCGGGATTGCTGCTGTCGCACTTGCCGTCCTTGCATCCCCACGCTTTGGGAAAGCGCGGCTGCACATGCGCCTCGGCCTGCGTCGTCGCGGCCGGATTGCCGCCGTGACAATTTGTGCAGGTGAGTCCTTGGGCGTCCCTGCCCGCCTCGTCGATCGTGTCAAAGACGTCGCCGCGCGCGTTGTAGCGGTGCATCGGCTCGATATTGTTGTGACATTTGAGACAGCCCTCCACCGGCGGCTTGGCCGGAGCGGGCAAAGGTGTCGCGTAGGGCGTAGCCGCCGGCGTCGCTGCCGACGTTGACTGCGCCTCGACCGGCGGCTGGACCAATCGACCAACGGAACGGCCGCTCCAGGCTGCGGTCAGAGAGAGCGCGGCAAAGGCGAATACGATCCCGAGCTTTAACAAATTTCGCCGTGTCGTTGCGATCATCCCGCTTCCACTCCTTGTCTTGCGTCGCTCATTTTTTAATAGACGATCTTCAACTGCCCGAAAAGGGAATACTGCAGCTTGGACGGATTGGGCACCGTCGCATCGCAAAAGCTCGGCACCGGGCAGTTGCGGCTGCGATCGGTATAGACGTCCTTAAAACCGCGGCCCGGCAGCAGCACGCTCCCGCCGAATGTCATCGTCACGTTGTTGATCAAAAATGGCCGGTACACGACGCCGAGGCTCAGGTCGTAGCCGATCTCATGCCGGACGCGCGGCTGAAAGAGCACGTACTCGAGCGGCTCGGTGCGGTCAAAGCGAAGGTAGTTCGCGTTAAAGACCGTCTTGAGCGTCTGCGTCAATTCGGCATCGACGCCCGCGCTGAAGATCATGATCCCCGGATTGACAAAATTCGCCTGGCCCTCGGTCTTGCTCGAACGCAGCGACGGCAGCAGGCTGTTTGACTGCACGAGCCCGATCTCGGTCGACACGAGCCGGATGCCCTGGCGATTCCAGTACGAGAACTGCCCGCCGGCAAAGTTGGGATCGTCAAAGATCGCGTCAAACCCGCTCGCACGTCGATCGGTCGGATCTTTGTCGCCCGAGGCGTAAAAGACGGAGCCGCGATAACGCAGCCAGTCGCGATCGATCGACGCCTCGACCGCCGCCATCTGCGCGCGGATGTTCGTCCGTCGTCCCGCGATCGGATTGAACGTGTCCTCGCCAAACGCGAAGTAGTAGCTGTTGGTCAGATTCAAGAGACCGATATGCCCGTCGCCGTTGACGCCGACATAACCGACGCGAATGGTGTGCGGCCGCGCGCTGCCGACCAGCGCGGGCCGCACGAGAAAGCCGTTGCTGTCGTAATGCACGTCGCCGCGGTCGTGGTTGTACGCAGCGACGCCCTGGATCGTGTAGCCCTTAACGAGAAAGTCCTGCCTAAAGAAATTGGCGATAAAGACGTCCTGCGGCCGGAGCTTCTGGAGCGAGTTGAGATTGCTGTTGGTGTCTTTTTCGAGCTGACGAAAGTACGCGACGTTGAATTGCGACTTGTTATTCGAAAAGCCGCCAAAGCCGCGCACGCCGAGGTTGTTGTCCGAATACAAAAAGCCGCGAAAGTCCGCCGTGAAGGGCTGTATGCCGGCGCGCACCAACACGAAATCGTAATTGCGGTTGACGTCAAACAGCTTGACCTCGCCAAATGCCTCCTCGAGCGAGGCGTGCAGATCGACGCGGTTGGTGCCGCGGCGGACGTCGATGTTGACGATGCCGTTCTCGCGGGCATTCAGATAATTCGGCGCGGAAAATGTCGGCGAGATCTTGATCGCCCACTGGCGCGGTCGAAAAACGGTTTGGCCGGAAAAGAGTTCAAATGAGATTTGAAACGTCTGGTTGAACGACAAACTCTCGGGCCGGCCGAAGAAGTTGTTGCTATTCGGCTCGTTCGTGCTGACGTTGTTGCCCGACGGCGTGCGGCGTATTTCGAGCCCAGAAGTGCTGACGGCCGAGAGCACCATAAAAATGTTGTCGCCAAAGATGGGCCGGTCGCCCTTGAGCACGTTCTGCTCGTACGGGTTGTACCAGCGGCCGCGTTTGAACGGAATGTCGCGCCCGCGCGCACCGCGGTCGCCGTAGCGGTCGTATTCAGGAAACTCGATCCGCCAGCGGTCGCGCACGCTCTTGCGGTCAGGCTGCGGCGTCGGGCTCGCGCCGGGCTTTGGTTCGAGCGATACGGCAACGATGTCGATCGTCATCTGCTTGCCGGGCTCGACGATGAGGTTTTCGAGAATGGGACAGACCTTTTTGCTTTCGTCGCAGATCACGTTTGCGAATGCTCCGTATTCGGCCTTGCCGCGCACGAACCGCGCCTCGAACGGCGCGGCCACCGTCAGCCGGTACGCTCCCGGCGAGAGACGAAGCGAGTATCGACCGTCAGCCTTTGAAGCGGACTCTTCACGGTCCGTGGTCGACTGGTTGACGGCGATGACCACGACATTCGCCAGCGGCTTGCCTTCGCTGTCGACAACGAGTCCGCCGAGCGAACCGCGTCCCTGGGCAAAAGAAATATCAGATCCGGTAAACAGCAGGACGAGCGAAAACCAAAGGAATAGTGCGGGTCTCAGAGGCATGGTCCGAAACCGGCGGGCCGCCGGTGAACAACTGCGATGCCGATGCTTTTACCATAGATCGACCGCCAAAGACAACGCCCCTCAAAAAGCCGCGGGCCACGAATACCCTTTAGCCGACGCGTGGGAAGTGTGACAGCCCTAAAACGGCTATTGCCTGGCGCCGAGCTCGCACGAATCGTCGCATCCTTCCGCGATCGCGCCGGCTCGATCGCCGCCCGCGAGCGTTGATGATCGACCTTTTGGCCGTCGCCCGTTTCCGCTTCGGACCCTCGTTGCGTTTCGTTATATCGGCAAATCCGCCACACGCCGTACTCGCCAACCGCCTCGGGTGCCGGTACGTTCCTGACGTTTAGCGTGGATCAAAGAACTAGCGATGCGAAAAAATTCTTTACAGCGGGGGGGGTGATCTATATTTTCCGCACACAATCAGTTTGACCATTCGGTCCACATTGTTCGATCTGTAAATTCCCAAGCCGGTCAGCAGTATCGCCGCTTAAGAAAGAAAAAGGAGATTCCCATATGAGTATACCGGCGATCATATTCACGACTATCAAATTGACGGAGCTGCAGATGTTTCTATGTCTACGTCTTGAATAGGCCGATGATTTTGACCGATCCTAACGGTTTACAGGCGGGTCAGGACAAGGATGTCATTAGGGTGGAGACGCAATTAAGCAAGAAAGCTCCCAGTATTACCGACGTGCGTGTAACTTTGCCGAACGGCAAGCCGATCAGGGAAGATTTATACGTGGGAGATAAGTTTACAATTACGTACACGGCAAGAGTAAATAGGGCTGACGACGGTCAAGATTTGACGAAAATTGGCCGAATTGAGGGCGTGGACTACAGTCGGAACACTGCATTCAAGGATGGCAAGCCGATAGGCGAAACGACCGTAGATCGAGAGGGTAGTGATTCATTTAGCGATATTGAGGGAGCGAAAGCCGTGACTGACCAAGTTATCGATAAGGTCGGACAGAAGAACGATGAAACGGAAGTGACGTTCTCGCAAACATTCGAGATCACAGGTCGAAAGGATGGCTCTCCCGGAGGATCGAATGCAATCAATTTTCAGATTGTCGTCACCGACCCACGGGCTCCGCTTACGGAAAACAGAAATGATACAGCCGCGAAGAAAGCAGATACGCCGGCGAATCCTGCGATATTTACGACGCGTGATAACGATCCGCGCATCGACGTCAAAAGTGATTCCAGTAAACAGGTTGGATACCGGAACACGCGAAGACGTGAGCGCGAGCATGATTAGTGTCCAATCTAGTGAAAGAGTTTAGGAGTAAGTATGAAATTGAAAGTGATCTTAATTGCCTTGTTGTTATGCGCGGGGCAGAGTCTGGTTGCTTGGGCGCAAACCGATTCCCGGAGCTTTATTGTTCGACACGTTGTATTGGAGACCGATCCAAACCCGCGCTTTATAAGGAGAATTGCGGAAATGGGAATTCCATGGAGTCAGGTCGCTACTAGAGATGATGTCAACTGCATTAAGGAACGACTAAAGGACACTGGGCTATTCAGAGGAATAAGCTCTCGGCTCCATAAGTTAAAGGACTCGAACGGCTATGAGCTGGTCTTGACTATAGAATTCGAATCGGCAAACCCAGTTTACAAACTTAAGAAGGCCGAGGTTGAGGATTTGGAGGGGGTTGATAATGCCACTCTGACAAATCTGTTGGTTTCGGAGGGCCTAATGGGACAACCGCTGTCTCTAAAGACCGCTGACTACGCGGTGTTTGAAGAGAGGCTTCTTGAACTACTTAGGAAGAGTATCGCCGATGATGAGCAGAGAGAATGGCGTAAATTACCTTGGCTCGATCTTAGACTCGACACCAATAAGGAACTCGAAATTAGGATATTCCGGGAGGGCAAGGGCTGTCCAAGTTCCTCTTCGTAGGGAGGCGTGTCTAAATCTCGAGGAAAAGGGAAGGATAAATGCGCTCAAGCCAATGAATGAGGCTTGGGAGCTAGACACGGCGAGCGAGGCGGGCTCGGAAAGCGTTACCTTCCCGAATACAAGCATCGCCCACGGCTTCAAGACCATTTACAGCTATGACCCGCTCAATAATCTTACGACCGTCAACCAGGGCGTGCAGATGCGGTCGTTCACTTACAGCAGTTTGTCGCGCCTGCTGACCGCGACCAACCCGGAAAGCGGCACGATCCGCTATTCTTACGATCCGAATGGAAATCTTTTGACAAAGACCGATGCCCGCGGAGTGAAGACCGATTATGTTTATGACGCTTTGAATCGTGTCACCAATCGCAACTACTCGCTTGTCGGCCCGACACCGCCGAACTATCAGGCGACGCCGAATGTCTCGTACTTTTACGACAATTTGCCGAACGCTCGCGGGAAACTCATCAAGGTCGCGAGTTCGGTTTCGACAACCGAGTACACGGCCTTCGACATCTTAGGTCGCGTGACGGCACACAAGCAGACGACCGACGGGCAGAGTTATACGACCGGGTATCTTTACAATCTCTCGGGTGCGTTGATCGAAGAGACTTACCCGAGCGGCCGGGTGGTGAAGAATGTCCTCGACTCGAGCGGCGATCTCTCGATCGTGCAGAGCGGCAAATGCCTTGATGCTAATCCGGCGACGAACGCTACGTGCACCAACCGGGCCGGTCTTTGGAACTATGCCAGCAGCTTCACCTACAACGCCGCAGGTGCCGTCACCTCGATGCAGCTCGGCAACGGGCTGTGGGAATCGACCGTCTTCAACACTCGCCTGCAGCCGACACGGATCGCTCTCGGCACGACGCAGGTGGCGACCAACCTTCTCAAGCTCGATTACGAATACGGAGCCACAGCGGCGGTCAACGGCAATGTGACAAAGCAGACGATCACAGTGCCGACTCTCGGGCAGCACAACGGGTTCACTGCCGTGCAGACTTACAATTACGATTCGCTCAACCGGTTAAAGTCCGCGACCGAGAACATCGACGGCAACCCGACGCCTTCGTGGAAACAAACCTTCACCTTCGACCGCTACGGCAATCGGCGGTTTGATGAGCCGAACACGACGACGCTGCCGAAGAACTGCGGGACGCCGCCGAATCAGACTGTTTGTCCGGCGGACGTTCCAATCGTGAATCCAACGATCTCGACCGCCAACAATCGACTGACCTCAACGGGCTGGCAATACGACGCCGCCGGCAACACAACCGCCGACCCCGAAGGCCGCACGTTCATCTACGACGGCGAGAACAAACAAGTCGAAGTGCGAAACGCCACGAATGCCATCATCGGCCAATACCGCTACGACGGCGACGGACGGCGTGTCAAGAAAATCGTTCAGTCAACCGGCGAGACAACCGTTTTTGTTTACGACGCTTCAAATAAACTGGTTGCAGAATACTCGACGCAAGTCGAACCGGCATCGACCGCCAAGATCAGCTACCTGACCAACGACCACCTCGGCAGCCCAAGAATCACCACCGACGCTCTCGGTCAGGTCGTTTCTCGAAGGGATTTCCGTCCGTTCGGCGAAGAGGTCGCGCGAGCAAACTACGGAAGCGATTCCGTTCGCCAGAAATTCACCTCGTATGAACGCGATATTGAATCAAACCTCGACTTCGCGCAGGCTCGTTACTATGGCTACAATCATGGACGCTTTACTTCTCCAGACCCGTTAGCCGCAAGCGCGAATCCAATTCGTCCGCAAAGTTGGAATCGTTACAGCTATTCTTACAACAATCCGCTTCGATTCACTGACCCTAGCGGAATGATTGCTGGCGATTTTTACAACCTAGATGGTAAGAAGATTGGCACGGATGGAATTGACGATGGGAAAATCTACATCGTTTATGACAAAGAAAAAGCCAAAGAAATCGAAAAAACTAAAGGAAATTATACGGGAACGGTAGATGCCAAAATTACAATCGCTAGTGCGGATGTAATAACCGCTATTGGAGAGGCTGTTACTAGGAGCAACAATGCTACTTACGATACATCTCCTTTTTCTGCGTTAGGGAAAGACGAAAAGGCATCGGGCGGATTCCGTGAAACAGGCGTAACATGGACAACTACCGATGGGAAGACTGTGGTAACTGCTGCTCCAGATGGAGACTACTCTGACCCAAGAGTTAATAAAACGGCTGAAATCTCGTTACCTTCAGGCGTTGATGGAAAAGCTCACGTTCATCCAAGCGGAGAGATAGTAAAGACTGAATCTTCAGGAAATCAATCTGGCGGCGGAGTAGTGGTGTTTGGCGGCACGACAAAGACATCTACCGCCAATTTTGTGCAGAAGCCATCCGCCACAGATATTTCCAATGCTCTACCCAATGGAACAAACATCGTCGTTGGAGCAAGAGATAAAACGGTTTATTTCTACAAGCCAACCGGGAACGATAGCGGCTGTAATTGCGTTGCAAAAATGTCACTAAATAACTTCCTAAAAATCGGGAGGCAAAGATGAAAAGCATAATTGTTTTAGGGTTACTCGCTACCTTGTGTCTCTTTTGTGAGGCACGAGCGCAGTCCTTCTCAACGAAAATTGTAAGAATCGAGATTGATGGAAAGGAAGTCAAAAAAGATTACAAAGTCTTTTTCCTTTCAAATGATAAGTGGATTGAGGCGGAGAGAACTTCTATCGGCTTTGTCATTCCGAGTGAGTTGAGGAACGAAGAATATTTGACTGTGCTGATTACTTTTGGTAAGCATCGGCTAGAGTTCTCAAAAATCCACATTTCAAAATTCAACCAAGATTGGATTGTTGGAGTTGATAAAAAACCTTTTTCGGAAGAGTTTGTTAAACCTGAAGAAGCCAAAATAACCAAGCGTGTTTATTATATTCAGTTTGAAGGTAGCGGCTTAGGTACACAGCTTGTCATCACAGAAAAGAAAACCAAATGACAAAAAGGCGTAATTGAACATCACGCCTTTTGCTTTTGCCAACTGTTTTTCTAAACAAGTTTAGAAAATAAAAAATAGTTAGAAAATGCGCGTCTGCGTTTGACAGCTTTTTTCTGTGGGCTGTCTTTTTTGTTTGGTCAGGCGTTGGCCCAACGTTTAGCTTCGTGTTTGAGAATAATTCCTTCGAGAAGTGCTTTGACAATCCGCTTTTCTTCTTCGGGGAAGCGCGAGACGGCAACAAAATTACAGTTGGAACGACAAATGCAAGCTGGTAAAAGCGGTAACCTGATACACGCAAAGTCCGTTTTCAAAAACCGAATACACATCGTTCGACATCTTAGGGCGTGTGACGGGGCACAAACAGACGACGGATGGGCAGAGTTACGTGACCGGTTATGTTTACAACCTTGCGGGGGCGCTTGTCGGGAAGACGTATCCTGGCGGTCGAAGAGTAAAGAATAGTTTCGACAGCAGCGGTGAACTTTCGATGGTGCGCAGC
The DNA here is from genome assembly GCA_046313635.1 of Pyrinomonadaceae bacterium. Taxonomy (GTDB): domain Bacteria; phylum Acidobacteriota; class Blastocatellia; order Pyrinomonadales; family Pyrinomonadaceae; genus OLB17. The sequence goes on along the minus strand of JBKBYA010000010.1, from coordinate 186 downwards.
GGTAGATGTCTGGACGCGGTGGCGGGAACAGACGGGTCATGCACGAATCGTGCGGGGCTTTTCGAATACGCAAAGCATTTCAGTTACACGGCTGCCGGTGCGGTGGCTGCGATGCGGCTCGGAAACGGGCTGTGGGAATCGACGCAGTTTAACAGCCGTTTGCAGCCGGTGCAGATTGGGCTCGGC
>JBKBYA010000009.1:0-133910 GCA_046313635.1 Pyrinomonadaceae bacterium | reverse complement strand
GTCCGTCGAAGCCCCGAACTGCGCCGCATAAACGCTCGACGTGCCAGACCGCAAGATCCACCACTCCGCCGCAGACGACCCCGGCCGAAACACCGCGACGTCAGTCTTCGCATCCCCATCAAAATCAAACGGCACACGGCGTACGAACGAGCCGCGCTCAAAAGCTCCGATATCGGCGGGCGCGCTGCCGTTCGCGTCGCCGTCGATCGGGCGAATGAAGCCGCGCTGATCGATCGCGGGAAAGACGCTCGGGTCGGCCGCATCGATAGCCGGGCTCGAGGGCTGAAGCGAGAACGTCTTGGTCGGCCCGCCGTTATAAGCCAGTGCACCGAGCTCCGGGTCTTGGCCGACCTTATTCCCGGTCGTAGTGCCGGTGACCGTCGTTCCGAACGTGCTCTTGATGAGGTTGTAGCCCTGCGATGTCAGCGTGCCCTGAAAGTCGTAACCGACCGGCGAGAGGTTGTCGGCGATGATCGAATTGCGCATTCGCACTACGCCCTCACCCGTCGAGAGATTGCCGTTGCGAATGCCCGCGCCGCCTATCCCGGCCCGGTTGCCGACGATCGTCACGTTGGTCAGATTGGTATTGTTCGAGCTGTTAAATATCGCGCCGCCAAACCCCTCTCCGCTCGAGAATCCCGACGCGTTGTTGTCGGCAAAGGTCGAATTAGTGAGGTTAAGTACGGTGTAAGAGTTATAGATCCCGCCGCCGTTGCCGCGGGCCTCGTTTGACTCGAATGTCGATCCGCTGATGTTAGCCGTGCGAAGGCCGTCGTAGAGGTAGACGCCGCCGCCGAGATAGGCCGTGTTCGACTTAAAGGTCGAGTCGTGTATGTCGATCGAGACGTCGCGATTGTGTATCGCTCCGCCGTCGCCGGAGCCGTTGCCGTCGGCGTCGGCCCGGTTGCCGTCAAAGTTGACGCGCTTGAGATCCATCGTCACGGCGAGATTGTAGATCCCTCCGCCGCTCCCGTCGGCGGAGTTGCGGGCCACGGTCGAGTCCTCGATCCGCACATTGCCGAAGAAGCTGTATATCGCTCCGCCGCCGTTGCCGATCGCGCGGTTGTCCACGATCGACGAGCCGGTGATGGTCAGCTGGCCCGTGTTGTTCATGATCGCGCCGCCGCCGCTGTTTGAGCCGCTCGACGAGTTTCCGCTGATCGTCGAGTTGACGATGTTCACGCGAGCCGGCGTCGTGCTGCTCGACGAAAAGTTAAGGATCGCGCCGCCCGGCGACGCAAAGCCGCTCGTTGCGTTATTGGCGATCGTCGAAGAGATGATATTGACGGTGCCCTCGTAATTGTAAATACCGCGGAAGCTGTTTGAGACGGTCGAGTTTATGAGGTTTACGGTACCGCGGCCGTTATAGATCGCCGTGCTCGAGATGTTGGTGATCGTTGAGTTGCTGATGTAGGCGGTACCGCGCTCGTCGCTCGTGATCGCGCTGCCGTTCATCGTGGTCAGCAGGCACTCGTTAAGGCGAAGCACGCCGGCATTGCCGATGCCGCTGCGAAAGTCGCGCACCGTGACGTTGGTCACCGTGGTCTGCTGCCCGTTCCAGAACGTGCCGCCCTCGGTCGACGGGTCGAGATTCGCCAACGTGAGATCTTTCAGCAAAAGGTGCGCGCCGGCATTGTCCTGCGCCGCGCTGATCGAAAATATGTAGCTCGCGTTATTGCGAATGATATTCAGCAGCGAACGCCCGCTGCCGTTGATCGTGATCGTACCGTTGTTGGCGACGACGATCGCCGGGCCGGTGATGATGATCGAGCGGGCATTCGCGCCGAAGACGACAGGGTCAAATCCGATCACGTCGTCGCCCGGGGCCGCATTCGCCGCGGCGATCGCCTCGCGCAGACTGCAGTCGGCGCTGCACGATCCGTCGTTCGTATCTTCGACCTTTGTAACGGTGAACGCAGCCGCGAGCGAGACCGACGACAGCACGGCGATCGCGGCGGCCGCGTAAACGGATAACAACATTTGCGAAGACCGGACAGGATGAGAGACCTGCCGCAGGAGCGCACGGAACACGATAAGAAACGTGGGATCTTTGAACATTATGATGACCTGTCTCGGATGAAGAAGTTCGCAGCGGGCACTTCTGCCGTACCGGCGCCGGTCCGGCTGCGATCGATCGATTCTACGACGAAGCGCGGGGCCGATACAGCCGCCGCGATCAACGACACTCAACAGGTCGAGAGAAAAAAGGCCCGGACCGACGCCCGGGCCTGCTCTACATCGGCACCGATCCAATATCAGCCGATGAACATTTCTTCTTCGGTATATGCGCTGTCGATCTGTTTTGGAGCCGGTGCGAAGAGGACCTCGAGGCCTTTTCGCACGCCGGCCATGATCGCGGCGATCTCGCGGGCCGGTTCGACGATCTTTTCCTGAACGAAGTCGGTCGTCGTGACGACCTGCATCTGCGTACGGTCGATCGTCTGGCTGACAAGCGCGACCTTGTCGCGCGCGGTGACGGCCGTCTCGCCGACGAGCTGTTTCAGCTCGGCGACCTCCTCTTTGATCAGCTCGGTCGACTCGGCGAGATGCCGCGTCGCGACCGACAGGTTTGACGAGATCTCGGTAAAGTGCACCGACATCTCTTTGCCCTGCAGGCTGATCGCATCGACCTTGGCGATGAGCGGCTCGACGCGTTCCTCGACGCGCTTGACGGTCGCGACCACGCGGCGCACGATAACGGCCACCGCAACGAGCGCGGCGGCCATAATTACGAAGCAGACGGCGATGACGATCGACGAGATCATCATCCAGAATTGCGGATCGCTCGCATTCATATATCGTTAGCTTTCATTATTCGAACCGCCGCCGAGATCGCCCTCGGCCGGGTAGGTCGGCCGGCCTTCGGTGATCGACTTTACCTCGTTCTTACGCTTCTCTGTACGATAGGCCTCTTTTCCGGCCTCGACGGCCGCCGAGAACGGATTGGCCGTGCGCGCCGCGGCGGCCTTGGCCTTTTCGCCCAATTCGCCGGCCCGCTCTTGTGCGGTCTGGTAGATCTCGCTCGCGCGCTCGCGGCCGACCTCGTAATATTCGCCGGCCCGCTCCTGAAGCTGATTCGCGGCCTCCTTGCCCTTTTCGAGTCCCTTGCGGGTCGCATCGGCAATGTCCTCGCGAAGCTCTTGGCCCGACTTAGGCGCAAACAGCAGCGCCAGCACCGCACCGATGCCGCCGCCGATCAGCAGGTACGTCAGCTTTGTGCCGACGCCGTTGTCCCTTTCATCATCTCGTGACATAAAACCTCCCTCCGTATTTTGAACGGCAATAATAACCGAACGTCAGTATACACCAACTTTAATATAAAATTTGGCCGCCGCGGGAACAGAAAGAAAGGCCCGGCGCATCCGGGCCCTTTGGCAAATCGCCGCGAGAGCGATCGTTCGAAACTACCTAATGCCTTTTTTCAGTTCGCCGAGTGCCGAGGCCGCCACACCGGCCAACAGCGGATCGAATTGCGGGTTAAGCTTGATCGCGCGGCTGAGGAGTCCGACCGCTTCGCGTCGCTCGCCGCGTGCTTTCGCGATCATCCCGGCATGGAAAAGTATCTTTGCGTCGGGAGTGCCGAGCCTCATCGCCTCGTCGGCGTGGCGCTTTGCCTCGTCAAGCCTGCCTGCCTTGTAGAGGCACCACGCGAGCGTGTCAGAGGCGTAGATGTCGCTCTGTTTCGCCCGGTCCTGCTCGGCGATCGCGACGGCCTCGTCTAGGCGAATGCCGTTATTCGCCCAAAAGAGCGCGACGCGGTGCGGATCGTCCGCGCGGCCGAGCCCGGCCTCGCCGCTCTGCGCGAGGGCGTACTGGGCATTGGCCTTGGCCGTCTCGCCGAGCCGCGTGTAGACGTCGCCGAGCAAAAAGATATTGTCGATGTTAACGTGCTTCGCGGCCGCTCGCTCGAGATGCTCGGCCGCCGCGGCAAACTCCCCGAGCGATGCCAGAGCTCGGCCTTTGCCGGCGAGCGCGAGGTAATAGTCCGGAAAGATCTCGAGTGCCTCGTCATAGCTTCGGACAGCGTCGCCGTACCGGCCCGTCCGCCAGTACTCGTTGCCGATCTGCACGACGGCCCAGCTCCGGCTCTCGCTGTCGGCCGGGTCGCTCATCCGGGCGGCGAGTCTGAACGCCTCGATCGCTCCGGCGGTATCGCCGTGAAGAGATCTGATGTGCCCGACCCGCGCGTACGAAGCAGCGTTTGGCCTGATGTCGACCATCCGCTGCGCCGAGCGCACGGCCTCGTCGTAGTTGCCGAGCTCCGCATTGGCGTCGGTCAGAATACCCCATACAAAAGCGTCGTTCGGCAGCTCGGCGGCGAGCTGCTTGCCGAGGTCGAGCGCCTCTGCAAAATGGTGGCCGTTGAGCAGCAGGGTCGCCTTGAGCTTGCGGACTTCGGCGCTTGACGGGTCGATCTCAGACGCCCGAGCGACGGCCGCCTCCGCCTTGGTACTGTACTCGGCCGACCCGGTCTCGCGAGCGAGCCGTATGTACGCGGCGGCGAGCTGCACATATCCGTTCGGCGAATCGGGGATTTTCTCGACCAGTTTCAGCGCCTGCCTGACAGACGGGTCTGGATCGTCAAAAGTCTCCGCCGCGTCGCCTGGGGACGCGGCGGCCTGGTGCTCACCCGCGGAGCAGGACCATCCAAACGCGAGGACACCAAGGAGCAAGATCAGAAGGGCTGTGACTTTCATTTTTTCTTTTCTCGGCGAGGTCCGCCCGGATCGTCTCGCCGGACTGAGGGCGAATCGCCGCGGACCGGGCTGCAATAGATCCGGTCCGCGACGCGCGCACTTTATTTGAGACGTCCGGCGTCATCGACGGTCGGTATCTTCCCGTCGTCGACAAGCGGTGCCGACGTTGTGGTCGTCGGCGTGCTGGACGGCTTTGGCTGGTTGCCCTGATTGGGCGGCAGCAGGTACGGGAACCGCGTCAGCAGCGGCCCTTCCGGATTGAAGCTGACGCCGTCGCCAAGCGTGTTGTTTGGGGCGACGTTGGTCGCAGGCGTGAACGGCGTGCCGCCCGCGACGGCCCGCAGTGCGATGTCCGTCACGTCGTCGTGCGGCCGGCGTCCATTCGGGAATCCGGCGACATCGCCGCCGAGCAGCCCGAGACGGTTGATACTGCCGATCGGCGTGATCGGGATCGCGACGTTGAGCCGGATGTACTCGTGCGCCGTTCCGTCTGACAGGAACGTCGTGTAGTTTGGCCCGGTGACGCTGTTGACGGGTATTCCGGTAGCAAAGATCGATACCAGATCGTTACGCGGAGGAGGCGGAATGTTGATGCCGTATACCGCCCTCAAGAGCCGGGCGAGCTCCGGATCGAGTATGGCCTGGACGACCTGCGGGATCGTTCCGTCGACGGCCGGTGAAAGGCTGTTGAATGCGTCCTTGAGTCCAAGCGGAATGACGACCTCGTTGACCAGCGGGTTGCCGAGACGCGAGACCTGGACAAAGCCGCCCTCGTTGTTGCGGTTGCCCGACGGTGTGATCACGCGCGTCGTGCGGCGGCTTGCGGTCGCCCATACGCCGATCACCGCGTCGGGAGCGGTCGGGCCGGACGGGATCGCTCCCGAACGGGTCAGCTCCTGGATCGGGACCTCGATCGCGATCTCGCTGACGTTGTAGTTCTTGGTCTGATCGATGCCGCCGGTCGCCCCGACCGAACGGAGGTTAAGCGCGTCGAAGACACCGAGATCGATATAGAAATATTCGTCGCGATTGCCGGCAAAGACCTTGCCGCCGTTCGGCAGGTTGTAGACGGCGGGCTGGCCGAGATTCTGCTCGTAATTCGGCGTCACGCGCGGCCCGATATTGGCGGGCGGCGTACGGAGGCCTGCGGCGAGGAGCTGTCCGCGCCGCCCGGAGCGGCTCTCGACGCGGCGGACCGTGTATGTCTGCGGCATATTGTAGTCAGGATCGGTCAGGCTGCTGATCACTCCGTCCTGATTGACCGCGTTCATTCCGAGTACGGTGTTCGAGTTGGCGACCTGGGTCGTGAACTGAAACTGGTAACTGATGTCCTCGACGCCGTCCCCGGTGTTGTCGATCTTGATCTCGTACAGCACGGTGTCGTCAAAGCGGAACCACTGCGGCCCGGCCGAGGGATCCTGAAGCGGGATGTAGTTTGCGATCAGTGTGACAAACCCATCGCGGCCCGGCTCGACGCTGCGAAACGCGTACGTGTCGGTGTTGTCCGCGAATCGGTCCATGCTGATGAGCGGAGCCTCGGCATGGCTCGAGGCATGCACCTCGGCTGCCGGTGCGATACCGATCGCCAGCATTGCCGTAAGTACGGCGAGGCAGACTGCTCTTCTAAAGTTATTTTTCATTTTTCCTCCTATGTTCGTGCGACCGCGGCGGCCCCATCCGGGCACCGCCGCGGTCACGGTGCAGATCAATGCGTGTCGTAGTTCGCGATCGGGTAATCGCCATTCATACCGAAGCGGTATTCCGTAGCGGTGCCGTTCGCGTTAAGCACGTAAAAGATACCGGTCGCCGGGTCCCAGGTCGCGATATTGGTCCGGCCGTCGCCATCATAGTCAGCCTGGACCGTGAGATGCGGCTTGATGCCCCACTGGGCCGAGAGTACGCCGCCGCCGCTCAGCAGGACGAACCACGTGTACTGCGTGCCGACACGAACGACCGCGTAATCTGTTCGCCCGTCGCCGTCGTAATCACCAGGCACCACGAGGTCGCTCCCTATTCCCCATTGGACCGCTGTTGGCCCGAGCGTGCTCCTCAGCACAAAGAAAGTTCCCTGCTGCGCGCCCGTCGTCCTGAACACCGCGAGGTCAAAGCGCCCGTCGCCGTCATAGTCGCCGGGGGCCGTGACGTCGGAGTCGAGACCGAACTGCTGGATCCGGACCGTACCGTTTGAACTGTTTGCGATGTACCACGTCATCACGCCGCCAGAGCGACGCACGACGGCAAAATCCGTCCTGCCGTCACCGTCGTAATCTCGAGCGACGGGCTCGTCTCCATTGAGACCGAACTGGAAGAACTGAACAGAGCCGGTAGAGCTTCTGAGAACGTAGAACGTGCCGTTCGACGGCCGCCAGACCGCCGCGTCCGCGCGGCCGTCGCCGTCGTAGTCACCGGGCGTCTGCACGTCGCTCGCAAGGCCGAACGGGAATGAGAAGAAAGAGTTGTTCGAGCTGCGGTTGATAAAGTACGAATTTGTGCTCAGGCGGTACACCGCGTAGTCCGCCCGGCGGTCGCCGTCAAAATCGAGAGCTGCCGTGTTGGCGGCGGCCGACCCGAACGCGACAGAGATACCGCGCAGGGGAACATTGCCGCCGACCGGCCCCACGAGCGTTGCCGCGCCCGTAGCGAGGTTGATCGTGTAGAGCTGTGACGTGCTGCCGACCGTCAGTGCGGCGTAGGCCGCGCCGCCGATCGGAGCGATGTCAAAGCCGTTGGACGCAGCGACGTCGTCGCCGAGCAGACCGACGAGATTCAGCGTGCCGTTATTTGGCGGATTCTGGATGTAGAGCGCGTCGGTTGCGGTGTCGATGACGTAAAGCGTGGTCGAGGTCGCGCCGGCAAAATTGTTTGTGTACGCGGCGGCCGTTACGCTCGGCGCGCCGGGGTTGAGCGGTGCGTCAGTCGCGGCGAGCCCGCCTGTATCGGGATTGAGCCGCAGGTTTTGGCCTGTGTTTGAGACGACGCGGATGCGATCGACCGCTGGATTGAAATCAAATCCAAACTCCGAGCCGCTCAGGGTGAAGGCGCCGGCCGTTCCCACTTGGGTCGCCGCTCCGGTGACCAGATTTATCGTGTAAAGCCGGCTTGAGCTTCCGAGCGCGTAGAGCTGCCCGTTTGCCGGGCGAAAGTCGATACCGACGATCGTCTCGCCGGGCTGCAGACCTGTGATCGTGCCGATCGTCGTGACCGCGGCCGGCGCGGCCGTGTCGAACCGGACAAGTGCGTTCGCGGTCGAGACGCCGTAGATCGTCGCCGCCTCGGCGAGCGTCGCCGCACCGCCGAAGAGCATTATCCCAATAAAAAAAAGCACAGCCGTCAGGGCGTGCCTTCGATCGAGCGTTTTCCCTATCATTGATTACCCTCCCTTGCACTAAGACCTAAGAATGAATTGCGAGCCGTCGGGCCGAGAGTCGTCCAGCCGCAGCGGGACGATCACAGGGAGGACAAACGACACGACGGCAGCTACGCGCCCTCGACGAGGACCTCCGACACAGTGCACCGCGAAAGCGATCGCAATGAATAGGCTTTCGGCACGGGCGCGGTATCGGATTCAAAAAAATTGTTATCTTGGTTTTGGCGTGAGACCGGCGTTGAATCCGCCCGACCTCCGGTGTCGAATCGCGAGCTATGTCACAGAGTCGTAGGTTTCGATCGACCTGCGCTGCAGCCTTGCTGCTGCTGAGCGCATTTGCCGCGGCCCACGCCCAGCGCGAAGCGGAACGGCGCCGCGAGGTTTCGGGCGTTGTGATAACGGCCGATCACGCGGTGGTCGAACGCGCTGCCGTGGTGGTGACGTCGCCGGTCGAGGTCGTCGAGACGGTCACGGACGGTGAGGGCAGATTTGCCGTTCAGATCGTCGGCGTGCCGGTCGCCGTTTCGGTCACCGGCACAAACATCGAGACCGCCGTGCGAAGGTTTGGGCCCGACGAGCAGACCGCGAACATTCAGCTCAGGATCAGATACGTGGTGCCGCCGGTCACCGCCACGGTCACCATACAGAACGATGCTCTCGTACCGGATGTCGAGATGCGCAACGGCGCGATCTACGCCAATGGTCTTTTCGGCCGCGACGATCAGCTTCTGCAAACTCTGAATGCGGGGATCAACGCGGGTCAGCACGAGGGCGGTGGCAAGTCGCTCGAGATCCGCCGCTACGGCTTCAATCTCGATCACGGCGGCGTGAACGGCGGATTGAAGATACTAATCGACAACATTCAGCAAAACCAGGGAACGCAGGGCCACGGCCAGGGATATCTCGGATCGCTCAAAACGCTCTCGCCCGAGCTGGTCGAGGACGTGACGTTGATCAACGGCCCTTTCTCGGCGGCGTACGGCGACTTTTCGGGTCTCGGCGTCGTGCAGATCAGGCAGCGCGAAGAACTGCCGGAGATCTCTACCGCTAGGGTGCAGACCGGATCGTTCAATTCGCTTCGGGGCTTTTTCGCGTTCTCGCCTAAACGCAGGAATGTGAGCTCTTTCATCGCCTACGAGCCGAGCTACACTGACGGGCCCTTCGATAGTCCTCTGCGTTACCGTCGACACAATTTGACGGGCAATCTCACATACAAATTCGGCGGCGACGCGGCCGCGGGCCTGAAGATCAATGCCGGCACCAACAGCTTTTACTCTTCGGGGCAGATCCCGCTCGATCTGGTCGCGTCGGGCGAATTGCGGCGATTCGGCTCGATGGATCCCGACAGCGGCGGAAAAGCGTCGTCGGGCACGGCCGCCGTCTACTACCGGAAAGAATGGAAAAGCGGCGCGGTCCTCAGGGCAGACGCCTTTGTCGGGCGTTCACTGCTCGACCTCTATTCGAACTTCACGTTTTTCCTGACCGACCCGGTTCACGGCGACGAGATCCAGCAGCACGATTCGCGTCTGCGGCAGGGCGGGAATGTGCAATTCGTCCAGGCGTACAAATTGTTCGGTCTGCCGTCGGTCTTTACGGGCGGCTCCAACATTGCAAGAGATCAGATCAACGTCGGACTCTATCCGTCGGTCTCGCGCGACCCGTCGAGAAAGTTTATCGGCGGTAATCTCGACAACCCCGACGTGCTGCTGACCTCGGCGCGTGTGGGGCTCGCCAACTACGGCGTTTACGTGCAGAACGAGACGTCGCTTTTTCGCGGGCATCTGCGTTTGCAGGGCGGGCTGAGGTTCGACTTTTTCGGATTCGACGTGAATGGATTCGAGCTCCGCGACGTGCGGACTATCTCGCGGCGAACGAGAGCAAATCCGTCGCGCAACCGAAACTTGCCGTCGCGCTCTCGCCCTTCGATCTTCTGCCTGTGACCTTCTATGTCAACTACGGCCGCGGCGTCTCGTCGCAGGACGTCCGCGGCATCGCACGCGATCCGCACGGGCCAAAGGTCGCGACGACCGATTTCTATCAGGCCGGCGTGTCGTACAACTCGCGGCGCGTGTCGGCTGTCTTCAGCTCGTTCCTGATCGACCGCTCGAACGAGCAGGTCTACATCCCCGACGACGGCTCGATCGAGCTCGCCGGCCGCTCGCGGTCGTACGGCGTCGAGGGGCGGACAACCGTGGCGATCGGCCGCTACACGAGTTTTAATGCGGGACTGACGCGCGTCATTCGCGCCTTTTACCCGGGCCGGCTCACGGCGGACGGGCGCCGCGTAGCGGTCGACGGTGCTCCTCATCTGGTCGCTAACGCCGGGCTCGTAGTGTCCGTTTTTCGCGGATCTGCGGCATCGCTCAACTGGCGCCACATCTCGGCTTACAGGCTCGACGGAGAGGACGCGAGCATCAGGGCGAGCGGGCTCGATGTCGTCGATCTCGCGATCTCGAAAAAGATCACGCGGCGCGTCAAGGTCAGCTTCGCGATCGACGATCTGCTCAATAAGCGATATTACGAGACTCAAAACTACTTCGAGTCGCGCGCCTGCCCGACGTGCGACCCCGTCACGCGTGTCCACGCGACGCCCGGATATCCGCTCACCGTGACCGCGGGCGTAACGATCCTGTTTGGCAAAAAGAATTAGGCTGCACTCCTCGAGCGCGCGCAAAAGACACCAAGGATCAAACGAGACGGTCGGGCCGAGGACCGAAGCCGACCGCGCCGGATCGCGCGGATCAAGGGACACCTCTCTTTTTCGCCTTGTTTTTCGGCGGTCGACGGTGCGACGCGTGCGTGTCCGCAAGTGCTTCGGTACGCGTCTTTTGCTATTGTTGATACTTCGGTTCTCTCGAAGTATGACGCCCGATCAAATTAGGAATTTTTCGATCATCGCCCATATCGACCACGGCAAATCGACGCTGGCCGACCGCATCCTGCAGCTCACAGGCGCCGTCGCCGAGCGCGATATGGAAGATCAGCTGCTCGACGATATGGACCTCGAGCGCGAGCGCGGCATCACGATCAAGGCCCACGCCGTGCGGCTCGATTACACGGCAAAGGACGGACAGAAATTCGTCCTGAATCTGATCGACACGCCGGGCCACGTCGACTTTTCGTATGAAGTTTCGCGCTCGCTGTCGGCGTGCGAAGGCGCGCTGCTCGTCGTCGACGCTTCGCAGGGCGTCGAGGCTCAGACGCTAGCCAACACGTATCTCGCCATCGACAACGATCTCGAGCTCGTTCCGGTTCTGAACAAGATCGACCTGCCGTCGGCCGAGCCCGAACGCATCAAGGAGCAGATCGAGAATATCATCGGACTCGACGCTAGCGAGGCCGTCCTGACGTCGGCCAAGACCGGCATCGGCGTCGAAGAGGTCCTTGAAGCGATCGTCAAAAAGGTGCCGCCGCCGAAGGGCGACCGCACGGCGCCGCTCAAGGCTCTCATCTTTGACAGCTGGTACGACTCTTACCGCGGCGTGATCGTGCTGTTTCGCGTCATCGACGGCACGATACGCAAGGGCTCGAAGATCAAATTCTTTAACACCGGCCGCGAATATCTCGTCGAGACGATCGGCGTCAATCGCCCGCGTCCGACGCCGATCGGCGAGCTCGGGCCGGGCGAGGTCGGCTTTATGACCGCGTCGATCAAAACGGTCGCCGACGTCCAGATAGGCGACACGATCACCGACGCGGCGAACCCTACGAAGGAACCTTTTCCCGGATTTCAGGAAGTCAAGCCGATGGTCTTTGCGGGCCTCTACCCCACCGACTCGGCACAGTACGAAGACCTCCGCGATGCGATGGACAAGCTGCGTCTGAACGACGCGTCGTTCTTTTACGAACCCGAATCGTCGACGGCGCTCGGCTTCGGATTTCGCTGCGGCTTTCTCGGTTTGCTCCACATGGAGATCATCCAGGAGCGGCTCGAGCGAGAGTTCGATCTCGACCTCATCACGACCGCGCCGGGCGTGCGCTACCGCGTCACGACGACCGACGGCGAGACGACCGAGGTCGATTCTCCGTCAAAGATGCCCGATACCGGCCGCATCGCGAAGATCGAGGAGCCGTTTATCGAGGCGACGATCCTGACGAATGACGCCTTTCTCGGCGGCATCCTGCCGCTGCTCGAAGAGAAGCGCGGCATTCAGAAAAAATTCGAGTACGTCTCGGAGGGCCGCGTGATGCTCGTTTACGAGCTGCCGCTCAACGAGATCGTGCTCGACTTTTACGACCGTTTGAAGAGCGTCTCGCGCGGCTACGCCTCGCTCGACTATCACCTGTCGGGCTACCGAGAGAGCGACCTCGTCAAGCTCGACGTACTCGTCTCGGGCGAGCCGGTCGACGCGCTCTCGCTCATCCTGCATCGCAGCACCGCGCAGACCAAGGGCCGAGCGCTCGCCGCCAAGATGAAGGAGCTCATTCCCCGGCAGCTCTTCGAGGTACCAATCCAGGCCGCCATCGGCAACAAGGTCATCGCCCGCGAGACCGTCAAGGCGATGGGCAAGAACGTCATCGCCAAGTGCTACGGCGGCGACATCTCGCGCAAACGCAAGCTGCTCGAAAAACAAAAAGAAGGCAAAAAGCGAATGAAAAAGGTCGGCCGCGTCGAGATCCCGCAGGAAGCCTTCCTCGCCGTGCTGAAGGTGAACGAGAGCTAATCTAGAATTCCCCTCGCAGGCCAAGGCCAATGGCGGAGGCAGCGTTCAGCCTGCCCGAAGACGTCGCCGAAAGGCTCTGGAGCGTGAAGTGCTCGAAGAGCTGCCGCCGATGCCCGCTGAAAAAGTCTCGGCGGGATTGGGAGACGTGTCGAGACGTCGCACGCTTATGGTCGTCCGTTCCGCCGGTCGGACGTCAGGCGCCGGCTCGCTTTGCCGGTCGCTTTGCCGGCCGGCGGGGGTCTTTGATCTGAGGCTTGTCAATGCAGTTTTGGGCGACAGCGAAAACTGCGATCGCTCGAAAGAAGCGATCGTCCAATGCTCGAGCGTTCGAGAGAGCGAGAGAAAAATCGTTCTTGCTGATCAGCCTGAAGGTCGTTTCAAGATCGGCATTCGGGAGCTCGTAAACCGCGTAATGCGAAAAGCCCTTGCCGACGATCTGACGGCGGAGTGCCGAGGTCATGATGTCAGGATCATCCAGCTGATTGATCGTCTTTACGGCGTCTCTCAATGCGTCGAGCGCAAAGACGTGGTTGACGTCTTCGTATGCCGAGGCGAGCCCCAAAAGGACGCGTGCCTTCGCAACCGAACTTTCGGCACGAGCGGCAAGCTGCTCTACGCCGGCCAGCAGCTGTTGCGCATCAGCGATCGTATTCGCATCCTTGAGCTGTGCTTTTGCCAGGTCCAACATCAGCACGGCTCGATGATCGAGCTCGGGAACCTTAGCGGCAAAACGTTCGGCGTCTGCGAAGCGCCGATCGCCGATGGCCGTCTTGGAGCGCAAGAACCAGAAGTACTTCTCCGTTTCTTTACGCACTGACCCATCTTTTATCTTGTCGATCCACGGCAGGATCTTTTTGAACTGCTCCTCGGTCTTTGCCGAGTCGCCCCATGTCACGAGCCGCACGATCATCAGGTCGGTAAGACGGCCGTCGGCTTCGGCCTTTTCGATCTCGGCAAGGCGGTCTTCAAATCCGGTCGCGAGTGCGGCCGAGGTCTTGGTCCTTTCGGTCAGTTCACGGCGCAGGTCGTCACTCAGCAATCCTGCCGCCCGCGCTTTTACCTCAGAAAATCGCTGAGCCATCGCCGGAAATTCGGCGAGAACGATCGACTCCAACTCCTCAAGCGCGGCCACCGCGTAAAGTGATTCAGGCCGGCGCTCTGAGCCCTCGGACTGGATCATGGACCTGGTCGGATCGGCGGCAAAACGGTTGACAAGGTCGAGGAATGCCGCAATGAACTGCCGCTTCAGGGTCGGATCTGGTCTCATGCCGGCCGGAACCGAAGCGCCATAGCTGAATTTGTCTATCCCCAAAATTCGTTCATTCGCGAACGGGTAAGCCGAAAGAAAAAGAAACTGACGCGGCGAGGCCGCGCGCGGCCCGGTCGTGTAATTGCGGATCAACTCGGAATAAAGAGCGTCGGCAAAACGCGGGTCGGCCCCGGCGACGCCATAGAGCGCGGCATACCAGTGAATATCGAGCGGCGAAGACATGACCCGCCGGAATAGATACCAACTTAACTGCGGATCGGATCTTACGCTGAACACGGCGATCCGGATGGTGGAGCTTATCTCGTTCAGTTTGTCGCTCTCTGATCGCTTCTCGTCCTCCGCCGCCTCCTTGAGAACCTGGTCGACGAGACGCTTGGCCCATTCGGGATCATGCGCTGCGATCGAGCGGATCACCTGAAACCGGTAGTCAGGCGAAGTTGCGGTCGAGCCCTTGTCGTTTCGGCTTTCAGAGCGTCCCTCGCGAAATCGATCGGAAGCGACCGTGAATGCCCGTGAGAGATATTCGCGAGAGCTCGACTCATCCAGCCTCCATAGAAATTCGGCTGCCCGTATCAGGATACGTATGCGCTTTCCGGTATCCGCTATGGCGTCGCTCTCGGCGGCGTGCTGCTGAACGAGAAACTTTGCAAGATCCGTATCGCAGACCGAGGCTTTGCCCTCGGCACCCTCGGCGGGTTGCTGCGCGGCCACGTCGTATCGGACGCAGCATACCAACAGCATGACGAACAAAAGGATCGGAAGACGTGGGAACATTTGATGGCCCTCCATGCACACTTGATCGGACGGAGATGATATTGTATCCGGCCCTTTTCGTGCAACCATTTTGCAGCCGGTGCAAATAACCGCACGACCGGCCGAGGACGCCCCCGCCGCGGTTTGGCGGTCAGCGAGTCAACGAAAGGCCGCTCATTCCAGAGCGGCAGGGTCTCGCTTGCAGAGGCTATTTTGCCGCGGCGTTTTTCGCTTTTGGGCGGGCGATCTTGTACATCTCCCAGGCGATGCGGCTGCCTAGGCCGTCTTTGTAGAGATCGAAGTGCGTCTTGCCCTCGAGGTACTCAAACGTCGTATCGGAGCCGAGCTTTTTGAGTTCGGCATCGAGCAGGCGGACCGCTTCGTCGAGGTGAAAGGTGTCGGCCGTGCCGACGATGATGTGGAGTTTGCCTTTGAGCTTTGGCCCGAGCGTCGACCAGTTGTCACGCAGTACGCGCGAGATGTCGTACTTCTCCCACGCCTTTGCGACAAACGGATCGATCCGGCCGGTCGCAAGATCGTAAAGCTCCATCGGCCGGCCGTCTGGACCTTTCGGGCTGAAGACTGCGTTGAATGACGCCATCTGCCCGCCGTACGCGCCGAGCACTACCTCCTGCTGCGCGTACTGCTTCAGTGTCGCGACGTCCTTGCCGTTCATCCGAACGAGGCCGTATTCGGTGCCGTGGGCCGCGTGTAGGCATTCGCACTCGCGGCGTAAATGTCGGGCCCGGTAAAGTTGCGAAAGTCCACCGGATCGGGCGACGTCGACCACGTGCCGGCAAAAAAGTCGGGATGCGTGATCATCACCCACAGGCTCGACCATCCGCCGGACGAGTGGCCGGTGACGAATCGCCCGCCCGACTTGGCGTCCATCCTGAACTGCTTTTCGAGATACGGGATAAATTCCTTGACGAGAGCCACGCCCCACGGACCGTTGTTGACCGAGTCGGCAAAGACGTGATGTCCCATCGAATTGTGACCGTTGAGATAGACGTAGATCATCTCGGGCCGCTGTCCGTCGGTCATCATCTTGAGAAAGCTCTCGACGCCCGGCAGATTGCCGAGATGCGTGCCGCAGTAGCCGTGAATGTTGTAAACGGTCGGATACTTTTGCGCGGGCGACCTGTCGTAACTCGGCGGCACGACAACTGTCGCCTGCAGCTTGATCGGCCGGCCCCAAAAGGCCGAAAGCATCGGGCTCTCGAATTCGACGATCTTCGCGTTCGGGTGCGAAGGGTATTTGCGCTCCGGTATGCTCTTGATCAAATTCCGCTCTATCGCCGACGACGCGGGCAGCGCCGCTTTGACGACATTCGAATAAACGTCGCCCGAGCCCGGGCCGCCGTAGGTGTAAGAATGATCGCGGTCGACGAGCGCAAAGACCTGATACTCGCCGGCCGGCGCGCTGGAGAATTTTGACGGGAAGCTGAGCGAGTCGGGATCGAATTCGAATGTTTGGCCGGCTGCCAGGTTAGCGACGTCGACGCCGCTCACCCAGACCGCGTTCGGGTCGTCGTACTCGACGCCGAAGCCGTCCGTTTCCTTGCCGGCCTTTTTCATAAAGACCAGCAGCCGGCCCGAGAGCGGATATTCTGCGCCGGCGATCGACGACGGCACAGAGACCTTTATCCTTACAGGCTCGGCAAACGCCGCGGCGGCCGCTGCAAAAAAGATCGCGAGCGTTAGGACACCGACGCGAAGGGTTCGTTTCTGTGATCGGTGCATAGTTGTTTTGCGTTATCGCTCAGGCATCAATGACGAAGAAGCGACGAGGCCGCTCCGTCGCTCTTCTGCACTGAATACACCGTGAGGCCGCGTGCTGTGACAACTCCCGCTTTTGAGCTTCGGATGCCATTCGATCCCTCCGGCGCATGTTTGTCGATCAGGCCGGTGACCGCGCAAAGGACTCGATCGCCTCGAGGATCACGATCGCCAGGAAGACGACGAGCCAGAAAGTTATCGATGACAACAGCTTTTTCATATCGACGCCCCGCGTGCCGAATTTTCGGCAGAGCCAGCGTAAACAGTTAACGCGGTTTATCGAATGAAGAACTGTCACACAGCCGCAGCGACAAATTCGTCGACCTTTGCCTCGACGATGTCGCGGATCTCGTCGAGATGCTCGGGCGAGTCGGCCTCGAATCGCAGCACGAGGATCGCCTGCGTATTGGAGGCGCGCACAAGGCCCCAGCCGTGCTCGAACAAGATCCTTGCGCCGTCGATCGTGATCACTTCGTTCGTCGCTTGGAAATGTTCTGCGACGCGCCGCACGACGTCGAACTTGACCTCGTCCGGGCACGGCACGCGCAGCTCCGGCGTCGAGTGTGAAGGCGGCAGGTCGGCGAGCAGCTCAGAGAGATCTTGATCGGTATTTGAAAGGATCTCTAGCAGCCGCGCTCCCGCATACGTCGCGTCGTCAAAGCCGTAAAACCGATCGGCGAAAAAGATGTGCCCGCTCATCTCGCCGGCGAGCGCGGCGTCGGTCTCTTTCATCTTCGCCTTGATGAGCGAATGGCCGGCCTTCCACATTACGGGTGTGCCGCCGCGGCGCTCGATGTCGTCAAACAGGCGCTGCGAACATTTGACCTCGCCGATGATCGTCGCCCCGGGCCGCGCCGCGAGGATCGAACGCGACAGCAAGACCATCAGTTCGTCGCCCCAGATGATGCGCCCTCTCTCGTCGACGACGCCGATGCGATCGCCGTCGCCGTCAAAGGCGATACCGAGATCGGCCTCGTAAGCGGTCACGGCCTCGACGCAGTCGATAAGATTCTCGGTCACGGTCGGGTCGGGATGATGATTGGGAAAATCCGAATCAGGCTCGGTGTAGAGCTCGACCAGATCGACGCCCAGCGCACGGTAGACCGGCACGGCCGTGACGCCGCCCATTCCGTTGCCGGCGTCGACGACCGCGCGCAGCCGGCGCGGCCCCATCCGGATGCGCGACGAGATGTCGGAGACGTAGTCGTCGAGCACGTCGATCGTTTCGACGTTTCCGGTACCGGAGGCAAACTTGCCCGAGAGAGCGATGTGCTTGATCTCCTGGATCTGCTGACCGAAGAGCGTCGATTTGCCGAGACAGATCTTGAAGCCGTTGTGATCTGCCGGATTGTGCGAGCCGGTGATCATCACACCGCCGTCGACCGCTTTGGTAAATACAGTGTGATACAAGACCGGCGTCGGCACGCGGCCGATCGACAGCACGTCGACACCGCACGCGTTAAAGCCGCGCGCGAGCATCTCAAAAAATCTCGGCGAGCTCTCGCGAGCGTCGTAGCCCACGGCCACGCGCCTCGCGCCGCTGCGAGCAAAGAACGTCCCGATCGCGCGAGCGAGCAGTGCGACCGTCTCGTCGCTCAATTGCGGCCCGACGATGCCGCGGATGTCGTATTCGCGAAAGATATTCTGGTCCATAGTGCCGAAGGCTCGATTCTGAACAAATCCGCGGCGTTGGGCAAACCGCGGCCGCCCCGGCACGCGATGCCCGCAAATCGCGAGTTTGTTATACTTCGCATTCGCCCCGGACAACAGCGCGTTGGGCCGGCGCGTCTAAAACTGCGGCCCCGGTCACTTTGTCTTCTCGAATATGTCAATGGTCATCATTCGCTGTTTACTGACAGGTCTATCGCTTTTTTTGGTTTTTGCCGCCGCGTCGGCGAGCGCTCAGCAGCGTCCGACGGCGACGCCCACACCGCCTGCGGACGAATCCGGCGGGCAGGTCAAGACCTTTGAGGTCCGTCTGCCGGTTACCGTAACGTTCAAGAAAGAGCTCGTTTCGGGACTGACCAAGGACGACTTCATCGTGCTCGAGGACGGCGTCCCGCAGGACGTCACGTTCTTTACCGACGAAAAGACCAATCCGCCCGTCTTCGTCGGTGTGCTGATGGACACCTCGCCGTCGACCGCCGGCAAGATGAAGTTCTCTAAAGAGGCGGCGGCCAACTTTCTCTACACGGTCGTGCAGCTCCGCAAGGACAAGGCGGCATTTATGACCTTTGATCACGAGGTGACGCTGCGGCAGGACTTTACCGACAAGCTCGACCTGCTGCAGAAGGCCGTCGACAACGTGAAAAAGACCGGCTCGCAGACCGCGCTCTACGACGCGGTGTGGCAGTTTGCCGACGAGAAGCTGCGCGGCGTGCCGGGCCGCCGCGTGATCGTGGTCATCACCGACGGCGACGACACGTTCAGCCGCGCTGAGCTCAGGGACGCGATCGACATCGCGCAGCGGACCGAAACGACCATCTTCGGCATCTCGACCAAGGCGGGATTTCTCGGCACGGTGCCGGGCGTCGATGCCGGGACGGTCAAGGACAAAGGCGACAAGCTGCTGACCGAGCTCTGCGAGGAGACCGGGGGGCAGGCGTTCTTTACCGGCGATATGATCGAGCTCGAGCGGGCATTCAAAAAGATCTCCGAGGAGCTTCGCTCGCAGTACATCATCACGTATCGTCCCGCCAACCAGACCTACGACGGCCGCGAGCGCAAGATCGAGGTCAGGCTCAAAGACAAGAGCAAGGCCGACAAATACAAGATCAGGACCAAAACGAGCTATCGCCAGATCAGGGACACGCTCCGGTAGCCGTCTGAGGAGTAGAGAAGTGAAGTTCAAGAATTTTCTATTGATCGGTACGTTGTTGACCGCGGCCGCGGCCGGGCCGCTGGCCGTCGGCTCGCGTCTCGCGTCGGCCCAGCAGTCCGAAGCAAAGCCCGCGGTCACGCCGACAGCGACCCCGCCGGCATCGCCGACGCCCGACCCCGACGACGACGTCGTCCGCATCGAGACCGAGGCGGTGAACGTGCTCTTTACCGCCCAGGACAAGAATCGCCGTCTGCTGACCGGTCTCAAGCCCGAGGACATCCAGATCTTTGAGAACGGCCAGCGGCAGGAGATCGTCGCTTTTTCGCGGCAGATCGATCTGCCGATGAGCCTCGCGATCCTGATCGACACAAGCGCGTCGCAGGAGCGCACGCTGCCCGAGGAGAAGTCCGCAGCGATCTCGTTTCTCGAGTCGGTCATTCGTCCCGATAAGGACGAGGTCTCGGTGGTCTCGTTCACCGGCGAGTCGACGCTCGAGCAGGGAATGACGAGCAATCTCACACGGCTTCGGCGAGCGATCGACCGCGTGCAGTTCGTTCCACCGTCGGGTTATATCGGCGGGGGCGTCGTGACCAACGGCGGCACGGTTCCCGGCACTCCGCCGATCTCAGGCGACAATCAGATGACGGCCGGTTCGACGGCGATCTGGGATGCGATATTCGTGACCTCGACCGACGTGCTCGGGCACGCACCCGAAAAGACGCGTCGCGCCATCATCCTGCTCACCGACGGCTACAACACGTCGGGGATGAAAAAACTCGACGAGGCCGTGCAGGCCGCGCAAAAGGCCGAGGCCGTGATCTACTCGATCGGCATCGGCGATAGATATTTTGGCGGCGTCGACGAGGGCGTGCTCAAAAAGATCTCGGAGCGAACGGGCGGACGCGCATTCTTCCCGCGCGACGAGGGCGAGCTGCGGCAGGCCTTTAAGCAGATCCAGGACGAGATGCGTTCGCAGTATCTGGTCGCCTACGAGCCGACCAATCCCGTCAAGGACGGCTCTTACCGCACGATCGAGATCAAGCTCGTCAATCCTGCCCTCGAAAAAGAAAAGGTGCGTCTCACGTACCGGCCGGGCTACTTTGCCAAGACCGCGAGCGGCGCACCGGGCAAGCCGAAAAAGTAGTTGCCGCGCAGGGCGAAATGAGAATAATGGGAAGCGCATCTGCCGCTTCCCTTTTTCTTTTATGGCCTATTACCGTTTCGTCACCGTCTGGACGTTTGACGCGCCGATCGAGCGCGTCTGGCATTACATCAAACGCAGCGAGGACTGGAGCCGTTGGTGGCGCGGCGTCGTCCGCGTCGTCGAGCTCACGCCGGGCGACGCCGACGGCCTCGGCAGCATACGACGCTCGACGTGGCGCAGCGCCCTGCCGTACACGCTCGAGTTCGACTCGGAGATCGTCCGCATAGAACCGATGAGGCTGATCGAGGCGCGGGCCTTCGGCGAGCTCGACGGCCGCGGGCTTTGGCAGTTTGAATCTCTCGGTGAGAATCTGACCCGCGTCCGCTACGACTGGCAGGTAACAACGACCAAGCGGTGGATGAATCTGACGGCTCCCATCGCGCGGCCATTTTTCAAATGGAACCACGACGTCATCATGGGCCGAGGCGAGGAAGGGCTGCGGCGACTGCTCGCGAGCGAAAGGGCGGCTATTTAGCTTTTTTCGACTTTTTCTTCGCGGTCTTTTTCACGGGCAGCACGGTCTCGATCTTCCATTTATCGTCGGCAAAGTGGTCGCGGGCCTTGATCAGCAGCCAATTCTCTTCGCCCCGGCCGTGCATTTTCACAAGCGTGAACTCGCCTCGCAGCTTCAGACCAAAACATCTGAATACGATCTTTCCGCGCTCAAACTGTCTGACCGGGTCCTCGTCGGTCTCGTACTTGCCGTCGTCCCAGATGCGCACCTCTCCGGCGCCGTACGTGCCCTCGGCGAGCGTGCCTTCAAACTTGCCGTACTCGATCGAATGATCGGGCACGTGCACCGCGAGCCGCTTGTCGGCCGGGTTCATCGAAGGCCCTTTCGGCACGGCCCACGACTTGAGCACGCCGGCCATCTCGAGCCGCAGGTCCCAGTGCAGCCGCGTCGCGTGGTGCTCGTGTACGACGAATCGCTTTCGCATTTCTCGATCTTACGATGCGGAGCAGGCGCAGAACTGTCGGCTTCAGTACGTCAGGACCTGCGTCTTCACGACCGCGCCGTTCTTTATCCTCACCAGCCAGATCACGCCGTGCTCGGCGTCGTCGAGATTTGCGAAGACCTTCTTTTTCAGCAGCAGGTTGGCGAGGCCCGGAACGGTGTTGCTGTGGCCGACGATGAGGAAGCGTTTTGTCTTGCTCTTCATTATCCGATCGATCAGCTCATCAGGCTTTTTGGCGTCGTACGTCTCGACGTTCAGGCCGCGCCGACGAGCGACCGGCCCGGCCGTCTCGCGCGTGCGCCGGAAGTCGGTCGAATAAACCGTGCCGACCTTGTAACGCTTTAAAATCGCCAGCAGCCGCTCCGCTCGCGCACGCCCCGCGTCGGTCAGCGGCGGATCGTTTTGATCGACCGACTCGGACGTGTCCTTTTCGGCGTGACGGACGAGGAGGATCGTCTTGTTCTGCGCCGCGGCAATTCCGGTCAGAAAGATCATGGCGAGAACCAGCCCTGCGAGTTTGAAAGACGTTTTAGTCATAAGCTTTGCTGCGATGGCGAATGGTAACGATCTCGATGCGGACCTCGCGGTCGAAGATCGAATAGACGACCCGATAGTCACCCACACGTATTCGATAAAGGTCGCGCGAACCCTGCAGCTTTTTTGAGCGGGCGGGCCTCGGATTCCTTGCGAGTCCTTCGATCTTTTTGAAGATGCGTTGAATAAGCGGGCTGGGGAGGACCTCGAGCTCTTTGCGCGCGGAGCGAGCGAAGCTGATCGAGTAATCAGCCATTCAGCTTGCCGTTCTTTCGGAGCCGGGCCTTTACTGCGGTGAGCGTTTCGCGAGGTTCGTTCCGACGCCGCTTGGCCGTCAGGATATCGAAGAAATCTTCCCAGAGCTCCCGATGCTTCTTTAGGTCGATCTGCACGGCGACGCGCTCGCCTCGCTCATTAGTTACATAACGGATTCCCTGCATATGGTGAATCTTATCAAACAAACATCTTCCCCGGATTCAAAATGCCGTTCGGGTCAAAGACTTTCTTGATCGCCTTCATTATCTCGAGCGTCGGGCGGTCGACGGCGTAGTCCATATATTGGGCCTTGACGTAGCCGATGCCGTGCTCGCCCGAGATGGTGCCGCCGAGTTCGACCGAGAGTTGAAACGTCTCGGCGACGCATTGCCGGGCGCGTGCGACGGCGTCTGCATCGTCGCGGTCGACGACGAAGTTGACGTGAATATTGCCGTCGCCCGCGTGGCCAAAGTTGGCGACGAATGTGTCGTGCTTTTTCCCGATCTCCTCGATCCGCGCGACGAGCTCGGGCACGCGCGAACGCGGCACGACTACGTCCTCGTTGATCTTGAGCGTGCCGTACTTCATCAACGACGGAGAGATAGCTCGGCGGACGTCCCAGAGCTTGTCTTCCTCGTCTTTGTTGCGCGCACGCACGACGTCAAATCCGCCATTCTCGGCGATGATGCGCTCGATTGTCCTGGCGTTTTTCTCGACCTCGTCGCGCGAGCCGTCGACGGCGACGAGCAGTATCGCTCCGGCGTCGGGCGACAGGCCGAATGCAAAGCTTTGCTCGACGGCCTCCACGCAATATTTGTCGATCACCTCCATCGCCATCGGCAAAAGGCCCTCGGGCGTGAACTTTGTGAGCACCTTGCAGGCCGCTTCCATCGAATGAAAATTGGCCCGCACGGTCGATGTCGCCTCGGGCATCGGGAGCAATTTCAGAGTCGCCTCGGTGATGATGCCGAGCATTCCCTCGCTGCCGCACATGAGACCCGTGAGGTCAAACCCGACGACATTCTTCACCGTCTTGCCGCCGGTGCGGATGATCTCGCCGGTCGCGGTCACGACCTCGAGACCGAGAACGTGATGCTTGGTGACGCCGTACTTCGGCGTGCGCATCCCGCCGGCATTCTCGGCGATGTTGCCGCCGATGTAGCTGTCTTTGTAGCTCGCCGGGTCGGGCGCAAAGAGCAGGCCGACCTCGGCCGCGGCCTGCTGCACTTCGAACGTGGTCAGGCCGGGCTGGCAGACCATATAGAGGTCATCGACATTCAGCTCGATGATCTTTTTCATCCGGTCGGTGCCGATCACGATGCCGCCGTCGACCGGCACAGCTCCGCCGGTATATCCGACGCCGCCGCCGCGCGCCGTGACGGGAAAGAGATATTCGTTGGCGAGCTTGAGTATCGCGGCGACCTCAGCCGTCGTCTCGGGAAACACGACCGCCTCGGGCGGGAACTTTTCCTTGACCGCGTCGGCGCCGTACGGCTCGACCTTTTCGGGATCGACGACGACATTCTCGCCGCCCACGATCGCGCGCAGCTTATCGAGCACCTCGGGGTTTGAGGCGTTGGTCGTCGCGCGTCCCTTGGATGTGAAATGTATCGACTGGAACATACTCCGATCAGAGCGAAACGGTGCAAATTTATCAAATCAAACGCCTTTCTGCTAAACTCTCGAAAATCACGGATCTCGACATTTCTCTCCGACAAAGGAACGATCTCGAAATGCCTGAAACAAACAAGCACGACACTCCGCCGTCCGGCGACCGCTACGAGCGAGAGCTGACCACCGACCTCGACGACGACACGCCGGACAAGCCGCGCGGCATGGCCCTGCACACAAAGATCCTCATCGGCCTGCTTGTCGGCGTGCTCGGCGGGCTGGGCGTTAACTGGACGCTCGGCGGCGCCGATCCGCGAGTGACGTGGATCGTCTCGAATGTCACGCAGCCGGTCGGCACGCTCTTTCTGAGCCTGTTGCTGATGATCGTCGTGCCGCTCGTTTTTTCGTCGCTCGTCTCGGGCGTCGCCGGCATCGGCGACATTCGCAAGCTCGGACGGATCGGCTTTAAGTCATTCGCGTACACGCTGCTCATTTCCGGACTCTCGGTCGCGATCGGTCTCGGGCTGGCAAACTTTCTCGAACCGGGCAGGAAGATCAGTCCGGACGTCGCCGTACAGCTGAAGGAAAAGTTCAGCGGCGGTGCGGCAAGCGCCACCGAGGCACAACGTAAGGCGGCCGAAGCTGCAAAGAGCGACTCCCCTCTGATGCAGGCGGTCAAGACGATCGTGCCGCAAAACGTTTTCAACTCGGTCTCCGGCACCAGCCCTAACATGATCCACGTGATGTTCTTCGCGCTGATGGTCGGGATCGCCGTAACACTTGTTTCATCGCGCGTCACGGCCCCTTTTGTCGGATTTATGGAGGCGCTGTTCGCGATCACGTCAAAGATCATCGACATCATTATGAAGTTTGCGCCGTACGCGGTGGCATGCCTCATCTTCAACAATGTCGCGCAGTTTGGTCTTGACCTTTTGCAGTCGCTCGCGTGGTTTGTGGCCACGGTGCTCATAGGGCTCGGGCTGCATTTCTTTGGGGTCTATTCGCTGTCGGTCTATTTTCTCTCCAGGATCAATCCGATCGAGTTCTTTCGCCGCGTACGGACGGTGATCGTGACGGCGTTCTCCACGTCGTCCTCTAATGCGACGCTGCCCACCGCGCTCAGGGTCGGCGAAGAAAATCTCGGCATCCCGAAAGAGATAAACAGCTTTGTGCTCACCGTGGGCGCCACCGCAAACCAGAACGGCACGGCGCTGTACGAGGGCGTGACCGTGCTCTTTATCGCTCAGCTCGCCGGCGTCGAGCTGTCGCTCGGCTTACAGCTGATGGTCGTCCTCTACGCGATCATCGGAGGCATCGGTACGGCGGGCGTTCCGTCGGGTTCGATACCGTTCATCATCGGCATTTTGGCTATGATCAATATCGACCCCGCGCTGATCGCGATCATTCTAGGTGTCGATCGCATCCTCGATATGTGCAGGACAACGCTCAACGTGGTCGGCGATCTCACGGCGGCGACGTTTGTCGCCCGCAGCGAAGGCTACGAGCTGCTGCAGACGGCCGAAGACGCCGGCATCGGGTAGGCGCGGCGATCCACGGCAGGGAGGGATACGGCAGATGTTTCCGATCGGCGACGACAATTCGGACAGGACGATCACGCCGGTGGTCAACTACGTTTTCATCGGCATCAACATACTGGTCTTTGTCTTTTTGCAGGGCCTCGGCGGCGACGACGCTTTCAGTTATGCGTACTCGCTCGTGCCGCGCGAGATCACGCAGGGCATCGATCTCGCGGGCTCGCAGGTCGTGCGCGATTCGCTGGGAAACGTCGGCCGGGTCGAGCACTACGCGACGCCTTTGCCGGTCTATTTCAATTTCCTCTCGTCGATGTTCATGCACGGCAGCATCGCGCATATCTTCGGCAATATGCTGTTCCTCTGGATCTTTGGCGACAATCTGGAGAATCTGCTCGGGCACGTTCGCTATGCGGCGTTCTATGTCATTTGCGGCTTTGGCGCGGCGATCGCGCAGATCGTCGTCGACTCAGACTCGATCATCCCGATGCTCGGCGCGTCGGGCGCGATCTCGGGCGTGCTCGGCGGTTACGTTCTGCTGTTTCCGCAGCGGCAGGTGCGGGCGATCATCTTCAATTTTTTGACGACCGTGCCAGCGTTTGTCGCGATCGGCATCTGGATCGTCTACCAGCTGATCCTCGGTTATATGACACCGCCGGGAACGGGCGGCGTCGCCTATATGGCTCACATCGGCGGCTTTGTCGCCGGCGTCGCGCTGATCAAGGTCTTTGCGATCGGCCGCCGCGTCTGAGCCGGCCGCGAGATGTCCTTCAGGCTGCAATTCAACAACGCTTCGATCCCGCATCCCATTATCGGCCTGTGTCTGGTGCTCGCCGCCGCGCTGTCGCTCGCGATGGCGCTGTCGAGCCGATCCGACGCGCATCCGGACGAGGCCCATCATCTCTCTGCCGCGCTCTACTACCGCGAACACTTTGTACCGCCGGTGATCGGTGACCCCAAGGTGCGCGAGTCGTACTCGGTCTGGGGCGTCTCGTATCTGAACTATCACTGGGCCGAGTATTTCTACGCCGGCAAATTCGCCGGTCTCACGGCACCGCTCGTCGGCGACGCGCGGCTCGCGGCGCGGTTTGCGAATATCTCTCTTCTCGCGGCCCTCGCAGCACTCGGCATCTTTGCGATCAGGCGCGGCAGTGAAGCCGCGATGGCTCCGTGCATGCTCGTCGTCTCGCCGCAGATCTGGTACGTCTTCAGCTACAGCAACAACGACGCCTTTGCGCTCACCGTCGCGACGCTGCTCGCTTACCTGCTGATCGCGGGCGGCGGTGTGGTCGAAAAATACATTCGTGAAGACAGACTTGTTTACGGCGCGGTTTTCGGCGTGCTCACCGGGCTGCTCGCGGTCTGCAAGCCCAACTATTGGACGTTCCTTCTGTTTGCGGCCGGATGGATGATGATCGAAGCCCGTCCGCTCAACGCACGCGTCGTAAAGAAGCTTGCGGCGGTCGCCGTGATCGCCGCGTCGGTCGTCGCCTTTCGCGTCGGCCTCGATCTCTACGTCAACGGCGAGACCAACTTTGCAGGAGCCTCGTACGTCAGCTATTTTCTCGGCGGCTTTGAGACGCAGCAGACCAAACTGATGCGCTACCAGGACGAGATCGCCGAGTATCCCTTCAAACCCTCGACGCTCGAGCACGATCTCGCCGGCAGCCGAGCCGAAGTGAAGCTGCGCGCCAAAGGCGTCACGGCGTGGCAGATGTTCACGGTGTGGCGCTTTCACGTTTACTCCTTCTGCAGCTTTGTCGGTGTTTACGGCTACCTGACGATCTGGGGCCGAGGCTGGTATTACGCGGTGATGGCGCTGCTGTATACGGCGATGGGAATTTATCTCGCGGTGAAACTGATCAGGGGACGCGATCGTGGAAGCGTCGCGCGAATGGTCTTGTTCGCCGCCTGCGCGTTCGTCGCGATCGCGGGTTCGTTCTACTTGTCTTGGAATTACGCCTTCCAGCCGCAGGGCCGATATCTTTTCCCGATCGTTCCGATGGCAGCGGTGACGATCGCGGCCGAGAGGAGTCGATTCGATGGTCGGATCGTGAACGCACTGCTCGCGGCGATGTTTGTGCTGTCGGCGTATTCGTTCGTCGTCTTTGGACTCAAGAACATCAACCAGCCTTAGCTCGCTGATCGCGGATCGATCGAGAAGGACGCGTCGCGCCGCGAAAGATTCGGATTGTAGAACGGGTCGTGCGTGATGCAGTTTGCCCAACGCCTTTCAAACGCAGCGATCTCGGCAGCCGACGCTCGCCGTCGCAGCAACGCAACTCGCGAACGCATCTCGGCGTACGGATCGAAAACGATCCGACATCCCTTCTCTTCTCTGAGCCGCAGACAGTAATCCGCGTCGAACAAACTCTCGCCAAACGCCTCTCGATCAAATCCGCCGGCCGATCTAAAAAGCTCTCGTCTCGTCATCATGCAATTCGCCGATACGGCCGAGAAATTCCCGGCGACCATATTGCGGACCATATTCCCGCGCATCTCGCGGCCGAGTCCGCGATGAGCGACCGCGACGGCACGGCCCGCGCCGATCACGAGCGGGCCGTCAACGACACGGTCAGACCGGTCGAGCAGCTTCGCACCGGCCGCGCCGATCTGCGGCTGCACGGCAAATCGGGCCAATTCTTCGAGCCAGTCGGCCGCGAGCGGCTCGAGCGCGGCGTTAACGAAGCAGATCAATTCTGCCGAGCCGATCTCGACGGCGGCGCGGTCAAGTTCGGCAGCGACGCTCGAACCCGCGATCACGACCGGATGAAACGCTGCATTCGAATATTCCGTCGCGGAGCCAATCCGATCTGCCGCCTCGCGCGCGTTCGGACCAAATACATACACCTCGATCGCCGGACGCGGCTCGGGCAAACGGTACCTGACGCGATGCAGGTTAAAGTGCGTCTGCTCGACATCGGCCGACGCGCCTGTGCGCTCGAGATGCTCGCGGATCGCGTCACGCGCGCGCTCGTGAGCGTACGGCTTCTCGTCGGAGCTGAGGGCGACCGAGCCCTCGATCGCCCGCCAGTGATAGAGCACGCGCGGGATGTGACGGACCTGATCGTCCGATATGCGCTCGACGACGCGCAACGCGAGGTCGTAATCCTGACTGCCCTCAAACCCGATCCTGAAGCCGCCGATCTCGCGCAGCAGACTCGTCTCGTACGCCGAGAGATGCGTGACGAGATTGAGCGAGAGCATCAGGTCGCGGCTGAGGTCGGGCTTGAATTTCGGCTGCGAGCGCCGCCCGTGCTCGTCGATCAGGTCCTCGTCACTGTAGATCATCTTCGCGTCCGGGTGGCGGCGGACCTCGTCGGCGACGCGGCAGAGCGCGTCAGGCGAAAGCTCGTCGTCGTGATCGAGGAGAACGCAGAATTCGCCGGTCGCGAGCTCGAGCGCAGAATTCGACGCGGCCGAGATATGACCGTTCTCCTCGCGAAATATGACCTTTATCCGCTCATCGCCGCGGGCGAGAAATTCCTCGAGCACGGCCCGCACACGCGAGTCGGTCGAGCGATCGTCGGCGATGCACAGCTCCCAACGCGGATAGGTTTGCGCAATGACCGAGTCGATGCAACGTCGCAGATACCGCTCGTCGATGTTATAGACGGGAAGAATTACGGAGAGCAGCGGGCCGCCGGCCGCAAGCTCTTGGCAGCGTTCAGCATTACTGCGTGCGGCCTCGTCCGAGCGCCGCATCCACTCTTCGTAGCGTCGCTGCTCGGCGGCGCGATGAAGGGCCCAGCGAGCGTGCAAAGCGATCGAGGCGGCTCCGCCCTCGCGCCAGAGCTCGACGACACGCGACAACTTGCGTCGAATCTGTCCGGTCGATCGATCTGCGCCAGATGCCATCGCTATTTTTGACGGCCTGAACGTCGCTCGTCGATACGGCGCTTGAGACCGGCGACGCCCTCGAGCTTTAGCACGCGATACGTGCTGAGGGCGAGCGAATCGCGAATGACCTTTTCGTAAGTTTCGAGCAGCTCGATCCGCTCGGCCTGCTCGACGACCTTGCGCTGCGCCTCGGTGCCGGCGCCGGCCGACTCAAAATAGCCGCGGATGATCTCTGTCGCCGCGTCGTCCGCGTCAAAAAGGAATCGCGCCGCTTCGGGTATCTCGCTTCCGACGGCGAGCACGCCGAGACCGAAGCCGTGCCTGAACTCAAACGACGGGTAGCGCTCCGCGACCTCTGCCCAGAATTTCCAGACGCCAAACCCTTCGTGCCGCACGTCTGTGTCGTGAAACAGCACGATGCCGCGCCGCGACATCTTTGGCAGCCACGTCTCAAAGTCGTGACTGACCGCCTCGTACGAGTGAAAGCCGTCGATGTGCAGCAGATCGATCGAGCCGTCGTCAAACCTCTCGCGAGCCTCGTCAAACGTCATCTGCATCAGCGTCGAAAATCCGCCGTACAGCGGATCGTGATGCTCCCGCAGACGGCCGAGCACCGAACTCTCGATCGCTCCCGCGTGAGCGTCGCCTTCCCACGTGTCGACCGCGTAGCAGCGCGTGTCGAGACCGAGACTCTCGACCGCCTGGCAGAATCCGCAGTACGAAGTGCCGTGATACGTGCCCAGCTCGACGATCGCCCTTGGACGCGCCGCGCTCACCAGAAACATCGCGAAGGGTAGATGCTCGGCCCACGCCGAGAGCGCAAGCCAAAGCGGGCGCTCAAGAGCGACCGGATGATCGAGCGGGTTGAATGGCGGCTGCGGCATACGTTTGTAATGCAAAGTTCAGCGACGCTCGGTGTGCCACTCGAGCACCGGCCGCACGACACCCTCCATCGTGCCGGCGTAATCGCCGCGCGCGGTGTCGCCGGTCATCGGGTCAAAGATGTCGAATGTCACCGCGTCCTGGGCGTTAAAGTGGACGTTCATATGCGGCAGGTACGTGACGACCGCCGCGTTGACGACAAAGTTGCCCTCGGCCATGAAATTGCCCGGTATCCACGCCGTGCTCGTGTAAATGCCCGCGTCCTTCGGCACGCGGGCGCCGTCGCCGATCACGTCCTGCACCGTAAAGACGTGGACGCGCTGCTGATCGTAGACCTGGAAATTCGGGATCAGGATATGGCCCGGCACGAGCACCTCGTACGTCGCCTCGATGCCGATGTCGTGTCGAATGTCGAAGCTGCCGCACGTCTTGCCGTCGCGGTCGACGACGCGGACGCCGAGCAGACGCACGACGTCGCTCTCGGGCCGCCAGCCCTCGGTATCGTAAACGCGCTCGGCTCGCTGGCCGAGCGTGCCTGAGACGAATTTTTGTATCGACTCCATCGGCGGCCCGTCGGCGACGATGCGGCCGCCTTCGAGAATGATCGTCCGGTCACAGATGCGCGCTACCGCCGACATATCGTGAGTGACAAACAACACCGTGCGGCCCGAGTGACCGACCTCGCGGATCTTGCTCAGGCACTTTCGCTGAAACGCGATGTCGCCGACCGCAAGCACCTCGTCAACGATCAAAACCTCGGGCTCGAGATGCGCCGCGACGGCGAAGGCGAGCCGCATATACATCCCGCTCGAATAGTGCTTGACGGGCGTGTCGAGAAACTCCTCGACCTCCGAGAATGCGACGATCTCGTCGAATTTTCGCTCGATCTCTGCGCGCTTCATCCCGAGGATCGCTCCGTTAAGAAAGATGTTTTCGCGGCCCGAGAGCTCGCCATGAAATCCCGTCCCGACCTCGAGCAGGCTGCCGACGCGCCCGCGGATCTCGGCGCGGCCGGTGGTCGGCTTGGTGATACGCGAGAGTATCTTGAGCAGCGTCGATTTGCCCGCGCCGTTGCGGCCGATGATGCCGAGCGTCTCGCCCTCGCTCACTTCAAAGTTGATATCGCGCAGCGCCCACAGCTTCGATCTTCGCCCGCCGCCGCGCCGCCGCACGATGCCGGTCAAAAAGTCGCGCAGCGAATTGGGCGCGCGTTCGCCGAGGCGGTAGAGCTTTGAGATGTTTTCGGCCCTGATCGTTCTCATCCGGCGTTACACGATGTCGGCAAAATCGTCCTCCATCCAGCGAAAGACCGCGAGGGCCACGCCCGCGATGACCGCGAGCGACGCGAGCGAGACCGCGATCAGAGGCCACTCGAAAGGCAGCCCGAAGATCGCCGAGCGAAAGCCCTCGAGAATTCCCGTCAGCGGATTGACCGCGAACGCAAGCCGCCAGCGCGGCGAGATCATCGACGCCGGGTAAAAGATCGGCGACGCGATCATCCAGACCTGCAGCAGGAAAGGCAGCGCAAATTTTACGTCGCGAAACTTAACGTTCAGCGCCGAGAAAAGCAGCCCGAGCGACGCCGCGAGCAGCAGGGCCGCCGCGACAAATGCGATCGCGAGCAGCGAGCCAGCGCTGGGAACGACGCCGTACCAGATCATCAGCACGACAAAGACAAGCGCGCTGAAGACGAGATCGAACAGTCCCGAGATCACCGCCGCGAGCGGCACGATGATGCGCGGGAAATAGACCTTTGTGACGAGATTCGCGTTGCTGACAAAGCTGCCCGCCGCGAGCGTCACAGACGAGTGAACGTACAGCCACAGCATCAGCCCGCTCAGCGCAAACAGCGGATACGGAACGCCGCCCGTGTCGAACCGCGCAAATGTGCTGAAGATCGCTGTAAAGATCAGCGTCGTCAATATCGGCTGCAGCAGCGCCCACGCGATGCCGATCGCCGTCTGCTTGTAGCGGATCCGCACGTCGCGCCAGGTCAGGAAGTAGAGCAGCTCGCGATGCGTCCAAAGGCCGTAGAGGTCGAGGCTCGCAAATCCGCGGCTCGGCTTGATGACGGTGATGTGCTGGCTGGCGGCGCGGCTCATTTGGTTGCGATCAATTTTATTCCGAGGATGAATTTCGCGATCCGGTTGAATGTCAGCCAGCGTCGTACACGATGCGGCAGCGGAGCTATCAGCGACTCGAGAGCTTTGAACGGCCAGACCGGCAGCTTCAAGCCGCGGCCGGCGTATGTGAGATAGACCTGCATTCGTCGAAAGCCCGCGTCGGCAAAGATGCGTTCCAGCTCGCCGACGGTGAACTCCTTCAGATGCAGACATGTCGCGACCGGATCAAAGCCGCGCGAGACGTCGTGCGGTCCGCTCAGCCGATTTGGCGTGACGCAGTAATAGACGCCGCCGGGCCGCAGCACGCGATAGATGCTCTCGAGCTGCACGAGCGAATCTTCGGGATGAAGGTGTTCCATCAACTGGTTGCTGTACGCCACATCGACCGACTCCCCGGGCAGCGGGATCGACAGCCCGTCAAAAAGCAGCAGCTCAAAATTCTCCGGCGGCGTGAACTGCGACGCGATCTCCGCGGAGACGTCCGCCGCGTAAACCTTTTTTACGAGCCCGGCCATCGCGACCGCCGTCGAGCAGTCGCCGGGCCCGATCTCGAGATAGACCGTGCCGTCGTCAACGAGCGGCCGCAGTGCCGAGACTTCTTTGGCGGTGCGTGCGCGCCGCTCGCTGTCGGAACGCTCGACCATCATCGGATGATGCGGCACGCGTCGAAACAGATCGTCGTACGCCGTGCGGTAGAGTTCGCGGCGTTCGGCTGCGGACGAATTGCGAAGTCGATCGGCGATCGACCTCTCGATCTCGTAATGCTCCCTGATCTGTGCGTTGGTCTGCTGCGTCATCGATCAGGTCCCTGCGGCGATCTTTTGATATTTGCTGCTTCGCCGCTCGTATCGTCTGGTCTGCAGTCGACGCAGCAGCGCGGACGGTACGAAGAATCTTGCCGCAACGTCGAGCATCTCGCCTGCGGAACGTGCCGAGCGCCAACCGCGCTTCAGCGAAGCAAACGCCCGAGTCTTGTCGCCGTCTCGCAAAAACATGGTCGCGGCCAAAAAGCTCAAGCGGCCTTTTGCGGCGCCGAGCTCGGCCTGCGACAGTCCGATCTCGGCGGCGACGCGCTCCTGCGCCGCGATCCACTCGTCAAACATTCTGCCAAATTCGCTGCTCGTGTTGTACGAGTGCTTTCGCCAGCAGGCCAGCGTGTCGTCGGCGGCCGCAAAAGGCCCGCGGGCGGCGAGCCTGAGATACATCTCGTAGTCCTCGAGCAGCGCGGCCTCGTTCCAACGCAGGCCGTCGAGCGCCGAGCGGCGAAACACTACACCCGAAGTAACGGGCACGACACCCTCAAGGAGACCCGCGAGCGGGTCGCCGTCGAGATATCGCGACCATTCGCGCGTGCAGTCGACGACGCGGTCCGACTCATCGATCAGGTACGCGTGGCCGTATGCGAGCACCGCTTCGGGTCGGCTGTCGAGCAGCTCGGTCCTCGCCCGTAAAAAGTCGCGCAGCCACAGGTCGTCGGACCCAAGATATGCGAAGTAGCGGCAGCCGTCCGCGAGCTCGAAAGCCTGATTGAGCGTCGCGCTCAGACCGCGATTCTCACGCACGATCAGCTCGCATTCGAAAGGGCAATCCGCGAGCACTCTTTCGATGATCGACGGTGACCCGTCACGCGATCCGTCGTCGATCACGAGCAGCTTTTTGGGCCGCTGTGATTGATCTATAATCGACCGCAAACACTTTTCGACGAAGGGTGCGTGGTTGTACGAGGGGACAAATGCGAAGACGTCGCTGTCGATCCGGCTTGCCGCTGACATAGCTCGCAATCAATAGAGAATGAAACCATATTTACCGCCGAAAGTCATATTCGGTGCGGATGACGGCCGATGAGGGTGCTGCACTACCTCGACAGCGTCGGCCGCGGCGGCGCCGAAGTGCTCGCTCTCGACGTCTGCCGAAACGCGCGGCGGTTCGGCGTCGACGTGACGATCGTCGCGGGCAGCCGCGGAGCGCTGACGGACGAATTTGCGGCTTCGGGTGTCGATTTCATTCAACTCGAGCGTCGTCGGCCGGTCGACCTGCAGCTCGTCCGCCGGCTTCGCGAGATCGTGCGCGAGCGCGAGATCGAGATCGTTCACGGGCACCAGGCCGTCGACGGCCTGCACCTTTATCTCGCGACGCGGGGCATGCCGAGCGTGCGCCGCGTGCTGACCTTTCACGGCTTTGTGCCCGATCTCAAAAACAAACTTGCATTGAAATACTTGATCCCGCGAATGGACGCGAACGTCGTCGTCAGCGCCTCGCTGCGCGATTGGCTCGCGGAATATTCCGGTATCGATCTCGCCGGCCGATCCGAGATCATTCACACGGCCGTCGACCCGGCGCGGCTCGAGCCGACCGGCTCGTCGATCCGCCGCGAACTCGGGATCGATCGCGCGGCTCCGCTGATAGGGATGATCGGCAACTTCTATCGCGACCCGCGCAAGGACCAGGCGACGGTCGTCCGCGCGCTGCCGGCGATCGTCGGCGAATTTCCCGAGATGCACTGCGTCTTTGTCGGCGCCGTCGAGCCCGGAGCCGAAGCAAAGCATCGCGAGTGCGTCGAGCTGAGCTCGTCGGATCGGCGTCTCGCCGGCCGCGTGCACTTTACGGGGCCGCGTCGGGACGTGCCCGACATTTTGCGCGAGCTGGACGTGTTTGTGTTCTCGTCTCTGCAGGAGGGCTTGCCCGTCGCGGCCGCCGAAGCGATGCTCGCAGGCGTGCCGCTCGTCGTCTCTGATATCGCGCCGCTCGTTGAGGCGACCGGCGGCGGGCGGTTTGCAAAAGTGTTTCGCGTCGGGGACGAAGCGTCGCTCGCCGCGGCGGTCCGCGAGCTGCTCGACAACGACGAGCGTCGGCGGGGGCTTGCGGCCGGCGCACGTGAATTTGCGCTCGAGAATTTCAGCATCGACGCTCACCTCGGGCGGCTCGCATCGCTTTATTCGTCGCTAATCTCGCGGTAGTGGACTGCAAGTGAGGAATGTTTCCCGCAGAGCCGCAATGACGCAGAGAAAAGCTTCTCGGGACGCGAGGAATGTTTCTTCACCTTAATTTCCTCCACTTCCGCCTTTGCGGCTCTGCGTCTCTGCGGGAAAGATCCTCCGTTCTCTCGATAAGAAAAGCCGGCCGTCGCAAAGTACGGCAGCCGGCCAAACGAGATAATTCAATTTTACTGCCGCTGAAATTCCGGCGAACCAAGTACAAGGCTCACGACCTTGAAGATCTCGGGATCACCGCTTGGCGGCAAGAGCCTCGCACGCTGATTCATCCGGCCGGCTTGCTGCAACGGCGCGCCGGCTCCGGGCAGGTCCGTATCGTCTTCGTCGTCGTTAGCCGCGGCCTTCACATCGGGCAGCGGTCGTTCGAGCTGTTTGAGCAGCGTCGAGCGTGTCTGCTGTGAGATCTCGCCGTGAAGCACGGTCGCGACCGCGCGGTCGAGGATCTCCTGTTTGCTCTTGGCGTCAAATATCTTCAGATCGACGCGCGTTCCGGGAATGCGGTTGCTGGCGACCGCGATCGCGAAATTCAGACGCTCGAGCAGAGCTCCTGTATTCACCCAGTCCTCGGCCTTGTCGGGGTAGCCGGTCGGGGCCTGATAGCCGTACGGCACCTCGCCGAGCTTTCTGAGCATCGCGGCGAGCGCGGGGCTCGCATTGGTGTCGGCTCCGAGCGCGCGGATCGACGAGACCGCGAGCTCGAAAGGCGTCTTGATCTTGGCCCTGTAATTCTCGGGTGCGAAGAACTCGGGCGAAGCGAACAGAGCCTTCAGCGTCGTCCTGATGTCACCGCGCGATCTATGGAATGCATCTGCCACGCGGCTGACGAGCGCCTCGCTCGGGTTGTCGGAGACGAATTTAACCGCCAGCTTGCGTGCGATGAATTTTGCCGTCGACGGATGATCGACGAGGATGTCGATCACCTTGAGCCCGTCCTTTAGACCGCCCTCGTCGATCTTTTGACCGAGGACGATCTTCGTTCCGCCCTCATGCCACCGCGGGTTGAAATAGAACTCTCCGCTCTCGAGATCGTCCGGCACGCCCGCCATTCGCTGCAGCCTCCGGATGGCGCGGTCCTCGTCGCCGCTGATCATCCTCGCCGCCGAGCGCCGGTAGCCGCGCGGGTCGGCGATCGTCCAGCCGGTGAAGGCCTTTGCGACCTCCTGCACGTCCTTTTGCGTATAGCCGCCGCCGACGCCGAGCGTGTGCAGCTCCATCAGCTCGCGCGCGTAATTCTCGTTGATGCCCCGCTGCGGCCGACGCTGCTGTTGCTGCTGACGGCCGGCCTCGGCACCGCCGGCGCGCATCTGGCGGAGGCGTGCGTCGAGCTCTGCGTCGGTGACCCCGTATTGCCGTCTGAGGCGTTCGCGGGCGCGGGGCGGAATGTCGCCGCCGCTGCGGACCATTCGTTCAAGGCGCCGATCTTGCCCGCCGCCGGCGCGCATCGGCTGGGCGCCGGGCGAGACCGATTCAAAATTGTCGAGATAGAAGAGCATCGCCGGATGCTGCGCCGTCGCGGTCAAAAGATCTTTGAAATTGCCGAGCGCATACTTTCGCAGCACGTCTCGCTCGTAGCTCGGAATGTACCAGCGGACGGCGGCCTTGCCGGCAAACACATTAAAGTGATTTGCCCAGAAGTCGACCATCACCTCCTGCAGCTGCCGCTCGGAATACACGGCCCGCAGCACGCGGTTGGCGACTACCTGCGGCATCAGCTGATTGGCCGGGCGGAGGTCGTACTCGCGATAAAGTTCGGCGAGCTTTTGCCGCCGTTCACGCTGCTGTTCGGCGTCGGACGCCGGCTGCTGACCGGCCTTTTCAGCCGCTGCATCTCCGCGCGCGGCCTGGGCCGCACGGCCGCCCTCGAGCTGGCGGAGCAGCGCGGCCGGATTGGGATACTTGGCAAAGATCTCCGCGGTGGACATGCTGAAGATCTCGAGCCGCTTGACCTTGGTCTCGGCGACCGAGTCGTCGATCGCAGCCGGGTCGAGCTGCCGTTCGATGTACTTTTGCAGGCCGATCGCCTTGACGCGCTCGACATCGCCGGGCCGCGCGCCGAAGCCGAGCCGGTTGAGCACATGAACGATCTTTTGCTCCTCGGTGAGCGGCTTGGCGCTCTTGTCGACCTGCCGCATGACCGCAAAGGTCGGTACGGCGATGACGTAGATCATCGTCAGAGCGCAGAGCCTCCGGAGTGTGGAATTTCTCTCTCGCATAACAAAACCTCTTTGAAATGATCGCTCGGCCGTGAGCCGCCGGCCGCTTTGTCGCTGCAAATTAGATGCGCTGCCCGCGGGCTTGGGCGAAAAATTCCCGTGTACGGCCGTCCGCCGCATCCAGTGGCGAGCGCTCCGCGTGTACAACAGTACCGCCGCCGAGAACATCCTAGACTATCGAATCGGCGTTTCGTTTACGCTAGAATGACGTTACCTCTCGCAGGTCGCCCTGGTGAAGAATATGAAAGCAAAGGCACGAACTTTTTTTGCGGCAATCGCGTGTACGCTCGTGTTCGCGGCGCTGGCCGCGGCACAAAGCAGCACGTTCTCGGATCCGAGCGTCGAGTACAGTTTTGACCTTCCGGACCCGGGCTGGAAGATGACGGTCAAGCCGTCGGCGACGAGCCCAAATGTCGAGTACGTTTACAACGACCGGCGCGACGGCCGCCTTGAGGTGCGTAAGCTCTCTGTGCCGAAGGACGCGATCCTCGCCGACGTGATACAGGAAGAAGAGACCAAGCTGCGTTTCAATCCCGGATACGTCCGCGGCAAGGAGGAGAATTTCGCGGGCAATTACCGCGGCACCGTCTTTAACTACGAGTACGTTGCGTCGGGCCGAAATATGAGCGGCCGATTTTACTTTTTGAAAACTCCGGACGGCTCGATCTACGTGCTTCGGTTCACGGGCGAACGCGACAAGCTGAAGTCGATCAGAAATTTTACCGATTCGATAGCGAGGACCTTTCGCGTCAGGTAGCGGCGACAACGTGAGTTTTGGCTCCGAACGGCAGGATGAATCCTGCCGTTCTTGTTTTGACGCCCGCGAGCGCCGAGTCGAGATCGGGGTACGGCGTCATCTTTGTCCTCGACGCGACTTCGGGCGGCAGCGATGTCACGATGCGCACGTCAAACTTCTCGGCCTTGCGCATCAGGCTCCACGCCGTCTGGCCGTTGACCTGATAATTCTCGCAGAGCCACACAGCGAGCCGCTGCGAATCGCCCGCGTCAAACCAATCGATAAAATCTGCCCGCCCGAGACCGTCCTCACACTTGGCAAGCAGGACGATCGTGCCGCCGTCGCGGCAGGCCCTCGACGCGGCCTCGAGCGTCTTGTGCGCCTGGATCAAATTAATGTCGTGCGGCCATCCGCCGCAGCTCGCGATGACGAGATCGCGACCCTCCTCGATCTCGACCGTGTGCCGGGCGGCAAACTCGTCACAGGCGGCGCGGTGCGACGTGATCCAGTCGCCGCAAAAAAGATCGGTCGCCCGCCCCGCCTCGTCGACGATCGTCGTGATGCAGAATGAGGGCTCGGCAAACGCCGCCGCCTCGACAAAGGCCTCGTGCACGGGATTGCCGTCGAGCAGCGCCGGGCCGACCCCGTCGCTGCGCCGCATTTGCCGGCAGTCAAAAGCGAGCTTGTGCGTCTCGGCGATGGTCCGCTCCGACGCGAGCCCCGGGCAGATCAGCTTGCGGCCGCCTGTGAAGCCCGCAAAATAATGGAACGCCGCACCGCCGACCGGCACGACGTGATCAAACTCCGACAGCCGCCAGTCGAGCTCGACCGGTATCCCGCCGGACGTCTCGCCAAAGCGAAAATTCGTGATCGCCATCGACGCCGCATGATCGAACGTCTTGATACGCTGCGCGATGAAAGGCGTCAGGATCTCGGCGCGTTCGGCCTCGGTGACCCGGCGGTGAATGCCGGTCGCAAAAATGATCGCGATCTCGTGCGGCTGCGTGCCGTTCGCGATCAGCCGTCGGACGACGAGATTCACCACCTGGCCGGCCGCCGTCTGCCGCGTCGCGTCGGGCACGACGAGCAGCACGCTCTCGCCGCGACCAACGATCTCCTCGAGCGGCGGCGAATCGACTGGGCGGTCGAGCATCTCGCCGAGCCGGACGTCGCTCACCGGCGGACGATCGCCGCCGGCGCTGCGAAGGATCTCGAATCGGTCGGGATCGAAGCCTAATTCGATCGAGTCGCGGCCGTACTTGAGATGGACGATATTGCGCTCGGGCGGCATGGTCTGGTCTGAGAGATCCTAATTCTGCCGCTGCGGCGGGGCGGGCACGAAGCACCGCGTCCCCGTCTCGCAGACGTAAACGACCTCGGCCTCGAGATCGAGCGTTTCCATCTGGATCGTCAGATGGTCGATGCCGAACTGGTCGTGAAGCTTTTTGCGAATGAGAGCGAGCAGCTCAGAGTGCGGTACGCGCGGGTCGTGGCTGATATGCGCCGAGAGGGCCTCAATGCCGG
The DNA here is from genome assembly GCA_046313635.1 of Pyrinomonadaceae bacterium. GTDB lineage: Bacteria > Acidobacteriota > Blastocatellia > Pyrinomonadales > Pyrinomonadaceae > OLB17. The sequence goes on along the minus strand of JBKBYA010000009.1, from coordinate 94,156 downwards.
ACGAGATCGTCCAGACGTGCAGGTCGTGCACGCCGCCGACGCCCGACGTCTCGAGGATCGCGCTCTCGACCGCGTCGAGACTGATGTGAGCCGGCGTCCCCTCAAGCAGTACATTTACCGAATCGACGATCAGCCGCCAGGCGCCGTAGATGATGATCAGGCTGATGACGACGCTGCTCACCGCGTCGGCCCAGACGAGGTCAAACAGCACGATCAAAACGCCCGCGACGATCGCCGCGACCGAGCCGGCCGCGTCGCCCATCACGTGCAGCCACGCCCCGCGCATATTCAGGTTGTGATCTTTGCCGGAATGCAGCAGAAAGGCCGCGGCGATATTGACGGCGAGACCGCCGGCGGCGACAGCCGTTAGCTCGACCCCTCTGATCTCCGGCCTTTCGCTCCATCTCTGCACGGCCTCCACAATGACCCACACCGAGATGCACGCCAGCGCCACGCCGTTGACAAACGCGGCGAGGATCTCGGCCCGGTAGTAACCGTACGTCTTTTTTGAGGTAGCCGGCCGTCCCGCGAACCAGAACGCGCCGAGCGTCAGAGCCATCGCGGCGACGTCGGTCAGCATATGGCCCGCGTCGGCGAGCAGTGCAAGGGAATTTGCGTACCATCCGCCCGCCGCCTCGGCGAGCATATACACAAAGGTAAGTCCAAGCGCGATCTTGAGCCGGCCGACCTGACCGCGGCCCGCCGCTCCGTGAGAATGATGGTGAGCGTGATGAGTAGCGATAGCGAACGTCTCTCCCGGCGGTCTCGGCTGCTAGAACCTGCGGGTTACCGAGCCCGTCCGCAGCGAAAGGATAAATCCTGCGCGATTGCCCCTGTCGTCACCGAGCTCGATCGGCGCGACGGCCGACGTGCTCGATATCTGCAGCCTGAAAGACCCGTCTGAGGCCGCAAAGACCTCTCGTCCCTGCGAGCGGACGGCGAGTCCCGGCTGCGTCCGCCCGGTGACGAGATAGACGCTGCCGCCGACATTCTCGACGCGCCATTCGGTGACGTCGATCGAGCGCCCGCCTTCGCTTCTCAGGATAGTGAATTTCCACGGCTCGCTCCAATCGGTCTTCTGGCCCGACCGGGCGGTGGACCGCAGTCGCCAATAGTACGTGCCGGGCGAGAGACCGCCGACGCGAAATTCGCGCGCGGAGAGCTCGGCCCGATCGACGAGTATCGAGTCCGAAGCAAAGTACGGCGATCGCGAGACCTGCAGGTAGAAGCCCGCCGCCTCGCCGCCGATGTCCTGCCAACTGAGGTTGACGTTGGCCCCGGCGCCGGTCGTGTCGACGATCTGCGCGTAATTTGCCGGAGCGCTCTGCTGCGGCGGCGCCTGCAGGCGCTCGCGGGCGGTCAGCTTGCCGGCGTTGATCGCCGCGTACTCGTTGGCGTTGAGCGTCGTCGTCTGCCCGTCGACGCTCGTTTCGACGCCGCCGCGGCTGATGCGGATCTCGCCGCCGTTTGTCTGCGCGTCGGCGTTAAAGGTGGCGTCCGTCTGCGGGAGCAGCTTGTTTTCGGACTCGGCCATCTCGACGATATTCTCGGTCTTGCCGGCCTGCTGGTCGGTCCTGACATTAAGGCCGCCGTCGTCGAGCGCGACGCGGACGTTGGTGCCGCCAAACAACGACGAATTGTCGCGGACCACGATCGTGCTGTTTGGCCGGACGGTGTAGATAGAGCCATCCACCATCTGGAGCACGGCCCGCCCGTCGGCCTGCGTCTGGATCGTGTCGCCGGCCGCGACAAAGGACGGCTTGGTGACGACGATGGTCTCGCGCGTGGCCGCGCGCGTGACGCGGACGTCGCCCTCGAACGAGATGATGCGGGCCGCATTTGCCGGCGCCTGGTTGTCGACCGCCGCGTTGAACCAGTTATGGCGCATCGCGTACCAGACGATGCCGCCCGCGGCGAGCGGCAGGACGATCGCCGCGACGATCAGATAGATCGTGCTCTTGCGGATGTTCCACCAGTCTATGTAGTACTTTTGAAACTTGTCGCCCATTAGACCTCGGCGTCGACCACATCATCCTCGCTCGCCTCCGATGGCGCCGCCGGAAAGATGAGAGAGAGGACGATCGCAACGATTATCGCGCCGACCACGACCGCGAGTGAGATATTGACGAGGGCTTGTTCGTATTCGTGATTGAGGTAACGCTCGAGGATCAGCCCAGATCCGGATGTGTGGCCGCGACCGGTCAACATTATCACGCCTTCGGCCAAAAGGGGCAAGAGCATCTTGACGCCGATAAAGGTGAGAATGAAGGCCAGGCCGTACTTGAGATAGTGGAAGCGGTCGGCCAGGTCGGCGAGCAGGAAAAAGAAGGTCCGGAGACCGAGGATCGCAAAGATGTTAGACGTGTAGACGATGAAGCGGTCGGTCGTGATGCCGAATATCGCAGGGATCGAATCGACCGCAAACACGAGATCGGTGAACTCGACCGTGATCAGCACGAGCAGCAGCAGCGTGCCGTGACGCACGCCGTTCTCGACCACAAAGAACTTCTCGCCCGAGAACTGCCGCGAAATGCGGATGTAGCGCGTCGCGAACTTTATCACGGCGCTCTCGTGCGGCTCGAAATTCTCGTCCGAGTCGCGAAACATGCTCAGACCCGTGTAGACCAGGAACGCGCCGAAGACATAGATGATCCAGTGAAACCGCTCGACCAGCTCGGCCCCCGCAAAGATCATTATCATCCTCATCACGAGGGCTCCCATGATGCCCCAAAAGAGGACCCGGTGCTGGTACTTCTTGGGCACTTTGAAAAACGTGAAGATGAGCAGGAAAACGAACAGATTGTCGACCGACAGCGAAAGCTCGATCAGATACCCTGTCAAAAAGAGCTTTGCCTTTGCCAAGCCGAACTGGTAAAGCACGAAGGCGTTGAATGCGAGCGCGAGCGAAACCCAGACGACGCTCCAGACGATCGTCTCCTTGCGCGTCGGCGCGTGCGAGCGGCGATTAACGATGCCGATGTCGACAAAGAGCGCGACGAGCACGACGCCGAAAAAAAGCAGCCAGGACCAGAGCGGATATTCGACAGCAGTCATAAAAGCGAAGTTCAGGCGAGCGTCGAGCTCACTATCCGAGCGACGGCCTCGAGGCCGCGGGCGTCTATTTCAGAAAAATCGTCGAGCTTGTCGCTGTCGACGTCGAGCACGCCCAAGGCCTCGCCGTTTGCATTCAAGATCGGAACGACGACCTCCGACCTCGACGCCGAGCTGCAGGCGATGTGACCCGGAAACGCGTTGACGTCAGGGACGACCACGGTCTGTCGCGTCGTGAATGCATGACCGCAGACGCCGTCCGTAAATTTGATCCGCGTGCAGGCGAGCGGCCCCTGAAAAGGTCCGAGCACAAGCTCGCCGTCCTTTGCGAGATAAAATCCGACCCAGAAAAATCCGAAGGCCTCCTTCAGCGCGGCCGCGACATTCGCGAGATTTGCGACGACGTCAGTTTCGCCGGCGACGAGCGACTCGATCTGAGGGACGATCTCGTCGTAGATCTTTTCGCGGCCCGCGCCGACGGAGTATGCCAAGCTCTCTGCCATAAACTCTGAGTTTAGTCCTCGGGTCGGCGGCCCGGCAAATCACGTCTCGCCCGGCGCCTGTTGTATCATCTATCGGCATCGATGAACGAAATGTGGCTGCGTATCATGCTTGTCGGGGCCGGCGGCTTTGTGGGGTCGGCGGCGCGGTATCTGGTGAGCGGCTGGGTGCAGCAGATGAGCGGCACGCTGAGCTTCCCGTACGGAACGGTGGCCGTCAATCTCGCGGGCTGCTTTGCGATCGGGATCTTGGGGTATCTGGTCGATGCCCGTGACATGTTCTCGGAAGAAACGAGGACGCTGCTGCTGGTCGGCGTGCTCGGCGGGTTTACGACCTTCTCGACATTCGGCAGCGAGACGATCAGCCTGCTCCGTCACGGATTCGTTCTTTACGCTCTCGCCAACGTCGCCGTCCAGGTCGTGCTCGGCCTCGCGCTCGTCTGGGCCGGCCGAGCCGCAGCCGAGCTCGTTATCGGCTGATCACGGCCCAAGTCAGAACCGCCTGCGTGAACGGGCGGGTTCTTCGGCTCGTGGCAGGAATTGCCCGCTAAATACACGAAAGGGCGCGAAATGAATTAAGTATTTTAACCGCGGATAAACGCAGATCGCGCGGATCAAGAAAGAATATTGCTTCTTATTCTTCCTGATCCGCGCGATCTGCGTTTATCCGCGGCTGGATTTTCTTTCTCTTAAGTTTCGCGTCCTTTCGCGTGTTTCGTGGGCATTTCTTTACCGCGGAGCAAGAGCCCGCCCGCTTACGCCGGGCCGGTTCTGACTACTTCGGCTCTACCGGCTTGCCCGGGACGATCACGCTGAGGCCGTATTTCTGCAGCGTCTGGTTGAACTTCGCCACCTCGTCCGCGACGAAGCGGTTCAGACCCGACATTCGCGTCGGAAACTCCCTTTGCAGCATCTCGAAGTTTTCCTTCATCGTCGGCGTCGGCGCGGCGTTGCCGCCTGAGACCGTAAAGTAGAGCCCGCTCAACTGGTCGGCGTAGCGCGACGGCGCCCAGTTAGAGTCCTCTTCGCTGACGGCCAGCTCGGCCATGAAGTCGCTCGTCCGCTTTCTAAAGTCGGCGATCGCCTTGGTCAGATCGGCCGGCACCTCGCCGAGCCGGTCCTTGGCGACGGACTCGATCTGGTCGGTCTGGGCCTTGATGCTGTCGAGCTGGCGGAGTCCGTCATTCATCAGCGAGACCATATCGCGGAGCTTCATCGCCATCTCGTACTGCGTCCGCAGGTCGTCGGCGGCGACCTGAACACTCGGGTCGACCCGCACCTCGACCGTGCGTTCGCCGACGAGCTTGTCGCCGGCGAATATCCTGACCTTGTACGTGCCGGGCAGGACCTGCGGGCCCTGCGGCGGGCCGGCAAATTCGAGCTGCTCGGCGGACGGCGGACGGCGAAGCCGCGCTCCCTCGTGTCTGAGACCCCACGTGACGCGGTTGAGACCTTTTTCTTTTGCGACGTTCTTATTTTCAAAGACCACGCGGCCGCCGGCGTCGAGCACCTGCATCCTGACCTGCGTCTTGTCGTCGGGCCTGTTCTTGAGATAGTAAGTGATCAGAGCTCCCGACGGCGGATTTTGTCCGCGAAAGATCTTGTCGCCGACACCATACCGCGTCATACGCGTGCTGAAGCGGTACGCCGGGCGCACGTCAAACAAGTACGCGTCCGAGGCCGCAACTTCTGCATTCATCTGCTGGATCGGCGTCGCGTCGTCAAAGACGTAGATGCTGCGGCCGTGCGTCCCGAGGATCAGATCGTTGTCGCGCGGGTGGACGATGATGTCGTGCACGGCGACGCGCGGCAGATTTTTGAGATTGAGTTCGGACCAAGAACGGCCGCCGTCCCAGCTTGCGTACAGGCCAAGCTCGGTGCCGGCGTAGAGCAGATTCGCATTCTTCGGGTCTTCTTTGACGACATGAACGTACGCCTTTGCCGGCAGGTTTGCCGCGATGCTCGTAAACGTGCGGCCGCCGTCGGTCGTCTTGTAAACGTATGGCCGGTAATCGTCGAGCTTGTGCCGGTCGAATGCGACGTATGCGATATTCGCCCCGGTGCGCGACGGCTCGACGTGCGAGACGGGCGAGTCGGCGGGCAGGTCGGTAAAGTTCTTGGTCAGCAGCGTCCACGTCTTGCCGCCGTCGTTGGTGAGCTGCACATTGCCGTCGTCGGTGCCGGCCCAGATCTGGCCGCGCTCGACGGGCGACTCGGCGAGCGAGATGACAGTGCCGTAATACTCGGCAGACGTGTTCTCGTTAAAGATCGGCCCGCCTGCATTCTTGAGCCGCTCGCGGTTGTTGGTCGTGAGGTCCTGGCTGATCGCGGTCCACGTCCGGCCGAAGTCGGTCGTCTTATAGACCGAGCTCCCGGCCAGATAGACCGTGTTCTTGTCGTGCGGCGAAGGGATGAGCGGCGCGTTCCAGTTAAAGCGCACCTTGTCAAACTCGGCCGCGCCGCCAGCGCCGAAGAATGGAACGACGAGCTGCTGCTCGCGATTCTTCATATCGGTCCGCACGACGTTGCCGCCCTGCGACTCGGTGAGAAAGAGGTCCGGGTTGTCGGGATGCGCCACCGCAAAGAATCCGTCGCCGAAACTGATCATCCGCCAATCGTCGTTGTGTATGCCCGACGGCTCGCGATTGCGCGACGGGCCGACCCAGGTGCCGTTGTCCTGCAGCCCGCCCGAAATGTTGTAAAACGGTGCGGCATTATCCGCAAAGATCTGGTAAAACTGCCCGGCCGCAAAATTGTTGACGTACTCCCAGCTCGAGCCCTCGTCGTACGAGACGGCAACGCCGCCGTCCTGGCCCTGCCACATCCGCTTCGGGTTTTGCGGGTCGATCCAGAGCGCGTGAAAGTCGATGTGCGTCGCCGGCGAGATGCGGCTGAATGTGCGGCCGCCGTCGAGCGACTTAAAGAGCAGCGACGCGACGGCGTAAACCTTGTTCTCGTTGGTCGGGTCGACGCGGACCGTCGTGTAGTAAAAGCCGCGCGAGACGATGTTTTGATTGCGGTGCACCTGGCGAAACGTCTCGCCCTTGTCGTCCGAACGGTAGAGCGTGCCTTCCTTTGCCTCGAGAATTGCGTACACCACGTCGGGGTTGGCCGGTGAGACGTCGAGACCGATGCGGCCGATCATCTTAGGCAAGCCCTTTTCGACCTTGCTCCACGTGCGGCCGCCGTCGGTCGAGCGAAACACGCCGCCCTTGTCCGACCCGGAGGTGAACGTCCACGGCTTTCGCTCAAATCGCCACATTCCGGCATAAAGGATGTTCGGATTTTGCGGGTCGATCACGAGGTCGGAGGCGCCGTGCTGCGGGTCGATGTAGAGCGTCTTTTGCCAGGTCTTGCCGCCGTCTGTCGTCATAAAGACGCCGCGCTCCTCGTTCGGCCCCCAGACGCGGCCGACCGCCGCGACGTACACGATATCGGGGTTCTTTGGGTGAATGACGACCTTTGAGATCGTGTTGGTTTCGGCGAGACCGAGATGCTTCCAGGTCTTGCCGCCGTCGGTCGAGCGATAGACGCCGTCGCCGAAGCTGACCGAATTTCGCGTATTCGACTCGCCGGTGCCGACCCAGATCACGTCCGGATTGCCGGGCTCGAGCGCGATGTCGCCGACCGAGATCGTATTTTGCCGGTCAAAGATCGGCGTCCACGTCATACCGCCGTTGGTCGTCTTGAAGATGCCGCCCGAGCCCGTTGCGACATAGACGATATTCGGGTTGCCCGCGACGCCCTCCACGTCCGCCACGCGGCCGCCCATATTCGCCGGACCGATCGAACGCCAGGAGAGATTGGATAATGCATCCGTGGGTGAATTTGGACCCGTCTGGGCGTTGGCTTGAAGAACGATTGAAACAGCGATAAGCAGATAGCCTACCGACACGACGAGTGTGCGTTTGATCATTTCGGGTCGACTCACAAAAAAGTTGGTTTAGGTTGGAACCGCCTCGATGATACGGAAGTTCGCGATAAAAGTTTAGCCCGCCCATTATCGGGCGGGCCTGACGATCGAACGAGGGCGAGCGGTACGCGCGGGCGGCCTTACGGCTCGTCATTGGTCTTTACATCCTCATCGTCATCCTCGATCTGCTTGAAGAGAAACTCGAGCTTGCCCGCATCCTCTGACGAGAACTTTTCACCGAGCAGACCGGCGGCGAATGAGAGCACCGGATCGGTACGCTTTGCCAGCGCGAATGGCGACGGGCCGACCGGATGATCCGGCACGACCCCGACATTCTCGAGGCGATTGCCGTCGTTCATCACGAGGTCCGCGACCGTGACGTTGAGGCCGTATGGCGTGATCGTCTGAAATCCGTCGGGCCCGCGCTCGATCGCCATCGAGAGACCGTAGCTCGTCATCACGGCGCCGGCGCTGACGTCGCCGACGATCTTTCCCCGTTTCTCGATCTGGATCAGCCTCGCAAATACCTCGGACGCCGACGCCGAGTTGCTGTCGATGAGCACGACGAGGTCACCCGCGAACCGCCGGTCGCGAACGGGCTTGGCGATCCTCGTATCGGTCTTGCCGCGCGATATCATGTCGGCGATCTTGACCTCGCGGTCGAAGAAAAAGCCCGTCAGATACTCCTCGATCTTGACGTATCCTCCGCGATTGCCGCGCAGGTCGAGGATCAGCTTCGAGCCGGCTGAGGCCTCTTTCATCATCTGGTCGATGTACTTCTTTTCGACGCTGAATGTCGACAGCTTGCATGCCGTCAAAGCAGCCGAGATCTTTGCACACTTGAAAGGCTTTACGGCCGGCTCCTTGCGTCGCGCCTCAAACTCCTTCAGGCGCTGTGCACGGGTCTTGATGGACGCCTCGACGACGATCGTTCGCTGCGCTCCTTTTTCGTCCGCGAGGGTCACCGGCAGCACGGGCATCGGTTCAAGCTGGTAGATAAAGTAATTCAGCACCCAGAGCGAGTCTCTCGTGACGTCGTACTGACCGACCTTCAAAATTCGCTCGCCGAGTTTAATGCCCTTCTTCTCGGCATCGCTGTCCTTCTTTACGTCGACGACGAAGCATTTGTCCCCGATCACCTGCATCGTAAAGCCGTAATCGACGCGGTTGTACCGGCCCGGCGGAAAGAACCTCGTGTGCGAGTCGTTAAACTCGAGCAGCACGCCGGCGATGACGCGGAAGATCTGCGCGTTGGTCTCGAGCGTCTTGATCTTTTCGGCAGCCTCTTTGAATTTGGCGTCGATGTCGATGCCCTTGAAATTCTTGTCGTAGTAGTAGGTCTCGAGCGCGTCCTTGATCTCCCTGAGCATTCTCGCCCCGCGTGAACGGTTGAGACCGGGCGTCGACTTGCCCTCGACCTCGTCGATCTGCAACAACTGCGCGATCGAGAGCTGGGGCAGGCAGAGAAGAGCGCTTAGGATCACCAAAAAGATGAAGGGGCGATGTCGCATGGTCGTGGGCCTCCAAGAGGGATGATAAGGTCGCGTAGGATTATAGGACAGACCCCGGCGGATCGGGAAGCGTCATTTTGTCGGCGATGCCGATGCCTAGCTCCGGACGAGCAGCCGCTCGCGCGCCGAGCGCACGTTGGCGGCGGCCAGCTCCGGCGTGTCGGCGAGCGAGGTGATGTGGCCCATCTTGCGTCCAGGCCGCGGCTCGCTCTTGCCGTAAAGGTGCAGCTTAACGTTCGAGGCATCGAGAGCGCCGTCCCAGCGCGGCTCGCCATTTTGCCAGAGATCGCCGAGCAGATTGGCCATCGCGGCGGGTTTGTAATATTCGGTCGAGCCGAGCGGCAGGCCGCAGACCGCGCGGAGCTGCTGCTCAAACTGCGACGTGACGCACGCGTCAAATGTCAGGTGGCCCGAGTTGTGCGGCCGCGGCGCGAGCTCGTTGACGAGGAGCTCGCCGCTGTTGGTCAAAAAGAATTCGACGCAGAGCGTGCCGACGTACTCGAGCTTGTGCGTCAGGCTGCGGGCGATCTCGATCGCCTGGCCGTAGATCTTTCGCGGAATGGCGGCCGGGGCGAGCGAGACGTCGAGGATGTGTTTGGAGTGCTCGTTCTCGATCACGCCGTAATGGACAAACCCGCCCTCGCCCGCGCGTGCACAGACGACCGAGACCTCTTTTTCAAAATCGACAAATTCCTCCAAAACGCCGTCGCTGCCGCCGAGACTCTCAAAGGCCGCCTCGATCTCGCCGATCGCGCCGATCTTGACCTGGCCTTTGCCGTCGTAGCCGAAGCCCGCCGTCTTGAGCACGCACGGCGTGCCGAGCTCGGCGACGCCGCGGTGCAGGTCGTCGAGCAGCCTGATGTGGCGAAACCGCGCGACCGGAAAGCCGTTGTCGCGGAGAAACGTCTTTTCGCGAAGGCGATTCTGCGTCGTGTGCAGAATGTCGCCGCGCGGATGCACCTCGACCAGCTCAGCCGCGGCGTCGACGGTCGCGGACGGGACATTCTCAAATTCAAATGTGACCACGTCCACACTGCGCGCAAACTCGCGGACCGCGTCGAGATCGTCGTACGAGGCCGACGTCTCGATGTCGGCCACCTGTCCCGTCGGCGTATCGCTGTCGGGCGAAAAGGTGTGCACGCGATACCCCATCTTGCGCGCCTCGATCGCGAACATGCGGCCCAACTGTCCGCTGCCGAAAACGCCGATGATCGAGTTTGGAAGGACTAGCTTATTCACATCAACAGAGACAATTTCTCGTTAACAAGGCAATATCTCGGCTCGGCTATCGATCGCTGGTAAATTCACTCGGCCTGTTTCTCAATCCAGCGACGACTCCAATACTTCCTGCGTCTGCTTTCCGCGAAATTCGCGCAGTTTCTCGCGCAGCTCGGGCCGCGAATTGGCGAGGATCGAGACGGCCAGAAGCGCGGCGTTTCGCGCGCCCGCCTCGCCGATCGCGAGCGTTGCGACCGGGATGCCGGCCGGCATCTGCACGATCGACAGGAGCGAGTCGAGACCTTTCAGCGCTTTGCTTTTGACCGGCACGCCGAGCACGGGCAGGACCGTCTGCGAAGCGCACATTCCCGGAAGGTGCGCCGCGCCGCCCGCGCCGGCGATGATCACCTCGAGACCGCGCGACTCGGCAGACTTTGCGTAGTCGAACAAAAGGTCCGGCGTGCGGTGCGCCGAGACGACCCTGGCCTCAAAAGGCACGCCAAATTCGCCGAGCGTCTCCGCGGCCGCCTTCATCGTCGACCAATCCGACTTGCTGCCCATGATCACGCCGACGAGCGGCGCGTGTTGGTTCTCGCTCATATCAATACTTTTTGTCGAGCTCCTCTCGGATCACCGATTCAAATTTGTCCCACGCGTACACGACCGAACGCCAATACGCGATGCGGCCGTCGCGGCCGATCACGATGTTGCGCGGAAAACCGCGAAAGTTGAAAAGGTCCACGATCGAACGCGCCGAGCCGACGAGCTCGTAGCTGAAAGGATTTTGTTTGATGAACGAACGGATCTCGGCCGGCGTATCCGGCGCGACGGCGATAAAGACGACATCTCTTTCGTCCTTGAATTTTGATCTGAGGCTGTTGAGATTGACGAGCTCGCCCAGACAGTTCGGACAGCCGATGAACCAGAAGTTGAGGACGACGACCTTGCCCTTGAGATCGCTCGAGCGGTAGAGCTTGCCGTCGATCGTCGGCACTTCAAACTCCGGCGCCCTCGTGCCCTCCTGCCTCGGAGCCTTGATCACAAATTCCGTATCGCCGTCGTCCGTGATCCGCTTGGTCGCCGGGTCGGTCTTGTCGGCGGGATTAGCGAGCCGCAGATCGACGAATTCGTTATTCGAGATCGGCCGGCCGTTCGAGTCGAGGTAGATCGTCTTCGGATGCCTGGGCGTCGGAGCCTGCGAAAGCGAGAGCTGCGCCGCCGCAAGCAAAAGTACCGCGGCGGCAACCGGCCGAGACAGCCGGCAAAAATTCAGACGACTCAACATTCGCTTCAAAAATAAGAAAGATGAGGGACAAACGCAACCGTGTCCCTCATCCGATATTCACCGCCGATACGGCCTTTACTGACCCTGTCCGAGGGCAAAGCCCGGCTCGCCGTCGAAGTAGTAGAGGTGCTCGGTCTTGATAACGTCGAGACCGGCATCCTTAAAGCGTTGGAGCAGGTCGATCACCTGCTGGAACGTGATCGTGTCGCCCTGATTCTCGGCCATGAAGCGGCAGCGCCAGTGATCGACGCAAAAGGTGTCGGGCAGGCCCTTGGGGTAGACCTTTGTGCCGCGGTTCGAGATCATGACGAGCTTGAGGCCGTCGGTGCCCATCTTTTCGACCTGCGGCCCGAGGTCGTCGGCGGCGCCGTACCATTTGCCGTTCCACCAGTCGATAAAGACGTCGACGCCCTTGAGCTCTTTCTTCTGCGGCTCGCGGACGGTGTAGAGCGGCTTCTGGTCGGCGGCGGCGACCTCATCGAGCTTTTTGTACTCGACGGGCTTGAGCGTCTCGGGCTTTTGACCGAGGCGGTCGACGACGGCCTGAGCAAACTCTTTGGTGCCGACCTTCTCCTTCGAGACGCCTTCTTTGAATATGTCGTAAGTGTGGACGCCGTCCTCGATCGTCTTGAGCCACGCGTTGTGCGCGAGCTCGGCGACATCGGGCTGGCCGATGTGGACGAGCATCATCACCGCACCGAGGAAGAGACCCGACGGATTGGCGAGGTTCTGGCCCGCGCGGCGCGGGGCAGAGCCGTGGATCGCCTCAAACATCGAGATGTGCTCGCCGATGTTTGCCGAGCCGGCGAGACCTACCGAGCCGGCGATCTGAGCCGCGACGTCCGAGAGGATGTCGCCGTAGAGGTTTTCCATCACGATAACGTCGAAATTCTCCGGCGTGTCGGCCATCTTTGCCGCGCCGATGTCGACGATCCAGTGATCGGCCTCGATCTGCGGATACTCCTGCGAGATCTCGTCAAAGACCTTGTGAAACAGGCCGTCGGTCTGCTTCATGATGTTGTCCTTCATGAAGGCGGTGACCTTTTTACGGTTGTTGCGGACCGCGTACTCGAAGGCGTAGCGGACGATCTTTTCGCAGCCGGGCCGCGTGATGAGCTTGAGGCACTGCTCGACCATCTGCGTCTGGCGGTGCTCGATGCCGGCATACGTGTCCTCTTCGTTCTCGCGGACGATGACGACGTCCATCACCGGGTGCTTGGTACGGACGAAGGGGTGATACGAGACGCACGGGCGAATATTCGCATACAGGCCGAGCGTCTTGCGGACCGTGACGTTGAGCGACTTAAAGCCGCCGCCCTGCGGCGTCGTGATCGGGGCCTTCAAAAAGACCTTTGTACGCCGGAGCGAATCCCACGACTCCGGAGCGATGCCGGCCGTGTTGCCCGAGAGGTAAACCTTTTCGCCGATATCGATCGTCTCGATGTCGATGCGGGCACCGGCCTCTTTTATGATATGCAGCGTCGCGTCCATGATCTCCGGCCCGATGCCGTCGCCATGTGCAACCGTAATAGGTACATTCGACATAAGCAGTTCTTAAATCCTTATTGTTTGAATTTTGTCCTGGCGGCCAAAACCAAGATTTTATCGCCTCGCGACGGCGTGCGCAATTTATAGCGTGTCGATCTGCCGCGCGAGAGCGATATCGACGTCGGTCACGCCGCCGCGGTCGTGCGTCGTCAGGGCGATCTCGGCGTAGCCCCAGCCGAAGGTGACGTCCGGGTGATGGTCGGCCGCCTCTGCAAGCGCTCCGACCCGATCCACGTACTCAAGCGCCTCGGCAAAATTGGCGAACTTCAATTTCTTTACCAGCCGGCCGCCGTCCGTCTCCCAGCCGTTCAGCTCGGCCAGACGGTCCTCGATCTCCGCGGGTTCAAGCGCTCTGCGTTCCATCGTTTTTTAAGCTCCTCACCGGTTGCGATATACTCAGGTCTTTGAGAACAGAGTATATCGATTCGGGTTTTTGCTCATCAATTATGCGTCCTCTCGCGACAGGGCTTTTATTTGTTTTGCTGCTGATCGCCGCGGCCTGCGGCGGCACGAGCGAGCCGGCGTCGCCGGTACAGACCTTTAAGACCTACGTCAAGGCCTTTAAGAATAAAGACATCACGACGATGAAGCTGCTGCTCTCGAGCGAGACGCTCAAGATGCACGAGCAGGAGGCCAAGGCGCAGGGCGTGACCGTCGACGACGTCGTAAAGCGCGAGACCTTGCTCGGCGAGGGCCAGACGACCGTCGAGTACCGCAACGAGAAGATCGACGGCGACAGGGCGACGATCGAGGTCAAGAATTCGTTCGGCGCGTGGGAGACCATTCCCTTCGTCAAAGAGAACAACGAATGGCGGATCGACAAAAAGGGCTTTGCCGATCAGATGATGCAGGAGTTCGATCAGCGCGAACGCGAGCTCAACGACGCGATCAACCAGGGCCGTCAGCCGACGACGCCTTAACCCGAGAGCATCCAGGAGAATTTGGTGGCGACCATCAGACCGTTTCGGGCGCTTCGACCCGTACCCGAAAAAGCCGAGCAGGTGTCGTGCGTCCCGTACGACATCGTGCACGAGTCGGAGGCCCGCGAGGCCGTCCGCAACAATCCGTACACATTCCTTCGCGTCACGCGGGCCGAGGCCGAATTTCCCGAAGGTTCGCATCCGACCTCGCACGAGATCTTCGAGCGTGCCCGTCAAAACCTGCAGCACCTGCTCGAGAGCGGCACATACTTCGTCGAGGACGAGCCTGACCTCTACGTTTACCGGCTCGAGACCGGCACACACACGCAGACGGGCATCGTCGCGTGCTGCTCGCTCGACGAGTACGAATCGGGCCTGATCAAAAAGCACGAAAAGACGCGCCCCGACAAGGTGAAGGATCGCACCGACCACCTGCTCGCCGTCCGCGCGCAGACGGGATTGATCTTTCTCGCGTTTCGTGGGACGGACGAGATCCACGCGCTGCTGAACGACGCCGTCGGGGGCGAGCCGCTGTACGACTTCAAATGCCTGCTCGGCGTGCGGCACACCTTCTGGAAGATCGCCGATCCGCAGCCGTTCGTCGACGCGTTTGCCGAGATCGATTCGCTCTACATCGCCGACGGCCACCATCGCGCCGAGAGTGCCGACGCGGCCCGCGCGCGGCTGCGCGACGCCAACGCCGAGCACTCGGGTGACGAGGACTACAACTTTGTCATGGCCGGCATCTTCCCGGCCGAGGACTGCCGCATACTCGCCTACAATCGCGTCGTCGCCGACCTGAACGGCATGAGCGAGGACGAATTCCTTGAACGGCTCAAAGAGAACTTCATCGTCTCGAGCTCAAGCGAGAAGCAGCCCGATCGCCACGGCGATATTTGTATGTACCTCGGCGGCGGTCGATGGTACCTTTTGCGGTTTGCCGTCAACTACATTCGCGAACCCGACCCGATCGAGCGGCTCGACGTGAGCATCTTGCAGAATTTTATTCTCGCACCTGTGCTCGGCGTCACAGACGTGCAGACCGACGATCGCATAAGCTTTGTCGGCGGGCGGCGGGGAACGGCCGAGCTCGAGCGGCTCGTCGACGAGGGTCACGCGGAGGTTGCGTTCTCGCTCTACCCGACGACGATGGACGACCTGCTCGCCGTCTCGGACGCCGGCGAGATCATGCCGCCAAAGTCGACGTGGTTCGAGCCGAAGCTGAAGGACGGGATACTCGTTCATTTGATCTGAAGTTGGGTTTGGTTCGGCAAGGCGTCTGATCGTTAGCGGGGCCGTTTGGCAGCGGATGAAACGGATCGGGCGGATGGGGACGGATAAGAAATATGATTTTTGGTGAACGCGGGTCGCATTGGATCGTCCCCTGATCCGGATTTATCCGGAGCATCCGTATCATCCGCTTCATCCGCTTCCAAGATCTCGTAAGAGACCAATGGCGTCCGACAAGCGCACGCAGATTAACGCTCGCTTTTCCGAAAGGAGGAAGTTTCCCGATGCTCGGTAAAGAACTGGCCTCGATACGGCGCGAATATTCACTCAAGGAGCTGACAAGATCTTCGGTCGATGCCGACCCGGTCGCGCAGTTTGGCGTGTGGATGCAGGAGGCTCTCGACTCGCAGCTGACCGAGCCGACGGCGATGATGCTGGCGACGGTAGACGCCGAATGCCGCCCGTCCACACGCATCGTGCTGCTCAAGGAATTTGGCGAGCGAGGCTTTGTCTTTTTTACGAATTACGAGAGCAAAAAGAGCCGCGACCTCGCGGGCAATCCGCACTGCTCGCTGAGCTTTTTCTGGCCCGAGCTCGAGCGTCAGGTCCATATCGCCGGCACCGCTGCGAAGATCGCGGCCGAGGAGTCAGCGGCCTACTTTCGCACGCGGCCGGTCGCGAGCCAGATCGGCGCCTGGGCCTCGCGGCAGAGCAGCGTCATCGCGTCGCGTGAGGTGCTCGAGAGATGGTTCGCGGAGCTCGAGGAGAAGTTCAGGGATCAGGAGGTCCCGCTGCCAGATTTTTGGGGCGGCTGGAATGTGACGCCAAGCAAATTCGAATTTTGGCAGGGCCGCCAGAGCCGTCTGCACGACCGCATCATGTACGAGCTGAAAGGCGGCGGTTGGGAGATCTGCCGGCTCTCTCCGTAAACGTACGTCCGCTCTCTACATCAGCTTGATATCACGCACGCCGCGAAGCGTCCCGTCAGGATCAAATCCGCCTCGCCTGACCGCCCGCTCACGCTCGGTCAAGAAGCGATCGCCGTCAAACAGGATCGAGTCGATCCAGTCCTCTCTACGCTCCTCGCTCGTAACGGTCATGTGAATGTGAGCGGCGACCGTCGAGTCTGGGTACGACGCGGGCATTATCGTCGTAAATTCATAACGCCCTTTTTCGTCCGTCAAGAGCCATCCGCGGTACTTGCCGTGACGATGCTCGCCGGCGCGGCCGTAAATGCCGTGAACGTCTGTGTGATAGAGATAGATCAGGATATTGGGAGCAGGCGTGCCGTCGGCGTTGTAAACAGTGCCGCTCACAACGAGACTTGGCGGCTCGTCGCCGGGCTGTCTGAGGTCTGTGCGCGATGAGACGCCCTGCGGCGCGTCGGCCGCGCCCCACCACTCGCTGCGCGGGTCGCGGATCGCATTCTTTTTTATCCTAACCAGGAGCGTTCCGTCACGCTGCTGCGCGGGCGTGTCGGCACGGCAGGCAAGCGCGAGCGGAGCGGCAAACAGGATCGGAGTGCGTTTGAGAAAGTCGCGGCGGGTTTCGGCTGAATTTTGCATAGCTTTGTTCCTCCTCGGAGATAGGCGATAATTGGCCGGTATTTACGATCCGCTTTTGTAAATTAAGATACCGCCGGGGCCGCGTTTAAGACAACTTTGATCGCCGGCCGGCGCACCGCCCGATGCTCGAAACCGAAAGACTATTGATGCGCGAATTGAAGCGCGACGACCTGCCCTGGCTGATCGAGAACCGCTCGGATCCCGAGGTTTACAGATACCTCGGCGGCATCGAACGCCAAAATCCCGACGCCGTGACGCAGCGGCTCGAATTCTATCTCGACTGCTATGCGAAGTTCGGCTTTGGAATGTACGCGATCATCTCGAAAGAGACCGGCGAGCCGATCGGCACCGGCGGCCTGCAGCCGCTCGGCGACACAGGCGAGATCGAGGTCGGCTACGCGCTCGCCAAAGACCACTGGGGCCGCGGGCTCGGTTACGAATGCGCTCGCGCGTGGCTCGAGCACGGCTTTACGACGCTGGGCCTCGAGCGCATCGTCGCCGTCGCACATCCAGACAACACAGGCTCGCGCCGCATTATGGAAAAATGCGGGATGCGGTACGAGAAGACCGATCTGAATTACGGCGAGATGTGCGTATTTTACGCCGTGTCGAGAGACAGGTTCCTTTCGATCTTTACACCCACGGACTGACGACGGAGGCAAGATGATGAAAAGCATCCTTCTCATTGTTCTATCGATCGCGTGTTTGGTGCTCTCAGCCGCGGCTCAGCAGGTGCCGAAAACACGATGGGCAAAGTTTGGCGACGTCAAGATCCGCTATTACGACGTCGGCGACCGCGGGAAAAAGGACGCGCTTGTACTCGTTCACGGCTGGACGTGCAACGCCGATTTTTGGCGAGACTCGATAGCGGCATTTCCGGGTTATCGAGTCATCGCTCTCGACCTGCCGGGTCACGGCCAGAGCGACAAGCCGCGAACAAAGTACACGATGGAGTATTTTGCCCGCGCGGTCGAAGCCGTGATGCAAAAGGCAAAGGTCCGCCGCGCCGTGCTCGCCGGTCACAGCATGGGCACGCCCGTAGTGCGGCAATTCTACCGGCTGTTTCCCGCCCGCACACGCGGCATCGTCATCGTCGACGGAGCTCTCAGGCCGTATCTGAACAGCGACGTCTTTGAAAAATTCTTCGCCCCGATCCGCGCCGACTACGACCGCAACGCGCACGTGATGATCGACGGTATGCTGACGCCGGTCAAAGACGAAAAAAGAAAAGCCTGGATCCGCTCGGCAATGCTCGCCACGCCCGGCTACGTCGCGATCAGCGCGATGGACGACGGAATGGGCGAGATGAAGATCTGGGAAACCGAGCAGATCAAAGTTCCGGTCCTCGCCGTGATGGCCCAGTCGCCCGCGTGGAAGCCGGACGAAGAGCAGTTCTTCCGCTCGATCGCTCCCGACCTCGAGTTTCAAATGTGGACGGGCGTCAGCCACTTTCTGATGATGGACCGGCCTAAGGAATTCAACGACACGGTCGCCGGCTTTATCGCAAAAAAGAAGCTTCTCTAAACTGCCCATCAGAGTGCAGCCAAACTATCCAAAACTCATTTTCGCCCTTCTGGCCGCGGTCTACTTTCTCTGGATCGCGTACGACCCGATGCAGGGCAGTTTTCTCGATCTGGTCGATCTGCCGGTGCACGAGACGGGACATCTGGTCTTCAGGCCGCTGGGCGAATTTATGGGCATCGCTGGCGGGACGCTGTTTCAGGTGATCGTGCCGGGGGTGTTTGTCGGATATTTTGCGTTCTGGCAGCGGAGCGCATATTCGGCGGCGATAGTTTTGTTTTGGGTCGGGCAGAGTTTGCTGAATGTCTGGGTTTACGCGGCCGACGCCGTGAAGATGCAGCTCGTATTGACGAGCGGCCTGACGGGCAGCGAGGGCGGCTTTCACGATTGGAATTACATGCTGACCGAGACGGGACTGATCGGCTCGGCCGGCGCGGTCGCGGGTTTGATCCGGCTCGCGGGAACGCTCACCATCCTCGCCGCGGCGGCGCTCGCCGTTTATCATTCGCTCTATCCGACAAGCTCCGAGATCGAAATATGAAGGTCGCACTCATCACAGGCGCTTCGGGCGGCATCGGCGAGGCCTTCGCCCGGCGCCTTGCGGCCGACGGCCGCGATCTGCTGCTCGTCGCCCGCAGCGAAAAGCAGCTTCACGAGCTCTGCGACGAGCTGATGCTCAAGCACAAGATCACCGCGCACTACATGCCGCTCGACCTGACCGAGCCGGGCGCGATCGACCGGCTGGTGGGCGAGACCGAGAAGCACAACCTCGAGGTCGACTGGCTCGTCAACAACGCGGGCTACGGCTCGATGGGCGACTTTGTCGAGCTCGATCTGGAGACCGAGCTGCGAATGATCGATCTCAACATCTCGGCGCTCGTCACTCTGACGCACCGCTTTCTCGGCCCGATGCGCGAGCGGCGAAGCGGGACGATCGTAAACGTCGCGTCGACGGCGAGCTTTCAGCCGATACCTTTTATGGCGACTTACGCGGCGACAAAGGCCTTTGTCACCTCGTTCTCGCAGGCCGTTGCCGAGGAGAACCGGCCCTTTGGTATACTCGTAACCGCACTTTGCCCTGGGCCGACGAAAACCAACTTTTTCCGCGCGGCCAAGATCACCGACCCGATCCAATTGAAAGGAATGCAGACCGCCGAAGAGGTTGTCGATGTCGCGATGCGGGCCGTCGCCGCACGCAGGCCGCTCGCGATCTCGGGGCTTACGAATTACATCGGCGCCGTGCTCGGCCGCTACGTGCCGACACGGCTCGTCACGCGGGTCGTCGCGTCGCAGCTCAGGAAAAAGTACCAGCAGGAGCGATGATCAGATTCACAGTCCTCGGCAGCGGCTCGTCCGGCAACGCCGTCCTCATCTCGACCGAATCGACCTGCGTCCTCGTCGACGCGGGCCTGAGCGCGCGAGAGATTCTTCGCCGCCTCGCCGCGGTCGGCGTCGATCACGAGCGGCTCGATGCCGTCGTGCTCACGCACGAGCATTCGGACCACGCCGGCGGACTTCGCGTTCTGCTTCGCTCGCTGAAGTGTCCTGTCTACGTCTCGAAAAATACCGAGGACGCGTACTACGAGACCAAAAAAGGCGTGCAAAGCAACGGCAGCAGCGAGGCCGTCAAACGCCGCGACGTCCTTAAAGACCGCACGATCGAGATCGACTCGACGCGCGAATTTCGCATAGGCGATATCGACTTTGAGCCTTTCAGCGTGCCGCACGATGCGGTCGACAATTTCGGCTTTGTCGCGCGCAAGGACGGCTGCCGCGTCGCGACGCTGATGGACTTTGGCTGCATCACGCCGACCATCAAAGAGAAACTAAAAGGCTGCGACGCGATCGTTATCGAATCGAATCACAGCCGCGACATGCTCCGCACCTGCCCGGTCTACACCTGGGACCTCAAACGCCGCATCGCCTCGGACTACGGCCACCTCTCGAACGAGTCACTCGCCGATTGGCTGACCGCCGACTTTGACGGCTCCGCCCGCCACATCGTCCTCGCCCATCTCTCGCAACGCTCCAACGAACCGCACCTCGCCCGCCTCACCGCCGAGACCGCACTCCAAATGCGCTCGCCGCTCTTCAAAGCGGAGACGAATATTCACGTCTCGTATCACCAAGAGCCGACCGACTGGATCGCGTTTTGATTCGAAGAGCTAACCGGTAATCAGCCGTGCTCGAGAAACTCGTCGACGCTGAGCTTGAATCCGAATCCATGGTCAATGAAAGAATTGCAACAATTGCAGCACCGTCCCCGATTTCGGCTCCGAGGGTTCCTGGCCGCGGACTCATCGGGTTGAAAATTCTTCAATAAGGTTCTGCACCGCCCCTATGATTAAAAGCAATCCAATTACAACTATGTTTACGCGCGGAAACCATGGTAAAGGTACAGAAGGGAAAACTCACAAGCCGACCGTTGTCACTCGCGCCGCCACGTGATTCAGTACAAACATAAGCCCACCCGGCACGAGACCAATCGTACCCGCATTCGCTGTCGGTGCAGGTCACCGGGATGACCCATCGCCACTCGCAGTAGGCTCTATTCAAACCGCTCGGGTCGACGAAGTTTACCGGGTCGCCGTTGACGTAGGCGTATCGGTTAAACCTTTGCGGATCGCCGATCGATGCGCTGCCGTTGTAAGGATCGGGGCTCGTCCACCGGCCCGCGTTGTTCTCTAATTTTCTAAACCATGTGTGGTCGAGCCCGGTCGCCTTGTCGTCCTCGGTCATCGCGTAGTTCGGGGAGTTTGCGGAAGTTGCGGAGTACCCGAGGTGCGGAGTCCGAAGGCCGGTGGCTGATTGGATCTCTTCGCCGAATTCGGTGTGATCGGCCGGAAAAGGCCAAAGCCCCTTGCGAACATTCCCACCGCAACGGCTGCTAGATATAAACGAAAGGAGAAGAAACAGACTTTTTTGTCTATATCTACTTGAACGTTTCAAGGCTCTGCTTGTTGTGAAAAATTAAAGCTCAATAAACTATGTCAATACGACCACGATTCTCCGTAATTTGAAGTGGTCAACTCAACTAGGGAAGTCTCGTTCTGCGAGTCGTCGACCTGCATTTTTCCGGACCCGTCAGCAGCGAGTTCGACGTGCCTTATGAATGAATACTTACAACATTGCCAACCAGGCCAGTTCTGCTCCGCATCCCAAACTGCCCAATGCTCACCGCCGTCGGTCGTCACGGCGTACTTCCAGCCTACATAGACGTATGCCACGTCATTAGTGACAAATCGCACAGCATTCTTATTTATTGGAACGGGATCGTCGTGCCGAAAATTCATTATTCGCACTCTCTCCCCTGTCGGACCGATAGACACAAACTCGTAATATGCCCCAGGGACAAAACTATTTACTTCGGCGTATGAAGTTACAACGATTCGGAAAAATCCGTTGTCACTTTCCCATTGCTCAAGGATTTCTGAGCCTTGCTTGGGGGATAATGAAACGCAGGCAGATGGAACCAGGGACGCAATACAAACGACAATTAGTAGGCTCGCAACCTTAACACTTATTTTCATAACTCGATTTCCACGCACACTGCCATCAGTACCGCGGATACGATGTTCTTACTACCTAATTCTGACAAATAGCCGACCGGATCTTTTCTGCTAAACCCTTAAACGTAAATCTAGCAGGAGTAGTTACCATGCCGGTCTTTCCGTTATAGATTGGGTCGGAATCGTTGCTGGCCATCGTCGCTCCCATCGAAATGCTAATCGCGTTAACCCGTAAGTCAGCTTGATCGTCCTCATTGTGACTCATGACCAGATTTCCAGCTTCCGCTCCGAGATTGAAGCCTGCAAGAAGTCCGCCGACGAAGTGCCTGGCCTGATTATCAGATACTTGAGTATAGAGATTTGGCTTCCAGCCAGTTGAAGTGAAAATCTCTATTGACCGTCCGGGGGTATTCGCGGTCCTCGCGAGATCAACTACGTCACTTGTTCCAACACCTGTGAATACGCTTGCAAGTTCGTCGGCAAAGCTACGAACGTCCCTGTGTTTCGCAGCTATCTCTTTGACCCGATCCGTAAATCGTTGGCAATCGTTCCCGACCGGGCTTGCGCTGCTGCCGGGGCCGGGCATTCCGATATCTCCGGGGTACCAACCGCCGACGGTTGTGCCGATTACCGGCATCCCGCCGCCGCTGACGTATTGGTAGCATTTGCCCGCGTAAAGCGTCCCTGTCTCTGGGTCCCAGCGATCCGGTTCACAGAAAACGTATGTCAAATTCGGCGAAGAGTTGAGCCCGCTCGGGTCGACGAAGTTGGTCGGTTGATTCTGGACGTAGGCGTATCGGTTAAACCTTTGCGGATCGCCGATCGATGCGCTGCCGTTGTAAGGATCGGGGCTGGTCCACCGGCCGGCGTTGTTCTCTAATTTTCTGAACCACGTGTGGTCGAGGCCGGTGGCCTTGTCGCGTTCGGTCATCGCGTAGCTCGGGGAGTTTACGGAAGTTGCAAAGTACCCGAGTTGCGAAGTCCGAAGGCCGGTGCCCGAATTGATCTCTTCGCCGAAAGCGGTGTAGTCGGCCCTCGCCTGCACATAACCTGACCCGCTCACCTGTGCTCTGGTCGAGCCCTGCCAGTCTTTGAGTACGTACTTCACGCCGCCTTCGTCGCTCGACTGCACGCCGCCGTACTCAGCGATACATTGACCTCTAGCGTTGTAGACAAAGAAGGTCCACACGCCATCGACCTCGGTCGCGACTCGCTGCCCCGAAGCGTCGTAGACCGAGTCGGCCTGCCGCGTGTTGTCGGCACTGGTCGAGCGAGAGACTCGACCATTAGCGTCGTAGCTGAGATTCACACCGCGGAACTTTGAGTCCTGGATCACATTCCCCGCGTCGTCGTAGGTCGTTTGAGCAGTGAACCGGTTTGTCTGTTTGCTGATGTCCGCGTCTTCTATCGCAGTGTAAGGCAGCGGATTCTCTTGACCTGTTGTCTGGTTGTTGTCTGCCTTGCGGTAAAGATTCCCGAAGCGGTCAAAGTCGAATCGCTGCTTGTAAGTCAGGTGCGCGCTGTCGGAGCCTTTGTATTCTCTCGATTCAGACAAGCGGCCGATCGAATCGTAACTGAACCGCTGCGACCACTGCTGCGTCGTCCCGATCCAGCTTCTGATCTGGCCGAGCTGGCCGTTGTTCTTCGATTGGTCCACGCCGCCCGTGTCCGCGTTCACCACGCCGTAATCGTAAAGATACTTCTGCAGCCGATCGCGCTTACACCCAATGAATAGTGTTTGGTTTATCGTTTGGACGGAAGTGGAAAGTCAGTCGGGGCGTTAGGCCGAACATCCTGGTTCCGTGGGAGATAAACCCGTGAATATCGATAATTGCGTCAATTCGTATCTGAATTTCGACATTGGCAAAACTACCGCGGACCGTTTAAGCGTGTCAAGCGGAGAGAGGAATCGCAACTTGCGGCCGCCGGGCGCGCTAGGGGCCCCTTTCCCGCTCCGATCAGATCGACCTGTGAGGATCCGCGTTGTTTAGAGGCGTAAATCCTGTTGGCGGCGTGATCGAGCTTTGTCGCTCGGGATCCTACTCGGCCGGATCGGAAGTCGATGGGAGGACGCCGCGGAAAGAAAGGCGGTGGAGGCGGCAAGGGCCGTGTTTTTTGAGGGCTTCGAGATGAGCAGCGGTGCCGTAGCCGGCGTGAGAGGCGAAGCCATAACCGGGGAATTCGGCATCGTAGTCGGCCATCAGCCGGTCGCGGTAGGTCTTGGCGAGAATGGATGCGGCGGCGATAGAGGCCGAGATCGAATCGCCCTTGATGATCGATCGCTGCGGCGTCGCGACGTCGCGGAGCTGGACGGCGTCGATGAGGAGAAAGTTAGCCTTTGGCTCCAGGTCGGCGATCGCCGCCTTCATCGCTTTTTTGGTCGCCTCGAGGATGTTGATCCGGTCGATCTCGTCGGCCGCGACCTGGCCGATGCCGTAGCAGATCGCTTCGGTCTTGAGCTGCTCGGCGATCTCCTCGCGGAGTGCGGCGGTGAGCTTTTTTGAATCGTCGAGCTTTTTATGAAAAGGCTTCGAGCAGTCGAGGATGCACGCCGCGGCGACGACGGGTCCGGCGAGACATCCGCGGCCGACCTCGTCGACGCCCGCGATGTTTTGGTAGCCGAGCGCTCGGGCCTGCTCTTCAAAGACGAGGCCGATGCCCGAGACTTTGAGATCCGGGAACAAAGCGGCGTCGAGACCCGCAGACGCAGAGACGCGGAGAGGTGCGCTCGTGTGGTCTCGCTCTCTCTCCGCGTCTCTCATTCTGCGCGTCTCTTTATCTGTCGGACTACTGGCCCTGCTGCTTGGCCTTGCCGCGCGTATCGCGCTCCTTGATGCGGGCAGCCTTGCCGCGAAGGTTGCGCAGGTAGTAAAGCTTGGCCCTGCGCACTTTGCCGCGGCGGACGACGTCGATATGGTCGATCACCGTTCCGTGCAGCGGGAAGATGCGCTCGACACCGACGCCGAAGCTCACCTTGCGGACCGTGACGGTCTCGCGCACGCCGCCGTGCTTGCGTGCGATGCAGACGCCCTCGAAAGCCTGCAGGCGCTCTTTGTTGCCTTCCTTGATGCGGACGTGCACGCGGAGCGTGTCGCCGGGCTGGAACGCGGGGATGTTCTCCCGCAGCTGTGTCTTCTCAACAAGATCCAATCGATTCATAGTATGTGTCGGCCAGAGGTCGGCGATGAGTTGCGGAGTACCAGAGTTGCAGAGTTGCGAAGTTGGCGGCTATATTCCGGAACTCTGTAACTCTGTAACTCTGGTACTCCCAACTCACCCCCTACGTTCACCATTTTCTCCTTCTAAAAGGTCGGGTCTAAATTTCCTTGTCTTCTCGAGCGCCTTTTGGCGGCGCCATTTTTCTATCTCGGCGTGATGGCCGTTCAAGAGTACGTCGGGGACTTTCATTCCCCGGAATTCCGCCGGTCTCGTGTAATGCGGGCAGTCGAGCAGCCCGCTCGAGAACGAGTCGTTGACGGCGGACGTCTCGCTGCCGAGGGCCTCGGGCAGCAGTCTCACGATCGCATCGACCAGCACGATCGCCGCCGGTTCGCCGCCGGATAAAACGTAATCGCCGATCGAGATCTCGTCGGTCACGAGCGCCTCGTTGACACGCTCGTCGACGCCCTCGTAGCGGCCGCAGATCAGAACGATGTGCGACGCCTGATCGGCAAGCTCCGTCGCGACCGGCTGCCTGAATGGCGGCCCCTGCGGCGTCAGCAGCACGACTCGGGTTCCCGCAGGATACTCGGCACGATCGCTCGTGCCGAGCAGATGCTCGATCGCGGCAAAGATCGGCTCGGGCTTCAAGACCATCCCGTCGCCGCCGCCGAAAGGCCTGTCGTCGACCATCCGGTGCTTGTCCGTCGCAAACTCGCGGATGTCGTGGACGCCGATCTCGACGATCTCTGCAAGACGCGCACGGCGGATTATTCCAAAATCAAAGACCTGCCCGAAAAACTCGGGAAAAATTGTTAAGACGTCTATCTTCATTTTGGATCTTTGATTTTGGATTTTGGATCGAAGGCGACGCCCACGTCTCGGCTCCCTCGATCCAAAATCGCAAATCCAAGATCTAAAATTCGAGCAGTCCTTCCGGCGGATCGATCTTTATCACCTTCGCGTCGACGTCGACGTCGGTACAGATGCTCCCGGCGAAAGGGATCAGATACTCGCGATCGATGCCGTCGACGACCAGGATCTCGGTGCCGCCGGTCCGCATCACTTCGCGGACCTCGCCGAGCGAATTGCCGTCGGCCGTCTCGACGCGGCAGCCCTCGATCTGCCATTCAAAGAACTCGTCATCGCCTAATTCGACCGCCTCGGCCTCGGTCACGCAGATCTCTGCATCACGAAGAAGTTCTGCGTCCTCGACGCGGACGACTCCGGCGAACTTGAGCACGACGCGGTCCTTTTGGAACCAGAAGGATTCGATTTTCAAATCTCGCCGGTCGCCCTCGGGCATGACCGCCGTTACATTCACGAGCCCGTCAAAGCGATCGGGAAAATCCGTCAGAACCTCCGCGATCAATTCGCCTCGCAGCCCGCGCGGTCTGACGATCCTTGCGATCGCGACCAGATCGTCGTCACTGCGGCTGCCGGTTTGCGCGTTCTCGGCCAAAACGGTGACGCCTCGTCGGTCAGTCCTCGAGCAGATCCAGCTGAAAGCGCTTGCCCTGCTTCAGTCCGGCGTAATGCATCAGGCTGCGGATCGCCTTGATCGTGCGGCCCTCGCGGCCGATCAGACGCCCGTAGTCGTCGGGCGCGACCCGCACCGTGACGCGGATGTTCTTACCGCCCTCCGAGTGCTGCTCGACCTCGACCGAGTCGGTATCGGCGACTATCGCCTTGACGATTTTTTCGATCGCTTCTTTCATTTTTGGTCTTCAGAGTCTATCGAGACTATCGAGTCTTTCGAGTATGAGAAATATTCATAATCTCGCAAGACCGGATCGACTCGATGGACTCAATAGACTGAATCGACTCGATAGACTCGCCAGACTCCCTAGACCGTCTCCGCGACAGGTGCCGGGTTGTTCTTGATCAGGCTCGCGACCGTCTCGGTCGGCTGAGCTCCGACGCCGATCCAGTACTGGATGCGGTCGTGCTTGAGCACGACCTCGGCCGGATCGGTCATCGGGTTATACGTGCCGAGATTCTCGATATACGCACCGTCACGCTTTGAACGCTTTTCTTTTACTACGACGCGGTAAAAAGGCTTTCCCTTTGCGCCGATCCTCATCAGACTGATTGCTAACATAATGATTCGATCGTTGTTCGTTGCTGGTGGTTCGTTGAAAGTCGGCCCGCAACGAGCGACGATCAACGAACAACCGTCTATTTCCTTTTCTTGTGTCTCTTTTTCTTCTTGACGCGCTTGGAGCCGTTGCCGGCATCGTCGTCGCCGCCGAGGTCCATTCCGCCGCCGAGCAGGCCGCCGAGCCCGCCCATTCCCGGCATTCCGGGCATCCCGCCGCCGCCGAGCATACCGCCCAAGCCGCCGGCGAGGCCGCCCATCATCTTGCGGCCAAGGCCGCCGAATAATCCGCCGCGATTGAGCTGCGCCATCATCTTGCGCATCTGCTCGTACTGTCGGAGAAGCTGGTTGACCTCGGCGATGGTCGAGCCCGAACCTCGCGCTATGCGCGTCTTGCGGCTCGCGTCGATGATCGTGTGATTCTCACGCTCGGCCTTGGTCATCGAGTCGATGATCGCCTCGGTGCGCCGCATCTGCTGGTCGACCTGCGCCGACTGCTCCTCGTCGAGCTGGATGCCGCCGGTAAGCTGCTCGGGCAGCATCTTCATCAGCTTCGACATCGAGCCGAGCTGCTTGAACTGCCGAAGCTGGCTTCGAAAATCTTCGAGCGTAAACTGGTTACGCGTCATCTTTTCGAGCTGCTTCTGCGCTTCCTCTTCGCTGATCTTGCCCTGGACCTCTTCGATGAGCGTCAGCACGTCGCCCATTCCGAGAATGCGCTGTGCGATGCGGTCGGGGTAAAAAGGCTCGATCGCGTCGTACTTTTCGCCGACACCGACAAACTTGACCGGCTGGCCGATCACCTGCCTGATCGACAACGCCGCACCGCCGCGGGCGTCGCCGTCCATCTTTGTCAGAACGACGCCGGTAATGCCGACCCGCTCGTGAAAGACCTCGGCCGAACGGACAGCGTCCTGACCGGTCATCGCGTCAGCGACAAACAGGACCTCGATCGGGCGCGTCTCGGCCTTGATCTGTTCGAGCTCGACCATCAGCTCGTCGTCGATGTGCAGACGGCCCGCCGTGTCGATCAAAAGCGTGTCGTAGCCGACCTCCTGCGCGTGCTTCATCGCACCGCGCACGAGCGTCATCGGGTCGTCGGTCTCTTTGTCCTGATAGACCGGTACGCCTACCGCTCCGCCCACGACGCGAAGCTGCTCGCGTGCGGCCGGACGATAGACGTCGACCGAGACGAGCAGAGGCTTTCGCTCTTGGTTGTCGCGGAGCCAGCGAGAGATCTTTCCGGTCGAGGTCGTCTTACCCGAGCCCTGCAGACCGACGATCATCACGACGTTCGGGATCTGCTTGGTAAAGACGAGCCGCGACGAAGTGCCGCCCATCAGCCCGACGAGCTCGTCGTAAACGATCTTTACGACCTGCTCGTGCGGATTGAGTCCCTGCCAAACCTCCTGCCCTTCGGCTTTTAGACGGACGGCCTCGACAAAATCTTTGGCGACCTTGTAGTTGACGTCCGCCTCGAGCAGCGCCATCCGTATCTCGCGCAGCGCCGCATCGACGTGCTCGGGCGTCAGTTTGCCCTGCCCACGAAGATTCTTGAGCGTCTTTTTGAGCTTGTCGGACAGCGATTCGAACATACAGAGACACTTCGGCCCTAGAGTCGAAATTATAAATACTACGGGCTCAAAATGCCTTCGTCAAGGAATGGCCGCCCTTTGGCCGCCGCGGCCGCGTGCGTCCGAATGGTATGTTGATTGCCTTTTTCTCACAGGCCAAAAAATCTGTACCCATCCGGTACAGGCGGTCACTTGAGAAGACTGGAGGAAGAATATGAAATTTAGATCTTTTGGACTGGTCGCGCTCGTCGCGACAGCGAGTCTGTTCATCTGGGCGTGCGGCGACACCGCGACAAATACGACCAACACAAACCGCTCGAATGCGGTCACAAATCTTGGCGCAAACAACGCCAACACCGGCGCGGTGGTGGTAAACAGCAATACGAACACCAACGCCAACCGCTGGAATCCCAACATCACTCGCGAAGAGTATGAAAAGAACAAGGCCGACTATGAAAAGGAGAAGGGCAGCAGCACGATCGGCTCCGGCGCTAACGATATGTGGCTCTGGGTCAAGACCCGTGCTTCTCTGATGGGAGCCGACGACCTTCGTGAATCGACGATCAACGTCGATGTGGTCGATGCGGTCGTCACGTTGAAGGGCACCGTGGGATCGGCCGCTCAGAAGACCAAGGCCGAGCAGGTCGCGAAAGCTATCGAGGGCGTCAAGAGCGTCAGGAACGAGCTCAAGGTCGCCCCGAATGACTCGATGACCAACACGGGCGGCAGCTCGAACGCTTCGCGGTCGAACGCCAACTCGAATCACAAATAGGCGGACCGAGCGGTCATACACAGGCAGCAGGCGGCGGGCCCGAGGGCCTGCCGCTTTTATTTTGATCGTTCGAGGACGCGACGGATGGCGCTTTCGACCGCGGCGACCGAAACGTCAAGAATGCAGCGCGGCTCGCCGAACGCTCGGCACTCGTATCCGGCGCACGGCTGGCAGTCGAGCGGGTTGCGGACTATCTCATTCGGAGCGTCGGTCCACGGCCGCCAGTGGTCGACATTTGACGAGCCGAAGATCACGACCGTCGGTGTATTTACCGCAGCGGCGATGTGAGCGATGCCCGAGTCGTTCCCGACAAACAGACTTGCTTTCGATGCGAGGGCCGTGATCTCGGGCAGAGACAAATCGTCAAAAGCGACAACAGACGCTCTCGATCCGCGGTGCAGAGCTTCGAGAACGCCGCGTTCGCCCGGCGCGGCGACCGCCACGGTCCGGCAGCCGCGCTCGGACAAAAACTCAGCTACCCGGGCGAAGTTCTCCGCCGCCCAGCGTTTCGTCTTGAATGCTGCGGCCGGGTGGATCAACGCGAACCTTCCAAACTCGGCGAGCGAGATTTGCGTCTTTGCCCGAAACTTTTTTTCCAGCCACTCGGCCGCTAACGAATCCACCGCGAGGCGGCTTTTTGGCCGATCCTCGACCGGCACGCCGACAAACCCCAACAGAGCGAGCTGCTGCTCGGCCGAATGCGTCGGCGAGCGGTGCCAGAAGTCGGCCGACGAGGATAGCAAATGGTTATAGAGAAACGAATATTGATACTCGCGGTAACCGACGCGGTGACGGGCGCCGCTCGCAAAGGTGAAAAATGTGCCGGTCGTGCCGCCATGAAGATTGAACGCAACGTCATATTTCTGCTCGCGCAAAAACCACACGGTTATGGCGCGAGCAAACAACACGTCTCTCCGCGACAACGCGCCACCTTCTACCCGGACTGATTTGCGCGTCGGAAGACCGATCACATTAACGTCGTCGAGGCCGGCGAGAACGCCCGCCACGGGGTCCTCCAGCAAAATGTCAATCTGAGCATCCGGCAAAAACCGCCGGAGCGCGATCAGCGAGGGCGTCGCCAGCACCGTATCGCCGATCGAGCGAAGCCGCACGACCAGTAATCGCCGAACGTTTTGCCAGTCAATCGACATTCCAACGGATAATGAACAATAGACAATGGACAATTTGAATGATGATTGTCCACTTTCCATTGTCAGTCGTTCATTTCTCGACCGTCGCCTCTTCGACCAGCATCACCGGTATCTCGTCGCGGATCGGATAAACAAGTGAGCATTCGGGATTAACGCACTTCAAGCCGGTCTGATCCGGCCTGAGCTCGACCTTCGATTTGCACTTCGGGCACCGAAGAATCTCCAAAAGTTCGGGACTGATTGCCATAGAATTTTCTCCACTCAATTCTAATACGCCGAGCGGGCATCAACACAAAGGGCGGCAGATCAGTCCGCCGCCCGCCGTGAATTTGGTTGGAGTTTGAGATCTATTGACCTTCTGCCTTTGTGCCGCATTCGGGGCAGAACTTGGCGCCAGGGGCCATCTCGGTTCCGCAGTTTGCGCAGTTGGGTTTGGCCTGACTCGTGCCGCATTCGGAGCAGAACTTTGCTCCCTCGCGAAGCTCGGCGCCGCACTTGATGCACGGCACCTTGGCGACCTCCATCGTGCCGCCGCATTCCGAACAGAATTTGACGCCGGCCGCATTCGGTTTGCCGCAGCTCGGGCACGGCACGGTCGCCGCTCCGGCCTGACCGGCCTGCCCGCTCTGCGGCTGGCCTTGGCCAAAAGCATTTGCCATCTGCCCGCCGAGCGCAAAGCCCGCGCCGAGCGAGGCTCCGAGACCGGCTCCGCCGCTGGGATTCTGCGCTGCATCGCGAAGCGCATCCGCGGCCTGAAACTGCATATAACGATTCGCGTCGCCGAGCGCTCCCATCGAAGCGCGTTTGTCGAGCGCGGCCTCGACCTCGGGCGGTACCGAGATGTTCTCGATATAGAACTTGGTCACCTCGAGACCGAGCGTGCCGAAATCTTCGTTGATCTTGCCGCGGATCGCGTCGCCCATCTCTTTGTACTGGGCGGCGAGATCGAGCGCCGGGATCTTTAGCTCGCCGAGCGCGTCCGAGAATTCTGAGACGATCGCACGCTTGAGCTGGCCCTCGATGTCCTCGGTCGAGAACTGCGCGCTGGTGCCGGCGATCTGCTTGATGAAGTCGCCGGGCGCGGCGACGCGCATGCTGTACGCTCCGAATGCGCGCAGCCGCACGATCCCAAAATCCGCGTCGCGCAGCATCACCGGATTTGACGTGCCCCACTTCATATCGGTGAACTGCTTCGTGCTGACAAAGTAGACCTCCGATTTGAATGGCGAGTTAAAGCCGAACTTCCAAGCTCCGAGCTTGGACAGTATCGGCGTGTTGCCGCCGTCGATCGTGTATCGGCCGGGCTCAAACACGTCAGCGACCTGGCCCTCGTAAACAAAAACGGCGGCCTGCGATTCGCGTACGATCAGCTGCGCGCCGTTCTTGATCTCCTGCCCCGCGACCGGGAAGCGATAGACGATCGTGTCGCCGCTGTCGTCGAGCCACTCGATCACCTCGATGAACTGATTCATCGCGGCGTCTTTTACTTTGTCAAAAATGCTCATCGAATTATCTACTCCTTTGGTGCGGATTTGATAACGCTAGAATATCGCACAATGTTCGCCGTTTTGGAATGTAGGGATCCGGCGGTCAGATGGTCTCTCGCGGCCCCTCTTCACCGCGACGTCCGGCGCCGAACTGCGGCGACGATGATAAGAGCGGCAGCGGCTCCGCTGAGGTCGATCAGCACATCGTACACGGACGAAGTGCGGGACGGATCGTACGACTGCCGAAATTCGTCTATCGCGGCGACGATCAGCGCGAGGGCTGCCGACGCGACCCAAAAATTACGGGCCAGCACCGCCGAGCTCGAGGTGGCAAAGGCGCGGGCGGCGAATAAGGCAAGCACGCCGTATTCGGCAAAATGCGCAAGCTTGCGGATGTAGCCGTGATAGATCGCGAGGGTCTCGGGCGGCGCCTCAGGAAACAGAAATTCGAGCAGCGGCCGGATGAATCTCGAGGTCTCGTTCATCGAACCCATCCCGCTGCCGAGCACGAGGATCACGACGATCCAGGCCGCGAGCGGCCCGTAACGCAAGATCCGTCCGTGGAGCGATCGATCGTCCATCGTGGCTCGATCAGCGAAAGTGGCTGACGCGATTGGCGGGGTTTGAAAAGGCGATCACGCAGGCGGCGGCAATCAGCAGCCACGGGACCCAGCCCGCCTTTTTGACCACGCAAAACGCAAGACCGGCGATCAAAGAAAAGAAGAGGATCAAGAGTCCCCAGATCACGCCGCCGCGTCGGAAGCCGAGATACGTCAACCACGGCAGGCCGATCGAGAGCAGGATCAGTGCGATCAGGTTAGAAGTATGCATTAGCAAGGCGGAAGCGACGTGACGCCGGGGCCGCGGGTGAATTCTATTCCGCGAATCTCCGAAACAAAAACTGCCGGACGCTTTTTAACAAAACATCCGGCAGCGGTCTGCAAGTACGAGCTCTGCGCTACAGAGCCGCGGCGCCAGAGACGACCTCGATGATCTCCTTTGTGATCGCGGCCTGGCGGATGCGGTTCATATTGAGCGTCAGCGTGTCGATGAGCTCGCCGGCATTCTTTGACGCCGAGTCCATCGCCGTCATTCGCGAGCCCTGCTCGGAGGCGACCGACTCGAGCATCGCCCGGTAGAGCTGCGTCTCAATGAGTCGCGGCAAAAGCTTGCCAAAGATCTCGGCCGGCGGCTGCTCGTAGATGTACTCGGCCTGAGCTCCGGCGTCGGCGTCGTCGACGACGGTTCGCGGCACCGGCAGCACCTGCTCGACGACAGGCTTTTGCGACAGGACGGTGCGAAATTCGGTGTAGACCAAAAAGACCTTGTCGATCGACGTGTCGTCGGTAAACGTCTTGATGATCTTGCGCGCGATGTCGAGAGCGTCCTGATGTTTGACCTGGCCGGTGCCGGTGAGACCGATGTACTCGTCGATCATCGTGACGCTGCGCCGCTTGAAAAAGTCGCGGCCCTTGCGGCCGACAGCCACCAGCTCGGTCGTCTTGTTCTGATTCTCCGTGAGAAAGGCCTGCGTCGCCTTGATCACGTTCGCGTTGAATGCTCCGGCAAGGCCTTTATCTGCGCTGACGAGCACGATCAGGTACTTTTCATCGCCGCGTTCATCGAGCAGCGGATGCGAGAGCTCGTCGGCAACCTTCGAGCTCAAACCGCCCAGCACCTCGGTCATCTTTTGCGCGAATGGCCGAGCCGCCGTGACGCGCTCCTGTGCGCGGCGGAGCTTGGCCGCGGCGACCATCTTCATGGCCTTGGTGATCTGCTGCGTGTTCTTGACCGACTTGATGCGCCGGCGCATATCCAGAAGACTTGGCATTTCCTTTCTTACTTTCGGTAGGGCACAAAAATGTCCCTTAACATTGGAAAATGTTTTCCATTCAAGGTCACGAGGATTCGATCTTCGAGTTCTGCCGTGGCGGCAATTATCGCGTCGTTGATCCCGACCCCGTGACTCTTAAAATAATTCCGCCTGAACAATCCGCCCAGTCTCGCGATCTCGTCACTAACATCGATCACGTTCAGCGTGTTCGCGAACTCGTCCAAGAATTTTTTTTCTCGACCTTCTCTAACGCCTGAATATAGTTCCGCGATCGTTAACGCCGAGACTGCAGGCGGCTCCGAAAGCGATTGCAGGTATTCGACGGCTTTAGCGTGATCACGCAAGTAGTCGATCAGCACGTCGGTGTCGATGAGGACGCCACTGCTTTCCATCAGTCAATGTCCCACCGATCGCTTCGATCTGACTCCTTTCGCAATTGCCCCAGATCAGGAAGGTCGTCTCGTCCCTTCCACATCCCTCTCGCTTTGCGTATTCCTTGCTGCCAGTCAGGAACCTTCTCTTCCGCCGGAGTCTGTTCGCCGATATTCGGCCCTCGCCGTTTGGCGTCTCCGATATTCTCAAAGGCCTCAGGAGAAACCTGCTTCTCCTCTCGGATCGCTCGTACGACCAATGAATTCACCAACGATGACTCGGTCAGCCCACGGAGTCGGGCGGTGACCTTGAGCTCCCGCTTGATCTGATCGGTGGTCCGGACGTTGATTCGCGTTTCCCTCTTCATGCCAACAATGCTAGTCCGAGGAAAAGCGAGAGTCAATCCAAAGTTGCACTGAACGCACCACCGTTGGGATAACAATCGGCAACTATGCTGCCGCTCCTCTCGTCGCTTCCCAGCGGGTCGACTTAAAGTCCTGTACCGCCTCTCGCAGTGCCGACTTGAGATCGTCGTCGATCGCCTTCTTTTCGCGGAGCGTGTTGAGCACGCCCGGGTGCGACGACTCGACAAACTTCATCAGCTCTTCTTCAAAGCGGCGGAGGTCGGCGACCTGGATATCGTCCGCAAGGCCGTTGGTCACGGTCCAGATGATCAAGACCTGCTTTTCGACCTCCATCGGCTGGTACTGCGGCTGCTTGAGGATCTCGGTCAGGCGGCGGCCGCGCTCGAGCTGATTCTGCGTCGCCTTATCGAGGTCAGAACCGAACTGTGCGAATGCCGCCAGCTCGCGAAACTGTGCAAGCTCGATACGCAGCGTACCGGCGACCTGCTTCATCGCCTTGATCTGCGCCGAACCGCCGACGCGGCTGACCGAGTTGCCGACGTTGATCGCCGGCCGCACACCCGAGTTGAAGAGGTCTGCCTCGAGAAAGATCTGGCCGTCGGTGATCGAGATGACGTTTGTCGGAATGTAGGCCGAGATGTCGCCGGCCTGCGTCTCGATGATCGGCAGGCTCGTCAGCGAGCCGCTGCCCTTTGCGTCCGACATCTTTGCGGCACGCTCGAGCAGACGCGAGTGGAGATAAAAAACGTCTCCCGGATAAGCCTCGCGGCCCGGCGGCCGGCGGAGCAGCAGCGAGATCTCGCGGTACGCGGCGGCCTGCTTTGACAGATCGTCGTATACGGTCAGCGCGTGCCGGCCGTTGTCGCGAAAGTACTCGCCCATCGCGCACCCGGCGTACGGGGCCAGGAACTGCATCGCCGCGGGGTCAGACGCCGTCGCCGAAACGACGATCGTGTAGTCCATCGCGCCGTAGTCCTCGAGCTTCTTTACCACCTGAGCGACGGTCGAGGCCTTTTGCCCGATGGCGACGTAGACGCAGATCACGTCCTTGCCCTTCTGGTTGATGATCGTGTCGATCGCGACGGCCGTCTTACCGGTCTGGCGGTCGCCGATGATCAGCTCGCGCTGGCCGCGGCCGATCGGCACCATCGAGTCGATCGCCTTTAATCCGGTCTGCAGCGGCTCTTTGACGGGCTGGCGGTCGATGATGCCGGGAGCGATACGCTCGACCGGGTTGAATGTGCTGGTCACGATCTCGCCCTTGCCGTCGATCGGGTTGCCGAGAGCGTCCACGACGCGGCCGATCAGGGCGTCGCCGACAGGCACGCTCATGATGCGGCGGGTACGCTTGACCTCGTCGCCCTCTTTGATCTTTTCGAACTCACCAAAGAGCACGCAGCCTACCTTGTCCTCCTCGAGATTGAGCGCGAGGCCGCGGACGTTGTGCGGAAACTCGAGCAGCTCGCCCGCCATGACCTTTTCGAGACCGTAGATCTCGGCGATCCCGTCGCCGACCTTGATCACGGTGCCGACCTCGGCGACGGTCATGCTCGTATCGAAATTCTCGATCTGAGCACGAATGATTTCGTTGATTTCGTTGGCTTTGATTGCTTCCATTGTTTTGTTAATGGTCTTTGGTCTTTTGTTTTTCGTCCTCTGCCCTTGGTCCTTTGTCATTTGCCTTGCGGTCCGGTACTGACGATCGGACAAGAGCCAAGTACAAAAAACCAAAAACTAACTTCCGATCAGTTCTTGTCTTAAATTCTCTAACTTCGTCTTTACCGAGCCGTCGTAAACGGTCGACCCGATGCGTGCGACGACACCGCCAATAAGATCGTTATCGATCTGAAAATTGAGCTTCACCTGTCGGCCGGTGAGCTTTTCGAGATTGCTCTTTAACTCGCCGCGCTCGTCATCGCGAAGCTCGCGGGCCGATGTGACCTCGGCGGCGACGATGCCGCGACGCTCCTCGATCTCGGCCGCGAAGCGGCGGTTGATGTGCGGCAGCTCGGTCAGGCGGCCATTCCGAAGCAGCACACGCAGAAAGTTTGCGGTCGTGCGCAACGGCTTTGCACGCTCGATCAGATCCTCGAGCACGCGTTCCTTGCTCTGATGCTGTATCGCGGGATTTGCAAAGACGGTCGAGAGCTCGGCATTTGCGCTGAGCATCGCTTCCCACTGAAGCAGCTCGGCGCTGACCGTCTCGGTCTCGCCGGTCTTGAGCACGACATCGGCAAGTGCCGAGCCGTATCGGCGTGCGATAGTTTCGATGCTCATCGTCAGTTAAGCCCTCCGATCTCCTGAATGCTCGCCTTGACGAGCCGCGAATCGGCCTCGACATCCATTCGCGAGCGAAGCGTCTGCTCGGCGAGCCTGATGCTCTCCTCGGCGGCGAATCGCTTCAGCTCGGCACGCGTCCGCTGCGCCATCCGCGCGATCTCGGCCTCGGCCTGCTCGCGGAGTCGCCGGATCTCGGCCTCGGTCTGCTCGAGCAGACGTGTGCGGTCGGCCTCGGCCTCGGCCTTGGCACGCTCGAGGATCTGCGACTTTTCGCGCTCGAGCTGGGCAAGCTTTGCCTCGACGGCCGTCAATCGAGCGAGCGCGGCCTGGCGCTCCTCTTCGGCTCGGATGAGGTCGGCCCTTATCGCCTCGCGCTTTGCCTTGAATGCCTCGCTGAGCGGACGCTTCAAGATCCAGATCAAAAAGGCGACGAATATCGTCAGGTTAATGAACTTCCAAAGCTCAAAACCGGGGATGTTGAGATACTGGTCGTAAAATCCGCCGTGGCCCGCCTCCGCGAGGAATATTAGATTCAAGCCGAATGTTAAAGCTGACATACCGATAAATGTCGTTCGCGAGATCTTATGCCTTGATCACCGTCGCGGCGATCACGTCGGCGAGCCGGTCGGCCTCGGCCGCCGCGGCCGCCTTTGCCGCCTCGGCCTGCCGCTCCAGGTCCTGCTTTTCGCCCGAGACCCGCGCCGCGACCTCAGACCTGGCCTCGTTCAATTTCTGCTCTTTGAGCGCAGATGCCTGCTTGATCTCGGTCTCGATGATCTCGTAGCCGCGGCTCCGCGCCTCGAGAAGCTCGCGGTTGTATGCGGCCTCTTT
Organism: Pyrinomonadaceae bacterium; assembly: GCA_046313635.1. Lineage (GTDB taxonomy): Bacteria > Acidobacteriota > Blastocatellia > Pyrinomonadales > Pyrinomonadaceae > OLB17. The sequence continues at coordinate 56,462 of JBKBYA010000009.1, read as the reverse complement.
CTCGTTAGCCTGCGCGAGCATCTCGGCCGCCTCGGACGAATGGCCGCCTTTACTCTTTTCGCGCTCGGCGATCACCTGATTGATCGGCTTGAACAGCGTGCGGTTCAAGACCCAGATCATCAGCAGGATCAGCCCGATGTGGATGAATAGAGTGCCGTCCGGAAAGAGCTGGATCGACTCGGCAAATGCCACGAATTGCATAGCTTAATTTAAAGTTTTATGAATAAATAACAGTCTAAAAATCGTCCGCCGCTCGAAATATACAAGGCTATCACGCGCTATTTTGAGGGTCAAGGCAGGCACCTAGACCGTAAGCCCGCGCGGGAGAACGGCTTTGGGCGGGCCTCTGCGGTGTGAAACAATCGGTCTTTTCGGAGGACGCGGACCGACGGCCTTGACCACGTCGCCGCGCCCGATCCGGAGGGATTATGAAGATAAAACTGTCGAGCGTAATGGTCGACGACCAGGAAAAAGCGCGCGATTTTTACACACGAGTTCTGGGATTTGAGATCAAAATGGACGTCCCGATGGGCAACTTCAACTGGCTGACCGTGGTCTCGCCGAATGCCCGCGACGAGGCCGAGCTCCTGCTGGAGCCGACAAACTTCCCGCCGTCCCGTACCTTTCAGAACGAGTTATACATGGCGGGCATCGCGGCCAGAGGATTTTTTGTCGACGATGTGCAGGCCGAATATGAGCGGCTGCTCGAGCTCGGCGTCGAATTTCGTCACGAGCCCGTCCAAATGGGTCCGGCCACGGTCGCGACCTTCGACGACACGTGCGGCAATTGGATCGAGATCTATCACCTTTGAAAGGCCGCCATGTCATCGCCGACCGACAATAAAAAGCCGCGTGGCGGACGCAATCGGACGCTCGTCGTTGAAGCCGGCGACGTCGAGCGGCTGCGGACGCTGCTCGCCGACCGGAGCCGGCCGCCGTTCGAGCCGGGCGGCGTCATCCGTGGCGACGCCTTCGCTTTGCTGCCGCGGCTGCCGAAGAGTTCGTTTGATCTATTGTTTGCCGATCCGCCTTACAACCTGACGAAGAATTTCGGCAAGGAGAGTTTCAAACGTTCAACAGTTGACGAGTACGAGGCGTGGCTCGACTCGTGGCTGTCGCTCTGCGGGCCGCTGCTTAAACCGACGGCGAGCGTTTACATCTGCGGCGACTGGCGCTCGAGCTCGGCGATCGAGCGCGCCGGGTCGAGATATTTCAAACTCCGGAACCGCATCACCTGGGAACGCGAAAAGGGCCGCGGCGCAAAAGCGAACTGGAAGAACGCGGCCGAGGACATCTGGTTCTTTACCGTCTCTGACGAGTACGTCTTTAACCTCGACGCGGTCAAGCAGCGCCGCCGCGTCATCGCTCCGTATCGCGTGAACGGCCGGCCTAAAGACTGGGACGAGGGCGAGGACGGCAACTTTCGCGACACGCACCCGTCAAACATCTGGACCGACATCAGCGTGCCCTTTTGGTCGATGCCGGAGAATACCGACCACCCGACGCAGAAGCCCGAAAAGCTCCTCGCCAAGATCATCCTCGCGAGCACGAACGAAGGCGATCTCGTCCTCGATCCCTTTGCCGGCAGCGGCACGACCGCCGTCGTCGCAAAAAAGCTCGGCCGCCGCTTTGTCGCGATCGAGTCGGACGAGGAGTACTGCCTGCTCGCCCTCAAGCGCCTCGAGCTGGCAGAGACCGACCGCTCGATCCAGGGCTTTGCCGACGGTGTTTTCTGGGAGAGAAATACGAGTCGCGACCGCACACGCAGACGTACAAGTCAGAACCGCCTCGCGTGAGCGGGCGGGCTCTTAGCGCGTCGTCATTTTTTGCCGCGGATCTACGCGGATGGCGCGGATAAGAGAAATCGATTTTTATCTCTGCCGATCCGCGCCCGTCTGCGTTTATCCGCGGTTAAAGTTCTTTCTTCCTTACGCGCGTTTTCGCCGGTTTGGCGGGCAATTCGTCGCCGAGGGTCAATGAGCCCGCCCGCTCACGCGGGGCGGTTCTGACATCCCGCCCGCTCACGCGGGGCGGTTCTGACTTGGGGGTGTAATAAACTTATCGGGATGAAGATCGCTACCTGGAACGTCAACTCCATCAACGCTCGGCTCGAACATTTGCTCAGATGGCTCGGCGAGGCCGGGCCGGATGTCGTCTGTCTGCAGGAGACGAAATGCGTCGACGAGAATTTTCCCTATCAGGCGCTGCACGACGCGGGCTACTTCTCGGCTTTTTACGGGCAAAAGTCTTACAACGGCGTCGCGATCATCACACGGCACGAGCCGCACGACGTGCAAAAGAACTTTCCGGACGACGATCACGAAGACTCGCAAAAGCGCCTGATCGCCGCAACGATAAACGGCGTCCGCATCGTCAACACGTACGTGCCCAACGGCACAGAGCTGTGGAGCGACAAGTTCCGATTCAAGCTCGACTGGCTGCAGCGGCTTAGGCGCTTTTTTGACGAATCGTGCGATAAGGAGTCGGACGTACTGCTGTGCGGCGATTTTAACGTCGCGCCCGACCCGCTCGACGTCTGGAACCCCGCGCTTTGGGAGGGCAAGATCCATTTTTCAAAGCCCGAGCGCGCGGCGATACACCACGTCAAGCAGTGGGGCTTTGTCGACGTCTTTCGCCAAATGAACGGCGACGTAAAAGAATTTTCGTGGTGGGACTATCGCGAATTCGCATTTCCAAAGAACCGCGGCCTACGCATCGACCACATCTGGACCTCGCCCTCGCTCGCCCAGAAATGCACCGGCTGCTGGATCGATCGAGAGCCTCGCGGCTGGGAGCGCCCGTCCGACCACACGCCGGTCGTCGCTGAGTTCAAGGTGTAGCTAATGCCCGATCGCGATACAGCCGAGCAAAAGCGCACGGTCAGCTTTGGCGAGGCCTTTCGCTTTTGGCTGAAGCTCGGCTTCATCTCGTTTGGCGGGCCGGCCGGGCAGATCGCGATGATGCATCGCGAGCTTGTCGAGCGGCGGCGTTGGCTGAGCGACGAGAGATTTCTGCACGCGCTGAACTACTGCATGCTCCTGCCTGGCCCCGAGGCGCAGCAGCTCGCGATCTACATCGGCTGGCTGATGCATCGCACGTGGGGCGGCATTGTCGCGGGCGCGTTCTTTGTCATTCCCTCGATCTTTGTCCTGCTCGCCCTTTCGTGGACGTACGCGAAATACGGCAGCGTGCCGGTCGTCGCCGGCGTGCTCGCGGGATTCAAGCCGGTCGTCGTCGCCATCGTGGTCGAGGCTCTCATCAAGATCGGCGGCCGCGCGCTGAGGCGTTGGGTGCACTTCGCGATCGCCGCTGCGGGCTTTGTCGCGATCTATTTTTTGCACGTGCCCTTTCCGCTGATCGTGCTTGCGGCGGCGATCGTCGGCCTTGCGGGAGCGCGATCCTTTCCGGCTGAATTTGCGCCCATGAACGAGACAAAGGCCGGCAACGAACGGTCTGTGCACAGCGGCGATCAACCTCCGCTCGTGATCGACGATCATTCGCCGCCGCCGCCGCACACGCTTCCGCGGCGCGGTCGGGTCCTTAAGGTGATCGCCGTCGGCGCGGCGTTGTGGCTGCTGCCCTTTGCGACGATCGCATGGTCGCGCGGGACGGCGAGCCTTCACGCCGACGAATATCTATTTTTCACCAAGGCCGCTTTCGTCACCTTTGGCGGCGCGTACGCCGTGCTCGCATACGTCACGCAGGCTCTCACGACGCCGCCGTATCAATGGATCACGAGCACTCAGGCCGTCGACGGCCTCGCACTGGCCGAGACGACGCCCGGGCCGCTGATCATGGTGCTGCAGTTTGTCGGGTTCATGGCGGCATGGAATCATCCCGGCGACCTGAGCCCGACGGCAAGCGCCGTCGTGGGAGCGCTGGTCGCGACGTACGCGACCTTTTTGCCGTGCTTCATTTTTATCTTTGTCGGGGCGCCGTACATCGAGTTGCTTCGCGGCAGCAAGAGTTTGACCGGAGCTCTCTCGGGCGTCACCGCGGCCGTGGTCGGCGTCATTCTAAATCTCGCTCTCGTCTTTGGCGGCGCGGTCATTTTGCCGTCGGGGCTGAATGGAGGCATCGACTGGTTCGCCGCTGTGTTGACGGTCGCGGCATTCGCGGCGCTTTACAGATTCAAGATCGACGTTCTTTTTGTCGTGCTCGCCGGCGGGACGATCGGTCTGCTGGGTGGTCTGCTGACGGGCCCTAATTGACAATTCTTTACTTTTCGAATTTGCGGGAGAAGAGTATCATTGCCGCACATTCACCGGGGCCGAGATCGTCGGCAAAAATTCAACGCCATTTTATCCGTTAGGAGGACTCTTAGAATGATCAGGTTTGCGAAGGCGGCCGTGCTGCTGCTTCTCGTCGTCTTAACCGTGTCGGTCGCGGCCTTTGGGCAAGACCCGCCGACACCGCAGGAAACACCCGGAGCGGCCGGCCCGCGGCCGGGACTTACGCCGCCATCGCAGGACCCGCAGCCCTACGACAAGGTCATCACCAAGGACGCCAAGTCAAAGCCCGGCATCTTTACCGTCCACAAGGTCAAGGACAAGTACTATTACGAGATACCCAAGGGCGAGCTCGACAAGCAGTTTCTCTGGGTGACGCAGATCGCGCGCACAACGCTCGGCGTCGGCTACGGCGGGCAGGCGCTCGGCCGGCGCGTCGTACGCTGGGAGCGCAGCGACAACCGCATAAATCTGCGAAACGTGAATTACAGCGTCGTCGCCGACCCGCGGCTGCCGATCTCGCAGGCCGTGCAGGCCGCAAACAACGACACGATCCTGATGTCTTTCCCGGTCGCCGCCTGGGGGCCGAACGACTCCGCCGTGATCGAGGTGACGAGGCTCTTTACGACCGACATTTTTGAGTTCAGCGCACGGCAGCGGCTCAACGCGACGACGCTCGACGCGACCCGCTCGTTCATCGAGCGCATCTCGCCTTTCCCCGAGAATATCGAGGCCGAGGCGACGCACACCTACACGCGGATGGTCTCGCCGGCCGGCGCTCCGAGCGGCCCGACGAGCCCCTTCGGCCCGGCGGGAATGAATCCCGGCAGCGCGACGGTCGTGCTCCACCACAGCATGGTCAAGCTGCCCGAGGATCCGATGATGCCGCGTCTGTTTGACGAGCGTGTCGGGTATTTTTCGGTCGCGCAGATGGACTACGGCCGCCCGGAGCAAAAGGCGACCGAGCGCCGCTACATCACGCGCTGGCGTCTCGAGAAAAAAGATCCGAATGCAGAGCTGTCCGAGCCGGTAAAGCCGATCACGTACTACGTCGATCCGGCAACGCCGACCTGGCTCGTGCCGTACGTCAAACGCGGCGTCGAAAAGTGGCAAAAGGCGTTTGAGGCCGCGGGCTTTAAGAACGCCATCGTCGCAAAGATGGCCCCGACCGCGAAGCAGGATCCGGACTTCAGCCCCGAGGACGCACGCTACTCGGTGATACGCTGGCTGCCGTCGACGATCGAGAACGCTTCGGGCCCGCACATCAACGACCCGCGCACCGGCGAGATCCTCGAGTCCGACATTCAGATGTATCACAACATCATGAACCTGCAGCGAGCCTGGTACTTCCTGCAGGTCGGCCCGCTCGACAAGCGCGTCGCAAAGCTGCCGATGCCCGACGATCTGATGGGCGAGTTGGTCGAGTACGTCGTCGCACACGAGGTAGGCCACACGCTCGGCTTCCAGCACAATATGAAGGCGAGCTCGATGTACCCGCAGGAAAAGATCCGCGACGCCGCATGGCTTAAAAAGATGGGCCACACGCCGACGCTGATGGACTACTCGCGGTTCAATTACGTCGTGCAGCCCGAGGACAACGTCGACCCCAAAGACCTCATTCCCGGCATCGGACCGTACGACATCTGGGCGACGGCGTGGGGCTACAAGCCGATCGAGAACGCTCGTACGCCCGATGCCGAGCGCGCGACGCTCGACGCGTGGGCCCGCGAGCAGGACACCACGCCTTGGTATCGCTTCTCGACGGACGGCTCGGCGGGCGCCGACCCCGGCGAGCTGACCGAGGCCGTCGGCGATGCCGATGCCGTCAAGTCGACCGCGCTCGGCCTGCTCAATCTCAAGCGCGTCGCCAAGATGCTCGTGCCCGCGACGACCAACGAAAAAGGTCTGCCGTACGACGATCTCCAGGAACTCTACGGCCGAATGCTCGGGCAGTGGACGCTAGAGATGAATCACGTCGCCGCGATCGTCGGCGGATTTAACTCGCAGCAGAAGCACATCGGGCAGAGCGGCGTGCGGTTCACGCTAATCCCGCGGGCGCGTCAGGCCGAGGCCGTGCGATTCCTCGGCGAGAACGCCTTTGCCACGCCGACTTGGGCGATCGATAAAGAGATCCTTCGCCGCATCGAGGCGGTCGGAGCGCTCAACCGCGTCCGCAACGCGCAGACGAGCATCCTCAACAACCTGTTGTCGAGCTCGCGATTTGCGCGGCTGATCGAGCAGAACGCGTTGGACGGGAACGCAGCGTATCCGGCTGCGGACTTTCTGGCCGACGTGAGACGCGGCGTGTGGACCGAGCTCGAGTCGCCGAGCGTTTCGATCGACGCGTACCGGCGTAATCTGCAGCGTTCGTACCTCGACATCGCCAACAACAAACTCAACGGGGCGGCGCCGACGCTGCCGGCGGGATTTCCGGCGGAGCTGGCGGCGATGTTCATCTCGAGCGGCGACGAAAAGGCGTTCTATCGAGCAGAGCTAAAGACGCTCGACGCGTCGATCGCGCGTTCGATCGCTCGATCGAGCGATAAGCCGACACGGGTCCATCTGGCCGCCGTCCGCGATCAGATCGCGCGGATACTCGACCCTGAAAAGGCCGGGCCGAATGCCGCGGCCAGCACGGTCAACCGACAGGCCCTCGAGCTGCTCTACCAGTACCTCAACCCGACATCGTGCTGGCCGGACTACGAGGTCAAGCCCTAGAACTGTCATCGTCAATGAATGAGAGGCTGTCTGAAAGGGCGGCCTCTTTTGTTTTTTGTTTTTTGTTTTTGGTTTTTGGTTTTTGGATCTGGCCGGAGCTGACGCTTATCGCTGTTCATCATCGGCGGTCGAGCTTGTCTTAGCATAGCCCCGCCGTTCACGGCGGGGTCGGGGCAGCGCAAAGAGATCAAAGGGCGTTTCAACGCCCTTCGTACACGGCGGGCTCGTAAACCCGTTGAAACGCGCTGGGAACGATACGTACGCCGTCGACCACGCCCTAAAGTGTGTGGCTATGCTTTAGAACAAACCGGCGCGACTGTTAACGACACTGCTCGAACTTCCTCGGTACCACGAACTATTATCGAGTTCAAACGATCTCCATTATTTCAGCCAGCGGCTTGCGGCCGATGTCGGGCACCTCGGCGCCGTCGGCCGGGTAGCCGACCGGTATCAGCACGAAGGGCACTTCGTTCTTCGGACGGCCGAGTATCTCCTGCAGGAATCTCATCGGCGACGGCGTGTGCGTGAGCGTCGCGAGGCCGGCGTTGTGCAGCGACGCAAGCAGCAGACCGACGGCGATGCCGACCGACTCCTGCGAGTAATACGTCGGCTCGGTCTCACCGTCTTCGTCGATGACCGAATTGATCCTGAAGACGACGATCAGATAAGGCGCGATCTCGAGGAACGGCTTGTGCTCGTCGGTGCCGAGCACCGCGAGGCGCCGCAGCCACTTCTCGCTCATACGCCCGTGATAGCTCTCGTACTCTTCGCGCTCGGCGGCCTCGCGGATCTTCTTTTTGACCTCCGCGTCGCGCACGACGACGAATCGCCACGGCTGCATGTTCGCGCCCGACGGCGCGGTGCCGGCGGTCGCGATCGCGCGTTCGATCAGCTCGATCGGCACATCGCGGCCGGAATATTCACGCACCGTGCGGCGGCGCGTCATCAGATCGAGAAACGCGTCAGCCCGGCGCAGCTGGTCGTCGGGCGTCAAAAGCGTGAAGTCGAGCGGGATGAATTTTGGTGTCGGTAAATTTGCGGTCATTTGTGATCAAACAGGGCGCCGAGCATTCGCACTTCACCCGATCCTGACGCTCAGCATCGAGACCGATCCGCCGTCAAAGCCCTCGACCGGAAAACTTATGTCGTCGCCCTCGCGCTGCAGCGCGAGCACGTAGAGCAGCGGCAGGTAATGATCGGGCGTCGGTATCGAGAGCCGAGCCTCGCGGCCGAGCGATTCGTATTCGACGAGCGGCCCGTGCTCGCCGCGCTCGATCAGCTCGCGGGCGAGCGTCTCAAATCGCACCGCCCATTCAAGAGGCTCCACGTCGTCGCGTCCCCAGGCGTACGTATGAAGATTGTGAACGATGTCGCCGCTCCCCACCACGAGCACGCCCTCGTCGCGGAGCGGAGCGAGTCGCTTTGCAAACCGGTAATGCCACTCGGCGGTCTTCGTCTCGTCGATGCTGAGCTGCACGACCGGAATGTCGGCCTCGGGATAGACGTGACAGAGCACGGCCCACGTCCCGTGATCGAGGCCCCAGCGGCCGTCGTCGGCGACGACGTCGCCGCCCAAAAGCTCGACCACTCGGGCCGCCAATTCGGGCGAGCCCGGCGCGGGATATTCGACCTCGAAAAGCTCTCGCGGAAATCCGCCAAAATCGTGTATCGTCCGCGGCCGCTCCATCGCCGTGACCGCGACGCCCGGAATGTACCAGTGCGCCGAGACGCACAGTATCGCTCGCGGCCGCGGCATCGAACGCCCGATCTCGGCCCACCCGCGCGTCCATTCGTTGTCGGCAAGCGCATTCATCGGATTGCCGTGGCCGAAAAAGATCGCCGGCATTTGTGATCGCATGGGCCTATTTTACGGGAAACTTATCGAGATGCGCCTCGTTGAACTGTCTAGCCGGGATTTGGTTGGTACAATCTGTCTTCTGGTCTGCGGTCTCGACAAATGAACAGGGTCAAAAAAGCTACGTTCATCACGCTCGGCACGATGTGCGTCGGCCTCGGCGTCGTCGGGATCTTTTTGCCTTTGATGCCGACGACGGTCTTTCTGCTCGCGGCGGCCTACTTTTACTCGCGCAGCGACGAACGCTTTTACGGCTGGCTGCTCGATAACCGCGTCTTTGGCGAGTACATCCGCAACTATCGAGAGGGCCGCGGAATGACGCTCAAGCACAAGACGCGGGCGCTCGCAGTGCTGTGGACGACGATCGCGGTCTCGATATGGCTTGTCGAGTCGATCGCGGTGCGGTTGGTCCTCTTTTTAGTGGCGTCGGGCGTGAGCATCTTTTTGCTGCGCTTTGTGCCGACCTACCGGCCGGAGAATTCTGCCGTCGAGCAGCAAACGGAATCTGTCTCGGCCGAGTGACTGTTTTTTCTCTCTCAGCGTCGATCCGATCTTGAATTCTTTCTCAACTCATTGATGCGCCGCGCCAGCTGCGGCAATAGAAGCGACGTCCGCCGCAGAGAGCCCGTCGCAAAGTGACGCGCAAAACCGCGAAACGTTTCGACGGCCGTCGCAGAGTAGGGCATCCACCACGCATTCGGCAAGACAGCGAGGCGATTGACGTGGATGTGCTGCGGCTGGACGAGCTCCATCAGGCCCTCGACGCCGTGCGTGCGGCCGCGGCCCGAATTTTTGAATCCGCCCCACGGCGTCTGGCCGATGCCGTGGGTGTAGAGGACCTCGTTGACGCAGACCGAGCCGGCCTCGATCCGCCGGGCGACTCGCTCGCCTCTCGCGATGTCACGCGTCCAGACGCTTGCGGTGAGGCCAAATTCCGAGTCGTTCGCCAGCGCGATCGCCTCGTCCTCGGTCTTGAATGTGGCGATCGGCAGCGTCGGCCCAAACGTCTCCTCGCGCATCGCGCGCATCTCGTTCGTCGCTCCTGCGATCACCGTCGGCTCGTAGAACAATGAAGGAACGCGGACGCCCCCGTCCGCATGAGCGTCCGTCTTCGGACGCGAAGTCTCGTCCCCTGATCCGCTCGCTTCCCCGCCGCCGCCGACTTCGTGCTCCGCACTCATGCGGACGAGGGCGTCCGCGTTCCTTTTTCCGCCGGTGAGAATTTTCGCTCCCGCGCGGCGAAAGTCCTCGACGTGGTCCTCGACGATCTTTATCTGCCGTTCGGACGACATCGCGCCGATCGAGACGTCCTCGCGGTCGCCGCGGCCGATGGTGAGACGCTTTGTTTTTTCGACGATGAGCGAAGTGAGTTTTTCGGCGACAGACTCCTGCACGTAGAGCCGCTCGACCGACGAGCACGACTGCCCGGCGTTGCAGAACGCGCCCCACACGGCGGCGTCGGCCGCGAGCTCGAGATTTGCGTCTTCAAAGACGATCATCGCGTCCTTGCCGCCGAGCTCGAGCACGACGGGCGTGAGGTTCTTTGCCGCGGCCTCGGCGATCTTTTTGCCGGTCGCGACCGAGCCGGTGAACATGATCTTGTCGGGCGCCGCGTCGACGAGCGCCGCGCCTGCGCGGCCGTCGCCGGTGACGATCTGCACCAGATCATCGGGTGCTCCTGCCTTTGCAAAGATCTCGCCGATCAAAAGGCCGACGAGCGGCGTCAGCTCTGACGGCTTGATGACGACCGAATTGCCGGCCATCAGCGCCATCGCCGCTTCGCCGAGCGGGATCGAGAAAGGGTAGTTCCACGCCGGGATGATCGCGACGACGCCGAGCGGCTGGTAGACGATCTTTGACGAGCGGCCGAGCGTCGAGTAGAGCCCGATGCCGCGCCGCCGCGGCCGCAGAAGCCGCTCGCTCCGCCGCGCGAAGTGCTGCATCAGGTCGAGCACCGGAGCGATCTCCATCGCGATCGCCTCGCCCAAGGGCTTGCCCGATTCGGCCGAGATCAAACGAGCGATGTCGTCGAGCTGGGCCAGTATCACCTCGCGCGCACGCATCACGAGGCGGCGGCGGTCGGCAAAGCTCGTCGTCTTCCAAACGGCAAAGACCTCGCGCGAACGCTCGACGGCGGCACGCACATCTTCGGCCGACGTCTGCGGCACGCGGCCGATCTCGACGCCTGTCGCGGGATCGTACGAGACGATCTCGCCGAGCTCGTCGTGAACCATTTGACCGGACAAAACCGCGTTCATATACGGTGATGATAACGCCGAAAGCACCGGGCGGCCTAGTCCGCCGAGAGCGTCGAACGGCCGACGAAAATTCTTATTGACAACCAGATATCTGACGTTTATTCTGTCATGGTCGAGTATAACCGAATGATTGACGCAACGGACAGGACGATCCTAAACATCCTTCAGCACGACGGGCGGACGGCCAACGCCGAGATCGCCCGGCAGGTCGGCCTGGCCCCGTCGGCCGTGCTCGAGCGGATCAGAAAGCTCGAGGAGCGCGGCGTCATCCGCGGCTACTCGGCCGACATCGACGCACGTTCGCTCGACCTCGGACTGACGGCGCTGATCGCCGTCCGAACGAGCGAGTGCGGCGAGGGCGTGGGCGAGCAGCTCGCCGCGATCGACGAGGTGCAGGAGGTGCACGAGGTGGCGGGCGACGATTGCTTTTATATCAAGGTCCGAACGTGCGACACCGACTCGCTCGGCCGGCTGCTGAGAGAGCGCATCAAAGCGATACCGAACGTGCTGAATACAAGGACGACGGTCGTGCTCAAGACATTTAAAGAAGGAACGCTCGTTCCGATCGACGACGGCCGCGGCAAAAAGAAAGTAAAGGCCAAGGGCAGAGGTAAGTGAGATGAGCTTGGGAACATTGAAAGCCACGGACCGCCGCAGTCTTGCGGTCCTGATCGCGGCCTTCGCGGCCGTTTACATTTTTTGGGGCTCGACGTATCTCGCGATCAAGTACGCGATCGAGACGCTGCCGCCATTCATCATGGCTGGAATGCGCTTTACGTTTGCGGGCGCCGTGCTGTTTCTCATCGCGCTCAGGTCAAAGGACTTTGAGATGCCGACGTGGCGGCAATGGCGGACGAGCCTGATCGTCGGCACGCTGCTGCTGCTCGGCGGCAACGGCGGAGTCGTCTTTGCCGAAAAGTATATTTCGTCAAGTCTCGCGGCGCTGCTTGTCGCGACCGAGCCGTTTTGGATCGTCATTCTGAGCTGGCTGTGGCTGCGGCACGGCCGGCCGTCGCGCCGCGTCGTCGCCGGACTGGCGATCGGATTTATCGGCGTTGTCCTGCTCGTCGGCGGGCAGGCCGGCGGCCACGCGGAGGCCGGGACCTTCTATCAGTACGCTGCGGTCTTGGCGATCATGATCGCGACGCTGTCGTGGGCCGCGGGCTCGATCTACGGCCTCAAGGCGCCTGTGCCCAAGTCGTCGCTGCTTACGGCCGGGATGCAGATGCTCTCTGGCGGAGCGGTACTGATGCTCGCGAGCGTGCCGAAGGGCGAATGGTCGGGCTTCTCTCTCGAGCAGGTGTCGGCCAACTCGTGGTTCGCGCTTGTTTACCTGCTCATCTTTGGCTCGCTGATCGGCTTTACGGCGTACAGCTGGCTGCTCAAGAACGCGCGGCCGTCGATGGTGGCGACGTACGCCTACGTCAATCCGGTCGTCGCGGTGATCCTCGGCTGGCTCGTCGCCGGCGAGACGCTGACGGGACAGATGATCGTCGGCGCGGGATTTGTCGTCGCGTCGGTCGCGCTCGTGACCATCCAGAGCGGGACGGATGAGGGCGCCTCCGAGGCCGACGAGATCTCGATCTCGATCGCCCCGCGCGGCGTCTCGGCATCGGCGTAACGCCGCACCTTTTTCAGGCGCACCTCCATTCGGGTAAAGTGATCGTAAGCGTTCGCTTTACCCATTTTTATGCAGCCGCGACCAGACACATCGATCTCGACAGAAGAGATCCGCTCGCACTTTCCGGCGCTTCGGCGCGTGCACAACGGCTCACCGGTCGCGTACTTTGACGGGCCCGGCGGCACGCAGGTGCCGCGCGTCGTTGTCGAGCTGATGAACGACTATCTCTTTAACCACAACGCCAACACGCATTGGGGCTACCCGACAAGTGACGAGACCGACCGTTTGATCGCGGAGTCGCGCGCGGCCTTTGCCGACTTTTTTAACTGCGCGGCGGACGAGGTCGTATTTGGGCAAAATATGACGACGCTCGCGTTTCATCTCGCACGCTCTCTCGGGCGGCGATTTGAGGGGGGCGACGAGATCGTCGTTACCGAGCTCGATCACCACGCAAATGTCGACACGTGGGCCTCGCTCGTAAAGGACCGCGGCATGAGGCTCGTCACCTTGCCGATGAGCACCGAGACCTGCCGGCTCGAGCTCGACAAGCTTCCCACACTGCTGAATGAGCGCACGAGACTTGTCGCCGTCGGCGCGGCGTCGAATGCCATCGGCACGATCACCGATGTAAAGCAGGTCGTCGAGATCGTTCGCGAGCACGCGCCGCGGGCACTCGTCTTTGTCGACGCGGTGCATTTCGCGCCGCACAACCTGATCGACGTGAAAGACCTGGGCTGCGACTTTCTCGCCTGCTCGGCCTACAAATTTTACGGGCCGCACATCGGCATTATGTACGGCCGTAGGGAGTTGCTCGAGACGATCGACTTTCCAAAGCTGCGGCCCGCGCCCGACAACGCGCCGGAACGCGCCGAGACCGGCACGCTCAGTCACGAAGCGATCGTCGGGGCCGCCGCGGCCGTCGACTTTATCGCCTCGCTCGGCGGCCCTGACGGATCGCGCCGCGAGCGGATCGCGAACGCCTTTGCCGCGATGCACCATCGTGACATCGCTCTCACCGAGCGCCTGTGGAAAGGCCTCTCGGCGATCGACGGCGTGCGTCTCTACGGCCCGCATTGGGACACTCTGCGGACCTCGCTCGTATCCTTTACTGTCGGCGATCACGCGTCGAGCGACGTGAGCCGCTTCCTCGCCGAACGCGGCGTTTTTGTGTCGCACGGGAATTTTTATGCGGCCACCGTTCTCGAGAGATTCGGCGCGGCGAAGCAGGGGTTTGTTCGTGCAGGGTGCTCGGTCTATACGACAAGCGACGAGGTGGACCGCCTTGTGAGCGGAGTGAGTCAATTTGTCGCGGCAGTCTAGGCTGAGGCTCGCATCGCGCTCCGGCGGGGCGCCGTGCCGGGCATCGGCCGCCTGCCAACGAGAAACACCGCGGGCCCGGCATGTGTGACACAAGCCGGAGATCCGCGGTGCTCACATAACGAGACCATCGTTACCAACCTCTCACGAGGTCAGAAGATCTTCGATAATTCTCAAACTCGCGTCGATCGCTTCTGGAAGCTTTTCGGGCAAATTGCCGCCGCCCTCGGCCATGTCGGGCTTGCCGCCGCCCTTACCGCCGACGATCGGGGCGATCTCTTTGATGACGCTGCCGGCCTTTACCTTGCCTGTGAGATCGTCCGAGACGCGAACGATGATGCCGACCTTGCCGTCGTCCTTGCGGCCGAGTACGACGACGCCGGACTTGAGCCTCGCGAGCAAGGTATCGGAGAGCTGCCGCGTGCCGTTGGCGTCGAGACCCTCGACCGTTTTGGCCAGCACCTTTACGCCGGCGATCTCTGTTATCTCGTCGGCTCCGCCCGCCGAACCGTTGCCGGCCGCGCCGGTCGCGATCTTGAGTTTGAGCTCCTCGATCTCGCGACGCGTCCGCTTGAGTTCGTCCTGCAGCCGCTCGATCGCGTTCGGCAGCTGGTCTCGCTGCGTCTTGAGCACGGCGAGGCTGCTGTCGATCAGCCGCTCGTCCTCGCGGAAACGTTCAAAGGCGTCGAGCCCCGTGATCGCCCTGATGCGCCGAACTCCGGACGCGATAGCCTCGTCAGCCGTAATTTTGAAGCAGCCGATATCGCCGGTCGCCCGCACGTGCGTGCCGCCGCAGAGCTCTTTTGAAAATTCTCCGCCGCCGACGCTCAAGACGCGCACTTCCGATCCGTACTTCTCGCCAAAGAGCGCGACGGCGCCGCTGCGCATCGCGTCTTCGATCGCCATCATCGTGGTGTTGACGGGATGATTCTCGAGAATGTACCGGTTGACCAGATCTTCGACCTCGCGAAGCTCGTCGGCGGTCATCGGCTGGTAATGCGTAAAGTCGAACCGCAGAAACTGCGGCGCGACGACCGAGCCGGCCTGTTTGACGTGCGAGCCGAGGACCTCTTTGAGCGCGGCGTGGACTAGGTGCGTGGCCGTGTGGTTGCGCCGCGTGGCGTCGCGCTTTTCGGCGTCGACGGTCGCGACGACCTCGTCGCCGACGCGGATCGAGCCTTTTTCGGCCGTCACCTTGTGAATGATCAGTCCCTGCAGAGGCGAGTACGTGTCTGACACTCTGAGCGTCGCTTCGGCCGAAACGATCTTTCCGGTATCGCCGACCTGACCGCCCGATTCGGGGTAAAATGGCGTCTCGTCAAGGATGACGCTCGCCTGGCGGCCCTCGCTCAGCGTGTCGATCGGCTTGTCGCCGTCGAGTATCGCCGCGACGCGTGCTCCCTCGAGCTGCGTCGTGTCGTAGCCGTGAAACTTGTTTGCGCCGATACGCTCGAGCAGCTCGGCATAGATCGGCGAGATCTGCGCCTTGCGCTCGGTCTGGCCGATGCCGGACTGCTTTTGCAGCTCTTGCAGCGCGGATTCGAAATTTTGATTGAACTCGTCCTCTTCAAAGACGAGACCCTTCTCTTCGAGATAAACGCGGATCAGGTCGCGCGGCGTGCCGTAGGTGTCGTAGAGCTTGGCGACGCTCGTAAAGAGCTCGTTCGCCGGCGTATCGGACGCGATTTTGAGCTCGTCGAGCTTGCCCAGGCCGACGGTCAAAGTGTTGGCAAACCGCTCCTCCTCGAGCCGCACCATCTTGCCGATGAATTCGCGCTGCGCCTCGAGTTCCGGGTAAGCCTGGTGCATCTGGTCGATAACAAAGTCGCAGACCTTGTAAAAGAACGGTTCTTTGAATCCGAGGTGCTCGCGGCCGTGGTAGATCGCGCGGCGCATTATCTTGCGCAAAACGTAATTGCGGCCCTCGTTGCCCGGCAAGATGCCGTCGGCGATCGCAAACGCCGTCGACCGCGCATGGTCGGCGATCACGCGGCAGGCAAACTGCTGGCTCTCGGATAGTCCTTCGTAAACACTCATATGGAAAGTGACATTATAGTTCGCCGCGTGCCAAAAACACGACCTGTCACACGCGGCGGGTTATAATCGACACCGCCGCGTCGCACCGGCGTTCTCAGTTTTCACTTATCAGTTTTCAGTTATTCCGGAGGCGACACCCGCAGACCAACATGAAGCTCGCTGCACGACCGCTCGTCGCATTCGTATTCGTTCTCACGCTTTTTGCAATGATGCACGCTCAGGACAAACGGTTCACGGACTTTAAGGCGGTGTTTCGCGACGAGCTCTCACGGGCCGGTATCGTCGGCGGGAGCTTTGTTTTTCTCAAAGACAACAAGATCGTCGCGAGCGAGTATTACGGCTCCGCAAATCTCGCAAAAGGTCAGCCCGTCGACGAGAACACGATCTATCACTGGGCTTCGAATACAAAGCCCTTCACCGGCATTGCGATCATGCAGCTTCGCGATCGCGGCCTCGTCAAGCTCGACGATCCCGTAACGAAGTATCTGCCCGAGCTGCGCGAGGTACACAACGCGTACGGCTCGATGGACGAGATCACGGTCCGCCATCTGATGACGCACTCGGCGGGCTTCAGGAACCCGACGTGGCCGTGGGACGCCGGGAAAGATTGGGAGCCCTTTGAGCCGACGCGCTACGAGCAGCTCGTCGCGATGCTGCCGTTTACCGAGATACTTTTTAAGCCGGGCAGCCGATTCGGCTATTCAAATCCCGGGATAATCTTTCTCAGCCGCATCATCGAAAAGCTCACCGGCGACGATTACGAGGTCTACGTCGACAAGAACATTTTGAGGCCGCTCGAGATGCACCGCTCGTACTTTGACGCGACGCCGTATCACCTGCTCAAGCACCGCTCACACTCGTACTACATCGAGAACGGCAAGCGTTCCGAAGGCCGATTCGACGCCGATACCGGCATCACCGTCTCGAACAGCGGCCTCAATTCGCCACTCACAGACATGGTGAAGTATCTGAACTTTTTGATCGGCGATGCGAGCAAGCGAGAGATCTACGACGGCGTGCTAAAGCGCTCGTCGCTCGAGGAGATGTGGCGGCCGCAGCTCAAGACCGACACGGACGCAAACGGCAACCGCGGCTTCACGACCGACATCGGCCTGATCTTTTTCCTTGATAGGCGCGGCGGCCGCACGTTTGTCGGCCACGGCGGCGACCA
Organism: Pyrinomonadaceae bacterium; assembly: GCA_046313635.1. Lineage (GTDB taxonomy): Bacteria > Acidobacteriota > Blastocatellia > Pyrinomonadales > Pyrinomonadaceae > OLB17. The sequence goes on along the minus strand of JBKBYA010000009.1, from coordinate 39,256 downwards.
GAACGGGTTTTTGAGCTATATCGACCTTGATCCGGCGGCGCGGACCGCGTCGATCATCGTTGTGAATACGACGGTGAGCGAGCCGCGTAATGCTCAGCCCGGCAGCGACGTCATGTCAAAGCTGCGACGCGGCATCAGGCTTCTCTACTAAGAAAGATCTGAGGCCTGCTATCGGCCTGCCAAAGTCGAACCGAAGCGGTATCGTGAAAGGCGTCGGCGTTACGAGACGCCCTGCGTGCGGTCCCATCGGCCCTGCAGCTTTCTCAGCAGCACGATCTGCCCGCAATGGTGAGCGTTGTGAGTGTTGATACTTGAGATGATCGCGTACCACGGATATTCGCAGCGCGGCGGCGCGAGCTCCAAAAGCTTATCGTCGTCAGCTCGTCGAAGCTCGTCCCGCCAGCCGCTCATGACCGTGCCAAAGCGCGCGAGCTCGGCGCGCCATTTCTCTTCCGATCGGTCCTCAGCCTGCTCAAACGTCTCCTCGTTGTCCGCCTTGTCGTACTCGAGCGGCACGCCGCGAAACCTCTCGAGGTAAGCGCCGTTGTAGTAATTGAGATGGCTTAGAGTTTCCCAAATGGAGTTGTCGGCTTCGCCGTCAGGCTTCCACGCGGCCTCACAGGCGCTGAGCCCGGCAAGCGCGTTCTTCAGCGCGACGAACCAGCCGTTCTCGTCAAGGCAGGCCGTGAATTGGGCGAGCAGAACGTCTCTTAACGTCACCATCCTCGATGTATCTCCCAGCGGTCGACGATCCGTCCGTCTTCCATAACGTTGTAGCGGTCGTGCTGCGCGGCGGTGAGGCACGAGTGATTGGCGAGTATGCGCAGCCGGTCGCCGACCTTTAACCGATCAAAATGCTCGTTATCGCCATGGCATTCGATCTCGCCGTGCTCCTGCGACAATGACGTGACGCGCATTCCCGTGTCGATGCCGTCGAGGTCGAGCACGCGGCCGTAGCCGCAGCCGGGATCGAGGCCAACCGGGCCGCGGTCTTTTGAGAGCGCGATCGCTCCGGAGTCGACGACGAGCTTTCGCCGACGCTTGTCTTTGTGAACGACGGCCGTCAAAACGGTGAGCGCCGTATCCTCAAAGCCGCAGCTTCCCAGCGTCGCCTGAAAGTTGTCAAAAAAGATGTAATTGCCCGGCCTGACCTCGTCGATGCCGGACAGGTGATCGACGAGCGAGATCGTCGGCGTCGAGCCGATGCTTACCGTCGGCACTTCGATACTCATCGCTCGCAGGCGCTCGGCGTGCTCGACCATCACGTTGCGCTCGCGGCGTGCGACGTCGAGGATCTCCTGTTTGCTTTTTGCGTTGTACGAATGCCCGGCGTGCGTGAGGATGCCGGCGAAGTTGAGATGCTTTGAGTCGGAGATCTGTCGCGGGATCTTAACGGCCTCCTCGGTGTGAGGCTCGACACCGACGCGATGCGTGCCGGAGTCGATCTTTAGAAAAACGTCAAACTTTACTCCCGCACGACCGGCCGCTTCATCGAGCTCACGCGAAGCTTCAGCATCATCGGTCAGAAGATCGAGCTTGACGCCGCTCTTCAGTATCTCGATCGCCGCTCCAAATTTTCCTCGCTCGATCGGCACGGCATAGGTGATGTCGGTGAACCCGTGCTTAGCAAAAGCGCGGGCCTCTTCGAGCGTCGAGACGGTGATCGCGCCGTCAAACCCTTCGGTCTGGATCCGCGCGACCTCGATGCACTTGTGCGTCTTGATATGCGGGCGGAGACGGACGCGGTTTCGCGATACGAGCTGGCGGACGCGGGCGGCGTTCCGCTTGACGCGATGTAGATCGAGCAACAGGGACGGCGTACTCGCGGAGGCGATGTCCATCTTGTGGAATTTTTAAGAACGTTAGACCAGCTTCTTTGCCTTCTTCACGACATTCTCCACCGTGAAGCCGTAATCGCGGAAAACATCCTCCGCCGGCGCCGATGCGCCGAATCTGTCGACCGTCAGCGTGTCGCCTTCGTCGCCGACGTACTTTGCCCAGCCTAAGCTCACGCCGGCCTCGATGGCGAGACGCGCCTTGACCGCTCGCGGCAGGACCGACTCTTTGTACTTCGCCGTCTGCTCGTCAAAGAATTCCCAGCACGGCATCGAGACGACGCGGGTCGCGATGCCCTGTTTGTTGAGCTGCTCGCGGGCCTTCAGCGCGAGGCCGACCTCGGAGCCGGTGGCGATGAGGATGAGCTTGGGTTCCGTCGCACCGCCGTTCTTGTCTTCGGCCTCGGCGAGAACGTACGCGCCTTTGTGCAGGCCGCGGGCATCGGCAAATCGTTTGCGATCGATGAGGTCGACCTTTTGACGCGAGAGCGCGAATGCTGTCGGTGCGTTCTCACGCTTGAGTGCCGCACGCCACGCTTCACGTGTCTCGTGCGCGTCCGCCGGACGGATGACGGCGAGATCCGGGATCGCACGCAGTGCAGCGAGATGCTCGACCGACTGGTGCGTCGGGCCGTCTTCGCCGAGGCCGATCGAGTCGTGCGTGAAGACGAAGAGTACCTGAATGTGCGACAGCGCCGCCAACCTGATCGCCGGCCGCATATAATCCGAAAATGTCTGAAACGTACCGCCGTACGGAATGACGCTGCCGTAGAGCGCCATGCCGTTCATCGTCGAGCCCATCGCGTGCTCGCGTATGCCGAAGTGGATGTTGCGGTTCTGGTACTGACCGGCCTGAAAGTCCGCCGACGCCTTGATCAGCGTGTTGTTTGACGGCGTCAGATCGGCCGAGCCGCCGATGAGCTGCGGCACCGCGGCCGCGATCGCGTTGATGACGTCGCCGCTGTAGGCGCGGGTCGCCTTTGCCTCGACATTGTCGAATTTGGGCAAAGCCTTTTCCCAGCCGTCGGCGAGGCGGCCGCGGCGCGTGTCGGCAAGCGTCTTGGCGAGATCGGGAAACTGCTTTTCGTACTTTTTGACCAGCGCGAGCCAATCCTTTTCGAGCCGAGCGCCGCGCTTAACGGCCTCGCGGAAGTGCGAAAGCGCTTCACGCGGGATAAAGAACTGCTTGTTCTCGGGCCAGCCGAGATTGCGCTTTGTCTCTTTGACGGCGTCCTCGCCCGGAGCGTCCGAATGCGCTTTGTTCGTGCCCTGCTTCGGCATTCCAAAGCCGATGATCGTCTTGACGCGGATCAGCTTCGGCTTACCGGTGCTCTTTTGCGCGGCGCGGATGGCGTTCTCGATCGCCTTGAGATCGTTGCCGTCCTCGACGACCGAGACTTCCCAGCCGGCCGCTTCGAACCGCTTCGTCACGTCCTCTGTAAAAGCGAGATCGGTCGAGCCGTCGATCGTGATGCGGTTGTCGTCGTATAGATAGATCAGGTTGTCGAGCTTGAGATGGCCTGCGAGCGAGGCCGCCTCGTAACTGACGCCCTCCATCAGATCGCCGTCAGAGCAGATGCAGTAGATAAAGTGGTCGATGACCGGAAAGCCCTTGCGGTTGAACATCGCCTCGAGGTGCTTTTGCGCGATGCCCATCCCGACGCCGTTCGCAAAGCCCTGCCCAAGCGGGCCGGTCGTGATCTCGACGCCGGGCGTCAAAATGTTTTCGGGATGGCCCGGCGTCTTAGAGTGCAGCTGTCTAAAACGCTTGATCTCGTCGAGCGAGAGATCGTAGCCCGTCAGGTGCAGCAGGCTGTAGATCAGCATCGAGCCGTGGCCGGCCGAGAGCAAAAAGCGGTCGCGGTTGAACCACCTCGGATTCTTCGGATTGTGCCGCAAAAACTTGGTCCACAGCACGTAGGCGGTCGGGGCCATCCCGAGCGGCAGGCCCGGATGCCCGGAGTTCGCCTTTTGTATCGCGTCGAGCGAAAGCGTGCGGATCGTGTTGATGCAGAGCTGGTCGAGATCGGTCGCGGTGTTTGCGTTCTTTTTGGCGCGTGCTGGTGTGCTCATCGGTTTTGTCTATGATGCCAAGACTTTTGCGGGCAGGCAAAAGAGACGAGTTTCTCAGGCAGAAAAAAAGCCGTCAGCTATCAGCTAACAGCTACCGGCTATCATTCATTCAAAGCTCTGCTACTTGTGCGGCGTTCCGACGCCGACGATCTTTTTGAACCACCACCGCAGGCCGACAAACAAAAATCGCCAGTCCTTGAAGAACTCGGGCGGCTTGCCCTCGAAGTAGTGCCCGATGAACTGCAGTATCCAGCCGACGACAAAGAGCCCGAGCGCGATCTGCCACAGCCCGCCGACAAAAAAACAAACCGGTACGAGCAGGATCGACAGCGCGATCATCGGGATGCCAAAGCTGTGCGTCAGCCGATTCATCGGGTGCTCGTGGCTGTGCGAATACTCCTCGATCCAGTCGTCCCAAGACCTGCCCCCCATCATATTCACGATCCTCCTGCGTTAGAATTTGCGGGCCGATTTTATCTCAACTCTTTGCTCGGCCGAAACGCTCGACCGTCAATTCGTCGCCGAGATCTGCCGATGCCGAGATCGAAAATCCGTCGAGGAAATCGTCGGGCATAAAGACGTCGGCATCGTCGACGGCGAGCGGTACGCGAGTGACTATCCATTCGTCGATCGCGTCGGCAAATGTCTCGTACGTGCTCGCCCCGCCGATCACGTAAAGATCGCCCTTCAAAAATGGAGCGAGCGCGAGCACCTCGTCGCGGCTGCGCGTCAGGACAACATTCGGCTGCTGCTCTATCTCGAGCGAACGGCTGAGGACGATGTTCAGTCTGCCGGGCAGCGGCCGGCCGATCGAGCGCCAGGTGTTGGCGCCCATCACGATCGCGTGGCCCATCGTCGTTTGTTTGAAAAATTTGAGGTCGGCCGGATAGTGCCACGGCAGCTTGCCGCCGCGGCCGATGGCGTAGTTCTCTGCGATGGCGACGATGCCGATGATCATACGATTCTCGAGCCCTTGCAGACGGCGATCTCGGAGCCTGCGGCGAGCAGCACAGAGTATGGCTTTTGGCCGTCGAGGAATGCAAACCTCTCGCCGTACGTCGCGGCATAGTCCACGTCGATGATCGGCTCCTCGGCCGAAAACAGTTCCCACTTCGGATGCTCGACCTTGTATTCGTCGGTACGCGCCGGCCCGCGACGCGTATAGCCCCAGTAATGCTCGATGATAAAAGCGCCGTGCGAATCCGCGCCCGGCACGCCGAGGCCTTTGCCGGCGCGAATGGCGATCGAGTTGCGGCAGCCAGCCCGCTCCCATCGATACGCTATACGCCCGTCGTCTCGCCGGCTGCTCATCCTCCAGCACTCGTAAGGCTCGCCGTAAGCGACGCGAGCCACGGTCGCGATCGCATATCGCGGCACGATCTCTTTCACAAAGACGACGCCGCGGCGCACCTCGCGATCGGCCTCGCGCCGGACGTAGAACCGCAGATTCACCTCTCCAAAGTTGACGTGGAACGGCACGGGCACGCCGAGCACGCGAGTGCGCAGAAACATAAACGCGACGAGGCTCACAAAGCAGCGGCCCTCGTGCAGGTCGAGCACGGTGCCCATCGGCACGAGCGGGGCCAGAACTGACGGGTCGACCTCGTAATTTGCCATCACGAGATCTCTCCATTCGGCTGTCAAGAATTTGCGCATCTACAGAATGTAACGTTTATCGCCGCGGCGGGCGGTGACCTTTGTGCGGTCAAAATACTCGAGCAGCGGGATCGCATACTTGCGCGAGACGCCGGCGAGATCTTTGAAGGCGGGCACGTCGATCAAGCGATCGGCGGAGGCGTCGGCAAAGCGGCGCAGCTTCTGGACAAGATCGTCGAGCACGGCGGCGGCGAAATAGAACTCCGGCGTGACCTGCCGGATCTCGCCGGTGTCGGTCAGTATCTTGAGAAGCTTGCGCGCGGTCGCCGCATCGGTCCGCCCGGCGCGGGCGGCCTCGGCGAGCGCTTCGTCGAGCTTTGGCACGTTGAGTTCGCCGCGAAAGATCGAACGCAGCTTCTCGATCGCAGCGGTCTCGCCGGGCGATAATTCGGCGCGGTGCCCGGCCGAGCGGATCGCGTCCTTGTCGAGCGAGGCCTTGCCGCTCTCGACCAGCGAAGCGACGACGGCCCGCTGCACCTCGGCCGGGACAAATTTGAAAACGCGCTCGCGCAGGGCGTCGAGCGGCAGGCCTTTTGAGAGAGGATCTTGTTTGTGATGCCGATCGATCGCGGCGACGGCGGCCGCGGCGAGTCGGTCAAAGGCTGACGCTGCGATGTGGACGCCATTCGCGTCGAGCGTATCGGCAGCCGAGATCGATCTGGAGAGAGCTTCAGCCGCGACGTCTTGCCGCCAGCCGGTGATCGCGCGAATGTCGGCGATTGTCAGGCCGCCGGCGCCCGAGTCGGTGACGAGACGTTTGACGATCGTCGGCTTGTCGCCGGCGGCGGCGGAGAGTTTTGACAGCAGCTCGACGTACGAAACCATCGCCTTTCGTCTCGGCCTTTCGCTCGCCGGCCGCAGGACCGCTCCTCCGGCGATCGTCGCCTGCGGCGAGTAGCTGCGGATGATGAATCTCTCGCCCGTCACCGCCACGGCGGGCGACTCGAGACGCAGCTGCACAAAGCCGCGCCCGCCCGCAGCGATCTCGGCCGATGCCGGGTCGAGCACCTCGACGCGGGCGAGCAGCTCGGCCGTGCCGATGTGTACCCGTACTCGCTGACGCGTACGCAGCGGCCGCGGCGCATCGGCTAGAACCTCGACCTCGGCGTCAAACATCTGCGCGGGCCGCAGCACGCCGGGCTCGGCGAGCGTCATTCCGCGGTGGATCTCGTGATGATCGATGCCGCCGAGATTCACCGCCGTTCGGCGACCGGCGGCGGCCTCGCTGACCGAGCGGCCGTGCGACTGCACGCCGCGAACGCGCACGCGCCGGCCCGGCGGCAGCAGTTCGAGCTCGCTGCCCTCGACGATCTTTCCGGCGGCGAGCGTGCCCGTCACGACCGCGCCAAAACCCTTTACCGAAAAGCTGCGGTCGATCGGCAGACGCGCCGCAGAGTCGTCGGCTCGGGGCGGCGCGCTTTGCACGGCGTCGAGCAAGACCTCTCTCAGCCGCTCGATGCCTGCACCGGTGCGCGAGCTCACGGGCACGACCGGCGCTCCTTCGAGAAACGATCCGGCGACGAGCTCCGCGACGTCCTCGCGCGCGATCTCGAGGGTCTCGTCGTCGACGAGGTCAGACTTGGTCAATGCGACGACGCCGCGCCTGACACGCAGCAGGCGGCAGATATCAAAGTGCTCGCGCGTCTGCGGCATCACGCCCTCGTCTGCCGCGACGACGAGCAGCACGACGTCGATCCCGCTCGCTCCGGCGAGCATGTTCTTGACAAAGCGCTCGTGGCCCGGCACGTCGATGAAGCTGATCCGAGCGTCGCCCTCGCTCAATTCGGCAAAGCCGAGATCGATCGTGATGCCGCGCTGCTTTTCTTCGGGCAGCCGGTCGGCGTCGGTGCCGGTCAGCGCCTTGACCAACGCGGTCTTGCCGTGATCGATGTGTCCGGCGGTACCGACGATGATGTGCATCTTTGGAGAAAGGATCGGACTTGAGCAGTTGTTATCGAGAGTTAATTACTAATTATTAATTATACAATTAGTAATTAACTTTAAGGCGCCTTGCATCTCGTCTCATCTCAGGCGGAGCAGGCTCTCGACCGAGACGTCCTGGTCGAGCGATTCCCAGCGGATGCCGAGGCCGCCGCCGATCAGGCGCCAATTCTTGAGATCTTTTGACGAGGCTTCCTCGAGCGGCGGAAACCATTTGAGCGGCACCGATACCTCGCGGCCGTCTGCAAGCGCCACCTGAAGGAATTCGGCTGTGACGGTCACATCGACCGCGAGCGGCTGTACATCGACGGGTGAGATACTCATAAGCGCTACCTGCTTTGTAACTAAAAAAATACAAGAGCGGGCCGCCGAAGCCAAATTACCGCACTGCGGCGAGCCAGCGGGATATTCCGCCGAGCGCCTCGGCCGCGCACGAGATACTGCCCTAGCCTTGGTCGCTCGGGCCGTACCTCTCCAGCTTTCGGTAGAGCGTCTTGCGGCCGATGTTGAGCAGGCGTGAGGCTCGCGACTTGTCGCCGCCGGCGTAATGGAGCGTCGCCTCGATGACGCGGCGTTCGATCTCGTCGATCGTCGCGGGCAGCTCGATCTCTATGCCGATCGACTCGCCTCGTGCCGCGGCCTCAGCGCGCTCGTGCCGGGCGCGAGCGTGTGACTCGAAAGCGCTCTTGCTGATCGCGGGCGGCAGATCGCCGAGCTCGATCTGGCGGCCCGAGGCGACGATCACGGCGCGCTCGATCGCGTTCTCGAGCTCGCGGACGTTGCCCGGCCATTCGTAGCTGACGAGCGCCTGCATCGCTTCTTTTGAGATGCCCGAGACGAATCGGCCCGACTTGGCCGTGTAGCGCTCGAGAAAGTGAAACACGAGCAGGTGAATGTCCTCGACACGCTCGCGCAGCGGCGGCAGCGTGATCGGAAAGACCGACAATCTGTAAAAAAGATCTTTGCGAAACGTGCCGGTCTCGACCGCCTGCTCGAGATCGACATTCGACGCCGCGATGATGCGGACGTCGGTCTTGATCACGTCGCTCCCGCCGACGCGCGTCAGCTCGCCGTCTTGTATGACGCGCAGCAGACGCACCTGCGCCTGCAGAGACATTTCGCCGATCTCGTCGAGAAACAGCGTGCCGCCGTTGGCCTCTTCAAAGCGGCCGCGGCGCCGGTCGCGGGCGTCGGTGAAAGCGCCTTTTTCGTGACCGAAGAGCTCCGACTCGAGCAGCGTCTCGGGGATCGCTCCGCAGTTGATCTTGACGTACGGCCCGCCCTCGCGGCCCGAATTGTAGTGGATCAGATTGGCGAGCAGCTCCTTGCCCGTGCCGCTCTCGCCCTGGATCAGAACGGTCGTCGTCGTATCGGCCACGCTGAGGGCGAGCTCGATCGAGCGTCGCAGCGACGCCGCCTGCCCGACGATCTCGCTGTGCTGGCGCTGGCTGAGCTCGCTCTTGAGCCGCATCACCTCGGCCGAGAGCTGATCGCGCTCGAGCGCGGTGCCGATCTGATCGGCGATGCCCTCGGCGAGCGCGACGTCGTGATCCTCGAACGAGCTTCGCTCGCTCCAGACAAAGCCGAGCAGGCCAAAAACGTTCTCGCCGACGCGCACCGGCGCGACCAGAGCGGCCTTGCCGCCGAGCTGCTCGTTAAAGACGGCCCGGATCGGCTCGGGCAGCGACGAGTCGGCGAGCTTGAGCGTCTTGCCGTCGCGGATCAGGTCGCCGAGCGCCGGAAATAGTCCGACGTCGAGCGACTTGTTGTGCTCCTCGATCATCTGAAAGACCGCGCTAGGTTTGACGCCGGCGGCGGTCTTGAAGGCGGCGAGCGAGATCTTTTCGCCGGTCTTGTCGAGCACACCGAGCGCGGCGTAGTCGGCACCGACGAGATCGACCGCCTGCTCGAGCACGCGCGACGAGACCTCGTTAAAGTCGGAGTGCGAATTCAAAGTATTCGCGATCGCGAGCAGCGCCTGCGTTCGCCGCGACTCCTGCTGCTGCGCGACGTACATCGTCGTGTACTGGTAGCCGATGGCGAGCTGCCGCGCGATCGAGTCGAGAAAGGCGACCTCCTCGTCGAGCCAGACGCGCGGGTCCTTGGTATCGTGCAGGCCCAGCAGGCCGAGCACTCGGCCGTCGAGGGCGATCGGCACGATCAGCAGCGAACGCGTCCCGAGCGCCTTGGTGAGGAACTTGAGCGCCGGCTCGACGATCTCCGAAGTGTCGTTGATCCGGATCGGCTGCGTGATATCGAAAAGCTCGCCCAGCTTGCGCGGGTCGATCGGGATGATCGTGCCCTCGCTCTTGGGCACCGACGGGCTGCGACGCCATTCGTGGCTGATCCGAAGTTCTTTTTCGTTGTTGAGCTGCAGCAGGTCGCAGCGCTCGGCGTCGAGCATGCGGCCGATCTCTGAGACGACGACGTTGAGAAAGCGTTCGAGGTCGATGCTCGTCGGCAGGTCTCGCGCGAGGCGGTCGATGATGCCCTCGCGGGCCTCGTGCATCTTGATCTTGCGCTCGAGCGAGAGTGAAGCTGTTTGGTCGGATCGTGCGGTCATCGGCGTCCGAGTCAACTGTGCGTTCGGCGTGCAGCGAATGTCAAGCTGACACACGCGGCCGCGGCCGTGTGTGTTTTAGATTCACCTTGACCGGCATTTACGGCTTGCCGGTCGGCCGCGGCTCGGGCCGTTTTGTGTTTGCCGACTTTGGAGGAGACTGGTCGGCGTTGGCTGAGGGGCGCTCGTCGTCGTCGGCGTCGTCGTCCGGTTTGGAGTTGGCATTCGAGTTCGAATTCGAATTTGCCGCGCGCTCGGCGTCCTTGCGGGCGTAGTCGATGCGGCTGCGGCCGGCCTCGGCGTCCTCGAGCAGCTCGGTCGCCTTGGAATTTTCGGGGTCGAGCTCGAGAGCTTTTTTGAGCGGCGGGATGGCTTCGCGATACTGCGCGAGCTTGATCAAAACGGCGCCGAGCTCGATCTGGTACTCGACCTCTTCGGGCTTGAGCTTGACGGCCTGGCGGAGCGCCTTGGCGGCGTCATGGTCCTCGTTGAGCTTGTTATAAGCGCGGCCGAGATTGTAGTAGGCGACGTCGTTCTCGGGCTCTTTGTCGAGAATTCGCTTGTAGGCGGCGACGGCCTTTTTGAACGCCTTTTCAGACTCGGGCACGGTTTTGTCGCCGGGCGAGCCCTCGACGGAGTTGACGTCCTCTTTCGCCGCCTCTTTCTGTTCCTTTTCGATAAGAGCGTAGGCGACGCCGAGCTTGAAGTACGCTTCGGCGAGGTCGGGGTCGAGCTCGACCGCGCGAAGGTAGGCCTGGATCGCCTCTTCGGTGCGGTTATTCTCAAAGAGCCGGTCGCCCGCCGCAAGCGCCTGGGCCGCGTCGGTGAGCTGCGCGACATCGACAGACTCCTGCGCGGCCTCGGCGGCGGACCGCTGCCCGGCGTCATCGCCCTTCCTCGAGCACGATGAGGCCGAGCAGATCAGGGCCGTGATTACCAATAAAAAGTAAACGCTCTTTGCCATGTGAGATCTCGAAATGCTCATCCCGGAGGAAATACGAACGGCCGGCCCGCGAGCAGATGGACGTGGAGGTGAAAGACCGTCTGCCCGCCATCGGCGTTTGTGTTGATGACGACGCGGTAGCCGGCGTCGGCAAATCCGTCACGGCGCGCGATCTCGGCAGCGGCGAGGAGCAGGCGTCCGAGTTCGCTCTCGTGCTCGTGCCCGGCCTTGTCGAGCGAATCGACGTGCCGGCGCGGAACGATCAAAATGTGCGTCGGCGCCTGTGGGCTGATGTCGTTGAATGCGACGCAGTCGTCGTCCTCGTAAACGCGGTCGGACGGGATCTCGCCCGCAGCTATCCTGCAAAAAAGACAGCTATTTTCTGTGCTCATAACGATGAGTCGATTTAATCACAAACGCGAGGGGTTTGTTAATCGGTAGGCGTCTCGGTCTCGAGCGGCGCGGTGACGTCCTCTTTAAGACGCTCGATGTCGGCGCCGAGCGAGCGCAGCTTGCGGACGATCGTTTCGTAGCCGCGGTCGATATGATAAACGCGATCGATCAGCGTCTCGCCGGTCGCCGCGAGGCCGGCGAGGACGAGCGAGGCCGACGCCCGCAGGTCGGAGGCGAGCACCGGCGCTCCGGTGAGCGGCGTCGCTCCGCGCACGGTCGCCTGATTGTGCGAGATGTGAATGTCGGCGCCCATTCGATTCATTTCAGACGCGTGCATAAAGCGATTTTCAAAGATCGTCTCGGTGATCACGCTCGTGCCTTCGGCCTGCGTCATCAGCGCCATGTACTGCGCCTGCATATCGGTCGGGAATCGCGGGTGCGGCTCGGTCGTGACGTCGCTCGCCCGCAGGCCGCCGGCGTCGCGCTTGACGAGCAGAGTGCTCGGGTTTAGCTCCTCGATAGATACGCCCGCCTCGCGCAGCTTGTCGATCACCGCGGCGAGATGATCGGGACGGCAGCCCTTGATCTCGAGCTCGCCGCCGGTGATCGCCGCGGCGACCATGAACGTACCGGTCTCGATGCGATCGGGAATGATCGTGTGCTCGGCGCCGCCGAGCTCTTCGACGCCTTCGATCTCGATCTGCGGCGTGCCGGCGCCTTTGATGCGGGCGCCCATCTTGTTGAGCAGATCGGCGAGGTCCTCGATCTCGGGTTCCATCGCGGCGTTGACGATCGTCGAACGGCCGTCGGCGAGCGCGGCCGCCATCATTACGTTCTCGGTGCCGGTGACCGTTACCTTTTCGAATTCGATCGTCGAGCCGACGAGGCGGCCCCGAGGCGCGCGTGCGACGACGTCGCCGCGCTCGAGCGAGACCTCGGCCCCGAGCTGTTCAAAGGCGCGGAGGTGCAGATCGATCGGCCGCGTGCCGATCGCGCAGCCGCCCGGCAAACTCACCTTTGCCTGACCAAAGCGCGCGAGCAGCGGCCCGAGTGCGAGCACACTGGCTCGCATCGTTTTGACGAGCTCGTACGGCGCTTCAAAGACGGCGACGTTCTTTGCGTTGACCTTGTGCGTCCGCAATTCGGGCGTCAGCACGGTCGCCCCGAGGTCCTCGAGCAGCCGCCGCTGCGTGATCAGGTCTTTGACGTACGGGACGTTGTGAAGAATGACGGTCTCGCCCGTCAGAAGCGTCGCCGCGAGACACGGCAGGGCCGAGTTCTTGGCGCCGCTAATCTCGATCTTGCCGTTCAGCGGCCGCCCGCCACGGATCAGAAACTTGTCCATTCGTTTTTATGCCTTAATGAATCCTTATGGCTGCGAATACGAAAGCTTATCACAGCACTTCGCGCCCAAACCAACGCCCCACTGCAGGCCGCTTGCGCGTTGCGAAATGCCGCCGCATATTTCAGAATCAAGTCCTCGTGAGCCCTGATCCCACACTCGACAAGAGCCAGAAGGACGACGTCTTCCCGGCCGGCGAACTTGCCCGCTCGGACGCCGAACTCCTGCACGCCTGCCGCCGCGGCGACCAGCAGGCGTGGAACGAGCTGGTCGACCGCTACCAGCGTCTGATCTACGCCATCCCGCGCCGCGCCGGGCTCGGCGAGGAGCAGTCGTCGGATATCTTTCAAGACGTTTTTGTGACGCTCTTTGAAAAGCTCGACGAGATCGAGCAGCCCGAACGTCTGCGTTCGTGGATCGTGACGACGGCGAAATTCAAAACGTGGGCGGCCGTTCGCGGCGGCCGGTTCGAGCGGCCGGCCGACACGCTCGAAGAGATGGAGGCCGAGATGGCGAGTATCGCCGACTCGTCGCCGCTCGCCGACGAGATCATCGTGCGCCTCGAGCAGCAGCACCTGATCCGCACGGCACTAAAGAAGCTCGAGGACCGCTGCCGGCGAATTCTGACAATGGTCTATCTCAGCGAGCGGCCGGCGAGCTACGCCGAGGTCGCGGCCGAGATCGGCGTCGGCGAGACGAGCATCAGCCCCCTGCGCTCGCGGTGCCTCAAAAAATTGGCCAAGATACTCGTCGGCTGAAAATGTGTCTTTTTTGAGTGGTCGCCCGCACTGTACCGTTGGAGCGATCAGAGAATGAGATTCTCAAGAATGAACAACCCGACCGAAGACAACCTCGAAAAGATCATCGAGCTGATGCGGACCGACGACTCTGTGGACGCACCGGCGGCGTCGATAAGCTGGGCTAAAGAGCTGTTTCGTCCGCGTGCGATCGAGGCGCGTCTTGAAAGCCGGCAGGGCTCGGCCATCCGCAAGATCTTCGCCACTCTCACCGCGGAACTCGGCGGCCGGCGGCCCGCGTTCGGCGAGCGTTCGGCCGGCGCGGCGGCGGAGCGGCAGATGCTCTTTTCGGCGAACGAGTTTGCGATCGACCTGCGTGTGCGGCCGGCCAAAGGAAAGCGGTTCGATCTCGCGGGCCAGATACTCGGGCCGGTCTCGAGCGCCGCGACCGTCACGCTGTCGGCCGAGGGATTTGAGTCGGTCGCGACGGTCAGCGACGCGAGCGAATTTGAATTCAGGAAGATCCCCGCCGCGTCTTACGAGCTTACGGTCCGCGACGCGGACGGCGGCGAGATCGTGATCCCCGGCCTCGACATCCGGTAGGCCGCGGCTGCGGACCATCCGGTGGCGAGGACCGAGGAAGCGAAAAAAGGCGAGAAGTTTGTCAGAGGCTTCTCGCCTTTTTTCTTTGTATAATTCGCTTGCCCTTCAGCTATGCCTCCTCCTCACAAGAGTCTCGCTCGCCGGCTCGTCGCGGCCTCGTCAGAGAGCCGCCGGCGACGGGTCGCCGCCGCGATCCAAACGGTCGAATACGCGCGGGCGGTCGGCCGCGCCATAAAAGACATTTGCTACGCGTCTTGGACGACCGAGCCGGCCTCGGCACGACGGGCTGCGGCCGCGCTGACGAGTCTCGCGGCGGGCTTTGACGATCGCGAGCTCGACGCGGTTGCGGCATGGATCTCAGGGATCGCCGACCTGACACGCGGAGCGTTTGACAGCGCGGTCGATCGGTTTGATGACGCTGCCCGGCTCTTCAAACGCGCGGGCCTGGTCCGCGACGCGGCGCAGACGCAGGTGCCGAAGCTGATCGCCCTCGCGATGCCGGGCAAATACGCAGAGGCGCTGCGGGCCGGCCGCCGCCTTCTGCGGACGTTCGAGCGGCTCGGCGACGATTTGGCAGCGGCCAAGATCGAACTCAACCTCAGCAACATCGCGGCGCGGCGCGAGGACCACCGGGCAGCCGAGAGGTTTTGCCTTTCGGCGCGCGAGAGATTCAAACGGATCGGCGAGACCGAATGGCAGGCGATGGCCGAGAACGGACTTGCGAATACATATTCCGAGCTCAACGACTTTCGCCGTGCGGACGAGTATTTTGCGTTGGCGCTCGCAACGGCACGCCGGGCCGGGATGACCGTGACCGAGGCCGAGATCGAGGCGAGCATGGGCAACCTGGCGCTGTTTCGCGGCGACCATGCGGCCGCGCTGCGGCTGCTCGAGGCGTCGCGTCTCAAATTTGAAAAGCTCGGAATGCCGCACCAGACCGCGATCGCCGCGCTCGAGATCGCAGACATTTACGGCGAGCTCAACCTGCTCGACGAAGCGTTTGCGTTGGCCGCCCCTCTCGCAAAAAAACTCAAAAAGCTGCGGCTCCCGGCCGAGGAGGCGCGGGCCCGCCTGCGCGCGGCCGACAGCGCCGCTCGGCTCAGCCGGCGCACGATCGCCGCTCGAGAGATCGCCCAGGCGTCTGAGATCTTTGCCCGCGAACGCAACCGGCTGGGGCAGGCCCGAGCGCGTCTGCGCGCGGCCGAGCTTGCCCTGACGGCCGGCCGGCTCGAGGAGGCCGACGCCGAGATCCGAAAGGTGCGCAGGATACTCGGCGCCGGCGGCCGTCTGGGCGAAAGGCTGACCGCCGAATGGCTGCAGTGCGAGCTCGACATCAGCCGCGGAAAAACCTCGGCCGCGGCAAAAAAGCTCGAGCACCTCGCCGCCTCGGCCCGGCATAACGGCCAGCTCGCGATCGAGGCCGCGGCCGCGGCGTCGCTCGGCGAGATCGAGCTCGCTGCCGGTCGACGCGACGACGCAAGACGATCATTCGAGGCGGCCGCGGCCGCCGTCGAAGCACTGTCGAGCGGTCTCGCCGTCGAACGCGCCCGGATGTCGATCGTGGCCGGACGACTCAAGCCAATCGAGCGTCTCGCCGAGATCGCGATCGAAGAGGGCCGCGTCGACGACGCGCTCGAGATCACCGAAAGGGCGCGCTCGCGAGTGCTGCTCGACGCGATGGACGCGCGTGCGCCACGGCGCGGCTCGCGAGAACTCGATAGCGAGATCGCCGCCGTCCGCGAGCGGCTCAACTGGTCGTACGCGCGGCTCGACCGCCGCTCGGACCGCGCTCAGGACGATAAGCTCGAGCGTGACATCCGCAAACTCGAGCGCGAGCTCGCCGATCTCGAGAGGCGTTCGGCAAGCCTCGCGGTTTCGGGCACGTCCTCTTCGTCGCGGCGGCGATTTTCGATCGCGGCGCTTCGAAAGAGACTAGACAGCCGCGATCTCGCGCTCGTCGAGTACGTGGCGAGCGGAGAGACCGGCGAAGTCTCGGCCTTTGTCGTCGCTTCGGGCAAAGTGCGGCACATTCGACTCGGCGTCGGGCTCGCGGCGGTCGATGAGCTTTTGCAAAAGCTGCGATTTCAATTCTCGACGCTCCGCTACGGAGCGGCCGGGCTCGGGCCGTTCATTCCCGAGCTCAAGCGCCGCACCGACGCGGTGCTCTTGCAGATCTACGAGATGCTCGTTGCTCCGCTCGAGCCCGCGCTCGGCGAACGCGACCTGCTCGTCGTGCCTGCGGCGTCGCTGCATTACATCCCGTTTCCGGCGCTGCGGCGCGGCGACGGCGAATATCTTATCGAGCGCCGAAGCCTCCGCCTCGCGCCCAGCGCTGCAGTCTGGATGCGGCTCGACGAGCGGCAGCGGAGGCCGGCACTCGGCGAAAAGGCTCTCTTTGTCGGGTGTGCGGACGACGCGATACCGCTCGCCGAGACCGAGGCCGCGCATCTGTCAAAGGCGTTCGCGGGGAGCGATCTGCTCGCGGGCGGCGCGGCGACCGTAGCATCCGTCGAGCGACTCGTGCCGCGCGCGTCGCTCTTACACTTTGCGTGTCACGGGCAGTTTCGCGTCGACAATCCGATGTTCTCAAACCTTCGCCTCGCCGACGGCTGGATAACCGTGAACGATCTTGCGCGGCAGCGGATCGCCGCCGAGCTTGTCACGCTGAGCGGCTGCGAGACGGGCCTCAGCGAGGTCTTTGCCGGCGAGGAGCTGCTCGGTCTGGCTCGCGGATTTTTGTCCGCCGGGGCGAGCTCGCTGGTCGTGAGTTTATGGACCGTCAACGACGCCTCGACCGAACGGCTGATGAAGCTCTTTTACCGCGGCCTGCAACGCGGCCTCGCACCGGCCGCATCTTTGCGAGAGGCCCAGCACGAATTTATTCGCCGGGATGAGCACCCGTATTTCTGGTCGCCCTTTGTCGCGATCGGAAAATGATCTCGGCCTCGTTGTCTTTTTTCCCTTTCGCGCGACACTGTTTCAACGGCTATGAGAAGTATTCCCCACAGTTTTTGCCTAATGCGGGCCGGAGCGCGGATCCTGCGGAGCCTCGCCGCTCGGCTTGCGATAATTGCGGCCGCGGCCGTCTTGGGCGGCGTTGCAAATGCGCAGGGCGTCTGCGACGCGGTGCCGAACGAGGTGCTCCTCGACCTCGTCAATCCGGCCGATCTCGCCGCCGTCGCGACGCAGTACGGCCTCGAACCGACGCCGCTCGGGCAGGTCGGCCAGCCGGCGACATACCGTATGCGTATGCGGCCTGACAACGGCCGGACGCCGTGCGCCCTGGTCACCCAGATGTCGCAGGACGCTCGCGTCTCCCGCGTCGAAACAAACAAGAAACTCTCGGCAGCCGAAAAAGAAGGTCTCCCTTGGACGCTCGGCCGTTCGTGGGCGATCGGGCGCTCGTGGGCGATCGGCGGCAGCGTCAAGGGCTACGCGCGGCAGTACTTCCTCGACCTGATCCGCCTGGACGCAGCCCATAAAGTTAATCGCGGCTCGATGCCGCCCTCGACTCCCGGCGGGCCGCGGCGGCCGGTCGTGATCGCCGTGCTCGATACGGGGATCGACCCGGACCATCCGATTTTTGAAGGCAGGCTGGTGCCGGGCTACGACTTTGTCGACGACGACCCCGATCCTCGAGAGGTCGGCGTGCTCCGCCAAGATGCTGTCTACGGCCACGGTACGCATGTCGCCGGGATCGCCGCGATGGTCGCACCCGACGCCAAGATCATGCCGATCCGAGTGCTCGGCACGGACGGCAGCGGCGAATTGTGGCGCGTGACGGCGGCGATCATCTGGGCGGCGAATCACGGCGCCGACATCGTCAATATCAGCTTTGGCTACAACTCGGACCCGCGCCTGCTGCACGATCTGCTCGACAACTGCGACGGCACGCCTCTGCCGGGCGTCAAGACATTTCCGGAACTGCTTAACAACGTGACGGTCGCCTCGGGTGCCGGCAACGGCGGCAACGGCTCTCCGATCTACCCGGCCGGTGACCGCGTCGATGCGCAGATCGGCGTCGCCGCGACGACTCGGTACGATCGGCTCGCGGACTTTACGACGATGTCGGTCGGTACGAGCGGAAGTCAGCGATTCATACGCGCGGCGGCGCCGGGCGAGAATATCGTCAGCGCTCTGCCGGGCGGGCGGTTTGGCGTTTGGTCCGGCACGTCGATGGCCGCCCCGATCGCGGCCGGCATCGCGGCCTTGATAAAAGGAGCGTTCCCAAATCTCACGCCGGATCAGATCGTCGAGCAGATCGAGGACACCGGGCTGCAGTGGGATTTTGTCCATCCGACGCGCGGCGCGATCAGGACGGCCCGGGTCGACGCCTTCTGCGCGGTGACGGATAACCGGCTGTGTACCGGGCAGTGACGGCCTGAGATCTTTTATCCTTTCTATTGAGTTCCGCTGAATACGGCCGCCCGAATTGGCGGCCTTTTTTTGCGCTTTCCTTCACACTCAACTCTTGCGGCCCTGCCGTCCAATTTGCTTCTTCTGCTTTGCCGCTCTATTTGCGGAAAAGCAGAGCTTTTCCGCAAATAGACGGGCAGAGCCCGAAAGAGGGCAAGCTGAATGACTTGCTCCTGCGAGGGTCGCCCACGCGTCCGTCCGATCCGGCCGAATTTTTTCGGATCGGAATGCCGAATTCTTTTTTCCCGTCGTGTCTTTTTCGCGCCCCACTCCGCACTGTTCTCACGACAAGGCGATCTACGAGCTTCTATCTCTGACACGGATCACTGACGCGAAAGACTTTAGAAAAAGGAAGAAAAGAAATGAAAAGCAGCATTCCAGGCAACAAACGTTTTTGGAAGTTGGCACTCGCACTCGCGGCGCTGGTCGCGTGGGCATCGGTGCCCTTTATCGGCGACGCCGCCAAGGCCGACAACACTCCGGTCGTCGCGGTCAAGACGGCTAATTTGGTTTCGCCGACGGGCAGCGTCAACCCGCACGGCGTCGCGACATGGCAGCTCTACGCGAGCGGCAACCGCGAACTCGAGGTCGAGATCGAAGACGTGAGCACAATCGCGGCCGGCAGCATCCTGACCGCCGTCATCGACGGCAGCGCGATCGGGACATTCCCGCTCGGCACCGATCAACGCGGCCGGCTAAAGCTGCGAACCGAGAACGGCCAGCAGGTGCCGCCGGTGAACGACGGATCGCGCGTCGAGGTCCGCAGCGGCTCGACCGTTCTCGTCGCCGGAGCATTCCCGGGCGGCAGCGGCACGCCGACGCCGACGCCGACCGGCACGGCTAGCCCGAGCCCTTCGCCGACGGGAACGGCAAGTCCGTCGCCGACGGCCTCGCCTTCGCCGACCGCTTCACCCTCACCGACCGGCACGCCTAACGCGGGCGACCTCTTTGCGGCGCTGACGGGGCCGACACTCAACGGCGTACTGCCATTCGGCTACGCGCAATTTGAACTGCACAGCAGCCGCACGGAGATCGAGGTCGAGGTCCGGCAGGTCAATCTGCCGATCGGCACGTCGCTCGGCGTCGTGGTCAGCAACGTCCCGGTCGGCAATCTCGTGCTGACCGACGCCGGCGGCCGCGGCGAGCTGAGACTGCGTTCCGACCGCGGACAGACCGTGCCGACGGTCGTCGCCGGATCGACGATCACGCTCAGCAGCGGCGGCACGACGATCCTGTCGGGCACCTTCCAGGGAATGACGGGCCCGACGCCGAGCCCGAGCCCGACCGGCAGCCCGACACCGCAGCTCGGACGCTCGTTCGAGTCGCACCTCGTCGGCAGCGGCGTCACTCCGCCCGTGAATACGGCAGCGACCGGCGAGATCAAGGTCACGCTCAACGCGACCGAGACGCAGGCGACCGTCTTTGGCGAATTTCACAATCTCTCGAGCAATCAGACGGGCGCACGCATCGAGGCGCTGACGACGACCGTTACCACGATCCGCGACCTCGGCGTCGTCGGCGGGACGAACGGCAACTTTGCCAGCGTCACATTCGACGTCACGGCGGCGCAGGTTCAGCAGCTGCGTGCCGGAATGTGGTCTGCGGTGATCACAAGCGTCAGCAATCCTAACGGCGAGATCCGCGGAGGCTTTCGGCAGCGAGGCGGCGAGGGCGACTTTGACGGCGACGGTGCGGGCGACATCGCTCTCTATCGTCCGTCGACGGGCGTCTGGTACTCGCAGAATTCTGCCGGCGTGACGTCGCAGCTCTTTGGCGGCTCGACCGACGTTGTCGTCTCGGGCGATTACGACGGCGACGGCAAGACGGACTCGGCGGTCTTCCGCGGCGTCAACGGCGCGGGCGTGTGGTTCATCCTCCGCAGCTCGGACGGCGGCGTCTCCTCGACGCAGTTCGGGTTTGCCTCGGACGTTCCGGTCCGCGGCGACTTTGACGGCGACGGCCGCCACGACATCGCGGTCTATCGTCCGTCGACCGGCGTCTGGTACATCCAGAAGAGCGACAATTCGGGCTTCGTGATCCTTAACTTCGGCATCGCCGAGGACAGGCCGATCCCGATGGACACCGACGGCGACGGTCGCGACGACATCGCGGTGTACAGGCCTTCGACGGGAACGTGGTACTGGCTGCGAAGCTCGGACGGACGCTTTGGCGGCGCGAAGTTTGGACAGGCGGGCGACGTGCCGGTGTACGGGGACTTTGACGGCGACGGTCGGGACGATCTCAACGTCTTCCGTCCGGAGACCGGCGTCTGGTACACGCTCAAGAGCTCGAATGGCGGGTTTACGGCGAGGCAATGGGGACAGAACGGCGACATTCCGGTCTCGGTCGATCACGATCGGGACGGGCGGTTTGACCTCGCGGTCTTCAGGCCGTCGACGGGTGTCTGGTATGTGCTGCGAAGTTCGGACGATCAGTTCATCGCGACGCAGTTCGGACTAAACGGCGACGTTCCCGTCGCACGCAAATGAAAGCGGCGAGCGGCCGGGCTCGACACAGCTCGAACCCGGCCGCCCGCGGCGGATGACCGCCGAATCTCATCGCTGCATCCAAAAAATGCTTTAGATACGGGACATAACAAAAGCATTTGTTTGGACAAAAGGTCCCGGCCGTAACCCTCCTCGCGGCCGGGACTTTTTCTATTTTCTGATCTCGGCCAGGACCGTCTCGGCCTGCTTGAGATGGCGCTCGGCGTGGCCGCCGATCAGAGACAGCCACTCGGCCGCCGACATTTCGCCGAAGTAGGGATGCGGAAACTTGTACCCGTCACAGTCGAGCGTGTCGAAGAGCGGCCGGATCTCGTCAAGCTTTTGCGCCGTGTCATCCATTTTGGCGATGGCGTCGGCGACGCTCATTTTGCCGGTCGGCTTGACGATGTCAGGTGCCTCGAGCTTTGCATCGCGCACCTCGCCGGCCGCGGCGGCAAAATCTGTCGAGAGCGTTGCGTGGCCGGGCCGCTCGACCACGGCATTATCGGCCTGTGCCTTGCCCAGCAGCTTGGCGCAGATGCGGTACGTGCCGTACTCGACGATCGCGACGTGCTCGGCGATCTCGGCGATCGACCATTTGGCGTCGCCGGGCCGAGCGTTCGCCTCGTCAGCGGCGAGCCCCGACAAAAATTCCTTTAGCCGGCCGCGCACATCGTCGTTCGCGGCGTATATCTCGGAGATCTGTCTTGTGAGCATGGTCTTGGTCAAACGGCAGCCCGGCGGCGGGCCAAACTACGCCTGCGGCGCAAAGATCAGCCGGTGCCAGCGCAAAAAGCTGCGGCGGTTGTCGGCCGCATTCTTGTACTCCTTGATGTAGCCGGTCTGGAAGTAAAGAATGTCGGGCGAGCTCCACTCGAGCGAGACGATCGGGCTGAACGACACGAGCGTCGCCGGATCTGGCAGCGTCGTCGCGGGTTGATTTGCGCCCGCGGCAGGCGCCTGCGGCGCGGCTTGATCGTTTGCGGCGGCGGCGTTCTCGGCGGCGGCCTTTCGCTGGAGCTCCTGGTCGTAGGCCTGCGACGAGATCAGGAGCTGATTCCTGAGCGGGACCGCGGCCTGAGTCGGAGCGTTGCCGGTCGCGTCGTAAACCCGTATTTGATACTCGAACGCCGCGGCGACCTTTGACGAGTCGGGCGACCATTCAGGATGGACGGTCGTCACGCCGTCGTCGAGCAGGCGCTCGCGGCCGCTCTTCTCGATCACGCGGACGCGGCCGGGCGGCACAAAGACCTCGCCCTTGCTCTCGGCCTGAGCAAACGCCGCACGCCACTCGGGCTGGGTCGCCGCCATCGCCGCCAGCATACGGCTGTCGGGCGACCATTCGAAATAAAAATAGATCTTGCCCTCATTCTGCGTGAGCGGCTTGACCTGATCGCCGTCGGCGTTGGCGAGATATATCTGCTCTGTGCGGAAGGTGAGAATGCCGACCGGCGGCCCCGGCGTCGGCGAGGCGGGCGGCGCGGTCGCGCCGTTTGCGTTTGCGTTTGCCTCGCCCTCGATCGCTGCGTTAGCGTCCTCGGCACCCGCGGCCGGCGCGATGCCGGGCGTCACTCCCGTCGAGTCGCCGCCGTCGGCCTGTCCGGCCCGGATCATCGCGACGAACGCTACAGCGGACGAGTCCGGCGACCAGCGGATCGTGTCCGGAAAATGTACGGCCATCGTATCGGGCGTCAGCTTGCGGAGCAGCTTGCCGTCGGCCGAGTACATATCGAGACGAAACTCCGCCGGCAGGTCGTTGACGCGATGATAGACGGCGAGGACGCGCTTCTTGTCGGGCGAGGTGACGGTCTTATCGAGCACCTCCTGCGTGCGGTGCTGATCAAAGTCGGCCTGAACGGCCGCGCTTCGCTCTTCGTTCTGGACCGGCGCGTCCGTCTCGGCAGGGCCGGGCACGTCCGCCTCGTAGCGAAAGGTCAGCCGCGATGCTGCGACCTGACTGAGCGCGGTCGGCGGCGTCGTTACGGCCAATGATCCGTTGTCCTGCGGCTGGCCGCTGCCGCCGCAGGCCGCAAAAATGAACGCCGCGAGCAGGGCCGGAACGGCCGGCCCGCGACGGATACGTTTACGATCCGAGTTCGTCATTGAGATATTCGCGATACAGTCGCTTCTGAATGTCGGTCGGGTTGGCAACCGGAGCGAACGAATAATTCTTTCGCGGGTCGGCGCCGAGCGTTATCTCTATCTCGCGAAGCTTATCAAAGCGAAATATCGTCAGTCTTACCCTGTCGCCCGGCTTGCGGTCATTGATAAAGGACTGCAGCCGCGACGTGCTTGCGCGATAACCCTCGACGGCGACGATCTGATCGCCTGTATTCAATCCCTGCTCGTAGGCGGGCGTACCGGCCGCGAGCGCACGGACCGTCAGGCGTCCGCCGGCGTCCTCCGCCAAGTCGGCCCCGAGATACGCGCGGCCGCGATACGCATCGGCGGCGACGAGCCGCAGGCCGATCGGCTCCAGGACCGCGTTGTAGTTTAGCTCGGCGGTACCGCGAACGTATCTTGCAAAAAAGTCGTCGAGGCTGCGCCCCGCGGCGGTCTCGGCCGCCCTTTGAAAGTCCTGCGGCGTGTAATTTCGGCCGCGCTTGTAAAAGTCGTTGTAGAGCGCGCGCATCACATCGTCGAGCGATCTCGCGCCGTTTGACGACGTGCGGATGACGATGTCGAGCAGAAAGTTCACGATCTCGCCCTTGTCGTAGTAAGAGATCTGGTTGTTGATCGAGTTCTCGTCCTGACGGTAGTACTTGATCCACGCGTCAAAGCTCGACTCTTCGAGACTCTGGGCGAGCCGGCCCGGGCGCTCCTGAAGCTGTTTGATCCCCGACGCACGGCCGTCGAGATACTCCTCGGCCGAGATCAGCCCGGCCCGGCGCAGCAGCAGGTTAGAGTAATATTCGGTCCCGCCCTCGGCGACCCAAAGCAGCTTTGTGTAATTCTCGTTCTCGTAGTCGAAGGGCCCGAGCGCGTCCGGCCGGATGCGCTTCACGTTCCAGAGGTGAAAGAACTCGTGGGCGACGAGGCCGAGAAAGCCGTGATAGCGCGAGTCGGGCTTAAAGCCGAAGCGATCGAACTGCAGCGCGGTCGAATTAAGATGCTCGAGCCCGCCGCCGCCGCGGAGGTTCAGGATAAAAAGGTAGTTCTCGTACGGCAGCTCGCCAAAGATCTTGTACGACTCTTCGATGATCTTCGTCGTATCGGCGACGATGCGGTCCAGATCGTAGTTGCCCTCGCCGTCGACGACGAAGCGATGCGGCTTGCCCTGTACGGTGAACGAGATCTCTTTGAAATTGCCGACCTCGAACGGCGAATCGTAAAGGACGTCAAAGTTCTCCGCGCGGAAAGTATTTGCCGCGCCCGGGACGGCCGGCAAACCGGTCGCGACCTTCCAAGTCGAGTACGGCTCGACGGTCACGGTGCTCGGCGCCGAGAGCTGGCCTTTTGGAAACATAAGCAGCGCGGTATTGTTCCAAAACGCGTGCTCGTCGTTGAGCTCGTTCGTCCTGACCGTCAGCTCGTTTGAGTAAACGCGGTAGCTCGCGACGATCTCGCGCGCGCCCTTTGTCTCGACCTGCCATGTGTTCTTGCTTGTCTTTTGCCAGGCAAGGTCGGTCGGGCCGCTCTTGGCCTCAAAGTCCTGCACGTGCCGCGCGTACTCGCGGACGAGGTAGCTGCCCGGCGTCCAGACCGGCATTTTCAGCTCGAGCTGCGCCGGCATCGCGCTCCAGCGGATCCGCATCCGGACCTCGAGAAGGTGCGTCCATGGCTTAGGCATCGAGACCGTATAGCTGATGTCGGGGACCGCGGCGGCCGATCGCGTCGCGGCGGGCTGCGGCCGCTGGGCCGGCGATTCTTTGTACATAGCAAAGAGAGTGAGTACGCCGACGAGCATCAGTGCGGCGCTCTTTAATTTTGTTACTTGCATTTGATCTTGGAAGTGCCTTTTATCCTATTCGAGGTTTGCTGTTATTTTACTATACAGCAGCATTCGCGGCCGCATTGAGAGGCTCTCGCGCCGTTAATGCCCATCCAGCAAACTATTCGATGAACGACAGTCGACAGGTCAATACCGCGGCCGAGCCCCAAACCGACGAGAAGTTTCTGACGCGGCCGCTGCTGATCATTTTTCTCACGATCTTTATCGACCTCGTCGGGTTTGGCATCGTCATTCCGCTGCTGCCCTTTTACGCCGAGGAGCTGCGGGCGACGCCCTTCGACATCGGGATCCTGGTGTCGTCATACTCCCTGATGCAGTTCATCTTTGCGCCCGTCTGGGGAAATCTCTCCGACCGCTACGGCCGCCGCCCGATCTTGTTCTTTACGATCCTCGGTTCGAGCCTCGGCTACTGGATCATAGGCTTTGCGGGCGCGCTGTGGATGCTCTACGCCGGACGGATCCTCGCCGGCATCATGGGCGGCAACTTGTCCACGGCACAGGCCTACATCGCCGACGTAACGACGCGCAAGAACCGCGCAAAGGGCATGGGACTTTTCGGGATGGCCTTCGGTCTCGGATTCATCCTCGGCCCGGCGCTCGCGGGCGTGCTGAGCCGCTTCGGTCACAACGTGCCGTTCATCTTTGCCGCGGTGCTCAGCCTCGCAAACGCGTTGCTGCT
Organism: Pyrinomonadaceae bacterium; assembly: GCA_046313635.1. Classification (GTDB taxonomy): domain Bacteria; phylum Acidobacteriota; class Blastocatellia; order Pyrinomonadales; family Pyrinomonadaceae; genus OLB17. The sequence continues at coordinate 13,640 of JBKBYA010000009.1, read as the reverse complement.
CTTTTTTATCCTCCCCGAATCGCGTGGGCCCGGCGACCGCGCGGAGCAAACGGAAAAGCGCGGCCGCATCGCCGAGCTGGCCGGAGCGCTGCGAGACGCGCGATTCGGTCTGCTGGCCGTCGAGTACTTTTTGGTCATCACGGCCTTTGCGATGATGACGACCGGATTTGCGTACTACATGATGCTCAAGTTCGGCTACAACGCAGAAAGGACCGGCTACCTGCTCGCGTACATCGGATTCTTGTCGGCGCTGATACAGGGCGGCGTGTTTGGACGTCTGGCCGATCGCGTCGGCGAGGCGTGGCTGGTCGTAGCCGGCTCGGCGCTGCTCGTGCTGAGCTTGTTCTTTGTACCGTACGTCGGGGCGGATTCGGGCGGACTGCTCGTGCTGCTGATCGGGATGGCGGGATTCTCTATCGGAAATTCGCTCACGTCGCCCGCGCTCACGAGCCTCGCGTCAAAGACCGCCGGCGAAGAGGAGCAGGGGCGATCTTTCGGCATTATGCAGTCGGCCGCGAGCCTCGGCCGCGTCGTCGGCCCTCTGCTGTGCGGCGTGCTGCTGAATAACGCGGCGGATCAGGTCGACAACTCCACTCTCTTTCGCACATTCTGGACGGCCGCCGCGATCATGCTCGTGGCGTGCATAACGGCGATCTTTTACCTCGGCCGCCAGCGTTCGACGGCGGCGGCGGATTAGGTCCTCAGCGACACGGGTGTAGTCTCTCATCGGCTCTGCCGACCTATTTTCGGAAAAGCAGAGCTTCTCAGCACAAAGACGGGCACAGCCCGAGGAAATCTGTTCACCCCGCACGATCGCCACGGAAGCAGAAGTAAACGTGACGACACAAAAACAGAACGCAAAAAAAAGAGCTGCCTTCTCAGACAGCCTCATTCGATAGAGTCACAAATTCTCTCGGACGCTTCTATCAGCTCGCCACGACGCCGCGGATCGATTGGCGTTCGGCCGACGGGAAGACCAATTTGAATGTCGCGCCTTCGCCAGGCTGGCTCGAGACCTCGATCGAGCCGCCGTGCTCCTGCACGATGCCGTACGAGACCGCGAGGCCGAGTCCGGTGCCGTTGCCGACGCCCTTGGTCGTGAAGAACGGGTCAAAGACCTTATTGATGTTCTCGGCCGAGATGCCCTCGCCGTCGTCCGTCACCTCGATGACGACCTCGCCGTCCGAATTCTCAGCGGTCGTCAGCGTGATCGTGCCGCCGTCGAACATCGCGTCGCGGGCGTTGAGGATGAGATTTGTAAAGACCTGCTGCAGCTTGCCGCCGTTGCCGCGGATGGTCGGCGAGTCGGCAGCGTAGCGCTTGACGATCGTGACGTTCGACTTGCGAAGCTGCGGCTCGAGCAGCTGCAGCGTGTCGTTGAGAAGCTTGTTCACGTCGAGCACGGTAAACTCGGTCGAGCTGCCGGTGCGTGAAAAATTGAGTAGATTGCCGACGATATTCGACGCCCGCTCGGTCTGCCGCTGCATCTTGCGGAGCAGCTCGTGCTTCGGGTCGGTCTCGGGCACCATCCCGAGCAGCATCTGCGTATAGCTCGAGACGCCTGTCAGAGGCGTATTGACCTCGTGTGCGACGCCGGCGGCCAGCAGGCCGATGCTGGAGAGCTTTTCGCTCTGCTGCAGTGTCTCTTCGAGCTTGACGCGCGAGGTCACGTTCTCGAGCACGATGATCGCTCCGGTCTGCTGATTCGACACCGAACGCAGCGGCGCGATCGCGACATTCAGAATGAGCGAGCGGCCCGAGCGATCGTAAGTGTGCAGCTTGTAGGCATTGCGGATCTCGGTCAGGTGCCAGCGGGTGCGGCCGAGGATATTCTCGAGATTCAATGCAAAGCTCTCGTCAAAGACCTCCTCGACCGGCTTGCCGACGGCCTCGTCGCGGCTGAGGCCCATCATCTGCTCAAAGGTCGAGTTGCAGCGTGTGATGCGGCCTTCTTCGTCCACGGCGAGCAGGCCTACGTTGACCGATTCGACGATCGACTCGTTAAACTCCTTGAGCAAAGCGAGCTCGTCGGTCTGCCGCTTTTGCTCCTCGTAGAGCCGGCTGTTCTCGACCGCGACCGCGACGTAGCCGGAGACCGTTTTAAGTATCTCGAGGTCTTCGGACGACAGCAGCGAACCGTCGCTTGCACGGCCCAATCCGATCACCGCGACGAGCTTGCTGCCGACGACGCACGGGACAAAGTAGTGCAGCTCCTGCCGGACGATCCCTCTTGCCGAACTGCCGTTGCCGTTCTCGTGTGCTGGAAGATCTGACGCCGTCTCGAGCAGATCGAATTCATCCGCGCGGACGATGCCCTGCGCCGCCGAGCGTGCACGGATCATCTGGCGAAAGTCCGCCGGCACCTTGTAGTCGCCGTTCAATCCGGCCGACTTGGCGATGCGGTAATGACTCGGCTGCGAAGCGTCCTCGAGAAAAACGGCGACCTTTTGAACGGCGAGCACTTGCTGCAGGCGTTCGACAAGCGCGTTGAGCAGCGGGTCGAGCGCGGTCGTCGCCGATATCGTCCGTCCAAAATCGAGCAGGCCCTGCCGCAGGTCGTAACGCTCGCCGTAGAAGAATCGGTCGGCACGCTCCTGCAGGTAATTCTTGAGCGGCTCGCTCAGCATCACGATGGCTCCCATCGCCACGATCGCGATCACCGAACGCAGGACGATCTCTGTCGTCGATAAATTGCTCCCGACGGCCAGGAATACAAGCCCCAGCGCGACCGCACCGATCATCATCGCGATCGCCAGCGTCGTAAGAGCGTAAACGAGCGCCCTTCGCACGACGACGTCGACGTCCATCAGACGGTAGCGAACGACCGAATGGCCAAAGCTCAGCGGTATCAGCGCGAGCGGCAGCGTCGTCACCGCCATCGTGAAATTATCGTCCGGCAGATAGACGCCGAAGCGCCGCACGATCTGCACGGCGAGGATCGGGATCACGGCGGCGATCGTTCCCCACAAAGCCCACTTCAAACGCTGCCGAACCATCGGCTGGCGATTCTTGACAAAGCGCCATACGAGAAAGACGGCTCCCGCGGAGACGCCTGCGACAAAGTGATAAAAGAGCGCCTTGTAGATCCCAGCGATCAGCCCGTAACGGTCGTCGAGCCGTGCGATGGTCTCCGCGATCGAAGCGCGAAAGAAGAGCTGCGGCACCAGCGAAAGCAGCGCCAGCGCCGAGCACAGCAGCACGGCCGGGACGTAAAGGACGTATGTGCGCCAACGGCTCTTTTCAAACACCGCGCTTCGTACCGGATAACGAATGCAGAAATGCAAAAAGAGCGGCGCAAACAACGCAAACGCAAAATCGTCGAGCAGGCTGACGGCCAGGTCAAAATCGGCTCCGATGCCGATCGCCTTGTAAGTGTGAAAGACAAAGGCCGCGAGGCAAACGATCGCGAAATGCAGCACGAAGGGCGAACGTCCGCCCTGCTTAAAAAGTACAAATATACCGACGCCCAGCCAGATCAACCCGACAAAGGTCAGGAAAACGACCGACGGCGTCCAACGCGGCAGGCTGTCGATGTGCTTGAGATCGGCGTAGTAGAAATTGTCGCTGAACGAGTAGGAGGGCCGCTGGTAGAAGTAGGTCAATTCGCCGTCGACGCCGGCCGTGTCGAGGTACATCTGGATGTCGCCGACCTCGGTGACCTCGTCGATGTGATCGGGGTCGAGCCCGATGCCGATCAGCTTATCGCCGGCGGCAAGGCCCGCTCGCGAGCCGGCATATCCGGGCAGGACCTTTTCGGCGTAAAGGCCGTCGGACCTGTGCACCCAGATAACGCCGTCGGTCGGAGGGATCTTATGAAATGCCCGCTGCAGCAGATTGAGCGCTCCGCCTGCGGCCAGCAAGACCGTGGCGATGAGCCAAATCAAACTCCAGCTTGTCAGCAATTTTCCCTTCACGGATTTTAGGCAAACTTCTCCGGTGCGATTTACGCAACGAATGTTCCAATTCGCACCCGCCGCAGACCTTGGTTTTGGCCTTTATTTTACAACACTTGAGCGAGCTCGAATGAGAAATGTCGGCCCGCTGCCGCAAGAGGCTACAGTTTTTCGCAGTTCAATCCGAGAATTCGGACGCGCGAGACCGCGGAGCCCGAAGCCGCAGCTTCAAAAAGCCAGGCCGATAGTGTTGGATCAAAACTTGACGAGGATGCCGCCGCGGAGGGCCCGACCTTGCGAATTCAAACGGAGGACGCCGTCATCACCGGCCGCTCCCGTCTGGAAATCAAAGAGATTGCGAGCGTCAACAATGGCCTGGGCATTGAACGGCAAGCCGAGCGTCGGGAGCTTTTGAATGACGAGCACGCTGAGGCTCGGATCGTAGATCGCCAGCCGGCCCTGGAACGGATCGACCGCGAAGACGGTAGCTCTTGGTGAGAGCCGGAGGATCGTGCGGACGCTCGTGCCGGTCTTGAAGTCTGCATCGACGCGGCCGAACATCGTCTGGAAAAAGTCTGATTCGAAAAGCTTCGACGGGTCGGTCAATCCGTCGGACGAGAGACGCTGGCCGCTGCCGAACGAGTAGCCGGCACCTGCCGAGATGCCGCTGCCGAGGCGTCGGCTATAAACGAGCCTGAAACCCTGCGCCTTGCCCTGCTGATTGCCGACCATTTCCGCAAAGCCGCCGTCGTCGAGAGCGTCAAAAGGCAGCCGCGAGAGCCCGACCCCGCGAGCGAGCGTGAGGTCCGCAAAGACCGCAGCCTCGATCGACGAGCGGTTGTCGAGGACGCGCTCTATGCCAAACTCGAATCGGCTGCTGCGGTCCATCCGTGGACGGCCGCGTTCGACGACAATGTCGTTCATCGACTGCGGCTCCTGGAATGCGACCTCTGCACCTTCAAGCTCGATCGCTTCAGACCAGCTCTTTTTCTCGGTCTGGGTCGCGTACGAGCCGCGGAAACGCGTTTTTGCGTTGATGTCAAACTGGACGCCGACGCGTGGCGAGAATACTGCGTCATTGCCGGCGCCGACAAATCTCGAGTAGTCGAGCCCGGCGACGAGGATCAAGCCTTCGCGTACGGTCCATTCGTCGAGGGCCTGGAACGAGACCTGTCCGAGCGAACGCTCGCCGCCGTCGCGCTCGACCGCTCCGATACGCGCGGCCGAGGCCCGGAAGCTGAACTGATGATCGTCGCGCGGCCGATATCTGACCGACGCCTCCAAACGCTGCGGCGCCGCCCGGCCGCTGCCGGTCTGACCGGCCAGGACGACCGTCGCCTTTGCTCCCGCGGGCAAGAGGGCCGCAAAATTCAAGCCCGTGTAGCCGCCCGATGCCGAACCGGCAAAATATGTCTCGACCACGGTCTGCGGAGCGGTCGCGCGCGAGCGATCGTCATCGCCGGCGGTCGACAGCTCTGCGTCGGCCTCGACGATCGGCTCGGCTCCCTCGGCAGTCTGGTAGATCGAGCGCTGGAGCGCCGCGGACCTGATCCGCCATTTCGAATTGTTGCGGTCGACGCGCTTTTCCGGAAGGGTGTTGCCGAGTCCGGCTCGTTCGAGATCGAAGCCGTAATAAAGCTCGGCCGAGCGGTTGACGTCGACCTCGGCGAGCGTGATCGGATTAAAGCCCTCGGCTACCGCCAGGACGGTATAACGGCCAGGTACGATCCTCGCAATAAAGCTGCCGTCCGACGCCGAGCGGACCTGCTTGATCAGCTGCGACGTGCCGACCCTAAAGATCGCGACGGTCGCGTCGGCGATAGCGCTCCCGGCGCGATCGCGGACAATTCCCTTGATCACGCCCAAGCCGCCTCGCGTCTCGGCGGCGGCGGGATCAGGCACGATCGAACCCGGCGACCGCACAGGCGCGGCGAAGACGCCGATCGCAGCAGCGATCGCGATGAAAAGTGCTTTATGATTCGTTAAAGAGATCACAGTGCCAACTGCTTGCCGCCGGGAGAGGAAAATTCGCTGCCGGCCGCTTCGATCCGTAACGCGAATGCAGAGCGCCCCGCCTATCTGGTAGCCCTGATATTTTGTTTTCAAAACCCGGGCAAGTCAAGCATTCAAAGTCCGCTGTTTACGCAGTCTGAGATGCCCTATGCCTTGACAAAGTTTCCTCGCAGGCTAGAATTGAAATTCGGTTTTAGCAGCTTTGGAGACGTGGCTGAGTGGCTGAAAGCGGCGGTTTGCTAAACCGTTGTACCTCAAAAGGGTACCACAGGTTCGAATCCTGTCGTCTCCGCCAGATCCTTGATCTCGAGTTTCAGATCCAGCATTTGAGATGAAGAGGCAACGATACCGACGGCCGGTGGACTTTGCGGTCCATCGGCCATCTTGCTTTGCGAACGCCCTCCCGGCAGACGAGATTAATAATTTTGGCAACAACGGCGGCCGCATAACCTTTCTGAAAGGCTGCAGGTCGGCCTCCTGATCAGTCTCATCTGCGCCGTTTGCTACGCAGCGAGCTGGGAGGTTTATCACCGGACGGGCCGCGATCAGGAGTTTCTGCAAAAGTACACGGCATACTATCTCGACAAGATGAAGCAGGGCGGTGCGTCCGACGCCGAGATCGAAAAGGCTCGGCTCGAGAGCGAGCAGTTCATGCAGATGTACGAGAATTTTTTTGTCCGCTTTGGGATGACGCTGATGGAGATACTCCCGGTCGGCGTGATCGTCACACTCGCCAGCGCGGCGCTTCTGCGTCGAAGCGACGTACTGCCGGCCGCTCCGGCGCAAATGGAGGCTTGATGGCAAAGATCACAGGCATCGGCGGCGTCTTTTTCAAAAGCACCGGCGACAACAAGGCTCTTGCCGAATGGTACCGCGACCGTCTCGGTCTCGAACTCGAGAGCTGGGGCGGCGCGATCCTTCGATGGGAGAATGACAAGGCCGACGACGGCGGGCTGACCGTCTGGACGACGGCCGCGCCCGACACAAAGTGGTTCGCGCCGAGTGCGTCGAGCTTTATGATCAACTACCGCGTCGACGACCTCGACGGAATGCTCGCTCAGCTCAAAGACGCGGGCGTCGAGATCGTCGGCGGCCCCGAGTCTCACGAGAACGGAAAGTTCGCGTGGATCATGGACCCCGACGGCAACAAGGTCGAGCTCTGGGAGCCCAAGGCCTGGGACGAGAGCAACAAGGACGCCTGACGCCGCTCGCCCTTGCCTCAGCGTTAGCGATGCAACAAACTAATCGTTTATGACGGTTAGAGTCAGATTCGCGCCTTCGCCCACGGGCTACCTTCACATCGGTTCGGCCCGCACGGCACTTTTCAATTACCTTTTTGCCCGTCACGTCGGCGGCAAGTTTCTGCTCCGCGTCGAGGATACAGACCTCGCTCGCTCGACCGACGAGTCGACACGCTCGATCCTGGAGGGACTCGCGTGGCTCGGTCTCGCGCCGGACGAAGAGACGATCTTCCAGTCCGACAACGCCGATAAGCACCGCGCCGCGGCGCGCCGCCTGCTCGAGGTCGGCCGTGCGTATCGCGACTTCACGCCGAAGAAGCAGACCAGCGACAAGAACGTCAAAGAGGCTATCGCCGAACGCGCCCGCCAGCACGGCGCCGACCGCGATATGCGCGACAACCCTTACCGCGAACTGTCGAAGGAAGAGTCCGATGCCCGCGCCGCCGCAGGAGAACCCTTCGCGATCCGTCTGAAGGTCCCGGCCGCCGGCAAGACCAGTTTCGAGGATGCCGTTTACGGCCTGCAGGAGCGCGACTACAGCGAGATCGAGGATCTCGTTCTGCTCCGCTCCGACGGCCATCCGCTCTACAATCTCGCGGTAGTCTGCGACGACATCGAAATGGGCATCACGCATGTCATTCGCGGGCAGGACCACTTGACCAATACGCACAAGCAGATCCTGATCTACGAAGCGCTCGGCGAGGAGCCGCCGAAGTTCGCGCATCTGCCGCTGATCCTCGCGCCGAATAAAGGCAAGCTCTCAAAACGAAAGCACGGCGAGATCGTAAGCCTGACGACGTACCGCGACGCGGGCTTTATCCCGCAGGCCTTCGTCAACTTTCTCGCGCTGCTCGGCTGGTCTGCGGGCGAGGAGAAGGAGATCTACTCGATGCCGGAGCTGATCGAGAAGTTCTCGCTCGAGGGCATTCACCGCTCGAACGCCGTCTTCAATTTCCACGAAGGCGACGCCAAACGCTGGACCGACGACAAGGCCATCTGGATGAACGCCGAGTACATCCGCACGATGCCGCTTGCCGATCTGCTGCCGCTCGTCAAAGAAGAGCTAAGGGCCAACAAACTCTGGCGCGAGGAATATGAGGATGCAGGTCAGAACCACCCGCGTGAGCGGGCGGGTTCCGAGCCCCGCGAGACCGGCTCGAGCGAGTGGTTTGAGCACACGGTCGACCTCATCCGCCAGCGCTTCTTCACGCTCAAGGATTTTTCCTCGCAGGGCCGCGCGTACTTCAGCGAGGATTTCGACTTCGATCCGGCGGCGGTAGAAAAGAATTTGAAAAAGTTCCCCGACCTCCAAACGTGGCTGCCCGAGCTGGCCGTCCGGTTCGAGGCTGAATTCGCCGACCGATCGACACCTTTTATCGAGGAGCATATCGAACGCGTCGTCAAACAATTTACCGAAGAGAAAGGCACCAAACTCGGCGTCATAATGAACGGCGCCCGCACGATGCTGACCGGCGTCGCCGTCGGGCCGTCGATGCTCTCGGTCTTCGAGACGATCGGGCTCGAACGCACGGTCATGCGTCTGCGAAGCAAGGTCGCGTGGGATCAGTGATCGCGACATCGTACGCAGCTGCGACGAGGCCGCATCGCTAATTGACCCGACAGTATTAAGTTGCGATGAAAGCCGAAGTGACCGCATACAACAAGAGCCTGCCGCCGGCCGACGCCGAGATCTGCGATCTGCTCGCCGGAGAGATCAGCCGCGGACTCACCGGCGCCGAGTGCAAAGTTTGGCACGCTCATCCGGTTTGGTTCCTGGACGGCAATCCGATCGTCGGGTACAGCAAACTGAAAAGCGGCGTGCGGCTGATGTTCTGGAGCGGAGCGGATTTTGACGAGGACGGTCTCACGCCGGGAACGGGCAAGTTCAAAGATGCATCCGTGACCTACACTTCGGCCGATCAGATCGATCTTGCAGACCTGCGACGCTGGCTCGCAAAGTCCGAGTCGATACAGTGGGACTACAAGAACGTAGTCAAACGAAAGGGCCGACTCGAACGCCTCAAGTAAGCCGCGCCTTCAATAGCGATCACACTTCTAAATTGCGCGCCTTCACCGGCGACGACAGCACTATCGTCGTCGTCGTGATGCCGTACGGCGTCAGGCGGTCGATCACTTCCTGCAGGTGCTCGACCGAGGAGACCGCGACTTTCATGATGAAGGAGTCGCCGCCGGTGCCGCGGTGGCATTCGAGCACCTCGCTGCTCTCCTCGGCGACCTCGATAATGTGGCTGTAGTCGACACCGGTGATGCTCATCCGGATGAACGCGGTGATCGGACAGCCGACCTTGGCGGTGTCGATCTCGGCGCGGTATCCGACGATGACGCCGGCGTCCTCGAGCTTGCGGACGCGCTCGATCACGGCGGGCGTGGTCAGGCCGACGCGGCGCCCGAGCTCGGCAAAGCTCGTCCGCGCGTCCGTCTGCAGTTCTTTCAGGATCTTGCGGTCGATATCGTCCAAATGCATCGCTCTTTCCTCTCGTCGGAGATTGTAAAGCGACTCGGTCAAACAAACTAACGATGTAAACCGCATCGCCCCGATTTATTTAAATATCCCATTCAATCTATTTATTACATTCATTAAAATGAGTTATTCGCGGGTAACCCGCGCGTGCGGGGCGGGCATCACAATTTTTGCGATCCATCGAGGAGGCTCTTCGAGATGTTTACCGATTCAACGACGGCGGCGGCCGAAAGCAGGTCAGGCGATCCTGACTTTAAGATCGACAATTTTCATGTCTCGGATGCCGACCTGCCGGCATTCACCGACATGCCGTTCGAGAACATCAACGAGCTTCACCTCGACCATCCCGGAGCCAACGATCCCGAATACCGCAAACGCCGCGACTACATCGCGAGCCTCGCAAAGCAGTTTCGCGAAACAGGCGTAATAACCGACGTCGAATACTCCGACGAGGAGCAGCAGATCTGGCAGACGGTCGCCGGACGCCTCGAGGAGCTGCATCAAAAACGCGCGAACAGATTTTACCTGCAGGCCAAGAAGGATCTCGGCATCTCGAATGACCGCATCCCGCAGCTCACCGAGATGAATCGCCGGCTCAAGGAGCTTACAAACTTTCGCCTCGCGCCGGTCGAGGGGCTCGTCGATACGCGCGCCTTTCTGAGCTGGCTCTCGTACCGGACGATGCTCTCGACGCAGTACATTCGCCATCACTCGCGGCCCGAGTACACGCCCGAGCCCGACATCGTGCACGAGGCGATCGGCCATATCCCGATGTTCACCAACCGAGACTTTGCTGATTTTTCGCAGTTCATCGGCCACGGCGCGCGCGTCGCGACGGATGCTCAGATCGAAGAGTTAGGAAGGCTTTATTGGTTCACGGTCGAATTCGGTCTGATCGAGGAGGACGGAGACATCAAGGCTTACGGCGCGGGCCTGCTGTCGAGCTTTGGCGAGCTGGAGCACGCATTCGGCGACGAGGTCGAACGCCGGCCCTTCGAGCTCGATGAGGTGATCAATACCGATTACGACTATTCAGAGATGCAAAAGGTTCTCTACGTCATCCCGTCGTACGCGGAGCTTAAAGAGGTGACAAAACGGTATATCTCGCGGATAGCCGCGTAGTCCTTCACATTCCGATCAGATCTTTGACAACCCGACGCAGCACTTCCGGGTCGAACGGCTTGAGCAGATACTCGTTCGCTCCCGCGGCAAGGCCCTCTTCTATCTCATATCGCTGAGCCGCCGCCGAGGCGAAGATGATCGGCACGTCGTCATAAAGCCTGCGGATCTCTCGGCAGACCTCGAGACCCGACCCGTCCGGCAGCCAGTTGTCGAGGATATAGAGGTCGTGGCGTACGCGGGCGATCGCCTCAAATGCCGAAGAGACCGAGTCAGTGTATTCAAACTCGAAATCGCGCAGCAGGACGGCCAGGAGCTCGCAGGTATCGACGTTGTCCTCTACGCAGAGAATTCGCTTTTTTGTGGGCGACAGGTTGTTCACGAAACTTCGGTTTATTTGGGAGCGCTCGGACCGGCCGTGACGCTGCCGCGATCGGCGGTGACGCGGCAGGATGCGACGAGGCTCACCGCCTTTTTTTCTTAAAGAGATTTTCGTACTCGGCGTTCACTATCGAGTAACATTCGCAGGCCGACGCCTTGAGGCGGTCAAAATCGATGATCTCAACGATACCTCGGCTGTAACGGATAATGCCGGCCCGCTGCATCGCGTTGGCGATCAGCCCGATGCTCGTGCGCTGTACGCCGAGCATGTGGGCAAGGAACTCCTGCGTCACCGCGAGTCGGCCCGAGCTCGAGCGCTCGCACATCACTGTCAGCCATCGACACAGACGAGCCTCGATCGTGTGAAAGTGGTTGCACACGCAGGTCTGCGAGATCTGCTTGAGCAGCGCGTACATATACCGCAGGAGCAGATCGTGAAATTCGCCGCCGCGGTCGAACAGGTCTTGAACAACCGCCGCATCGGCGACAAGACAATCGGTCTCGGACTGAACCAGCTGCTGGTACAAGATCTCGTTCTTGCCGAGAAGGGCGGCCAGGCCGACCATTCCTTCTCGGCCCGTGTAGCCCACCTCGACGGTGTTTCCCTGCTCGGTGACCGAGAGCAGCGAGATCATTCCCTTGCCGGGAAAGTAGCATCGACGCACCTTGTCGCCCGGCTCGGCAAGGATGACGCCGGGGCGATACGAAGCGAACTCAAGATGCGGCCGCAGCAGGCGCAGCTCGTCGTCAGGCAGCGCGCGTAGCAGCCTGTTGTCCAGTGACAGACTTAAATTGGCATCGTGCATAGATGCTTACCTTTTTTCGCTTGACAGACGTGAACAGGCTAAAAGGGCACTTGAACGACGGACCGAGCACCGTGCCCAGAACATTCGGGTGTAGTGAATTATAACGATGCCTATTGTGCGAAATGCAAGAAAGATTGTCTGCTAGGTAGCCGACATAGGATTTTATTTTATTCGACCGCCGATCGGCCGTGGACGAGCTGGCCGCTCGACGGATTTGGCGGCCGCTTGAAGTAGTAGTGATAATTAAATGCTATGGCAGAAGAAAAGAATCCACTTGGGCTTAAAAAGATCCATCACGTCGAGTTTTACGTCGGCAACGCTAAGCAGGCCGAGTTTTACTATCGCAAGGCTTTCGGCTTTTCGCGCGTCGCGTATTCGGGGCTTGAGACCGGCAATCGAGACACGACAAGCTACGTGATGCGGCAAAACCGAGTCACCTTTGTCCTGACCACGCCGCTCACGCCCGAGCATCCGGCCGCTGAGCACATCAAGCTCCACGGCGACGGCGTGCGCGACATCGCGTTCCAGGTCGAGGATGCGGACCATGCGTTTAACGAGGCCGTAAAACGCGGAGCACGCCCCGTCGTCGAGCCGCGCGACATCGGCGACGACAGCGGGCGCGTGCGCCACGCGGCGATCGCGACGTACGGCGACACGATCCATTCGTTCTACTCGTACAACACGGCCGGCAACGGTCACAACTACAACGGCGTATTCCTGCCCGGCTTTACCGAGCAGCGGGTCGACGGCCAAGAGGTCGGCATCCAGCTCGTCGATCACATCGTCGGCAATGTCGAGCTCGGCAAGATGAACTACTGGTGCGATTTCTACCGCGACGTGATGGGATTTGAGCGCTACATCACGTTTGACGACAAGGACATCTCGACCGAGTACTCGGCGCTTATGTCGATCGTGATGAGCGACGGCGGACACAATATCAAATTCCCGATCAACGAGCCGGCCGAGGGCAAGGGCGGCAGATCGCAGATCCAGGAGTATATCGACTACTACCGGTCGGCCGGAGCGCAGCACGTCGCTCTGCTGTGCAAGGATGTTCTTCACACCGTCGCCAGGCTGCAGGAGAACGGAGTCGAGTTTCTCCGCGTCCCCGACACGTACTACGAAGAGATCCCGAGCCGCGTCGGCGAGATCGACGAGAGCATCGACGATCTCAAGCGTCTCGGCATACTCGTCGATCGCGACGACGAGGGCTACCTGCTGCAGATCTTTACGAAACCGGTCGAGGACCGCCCGACGGTCTTTTACGAGATCCTCCAGCGCAAGGGATGCAAGGGCTTCGGCAAGGGCAATTTCAAGGCGCTGTTTGTCTCGATCGAGGAAGAGCAGCGAAGGCGCGGGAATCTGTAATTGGCCGTCGAGACCCAAGGAATCGAATTCGTTCGTGCCGACCTCAAGTTTCGATGAGGGAGATGCTGCGTCTATTCGGCGAGGTATTCGGCGAGCCGGAAACGTATCAGGCAAAAGCACCGTCCGACGATTACCTCGTATCGCTCCTGAGCAGTGAAACGTTCATCCCTTGCGCGGCGATCTCAGAGGGCAAGGTGGTCGGCGGCCTTGCCGCTTACGTCCTGAAGAAATTCGAACAGCAGCGGTCTGAGGTATACATTTATTCATGAAAAGGTCAACTAGAGATAAGCCGATTGTTTCGACACTTTGAGCGCGCGTCGGGAGCGGGGGACTAAGA
>JBKBYA010000008.1:0-163785 GCA_046313635.1 Pyrinomonadaceae bacterium | reverse complement strand
TCGACCGGCGGAGTCCAGATCACCCCGTTCGGCACGACCGGCGACGTCCCCGTGCCGAGCCTCGCCGTGAGATAAAGCCGGCGCGATTCAAACCGGATGGACAGGATCGGCAGGATGCGAGAGAGCCAAGCTCAACTCATCCTGCTCATCCTGTCCATCCTGTTTGTTTCCGCCGTCGACGCGGAGAAGAACCTTCGCGTCCTCGGCGGCGGACCTTGACGCGTTGGCTCGGCGAAAGCCGCCTGAAAGCGGCCTTTTATCAATGTTTGCGCTCACCTCGGCTTTTTCCTTTTGATTCTTTTACTTGTATAATCCGGAGGTTTGCTGGAGAGGCCCGCAAAGCAACCTGCCCGTATGGGGCAGAATCAAACTTCGCGTATTTCGACCAGCAAATGGACCGGCCGCCGCATTCTTTCCCCAGCGTGATCTCAGGCAGCGGCGCGAGATTCGGCCCGTAACGGCTTAATCAAAATTGCATTTTTAGGAATCGTTTTATATGCACATTCTCCGCGCGTTCGGGCTCGTATTTTTGAGCATCATCGTTTTGGCCGGATCGAACCAGGCCGGAACGGGCGCAAGTGCCGCTTTCGGATTGGCGACCGTCGCTCAGCAGGTCGTCGAGAGCGTCGACATACAGGGCAACCGCAGGCTCCGCGACGAAGACCTGCTCTACTACATCAAGACGCGGCCCGGCGACGTTTACGACCCGGCCGCCCTCGAGCGTGACCTCAAAGAGCTGCTGTCGCTCAACTTTTTTGACAAGACCGCGACGCGCGTCCTGACCGAGCCGGGAACCCGCGGCGGAGTGAATGTCATCTTCGAAGTTCGCGAGCTGCCGATCATCCGCGATCTTCGATTTGAGGGGCTCAAGGCCGTGCAGGAGTCGGACGTGCTCAAGGCCTTTCGCGAGCAGCGTGCGGGCATCGCGAAAGAGTCGGTCTACGACCCCGTAAAGGCCCGCGGCGCGACACGCATCCTGCGCGAGCTGCTCGCAACCAAGGGCTACCCGAACGCAAAGGTCACCGTCGCTGAAGAAGAGGTCTCGGCGACATCAGTCGCGATCACATTCAACATCGAGCAGGGCAATCGCTCGCGCATCATCGACATCGATTTTGTCGGCAACGAGCACTTCAAGGACGGCGAACTGCGGAATGCGCTCCAGTACGTCAAAGAGACCGGGCTGATCTCGCGCTTCAAGGGCCAGGACATTCTCGACCTCCGCAAGCTCGAATACGACCTGCAGCGTAACGTCCGTTCGTATATGTTCTCTAAGGGCTACTTTCAGGCCCGTATCGGTGAGCCGCAGGTCGAGGGCCTCGGCGTCAAACGCACCGATTTTATCCCGCTGATCACGCTGCCTCTGCCGCTCATTTCGTCAAAGGACGACACGCTCAAGATCACCGTCCCAGTGACGGAAGGCAAGATCTTTCGCGTCGGAGAGCTCAAGGTCGAGGGCAACTCGATCTTTTCGGAACAGCAGATACTGAACGCGGTCGGTCTCAAGAAGGGCGAGATCGCCGACGGCAAGCGTCTGCAGGACGCGGTCTACGAGGACCTCAAAAAGGCGTACGGCTCGCAGGGCTTTGTGCAGTACAACGCAGAGTTTGAGCCTGAGTTCAAGGACAATCCGACCAATCCGAAAGAAGGCATCGTCGATATCACGATCACGATCGACGAGGGCAAGCAGTTCACGCTTCGGCGGCTGGAATTTACCGGCAACACCTTTACGCGCGACCGCGTGATGCGACGCGAGTTCCTGCTGAACGAGGGCGACATCTACAACCAGAACTACCTCGAGATCTCGGTCGCGCGTCTCAACCAGACGCAGTACTTCGACCCGATCGACAAGGAAAAGGACGTCGAGATCCGCACCGACGACGAGCAGGGCGACGTGGACCTGATCGTCAAGGTCAAGGAGAAGGGCCGCCAGCAGATCTCGTTCAACGGCGGTGTCGGCGGTCTGGGCGGATCGTTCTTCGGTCTCGAATATTCGACCAACAATCTGGCGGGCCGCGGCGAGATCCTCTCGATCGCTCTCGGCGCGGGCAATCGGCAGCAGAGCTTTCAGATCACGTACCAGGAGCCGTACTTCCGAAATCGTCCGATCTCGGTCGGCGTGTCGCTCTTTGCGACCCGCTACCGATTCTTTGGCGAGGGAACTTTCCTTTCGCAGAATACAGACCTGCTCAACCAGCTCGCCTTTGACCCGGCCGCCGCTCTGACGACCGACCCGCGAAACTTGTTCACGCAGTCGACGTACGGCGCGTCGGTCTTTGCGACGGCACCGCTCTCGGAGCTGCTTTTCAAGAAGCGCCGCTTCACACAATTTTCGCGGCTGGGCCTGACATACCAATTCTCGGCGACCAGCATACAGGACCCGCAGGTAAACGAGTCGGGCGATCCGACCCAGCGGATCCCGGTCATTTTCCGTCAGCCGAATATCATCACAAGCCGCATCACGGGCTCCTTTGTGTACGACACGAGGCAGCCGGCGGCAAACGGCATCGACACGCTCAGCGGCAGTCAGCTGTCTGTATCGATGGCCCTTGCCGGTTTGGGCGGCGACGTCCGGACGTACAATCCGACCGTCAGCTATTCAAAGTTCATACCCGTTCGCCGGCGAAAGTCGAAAAACCCCGAGGTCTTTGCATTCCGCGTGGTGGGCGCGACGATCGGCAGCTATGCCGTCTCGGACAAGATCCGCAATGCGAATTCGATCTCGTTCGTCGGCGGCGTGCCGATCTACGAGCGGTACTTTCTCGGCAGCGAGAACGACATCCGCGGCTACAACAACCGAGCTCTCGGCCCGGTTGCTCCCTTTGACACTTACGTAACGACGCGTAACGTGCGGGTCGCCGTAAATCCGAACGGCGACGTCAGCACGCTTACCGGTCTTAACTCGCGCGACGCGGCGGAGCTTGCGGCACTCGGCAGTCTGACGGGCTTTAGCGGTGCGAATCCTTCGCTCTTTTCAAAGAACTTTCAGTTCATCGGCGGCGACACCGAGCTGCTCGCGAATGTGGAGTATCGCGTTCCGATCTTTGGCCCGGCGACGCTCGCGGTCTTTGCCGACGTCGGCTCGGCATTCAATCTGCGGCAAACGGGCACGCAGATCGTCAACAGCGAATTCCTGCCCGACGACACGTTCCTCGGCGCGGGCAGCGTGACGGCCCTGGCGCTGAGAAACACGCCGCAGCTCGAGCCGAGCTTCGGCGCGCTGCTCTACTATCGCGGCCGCATCCTGACGCAGACCGATTTCATCACGGAGTTTTGCGGCGGCAATCGCTTTGGGTGCCCGACACAGCTTTCTCCCCAGATACAGCCGCTTTTCCTGCGGGGTGAGGCCCAGCAGAATCGGCTGCTCAAGGCGAACGAGGCGGTCTTTGGCAAGCTGGGCGACTTTCGTTCGAGCGTCGGCCTCGAGCTTAGGGTGCAGGTGCCGATCGTCAACGTGCCGTTCCGCCTGATCTATTACTACAACCCGAACGCCAAACTCGGCTTTACGGAGGAGCTGCCCGGAATATTCCTGCCGGGCAAGCGAAACGGCTTCAGGTTCACGGTCGGCCGCACGTTCTAATCGCGTCCGTCGTACCGACGAGAGCGGCGAGCGTTTTGACATCGAAAATTCGATAACTTAACATTGCCTTTCTTTTGGCCGCGTATAGATGAACGGGCAACAATTCGGGGCGTTCGAGTCTCAAAGCAGATGCACTAGACCGCCCATAGCTTTTTCAGAGTTTAAGGAGTAATACACACAAATGAAGAGATTGAATCTGATAGCCGCCAGCTTTATTTTTGCGGCCACGGCCTTCGCCGCTTCGGCATTTGCCCAGGCCAGCGGCGCGCCGCAGACCACGCCCGCGGGGGCCGGTAAGATCGGTATCGTAAACACGTCGATGTTTCTCGAGGACAAGCCCGGAGCGGGCATCACGAAATTCAAGAATGCGATCGCCGCTCTCGACGCCGAGTTCAAGCCCGTCAACGACGAGTTGAACAAGATGTTGCAGGACTACCAGAACAAGGTCGATGCCTTCAATAAGAAGAAGAACGCGACCGGCGTGCCGGTCAACCAGGAAGCCCTGGCCGCCGACGCGACCGTTATCGCCGACCTTGAAAAGGACATCAAGCGCAAGCAAGAAGATGCCAAGGCCCGTTACGACCGCCGCCAGGATGCGGTCATCGGGCCGATCTACGGCGACATCGTCAAGGCGATGAATGAGTTTGCCAAGGCAAAAGGCTACGCCGTGATCCTCGACGGTCTGCGTCTGCAGGAGGCCCAGATCCTGCTCGGCTTTGACGACAAGTACGACGTCACAAAGGAGTTTATCGCCTACTACAACGCGCGTCCGGCGGGTGCGGCCACTGCCGCCGTTCCGGCGACGACCCCGCGGCAGTAGATTTTTGCCTGACAGTTTTTTAACCTTTCATCAGGAGCCGGTCGAAGTTTAGCTTCTACTGGCTTCTGATTTTTAGTTTAGGCCTCCGGACAGCAAGCACCAGTCGATGAGCGAAAACGTGATACTCGATTCAGTCGCGATCCAGCAGATCCTGCCGCATCGCTACCCGTTCCTGATGGTGGACAGGATCGTCGAGCTCGAGCCAAAGGCCCGCATCGTCGGGATCAAGCAGGTGACCGCCAACGAGGAGTTTTTTAACGGGCACTTTCCGGGTGCGCCGGTGATGCCGGGCGTGCTGCAGATCGAGGCTCTCGCGCAGGTCGGTGCGATCCTCGCACTTCGAGAGTTTGATGATCGCGACGAGAAGATACCTTTCTTCACCGGCATCGAGAACGCTCGATTTCGCCGTCCGGTCGTGCCCGGCGATACGCTGCGGCTCGAGGTGACCGCGCTGCGTATCGGCAGCAAGGTGCAAAAGATGAAGGGCGTCGCCACGGTCGACGGCCAGGTCGCCTGCGAGGCCGAGATACTGTCGGTGATCGCGGATCGAAGAGCCAAATAGGATCCGAAAAGTTATGGAATTTACTCGCAGCGAATTCATCCTTTACACCGCTCTAGCGGGTATGGCCGCGGGCTTTCTGCTTGGCCTAATTCCGCTGATAGCCGGGATTAGGAAAGGGAAGACGCGCTTAGGGATACTGGGCCTAATAGTAACCACGATAGTGGGCACACTCGGACTGTTGCTTTCGGTGCCGTCAGCCGTGGTGTTCACGTGGTTGGTCTTGAAGCGGCCTGATGTCGCTTCATAAGAATACTCGCGTCGCTGTTTGAGGAACTCCGATGCCCACCTTTATACATCCGTCAGCGATCGTCAGCCCTTCGGCTCGGATCGGCGACGATTGTCATATCGGCCCGTACTGCACGATCGGCGACGAGGTCACGCTCGGCGGCGGCAGCCGTCTCGAGTCGCATGTCGTCGTCGACGGCCGCACGACGATCGGAGAGGACAATCACATTTACCCGTTCGTCTCGATCGGCCTCGCGCCTCAGGACCTCAAGTACGCGGGCGAGCCGACGTCGGTCGTGATCGGCAGCCGCAATCACATTCGCGAATTTGTCACGATCCATCGCGGCACAGAGGGCGGCGGCGGCGTGACGCGCATCGGCGACCGCAATCTGCTGATGGCGCAGGCGCACGTCGCCCACGACTGCCAGCTCGGCAGCGAGATCATAATGGCAAATGCCGCGACGCTCGCGGGCCACGTCGAGATCGCCGACCGCGCGAATGTCGGGGCGTATTCAGGCGTGCATCAATTCTGCCGCGTCGGCCGCGAGGCCTTTATCGGCGGCTACTCGGTCGTCGTCAAAGATGCGATGCCCTTTGCCATCATCCAGGGCAATCATGCCAAATGCTACGGCCTTAACCGCGTCGGGATGCGCCGCCGAGGGTATTCAAAAGAGACGATCGAGCAGCTCGGCCACGCCTTTCACCTGCTGCTCAGCGCCAAGCTCAACACGACGCAGGCCGTAAAGCGTATCCGCGAGGAGATCAAAGGCTCGCCCGAGGTCGACCTGCTCGTTGAGTTTATCGAGTGGTCGAAGCGCGGTGTGGTCAAGTAGAGGCTTACCTTGGATGGCCCACGAGGTGTTTGGCAGCGGATAAAACGGTTCGGGCGGATTAAGCGGATTTGCAGTCGATAGAAGTCTGATCCGTCTTATCCGACCTATCCGCTTTATCCGATGCAAAGTTTTGCTGACCGATCGAGAACTGGGTATGCGAGGTGTTTGGCAGCGGATGAAGCGGATGAAGCGGATCGAAGGCGATAACCGTCTGCTCGGATGACGCGGTTACTTGTTTTGTTTGATCCGTCCAATACTGCTCATCCGCTTCATCCGCTGCCAAACTTCCTGGGCAGTTCCGACGCTTTTGATCAAACGCACGCGCCCAGATGCACGCGGCTGCGATTACACGTTTTAATGTCCGATCCTAACGACAAGCTCTTGACGGAATTCGGCCGCCGCGTGCAGCGGTGCTATGGCTGCTTCATCGCGTTTCACCTCAAGGATATGTATCTCGGCGAGGACGTGTCCTTCTACTGCGAGAACTGCAGGGACGACTCGATGTTCCACTTCGAGCAGTTCTCAAAATTGATGGACCCGTCCAAGCTGCGCGAGGCCGAGAGCGACGAGCATCCTCATCACTGATCCATCTAATTTTTGATTCCGTTCCGACGCTTTCTTAAACTTGAAGCGTGGCTTCAAGCGAAGAGCAAAACGGCGAGCGATCACTGACCGGCCTTGCCAAAGGGCTCAGCCGTCTGTCTGCCGACAAGCGTCGGGCCGCGCTCGAGACGAGCGCCGCGATCGCCGGCGTCAGCCTGCGCGCGAGCCGCGAATTTGTCGAGGCGGTGCCAAGAGCGGCGCGCATCCTTTCGGCCGACGACCTCCGTGCCTGGGGCGAGCTCGGCCGAAGGCTTGCGATGGGAAGCGTCGATACGGCCGCCGGATATTTTGCCGCGGGAGCCGCCGGTCTGCGGGCCGTGCCGCAGGATGCTCGCGGTTTTGTCTTTCAGATCACGACGCGGCAGCTTGTGCTTTCGAGCTCGATCGCGCTCGATACGTTTTACTTCGTTCCTGAACTCGCAAAACAGGTCGGCGACGAACGCCTGCTTTCCGAAGTGCTGCGTCTCGCCGCCGAGATCGCGAGCCGCTCCGCCAGGCACAGCTCCGACCTTCTGCGCCGTACGCCGGCGGTCGCGTCCGTACTCGAAGCGATCGATCGAGACGATGCGGCCCGCGGCGAAGCGATCGAATCGGTATTCGCGCTCGCCTTCCAGTTTGCCAACCGCACGGGCGGGATGACCGCCGATCTCTGGGCATCGCTGCCCGAGGCGCTCGCGGGGCTCGGGGCCGAGGACGTCCTACGACTGACGCGGCGGGCCGCGGAGTTTCTCGAATTTGGCGGCAGCGTGACGCTCCATTTCATTTCGGCGGGCGGCGGCGTGCTGCTCAACTCGGCGGCGGCCTTCGACAAATGGGCTGACGTCAGCCGGCAGATCGGCCGCAGCGGCAACGCTGTGCTGATCGCATTTTTAAGGGCCGCGCCGCAATTCTTTGCGCAGATCTCCAGAGCTGACGCCGCGCGCGGCAAGTCCGCCGAAAGGTCGCCCGAGCGCGTTCTAAAGGTCCTCGAGCTGATCGACACGATCGCGCGGAGCGATGCCGAGAGCGCTCTCGCCGCATTTCGCTCGAGCGCGTCGGCGCTGCGGAGTGTCTCGATAGAGCAGTTCGAGGATTGGGTCAGCGAGGGCCTCAGCCGCGGCCGCGCGGGCGACACGCCAAAGGCGCGCCGCAGCTACTTTGCGCTCGAGACGCGCGGGTCGAACGACCGCCTGCAGGAGACGCGTGCGGGCCTGCAGCTCGAGCGCGTGCAGAACGTTCTTCGGATCTACATCGAGGGCCTCACCGGTAAAGAGGTCGAGATCGCGCCGCTCACGGCGATGGTGCACGAGTCGCGGATCGGCGACGGCAGGACGATCTACCTGCCGGCGTCGGTCGCGGAATTCACGGACGACGACGTCAACTTTCGGCTCTACAAGGTGCTCGCCGCGCACGGCGCGGGGCAGATCGAATTTGGCACGTTCCAGACCGACACGCGCGAGCTCAAGGCCGCGTACGCCGAGCTGACCGAGCTCTACGGAGCGACTGCCGAGCAGCTCGACGCGTTTTCGCTCGCCGGCTACATCGAGGACGTGCAAAAGGGCGAACGAGCGCTCGGCGACGCCGAGCTGCGCGAGGAGCTCCGCCGCCGCCGCAAGATGCTGCCCAAAGATTCCGATTACAAAGCGGTGCTCCGCGCGTTTCCCGAGTATCGACTTGCCCGGCGCATATTCGGCACGATGGAGAATGCGCGGATCGACCGGCGGCTGCGTTCGACGTATCGCGGGCTGCGCGTCGATCTCGATCTGATGCAGCGATTCCTGCGCGAATCGCGGCCGTACATTTTTGATCTGCCGGTGCATCAGGTGCCTTTCGAGCTCCTGTTTCAGATCACGCTGTGCGGCGGGGCGACCGACGACGCAAGGCAGTTCTACGGTCAGGTCGTCTCGGAGATCGAGACGGTCGTCGAGTCGTACCTTGCGATGACCGACGCGACGGTCGCCGACTCGATCATGGCAACGAGCCGCGTTTACAACCTCTTTCAAAACATCACGCCCGAGCAGACGCAGGAGGCCGAGTCCGACGAGCAGCAGGAGGAGAAGGGCGAATTCGCATACGAGGACAAGGACGCCGTCGAGGCCGTGACCGAGGACCAGGTCAAACGCGAGCAGCAGCAAAGATCGCAGGACATTCGCGATCTCTTCAGCGCGTGGAACGAGATGGACTCGGACGACGACTCGGAGCCGGACGACCTGAGCGGCCCGGAGGCGTGGTCGCACGCCGAGATGCCCGAGCAGCCGCTTGAGCCCGGCGACGAGGCCTTCGCCTACGACGAGTGGGACCGTGAATTGAACGACTACCGCGTCGGCTGGAGCCGCGTGATCGAAAAGAAGGTGCGGCAGGGCGACCGCAACTTTGTCGAGCTGACGCGGTCGCGTTATCGCGGCGTGATCAACTCGATCCGGCATCAGTTCCAGCTGATGAAGCCGGAGAATCTGACCAAGGTCAACCGCGAGATCGACGGCGAGGATTACGATCTCAACGCGCTGGTCGAATTTGTCATCGACCGCAAGGCCGACGGCCGGCAGTCGGAGAACATCTACACCAAACGCCTCCGCAAGCACCGCGACGTCGCCGTCTCGATCCTGCTCGACCAATCATCGTCGACCGCCCGCACGATCACTCGCAATCCGCTGCAGCCTTACACGTACCCCGGCCGCCGCATCATCGAGATCGAAAAAGAAGGCCTCGTGCTGATGAGCGAAGCTCTCGAGGCCGTCGGCGACCGCTACTCGATCAACGGCTTTACGAGCGAGGGCCGGCGAAACGTGAAGTTTTACGTCGTCAAGGATTTTGACGAGAAGTACACCGACGACGTCGAGCGGCGCATCGGCGGCATCACGTTCCAAAACAACACGCGCCTTGGCGCCGCGATCCGCCACGCGGCAGCCAAGCTGCTCAAACAGGAATCGCGCACCAAACTGCTCATCATCCTCACCGACGGCCGCCCGTACGACCACGACTACGGCGACGCCCGGTACGCCCGCGAGGACGTGCGCGAAGCGCTGCTCGAAGCCAAGACTCACGGCATCACGCCCTTCTGCGTGACGATCGACCGCGAGTCGGAGAGCGAGCTCAAAGACCTCTACGGCGACGTCGGCTACACCATCATCGACGACGTCCTCAGCCTGCCCGAGCGGATGCCCAACATTTACCGCCGGCTGACGAGCTGACGAGCGGCCCACGCGGGGAAGCAAAAAGGACGGCCGCTAAGCCGTCCTTGATCCCAAGAAAAATGGTGGCGGGGGCGAGGATCGAACTCGCGACCTTGGGGTTATGAATCCCACGCTCTAACCATCTGAGCTACCCAGCCGTAAGGTCTTGATTATAGTTTCGCAGGCCGAAAAATCAAGTCGGCGAATTTTGTCCGGCCGAGAAAACGCCTGTTAAAATGGCACTTACGAGGTGAACAACTGATGCCGACAATTATCGCCGCGGCGACGCCGGGCGTTGACCACGCAAACGTCTTGCTCGCATTGTTCGTGATGCTGGCGGCGGCCAAGCTGATGGCCGAGATCTTTGAGCGCCTCAGGCAGCCGGCCGTCGTCGGCGAGATCCTTGCGGGCGTTGTGATCGGCCCGAGCATGCTGGGCTGGGTCGTGCCGTCAGACCTTATCTCGGTGCTCGCCGAGATCGGCGTGATCTTTCTGCTCTTTATGGTCGGGCTCGAGACCAAGCCGCAGACGATCTTTAATGTCGGCCGGCGAGCTCTGATGGTCGGCGTATCGGGTGTCGTGCTGCCATTCGCCGCCGGCTATCTGATCGCGTGGTGGTGGGACGGGTCGTTCGTCGAGGCGATGTTCATCGGCGCGGCGCTTGTCGCGACGTCGGTCGGTATCACGGCCCGCGTGCTAGGCGCGATGGGCCTGCTCGACACGCAGTCGGCGCGCATCATACTCGGCGCGGCGGTGATCGACGACATTCTCGGACTGATCATCCTGTCGCTTGTCTCGGCGGTCAGCAAGGGCAGCGTCGATTACACGGCGCTCGCAAAGACGGCCGGCGCGGCGGTGCTCTTTACAGGCTTTGTGGCGCTGGTCGGGTCGCGGCTGATGACGCGGCTCGCGCCGGCGGTCGAGCGCCTTCGTCTGAGCAAGCCATTCTTCAACATCGGGCTGATCCTCTGCCTCGGGCTGTCTTTCGCGGCGATCTTTGTCGGGGTCGCGGCGATCATCGGCGCGTTTCTGGCCGGAATGGCGCTGGCCGAGGCGACCGAGGACAACAAGGGAATGCACAGGCTGACCAGCGGCGTGACCGAGTTCATGGTGCCCTTCTTTTTGGTCAATATTGGGATGCAGCTCGATCTCGCGATCTTTCGCGATCCGTCGGTCGTCGCGCTGGCGGTGATCGTCACGATCGTCGCCGTCGCCACAAAGTTTGTCGGCTGCGGCCTCGGCGCATGGGGAATGAGGCCGCGTGAGATGGCCCAGATCGGCGCCGGCATGGTGCCGCGCGGCGAGGTCGGCATCGTCGTCGCGCAGATCGGCCTCGGAATGGCCGCGATCAGCCAGCAATTTTTCGGGGCCGTGCTGTTCATGGCCGTCGCGACGACATTGATCGCGCCGCCATTTGTAAAACTATTATTCTCCGAGGACCAGGACGGCGACGGTGTCGAGGACGTCGTAAAGCCGACCGACATCTCCGACGATTTTACGCGGATCGGCTGAGGGCCGCGCGATGGTAGAATTCGAGATATGAGATCGTACAAGGGGGCGGCCGTCGGGGTGATCTATCGAGGACTGTTATCGATCGCGTTCGTGTTGGCGTCATTTGGCGGCGACGCCGCCGGTCAGGGCCGAAGCTCCGCCGCCGGCGACGCTCGCTCGGTGACGATCAAGACCCAGCCGAACGCCGTCGTATGGATCGACGGGCAACGCTACGGCCGCACCGGCGAGGACGGCGTGCTCAAGCTCTCGCTCGCTCCGGCCGGCCGGCACACGGTCCGCATTCGCGCCAATGGTTATCGTGAGATCGAAAGGCCGTCGCTCATCTCGAGCGGGGCGACGCTGACGCTCTCGCTCGTACCGACGACCGACAAGGCCGAACTCGCCTTTCAGGAAGCCGACGATCTCTCGCAGCGTGACCGTTCAAAAGCGATCGAGAAATATCGCGAGGCCATCGGTCTCAGACCCAATTACATCGCCGCACATATCGAGCTTGTCCGCCGCTTGTCAGAGGCTGGTGATGTCGAGGCTGCGCTCTCGGCCCTCCGTGCTCTTCGCAAGATCGCTCCGCGCAACGCTGAGGCGTCGGCACTCGAGGGCCGCGTCTATCGAGATACGGGCGAGGACGATAAGGCGGTCGCGGCATTCAAGCGGGCCATCGCGGAGGGCCGCGGCTTTCAACCCGAAGCGCTGACGGGCCTCGGAATGCTGTACAAGGACAAGGCCGAGGCCGCGGCCGCAGAAGGCGACGTCGAGCAGGAGGCGGCGCTGTACGAGCAGTCGTCACGATATTTTCGGGATGCGATCAAACAGCTCGGCGGAGCGCCGGACGCGGTCGTCCTCTATCAGCTGCTCGGCCTCAACCTCGAGAAGCAAAAGAAGTACAACGAGGCGATCGCGGTCTATTCCGAGTTCATTCGCCGCTTTCCTGAGAGTGACGAGGCGCCTACCGTCCGATCGTTCATCGAACAGCTGCGGCGACAGATCGCGGAGGATCGCCCCTGAGCTGTACGCGGTCACTTTTGAGCCGGCGGCCGGAGTTCGGACCGGTCAAAATAGCCGAAATTCCGTCAATAAAACATTTCTTGACACCCCAAAGGTTAAAGACCTATTATTAATTGCCAACGGTGTTTATCACCGCTGACGGCGACCCTCTCTACGACCGACAGACAATCTCCTCCCGATCTTGCCTTGAACGGTCTCAAGGCCCTTCTCAAACAATGTCATCAAAACTGGGTGAAATACTCGTCCGCGAAAACCTGATCTCGCAGCAGCAGCTACGCGAGGCTCTCGATTATCAAAGAGAGAACGGCGGCCGGCTCGGTACCAATCTGGTCAAGCTCGGGATCATCTCGGACGACGTGATAACGGCCGTCCTATCTCGTCAATACGGCGTTCCGTCGATCAACCTGGACCTCTTTCATATCGAGCCGGACGTCATCCGTCTCATCTCGCAGGACGTCGCGCTCAAGTACACGGTACTTCCCATTTCAAAGTTGGGCTCGACGCTGACGCTGGCGATGGCCGACCCGACGAACGTCTTTGCGCTCGACGACATCAAGTTCATGACGAGCCTGAATGTCGAGCCCGTGATCGCCTCGGAGACGTCGATCAACATCGCGATCGCAAAGTATTACAGCGGCTCGACGCAGATCGACATCTTCGACGCCGCCTTTGCCGGCGATGCCGAAAAGATGGTCCTCGCCGGAAAGAACGGATCTCACAAGAACGGCAGCTCGCCTGTACAGCGGCTCTCCGACGCCGACCTCGACGTCTCGCTCGACGCGTTCGATTTCGACAAGAACGAATCGGAGCAATTCGAGGTCGTCGAGGACAACGAGGAGATCAACCTTGCAGACCTGACCCGCGCGAGCGAGGATGCGCCGGTCGTCCGGCTGGTGAACGTGCTGCTTGTCGATTCGCTCCGCCGCGGAGCGTCCGACATACACGTCGAGCCGTACGAAAAGGATTTCAGGATACGCTTCCGCATCGACGGCGTGCTGTACGACGTGATGCATCCGCCGATGAAGCTTCGCGACCCGCTCATCTCGCGGCTCAAGATCATGTCAAAGCTCGACATCTCGGAGAAGCGTCTGCCGCAGGACGGCCGCATCAAGATCAAGGTGAAGGTCGATAACCGTTCTCGCGAGCTCGACTTTCGCGTCTCGACGCTGCCGACGCTCTTTGGCGAAAAGGTCGTGCTCCGCCTGCTCGACAAGGACAAGCTGATGCTCGATATGACGAAGCTCGGCTTTGAGCCGGAGAGCCTCGAAAAGTTTCAGCGAGCTATCGCAAACCCGTACGGAATGGTACTCGTCACCGGCCCGACCGGTTCGGGTAAGACCAACACGCTCTACTCGGCGCTGCAGTCGCTCAATACGCCCGAGACCAACATCATGACGGCCGAGGACCCGGTCGAATTTAACCTGCACGGCATCAACCAGGTGCAGATGAAGGAGCAGATCGGGCTCAACTTTGCCGCGGCGCTGAGGTCTTTCCTGCGGCAGGACCCGAACATCGTCCTCGTCGGCGAGATCCGCGACTTTGAGACGGCCGAGATCGCGATCAAGGCCGCACTCACGGGCCACCTTGTGCTCTCGACGCTCCATACCAACGACGCGCCTTCGACGATCTCGCGACTCGTCAATATGGGCATCGAGCCGTTTCTGGTCGCGACGTCGGTAAATCTCATCCAGGCGCAGCGGCTCATTCGCCGGATCTGCAGCAACTGCAAAGAGGAGGTCCACGTGCCGGTCGAGGGACTTGTCGAGATCGGATTTTCGCGCGAGGAGGCGGCCGAGCTTCGCCTGTTCAAGGGCAAGGGCTGCAAGAACTGCAACGGCACAGGCTACAAGGGCCGCGTCGGCCTGTACGAAGTGATGGAGATAACCGAGGAGCTGCGTGAGCTGATCATCATCGGAGCGAGCGCGATGGAGCTCCGCCGCAAGGCGATCGAGCTCGGGATGATCACCCTGCGCGAGTCGGGCCTGTGCAAATTGCGTGAAGGCATCACGACGATCGAAGAGGTTGTGAAGGAAACGGTCTTGTAAGGCCGAGGGGAGGAAATATGGTAGTAAGGGCAATTGCCTTGTCGATGGCTCTGTTGATCGGGATCGCGGGATTAGTCTCGTTCTCTACCAACAGCGTCGAGGCAGGACAGCAAAAATCGCGAAAGTACGGAAAGAAGAAATACAAGAAATACTCCAAAGCCTGGTGGCGGCAGTACCGGGCGCGGATGAACCATCGACGGATGATGGCGGCCAAGCGCCGCGCTCTCCGTCTGCGGCAGCTCCGGCTGGCGAAGCGAGCCGAGCAGGATAGGGCTGAATCAACTGCCGGCACCGACGCCGCTCGCGGGGCAAAGGTCCAGAAGGCATCGGTCGAGATGCTGCCGTCGGGCGAGCCCGCACCGCTCGGCTGGAAGCGCAATTCGGCCGCACCGGCCGGCGAGCTGCAGTTCACGGTCGACGACGGCCGCGGCGGACAGCTCGGTTCGGCCTCGATCGCGGTTGTCGGCCCGGCGATGGGCGAGTCGAGCGATACGTTTCGCAACCGCTCGATCGGCGGCGTCCCGACGACGTCGCTTCGCCGCGAGGTCATCAACCGGATGATCAACGAGAACGGCTGGGTGGTTAACGATTTTCAGAAAGAGATCGGCGGCAAAAAGGTCTACGTCGTCGTCGCTCAGTCTCAGAACGGCAGCCGGATCAGCTCGCGGACCTTTTACTTTACCGAGGTGGACGGCCGCATCTTCAGCGTCTCGACAAATTCGTCGGCGGACTCGGCCGAGCGTCTCGCCGAAGAGTCTGAAAAGGTCATCAACTCTCTTCAGAGCCGCACGCGCGGTGTACAGCGCGCGGCGGTGAAAGAAGAATAACCGCGTCTTTTCTCCGGCGGCCGGTCAGTTACGCAAACGGCCGGCCGTCGGCCCCGCCCGGCGCCCAGATCCCGCAAGTGCATTATGACAAACGAGCAGACCAATCCCGAGAATCAGGTCACGCTGCCCGACCTGCTGCGGAGAATGACCGAGGCAGGCGGCTCAGACCTGCATATCACGTCAAATTCGCCGCCGCAGATCCGCGTTCACGGCCACCTGTCCCCGATCCCGGGCTTCCCAAATCTGACGCCCGCCGATACCAAGCGGCTCGCTTACTCGGTGCTCACCGACGCGCAAAAGCACCGCTTTGAAGAGAATCTCGAGCTCGACTTCTCGTTCGGTCTCAAAGGAATGTCGAGGTTTCGCGCCAATCTCTTTAACCAGCGCGGAGCGGTCGGCGCCGTGTTTCGTGCGATCCCTTACGAGATCAAATCGTTCGAGGCCCTCGGTCTGCCGCCGATCGTGTCCGATCTGTGCAAAAAGCCGCGCGGCTTGATCCTCGTCACGGGGCCGACCGGCTCGGGCAAATCGACGACGCTGGCCGCGATGATCGACAAGATCAACATCGACCGCCACGACCACATCCTGACGATCGAGGACCCGATCGAGTTCCTGCACCAGCACAAGAACTGCGTCGTCAATCAACGCGAGGTCAACTCCGACACGCACTCGTTCGCCTCGGCGCTGCGCACGGCGCTCCGCCAAGACCCGGACGTCGTGCTCGTCGGCGAAATGCGCGATCTCGAGACGATCGAGATGGCCCTGCGCATCGCGGAGACGGGCCACCTGACCTTTGCGACGCTGCACACCAACTCGGCGTATTCGACCATCAACCGCATCATCGACGTCTTTCCGGCGGGCCAGCAGGCGCAGGTCCGCACGCAGCTCTCGCTCGTGCTCGAGGGCATTATGTGTCAGGCGCTGCTGCCAAAGGCGTCGGGCGACGGCCGTGCGATGGCGCTCGAGATACTCGTTCCAAATCCGGCCATCCGCAATCTCATTCGCGAGGACAAGATCCACCAGATCTACTCGATGATGCAGACCGGTCAGGACAAGTTCGGGATGCAGACATTCAATCAGTCGCTGGCGTCGCTGTATCACCAGCGCGTCATCACGCTCGAGACCGCGATGCAGCGTTCGTCCAATGCCGACGAGCTCAGAGAGCTGATCGAGCGCGGGTCGGGCATCAACCAAGGGTACGGCGGAGCCGGCAACGGCAAGCCCGGCGCTCACCCGAGCCCGTACGCGCAGGGACGGCCTGTCGGCCAGCGGCCGGGTGCGAGATAGCAGAATTTTTTTTGAACGCCGGCAGATCCGCAGCCGTGCTTACCATTCGGAGCAGAAGAAATCGTTATGCCTACATACGCCTTCAAAGGAAGAAATCGACTCAACGAACTGGTCACCGGCGAGCGCGAAGCCGCAAGCCAGGACGAGCTGCGCACGCTGCTTCGCCGCGAGCAGATCGTCCTGACGCAAGCCAACGAGAAGGGACGCGAGATCTCGATCCCCAAGCTCGGCCGCCGCAAGAAGGTCGGGGCAAAGGAGCTGGCGGTCTTTACGCGGCAATTCTCGGTGATGATCGACGCGGGACTTCCGCTCGTGCAGTGCATCGACATACTTGCCGAGCAGCAGAGCAACCCCTATTTCAGGGACGTGCTCCGGCAGGTCAGGCAAAACGTAGAGGAGGGCTCGACGCTGTTTGCCGCGCTCGAAAAGCACCCGAAGGTATTTGATTCGCTCTACACGTCGATGGTCGAGGCCGGCGAAACGGGCGGCGTGCTCGATCTCATCCTTCAGCGTCTGGCGACCCTTATCGAAAAGGTCGTCAAGCTCAAACGCAGCATCGTCTCGGCGTCGATCTATCCGGCGGCGGTGATCTTCGTCGCCATCGCGGCCATCGCCGTGATCATGGTTGTCGTCATCCCGCAGTTTGAGCAGATCTTTATCGGTCTGCTGGGACCGGGCGAGGCGTTGCCGCTGCCGACGCGCGTCGTCATGGGAATAAGCGGGTTTCTCGCCGGCTGGGGCGGACTGGCCGTGCTCGCCGCATTGATCCTGCTCGGCGTAGCGATCAAGTTTTACTACAAGACGCCGCGCGGCCGCTGGCAGATCGACACCGTGCTGCTGAAGGTGCCGATAATCGGCAGCCTGCTCCGCAAGATCGCGGTCGCACGCTTCTCACGCATTCTCTCGACGCTGCTCTCCTCGGGCGTGCCGATACTGCAGTCGCTCGAGATCACCGCCAAGACCGCGGGCAACGTCGTCATCGAGGATGCGATCATGAAGATCCGCGTCGGTGTCGAGCGCGGTGAGAACTTTGTCGAGCCGTTAAAGGCGACCGACGTCTTTCCGCACATGGTCAGCCAGATGGTCGGCGTCGGCGAGCAGACGGGCGCACTCGATGCGATGCTCGGCAAGATCGCCGACTTTTACGAAGAAGAGGTCGACGCCGCGATCGCCGATATTCTCGCTCTGATCGAGCCCGTGCTGATCGGATTCCTGGGCGTGACGATCGGCTCGATCGTCATCTCGATGTACCTGCCGCTGTTTACCCTGATCGGTAAGCTGGCGACTGGGCAGAAGTAGTTCGGGCACGCTCGAACGCGAAAAGAAAAAGCCCCTCGCGTCCAGGCCGCGAGGGGCTTTTTACGTTGTGCCGGCGGCCGGCTATTCGGCGGCGGCCCGCGTCTTGAAAAAGCTGACGACAAACAATACGCCAAAAACCGCATCGATCGACGCCCCGGCGACGATGCTGCCGCCGACGCGCCCCGCGGCGGCGAGCACCGCGACGGGAATGCCGAAGGCAAGCTTCTCGACCAGCCCCGCGAGCATCAGCAGGCGATACTTTGCCGGGTCTGTCGCGACGATCAGAAAGACGAGCTGGAATGCGAGCGCGACGCCGATGAAGCCATAGTAAAACTCCGGATGCGTGACCGCGGGCGGGAAGTCCTCGGCGACGCGATCGATCAAAAAGTACTGCGGCACAAGCACGAGTATTCCGTAGATCCCGGCGACGGCAAACGTGTATTTCGCAAATTTCATAGGGCGGCCCCTCGGGTGCGCCGTTTCGTCCTTTTACGCGTAAGATGATGCACTGATCGCGCGGGCGGCGCTCATCACCTTTTTCTTGTGAAGGGACGAGCGCCGCCTCCGCGATGCGGAACGATGTATGGAGAACTTATTGATAAGACGCGCAGAGCCCGACGACGCTCCGGGCTTCTGCGAGATCTACGGCGGTAAGAACGCGTATTCGGGGACGCTGCAGCTGCCCTTCCCGTCGGTCGAATCGTGGCGACGCCGCCTCGCCGAATCGCCCTCCCAGATCATGCTCGTCGCCGTCGTCGACGGCACGCTCGTCGGCAGCGTCGGGCTGCACACCTATCCCGAACGCCCGCGCCGCAAGCATGTCGGCACGATCGGCATCGGCGTCCGCGACGACTGGGCCGGAAAAGGCATCGGCACGGCCCTGCTCGCCGCGGCGATCGACCTCGCCGACAACTGGCTCGATCTGAGGCGTATCGAGCTCGAGGTCTACACCGACAACGAAGCGGCGATAAGGCTGTACGAGAAGTTCGGCTTCGAGCTTGAGGGCACAAAGCGTATGGACGCATTTCGCGACGGCCGCTATGTCGACTCGCACGTGATGGCGCGGATCAAAAAGTCGTAGTCCGTACAGGCTGCCCTTCGCCCAGCGATGGGCGCGGGGCAAATAGAGGGAATGAAATGCTGTGCGAGTACAGCTGGGAACGTCGAGGCAGGAAATTGATAGTTCGATCTTTGTACTGGTCTTCCAAGCTCGTCGATCGGCTCTCGTCAACGCCCGGCCGCGAGAATTCGTTCGACGTATTTTGCGATCATATCGACCTCGAGATTGACCGGGTCGCCGGGACGCAGGGCCGAGAGATCGGTGAGCTGCCAGGTCTTTGGAATGACGGCGATGTCAAACTCCAAATCGCGCAGCTCGGCGATCGTCAGGCTAATGCCCTCGACGGCGATAGAGCCTTTGTAGATCAGATAACGCGCGAGCTCGGGCGGGAAGCCGATCGTCACCGTCCAAAAGTCGCCGTGCTGTGCCGCGCCGATGAACGTGCCGCGGCCGTCGACGTGGCCCTGCACGATGTGACCGCCGAGACGTGTCTGCGGCGTTACGGCGCGTTCGAGATTGACGGGCGAGCCGACAGCGAGAGAGCCGAGCGTCGAGCGGTCGAGCGTCTCCTGCGAGACGTCGGCCTCGAACGACCCGGCCCGCACATTCAGAGCGGTCAGACAGACGCCGTTGACCGCGATCGAGTCGCCGTCCTTTGTGTCGGACGTCACGATGTCGGCCGCGATCGCGATCTTTGATCCGCCCGCCCCGAGCGGCTCGAGCCGATCGACGCGGCCGAGTTCTTCAATTATTCCGGTAAACACTTTCGACTACGCGGGTCAAAACCAGGGTTTTTTGTTGACGATGTAGGTCTGGACAAATTCCTCGTCGGACTTGGTCAGGTAGATGATGCCCTCGATCAGACCGAGCACGCCCGGCACGATCATCAGGGGCGAAGCGATGCCGCACGTGATCAGCGTGATGATGAACGACGCCGCGAACACACCGAGGTAGATAAATCCCTCCTGCTGATAACCGAGGATGATTTGTGTATGCCTAGTCCGCCGAGCAGTATCCCGCAGAGACCGACGGCGATCTTTTTGTCGGCACCGGGCAGCTTTTGCTGGTACTGCGGAGAGTGCTGCATCGGGCTCGTAAAGTTGGGCGGCAGCGTCGCCCCGCAGTTGGTGCAGCGAGCGTTAAGCGCAGAATTCTGTGAATGGCAGTTTGGACAAGTGACGTATTGTGTGGCCATCGTGTTTATCCCTTTTTTGCGATCGGATCGATGAGGGTGACTAAGTATCAAACGGCATCCTCGTCAAAGTCAACGAGGTGAGATCGGCTCAAGCCGGCTCGACCCGCGACAGCTTACGAACGTCGATCGAGATCGGTTCGCCGTTGTCGCTCTCGTTGTACATACTGACAAAGCGATGACCAAACCGGATCTCGTCCGACTTGTACGACGAGCGCTGATGCACGACGGTGGCAAAGGTCTCGTCGACGGCCGTCAAAAGTATCAGGAACTCGGCGTCGCACGCTCGCAGGTCGTCCTCGGTCAGGCCGTACATCGGCGAATTCTCGTCGATCGGATGGACGACGGTCCACGACAGCGGAAAGAACGTTACCGACCGCCGCTCGAGCTCGAGCAGATCAAAGTTGCGAACCGCCTTTCCGGCTTTGTTCGTCCAGTGCGTAAAGATGACCTGGGCCCTGACCTCCGTAAGCTGATTGTTGCGTCCGTTGACGAGGCGAAACATAAATCCCGTTATGTCTCGATACGGCGCGACGACGGCGACGTCGCTCAAAACGATCTTTGCCGTCGGCCGGGCAAACCGCGCAAAGACGACGCCGGTCACGAGAGCGTTAGTGATCAGGCTGTAATAGGACTCGACGGTGACCAACAGGTTGGGAATGACGCCGACCGGATGGATCGTGCCGTAGCCGATCGTCGCAAAGGTCTGCACACTGAAAAAGAACCCGCGCAAAAAGATGCTGTTCATTGGCGTGCCCGACGTATCGACGAGCGCTTCGGGGCCGAACGACGCGTACGCAACGCCGAAAACGACGTTGCTCAAAAAGTACAGCACCAGGACGAGCGTCAGAAACGACGTCCACGACATCGCGAGCAGCGAGTGATAGAGATTGAGCGAAGATAGAAAATTCAGCCCGGTCCGCTCGACATTGAACGAACCGTCTCGATTGAGAAACCGCAGCCGGCTGCTCTCGAGCACGATCGAACCGAATCCCAGGTCGCGGTCGGCCTCGATGGCCTCGCCGCTGCCGGGAGTCTTGTTCTCTATTGGCGGTTGCGACACGTTGCGAAATTATAGGCAGGCGGGGAACGCGTTGTAAAAACAAGCGGCGGGATGGGATAATCTGCCTTCCCGATGAACGATACCCAAGCATCTGTCAACTTGCCGCCCAAACTGCGGCCCGCTCCTTCGGGCGGCGTCGATACACATTCGCTCGCTGACGTGGTCGAGTGGTTTCTCAATTTTGACGAGCGGACGGCGCGAATGCGGCATCCGCACGTGAACGAGCTCTTTCTGTGGAAGCAGGCCGACGACGAGGCCGGCGGCGTCTCGACCTATCCATTCGAGAACGCCGAGGCGCGATTTGCCATCGGCGTGATCCAGGCCGTCGGCGAAAACAACAGCGAACCGCTGCTCAAGCTCTGGCTCGGCGACGTGCTCGCCGCGCTGCAGGAGGCACGCGAGACAAAAGCAGAGATGACCGACGCGTACAAGCTCGACGCCAAGCCGATGGACTCTGCGCTGGCGAGATCAGAAAAGCTGACGACCAACGCCGAGAAGTGTCTCTACCTCACCAGCTGCTGGCTCGACGCGCTGCTCACCGCCGAGGCGCGAGTGCTCGGCTGGATCTACCAGGAGCTTTACGGCCGCCCTTTCCAACCCTAGAAGCCGCCGCCCGATCCGAATGTATTGCATTGCCGCATATCGCCCGACTGCATCCCGCGTGAGAACCACTCCATCCGCTGCTGTGCCGATCCGTGCGTAAAAGACTCGGGCACGACATAGCCCTGCGTTCGACGCTGGATCATATCGTCGCCGACCGCAGAGGCTGCTCGCAGGGCCTCTTCGGCGTCGCCTGACTCGACGACGCCTTGCCGCTGCGCAAAGTTTGCCCACACGCCGGCGTAGCAGTCGGCCTGCAGCTCGAGCCTGACGCTCATCGCGTTGCTGTTGCCCGAGCGGTGAACGCGGTCCATCGTGCCAAGCAGATTCTGCACATGATGGCCGACCTCGTGAGCGATCACGTAAGCCTGCGCAAAATCGCCCGGGGCCTTGAACCGACTGCTCAGCTCCTCAAAAAAATCGAAGTCGAGATATAGCCTCTGATCGCCCGGGCAGTAAAACGGTCCGACCGCCGCGCTCGCATAGCCGCATGCCGACGAGACCTGGCCGTTGAAGAGCACGAGCTTCGGCGGAGTGTAGCGAGCTCGTGCCTGCTGCGGCAGTATCTGGCCCCACGCGTCCTCGGTACTGCCGAGCACGGCGCTCGCGAATTGGCGCGGCGTGTCGCCTGCCCGCTGCGACGAGTTTGCCGCGATGTTTGGCTGCTGCGATCGCTGCGAGGGAATATTCTCGAGCAGGGCCCGCGGGTCGCCGCCGCAAAGATAAATGACCAAAGCGAGGACGAGCACACCGAGCCCGCCGCCGCCGACGGCCAAACCGCCGCCGAGGCCTCGCCGGTCCTCGACATTCGCGCTTTGTCTTAGATCGCTCCAACGCACAAACGTGATCCTCCAAATTAACGTTTTCGCAGCCGCGGTCCGGACCGCTGAATTTTGATGTATCGAATCGAGCCGTTCCAGGCCGACTCCGAAAAACTCAGCAAACCACGCGCCTCGCCTCTGCCAGCATAAAATCTTGACAGTGATGAGTTTAGCGGAATATTATTAAGGCACTTTAGCATTTTGGCGGTTTTGCCGGGACGGGTTCGATAGACGAGGGAGGAGCAATGATCAAACTTGACATCGTCAACCAGGTTGCTGAGAAGACAGGCGTTCCCAAGCAAAAGGCCGAGCAGGTCGTCGACTCGCTTTTTAACGCGATGAAGGATGCGCTGGCGCAGGGCAAGCGCATCGAGCTGCGCGGGTTTGGCGTCTTTGTCGTCAAGCCGCGCAAGCGAGGCGTCGGCCGCAACCCTCGTACCGGCACCGAGGTCCCGATACCGGCCGGCAAGACCATCCGATTCAAACCCGGCAAAGAGCTCTCGGCCCGGGCGGTCGAGGACGCACCTCAACCGGCCGAACCGCACGAGACCGCCGGCGACGAAGGTACGCCGTCGACGCCAAGCTCCGACTGAGCGCAGGTCACCGCCGGACGACAAGAAACGCAGGCCGCAGATGAGAATGTTATCCTTGCGGTCTGCGATCTTTTTTGCCCAGACAAATGACTCGAGAACCGTCATACCCTCACCCCGGCCCGATCGTCCGCGAGCGGACCTCACGCCGCAAGCTCCTTCTCCATTTGGTCTTGTTCGTCATGACGTTCTGCACCGCGACGGTGGCGGGCTCGCTTTATCCCTTCGGCGTAAACAACCGCTTTCCCGACATCGGGGCCGACCCGCAGACGCTGGTCGAGCTGGGCCGGCTGATACTGCTGATGCCGATGCTGTACGCGGCATTTATCGCGGCGGCGGTGCGCGATCTTGCGGCGAATCCGGAATATCTGACCTACGGGCTGAGCTTTTCGCTATCCCTGCTTTTCATACTTGTCAGCCACGAGATGGGACATTACGTCGCGTGCCGGCTCTACCGTGTCGAGGCGACGCTGCCCTTTTTTATCCCGACGCCGCCGCTGATCGGGCCGGCGGGTACATTCGGCGCATTTATCAGGATCAAGTCGCCGCTCCCGTCGCGAAAGGCCGTCTTCGACATAGGCGTCGCCGGCCCGATCGCAGGCTTTGTCGCTCTGCTGCCGGTCGCGGTCGTCGGTGTGCTGATGATGCAGCCGATACCGCCGGAGCAGATGCCGGCGGCGGGCTCGGGCGGGCTTGTATTCTCTGATCCGCTGCTGCTGCGCGCGATCGGCGCGGCCGCGGGCATCGACGTCCGGTTTGCGATGGGAAATCCTTTCTACTTCGCGGCGTGGCTGGGCCTGCTGGTGACGGCGCTCAATCTCATCCCGGCAGGACAGCTCGACGGAGGCCACGCGGTTTACGCCGTGCTCGGCGAAAAGGCGCACTATTTCACGGGCAGGATCGCTTTCGTCGTGATGGCGTTGTTCTCGGTGGCGGGAATGTACTTTTACGGCAGCCCGAGCGGATTCTTATTCGTGGTCATCCTGGCCCTGATGCTCAAGATCGGTCACCCGCGGCCGTGGGACGAGTCGCCGCTCGACGCAAAACGCAAGCTCGTCGCTCTGCTCACGCTGCTGATATTTATCCTCAGCTTTACGCCGTTCCCGATACAGATACTGTGAGGGGCGAAAATAGTAAATCGTGAATCGTAAATCGTGAAGAGCGCGTCCGCGACTCTGACGGTTCACGATTTACGATTCACTATTTACGATTCAGAACCCGCTCGGCAGCAGGCCCTTGATCTCGCGGACCATTCGCTCGACGTCGTCCTGGCCTTCGAGGGCGATCATGAAAAAGTCGTAGCTCGTCTTCAGACAGACCACGCCGTTGCCAAAGAACCAGGCGCCCTCGAGCATCGGATTACCGCCGAGCAGCCATTCGATCGGCGCGCCGGTGACGGTCTTTGGATTGAGGACGTTGGTCAGCATCACGGCGCCGGAGGCGAATGAGAACGCGCCGAGCAGCGGTGCGCCGATGCGCTTTGCCATGTCGCGCTCGAACCGCACGCGTTCCGTCTCGGCCTCGCTCAATTCGCCTTTTGCGATCAGTTCCTCGCGCGTTTTGAGATATGCGTTGAACTGGTCGCCGAGCTTCTTGACCGACCACGTCGGTATCGCCGAATTAAACAGCCAATGCGTGCTGATGCCGGTAAAGACGACGCCGAGCCCGGCGCCGAGCGCCATCGAGGCTCCTGTCGCGGCGGCACCGACGGGATTTTCGATCACCCAGTCCGAAGCCTTGCGGACCGACTTGACCGCCGCGTCCACGCTGCGGGCCCAGCCGGCGCCAAAGCTGAATGCGCGCGACACGCGGTCGGCGCTCTTGCCGACCATGTCCTTTGCATCGCCCAGAATGTCGCCGGCCTTTTTGCCGGCGTCGACGATCGTCTCGCCGGCGACCTTGCCCGCCTCGGCAGCGGCGTCTCGGATCGGCTCGGCCGCATCCCAAGCCTTTTTGGCGGTCTCGCCGGCGGTCTTGATCGTCTCCTCGGCGGCGCGTACGGCCTGTTTGCCGATCTCGCTCTTTTCAGCCTCGGCCTTTATCTTTTCGGCGCCCTTCTGCGCGGTCTCGGCGACGGCCTTGGCGCTCTCGCCGATCTTGTTCTTTAGCCCGAGCTGCTTGTCGATCTCTTCAAACTTCTCGCGCGTCTCCTTTTGCCACTTCTCGAAACGCTCTTTGTAATCCGCCATAAAATTGCTCCTCCCGATCTGCGAGGCGATGTGCTGTGGAATTACGAGACCAAAGCCGCCGCGGTTCGAATTAGATGACACGCCTGCCGCTGACTTTGCCGTCATTATAGCACCGGCAGCCGAGGCCATCGGGAGCACGCCGGCGTGTGATAATCTGAAAACATTCAAGACCAGTTATGCCTCTCGTAAAATGTCCGACATGCGGTAAAAGGGTCGAGTACCAGGGAAATGAGTTCAGGCCGTTCTGCTCCGAGCGATGCAAGCTCCTCGACCTCGGCGCGTGGGCCGACGAAGAATACAGCCTGCCTGCGGAATCGTCCGAGCTGACCGAGGAAGATCTGCAGCAGCTCGAACGCACTCTCAAGGAGAGGTCCGAACAATGATCAGCCTCATCGCATCGGCAGCCGGACCGGCGCTCGCTAGACTCGAAACGATCGGCCTCGTCGGCGGCATCGCATTCTTTTTGATATTCGCGGTCGTCGCGTACATCGCATTCCGAATGATGCGGCGGACCGTCAAGATGGCCTTTAGGATGGCGGTCGTGACGATCATCCTCGCGGTCGCCGTGGTCGGCGGACTCGCACTGTACTGGTTCGGCACCGGCAGCTCGACCACATCGAAGCCCGCAGCGCCGTCGCGCAGCCGCTGAGCGGAACGAGTATGGCGGCGGACGTCAGCGGCTCTCGAGGCATCAGGCGACGCGTCCGCGGTCTGTCGGGCAACGTCCTCGCGCTCAGTCTCGTCAGCCTCCTCAACGACACTTCAAGCGAGATCATCTACCCGCTGCTGCCGGCGTTTCTCGTTTTGACGCTCGGCGCTTCGCCTTTCGCGATCGGTGTGATCGAGGGTTTTGCCGAGTCGGTCGCGAGCCTCTTGAAGCTCGTCTCCGGTTACCTGAGCGACCGTCTTCACCGGCGCAAGCTGCCGGTATTCTTGGGCTACTCGCTGGCGTCGCTGACGCGGCCGCTGCTCGCCTTTGTCTCGAGCTGGCCGCAGGTGCTCGCGGTGCGGGTTACCGACCGGATCGGAAAGGGAATTCGCGGTGCTCCGCGCGACGCTCTGCTGGCGGCGAGCGTGCCGGTCGAGAGTCGCGGGTTTGCCTTCGGATTTAACCGCGCGGCCGATCATCTCGGCGCGGTGTTTGGCCCGGTGATCGCGTACCTGCTGCTCTCGTGGATCGCGTCGGACCCGTCGGAGCCGACGGCGAGGGAATACCAGAATGTCTTTCTCTACGCGTCGGCGCCGGTCGTGGTCGGGCTCTTCGTGATCGTCTTTTTTGTCAAAGAGCACCGGCCCGCGACGATCGGCATCGCCGCCCCGCGGCTGAGCTTTTCGCTCGAGGGTTTTGACCGCAGCTTCAAGCGCTTTCTCATCGTGATCGCGGTCTTTACGCTGTCGAATTCGACCGACGCGTTCCTGCTGCTCCGTGCCGAGAGCTCGGGCATCGCGCCCGCGCAGCTTCCGCTCCTTTGGATGGTGCTCCACCTGAGCAAGGTCGTCAGCTCGCTCGCCGGCGGGCATCTCTCGGACACGCTCGGCCGACGCCGAATGATAGTCGCGGGCTGGACGGTCTACGCGCTCGTTTACGTCGGCTTTGCTTTTGTCACGACGGCCTGGCAGGCGTGGGCGCTGTTTATCGTTTACGGCGTTTATTTTGGACTGACCGAAGGCGTCGAAAAGGCGTTCGTCGCCGATATGGTCCCGGACGACAAGCGCGGGACGGCATTCGGGCTTTACAATCTCGCGTTCGGGATCACGGTCTTGCCGGCGTCGCTGCTCTTCGGCGCGGTCTGGAGCGCGTTCGGCGCGTCGGCCGCGTTTCTGCTGAGCGCGGCGATATCGGTCGCCGCCGCGGCGCTGCTGTTCACCGTGAGAGCTCCGCGTGCCGACGAGCAGCAAAAAGACGGGCCCGAGGGCCCGCCGTCGTAATGTAGGTATGCGCCGATATCTCAAGACCTAGGCATTAAGCCTTACCGAGTTCAGCACCGCTCGGAACGCCGGGTCGTATTCGTACGACTCGTCGGACGGTGCGACCATCGCTATCCAGAAAGTCTCGCCCGACCGAAGCTGCGTAACATACACGGTCACGCTCTCGTCGCGTCCCGTGATCGGCGAACGACCCGACAGCGTCGCCGAGTAGGCCGTCCGGCCCGCAAGCGACGCCCGCTGCAGTCCGCTCTCCTGGCGCAGGTAGCTGTTGGCTTGTGCGAGGCCGGCGATATGGTCCTGCGCGGTTCTGTATAGATCGCCCGAATTGCCCTGCGTGACGCCCATCATCATCCCGTGCGTGATGCCGTTGTCGCCGTACGCACCCTCGGGAGCGAAGGTGACCTGCGAGCCGGCGGCAAACTCGCGCCAGTTGTTTGGCACGCTGAGGCGGACCCAATTGCCCGCGGTGTACGTTCGGTACGACCGCGACGGCAGCTCCACTCGCCGCGAATATCGGCCGCCGGCCGTCGGGTTGCCGGCCCCGCCGGTCCGCTGTGCCTGCTGCTCGATCTGCGCCATCGTTCGGGCCGGCGGCATGCTGCGCAGACGCTCCTGAACGCGAGCGAATTGCTGCGTGTACTTGATCGGGTCGGTGACCCGCAGCATCGCTGCCTCGCGGTTGATCGTGTTGTAGCGATTGCCCGGGTCGGGGTGACTGCTCAGCCATTCCGGGCCGCGCCCGCCGCCCTGACGAGCGATCGTCTGGAACATATTCGCCAGATCGCGCGGGTCGTAGCCGGCCGCAGCCATGATCTGCGCGCCGAGGATGTCGGCCTGCGTCTCGTACTCGCGGCTGTACTTGGTCATCCACGCCTGAGCGCCGAGCATGCCGAGCTGAGCTCCGGTCTCGCCGCCGACCACCGCTCCGCCGAGCACCAAGCCGATGATGCCGAGCTGATTCTTCCAGCTGCCCTGCTTGGTCGCCTGCGCCGTCGCGTGACGGAGCGCGACGTGCGCGATCTCGTGGGCCATGACGCCCGCCATCTCGCCCTCGTTGCGTGCCGCCTCGATCATCCCGCGGTTGACGTACATCGGCCCGCCCGGCAAAGCGAACGCGTTGATGTCGCTCGCGTTGACCACGTCAAACGTGTAGTTGAATTCCGGATGCCGAAACTGTGCCGGGATGGCGTTGACGAGCCTGCGGCCGACGTCCTCGACGTAATTGTCGACCGA
The DNA here is from genome assembly GCA_046313635.1 of Pyrinomonadaceae bacterium. Lineage (GTDB taxonomy): Bacteria > Acidobacteriota > Blastocatellia > Pyrinomonadales > Pyrinomonadaceae > OLB17. Next base: position 135,364 of record JBKBYA010000008.1, on the reverse strand, counting down.
GCCATCATTCAACAGAGGGAACTGCTGCTCGACCTGCCGTGCGGCGTCGCGGCCGAGCTTGACGTCGTCCTGGGTGCTGTATCGATTCTTCGGCATCGCGACGCGCGTCTGCGCGACAAGCGACACCGGAACGAGCAGAGCGACCCAAAGCGACAGGACCGCAATAAACGAATTTCTATAGTTGACCATTGCTTGCTAACCCCCAAAATCCGAACAAATAATAATTTGATCAAACGTCGCCCGGCTCGATCGATCAGAACACGCGATTCGCGCAGCGGGGCCGGATCGCAGATGTCTCAGCAAATGCGATGCCATTGGCACCAGAGCACCGCAGCAGGGGCGAGATGTGGGCTTCGCCGAGGGTCGTGCGATAATCTGTGCTGTACTAGCGTACTCAAGAACTTGCGGCCGGCGAAAAGGTGTCTGGCCGATGCCGCGCGGCACTGAACCTAGGTCATAGCTGACGCGGCACCAAGCTCATACGAAATGGTAGACAATCACATCGACGGCCAACTCGATCGTCTTCGCGATCAGATACTTCTCATGGGCGGTGCGGTCGAGTCGGCCGTCCAGCGCGCCGTACGCTCGTTGACCGAGCGCGACAGCGAGCTCGCCGAGCGCGTGCTTGCCGAAGACTCGATCATCGATCAAATGGAGCTCGGTATCGACCGCTTCTGCGTCGAGATACTCGCCTCGCACAAGCCGGCCGAGTATGACCTGCGCCTGGTCGTGTCGGTCGCCAAGATCACGCCTATACTCGAGCGCATAGCCGACCATGCCGGGAGCATTGCGGAGGCCGCGATAATTCTCAATAATGAACCGCAGATCAGCAGCTATGTCGATTTTTCACTGATGGCCGTGACCGCTGCCGAGATGCTTCACGAGGCCCTGGATGCATTTACGTCGGGCGACGCCGATGCCTCACGCGAGATCATTCGCCGCGACCGAAAGATCGACGACTGTTATCACCGGGTATTTGACGACCTGATCCGGCAGATGGTCAGGCAGCCGGAGATCGCCAACAGCGCGGCGAGGCTGCTCTTTGTCGCGAAGCACTTTGAGCGGATCGGCGACTACGTCAAGGACATTTGCGAACTGAACGTTTATCTGACCGAGGCTGTCTTTATAAAGCACAGCGACAGCTATTAGGAATTTGCGGCCCTCACCGCAGCCTGCGTTGTCCTCGGCGGTCGGCAAGGCGCTCGGCGACGGGAATTGCACGAACGGAGAACTTCAGAAATGGGATTTAGCTTACTGCCGCGCGAGGACGAGTATTTTGAGCTCTTTTCGCAGATCACCGTCATGATCGAGGAGGCCTCGGCCCTGCTCGTCGAAATGATGACCGCCGACGAGAGCGAATACGCGTCGTACGGCCGCAAGATCAAGGACGTAGAGCATGGCTGCGACGAGATCACACATAAGATCACGACCAAGCTCAACAGATCGTTCATCACGCCGTTTGACCGCGAGGACATCTATACCCTCGTCGTCGCCCTCGACGACGTGTGCGATTACGTCGACGCCGCGGCCCGAGCCATTCGGATGTATAACATTCGCCGTATCGACGAGCCGTCGCAGCAGCTCGCGCGCCTGATCAACGCCCTTGCGAAGGAAATGAATACCGCCGTCCGAGCGCTCAAAAAGCCGAACGGGATAAATGCCCACATCGTCGAGATCCATCGCCTTGAGAACGAAGCCGACGAGGCGTACTTCCGCGCGATCGGATATCTCTTTAACAACTCGACGGACCCGATCGAGATCATCAAGCTCAAGGAGCTGTATGAGATCCTCGAGAATGCGACCGACCGCTGCGAGAGCGTCGCGAACATCATCGAGAGCATCGTCCTGAAGCACGGCTGACGAAGCGGACGCCTTTGACCTCACGGCCGCCGCCGGCCGACTCTCGAGCGAAGATATGGACACACAATCCGCGGCCCTCGGACTGGTGATCACGATCATTATCGCGGCCCTCGTCTTTGACTACGTCAACGGCTTTCATGACGCGGCAAATTCGATCGCGACCGTCGTCGCGACGCGCGTGCTGAGCCCGGGCGTCGCAGTGGCGTGGGCGGCGTTCTTTAACTTTGCGGCGTTCTTGGTCTTTGGCACCGCGGTCGCCAAGACGATCGGCGGCGACATGGTCAACATCGCGGCGATCCCGGGCAACGATCAATTGTTCGTGCTGCTGGCAGGCGTGCTCGGAGCGATCCTCTGGAATCTGATCACCTGGTGGCTCGGACTGCCGACCTCGAGCTCGCACGCGCTCGTCGGCGGCTACGCGGGCTCGGCATTATCGTCCTACGTTTGGCACTACGGATTTTTCGGCGCCGAGACGGTGCTCAAGGCCGAGGGCTGGATAAAGACGCTGACCTTCATCATCCTGTCGCCGCTGATCGGCATGGTCCTCGGTTTCATATTGATGACCGCGGTGTATTGGATCTTTCACCGGACGTCGGTGAACAAGGTCGACAGGTGGTTCAGGGTCGGGCAGCTTTTCTCCGCCGGAGCGTATTCGCTCGGCCACGGCGGCAACGACGCGCAAAAGACGATGGGCATCATCACGATCGCGCTGGTCGCGGGCGGATATCTCCAGATGGCGCCGGGCGGCAAGCTGCCCGAGGTACCGCTGTGGGTCGTGCTCGCCGCGCATGCCGCGATCGGCCTCGGCACGCTCTCGGGCGGCTGGCGTATCGTCAAGACGATGGGCACAAAGATCGTCAAGCTCCAGCCGGTCGGCGGCTTCTGCGCCGAGACGGCGGGCGCGATAACGCTCTTTGGCGCGACTCACTTCGGCATCCCGGTCTCGACGACGCACACGATCACCGGCTCGATCGTCGGCGTCGGTTCGGCAAAGCGCTTCTCCGCCGTGAAATGGGGCGTCGCGGGCCGCATCGTCTGGGCATGGGTGCTGACGATACCGATGGCGGCTCTGATCGCCGGACTCGCGTATATGGTCCTCTACGGCATCGAGAAGTTACTCGGCATCGCCTGATCGACTCACCATTCCGCAGCGATAAAATCGAGATCCGCAATGGCGTCGTCGACGCGGACCAGCCGCGGTGTGAAGGCGCGTTCTTTCGCCGTCACCGCCACAAGATAGGCCGCGCCGGCCCGCACGCCGTCGAAACGGAAATAACCGAACGCAGACGTGCGTGCAAAAACGGTCTCTCCGCTCGGGCCGGTGAGGGCGACGAGCGCGTTGTGGATACCGCTGCCGTTGGCCGTCATTACCCGTTCCGCGACCGTGACCTCGCCGGCCGTGGGCGTCAGGTTGGTGCTGTCGGTCGAGGCGTTGTTGGATGACGACGGATCGATAACGCCGCGCGGCGTCGTGACCGACGCCGTGTTGGTCAGACGTCCGGTCGTGCCCGTCGGAACGGTGCCCGATACCGTGAAAATCGCCTGTGACCCGACCGGCAGATCGAGCAGCGTGTCGATATCGCCCGTGCCCGAGGTCCGCAGGCAGGCCGCGCCGCCTGCCGCCGCGCACGTCCACGAGAATCCGGCGATCTGGCTCGGCAGACGGTCCTCGAGCTTCGCTCGCGTAACATTTGCCGGGCCGTTATTCGTTATCGTTACGGTGTAAGTAAGCGTCGAACCGGCGACATACGGGTTTGGCGAGCTGACCTTTGCGACGGCGAGGTCGGCCTGGTTTGCCGTGCCGTTGACGTCGGTCGCGACGTTGTTGCCGGGCACCGGATCGGTAACGCCGGCCGGCGGCCGGACCGTCACCGTGTTGACGATCGGCGCGGTCGTGCCGGCGACGACCGTTCCCGTGACGGTGAAGGTGACCGAATTGCCCGCGCCCGACGAAATATTCATCGTCGCCGAGAGGTCGCTGCCCGCACCCGATGCGCCGCTCGTGACCGAGGCCGAGCCGGACGTCGTCGACGTCCACGCGACGCCGCTCAGATTGATCGGAAGGATGTCGCGAACGACGGCGCCGGTGACCGAGCTCGGACCGTTATTGGTCACAGTGATCGTGTACGTCAGCGGCGAACCCGCGACATACGGCTTCGGCGAGCTGGTCTTGGTGACGACGAGGTCGGCCGACGGGCCGACGGGATTGACGTCCGTTGAGGTGTTGTTGCCCGGTACGATATCCACGACGCCGGCCGGCGCGGCTACCGACGCGGTATTTGTGATCTGGCCGCTCGTACCGCCGGGCAGCGTTCCCGAGACGGTAAAGACAGCCTGAGTTCCCGACGGCAGGTTGACCGTCGTGTTGATATTGCCGGACGCGGGGCCCGACGTCCCGCACGACGAGCCCGTGCCAAAGGCGGAACACGTCCACGTAAAGCCGGAGACTGCCGCCGGCAGCGTATCGGTGACCTGAGCTCCGGTGACATTCGCCGGGCCGTTATTCGTGACGACGATCGTATAGCCAAAGGCACCGCCCGCCGAATAAGGCCTCGGCGAGCTCGTCTTGCTGATCGAGAGGTCGACCGGACGGCTGAGCGTCTTAGAAGCCGTGTTTGACGTAAAGCCGCCGGCGGTCGCAAACGCCAGGTTGGTGACCGAGCCGGCCGTGACGTCGGCGGGCTGTACGATGTAGGTCGACGAGCAGGTGATGCTCTCGCCCGGGTCAAGGTAATCGTCGAGATCGCCGACGGTGCTCACCGCGGGACAGGCTTCGTCAGTCGTCTTGTCGTCGCTGACTGTCACAGGGCCGGGCAGCGTTGCCGATCCGGTATTTGTGACAAGGTACGAATAGTGAAGGACGTCGCCGGCGGCGACAAAGTAGCTCTCCGCCGCATTCTTGACGATCGACAGGGACGCCGTCGCATAAACGGCCGACGAAGGCGACGACGACGTGCTCCCGCCGCTGTATCCTGCCGACGCCGTCGCGACATTCGTGTGTGAGCCTGACGCGGCCGCGATCGGGCCGCGGACGCAATAGGCCGTGTCGCCGACCGCGAGCGGAGGCGTCCAGCTGCAGCCTGCGGGATCGGCCGGCGTTCCCGCGAGCAGCGGGTCTGTGACCGAGAGACTCGTAAGCGGGACGTCGCCGCCGTTGTAAAGCGCAAAGCGGTAGTAGACGTTTGCTCCTGTTGCGACGGCACGAAACTTCCCAAAGTTAACGCCGTCGGTCGAGACCTGCTTGTTGAGATCCACGACCGCGGTCGGTGCGTTGACGACGAGCGTCGCCGTCGCCGCCGCTCCGGAGCCGCCCTCGGTCGACGAGACGGCGCTGGTCGTATTCAGTTTGGTGCCGCTCGTCGCTCCAGTGACGGCCACGCTGAACGTGCACGACGCTCCGGCGGCGAGCGACCCGCCCGCGAGCACGATCGTCGACGGAGCGATCGTCGCCAGCGTCCCGCCGCACGCGGCCGTCGGGCCGCTCGTCGCGACCGTGACGCCCGACGGCAGCGTATCGGTAAATGCGATGCCGGAGAGCGAATTCGATCTGTTCGGATTTTGAATCGTGAAAGACAGCGTGGACGTTTGACCGGTCAGCACCGAGGCCGGCGAAAAAGCCTTGCCGAGCGACGGCGGTGCAACGACCGTCAGCGGCGCCGTCGCGTAGCTCGTCGTGGCCCCGGTCTCGTTGGTTGATACAAATCCGGTGACGTTCGTATAACTGCCCTCGGTCGAACCGGTGACGCTGACGCTGAAGCTGCAGCTTCCGCCGGCCGCGAGCGTGCCGCCGGTGAGCGCGATCGTGCGCGTCGAGGCGGTCGTCGTCAGCGTGCCGCCGCACTGCGAGGACGACGAATCAGCGACCGACAATCCAGCCGGGAGCACGTCGCTGAATGCGACGCCGGTCAGAGCCTGATTGCCGGCCGCGGTGTTATTGAGCGTGAACGTCAGCGACGATGTCGCGCCTTTGACGATCTGCGCCGGTGAGAAGGATTTAGCGATCGTCGGTGCCGCCGGCGCGAGAGCGCAGCCCGTGAAAGTGATGTTGTCGATAAAGAGCTGTGACGAACTCTCGCTGTTGGTGCCGACCGCGTTGATGCGGAAGTAGGTGGTGCTCGTGCCGGTCGCCGCGGCGGCGATATTGCCGAGCGACTGCCAGGCGCTCGTCAGGCTGGGTGTCGAGCCGATCAGCGTGAACGAGCCCGGCGCGCCCGTTGTGCTCGAGTAAATGTGCATCGTCGGCGTAGAACTGCTGCCGCCGCCCCAGTTGGTGTCCCGCCTATGGTCGAGCGAGATCGATACCCCGGAGAAGCGGCTCGTGTCGATCGCGAACTGAAGATACGGCGTTGTGTCGCCGTTGATCGAGCCTGTCTTGGGAAAGCCCTGGCTTGCCCACGCATTTGGCGGGTTGCCGCTCGACACGATGGAGTTCGTCATCCCTACGCTCGTCGATGCGACCGCGCTTGCGACGCGAGACGACTTGGTCGTGTACGGCGGAGGCGGGCCGCCGCTGCCCTGGCCCGAGGTCGGCATGGTCCAGGTCGCGAGCGTCTGTCCCGGCGTACAGGCCGCGGCCACGGCCGCTGCGAGCGTGTCCGAAGCGGTGTTGCCCGTATCTGTCGTTCCGTTGATATAGAGATGGCCGGTCGTGTTGACGAACGTCCCCACCGCCGGGGCTGTGACGTTAACGCTGATAACACAGCTCGCGCCGGGCGCGATACTGCCGTTGACGAATGACAGCGACGACGCTCCGCCGACCGGGGCGGGCGAAAAGCTGCCCGCTCCGCAGCCGCTGTACGAAACGCCGGGCGTGCTCGCGACGAACATTCCCGCAGGAAATGTATCTGTGAAATTCACGCCGGTCAGAGTCTCGGTCGTCGGATTCGTGATCCTGAAGGTAAGTGCCGAAGTGCCGCCGGGAGCGATCGCCTTTGGCGAAAACGCTTTTGATATCGTCGTCGACGACGGGCTGATGATATTTGCGATGCGGCCTGCGGCGGAGAAGTCCGCGTTGTAGTGAAAGCTGCTGCCCGAAAAGTCGTAGAGGAGCGTGTTGAGCGTCTGGCTCGTGCCGCCGCCGCTCAGGATGCGCACCGTGTAGGTCGTCGTGACGGTGCCGCCCGCTTTTGCGTCGCCGCCGATGCAGGAACGGTAATTCGGGCTGTTAAGGTCGTCATCCCAGAGACATGCGTTCGCGTAGAGCAGCGACGACGGCGTTGTGACGTAGGGCGAATTGTTTGCCGAATAGGTCGTGTTGACGCTGAGGACCTGAAAGATCGTATTCGGGAAGTTGATAAAGCCCTCGAGCTGATTGTACCCCTGGGTGGCGGTGTATCCGGCAAGCTCGATGGTGTATGTGTTGCCGACGAGCAGATTCATCGAGCCGCCGGCCGGGATGGACGTTCCGTTGAGCTTGACGGATGTAATGCCGTTGCGGTTTTGCGAGATGAGCTTTTCGACGTAAAGCTCGCGGCCCGACGGCGTGCTGCCCGATGCTCCCGAGACGCTGTCGCTTGCGGTGATGCGGTAGCGCCGCGTCGTATTGTATGCGGCCGCGGTGCGCGTTACCTCGGCCTCGAAGTACGCGTCGGCGCAGCTTGCCGGTGCGAGGCTGCCGAGCTGAACGGATGACAGCGAGCCGGTCCTAAGGTTGATATTCGCGTTGGCGGAGTCCCAAACGAACTGGGCCGTGACGCTGCCGAGGGTCGTCGATCCGGTATTGCAGACACGAGCGCCTACCGGGAAGCGATTGGGGCCCGTGGACGGCGTGTTGCTGTCGAGACCGATGATGTTCCATGTGATCGGCGTGACCGACAGCGCGGCGGCCGCGGACGATGCCTCGGAACGCGCGGTAAACAGATCGCCAGCCTGCAGTGCCAGGATCGTCGTCAGAACGGTGAGGGCAAAGAACGAAACAGCCGAGCGTGCACGTAGACCGCTCGCGGGCAGCATTACTTTTTTCATTTTTGTTTGGAGCAGCGGTCGGGTGGTACCAAGCCGAAAGAACCACGGATCTTTTGAGCGGTGGAAGCGGCCGACAAACCGACTTGTCGGCCGAGGTTGAGGATACGGATCGGGGATCCATTAGTCAAGAACAAAGTTTGCGCCTCAAGTCACCCGATCGCCGCCTGTAAGCCTAACTGCCTATTGTCGTAAGCGTCGCCGGCTGAACGTGCCGACGAGGGCCGGCCCCTTGATTTAGCCCTCGCGAGGCGCAATGATTTTCATTCGATCGGCGGCCGCTTTTTGCATCCAAGCGGTACGGGAGAAATAAATGTCCAGTGCAGTGATAGACCAGCCAAGAGTTTTAGAGGATTACCTCGCGATGGGCCTCGACGAGATCGACGAGCGCATCGAGCGTGCCCGCCGCGAGCTCGGCCGGCGCGTCGTCATCCTGGGCCACCATTACCAGCGCGACGACGTCATTCGCCACGCTGACCTGACGGGCGACTCGTACCAGCTGTCGGTGATGGCGTCGCGGACGGATGCCGAATACATCGTCTTCTGCGGCGTGCATTTTATGGCCGAGTCGGCCGACATTCTGGGCAAGCCTTCGCAGCGTGTGATACTGCCCGATCTCGGAGCCGGATGCTCGATGGCCGACATGGCGACGATCGAGCAGGTCGAGGATGCGTGGGAGCAGCTCGGCGAGATCGGCGTGCTCGAGAGCAAGGTCGCGCCGATCACGTATATGAATTCTTCGGCGGCGATCAAGGCCTTTTGCGGCCGCAACGAAGGCGTCGTCTGCACGTCGTCGAACGCGATACCGCTCTTCGATGTTTATCTGAAAGAGTTTGACAAGATGTTCTTTTTCCCGGACCAGCATCTTGGTCGAAATACGGGGTCGAAGTTCGGTATCCCGCTCGAGCATATGGTCCTCTGGAACCCGCACGAGGAGCTCGGCGGCAATACCGAAGAGCAGCTTCACAACGCCAAACTCATCCTCTGGCGCGGCCACTGCTCGGTGCACGGGCGCTTTAAACCGTGGCACGTCGACAAAGTGCGACAGGACATTCCCGGCGTGCAGGTGCTCGTCCATCCGGAATGTATGAAAGAGGTCGTCGATATTTCTGACCTCGACGGCTCGACGTCGTTCATCATCAAGACGGTCGAGAATGCTCCGCCGGGCTCAAAGTGGGCGATCGGCACCGAGGTCAATCTCGTCAGCCGACTGCAGCAGCGTTTCCCCGACAAAGAGATCCACCTGCTCGCGCCCGACCTCTGCATGTGCGCGACGATGTATCGCATCGCGCCGCAAAATCTTGCCTGGGCGATGGAGAACCTCGTCGACGGCGTCGTCGTCAACGAGATCGTGGTCGACGACGAGACCAAGCACTACGCCAACGTCGCGCTCGAACGGATGATCTCTCTGACGGAGAAAAAGGCGTAGAGAGTTGATCCAAGATGAATCAAACAGGATGGACAGGATAGACAAGATAATTGGATCGAGACACGCCTAGTTTGAGCGCCTAAACGATCCTGTTTATCCTGCCCATCCTGTTTTGATCTGTCCATTCGCCGCTTCAACCATGGCCGACGTCAAAGACAAGCTGCCCGATAACGTCCCCGGCCGATACTACGTCGACCGGATGTGCATCGACTGCGACGTCTGCCGCGACACCGCGCCGTCGTGCTTTACGCGCAACGACGATAACGGCTATTCGTACGTCTGCAAACAGCCCGAGACTCCAGAAGAACTAGCACTCTGCGAAGAAGCTTTTATGGCGTGTCCTGTGGAGGCGATCGGCGATGACGGCCAGGCAGTTTGCTCTACAGCAGGTGCATCGGTCCGATAGCTGATTCACGATACCGACACCACACCCAAGAACTTCATTGCCATAGAATGGGGACGTCGTAGGCGGAAAATTGTCGATCCGTTGCGATCAAGGTCATTCGTTCGGATATGGCCTGAGCGAGGATGATGCGGTCGAAGGGATCTCGGTGGTGGAGCGGCAGTTCTCCCAAAGTCAGGACGTGGTCGAGCTCGATCGGAAGCAGCTGAAAATTATTTGAGGTTTGCTCGGATGCGATGACTTCCTGGATCGTCTCCGTGAATTTTAGTTTGCCGATCTGAATCTCTATTTGGAGCTCCCAGACACTGGCGAAACTCAAAAATACAGTGTTTGAAGCGGCCTTAATGGCTGCAAGAGCGCTGGCGGAAAGACGGTCAGGCTCCTAATGCCACCAAATGAATGTGTGGGTGTCGAGCAAAAGGTTCATCGATCTTTGTCGAAACCCCAAAATTCATCGGGAAGCTCGTCGTCAAAGTCATCACTCACCCAGTATCCCTTTCCCAAGCCCGGCGTTCGCGGTCGGGCTGTGTCATTGACGAGCTTGGTCACCTTGGCGATAGGGCGACCATGCTCCTCGACAAGCACATCTTCACCTTCGCCGGCGAGCGCGATCACGGCGTGGAGCGAGTCGTTGATCTCGTCGATGTTGACGGTTTTGTGCATAGTGCCCTGCATTATAGCGCGGCGTAGCTAGATGACGATCTTGATCATCCCGTCCTCGACCTTCACTTCGTAGCTCTCGATGTCGCAGCCTGCCTCGGTAAAGCACCGGCCGTCGCGCACGTCAAAACGCCAGCCGTGCCAGTCGCATTCGACGATGCTGCCGTAGAGCCGCGAGTCGGCGAGCGGAAAGCCCTTGTGCGGGCAAAAATTCTCGATCGCGTAGAATGTGCCCCCGATGTTAAAGAGTGCGAGCTCCGAGCCGTCCTTGAGCTTGACGGTCGCGCCGCGGCCCGGCGGCACGGCGTCGGCCCGGCCGACGGTGACGACCTTGCCCTCGCGTCTCGGTTTGCGCCTATTGATAACTGCTTTGCCCACAACTACAGCTTTGCGATCTTTCTTTTCTCTGCTTCAAGTTTCGGCCACTCAAAACGCAATTCGCAAATCGGCATTCATTCAAAAATTCAAATCGCTTGCTTTATCCCACCTGCTCAAACAAAATATTCTCAAGGTAAAACGCAATGAGCGAAGGTCAAACATCTTCGTCGGCGGCCGCCTCCCGGCTGCGATGCCGCGACATTATGACGTCAGACGTCACGACCGCCACGCGCGCGACGACGCTGCAAGAAGCTGCGGTCTTGATGCGCGACGGCGATATGGGTTCGGTGCCCGTGGTCGAGGACGGAAAGCTCATCGGCATAGTCACCGACCGCGATATCGTCGTCCGCGCGGTCGCCGAAGGGAAGGGCGCCGATTCGACCGTCGGCGAAGCGATGACGACGGAGATCTTTTCTGTGCGGCCGGACGATTTTGCTTTCGAGGCGATCAGGCTGATGGGCGATCGGCAGGTGCGCCGCATCCCGGTCGTCGACGACCAGGGCCGTCTCGCCGGCATCATCGCGATGGCCGACGTCGCGCTCGAAATGGAAGACGAACGCGAGATCGCCGAGACGCTCGAAGACATATCGAGCGGCAGCGGATTTTGGAGCAAGAAGTGAGGAGGAGAAGTGTGAACGGTGAGTGGAAAACGGAGAGTGGTAAACGGTAAGTGGTAAATGGTGAATGGTAAATGGTGAATGGTAAATGATGAAAACCGATTAACTGACCACTGACCACTGACAGCCGACTACTGGCCACTGACCACTGACCACTAACCACTGACCACCGATCACTGACCACTGCCCACCGACTACTGACTACTGACTACTGTCTACCAACCGCCAATGGCCAAATCGATCAACAGAAATTTCCAATTTCTCGGCTCGTCAAAGAACGTCAAGCCCTCTGGCCCGCTCTGGCTGCCTGCGGCCGACATTTACAACACGCCCGACGGCTGGCTGGTCAAGGTCGAGCTCGCGGGCGTCGCCCCCGAGGACATCGAGATCGACATACAGGGAAACGTGCTCTACATCGGCGGCTGCCGCAAGGACCGCTCGTGCTCGGTCGGCTACTCGTTTCATCAGATGGAGATCACCTACAGCCGATTCGAAAAGACGCTCAAGTTCCCGGCATCCATCGACGGAGCGCGGATCGAACATAATTTTGAGAACGGGCTGCTGATCATTCGCCTGCGAAAGGCCGACAGCAGCAAATAGACCTTATGGCAGAAGAAAAGCGACACCCAAACAACGACGAGACGCAGGGAGCGGCTGTCGATACGACCGCGATCAGGCAGTTCGCGATCCCGGTGCTGCCGCTGCAGAATACGACGCTCTTTCCCGAGACGGTCGTGCCGCTAGCCGTGGGCCGCGAACGCTCGACGGCCGCGGTACAGTCGTCTCTCGCGACCGAAGAGAAGCTTCTCGCCTGCATTACTACAAAGACCGACGGCGTCACGGGCGACGACGCCAAGCCTGACGACCTGTACTCGGTCGGCACGATCGTCAATATCAAGCGAATGATGCAGAACGACGGCATCATGCAGCTCATCGTGCAGGGAATGGAGCGCTTTCGCGTCGTTGAGTGGCTGCAGGAGCAGCCGTTCCTGAGGGCCCGCGTCGAGATATTGCCCGAGCTCAAGACGATCGACGACGAAGAGGTCGAGGCCTTAAAGCGCAACATTCAGGGAATGATCCAGCAGGCGCTCGCGCTGCTGCCGCAAGTGCCGCCCGAGGTGCGCATGGCGGTGATGTCGCAGAGCAATCCGGTGCAGCTCTCTTACTTTCTCGCGTCGGTGCTCGATCTCGGCAGCGAGACCGAGCAAAAGATGCTCGAGGCGGCCACCGTTGACGAGCTGCTGACGCTGACGCACGGCGCGCTCGCCCGCGAGGTCGAGATCATGCAGATCCGTTCAAAGATCGCGACCGAGGCGCAGACCGAGATGGACAAGGCGCAGCGCGACTACGTGCTCCGCCAGCAGATGAAGGCGATCCAGAAAGAGCTCGGCGAGGACGACAACGGCGAAAAGGCCGAGGCCGCCCAATTGCGAGAGCGGCTCGAGACGGCCGACCTGCCCGACGAGGTGCGAAAAGAGGCCGAGCGCGAGCTCCGCCGGATGGAGGCTCTGCCGCAGTCGGCGCCGGACTTTCACGTCATCCGCACGTATCTCGAGTACATCCTCGACCTCCCGTGGAAAAAATCGAGCGAGGAGAAGCTCGACCTCGCCGAGGCGCGCAAGATACTCGACGAGGACCACTACGGCCTCGAGGACATCAAGGAGCGCATCCTCGAGTCGCTCGCCGTCGTCAAGCTGCGGCCCGATTCAAAGAGTCCGATACTGCTGTTTGTCGGCCCTCCGGGAGTCGGCAAGACCTCGCTCGGGCGCTCGATCGCGCGTGCTCTGGGGCGTGAATTCGACCGTATGAGCCTCGGCGGAATGCGCGACGAGGCGGAGCTCCGCGGGCATCGCCGCACGTACATCGGCGCGATGCCGGGCCGCATCATTCAGAGCCTAAGGCGCGTCGGCGTCAACAATCCGGTGCTGATGCTCGACGAGATCGACAAGCTCGGCAACGACTTTCGCGGCGACCCGGCGTCGGCGCTGCTCGAGATACTCGACCCGCAGCAGAACAACACCTTCCGCGACAACTATCTCGATCTGCCCTTCGATCTGTCGAAGGTGTTTTTTATCGCGACGGCCAACCAGCTCGGGCCGATCCCGATGCCGCTTCGTGATCGAATGGAGATCATCCAGCTCGCCGGCTACAGCGATCAAGAGAAGCTCAATATCGCCAAGCAGTACCTCATCCCGCGGCAGATCAGAGAGAACGGCCTCACGCCCGAGCAGCTCGAGATCACCGACGACGCGATCGACCTCTTGACCTCGCGCTACACACGCGAGGCCGGCGTCCGACAGCTCGAGCGTGCGATCGGCAACATCGCCCGCAAGGTCGCTCTCAAAGTCGCCGAATCAGCAAGCGCGCCTCCTGATTCAGCAGGCGCGGCAGGCGATCCGGCTGACGCGTCGGTCGGCAAACCGGCGCCGGCCAAATTCGTGATCACCGCCGCAGACATCAAATCCTATCTCGGAGCGCCGCGCTTCTATCCCGAGCAGGCCCGCACCGATCTGCCCGCGGGCGTCGCGACCGGAATGGCGTGGACCGAGATGGGCGGCGAGGTCCTCTTTATCGAAGCGACGCTGCTGCCCGGCGCGAGCGGGCTCACGCTGACCGGACAGCTCGGCGAAGTGATGAAAGAGTCCGCGCAGGCCGCGCGCAGCTACCTCTGGTCGCACGCCGCCGAATTAGGCATCGATCTCGAGATGATCAAGTCAAACGGCGTCCACCTGCACGTGCCCGCCGGAGCGATACCGAAGGACGGCCCGTCGGCCGGCGTGACGATGGCGACCGCGATGGCGTCGCTCTTTACCGGCCGTAAGGTCCGCTCGGATACGGCGATGACCGGCGAGATCACGCTCTCGGGACTCGTCTTCCCTGTCGGCGGCATCAAGGAGAAGGTGCTCGCCGCGCACCGCGCCGGCATCCGCCGTATCATCCTGCCGGAACGCAACGAGGCCGACATCGACGAGATCCCCGACGACGTCCGCAAAGACCTCGAGATCATCCCGGCCAAGTACATCAGCGACGTTTTGAATGCCGCCCTCGAGCCCGTCCCATCAACCGCCGCCGGCAGCGAAAAGCCCATTAACGTACCGCCGCCCGCCCCCGACGCCGGCGAACCCCTCATCGCCCGGTCAGATCCCCCCGCGTAAGCGGGCGGGCCGGTCGAGGCGGCACGCGGCGTTTCGAAAAATGTCGCCCCCCCAGGTTAAGCGGGCGCGCCAGTTCGCAAAAAGGTCAGAACCCGCTCGCGTAAGCAGCGGGCCAGTTCGCCGGCCGCCACGCCAGCCAGGCTTTACGAGCCGCCGACCAACCGCCCCCCGCTCACGCAGGCGGTTCTGACTGCGACCGATCTTGGACGACGTGGCGGGACCGCCGCGAAAGGCTGATGCTCGCGCGGCTGCGCCGCAGTGATGTGCGGAAGGGCTTCGCCCTGCCGGCATCGGTATTTCTTATTTCTTCGAGGCTGCGCCTCCGTGCTGAGGCGCAGCCTCCAGGATAGTTTGGGAAGCTTGCCGGAAAGGCAGAGCCATTCCGCACAGCACCGCGGCGAAGCCGCAAGAAGGTGGCTGAAGAAGGGCCCTTCCGCACAGCACTGCGGCGAAGCCGCCGGAACCGCACGGAGGCAGGACGCGAGCAGGCGACTGTGACTATTCGAGATTCCGCGCGACGTAGACGGAGTTGACCGATGTCGAGCGGGTGTAGGGGTTGGGGAATTCGATATTGTGCGCATCGGCCGAGCCAAAGACGCCGCGGAGCAGGGCGGTGAATTCCTCGTTGGCCGGGTCGTCCGACCACAGTGCAAAGGCGCCGCCGGGCTTGAGCTGATCGCGCACGGCGGCGAGGCCTTCGACGGTGTAAAAGGAACGGTTGCCCGCATCGAGGACGAGCTCGGGCGTGTGGTCGATGTCGAGCAGCACGGCGTCAAACTTCGCCTCCGGACGGCGGACGTCAAGCCCCGTCCGCGCGAGCGCAAAGAAATCACCCTGCCGCACCTCGCACCTTTCGTCGCCGACGATCCGCTCGCCGAGCGGCACGAGCCCGCGGCGGTGCCAGTCGATCACGGCCTGAAACAGCTCGATCACCAGCAGCCGATCGACGCGTTCGCTCTTCAACGCCTCGGCCGCCGTGTACCCGAGACCGAGCCCGCCGACGACCACATCGAGCTCGCCGCCTTCCACCGCGGCGAGGCCGAGCCGGGCAAGTTGGCGTTCGCTCTCGGTAAAGAGGCTCGACATCAGATACTCGTCGCCGAGTTTGACCTCGAGTACCTCGACGCCGCCGGCCTTCGGCTCGATCCTCTCCCGCAGCGTCAGATCGCCCAGCGGCGTCCGCTCGTATCCTAGTTCGCGTACCTTCATCGTTTTTGTTCGGGTCTGCCGGCCAACATTGTCGCAAAAAAAGAGACCCGCCGGACAGCGAGGCCTCTGCGAATTTCACTTTGTAAAACCTCCCCGGCCGCGGCGGGCCCGTCACCCGCCCGCAAGCTCGGTCTCGCGGTCGTACCCTGCAGGGACGCGAACGAAGATCGATGTGCCCTTGCCGGACGACGATTCGATCTCGAATGTGCCGGCCAGGAGGGGTGGCCGTCTTCGGCCGGGGAAGCTGTTGTTTAAAAATCTGATTCTTATCACGTCGCGAACTGATCGGCGATGATCCACCACCACGCCGCGAGGATGCGGCACCCATCCTATCCGGGAGGGGAGTTTTTCGTGGTGGCCATTTCGCCGGATCTGCGTTCATTAAGAGCCGGCCGGCTGACGCGGGAGGTTCTGATCTAACGGCGGTTGATGAGGTCGAGCTCGCGGGCGCGTTTGAATTCGGGGTTTAGCTGTATCGCTCGGGCAAAGTGCTTTTCGGCGAGGTCGTTCATCCCGACATTTCTGAGCCGCAGGCCGACGACCCACACAAAAAGCGCGTCGTCGGGCGTCGCTTCGGCGGCTGCCGCGCGGTAGCGGGCGGACGATCCGGCGTCGCCGGCCGTCGCTCCGGCAAGGAAGTTGTTTGCGATCGCGAGACGCGGGTTGAGCGCGACGGCGTCATTCCACGCGGCGACGGCCTCGTCGCGGCGGCCGAGGCGCCAAAGCGATTCGCCGAGCTCCTCGCGAGCGAGGATCAGGTCGGGAGCGTCTTCAAGCGCCGCGTCGAGCGCATCGATCGCGTCGGCGGGCCGGCCGAGGCGGTTGAGGATCGCGCCGCGGTAATAGAGACTGATCGCGCGTTCCTGCCCCGACTGTTGCTCAGCAGCGCGGGCGAGCACCTCGACGGCGCGTTCGGCGTCGCCGCCGAGGAATTCGAGCCAGGCGAGCTTTGGCAGCGCGTGGTAGTTGGTAAACAGGCCGCCGCCGATCGCGGCGTTGAGATGTCGCCGGCCTTCCCTGACGACCTCGCGGTCCTGCGGGCTGAGCCATACCTTCGGATCTGCCTGCGCGAGCGCGAGCTCGTCGGCGATACGAATGCTCTCGAATCTGCTCGTGCCGGCGCTCTCGTGATACCGCACCCAGCCGCTGTGAGCAGTGAGACCGATCCAAAGAACGGCAAAGCTCAAAAATGTCCAGCCCGCGTTAGTGATCCGCCCGCCCGACTTGAGAATGAACTTGTAAAACGACTGGTCGCCGGACCGCAGCAGCCGCCACGTCTTGAACGCCAAAAACGTGGTCACCGGCGCGATGCCGAGCGCCATCAGCATCGGCACGAGCTGATAAACGTCCCAGACCGCAAAGAAACTCGCGGCAAAGACGACGGCGACAAAGATCTCTTCGGACCAGTTCAATTGCGGATTCGTTGATTGCGAATTGCGGATCGCGGATCGCGGATTGGAAGAACTTTTTGAGGCCTGCACGTGATCACCGACCTTTCTTGCCGAATCCGAAATCCGAGATCCGAGATCCGAAATTCCAACGGCTGGTTTTCCAAAGCCGAAATACAGCGCGTCGTTCGGGCAGACGCTGACGCAGTCCATGCACTTCATGCAGCCGGGGTCGACGACCATTCCGTGCTGTTTGACCTCGAGATGGACGAGTACATTTGAGGTGCAGACCGCGGTGCAGTGACCGCATTGATGGCAGGCGTCCTGCTTGACGCGGATGCGGCCCGGCGCGACCTTGTCGGCAACGCCGAAGAATCCGCCGTACGGGCAGCCGTATGTGCAGAAGCCCTTTGAGCCGAGAAAGTACACGGTCACAAATCCGCACACAAAGAGGAACGGCACCGCGACCCACACCGGCGGAAAGGTCGCCCAAAAGTCGGTCGTCACGATGTGATTGGTGAATTGCGGTATGAGCGGCTCGCCGGCGGGCTTTGTGAAGTATCGAGCCACACTCGGCCAGACAAACATGTAAAGCGCCGCGACGAGCGGCACCCAGACGAGCAGCCGCGATCGGAATGGCCGCGGCTTTAGACCTATCTTTTTCAGCAGCCACGCGCACAGGTCCTGCAGCGCGACGATGTGACATCCCCAGCCGCATACAAAGCGGCCCAAAAGCAGCGTCGAGAGGATCGCGAGACTGAAAAAGATCAGCCCGGCGTTGATCGCCCCGCGCTGCAGCGTGTACATCGCCTCCGAAGGCTCGATGGGCGAGACCGTCCGGCCCGTGAGCCACCACTGCAGGATGTGAGCGGCCATCAGCAGGTTGAGGGCGATCAGCGAAGCGGCACGCCAACGCGACGTTCGCGAGGCGCGGATCTCGGGCTTCGCCGGCGGCGCGGGCGAGGCGAGAACGGGCAGGTCGATCGACCGCATTTTAACGGCTGTCTGGTTTTCGCAACCGGTTTTCATACTGTAAAGATGCCGCGGCGATGCTGAAGCAAGGTGAACGGTCTACTATACCTAACTTGATTAAAGTAGCTAAAGAGTGTAAAAACGTTGTCACATTTTAGACAGCCCGCGATTTAGGTCACCCTGTCAAGGAGTCCAAGAGGCAAGAATCTCAAATTATGTATAAAGCAGCTTTGATCGCTCTACTCCCGCTATTGGTGTTTTTCAGCAAGGGGTCCGACATCTTCCGTTCGGATGCGGTAACGAGTCCGTCGTCGGGAGATTCGGGCAAGCTCGAAAAGCTTATCGTCGCAAAGGGAAGCGTCGCGATGGACGTCGACCTCAATACGCTCGCGCCGTCCGGCCGCAGGTCGCGGGCTCCGCGCAGCGGTTCGCTGCGCTTCGAGGTGCAGCCAAATTCATTCTTCACCGTGCTCGTATTCAACGATGAGCTTCGCGGACCGCTCCCGAGTTCGATGCCCCTGACCGCAGAGCGTTCGACGAGCGTCGGCGGCAGGCTCGGCGCGGGCATCGGCGATCTGACGATCGACAATGCCGGCTGGGGCGGCGCGTTCGAGCTGACGGTGCGCGATGCAAAGTCTGGCTTTAGTTATTTCAATATCGAAGGCTACGAGTTCAGCTACTCGGCGGACGACCGCCGGCTCCTGATCGAGAATGGCCGTCTGCTCCTCTCGCGCGAATTCGCGGCCGAGCTCGGACGGCCCGCCGGCACGAGTGTAGGCTCGATCAATATCGAAGCGACGATGCGGCCGATCGAGGTCACGCATATCGTCGACGGCGAGGTAAAGTCCGACGAGATGCCCGCCATTAACGATGCGGCGCTGCCCGGCACCGTTCCCGGACCGGACGTCGTCGTCGGCGACCTCTCGGGCCTCGCGCAGTTTGGCAGCAGTGCGGGCACGCAGGTCGGTCTCGCGGTTGGGACCGATTCGTGCAACTTCGGCACACAGAATCTCAACTGGTTTGCAAACCCGGCCAACGACCATCCCGTCATCCCGCAAAATCTCTACCGAATGAGCGGCGGTGCCGACAACACCGAGAGGTTTGAGCAGATCGGACAGTCGAGCGTCAAACACGCCTTTACCGCGCTGACCAACAATCTCTGCAATCTCGGCTGCAACGGCGTCGGCGGTTCGCAGCTCGGCTCGGGATGCTCGGACCCGTACTCGGCCAGCCTCAACGCCGGCCCAAACCTCGGCTCGCGTGCCTGGATCAATCCGTTCACGGGCTTTTACCCGCGGAACGATTCGGCCACGCCGAACAACAATCACACCGGCCACACCCATCTCGGCCCGTCGCACCGCATCCTGACCGAGATCAGCGACCTCAGCACGGCGCAGAATCCCGGTGCAACGTACTACGCCGAGGCGCAGTACATCACGCCGCACGAGTATGCGTGGTGCCAGGCCAATCCGGGCCAGTGCAATATGTACAACAACGTCTCGTACCGGCAGTACAGCGTTTCGGGCACGACGAGCCCATTCTCGTTCTCGCCGGCGGGCAGTACTCAGCGCACGAAGCCCGCGATCACGGCCTGGCCGGGAGCCACGTCGGTCGAGATACGGCCTGACCCTAACAACGACGGCATAGGCACGATCGCTTATAAGGTGACCAATCCGTCGCCGGGCGTATGGCACTACGAGTACGCAATTTATAACCAGAATCTCGACCGCGGCATTCAGTCCTTCTCGATCCCGCTCGGCAACGGCATCACGCTCAGCAATATCGGCTTTCATGCTCCGCCGCAGCATCCCGGCTGGTCGGGCGACGGCACGGTCGGGAACGCCGGCTACAGCAGCACGCCGTGGACGCCGACGCAGACACCGACGTCGCTGACCTGGGCGAGCGAGACATTCGCGCAGAACCCGAACGCCAACGCCATCCGGTGGGGAACGCTCTACAACTTCCGATTCGATTCAAACCGGCCGCCGCAGGTCGTCAATGCGACGATCGGATTCTTTAAGACGGGCAATCCCATCAACCTGCAGGTAATGGGCCCGACACCGGCCCAGGCCGCGCTCGTGAGCGTCTCGGGCCGCGTGGCCACCAGCTCGGGCGAGGGGATCGGACGAGCGGCCGTGACGATAACCAACGGCAGCAACTTTACTCGTACGACGTACACCAGCGCTTTCGGTTACTATCGCTTTGACGATATCCCCGCCGGAGCGAGCTACACGGTCTCGATCTCGGTCGGCCGCTACACCTTCACGCCGCAGACACGGCAGATCGACGACGGCGTGGCCGATCTCAACTTCACTGCCGCGGCCTTCTAAGGTGCCGGCACAGGTCTGTAGCGGGCGGCCCTCAGGGGCCGCCCTTTTTGCTTGTCAGGCAGAGGGTGGCCAAAAATTCTCTGCCGCATCGGTTTTTCGGGCTTTCTACTAGAAAATCTCAAAGCGATGAGTGTATGCTTACAAATTAGACATTGGGCTATAGCTCTTCTCTATTTCGGCAGCGGCATGGAAACCTGGGGCAATCGCCCTTTCTGACCCGATCTCTAAAGACAATTCAATCCTCGAGAAGTACAAAAGATGGCATTTAAGTCTTTGTTCAGTCTTTTTTCCAGCGATCTTGCGATCGACCTTGGGACCGCAAACACGCTCGTCTATGCGAAGGGGCGCGGCATAGTCGTCAGCGAACCGTCGATCGTGGCGATCAACAAGGTCACCAACCAGGTCGAGGCGGTCGGCCGCGACGCCAAGGAGATGCTCGGCCGCACACCCGGCAACATCGTCGCCATTCGGCCGATGAAGGATGGCGTGATCGCCAACTTCGAGGTGACCGAAAAGATGCTCCAGCACTTCATACGCAAGGCGCATAACGGCAAATCGTGGGTCCGCCCGCGCGTCGTCATCGGCATCCCGTCCGAGATCACGCAGGTCGAGCGCCGCGCCGTCGAGGACTCGGCCTACCGCGCAAAGGCCTCAGAAGTTTATCTTGTCGAGGAGGCGATGGCCGCCGCCATCGGTGCGGGCCTCCCGATCACCGAGCCGCACGGCAATATGGTCGTCGACATCGGCGGCGGCACGACCGACATCGCGGTCATCTCGCTGTCGGGCATCGTCTATTCGCGTGCCGTCCGCGTCGCTGGCAACGAGATGGACGAGGCCATTACTCAGTACATCAAGCGAAAGTACAACCTTCTCATCGGCGAGCGTACGGCCGAGGCCATCAAGATCGCTCTCGGCAGCGCGTTCCCGCTCGACGAACCGCTCTCGATGGACGTCCGCGGCCGCAATCTTATCGAGGGCATCCCGAAGACGATCACGATGACCGACGAAGAGGTCCGCGAGGCACTGTCCGATTCGGTCTCGACGATCATCAACGCCGTCCGCGTCGCGCTCGAACGCACGCCGCCCGAACTCTCGGCCGACATCGTCGAGCGCGGCATCGTCCTCACCGGCGGCGGAGCCCTGCTCAAAAATCTCGATAAGCGTCTGATGATCGAGACGGGACTGCCGGTGGTCATCGCCGACGACCCGCTCTCGTCCGTCGTGCTCGGCACCGGCAAGATGCTCTCCGACATCGAGCTCCTCAAGCGCGTAAAGTGGGACAATTCATTGATGACAGGAAGCTAGACAAAGGATGAAGGATAACGGCTAAAGGCGAAAGGTAAAGTTCTGTTATCCCTTATCCTTTCGCCTTTATCCTTTCGAACGATGGTTGAGCGAAGTCAGAAAGAAGTTTGGAGGCTGACGCCGTGGCTGGTCATCGTGCTCCTGCTGGGAAACTTTGTCCTGATGGCGTTTGACGCCAGGACCGACGGCGGCGACCGGATCATACGGGTCTGGAGCCAAACGGCGGCCGACTTTGTGCAGTCGCCGGTCACTACGGTCTCTGCCGCTGTCTCCAACTACTTTGCCTCGATCGCTAACCTGCGCACGGCTCAGGACGAGAACTCGCGCCTCCGCCAGCAGATCCAGGAGCTCGAGGTACAGGTCAACCAGTCCAAAGGCCTCGCCGACGAGAACGACCGCCTGCGGACACTGCTCGAACTTAAAGAACAGAGCAAATACAAAGTACTGCCCGCGCGCATCATCGGCCGCGACCCCTCGGTCTGGTTCGAGTCGTCGATCATCGATCGCGGCAGCCTCGACGGCGTCAAGCTGAATATGCCGGTCGTCGCCAACGGCGGCATTGTCGGCCGCGTGACGGCGGTAAGCCCGCTCACGGCGCAGGTCGATCTCGTGACGCGCGACAAGTCGGGCGTGGGCGCGGTCGTCGGCGAGATCGGATCTTCAAATACGCTCGGCGTCGTCACAGGCTCAGGCCGGCGCGATGTGCTCGAGATGAAGTACGTTCCCGGCTACCTTGACGTGCAGCCCGGCCAGGCCGTCTATACGACCGGGCAAGACGGCATTTATCCCGCGGGACTCAAGATCGGAGAGATCGTGCAGGTCGTAACCGGCTCTGCGACCACGCCGCACCAGATCTTTATCAAGCCCGCGGCCGGGATCAGCTCGATGCAGGAGGTCGGGGTTCTGCTCTACGAGCCGCCCGCCAAGCCCGAGTACGAACAAAAATTGCCGAACGCGACAACAAAACCGACGAAAAAGTAGGCTTCGAGCGTGAGAAGAATTCTTGGCCGTTAAGCTCGAGCAAGTCGACTGCCCATGGAGCAAGTGAAACTAACGATCGCCCTCGCCGTCGCCGTCGCGCTGCAGTGGACGCTGCGCAACGTCGCGGAGCCGTTTGCGTATGTCGACTTTCCGTTGATCATCGTCGTTTACGCGGCACTGCAGCGAAACTCTATCCGGGCGATCTTTTATGCGACCTTTGCCGGGCTCGCGGTCGACGCTCTCAGTTCGGGCCTGCTCGGTTCGAGCGGCTTTACCAAGACACTTGTCGCCTACATCGTTTCCGAGGTCGCGCGGCGGGTCTATATGGACAACGTTCTGCTCCGGATACCCGTCATAGCCGCAGCCAGTCTGGTCAGTACGACGTTGTCCTTTGCGCTTCACAAACTGCTCGGGCAGGAGCCGAATGTCCAGGTCATTCCGGTCGTCGCTTATTCGCTGATCGGCACGACGATCGCGGGCACGGCCGTTTTTGTGCTGCTCGACCATTTTTTGAAGGAGCGTGTCCGCAGGCCAAAGCGCGACGTGTTCACCCCGCGCCGGCAGACGCGGCGTCGCAATCCCATCCGGCTCGGCAAATAGCGTTCAACTCTCGATCACGGATGCTGCAGCGCCAATATGAAGATCTACGATCACGTCCAAAATCTCTCGGCACGCGTCTCGACCATTCAGGTCCTCGCCTTTGTGCTGCTGACGATCCTCGGCGTCAGGCTGTATTACCTGCAGATCGTCAAGGGCGAATACTACAGCGAGCGGGCCGAGAATCAACGCGTGCGGCTGATCCCGATACCGGCCGCGCGGGGAGCGATCTTTGACCGCAACGGCAAGATCCTCGTCGATTCGAGGCCGACGTACAACGTCGTCGTCTCATACGATCCGCTCAAGAAAATAGACATCACCGGCCGGGCCGCCGATTATTCGGCCGGTCTCGGTCTCGAGCCGCAGTTCGTCGCCGAAAAGCTGAACCTCATCAAGCACTCGGGCGACAAGATCACCGAGCTGGAAACGCTCGTCCTCAAAGAGAACGCGGGCATACAGGACATCGCCTGGGTCGAGGCTCACTCGCTCGAGTTTCCCGAGCTCCGGGTCGAGCTCCAGCCGCAGAGACATTACCCGCTCGGCCCGGTGCTGTCGCACGTGCTCGGCTACGTCGGCGAGATCAGCCCTGCCCAGCTCGAACGGGCCGAGTACCGCGAAAAGGGCTACAAGGCCGGCGACATCATCGGCAAGGGCGGCCTCGAGCAGTATTACGACGAGTACCTGCGCGGGCGACCCGGCTACCGAAAGGTTGTCGTCGACAGCCGCGGCCGCGTGCAGGCCGAGATCGAGACCGTACCGCCGCAGGCCGGGATGGACCTCGTCTCGACGATCGACCTCGACATTCAGCTCGCCGCCGAAAAGAAGCTCGACGAGTCGGCGACAAAGCGCGGCACCGTCATCGTGATGGACCCGAACAACGGCGAGATCCTCGCCATGGTCTCGCATCCGGCCTACGACCCGAACGTCTTTATCAGCGGGCCGTCGAGTCCCGAGGGCCGGCGCCAGATCGCGGCCTACTGGCAGGACGAGAAGCGTCCGCTGTATAACCGTGCGATCCAGGGCCGCTACCCGCCGGGCTCGACATGGAAAATTCCCGAATCGGCCGGCGCTCTTCTGCAGGGCGTGATCACGCCGAAAAAGTCCAATATGCTCTGCGGCGGCGGCATCACGATCGGCAACAAGTTCACGCGCTGCATGGGCAGCCACGGCGCTCCGCCGCTCGACTACGCGATCACCAAATCGTGCGACGGCTACTACTATCACCTCGCTTTGAAGATGGGCATCGAGGGACTGATCGAGATGATCCAGACCTTTGAGTACGACAAGCGCACGGGCGTCGACCTGCCGAACGAAAAGGTCAGCCAGACGCCCAAATCATGGATGCCGTGGATACTCAAACACGAGGGCAAGTGGAGCGACATCCGCACCGTTTACGCGTCGATCGGGCAGGATACGGTCGTCGTCACGCCGATATCGATGCTGCGGGCCGTGTCGAGCATCGCGATGGGCGGCAAGATGTACACGCCGCACTTCCTTAAAGAGTTCAGATCGATCGCCGCGATCGAGCACAACGGCGACCCGAATTACATCCCGGCAAGGCAGGGCTTTACGTACCAGCATCCCGAGCCGAAGCTGATCCCGATGACGCCCGACCAGTACGACATAATGCTCAAGGGCATGTGGGGCGTGGTCAATGCCGGCGGTACGGCCGCGTCGATCCGCAATCCCAATTTCGAGATCGCCGGCAAGACGGGCACGGCGCAGGTGGCCGAGCTCGGCAAGGACGTCGGGGCAAACAAGGACCACGCCTGGTTCGTCAGCTTTGCGCCGGCCTACAAGCCGGAGCTCTCGGTGATAGCGCTGGTCGAAAATTCCGGATTCGGCGCGGCCAACGCGGCGCCGGTCGCCAAGGGCGTTTACGACGCGTATCTCGCCAAGCGCAGCCCCGAGCTTTTGCACACGCCCGGCAGCGTCGGGACCGAAAAGGATCACGGCAACGGCCAGTAGTCCGGCCGGGAAATAGACGACATGGTATCGATCATCGAAAAACGCGACCTGCGCGACTTTGACTGGCTCTCGGCGATACTCGCGATCGCGATCTCGGCCTTCGGCGTGTGGCAGATCCATAACGCGCAGCCGGACGAGAACTATTGGTCAAAGCAGATCCTCGGCATCGGCATCGCGCTCGCGGCTTTCACGGTCGTCGCATTCAGCGATTACCGGCGGATCATCGACGCGGCTCCGTTCTTTTACGTCGGAGCGATCGTGCTGCTGCTGCTCGTGCTGACGCCGCTCGGCGTGCAGGTAAACGGGCAAAAGGCATGGCTGCGGCTGCCCGTGATCGGGCAGTTCCAGCCGTCAGAATTCGCCAAGATACCGACCGTGCTGATGCTCGCCAAGTATTTCGGATCAAAGAAGGCGAGCGAGATCGGTCTCAGGCAGATGATGGTCGGCGCGGCCATCTTTGCAGGCCCGCTCGTGCTGATCCTCGCCGAGCCCGACGCCGGGCAGGCGATCACGTACATGCCGATCTTTGCGGCGATGCTCTTCCTCTCGGCGATCAGGATGCGTTACGTGGTGCTGGCGATCGTCGCGGCCGCCGTTCTCGTACCGTCGGCCTATATCGTCGGCGTTAAGACCGGCAAGATAAAGCGCTACCAGCAGGAGCGCATCCTCGCGATCATCGATCCTGATCAGGTCGACCCGCGCGGCTACGGCTATCACACCATCCAGTCGACGATCACTGTCGGCAAGGGCGGGCTTGCCGGCAATCAGGGCGACCCCGAGACGTCACAGAGCGTTCTTAAATTCCTGCCCGAGCCGCATACCGATTTCATCTTTGCGGTGACGGCGGAGAATACAGGCTTTATCGGCTGTGTCTCGCTGCTGCTCGCCTACGCTCTGCTGCTCTCGCGGATGATCGCCGGAGCGCGGCAATGCTCTGACCGCGCGGCGATGCTCGTTATAATGAGCGTTGTATCGGGAATGATGTTTCAGATCTTTATGAACGTCGGCATGGCAGAAGGGTTCCTGCCCGTGATCGGCGTCCCGCTCCCGATGATGAGCGCCGGGTTGTCGGCGATCCTCTCGACATTCATCGCGATCGGTTTTGTCGTCAGCATCAAGATGCGGCGATTCGTCAACTAGGAGGCTTTAGGCAGTAATGGCAAGGGAGTTCAGGCGAAAGGTCACAAAAGAGGTCGCGAGCGTCGAGGCCAGGACGCGCTCGCGCGGCGGCCGTTTTATCTGGTTTGGTCTGACGCTGCTGCTGGCCCTCTCGGCCGGCGCACTGACCGGCGTGCTCGCGTCCTATTACCTGAACAACTCGCGGTACTCGATCGAGGTGTCGGCGCTTGCGACCTACCGACCGCCGCAGGTGACGACGATCTACGCCGACGACGGCGAGACGGTGCTCGCCGAGTTCGCGATCGAAAAGCGCATCCCGATCAAGATCCAGGACGTACCGCCGCAGGTCACCGACGCTCTGCTCGCCATCGAGGACTATCGATTTCGCGACCACATCGGCATCGACCCGTACCGCATCGCCGGGGCCGTCGTCCGCAACGTCGTCTACGGCAAGACCGAGGGGGCCTCGACCATCACGCAGCAGCTCGCCAAGAATCTCTTTCTCTACAAGGACCAGACGCTGACCCGCAAGGTCAACGAGTGGGCCGTCGCGCTGCAGATCGAGCGGTTCTATACCAAGGACCAGATCCTCGAGATGTATATGAACTACGTCTTTCTCGGCGCCGGGGCCTACGGCTTTGAGGCCGGAGCGAGGACGTACTTCGGCAAGTCGCTCAAGGACCTCAACCTCGAGGAGGCCGCGCTGCTCGCCGCCATTCCCAAGTCGCCGGAGTATTCGCCCACCCGCAACATGGAAAAGGCGAAGATGCGGCGCGATATCGTCCTCGACCAGATGGCCAAGTACTTTCCAGAAAAGTACTCGCAGGCCGCGGCCGACGCGGCCAAGGCAAAGCCGATCAAGCTCGCCGACACCGCGTATTACCAGGCACTGCCGAAATCCACCGCGTGGGATTATCCGGTCGAGGAGATCCGCCGCTACCTCGAAGAGAAATACACGACCCGCGTCGCGCAGGGCGGGCTCAAGGTCTATACGACGATCAACGTCGACGCGCAAAAGCAGGCGACCAAGGTCGTCCGCGAGCAGCTTCGCGCCTACGACCGCGGACGCCGCTGGCGCTCGGATTACCAGAACATCCTTGTCGGCAGCGACAACCAGCCGCTGACCGACGAAAAGGAAATTCAGCAGCGGCTCAACAGCTACAAGCACGCCGACTGGTACGGCGACGAGTACGAGGAGGGCGAGTACGTCAAGGGCCTCGTGATGAACGTCAACGCGGCGGCAGACGCGGCGGCCGTGCGCTTTGGCCGTTACAAGGCGATCGTCGGGCCCGCGAATATGGGGCGCAGCGGCAAGCGTCCAAAGGACGAGCTCAAGCCGGGCCTGCTCTGCGAGTTTTTGGTCAAAAAGGTGGATAACGACAACCAGACACTCGAGGTCGAGCTCTCGCAGGTGCCTGAGGTGCAGGCGGGCATCGTCACGATCAACGCCAAGAACGGCGAGATCGTCGCGATGGTCGGCGGCTACGACTTTCACACCAGCCGCTTCAACAACGTGACCCAGGGGCTGCGCCAGACAGGGTCGGCGTACAAGCCTTTTATCTATACGGCCGCCGTCGAGAATGGAATGACTCCCGAGATGATGGTCAGCGGAGCGCCGGTCAAGAAAGGCAGCTGGATGCCGCACAACTACGACGGCAGTCTGAGCCACCCGAACGTCCCGATGAAGCTCGCTCTCGCCAAGTCGTACAACCTCGCCGCCGTACACCTGCTCGAGCAGGTCGGCATACAGGCCGGCGCGCAGATGGTGCGGCGATTTGGCATTACCAATCCGATGGCGCCGAGCCTGCCCTCGGCACTCGGAGCGAGCGAGGCGTCGCTGCTTGAGATGACGTCGGCGTATTCCGCATTTCCAAATAAGGGCATCCGGATGATCCCGCACCTGATCCGCAAGGTGTACAGCCGCGACGGCTCGCTCCTTGAGGAGTGGGACAACCAGAGCTCAAAAGTGACGAGCGAATATGTCGCGCTGACGATGGTCGATATGATGCGCGCCGTGACCGGGCCGGGCGGGACCGCGGCCGGGGCCAGCGCCGCCGGACATCCCGTCGCCGGCAAGACCGGTACGGTGAACGATCACACCGACGTCTGGTTCATCGGCTACACGCCGACCTACGTCACGGGCGTATGGATGGGCAACCCGGAAAAGAAGCAGGACCTCGGCGCAAATATGACGGGCGGGCACGGAGCGCTGCCGTACTTTAACGCGTTCATGAACGTGTTTATGAAAGGCAAGCCGATCGAGCGATTCCCGGAGCCGCCGCCGATACCGAACGACATCCGCGACCTGATCGCCCGCAACAAGCGCGAGGAGCTCGAAAAGCTACAGGAGGCCGAGATCGCCGGCCGCAAGACCGGTGTCGCGTTCGATCCCGGGCCAAAGCCGACACCCGACCCCAACTTCGTAACGCCCCCGCCGAGCGGCGACCCCGACGCGCCGAATCCGAGCGGCGGCGAAAAGCCCAACAATCCGCGGGTCGTTATCGAAGATCCGGTCAAGCCGGTCCCGACGCCGAAGCGCGTCGAAAATCCGCCGCCCTCAGAAGGTACGAAACGAAAGGGAAAGAAGGGCGACGGGTGACGCGGCGAGGGTTTTTGTGTGAGAAACGGAGAAAGGGAGAAGGTGAGCTGCTCACTTTCTCCCTTTCTCATTTTGTCGCCTGCACCACGCTAGGAAACAAATCTACCCAGATAATGCGGCAGCATCTTTCGCCACCAGGGCCAGTCGTGGCTGACGTCGCGGCCCCACAATTCGAGAAGGTGCGGTATGCCCTTTGAATGTAGGATCTGCGAGAGCTCGCGGCTTCGCTCAGGCGCCTCGTACGCTCCCTGGCCGCTGACGATGACGATCGAGTCAGCCTGACGCAGGAGCGGCAGGTAGCGGTCGTCGTCGAGATTTTTAAGATACATCGCCGGGTTATTGAAGTAGACGTTGTCGTCGTAATAGCCCGCGTCGAGATAGTTGTAGATGTCGTAGCTGCCGCTCATCGCGATCACGCCGCGAAAGAGATCGGGGTGCTTGAAGTAGGTATTGACCGCCAGCAGTGCGCCGAGCGACGCTCCGGTGACGAGCGGCCGCGCATCGGGCCCGCATTCGCTGCGGATGAGCGGCAGAACCTCTTCGGTCACGTACTTGTCGTAGCGGGTCAGCATCTCGACCTTCCAGCCGGGATGCGACCCCTGGTTGAGCAGGCTGTAGCGATTGACCGAGTTGATCGAGTAAGCGCGTATCTGGCCGCGCTCGATAAGGTCCTTGATCGCGTCGATCAGGTGAAATCTCTCATATTCGAGATAATCGGCCGCCGCCGTCGGAAACATCAGCAGCGGGTAGCCCGCATGCCCGTACCTGACGAGCGGCATATCCATATTCAAGTTGTGGCTGTACCACGACGTGGTCACGCGTTCCATAATGGTCTCCGATATAGGTCTTAAAAAGAACCGTTAAATAAGAAATGTGATTCTAATACGCGAGTGCCGAATGTCTTAATTGGGCGACGCGATCTTGAGCCCGACGATGCCGGCGACGATGAGCAGAATGCACACGACGCGAATGATGTCTCGCGGCTCGTCAAACAGCAGCATCCCCAGCAGCGCGGCGCCGACCGTGCCGATGCCGGTCCACACCGCGTAGGCCGTACCGAGCGGCAGCGTCCTGACGGCGAGCGAGAGAAAGTAAAAGCTCGCGATCATCAGCACGACGGTTGCGACGCTCGGCCACAGCCGCGACCAGCCGTCGGTGTATTTGAGCCCGATCGCCCACGCGATCTCGAATATTCCGGCAATGAACAAAAAGAGCCAATTCATAAAAACATACGGCAGGCGTTTGCGGTGCCTGCCGTCCTTATTTCCGGGTGCGACACTCGGCTATTTGATCACCGTGATCTCGCGCGTCGTCGAATTGTACCCGCCGTTGTCGACCACGGCGCCGTTCTTATCGACGAGTTCGAGCTTGACCGTGTGCTTGCCGGCCGTCCAGCCCGAGAGCCATATCGGCTCCCATTTGTCGATGAATCTCGGCTCGCCGCCGTCGACCGAATAGCGAACGCGATACTCGCCGCCGTCGCCGGTGAGCTTCGCGTTAGCAAGCCAGAAATCGATCATGATCGCGTCCGCATCGGCGCCTTTGTATTCGCCCTTTGGCCGGCTGTAGGTCAGCAGCGGCTTGGTCGGGTCGACAGGTCCGGCGTTCGTTCGCTGCACGTCCTTGCCCTCGACCGCGGCCGAGGTATTAGCGTTGGCACGCTCGCTTACGTTCGCGTTGCCGCTCGCCGACGACATCGGCTGGCCCGAGTTGGTCGTCGCGGGCTTGCTCGCGTCGGCGCCGCCGTTCTTGACGGTGAACTTCACCATCTGGAACGCGCCTTCGTTCTTATAACTCTCGTGCCAAGGCCGCGACGGGAAGACGCGCAGCGTGTGCTCGCCGTCCGAGACGTTTCGCAATTCGAACTCCTGCCCGAGATCGTAATAGGCTTCGTAGGGCTGGTTGTCGAGGATCACGTGAATGTGATTGCCCGAGCCGGTCGCGGCGTCCTTGTGCGGCTGATAGCCTTTGAGATCGCCCGCGATACTGAGCTTCACTTTTACGGTCGATCCGTTGACCGTCGAGTTTGCCGCCGGCTCGACGATCTTGAGTGTCGGAGCGGCCGCGTCCTGCTCGCCGCGGCTCGCCATCTGGTCCTTGATATTTTGCGGGCGATCGACGGTCGTCAGGTTTTGGACCGCGGGCGAGGCGCTCGCGTTTGCGTTCGCCGCGTTGGAGTTGCCGGCCGTATTCGCCGGCCCCGGAGCGCAAGATGAGACGGCGAGACAGAGTGAAGACAGTAAGAGCGATGCTGCGATTTTCATTATTATTGTTCCCCCGATTCGTTCAACCGATTCGCAATATACCCATGCGTGCTTTGCGTCTTGCTCTTGGCGTTCTTTGCGGTGAAAAAGACCTAAACGCAAAGTTCGCAAAGTGCGACGCGAAGGACGCAAAGAAAGATCTTTTAACCTGCGACGACCGAGCCTGCCTTTGAGTCCACAGCCGGAGCGAGCAAAGCGCTGTATCCAAAAACGTCCCTGAAATTCTCGATCATCCGCTCCTCGACCTCCGCCATATCGACCTCGCGGCCGAGCAGGCGCTCCATCGACGTGACCGGTTCGCCGTCGCAGGCGATGATCCAGTTGTAGTAGCTGAGATCGGTGTTGACGTTGAGCGCAAAGCCGTGAGTCGTGACCCAGCGTTTGATATGTACGCCGATCGCCGCCACCTTGCCTTCGCGGGTGTGCACGCCCGTGAGACCCTCGATGCGAAAGGCCTCGATCCCATGATCCGCCATCGTGCGGATGAGCACTTCTTCGATATCCCGGACGTACCGGTGCACGTCCTCGCGATCGGGCGAGAGGCTGATGATCGGATAGCCGACGATCTGCCCGAGGCCGTGATATGTGACCTTGCCGCCGCGGTTTATCTCAAAGACCTCGATGTCGAGATCGCGAAGAAGTTCGGCCGTCGCGAGCACGCCGCCATCCCTCGAGCGGCGGCCGAGCGTAAAGACATGCGGATGCTCGAGCAGCAGTAAATAGTCGTTCTTACGCTCGGCGATGACCTCTGCCTCGAGCTGGTTTTGGAGCTCCAAAGCATCTCGATAGGCAACTCGTCCGAGACGCCGGACCTCCAACGATCTCTCCCGCATATATCGGTATGATAAGATGTTTGCCATACTTTGAACAGGCGGGGAAGACGATGAGAACTGCAATTTACCTTACGTTTATCGCGGCCGCGGTGGCACTTCTTGGAACGACCGCCGACGCGCAGCGAACCATTTCAAAACGCACGACGACCAAGCGGACCACGACGACAACGACCAAGACACCGACGCTCCCGCCGCTCGAGGTCAGGGCCGCGCGCGTCAAGGTCTCGAACCAGCTTGCGAACGTCACCGGCTTTGTCGCGCGTCTCGGCCCGATCGCGCAGAATATCGAAGCGCTCGACGCCGAGGCCCGTGCACGCAAACTCAAGAGGGAATCGATCGACAAGAACGAGGCCGACAAGCGAAAGGTCGTCGCGGCGATCCGCGGCCTGCGTGAGGGGCTCGTCAGTCTCGAGACGGAATTTCGCACCAAGCCGGATCTCAAGAAGTATCTCACTTCGATCCAGGGCATTTCGGAACTCGCTGGTCAGTCCGAGGACTCGGCCATCGCCGGCAGGTTCGTAGCGGCCAACGCTCCGCTGCGTCAGATCCAGCAAAAGCTGAACGACACGCTGGCGTTGATGCCGAACGCCGAACTTTAACGAGAAGCACAGCAAAAAACGAAGCGGCGGGACATCGCGTTCCCGCCGCTTTTAGTTTGAGTACAAGATGCGATCCTAAGGCTTTGTCAGCGGCGAGGGCTTCGCCGGCTCGCAGATCTCGATCTTTGTTTTGGCGAACGCTCCCACTTTTTTATCGTCGACGGCGCCCGGCCCAAGCCCGAGCTTTCGCCGGATGAACTTTTCGCCCTCGGCCTCGATCATCTCGCCGTTGATGACGCTTGTTTTGGTCGTCAAGACGTCGCCCTTTGCCGGGAACTGCGACGGGTCGAGAAAGATGTACCATGGCGAGCCCCAATTGCGCGTGTCGCCGGTCGAGCGGCGATACTCGTAGTGCGAGGTCTTTTGCTTTGCGTCGCGCGATTCGCTCTCGTAGACCATCGGGAAGGTGAGCTTCATCGTGTCGATATTGCTCTTCATCGAGCCGACAGGATCGTACTCGCCGACCGCGACGATCTCGAGGCCGTCGGCCTTGTACTTTTGGTAAAGGCGTTCGAGCATCGGCGCGTCGTGACGCCAATTGCCGCACCACGGTGCAAAGTACACGACAGCGACGAGCTTTTTGCCGCGGGCGAGTTCGCGTAGATCGACATTGCTGCCGTCCCGCACGCTCTTGTACGTCCAGTTTTTGTAAGCGACCTCTTTTTCGACGATCGGCGCCTGCTCGTTCTGAGCTCGGGCAGCGGAGCCGAAGGCGATAAAAGCAAGTAAGATCGCGGCGGTGATTCTCATCTCGTTTGACCTCGCGTGATAAAAGACTAGCTCGTAGGATGAGCGAAAACAACGAAGCGGCTGTCCGGCGATCTCGTCAGCGGCCAAGTCGCTGCGACCAGTAAGCGACATTCAGATAGATGCCCGTAAACGCCGACAGGGCCGACAGCAGCGACAGCACGACAAGCAGCGCCACCTGCCAGCGGCCCGCGAAAAAGTAAAAGTGCGCCTCGCGAAAGAATCGCGTCTTCCACGTCGGCGGCTGCGACCAGCGGGCGTCGCCCGTCTCGGCGTCGACAAAGATCGAGTCCGCGCCGAGGCCGCCGATCGATTGATACTGCGGGCGGCCGTCCTTCATCAGCAGCGTCAGAGCGGTCGTCGGCAGATCTCTGCCGGCAAGCTGCGAGGCGCGGACGATGGCGTCGGCGGGCGAAACCTTTACGCGCGCCGCGTCGATCTTTTCGACGGTGCCGCCCTCGACCGTGTTTGGCAGAGCATAGAGAAATCCGCTTAGCGACCACGCCAGCACAGGCACCGCGACGACGGTACCGAGAAGCAGGTGGGCCTGGTAGATGAACTTTCGCATTTGTTTTACAATTTGATTTGCCGCTTCAAACAGTATGGCCGATCAACCGACAGTTTCTGACATTTTCCGCCGCGCCGTCGAGCTGCGGCAGGCGAACCCGAACGGGTCGCTCGGCGACCTCAAATCGCAGATCGTCAGCGAATTCAAGGGCCGACCTTTCCCGTCGACCGACCGGCTGACGATACCTGAGTTTGACAACATAACGCCCGAAGAAGATTGGACAGCCGGCCTGCCCATCGTCCTGCGCGGCATCCAGAATGAGGACTGGAGCGAGATCGCTCACGGCATCATCATCAGTCTCGAGCAGATCGAGAATTATCCAAAGCAGTCCGGCCGCGAGGACGACCCCGCAAAAGAATGGCGCAACCGCAACCGCGGCATCGCCGGCGCCGAAGAAAAGAATCTCAGCAAGTGGATGCCCCAGGAACTGATGGAGCTTGCACGGCGAAATACACGCGGCTCGTAAGACCCAGCCGCTTGAGACAGCACATAGCCGAATGACCGGCGACCGAGAGAGACAGATGCCGATCGGTCGCCGGTCTTTTGCTTTGGTCGATCGATCATTCCGCAATATCGAGCCGCAGGCCGTCGACGGCCTCGACGATCTCGCACGAAGGCTCAAATCGAGCCGTCTCCGCCGCAAGATCGACCTCGTCCCATTCACCGTAAAAATGCGTAAGCATCGCCCGCCGCGGCCGCGCGTGACGGATGAGATACATCGCTTCGGCGAGCTCTAGGTGCAGATCGACCGGCTTATCTCTGAAGAATGACGATTCGATGACCAGCAGACCGGCGCCGCGCGCAAAGTCAGCGATCTCTTTGCCAAACCCTGTGTCGGCCGTGTAAACGATCGAGCGCCAGCCGTCCTCGATCCTGATCGCCAGGCTCTCATCCGTGTGCGGCGTCTTGAGAGCGACCGCCTCGATCGCCGGCATGATCTCAAAACGCTCAAGCGGCGTGACCTCGACGACCTCGACCGGGAAAGGCTGTTTGAAAAGCTTGTATTCGTTCACCGCATCAAACCGCTCGATCAGCCGGCGAAGCCCGACCGGGCCAAAGATTTGAAGCGGCTTCTTTCGTTCGCGAGTCGCGGTCGCGTTCCTCGTGCCGAAAAGAAAAGGTGCCAATCCGCCGCAGTGATCGAGATGAAAATGCGAGATCCAAATCGCGTCTAGCCCGGCCCAATCGAGACCCTCCGCGGCCATCCGATGCGGGACCGAGGCCGAACAGTCGAGCAGTACCGACCCGCGCGAAGTGTCGAGCCAAAATCCGGCGCCGCTGCGCCTAGAGTGAGGCTCGGCTGTGCCGGAGCCGATGAC
The DNA here is from genome assembly GCA_046313635.1 of Pyrinomonadaceae bacterium. Classification (GTDB taxonomy): domain Bacteria; phylum Acidobacteriota; class Blastocatellia; order Pyrinomonadales; family Pyrinomonadaceae; genus OLB17. The sequence goes on along the minus strand of JBKBYA010000008.1, from coordinate 100,103 downwards.
GGTGAGTCTCATATTCCGAAAGGGAGATGCCAAATTACAGATTCCAGATTTCAAATTCCAAATTCCAAATTCCAGATCCCAAATCCAGATCGCGGATCCGATACCGAGGTTGGTTCTCCTGTTGCTGCTTTCAGATCCGAGATCTCAGAACTTAGGTCCTCATCTTTCGCATCTCAGCTTGGCGGGCGGGATAGTGGATCTGCCGCTCACCATTCGCCGCCGACGATTTGCCGAGAGCGTGGTCTGGTAAATAGACTTTAGCAGATGAGCTCGGGCGGTTTGCTGCCGTGCTCGATCCGGTGCGAGGTTCGCTGCCCGTTCGCTCGGATCGCAGCGAGAAGTTCGGCCGATCCGTAATTTGGAATTTTGGAATTTGGAATTTTGAATTTGGAATATGCGATCTAATTCCTCTGTCGATGTCCTCGCGATATTCGCCCATCCCGACGATGTCGAGATGGCGGTCGCGGGCACGCTGCTCAAGATGAAGAGTCTCGGTCACCGTACGGGAGCTCTCGATGTGACCCAGGGCGAGATGGGCACTCGCGGCACGCCCGAAGGCCGCGCAAGAGAAGCTCGCGCCGCGGCGCGGATAATGGGCCTCGACGTCCGCGAAAGTCTCGGCCTGCCGGATGGGCACGTATTTGTCGACGACGAGTCGCGTACGCGCCTCGTTCGCGTGCTGCGTCGGCTCAAGCCGCGGCTGATCCTGACGCACCAGGGCGACGATCCGCATCCGGATCACAACTACATCGTCCAGCTCGTTCGCGAGTCGGCGCGGCTCGCGAACATGCCAAAGTACGACGCTGACGTGAGCGGGGCCGAACGCATACCCGTGCCCGCGATCGCTCATAACGTATTTTCGCGGCGGGTCGTGCCGACATTTATCGTCGATATCTCGGATTTTCTTATGACCAAAATGGCGGCGATCCGCGCCCACGCCTCGCAGTTCTACGATCCGGCGTCCGACGAGCCTGAGACGCGTCTTACGTCAAGGACGTTTCTCGACGAGATCGAGAATCGAGCGAGATACTTCGGCTCGCTGATCGGCGCCGCGGCGGGCGAGCCCTTCTTTGTGCGCGAAGCGCTCAATGTCCACGATCCGCTCGCGTTGCTGACGAGGCCGATGAATCTGTATTCTTAGACCGAATGATCTCTCTTGCCCCCGAAGAAATCGAGCTCAACAAAAAGCGGGCGCTGCTCGAGCGGCTCAAGGACCGCCTCGCCGACCGCGAAGAGGAGATGGCCGACCTGCGCGCCGAGCTCGAGCAGTTTGAGGCCAAATACACGATGGAGGTCGGCCGGCTCTACGCCGAGCTCGACGAGATCGAAGCGCAGATCGCCGAGCAGGAGGTCCGCATCCATCCCGAGGACGAAGAGATCAAACGCAAGGCTGAAGAGGCGCGGCAGCGAGCCGAGGAGTCGGCCGCTCAGGCCGACGAGGAGAACTGGGAAGGCTGCAGCTTCAAATGGCAGCCGACCGTCGAGGCCAAAAAGGCGTATCACAAACTCGCGCGTCTCATTCATCCGGACCTGGCTCTCGACGACGAAGAGCGCGAGCGGCGCCACGATCTGATGGCAAAGCTAAACGACGCATATTCCGCAGGCGACCAGGACCTGCTGAATAAACTCGTCGAGGAATATCGCGACAGTCCCGACCTCGTCAAAGGAGATACGATCGGCGATGAGCTCGTCCGCGTCATACGTCAGATCGCACAGGTAAAGACTCGGCTACTGGAATTGCGGGCCGAAAAGCTCGAGCTCGAAATGTCGGAGCTGTACGTCCTGAGCCAAAAGGTCACCGCCGAAATGCTCGAGGGCCGCAACCTGCTCAAGCAGATGGCCGAGCGCACCCGCACGCATATCAAAAAGGCCGAGCGCCGGCTTGCGAACCTCGTTCAGGTCGCCGCGGCGGATACCGAGCCGGAGCTGCGATTTGGCCTCGACGTCTCGGCATTTCGCTAAGATCAGACGCGGATCGGCGAATGAATGACCGTTCACTCATTTTCTTTGCGGTCACCTTGACATCGATCGGTATTAGTGTAAGATTCACTTGTCGCTCGAGAGGACGCACCTACAAAAAGGGTCACAGAGCGGCGGCAAGCTTTACAAATAGCAAAAATAAAGATCAAGTTTCGCTTCCGACTACGCCCTGTAGTTGGTGCGAAAAAAGAGGGAGACGGTGTGGGAGACGTCTCCCTCCTCGTTTTAAACGGCCTGCCCCGCGGCATGGCCTGACGCCCACGCCCACTGAAAGTTGTACCCGCCGAGCCACCCCGTGACGTCGACCACTTCGCCGATGAAATAAAGTCCGGGGACGCGTGCCGCTTCCATCGTTCTCGAATGCAGTTCGTCGGTCGCGACGCCGCCAAGCGTCACCTCGGCGCGGTCGTAGCCTTCGGTATCGCGGAATGTGACATTCCACTTGTTAAGCCGCTTTCCGATCGCCGCAAGTTCTTTGCGGCCGATCTGGTTAAGCGGCCGATCTTCTGAATTGGCCCTTACAAATTCGGCGGCGAAACGCTCCGGAAGAAGGTGAGTGAGAAAGTTTGAAAGCTTCTCCTTTCGGCCGGCGTTCTCGAGCAGGAGTTCGTCGGCCGAGATGTCCGGCAGCAGATCGATGTCGACGGGGATGTCGCGTCTCCAATAATTAGAGATCTGCAGGATCGCCGGGCCGGAGAGGCCGCGGTGCGTGAACAGCACATTCTCGCGGAACGAGTGCGAGCCGGTCGAGACGACCGCGTCGATCGAGATGCCGGCCAGATCGGGCCGGGCCTGCTGCCGTGCGGCCACGAGCGCGACGAGAGACGGCCGCATCGGCGTCATCGCCAGGCCAAACTTTTCTGCGATGCGATAGCCGAGGTCGGTCGCCCCGATCTTTGGGTACGACAGCCCGCCGGTCGCGATGACGACGCTCTCGGACCTGATCGGACCGATGGTCGTATCCAGCAAAAAGTCATTTTCTTTTTCGACCGATCTGACCGAAACGGCGCAGCGTACGTCGGCCCCGGCCCGCTCGCATTCGTCGAGCAGCATCGTGACGATCTGTCGAGAACTCTCGCGGCAAAAGAGCTGCCCGAGCTTTTTCTCGTAAAACTGTATCCGGTGCCGATTGACCAGCTCGACAAAATCGTCGGGCGTATAGCGCGCGAGCGCCGACTTGGCAAAGTGCGGGTTTTGCGAAATGAAATTTTCCGGCCGCGTACCGGTATTCGTAAAGTTGCAGCGGCCGCCGCCCGAGATGAGGATCTTGCGGCCCGGCTCACGGTTGTGCTCGAGGACGATCGTGCGCCGGCCGCGGCGGGCGGCTTCGGCCGCGCAGAAGAGCCCGGCCGCGCCGCCGCCGATGACCACGACGTCAGCCTGCATTCCCGGCAAGGTAACGCGAACGCAGGACGTGCAGATGATGAGCGACGTGGCCGGCCATGATCCGGACGAGGGCCCGTACCGAGATAGACGAGCCGTTTGCCGTCCCCGTGCGGAGCTGATCGTCGTGGGTCAAATTGCGTATCTGTCTCAAGTTTGCCGAACGAAGCTCGGCGAATTCATCGAGAAGGTCTGCGATCGTGCGCTCGTTGGCGTGTGAATGTTCGATGTAGAGGTCTTGATCAAAGCCTTCGACTGGTGTTTGATCGCCGCGCGAGATCCGCAGCAGGCGATATGCAAAGATACGTTCGCCGTCGATCACGTGGCTTAAAAGTTCCTTGATCGTCCATTTGCCGTCGGCATATGCAAGCGCGCCGCCCGGCTCGTCGATACCGACGAGCGCCTGACGCAGCTCGTCCGGCTGCGAGCTCAGCAGATCGACGATGTCGGCGTCGGCAGCCAAGGAGATGTAATTCTCGTAAAAGGGGTCGTATTCAGATTTTTCGGGCCTCGACATATCCGTTATAGTAGCAAAATCATTCTTCACCAAAAGAGTCATCAATACAGGAGATCCATCGAAATGAAACTCACAAAGACATTGTTCCTGACGGTCGTCCTCGGCCTGTTTGCTGTCTTGCAAAGCGGTGCGAGTGCCGGCGCGGCGTCGATCGCCGAGCGATTCGGGCCGGCGGCGGGCGGCACTCAGCAGGGCGAATCCGGCGTTTACAACTTTGACCGTGCTCATACATTCATCGGGTTCAAGGTCAAGCATATGGGGCTGATCGAAGTGCCCGGTTTCTTTCGGGACTTTACCGGCAAGATCAGCTACGACGCGGCGGACGTGACGCGGTCGTCGGTCGAGTTCGCCGCCAAGGTGACGAGCATCGACACAGGCGTCGCCGGACGAGACAATCACCTTCGGTCAAAGGACTTTTTTGAAGTGGAAACCTACCCCGAGATGACCTTTAAGAGCACGCGCGTCACGAAGAAGGGAAAGAACCTGATGATCACCGGCGACCTTACGCTGAAGGGCGTCACCAGGTCGATCACCTTTCCTTTTGAGATCGCGGGCTTCGTCCCGGGAAATGAGCGGAGCGGGATGCGGATGGGCGTCACGGCGGAGACCATTATCAACCGCCGCGATTACGGCGTGAATTACGATTCAAAATTACCGAATGGAACGCCGTCGGTGGACGACAGCGTCAAAGTTGTGCTGGCGATCGAGGCCGTGATGCCGAAAGCCGCGGCCGCGCCTAAGAGCGAGTAGCCGCGGCTCCATTCTTTCGACGCCGCGAGGAGCGCAGCAAGCGACGCGCTCCTCGCGGCAAAACTATTTGCGACCATTCACGTCCGCGAAGGCGATGTCGTAGATCGCGTACCGCTCCCAATCCTTGAAGTCGAAATGCCACCATTCGTTTGGATTGACCGTGAAGCCGTGCGCCTCCATCAGTCGGCGAAGCATATCGCGGTTGGCCCGCTCCTCCGCGGTGCCGCCGCGGTAATCGGGCGAGGCACGCTCGGTGAATTCGTCATAGCCGGACGGCATCGGCAGGAGCTTTCCGGTCTTGAGGTCGTAGACGCTGAGGTCGACGGCGCATCCGCGATTGTGCTTTGAGCCTTTTGCGGGATCGGCGACGAACTTTCGCTTGTCCTCGGGCACCACGTCCCAGAAGAGCTTTGTCACCGACCACGGGCGGTACGCGTCAAAGATCACGAGACCAAGCCCCTTCTTTTTAAGCTCGCGGTGCACCTCGAGCAGGGCCTCGGCCGCGGGCCGCTGCAGGAAAGCACGTGCCTCGGTATAAACGGGCCGCCCGACAAAATTGTCCGAGCGGGCGTAATGAATATCGAGCTTGATCGACTTGCTGAGTTTAGTGAGTTCTACCAGATCTGCCTCGCGTTTGCCCGCTTCGCGCGGCGGAGCGTTCTGTGCCGCCGCGGCTGTCGCGAGCAGAATTAGATTTATAGTGACTGCGGAGAGCTTGGTCAGCAGATGACGCATTCCGATGGCCTCCTTTGGATCGAGTTTAGCCGAGCCGCGTCGCCGTTAGCCAACCGCGGGCCGCCGAGGATCGAATATGACAAGCTTGAGATGCTATTCTGAGCTCGCGGTGAAAGTCAGTAGAGACACCTCGACGGCGAAATGGAGCAAACGGGTCGGCCTGGCGGCATTCCTGTTCTTTTTGATCAAGGGCCTCCTATGGCTGATCGTGCCGGCGGCCGTCGCCTACTTTGCCATCAAGTGATCGTCACTGCTGCGGCTTTTTTTCCTCGGCCGGCGTCGTCTCGTCGTCGTCCAGTATCCTGATCTCGGAGCCGTACTTCTGATAGTTCTTGAACCTGATCAGATTGCGCGTCTCAAAGAGTCTGTCCTTATCTCTGACCGTCAGTCGGACGTCCGAGACGAGCGGCAGCAGATATCGTTGATCGGCGATCGTCGCCCAATCGTAATCGATGATCCGCTTCGCGGTCGGGCAGGGAAAGTTTGCCGGGATGCCCGTGGCCTCGCTCTCGATCCGCAGTACCCTGAAATCGGCCCGGTCTATCCAGATACGGCCCTTCATCCCGGTCCGCGTAAAGTTATCGATCAGCGTCTTGCAGCCGAGCGTCTGTCTCGCACGCTCCTGATCGACATCAAAATTAAAAACGATCGCGCGGCGGCCGCGGACGACGTCGGTCTCGACGGCCTCGAATCTGGTCTCGCTCTCGGGTTTGAAGATGGTCGCAAGCACCGTGACGAATTCGCCCGTGGAGCTCGTCCCGCCGACCTCCTCATAGCTTTGTTTCGGTTTCGGGTCGTTCTGAATGACGCCGTTCAAAGAGAGGACCTTGTACTCTTCCTGACCCTCGGCTCGGTAGCTGACGGCGACGACGAGTTTGTCTAGATCTCGATAATTGCCCGTGCCGGCATAAGCGGCCGATCTCTGGATCTGCTGCTTGACGACAAAGTCGGGCATCTCGTCCAGTGCGGCGAGCGTGTTGGTCCTCGTCCTTTCGAGAGCGACCGCCGCTTCGGCTGGAGGCGGCAGCACCGAGCCGGCCGGGTCGCGGCGTCGGCGTTCGGCCTCCTCGAGGGCACGGCGGAGATCCTCGTCATTTCCCGATTTCGAGCGGGCGAGTCCGCGAATGCCGTCGGTGAGCACAAAATCGATGCCCCGGCTGCGGAGCGCCTCGACGATCCGGGTCTTTGCGTCCGGCTCCTTTTGGAGCGCGTAGAGAAGCTTGACGAACTCGGCCTGGGTCAGCGGTTTTGACTGCGAAAAGGCGACGGTCGACACCGCCAAAGCGATCGCCAGAATGCAAGACAATTTCATCGAAACAAGGGATGCGGCCGGCAGGCGGCGCGTTGTGCACGCGGCCCCGGCCGACGGCCGCAGACAAAATAATAAGCGGAGGCTTTTGAATTGTCTTCAAAAGCCTCCGCTTCCTGATTGCCTCTACGACAGAAGAGTTAGTTGACCCACTCTTCTTCGTAATTCAACTGCCAGTGACGTCGCACCCAATTTTCGGCGGCCGTGATAGCGACCTGCTTCCATTTTTTCAGATTCTGCAAGACCGAAAGGGCTGCGAGCGGCTTGCTCGGATCACGTTCGACGCGGATCACCTGAGTAGAAACTTCTATGATTGCTTTGTCTTCGTCGAGAATTGTGAGTTTTACCTCGCTTCCAACTGGCGGTAGAACTTCCAGATTCACCAAGGTGCCATTCTCGCCGACGTGTTCCGTCAGGCCCTCTACCTTTACTTTCTTGCCACTCTCCGAATCGATCCAGCTAGCCTGGACCGGCATGTTAGCCAAAATTCGGTGCTGCACCGGCGTCCTATATGACGATGCAGAATAATCTAATTGAGCCATATTTATTTCCCCCCATACTCGATCCCGTAATTTCAAATAACCAGACTCGTCTCCAGCGGTCGAGTTATCCCGCCAAACTTACGCCCTTCTTACAAAAAAGTCAAGTTTCGGTCCCGCCTAAAGGGTCATATCCCGCAAATACTTCCCGGGATCGACAAAGTGCCGGTCCCTGCCACGCCCGATCGGCCGTTACGCCCGGCTTAAATGTCGAAAAATCGAGAAACCCGAATCCAATGGGATGGCCGTGCCTCGTCCAGGGCCCGTCGGGCCGTGGGTGAGGAGGGCGTTTACGCCGTTTGCAGGCCTCATGGGCCGCCGAGCCGCCGGCTTAGGGAACTCGGATTGCATTCTCCTACGCGTACTTTAAGGCTCACAGCTCTCAAGATAGCAGTCACCCAAACAAAGTTTTACGGTCAGTGCGGTCAACATTGTACTGATCAAGAAGTTACAGGTAAGTTTCGGAAGATTTCCGGCGGTTTCTGATTTTCGGCGAGCTGTTGTATAAGTACGTGCTGAATTCAAAAAGCAGGAGAAAAATCCGAAATTCGGAATATAGATCTTCGGCCTTAAGCCGACGCAATTTATCTAACGTCATTTTGAAAAATCGAGGTCACAAATGCTCATGATCAAAAAAGTTCTTTCGAGTCTGATCGTCCTCCTGGCCGCTGTCATGATCTTTAGTTCGACGGCAGCAGCACAGGCTCAGGCGGGCACGGGTCAGATCACCGGTGTCGTATCGGACAGCACTGGGGCCGTGGTTCCTAACGCGACCGTTACGCTGACCAGCAAGGCGACCAACCAGACGCAGACCGTCACGACCAGCGATGACGGCGTTTACCGCTTTGTGCTGCTCCAGCCCGGCTTTTATACGGTCAAGGCGACCGGAGCAAGCTTTGGCGAGCAGACGCTGAACGTCGAGGTCCAGGTCGGCCGTGCGACCGACGCAAACTTCACGCTCGGCGCCGGTAATGTCGCCGCGGAAGTGACGGTGACGGCCGAGGGCGTGCAGACGACCCAGAGCAACGCCGACGCCGTCATCAGTGAAACGGCCATCACGAATCTGCCCATCAACGGCCGCCGCTTTCAGGATTTCGTCACGCTGACGCCGACCGCACAGGTCGACCCGTCACGCGGCCAGATCTCGCTGAGCGGCCAGCGCGGCATCAACAGCAATATCAACGTCGACGGTGTCGACTTTAACCAGCCCTTCTTTGGCGGCATCCGCGGCGGCGAACGTTCAAACTCGTCATTTACCATTCCGCAGGAGGGCATCCGCGAATTCCAGGTCGTCGCGGCCGGCTACTCCGCCGAGTTCGGGCGATCGACGGGCGGCATCGTCAACGTCGTTACCAAGAGCGGCACCAATAACCTTCGCGGTTCGCTCTTTTACCAGATCCGCCCGCGGCAGCTCGCTCGCGGCAACTCATACGCCAAGGCCCTGCAGGAGCAGCGTCTGAGCCAGATCGTCGTCAACGGACGGACCGGCGTCGACGCCACGCTCGCCCCGACCCTGCAGCAGTTCGGCGGTTCGATCGGCGGGCCGATTGTCAAGGACAAGCTCTTTTACTTCGCCACCTACGAGCAGCAGCGTTTCCGTGCTCCGCGTCAGATCCTTTACCCGACGCTGATCGGCATTACACCGACCGCCACGCAGCTCGCGGTCTACAACTATTACCGCGGTCAAGAAGTTCCGTTCACCCAGACCAACGACGCCTACGCGGGACTCGGAAAGATCGACTGGAACATCAACAATAACAACCGCTTCAATACTCGATTCAACTACAGCCAGAACAAAGCTCTCAACGGCGTCTCGACCGGTGAGACCTCCTTCGACCCGACGACCAGCCGTGCCCTGGGCACCAACGGTACCGAGCAAGACAAGAATTGGTCCTCGGTCAGCCAGTTGGTCACCAATTTTACGCCGTCGGTGGTGAATGACCTCCGCGTCCAGTACGCACGCGAGGAGCGCCCGCGTCTGGCCAACGAGCTCAAGCCGAACGTCTTTACCGGCATCGGTGAGTTCGGCACGCGCAACTTCCTTCCGACGACGCAGTTCGACACGCGTCTCCAATTTGCCGACAGCTTGACTTGGCTCGCGGGCAACCACACTTTGAAGTTCGGCGGCGAATACAGCCGCATCCACGCCGAGCAGATCTTCGGCTTTGGGCAGACGGGCGAGTACAGCCTTAGCATCGGCTCGAGCAGCTCGGCGATCAACGACACGCTCCGGATCATGTCGGCCCGCGACTCGACGAGTCCGGCGACATTCCTCGGCCGGTTTGACGATACGCGTGCGATCTATCGCCAGCAGATCGGCAACCTTCAGGCCGCGATCAAGGTGCAGGAGCTCGCATTCTTTGCACAGGATTCGTGGAGGCTCACGCCGCGATTCACGCTTAACTTCGGTCTGCGGGCCGAGCAGCAGTACAACCCCGAGCCGGACGTCTCCAATACGGACCTCGTGAATCTGGTTCGCAACGCCTCGTTCCCGCGGATGGGCGGTCGAGGTGTCGACCCGACCCAGATCCCCGACAGCGGCTGGCAGTGGGGCCCGAGACTCGGCTTTGCATGGGACCCGGCAGGCGACGGCAAGACGGTCGTTCGTGCTTTCAGCGGCATCTACTATGCCCGCACGCCGCTCCTCCTGCTTGCCGACTCGATCAATAATTACCGCAATCCGCCGGGCAACGTTCGCGCGATCCTCGGCAGCGGCGGCGTCACGTTCAATCAGACGGCCTTCAACACGTTCCTGAACACGCCGGCAGCCGCGCAGTACATCGCGATCACGGGCTGCGTTCCAAACCAGACGCCGGTCGATCCGCGTTGCGTGGCGAATACGATCTATCGTCAGTTCGCGATCATCGGCATCAACCTGAACAACGTCGCGATCGATTCGCTTCCGACGCTGACGCCCGCACAGGTGCAGACGATCGGAGCGGCCATTAATCCGTCGTTCAATCCGAACATCATCAACGGCATCCAGGTGACGAGCACCGATCCGAACTTCAAGAATCCGGAATCGATCCAGTTCGGCTTCGGCGTCGAGCGAGAGGTCGCGACCAACTGGGTGATCGGTATCGACTATTCGCAGGTCAGAACAAACTTCCTGCAGCGGAACGTCGACGTCAATCTGCCGGCACCGATCCTGCTGAGCACGGCGCTCGACCCGTCGCAGCGGCCGATCATCGGTATCACGCGGCCGCAGGTCATCCCGTCGACTGCGACCTGGACCAACCGCACGCGTCCGGTCTCGCAGCTCAGCAGCGTTCAGGTCCGCGAGTCGTCGGCCCGCTCGTTCTACCAGGCGGTCACGTTCCGTACGCGTCTTAACCGCAAGTGGGGCTTGATCAACGCCTATTACACGTGGTCGCGCAACCGGTCGGACGACGACAACGAGCGCGACTCGGGCGGCGTGCTTTACACCAACCCGTACGACCTGAGGGCCGAGTTCGGTCCGTCGCGTCTCGATCGGACGCACCAGTTCGTTGCAAACCCTGTCTTCTTCGCTCCTTTCGGCTTCGAGGTCGGCAGTGCGATCCGCATCCGTTCAGGTTCGCCGATCAACACGACGGTCGGCAGCGACCTTAACGGCGACGGTCTCAACAATGACCGTCCGTTCCTGGTGCCCGGCATCGAGCTGCCGCGCAACTTCTATCGAAACCGTCCGACGTACGACATCGACCTCCGCGTTCAAAAGGGTTTCCGGTTCGACGAGACGAAGCGTTTGATCCTCTTTACCGAGTTCTTCAATATCTTCAACTTCTCGAATACGCAGATCTCCGGCGGACAGACAAACTACTGTTCGGCGGCGGTCGCCGGTCAGCCCAACCGCTGCGGACTGGACGGGATCACCAATCCCAACTTCCTTCGGGTGCGAAACACGAGCGATCAGATCATCGTGTCAAACAACCCCGGAAGCCAGGTCTTCCAGATGCAGTTGGGAGCTCGGTTCCAGTTCTAGTTTCGCTTGATACCGAGACAGCTGCGGCACGCTTCAGTTTTGGAGCGTGCCTTTTTTTGCCTTCGTTTTTCGTTGTAACCTTTTTGAGCGATGCGAATACTACATATCTCGTCGGCGGTGACCTACGGCGGCGGCGAGCGGCATCTCGTCGATCTCTGCCGTGGTCTTGCCGAGCGGGGCAACGACGTTTTTGTCGCGGTGCGCCCGACCTGCCGCTGGCGAGAGCGGCTCGACTTCGTGCCCGAGCAAAACGTTCTGACGGTCTCGATCCGCAACTCGTTCGGTGTCTTCAGCGCCAAGCGCATCGCCGACTTTGCCCGTGAGAACGAGATCGAGATAATTCACGCTCACGTCGCGCGCGACTACATACCGGCGAGCATCGCGTCGATGGTCGCTCGCGACACGAAATTTGTGCTGACTCGCCACGTGCTTTTTCCGCTCAAGCCGTTTAACAAATTCGCGCTTCGCAATCTCTCTCGCGCCATCGCGGTATCGCCGGCCGCGGCCGACCAGCTCGCGGCGATCTTTGGTCCGGAGCGCGTGACGACGATCGCCAACGGCATCGCCGCGCCCACCACGGGTGAGGATGCGGGACGTGCGGCGGCGGAGTTTCGCGAGTTTCATCGACTGCCGGCAGCGAGTCCTCTGATCGGCACGATCGGCCAGCTGACCGAGCTCAAGGGCCAACGCGAATTCGTCATCGCCGCCGCCGAGATCCTCAAGCGGCATCCCGAGGCGCGTTTTGTCGTCGCGGGCCGCGACGAGTCGGCGGGACAGACCTTTCGCCGCCAGCTCAAGCGTCTCGCGGGGGTCATGGGCGTCGACGACCGCATCGTCTGGCTCGATTGGGTCGAGGACCTGCGGCCGCTGCTATCGGCTATCGATATTTACGTTTCTCCATCGCAGACCGAGAGTTTCGGTCTCGCGACGCTCGAAGCGATGCTTCACGCCCGGGCGGTCGTCGCGACCGCGACCGAGGGTTCACGCGAGCTGCTCGGCCGCGAAGATCTGCTCGTCCCGGTCGGCGACCCGACGGCTCTCGCAGCGCGCGTCTCCGAGCTGCTTGACGACAGCTCGCTGCTCAGATCGCTCGGCGGCGAATTGCGCTCTCGAGCGCTCGAGCGCTTTTCGCTCGAGAAGATGGTCGACGAGACCGAGAGGCTCTACCGAGAGATCACGACCGGCCCGGGCAATTGAATTCACAATGATCGTACTCGACAAGACCGTCTGCTCCGACGTCGAGCAGTCCGCCTCGCGCGAATGGATCGAGACCAACGGTATCGGCGGCTTTGCGTCGGGAACGGTCTCGGGCATCCTGACGCGCCGGTACCATTCGCTGCTTGCCGCCGCGACGCGTCCGCCGCTCGGCCGCATCACGACCGTCGCCAAGCTCGAGGAGACACTCGTTATCGACGGCGTCGAGCACGAGCTCTCGGCCAATCGCTATCCCGGCACGATTCATCCGCGCGGCTTTGAGCTGATCGAGGAGTTTCGTCTCGACCCATTCCCGATCTGGAAGTTTGCGGTCGACGGAGTCGAGATCGAAAAGCGCGTCTTTATGGTCAACGGCCGCAACCTCACGGTCTGCCGCTGGAGCGTACGTGATCTCGGGCCGTCCGCGAGGCAGATCGAGCTTCGCTTGCGGCCGCTCATCTCCTTTGTCGACTACCACCATCTGCGCCGAGCCGGCGGCGAATTCTCGACCGACTTTGCGTCGGACGGCGATCTCGTAACGATGCGGCCCGTCGCCGAAATGCCGCCGCTCCATTTGCGGCATAATGGCCGCTCGGTCGCGTCGACCGGGTACTGGTACCGAGACTTCGAACTCGCGGTCGAGAGCGAGCGCGGGTTCGACTTTTGCGAGGACCTTTTTCAGCCCTTCGAGCTAACTTTCGACATGGCGAGCGACGCGGTCGTGATGATCGAATGCGGAGACGCTCCGCCGCCAGCAGTCAAAAAAGTCGACCGGCTCGAGCGCTCCGAGATCCGCCGTCGCCGCAAACTCACCGCCTCGGCACAGACCGAATTTGAGCGCGATCTGATGCTCGCCGCCGATCAGTTCGTGGTCGCACGCGGCGACGGCCACACGGTCATCGCCGGCTATCCTTGGTTCTCCGATTGGGGACGCGACACGATGATCGCTTTGAACGGCCTCACGCTGGCGACCGGCCGGCCGACGCTCGCCAAGGAGATCCTTCTTGAGTTTTCGCGGCACGTCTCGCAGGGGATGATCCCCAACCGCTTTCCCGACGAGGGCGAAGCGGCCGAGTACAACACGGTCGACGCGACGCTGTGGTACGTCGAGGCCGTCCGCGCGTACGCGGAGGCGAGCGGAGATTTTCGCTTCGTCAAAAAGAATCTCTACCGACATCTGTCCGATATCGTCACCTGGCACCTCCGCGGCACACGCTACCGGATCCACGTCGATACCGACGGCCTGCTATATGCCGGCGAGCCGGGCGTGCAGCTCACGTGGATGGACGCGAAGATCGGCGATCTCGTCGTCACGCCGCGCACGGGCAAGGCCGTCGAGATACAGGCGCTCTGGTACAACGCCCTGCGAGCGATGGCCGACCTTGCCGAGCGTTTTGGCGAGCATGATGACCGCGATCGTTACCGTGCGATGGCCGACCTTGCAGAGCTGAGCTTTAACGCCGTCTTTTGGAATGCCGACGAGCAGTGCCTGTTTGACGTCGTCGAGAACGGCCATCGCGACGCCGCGATCCGGCCGAATCAGATCCTTGCGGTTTCGCTGCCGTACTCGATGCTCGACGACGAGCGCTCACGCAAGGTCGTCGAAAAGGTCGAGGCCGAGCTTCTCACGCCGGTCGGGCTGCGTTCGCTCTCGCCGCGTGATCCGGCCTACGTCCCGCGATACATCGGCGGCCCTTTCGAGCGCGACTCGGCCTATCACCAGGGAACGGTCTGGGCGTGGCTGATCGGGCCTTTTATCGACGCGTATCGTCGGGTATTTCCCGATCGCGAATGGCGCGTCGCCGAGATCCTCGACGGCTTTCGCCCGCATCTGTCCGAGGCCGGCCTCGGGCAGATCTCCGAAATATTCGACGCCGAACCGCCGCACGCTCCGCGCGGCTGCCCGGCCCAGGCATGGAGCGTCGCCGAGGTGCTGCGAGTGATGCGCTCGGGGCGTGCGTGAGGTGCGGCAGCTCAACCGTGAGAGAGAGAGCGTTAGCGGCGGCGTTGCGTGGGCGGCTGCAGTTCACGACGCGTTCGCGTTTTTGACGCTCGTCGGGCTATCTTTTTATCTATGAATTTGGCAGCGTCACTGGCTATCGCATTGCTGATCCTTTCCATGCAAATATCTGCTCAACCTTCGGCTAAGAACCTCGCCGAGATCTGGGACAAGCATCACATATCGCGAATACGGCCGTCAGACGTGCGGCACAAAGATCTCGTCGCCTATCTCGACGAGCTCAAGAAGCTCGGGCTCAAGGTCGACGAGGTCGGCCGCAGCAATGCGAATCGCGAGATCTTTCAGATCGAATTCGGCCGCGGGCCGCTGAAGGTCTTTATGTGGTCGCAGATGCACGGCGACGAGCCGACCGCGACGTCGGCGCTTGTCGATATGTTCGCGTACCTGCAAAGGCATCGCGAAAAGGACTGGGTCAAACGCATTGAAGAGAATCTTACGATCCGCGCCGTGCCGATGCTCAACCCCGACGGGACCGAGCTCTACCAGCGGCGCAATCTGCAGGACATCGATATCAACCGCGACGCCGTCAACCTTGCGACGCCCGAGGCGCGGATTCTTAAAAGGCTCCGTGACGAGTGGCAGCCGGCGATCGGATTCAACCTTCACAACCAAAATGCACTCACGACCGTCGGCTCGACGCGCAGGCAGGCGGCGATCTCGCTGCTCGTCGTTCACGGCGATGCGGCGAGGACGTCGAGCGAAGGTCTCGAACGCAACAAACGCGTCGCCGCCGGCATCGTTCACGCGCTGAACAATTTCATCCCGGAGAATATCGGCCGCTACGACGACGAATATACGTCGACCGCATTCGGCGACAACTTTACCGCGTGGGGCACGCCCGTGATCCTTATCGAGACCGGCGCGCTGCACGGCCGCGACGAGATGTATCTGGTCAAGATGAACTTCGTCGCCCTCGTGACCGCGCTCACGTCGCTCGCCGATGGCAGCGAAAAGAAGCTGAGCCCCGACGCTTATCTCGCTCTCAGGCCAAACAGCTCGGGCTCGCTCTACAGCGTCATCTTTCGCGCCGCGACGGTGATCGATGCGGCCGACCCGCAAAAGCGTGCGACGGTTGACATCGGCGTCGTCCGCTCGCGCCGCCGGGCCAGCTTTACGCAGTCGGCGACCATTCGCGATCTGGGCGATCTGAAGAATGTCGCGGCACTCGAGGACTATGCGGCCGATAAGTTTGTGGTCGTACAAAGATTCGGATCTCTCAAACGAGGCGAGTTGGCCGAGCTGCTCTTTTACAAAAAGGACCGCCGTATCGACTGGTCGTCAAAAGATCTCGAAAGGGAATTCCCGCCCGACGCCGTCTTCTCCGGCGGCAAATGGACCAAAGGCGAAGGCGTCGTCCCGCTCCAAAACCGCCCGATGTGACCATACAAGTCAGAACCGCCTCGCGTCAGCGGGCGGGTTCCCCAAGTCAGAACCGCCCCGCGTGAGCGGGTGGGTTCCCCAAGTCAGAACCACCCCGCGTCAGCGGGCGGGTTCCCCAAGTCAGAACCACCCCGCGTGAGCGGGTGGGTTCCCCAAGTCAGAACCGCCCCGCGTGAGCGGGCGGGTTCCCCAAGTCAGAACCGCCCCGCGTGAGCGGGTGGGTTCTTGGTCCGCGCAAAAGAATCGCCCGCGAAAAACGCGAAAGCCCGCGAAAACGAAAACCGTTTTGCCGTGGAAACCGCGGAAAGCGCGGATAAGAATGAAATTGGTTTTTGATCACTTCTTATCCGCGCTATCCGCGATGATCCGCGGCGGATAATTCTTCTTTCCTTTCGCGGCCTTTCGCGTTTTTCGCGGGCAGTTCTCTGCCGTCGCTCAGGAGCCCGCCCGCTTACGCGGGGCGGTTCTGACCTGCGCAAATGGACACGCGGCGGCGAAAAACCTTATTCTGATTTTCCACGCGTCGCCGTCGTATGCTGAATCTGCTCAAGATCCGCAACATCGCGCTTATCGATCAGCTCGAGGTCGAGTTTGGCCCGGGGCTCAATCTGCTCACGGGCGAGACCGGCTCGGGCAAATCGATCATCGTCGACAGCCTCGGCTCGCTGACGGGCGATCGCGTCTCATCCGACCTGATCAAGGAGGGCGAAGACGCGGCGCGGATCGAGGGCCTGTTTGCCGTACGCGCGACCGACGAGCTTCGGCGATCGTTTGACGAGGCGGGCATCGAGCTCGAGGACGGTACCGATGTCGAGATCATCATCCGCCGCGAACTCTCGCGCTCGGGCAAGAATCGAATTTTCGTCAACAACCAGCTTGCGACCCAGGGCCTGCTCAAGCGCATCGGCTCGCTGCTCGTCGACATTCACGGCCAGGGCGAGCAGGCCGCCTTGTTTGACACGTCGACGCATCTCGAATTCTTAGACGAATTCGGCCGCCTCGCGCCGCTGCGCGCAAAGGTCGCCGGATCGTATCGCCGCTGGAGCGAGATACGCGGCGAGCTCGCCGCGCTTCGGCAGAACGAGGCCGAAAAGCTGCAGCTTGTCGACATACTGAAATTCCAGGTCGACGAGATCGGCAAGGCACATTTGAAGAGCGGCGAGGACGTCGAGCTCGAAGAAGAAAAGCGCCGGCTCAACAACGTCGAAAAGCTCTCGAGCCTCAGCGAAGACTCGTACGCGCTGCTCTACGACAACGCCGAGTCGACGACCACCACGCTCGAGCGCGCGGCTCGCAAGGTCGAGGAGCTCGCCCGCTACGACAGCCGCTTCGCGCCTTACATCGAGCAGCTCCGCGACGCCGAGGCCGTGATCTCGGACCTCGCGATCTCGCTGCGCGACTTTTCTTCGCATCTCGAATTCTCGCCCGAGCGGCTCGAAGAGATCGAGCAACGACTTGCCGAGATCTCGCGGCTCAAACGCAAATACGGCGACTCGATCGACGCCGTGCTCGAGCATCTCGCCGAGTCGAAGCAGAAGCTGGACTCGATCGAGAACGCCGAGTTTCACGAGGAGCAGATCAAGAAAAAGCTCGACGAGGCGAGAAGCGAATTCGTCGCCGCCGCTGGCGAGCTGCACGACGCGCGTCTCAAGGCGGCCGCGAGATTCGAAAAAGAAACCGAAAAGGAACTCAAGGCCGTCGCTCTCGAAAAGGCGCGTTTCAAGGTCGTCATTGACTCACCGTTCGAGTCAGAGAACGAAACCCCGGGCAGAAACGCGACCGCAACCGAGCGTGCCTCTTCTGTCGGAGACGACGCCGCGGAAAGATACTTCTCGCCGCGCGGCTATGACCGCGTCGAGTTCTATTTCTCGGCCAATCCCGGCGAGTCGCCCAAGCCGCTCGCCCGCGTCGCATCGGGCGGCGAGGCGTCGCGTCTGATGCTGATCGTCAAGACGGTCAGTAAGGCGCAGACTGCCGGCAAGGCCGCGGTCTTTGACGAGGTCGACGTCGGCATCGGCGGCCGAGTGGCCGAGGCCGTCGGGCTAAAGCTCAAAGAGCTCAGCCGCTCGCAGCAGGTGCTCTGCGTCACGCACCAGCCGCAGATCGCATCGCTCGCAGACCGCCACTTCGCCGTCAGCAAATCGATCGATCGCGGCCGTACGACGGTGCAGATCCGCGAACTCTCAAAGACCGAACGCGTCGAAGAGATCGCCCGCATGCTCGCCGGCGAGACCGTCTCTGACACGGCCCGCAAGCACGCCAAAGAGCTGCTCGCCGCCCGCTAGTCATAACAAGCCCGCGTAAGCGGATGGGTTCTCAGGCCGCGGTCAGGAATCGCCTACGAAACACGCAAGAGGCGCGAAACAAAGAGAACTTTTGCCGCGGACATTCGCGGATGGCGCGGATGAGACTTGAAAAGGACGCAGGGATCCAGCTCGACCACCTACACCCTTATCCGCGCCGTCGGCGAACATCCGCGGCAAAAATTTCATACCGGACAATACATCGCCATATGGGAGTACACGTCATCCGATGCAAAGCGTAATCCTCGCCGAGGTCGTTCGCGGCGACCGGCTCGAGTCGGTCCATCGCGGGCACATCGTCATCGTCGAAGGCGAAGGCAAAACGGTCTTTTCGGCAGGCGATCCCGAGCACGTCACCTTCATACGCTCGTCGGCCAAGCCGTTTCAGGCGATGCCCTTAATCACGAGCGGCGCGGCCGATCGTTTTGGTTTTAGCGACGCAGAGATCGCGATGGCGTGCGCGTCGCACTCGGGCGAGGCGGTCCACGTCGAGCACGCCGCGGCGATGCTGGCCAAGGCCGGATTTACCGAGGCCGATCTTAGATGCGGCCCGCACCTGCCGTTTAACGAAGCCGAGGCCGAGCGGATGATCCGCGAAGGAGTCCGTCCGACGCAGCTCCACAACAACTGCTCGGGCAAGCACGCCGCGATGCTTGCGTTCGCAAGGCACATCGACGCCGATCCTGCGAATTACGATTCGCCGTCGCATCCGATACAGATCGAGATACTCCGAACGATGGCGCGATTTGCCGAGATAAAAGCCGAGTCGATCCCGATCGCGATCGACGGCTGCGCCGCGCCGAACTTCGCTCTGCCGCTCTCGGCGATGGCGAGGAGCTTTGCCAACCTGATCAACCCGCCCGACTCGTTCGACGACGCGACAAGAGCCGCCTGCCGGCGCATCGTCAATGCCTTTATCAACTACCCGCACCTGATCGGCGGCACCGAACGCCTCGACACGATGTTGATGCAGGCCGCTCCCGGAAAGCTCATCTCAAAGGTCGGCGCCGAGGGCGTCTGGCTCTGCGGGGTCCTGCCGAACGAAAAACATCCGGCCGGTCTCGCCATCGCGATGAAGGTCGAAGACGGCGACGACCGCCGCGCACGTCCCGTCGCCGCGGTCGCCATCCTGAGATCGCTCGGCATACTCGCCGACGATCAACTGTCCGAACTGTCGCCGATGAAGATACTGAATCGCCGCGGCGAAACCGTCGGGCGTGTGGAGTCCCCACATATTCTCCGGAATAACTGAAAAATGATAGGTGATAACCGATAACTCGAGTAGGAATTCATACTCAGTTATCAGCTATCACCTATCAGTTGTACCCGAGGTTCTAGCCTAATTTGCAGCGCCGTACAGTCGCTTGAAGTCTTCGCGGCCGAACGCACGGTCGAGCCACATATTCGTCAGCTTTTCCTGAATGCTGTTTGCACGCAGGCGGTCGTTGAGGTTTTTGAAGTCGACAAAGTCGAGATGCTGGTCCTGGTTAAAGCACGAGAAGACAAAAAATTCTTCGCCCGTGTGCGGGTTGACGTGACGCTGCAGGCACTGCGCGCAGACCTCTTTCATCATGCACTGCATCGGCGAGTTGATCGAGCCGATCGCGGTGTGCTGCTGCTTGAGGTAGGGCTTGAGGACCGAATGACGCGCTTCGCGGACGCCGTTCATCATCCGGTCTGAGCCGATCGCGATGATGCGGTCGATCTCGCCGAAGTGCACGACCGGCTCGCCCAGTTTGCCTTCGGCATAGGCGACCATCGCCTCGACGATGTTGCCGCGGAAGTGCGCGTCCTGCGGGCGCTTTGGCTGGATGGCGACGCCGGCGTCGGTGGCCCAGACGACCTGATCGGTCGCCTTCTCGATCTCCTCGCGGCGGAAGAGGTCCATTCCGTTCTTGTAGCCGGCGAAATATACGACGTGATTATTTTTCTCTTTCAGCTCGCGTGCGATCGAGAAGAGAACCGCGTTGCCGAGGCCGCCGCCGGCGAGCATTACCGTCTCGTTCTCCGGGATCTCGGTCGGCGTGCCGGTCGGGCCCATGACGAGAACTTCCTCGCCCTCCTTAAGCAGTGAGACGAGACGCGACGACGTGCCCATCTCGAGGACGATCATCGAGAGCAATCCTTCTTTTTCGTCGACCCACGCGCCGGTGAGAGCGAGGCCTTCCATCATCATTCGCTTGCCCTCGATGACGGGAGCCTTTGTCTCAAAATTTTGCAAACGGTAAAACTGCCCCGGCCTGAATTTGCGCGCCTGCAGCGGAGCCTTGACGACGACATCGACGATCGTCGGCGTGAGCCGCTCGACACGGACGACGTACGCGCGAAGCTGCTCGTCGAGCGTCGCGACCAGCTTGTCGAATATCGCGTCGCGCTCAGACTGCGGCAGCGTGCCCCGCTCGGCGAGCTCGTCGGCAAAGAGCTCGACGACCCGCTCATAACCGTGCTTGGCCGACGCCATCGCCTTGACGACGTTTCCGGCGTACTGCGGGTGATTGTCGCCGTAGTACGAGATGAGCTTGCCGCCATGCTGGTACGAGGTGAAGAATCCGGCCTCGCCCTTTTGGACGGGCTCGAGGCGAAATTTGCCGTCGTCGTTCTTTACCGCCTTGTACGGCCGGAAGAACTGCCGCCACTCGTCGAGCTCGAATGTGCCCGGCTTTTCCTTCTCGTAAATGACGTTCGGCGACGTTCCGGCCGCGACGCAAACCGTGCGGGCGGCAAACTCGACGAGCTCGCCCGTATTCTCGAATTTGCCCGTCTCGGCGACGTAGTTCAGCCGCTCGAATTTGATCGCCTTGACCGCTCCGTACTCGTCCGGCACGGCCTCGGTCGGGTTCATGCACTCGACAAAATTGATGCCCTCTTCGAGCGCCTTCTGCACCTCTTCGTGATTGAGGCGATAGGCGGGCGAGTCCTGCAGACGCTTGCGGTAGACGAGCGAGACGCCGCCCCACGAGCGGACGAGCGGGATGAAGTTCGGCACCTCGCCGACCTTGCGGGCACGCTCGCGTTCGTCACGAACGGCGCGGCCGTGCTCGAGAAATTCGGCGAGCACGGCTTTTTCTTCGTCGTCAAATCTCTGCCAGACCTTTTCTTCGCCGTACTCGTCAACCAGGAGTTCAAAATTGGCGAGCATCTTCTCGACCTGCACCGGGTAGTACGCAAACAGCTCGGTGGCCGTGTCGATGCCTGTCAGGCCGCCGCCGATGACGACCGCCGGCATTCGGACCTGAAGATTCGATAGCGTGTCCTTCTTGAAAGCGCCGGTGAGCTGCAGCGCCATCAGGAAGTCCGACGCCTGGCGGATGCCGCGGATGAGATTATTCTTCATCGGCACGATCGTCGGCCGGCCCGCACCGGTCGCGATCGCGATGTGGTCAAAGCCGTATTCCCACGCGTCCTCGATCGTCAGCGTCCCGCCAAAGCGGACGCCGCCGTAAGCTCGAAAGCGTTTGCGGCGCATCAGCATCAGCTGGATCATCGTCAGGAAGTTCTTGTCCCACCGAACGGTGATGCCGTACTCCGACACGCCGCCAAAGCCCGACAGGATGCGCTCGTCGAGCTCCTCGGTGATCTCCTTGATGTCCTTGATCGGTTTCGGGCACGTGGTGCCGAGGTTGCCGGTCCATTCGGCCGGGAGCGGCTCGATCTTGAGCCCGTCGATGCCGACGACACCGAAGCCCTCGTTGAGCAGATAATGCGCGAGCGTGTAACCGGCGGGCCCGAGGCCGACGACCATTACGTTCTTGCCGTTGTACGGCTGCGGGTACGGGCGTTTGGCGTCGAGCGGGTTCCAGCGCGCGAGCAGGCTGTAGATCTCAAATCCGTACGGCAGCTGCAAAACGTCGGTCAGCGACGCGGTCTCGGCGAGCGGGATATTGACGGGCTCCTGCTTTTGAAAGATGCAGCCCTTCATACAGTCGTTGCAGATTCGATGGCCGGTGCCGGCGCACATCGGGTTGTCGATGGTCACGAGCGCGAGCGACGCGATCGGGTCGCCCTGCTTTTTCAAGAGGTGCATCTCCGAGATCTTTTCGTCCAGCGGGCAGCCCTCGGTCTTGATGCCGAGCGGATTGCGCTTGGCGGTGCCGTCCGGCTCGCGCAGGCCTGTCGAGCACGAGTCCTTGTCACGCTCGTGGCAGATCATGCAGTAGTCGATCTCGTAGAGCGCATCGCGCATCGTGCCTCGGTCGTCGGTCAGCTTAAAGCCGTCTCGGCGGCGCAGGATGTCGACCGGGGCCTGCATTATGTTTGGGTTCTCTTTGAACGGGCGGATGAGATGGACGAGATTCTGGTAATCGAGCGCGTGCGGCGTTTTGAAAGAGTGCCAGCGGCGCGACTTGTTAAAGAATGCCGCGGCCGACCAGGCCTCGAGCAGATGCAGAGCGGCCTTGATGGCGGCGACGTCGCCTGACGCGTCTTCGGCGACGAGATATTCCGAAAAGATCCGGCCAAAAGTCTTGTCCTTGAGCTTGTCGTAAGCGGTGTGCACCTTGCGGACCGCGGCCGACTGCTCGGGCGTGAGCTCCGTGCCCTTGGTCAGCGCCGCCTCGGCGTCGAGCAGTTCGGCGGTCATCGTCGCGATCGAAAGCTCTTCATCAAAGCGGATCGTGTCGTCAAACCCCGCGTTGCGAAGCTCGGTCACCGCGAGCCACAATTCGTTCTCGTTAAGCCCGGCCGCCTGCTCGGCCTTGTATCGCTTGATCGCCCGGCGCTGGACAAAGAACTTGTATCGCCAGATGGGTTCCTGCTCGAGGATCTCGGCCTCGAGCCGCTCGCGCTCTTTGGTGATGCCAAACATCCGCGCGACAAAATTCGACAGCAGCGGAGCGGCGTCGGTCAGCAGTTTGGACTCGGCCCGCTTCTCAAATCCGCGGCCGCGCGCGGCGATGTACCTGCGCAGTGCCTCGCCCGTGGCGGGCAGACTTTGGTCGACCTCGGCATAAAAGCGTTCGGCCAGCTCGCCGAGCTTGACCGCGTCAAAAAGGTCTGAATATCGGTATCCGTCGATGCCGAGCTCAAAGTCGAAACCGGCGGCGGGCGTTTCGGAAACTAACTGCATATCAATCTTTATTGCCTAAAAATGCGTCTCAAGGGCAAACAGCAATTCTATCATCCGCATCTGACGCCAAACAACGCGGAGCCCGGCGACGCCGTGCCGCAGCGAGCGGTGCCAAGGATCGGTAAGATGGTGAAAAAGGCCCTTGAGTGTGGTATAAACCAAAAGATACAAGAAGATTGAGGGACCACCACCGAATATCCCGCGTTGAGATATTCATCGAGCAGTATGGAAAACGATCAGAGGCTAACGCCGTTGCCCCGCACATCGGCTGAGATCCAGCCCGCCCAGCCCGCGTCACCGAGCGAATACCCGCCGGGGTACGCCGCATTCTACGACGAGGATTTTGAGGGCAAGCGGTCGATCAGGCAGTACATCAATGTCGTCTACAAACGGCTTCCGATCATCCTGACGCTCGCCCTGGTGGTGACCGCCGCGGTCGCGCTCTGGATGTACCGGCAGCCGTCGGTCTATCTCGCTACGGCCGAGATGGTCATCGAGCCGCCCAAGCCGAAGGTCACCGACAAGGACTCGATCAATATCAATTTTGGCTACGACGCGAATTACACCAACACGCAGCTTCAGCTGCTCCAGAGTCCCGACCTGATGAAGCGCGTCGTCATCAAGCTCGGGATCTATCGCGATCCCGACGCGCTCGGCGCGCAGGGCCGCGGGCTGCTCTCGGGCGTCAAGTCCGTACTGTCGGGCGAGAAACAGGCACAGCCGGACGACAAGACGCTCGCGGTCGTGACCGACGTGCCGGACCAGTCCGGCGCCGACGCTGCTCCTGCGGTCGTCCTGACGCCGGAGGAGGATGCCCGCGCCGCGGCGTTTGCCGGGACGCTCAGCTCGGGCCTGACCGTCTCGCCCGTGGAGCGGACAAATATCGTCAACATCAGCGTCAAGAGCGAAAATCCCGCGCTGGCCGCGCGCGTCGCGGATATGCTCGCGATCACCTTTAAAGAGGAGGACGCCCGCCGGCAGACGGCCGGGGCCCGTCAGGCTTACGAAGACCTTCGCAAGTCGATCGACTCGCTGACCAAGGACATCCGAAACGACGAGGCCAAGCTGACCCAGGCGATGCGCGACGCCAATCTGCCGCTGCAGGAAAAGGGAATGGAGCTCAACGCCAGCCGCCTGCAGTCTCTGAGCGAGACCTGGCTCAAGGCGATGGAGGGCCGCCGGCAGATCGAGGCCCGCTATAACGCGGCCGTCCAGGCCAGCGCCCGCGGCGAGGGGATGAACATCCCCGACCTCTACGAGAACAAGGTCTTTCAGGACACGATGCGGCTCAACACCGAGCGTAAGGCGAAGCTGCAGGACCAGATCCGCGACATCGAAAAGCAGATCAAGGAGGCCGAGGCCGAAAAAGCCGAGCTGCTCGTCAAATACACGCCCGAGTATTTCAAGGTCAGGCAGGTCGAGGAGCGGATCAACTCGCTCAACGCGACAAAGCAGCAGACCGAAAAAGAGGTCTCGAGCATCATCGAGCGCGATCAGAAAAAGATCGAGCAGGACGCCGTCAAAGGAGCTCTGACCGCTCTCGGCTCGCAGCTCAGCGCGGCCCGCACACAGGAGGCCCAGGCACTCGCGGCCTATCAGGCCGAGGCCGCCCGCGCCAATATCGAGGGGCAGGTAATGACCGACCTGACCAACATCAAACGCTCGATCGAGACCAAGCGCACGCTGCTCGACACCTACATTCAGCGGCAAAAGGAACAGGAGCTCGCACTCACGAGCGACGTGCCCAACAACATCGTCGTTTCAAACAGGGCCGTGGTGCCGACGCAGCCGATCGGCCCGAAGCGCGAGCGCAACATCGTCATCGCCCTGTTTCTCTCGCTTGCGGCGGGCATCGGTCTCGCATTCCTGCTCGACTACCTCGACGACTCGGTCAAGACGTCTGACGACATCGGACGCCATCTCGGTCTGCCGACGCTGGCGCTTATCCCGCACTATCTGACCGGTGAAAAGCGCCGCCAGGCAGCTCTCGTCCCGGCCGCGGCCGACGGCAACGGCAATCCCGGCGCCGCTTTGATCACCCTGCAGGAGCGCCACTCGCCGATGGCCGAGGCCTACCGCCACCTGCGGACGTCTCTGCTCTTTTCGTCGGCCGGCAAGCCGCCGCAGACGATACTCGTCACCTCGTCGCAGCCCTCCGAGGGCAAGACGACGACCGCGATCAACACGGCCGTCACACTCGCACAGGCCGAGGCCGACGTCGTCGTCATCGACTGCGACCTCAGACGCCCGCGCATCCATAACTATTTCGGAATGGACAACTCGCAGGGGCTGACCAACTATCTCTCGGGCGAGCGCAATATCGACAACCTGATCAAGAGCTATCCGGGACTGCCGCGGCTGAAGGTGATCACCAGCGGCCCGATCCCGCCGAATCCGGCCGAGCTGCTCAGCTCGCAGGAGATGCGAAACCTGCTGCAATTCCTGCGCGGGCGCTTCAAGCACGTGATCATCGATTCGCCGCCGGCGATATCGTTTACCGACGCGGCCATCCTCGCGACGATCACCGACGGCGTCGTTCTCGTCGCGATGGCAAATAAGAGCTCGCTCCACCTGATGCGCCGCTTCAAGCAGCGCCTCGCCACCCTCGGCGCACGCATCTACGGCGTCGTCCTCAACGGCATCAAGTCAGGCTCGATGGAGTACGAGTACTACGGCTCGAGCTACTACGACTACTACGCCCGCACCGACGCCGACTCGACCCCGGTCGTCGAAGAACCCGAGACCGCAAAGGCCGTCGAGAGATGAGCATCTAAGTAAAACTTTCGGTTAAAACCAAAAAGAGGCCCGTCAAAATGGCGGCCTCTTTTGTTTGGAACAAACACCGCTCTCCTGCGTCATTGAGACGTCGAGAATGCCGGCTCCGAGCAGCCTGATCAAAGAGCAAAGTGTGCCGCGTCCGCACCTCCCGGTCCGCAACTGACCGTCCCGCGATCACCTCCACCGAAACAGGCATGCGGCCCCCACGGCCCTCCGATCTCCACTCCAACACTGCAAACAACTTAGGTGCTTCGCTCCTCGAGTAGTCTGAGATTCCAAGACTTTAGGCCGTCTGACGTCGACGATTACTCGTCAAAACAACTCTGGTACTTAGGTGCTTCGCTCCTCGAGTAGTCTGAGATTCCACGACTTTAGGCCGTCTGACTCGACGATTACTCGTCAAAACAACTCTGGTACTTAGGTACTCTGGTACTTCGCAACAGTGAGTCGGTTCATCTCCACGTGCGTGGAGAACACTCTTCCAAAAAGGGATTCTTGGAAGTGTCCAGCGGTTCATCTCCACGTGCGTGGAGAACACATGCTTCGCGCGAATTATCTCTGACGCTGCTTCGGTTCATCTCCACGTGCGTGGAGAACACGATCCTGTATTCCGTAAACCGGAATTTGGCCGCGGTTCATCTCCACGTGCGTGGAGAACACCTACTCGCGTGAGATAGCGGCGACAGACAGTGACGGTTCATCTCCACGTGCGTGGAGAACACGATCGTGTGATTGCTCTGGCTGGCGACTTGACCGGTTCATCTCCACGTGCGTGGAGAACACAACATTAAAGCCAAGCGGTATTACTGCGACATCGGTTCATCTCCACGTGCGTGGAGAACACCCGGAGAGGCACGCGAACGAGCTGAGCGCGACCGGTTCATCTCCACGTGCGTGGAGAACACGTTGTAGGCCGTCACGCCGTCGCCGACCTTGATCGGTTCATCTCCACGTGCGTGGAGAACACGTTCCCCGGCCGTTCTCCTTTTCAAGATTTCGCGGTTCATCTCCACGTGCGTGGAGAACACAATAGATCGTGCTCTTTGTTGGCAAAGCGTTCCGGTTCATCTCCACGTGCGTGGAGAACACTAATGCACTGAATAATAATGTCAAGGGGGGTTCGGTTCATCTCCACGTGCGTGGAGAACACTTCAACGCGAGGCTTGACCGTATGGTTGAGGACGGTTCATCTCCACGTGCGTGGAGAACACGAACTGATAGTGTTGGAAGTTGTTTGTGAATACGGTTCATCTCCACGTGCGTGGAGAACACCCACGAACGCTCGCCGGAGACGGCCACGTTTGCGGTTCATCTCCACGTGCGTGGAGAACACGTTAGAGAGGGGCAGACATTCAGCTCCGGCAGCCGGTTCATCTCCACGTGCGTGGAGAACACACGACAATCAACTGCGGCGAGGAAACGCTGCACGGTTCATCTCCACGTGCGTGGAGAACACTTTCCGCCGGCGACCAAGTTACGGCGCGATTTCGGTTCATCTCCACGTGCGTGGAGAACACATCGTCGTGTCCACGATCCAGACCTCGTCTCCCGGTTCATCTCCACGTGCGTGGAGAACACTTCCCAAGTCTCTGGTACAATTCTTCTCGCTTCGGTTCATCTCCACGTGCGTGGAGAACACGAGGAGCCCCGGCAAATTCCAACAGCGAATACCGGTTCATCTCCACGTGCGTGGAGAACACAACGATAAAATTCATTCAACTCCGCCGTTCCGCGGTTCATCTCCACGTGCGTGGAGAACACACATATAAAATACGTGGTTTTCGGGTCTTTAGATAGTTTATGTGTCCGGCTCACTTTCGGTGCGGCACGGTAACCAGCTGGAGGCCGTCAAAGCGTCTGATCTTGCGTGCCGTCTCGCCGTGAGTGAGTATCTCATAGCCTTGCTCGTTAGCGGCGCTGCGGAGCATTGTCGCGGCTCCGGCACGCGACTTTTGGCAGATCATTTCCCAGAGCTTATCGCGGACGAGGGCCGAGAGATTTCCGACAAAGACGCCGGGCCGCAGTTCGATCATCCATCTCGTGATCTCGCCGCGAAGAGAGACCGGCACTTTTTCCAAAAGGAAAACGACCATTTACTCTACCTCCTCTCGGCCCGTGTCGGCCCAATTGACGCCCCCCGGCACACTCGAGCTCCCGTCGCCGTCCCACAGGTCGCCCGGGGCCGCCTCATCGAGATCAAAGGCGAGCTCGGCGTCGTCGGTCTTTACGTCGAGAGCTTTTTCGAGATCGGGAACGATCCGCTGCAAAAGCCGCTCCTCATAAAACCGATCGCGAAGGGCGTGCCGGATCCGGCTTTCGAGATCGAGCTCGGACTCTGCGACCATCTCAAACGCAAGCGGGATCGTGATCTCGGCCTTGTACAGATCGGCGATGTCGTACACGAATGACAGCATCTTGCCGGTATGGATAAAGCCGAGTGCCGGCGAATACCCGGCCGAGACGATGGCCGCGTGACAGACGCCGTAGAGGCAGCTGTTGGCACTCGACAGCGCACGATTAATGGGCGACGAGTCGCTCCATTGAGCGCGGTTGTACTGCCGACCGGTCCATTCCACACCCGTCCGAGCACTTGCCTGCGAGTAAGCGGTCCGAACGCGAACGCCCTCACGCCCGCGGATCTGCTGCAGGGTCATATCCTCAGGCAGCGGAGCGGCGAATCGCATCTCGTACATTCGCCGCACCACGCGAAGCCGCAGGCTCGGGACCGAACACAGCCACGCCTGGCGAAGCAGGTGCCGCGCCGAGCGCGTCTCGCCCATCCCCTGCGAATAGAACCGGACCGCTCCCTCGCCCGACCACAGGACCAGACAGCCGTTGTCGGCAAGCGTCTTGATCGCAGCATGCGTGATGGACGTTCCGGGCCCGAGCATCAGCGTCGTAATGTTTGCGCACGGAACGGCGGTCTTTCCTTCCTCGTCGAAGAACGCGATCGCCTTTGCGTCCTGCTCGACCCGGCAGTGCTCGACGTAGAGATAACTGACGCTGTCGCGCACCTTCGGCAGCGTTGTCAGGTCTTTTAACTTCATCCTGCCGACGCCGCCCTCACCGGCGCGATCGAGAGCAGCCCAAACCCGTATGCCTTGCCCGTACCGATGCCTTTGACAAGCGCCTCGCGGAACCTGTCAGCATCGGTGACCTCGAGTACGCCCTCGAAGGTGACCGAGCCAAAAGTCATCGGGTCGTCGCCACGCCCGCGCCAGACCCTTACCTTCGACGTTTCGACAATCGTCACATTCGACACGTTATCGTTGACCCTCACGCTTGCGAGGCGAAACCCCGCTGCCTCGCCTTTTCGACTGAGCCACGACATCCGCTCTGCTTCGTTATAGATCGCCACTCGCCGCCGCCGCTTATCATCACGAAACTTTCGGACGAATTCATCCTGTTCGCTCTGGTCGAGTCGCTGATAGCGGGCGTCGTCGCGGAGATTCTTGCCAATTCGTTTCGTCGGGTTTGCGGTGAGCCGAAACTGCAAATGGTCTCCATCGGCGATGCGGGCGTACAGCTCGTGCACCGGCTTTGAGTCCGCCTGGCTGGCGTATCCCGACGGAAGGCGATTCCAATCCGGCCGCGTGGCCGACTGGACGTAAAGCACGGTGGATCCACCTTTGCGATCGACGCGGTGGAGCAGCTTGTACACATTCCTCGGTGTGCGTTTCTCATGCGGGGGCCTGTCGGCCTGGCCGTCGATGCCAGGGAAACACGTTGAGATGGTCTTATGCAGCTGGCGCGCGCTGCCGAGATCGTGCATCACCGCCTTTGATAATGGATTCAGAATTATGCGGCTAAGATAAAGTTCCATCACCTTCGCCTCCTGTATTTTTGACAAACGTCGTTCGCACGCGGCGGATGGTGAATCGCCGTCTCCCAAACGAAAGCGGAACATCCTGGCGTATCTCCGAACCCTCATCGTCCTCCAGGATCAGCCGCTGAACATGATCAAACCTTCGATAAGGCATCGTCGGGCAAAGTCGATCGATGATCGCGTCGTCGCTGAGCGCGGCCTCAAGATCGACGCCGTCGATGATCGCGAACCCGTCCGGGACATTGACCGGCAAATGCGGCACGAACGCCTTGCGGCCAAGGAAAAGCTGCCAGACCGGTTTTTTCAGCGCTTCATGGACGCGTTCGAGCAGGTCGCGGTCGTCTGACTCGAGAGCGGCGATAAAATCGGCGTCCGAGAGATAAAAGCGGGTCGAAAGTTCAGTGTCTTTCGTTTTGTATGTACCGTCCTTTCTCCTTTCCGCATTCGCGATGGCAATGTCCTGCGCGGTGTGATAATCGCTCTGCAGTGTGCCGCCTCTGAGTACCCGAATCCCAAGCCGAGCATTGGACAGCTTGATGAAATCGGGATGCCGGTCGTCATTGCGCGGTATTCCCATGGCCGAACAGATCAGACCGACGACGCCGGACTTCGACGGCTCCTTGCCGGTGTCGCGGCGCGAGAACCGCGACATCACGCCCCAGGACTGCATTGGGCCAGCCAGACGCATAAAGAGTATGTGGGACATATCATCACGCCTCCCCGCCGCCGAAGATGGCCGACATCGTGCGAGCGACCAGGGCATCGAAGCTGCCCGCATTATCGCCGAGAGCGGTCGCAGCGTCGGCGCCGCCGACGGTGGTCGTAACAAAGACACGAGAGGTCGCTCCGCCATTGCCGTAGACGGCGGTAACTTGGCGGTAGTGGTCAGCAAGCCGCCGGATCGATTCGTCGACCAAACCGCCTTTAGGATCGAAGACCGGCTTCTCGAACGCATTCGCCAGCGACATCATCCCTGCATCGCGTACAACGGCGTACACAAGCGACGGCTTCTCGTGGGTCGCGAAAGAGTTTTGCTTGCCGGTCGGCAGGGCTTCGACCGCGGCCCTGATGTATGCCGCGACCGTGGCCTTTGTTAACTCCTCGTCGTTCTGCAGATTCTCGCGCAGCTTGTCGACGTTCACGTTCGCGTAACGGTAAAAGCACGCCGAATTGAACTCGACCGTTCCGAGGTGATCGCTCCCGGCGGTATCTTCGGGCCGCAAGTCATCGACCGCGGTGAAGAAATCAAATTCCAGCCCGACCTTGTGAGTGGAAATGGCGTGGGCGACCTGCGAGGCGGCGTCGCGATTGCGCTCAGGCAGGTCGGCCAACATACGGCCGAATAGCCCGAGATCGGCGGCCTTGCCTTCCTTCATCACGTCCATGAGCCTTTTTGCCACCGCGTTCGCGGTCGCCGACGGGATCTTGTCGGTCGCCAGATCGTCGAAATGTTCATTGCACACGTTGACGATCCGATCGATCTCGTCGCGGCCCATGAAGAGAAGATACTCTGTCTTTCCGGGGTCTTTCTTGGAAGCCTTCAGTCCGACGCATGTGACCGCTCCGAGGGCTGCTTTTCGCGACTGCTCCGGGTCGCGGCCGTTTTCGACGAGTCTTTTTGCGATGCTGTCCATCAACCGTGTCGAACGCTCGGCCAGATTTTCAGGCCGCTCGAACTTGTCGCGGAAGTACGTCCTCATCGCGCGTTTGAAGCACTGGCTTGATATCCGGGCACGACGGACGCCGCCAAAGGTGCAGTCCTTCGGCGAGCCCGTGTCGCTGCGGTTAAGATTTGAAGGTGCAAAGTTTTGGATCATATGAAGCTCCAGGATCATTTTCGCTATTCTCCTCCCTCGTGGGTGTCTGTAGTGTTGTTGGTCTCGGCACTTCCCCAAAAGGAGCGTGCCCATCGTCGCTGGACGACGCGGCCGGAACGATCCCAGTCGCGAATGTCCTCGAAAAGTCGGTTCCAGTTCACTGCTATCCCGTGTGCCTTTAGCAGCCCGACCATCTGGCGAAGGTAGTAGTGAAGAACGTCCGTATCGGCATCGAGCAAGGCGACAAAGCGGCGCTCGATGCTGTCGCTTCCGGCTTTGTCGGCTAGCTGCCTGACGGAACGTCCCAGATCGCCGGTGTTCTGGGGCGCTTCCGGGTAGGCGGCAAACAACGCAGAGGTTAGGAAAACGGCCCGGTCATGCGAGTCGTTCGTCTTTTCATTGATAAACCTGCCGACATACGGATACATCTCCACCGCCTCGCCCGGGCGTCGGCCGAGACCGCGCCGGAGGTGTGCCAATGCCGCACGGTCCTGTCTTGCGGCCAGCGTCTTCAGATAGCCGACAAGCGCGGCATCCTCCGGCCCCTCGGCCGCCGAAATTTGTTTGTTCATTTTTGTCCTCCTTTTGCCGCAAACTTTTCGGGCAAGTAGACCGCCCACGAAGTTGCGTTAGCTTTGATAGCTTTGCTGATCACGCCCCACAGCATGTTTTCGGCCTTCACCGCGGCCTCGACCTCGGCGGCGGTCCCGCTGAGGCTGTTTACGGTTTCGCGGAACGCGCCGCTCGCCGTCCTCAGCGTGTCGGCGAACCAGGCGCGCATCTCAGCTTCGCGGTCGGATGGCAGCCGGTCGAGTAACGCGTGAAAACGCGATTCCAGTTGCGACCAGAAATTTCCCTCTGCGAAAAACGTTTCGCGCTCGGTTTCCAGCTCGTCAGCTAGAGCCTTCATACTCGCGCGCACCGCCGAGCCGACCTCTTCGGCGAATGCGAGACACCTGCCCAGATTCGCCGTGAGGTCGACGTCGCTCAAGAAAGCCAGCGGCAGATCAAACCTCTCATGATTCCAAAAAAGCAGCTTTGCTTTGTCGGCGGCGAGGCCGTAAACATCGATAGGCAGTTTCTGTTTACCGATGTAACCGTCCAGCCGGAGCTCGTTCACCCAATCGAGCGAGCGAGGCCGCGCATGGTCGGCCGTCGTCGCCTTGATCAGCGACTCGCTGTTACGCCACAACGCACGATTTTCACTAAAGCCGATCGAGAACATCTGGCCGTCCTTGTTCTTGCGAAAGGCCATCATTGTTTCCTTTGCGTGAAGCGCGACGTCCTTGGGGAACGAATATCCGAGCATTACCACGGCATTCCTGATCACCGGGCTTCCGTCTTTGTCTTCGCTTGCTTCGATAGCAAGACGCCGCGGCTGCCAGGTGAGCAGATCGACAGGGCCGGCGGGCCAGCGGACGGCGCTATGCGTCTCTTCCTCGCGCTCCCACGCGGGCAGGTCCTCCCCTTCATCAAATACAAACGGGGACGCGTTCTCTCCGTCGTAACGATGAAGATTAAGCATCAATGTCTCAAACAGGTTCTTACCGCGTACCAGCGCGACCGCACTCTGCAGGAGCGGCGCGGTCTGAGCTGACCCGTCAGCCTTGATGCCTCCAAAATCAAATCCCTGAAAGGCGACGATCAGCCGCGCGGCCTCGGCGGGAGAGATCGACTTAGGCGCCGTTGTCGATGTGTGCTCAAAGAGAGTCGCGTTGTTCTTGCCCTGAAAATAGAGCTGGATCGCCGCCCCGTCCTGCAGATGCTCACGAGCCGACGCCGCCTGATAGAACGGGTACTTTTCGTGGAAGAGATCAAATCGATCCGCAAACCGGTCGAAGTACTCTTTGATCTGCTCCGCGTCGAAGCTGCCTCGTGCATAAAGCTCGTTCCACTCGTCTGTATTCTTCGGCCCTCTGAGAATTCGGTGCAGTATTGCGATGAGCAGCCGGTGAAGTGCGATCGTGATCGGCGGCGAATCGCCGACCAGTTCGCGTATGTTGTGTGATCTCGTCAGAACTTCGAGGAGCGACCTTTCGCTCGGCCCCTCGTCTGTCAAACACGGTAGCCAGGACTCGCTCCTTAGATCGAAGCTTGCCATTTATAATTCCTCCTTTTTGCGGATTAGCAATCCCTTTTCAGGATGAAGTTCGAAAACGTGCCCCGCTGTCTCAGCTTTACAGTCATCACCGAAGACCAGATAACGATGACGGCGAAGCAGCGGTGAAAGCTGGAACGCGTCGGGAATCGGCAGATCGAAAAGCTTAAAAACAACCGAGCGATTTGAGACATTCACCGAATTCAGGATGACCTCTTTCTGCAGGGAACGGCTCAGCGCGTTCGTTAAGTCAATTGGCTGCGAATACGTCTCGTCGGTGTAGAGCCGACCGTCATTTTCCCAAAGGCAAGCGACCTTTACGGTCGGCTCCACCAGCCTCGTCATCGCCTGACTGTCGGGATGAAGTTCAGGCGAATCCTCTTCCTTCGGCCTCAGGAGCAGCTCGCCCAGTCTGCCGTTCCAGCGCGGATGATTTATGTATCGTGTCCGGGCGATCTGCTTTTCGTTCTCCAGATCGCTCAAGTATTTGTCCCTTGTCGCCCGAAGCAGTTCGGCATCGTACTCTGAAATATCGGCGTCCGGAGCCGGGACGCCGTCGCCGTAGATCTTCTCTATAACCTCCTCAACCTCACTCGGCAGGTTGATCTCGTAGCGCGTGCGAAGCGCGAACCATGAACGCAGCAGTACATGGTGATCGTAGATCAGCCCGCTGTCACCGAGCTCGGGCCTGCAGTTCGTCTCCGAGCGTCTAATCTCGCCGTTCCCGTCCAGCGGCGGTCGAAGGACCCATAGTCTCGCGGCGGGTTTGCCGGTGCCGGGATCTACAAAAGCAGCCGGCCGGTTATCGCGTCGGTGTCGCTGCAGCCGCCCCGCGCGCTGGAGCAAAAGGTCGGCCGGAGCAAGGTCGCTGACCATTATGTCGAAATCCAGATCGAGCGATTGCTCGATGATCTGTGTCGAGATCAGCACCGCCAGGTCCGGGCGACGGACTTTTAGATCCACTTTGCTGTCGCCTTCGGTGAATGGCACACTCGAGCCTTCTTTGCCGAACCGCAGCAGCGCGCGCTTTTCGCGAAGCTGACGATCTTTTAAGCGAAAGCCGGAGTGCAGGAGATCGAGCTTCGGCTCGCCGTCGTCGGCATTTCCGGAGAAAAAAGCGTCTCCTTTGAGCAGATCGTAAAATTTCTGTGCACGGCGAACGGTGTTGCAGATGATAGCCGCACAGCCCCCGCCGGATAGCTTCTCCTTTAACTCCGCGACGAATTTATCGTCGTCTCGAAACTCGAGCCCGAGGCGTCTCGTATTCTCCACCGAGGTCGCCAGCCTCCTTATCCGAAATTCCTTTTCCGGCATCCCGGCGAAAGCGTAGGAAATACGCGGATAAACATCTTCGTCACCGACCGCGATAGGCACATCCCCTGTTCGGAATTCTTGCCCCGCGCCTTTTAAGTAGGCTTTGAGCAATTCCGTTCGGCGATGTTTCGGCAGCGTTGCGCTGAGGATCACGACAGGCGACCCGAGCGAGCCGAGCCACTCAAGCAGACGTTCAAGCAGCGTTGACATATATGCGTCATAAGCATGGACCTCATCGATGACCACGGTCTTGTGCGCAAGGCCGAACAGACGAACGAAAACATGTTTTGTTTGCAGTGCCGCGAGCAAAATTTGGTCAATGGTGCCAACCCCGAACGGAGCAAGCAGGCCGCGCCGCCGGTAGGTGAACCATTCGGCTGCTCCGACGTTCGAGTGTTTTTGATATATCTCTTCGTTGTCGGCGTAAACATTCCGAATGCGCTGAAAATTCTTTACATTCTCCGAGAACTCATCGTTGAGTGACGAGTGTCCGTGTTGAAGTATCAGGTTCACAAACTCACCTGTTTCTTCGAAACGATTCTTCAGAAAGGCCGAAATGCGACCGAACATCTGGTCGCTCGTTGCCTGCGTTGGCAGTGCAAAGTAGATGCCCCGTGTCCCTAGAGTCGCATTGAAGTGATCGGCAAGGTACATTGCCGTTTCGGTCTTTCCCTCGCCCATCAGGGCCTCGACGATAAAGATGCCGGGTCCGGTTACCGTACGGGCGATCTCGATCGCCTTATTTTGAAGGTCACGTTTGCGGTTGCCGAAATCGAAAAGTTCATCAAATTCTTTGACCGCCGTATTTTTAGGCCAACTGTTCCAGCCGAGATCATTGATCGCTTGATCCGCAAACTGTCTCGACCTTTCGAGATATTCTGCCAGATCAAGATCAATCGGGGCGGTGAAATCGTCCACTCCACATCGGAAATGATCTGTATTCGATCCGATCCAATCCGCCACCGACACAAATCCAGCGAGTATCATTGCCGCAGATTTATCAAGAGCATTGGGTGAGAGGACACGGCCATTGAGGCGCACTCCAAGCAGATCACTCAGGACATCGACGAGCTTCTTTCGCGAGCGGTCCCAAGTTGGGCCGCCGATAGATGCTGATCTGGGGTAATCCCCGATCCGCGAAAGATCACTGACGGTAGCGAAGATACCGTGATGGCCGCCAATAATTTCGGAAAGTTGTTTGGCAAAGGAAAACTGAACTCCGAAGCGATCGTGAAGTATCTCGGGCAGCGTCAGGGCCGTTACGAAACCGTGGGGCACATTTCTGGCGGATTCAAAGCAGTCGCAGTCGCAGTCCGTCCCTGCGTAAAGAGCACAGAGCCGTTGGGTCTGACTACCATCCGACTTATATCTCCCCCGCAAGGCAAAAGGCGGTGAGCATTTGCCGAGGTCGTGGAGGCCGGCGAGGAATGCGATGACGCGGCCTGCTCTTGTGAGTCGGCAGTATTCATCTTTGTGGGTGCAATTTGCCGACTCGCAATCGAGGCCGAACGGCTTAGCCAGTCGTCGTTTTGTCACATCCGGGAGCACGGCGTCCCACATCGCCGCAGCAACGCAGGCGACGTCGATCATGTGGCATATGAGCGGATGGTAGGCGTTTGGAGCCTTGTCGGGGTCGTGCGACGTTTTTGCCCAAAAGCGTAGGAGAATGTCGTCCATCAAGCCCGATCTTCTCTTCGACAAAGGATCGTGTAGAAAGATCGGTGTGGGCAAGATAAGGGAACCCTAACCGATCATTGCGGAAAAGCTGCGTGCCGCGAGTCTAGCACAAGACATTTGACGATGAGAAGCTACCGGGGACGCATGAAACTCTCCAGGGCCTCGTCCCACGGCGGCATTGGGGCGAGGCCTAGGCGGGGGGTGAAAAGGCAGGCGAGCTTTGAGTTTGCGGGTCTCGGGGCGGGGCGGTTGAGATCGTCTTTTGACACGCGCTCGAGGAGCGACCTATCAAAGCCTCCGAGGTCGCAGACCTTCTCGGCAAATCCGTAGTAGCTCGTTCCTTCGCCCGAGTTCGTTACGTGAAAGATGCATGGCAGGTCGAGCTCGGCCAGCTCGCGCAGCCGTCGCGCGAGGTCGCCGGCGTAGGTCGGCGTGCCGAATGAATCGCCGATCGCCTTGATCGTCTTGCCCTCAGCGAGCAGCCGCGGGATGACGCTCAAAAAATTTGTCCCGCCGTCGCCGTAGATCCAGCCCGAGCGCACGACGATCGAGCGGGCGTAGGTGCTGAGCGCGAGTATCTCGCCGCGCCGTTTGGTCCTGGCATAGACGCCCTGCGGGGCGGGCGTGTCGCGCTGGGTGTAAAAGCCGTCTTTGGAGCCGTCAAAAACGTAGTCGGTCGAGATCGTGACAAATCGCGAGCCGACGATGCGGCACGCGGCGGCGAGGTTTTCGACGCCGGCCGCGTTCGCGTCGTACGCGGCCTGCTCGTCGGCTTCGGCGCCGTCGACATTGGTATAGGCGGCGCAGTTGATGACGGCGTCAGGGGCGACGTCAGCGATCGTGCTTTCGACGCTCGGGCGATGCGCGATGTCCATCTGCTGCCGCGAGAGCGCAACGACATCGTCGCCGATCGAGCGGCAATGCTCGGCCGCAGCACGCGCGACCATACCGTTTGCCCCGGTGATGAGTATCTTCATTTTGCTTTGCGTTCCGGTCGTCGGGCGATATCAGGCGTTATGCCCGAGGCGGCTGCCGTACATCTCGCGATAGTAGCTGCGGTACTCGCCGCTGCGGATGTGGTCGACCCAGGACTGATTTGCCCGGTACCAATCGATCGTCGTGCGCAGGCCGTCTTCCCACGCCACCTCCGGCTTCCAGCCGAGCTCGCTCTCGGCCTTTGCGGGATCGATGGCGTAGCGGCGATCGTGGCCGAGACGGTCCTCGACAAATTTGATCAGCGAATGCGGCTTGCCGAGCGCGTCGAGGATGGCGGTGACGACGTCGATATTGCGCCGCTCGTTTCGGGCGCCGATGTTGTAAGCTTCGCCGGGCCGGCCCTTCTCGTACGCGAGCCAGATCGCCCGGCAGTGATCGTCGACATAGATCCAGTCGCGGACGTTGCGGCCGTCGCCGTAGACGGGCAGCGGCTCGTCGGCCATCGCGTTGGCGATCATCAGCGGGATCAGCTTTTCGGGAAACTGCCGCGGGCCGTAGTTGTTGCCGCAGCGCGTAACGACCGTGTCGAGGCCAAAGGTCTCTCGCGCGGCGCGCACCATAAATTCGGCCGCGGCCTTTGACGCGGCGTAGGGCGAATTGGGCCGCAGCGGCGACGCCTCGGTAAAGAACGAATCTTCGTCGTCGTCCGGCAGGCTGCCCATCACCTCGTCGGTCGAGACCTGTACGAACCGGCGGACGCCCCGGGCCCGAGCGGCATCGAGCAGGACCTGCGTGCCGACGACATTCGTCCGCAGAAACTCGTGGGCCGAGAGGATGCTGCGATCGACGTGCGACTCCGCGGCGAAGTTAAAGATCGCGTCGCATCCGTCGGGCAAGGCCGCGGCGACCGCTTCGGCATCGCAGATGTCGCCGCGGACAAACTCGTGACGATCGTCGCCGGCGAGCTCGGCAAGGTTCTCGGGATTGCCGGCGTAGGTCAGCGCGTCGTAGTTGACGATCCTGAGGCCCGGCTGCGTCTCAAGGGCGAGCCGTACAAAGGCGGAGCCGATAAATCCGGCGCCGCCGGTGACAAAAATGGTCTTCATATTCGGTGATGCCTATCGGCCGAGACGGCGCATCTGCGCGAGTATCTGATCGGCGTGGTCTCGCGGCGAGTCGATGTCCTTGAGCACGACCTTTCCGCCCTCCTCGCTGGCGTTGTCGATGATGATATCGCCCATTCCGAGTAGCCGCTGCGGTATCGAACGCGCCACGGTCACGTCCTGGATGCGGCCGAGCGGCACGCTGCGGCTCGTCTGCGCGATGAGCCCCGATCCGATCTCGATCCGGCAGTCGGTCAACCTGTATCTTACCAACGAGCGGCGTAAATGATAGAAGCCCGGCACAAGCAGCAGCAGCAGACCGACGATCACCGCGGCCCAGACGGGAACGGCCGGCCATAGGCTCAGCAGTACGACGAGCAGAAAGGCGGTAAGTACCGCGGCGGCGTAACCGGCCTTGACGAACTTGAGCGTCGGCGAGACCGCAAAGATCTCTCGCTCGTCCCCGATCTGCCCGGCGACCGGCGAAAACCGCGGCGGATCGGCCGCCGGCGGGGCAGTTCGCGCCGCGACGCGGGTCTCGACCTCGGCCTCGAGCAGCCGCCCGCACTTCTGGCAATAGAGCGCGTCCGCATCATTCTGTCTGCCGCAATTTGAGCACGTCATAAGTTATCCGGCGAGATGCCGACAATCATATCCCAGGCAAAACCGCTCGACAAAAAAAGCGGCCGCTTGTCGAAGCGGCCGAATCCTGGGTCCGCGGAGGACCGGTGGAGAAGAGAAACGAACGGTTACTGGTTGACCAGACGCATGCTGCCGTCGGCGAGCCGGATGGTCACGACGCCGGGCTCAAAGACGTAGAGCGGGCGCGACTCCTTTTTTTCTAATCTTTCGGCGACCTGAGTGCTGACGCGGCGAGCCGAACTGACGTACTTCGGGTCAGAGACAAGCCGGTAGCGCGACGTGATGCGGCGAACGTACTCCTGCGTCTCACGGTACGGCGGCACCTGATTGCCGTACTTCATCACGGCTCCCTCGCCGGCGTTATAACCGGCGAGAGCGAGGACGACGTCTTGGTTGAAGGTGTCGAGCAGCCAGCGCATATATTTGACGCCGGCGTCGATATTCTGCCGCGGGTCGTAGATATTCGTAACGCCGAATCGGCGTGCGGTCGCGGGCATCAGCTGCATCAGACCGCTCGCCCCTTTGGGCGAGAGCGCTTTGGGATTAAAGGTCGACTCCTGATGCATCTGAGCGTAAATCAGCAGCGGATCGATCCGGTAACGCTGGCTCGACTCGACGATGTACGAATCGTAGAGCGGATTGCCGGTCGAGAACCCTTTGAGGTGCAGGCTCGAGCCCATCGCAAGACGGGTCTCTGGAAAGCGCGTTCGACTCGGCGCGAGGCGGTCGGCGGCCGAGTTGGCGGGCGAGGTCTGCCCGGTCTTTTTGACGAGGTTGTCTTCGACCACGACGACCCAGCGGCCTCCGACGCGCTTGCGGACGGTGCGGGCGGCGGGCTCGGGCGGCGGCGGCGGCGGCGGAACGTACACACGGACGCCGCGCGCGGTATCGAAGTTATCAAATACTCTCGACGGTCCCTGCGCGTCCGCTGCGGCCGCAAAAAGACAAAGCAGAATGATCGGGACTGAGATTCTCATTAGATAGGAAGCAAACTGAGGGAGCGAGACGATCTTGAATCATCGATCGGGTGATCGAAAGCGGCAGCGGTCGGATAGACACGAGTCGTGGGCCGCCGATCAAAGTTTAAACTTCGTTTACCACGACGGTCAAGGTATTTGTTGCCGTTAGCTGCCGCCTTCTGCCGCGACGAGAGTTGAGCTATCTTTGACTCGTGCTTTACCTTTCGCAGATCCTCAGACGCCCGATAGTCGACGCGCGCGGCGACCGCGTCGCGGACATTCGCGACTTGATCGTCCGCTACGGCAAAGAGGACTATCCGCCCGTGATCGGCATCGTCGCGATGTATCGTCGGCGACAGTTCTTCATCCCGCGGCGAAACATCGCCGAGCTGTCGCTGATGGGGGCAAGACTGAGCACGAATGTTCTCGACCTCAATCCCTTTGAGCGGCGCGAGGGCGAAGTGCTGCTCGCCAAGGACGTTCTCGACAACCAGTTGATCGACGTGGACGGCAAGCGTGTCGTGCGCGTGAACGACGTGCAGCTGATCAAGGTCGGCGAGATCTGGCGCGTGACGGGAGCGGACGTGACCTTTGCGGGATTTATGCGGCGGCTTATGCCGCAGGGCTTCTACGGCAGCGACCGGCCGGTCGAAGTGATCGATTGGTCCGACGTCGGTTACCTTGCGACCGACACGGCGACCGTAACGGTTCAGCTCAAGTCGTCAAAGGACAAGCTTTCGCGGCTGCATCCGGTCGAGATCGCGCAGCTTGCCGAGTCTCTGTCGCCGATCCATCGCACAGAGGTCGTCGAGAGTCTCGACAACGAGACCGCCGCCGACACGCTCGAGGAGATGTCAACCGAGAACCAGGCCCGCATTCTCGAAGAGATGGAACGCGAGCGCGCCGCCGACATCCTCGAGGAGATGTCGCCGGACGACGCCGTCGACGTGCTCGACGAGATGGACGAAGAAAAGGCTCAGGAGCTCTTTGACCTAATGGAGGACGAGGAGAAGGCCGACGTCGCCGAGCTGATGCCGTACGAGAGCGACACCGCGGGCGGGCTGATGACGACCGAGTTCGTCGTCTTTGCCCGGGACCTTACGGTTGGCGAGGCAATCCTCAGACTGCGCGAGATGGCCGACACGCCAAATATGATCTACTACCTCT
Organism: Pyrinomonadaceae bacterium; assembly: GCA_046313635.1. Taxonomy (GTDB): domain Bacteria; phylum Acidobacteriota; class Blastocatellia; order Pyrinomonadales; family Pyrinomonadaceae; genus OLB17. The sequence continues at coordinate 58,647 of JBKBYA010000008.1, read as the reverse complement.
ATATCGTCGAAAAAGAGGGCTCTTGGCGTCTGTGCGGGGTCATCACGCTGCGGAGCCTGATCCTCGCCGACCCGTCCAAAAAGCTTTACGAGGTGATGCGCGACGACTATCGCTTTGCGCATCCCGACGACTCGGCCGAGCAGGTCGCGCAGCTCATCTCGGAATATAACTTACTCGCCTTGCCGGTGGTGGACGACGACGGCGATATCGCCGGTATCGTGACCGTTGACGACGCGATGGAGATACTACTGCCCCGCAACGTCCAACGGCGCCTGCCGCGAATTTTTGGGTAAGCATTGCCCGCGAAACGGTACGTTCGGCGGTGTGCGAACGCCCCAGTCGTCCAAAAGAATGAGGCGGGCCTCGGCCCGCCTCAGAAGTTTGGTCGCTCAGGCAGCCTTGCGAATGTTCTCGCTCGGCCGCACTCGTTCAGGGACAAGGATACGGGACGCACATGCCGTTGCATTCAAAAAATCCCGGCGGGCACTGGCCGCCGGACGGGTCGTCCGAAGCGAGCTTTGTCGTCGGCCCCTTGGCGCGACGGGCCGGATGGGCTAGTTTTGTGATCTCGCGCGTCAGGGGGCCGAGCTTTTTCTCGAGCCGTTTGGCCCGCGACATCTTTTCTTTTTCTGTCGGGCCGGACAAGCAGTAATACAGCGTCATGTCTTCTAGCGAGTCGAGCATCGCTCTGAGTCGGACCAATTGTGAATTCCAGTCGCCGGTTGTCGGGGCGGGCTTTGTCTTGTTGGGTCTGTTCACTGATCTGCTCCTACTTGAAGTTGTTGATCGACGAGATCACCTGCCAGCTCGCCTGTTTTGCAAAATAGATGAACTTGCCGTCAGGCGAAAAAACGAGACTGGAAAAATAGACATTTCTTTCGCGGTTGACGGCGAGTGTCCTTGGCGGCGCGTCGCTGGGACCGGCCAGCGAGGCCAGCTTGATCGCATCGGTGTTGTCCAGTTGCGAAACAAAGGCTACCGAGCGCCGGTCCGGTGACAGGACCGTGTTGAAGATGTAAGTTGATTCGCACTTTCGAAGCGTTCGCAGGCCGCCCCTTCCCGATATGGCGGCCTCGACGATCGAAAGATCGATCGGCCCCGGGTTCATCGACGAGCCTTCGCCGGCAAGCGCGGCGATCAGGCCGTCGCCCCTCGCGTTCCAGCCCAGCAGCCGCAGCCTCGAATTTGTCCGGACCGATGTCGTGACGATGCCGTTGGTCAAGACCTGGATCTCCCAAACGGATGATGCCGGTCTGAAGCTCGTCCAGGCGACGGTCGCGCCGTCGGGCGAGACCGCCGGCCCGAAAAAGAGTGCCGTCGGGTCGCTGTTTGCGGTCAATTGCTGTTCGCCGCCGCCGGCCGTGTCGACACGCCAGATGTTGTGGGCCCCGTTTCTCGCGGCGGAGTAAACAAGGTAGCGGCTGTCGGGCGACCAGACAAAGTCGCGCACCTGGCCGCGATTGAGCGGCAGCAGCGATACTTCGCCATACGTGACCCTGCTTTGAGTGAGTCGGCGAGCGTCGCCGCCGTTCGGCGTCGCGAGCCATAGAGATGCGACCCCGCCCTCCAATCTCAAAAAGGAGACCTTTGTCCCGTCGGGCGACCACTGCGGGGCAAATCCGTCGGAACTGATCTCGACCGGTTGGGCTCCGGCCTCGACGGGCTGCGCAAAGATCGGCGAATTGAGGAGGCGGCTGCCCACGCTTGTCCTCGCGAGGGCCTGGTAGACGAGCCGGCCGTCCGCCGACGCGTCGAGCCAGTATTCCGGACCGATCTCGGCCGTCATCTGAGACTCGGCCCCTGACTCCATATCGATCGCCCAGAGGTCGGCATCGTCTTTTGAGCTCGTGTAGACGATCGTCCGGCCGTCGGCCGAGATGTCAGACACCATCTGATCGCTGTCCGAGAGCGAAACGCGCACCGGCTGCTCGCGCAGCGTGCGAGACACGGCAAAGATCTGTTTGGTCCCGCGGCGCTCGGTGCTGTAGATGACACGCTGGCCGTCCGGGTGCCAGACCGGTGACCAGTCGAGATCGACGTCATTGGTAAGAAGGCTGCGGCCGCTGCCGTCCAACGCCGATTCGAAGAGGTCGATCTGTCCGTTGTTGCTGTCGACGAACGCAAGCCGCTGCTCGTCCGGCGATATTGCAAAGCTCGGTTTCGACGGGATGGTCTCGTCCAGCGAGGTCAGCTTGCGCACCTCGCCGGTCGCCGCATTCATCGTGTAGAGATTTCGAGCCCGTTCAAAGTAGATCTCCGCTCCGTCCTTGGACCAATGGACCAACTCGACCGGTGAGCGGCCCGGAACGCCGCCGACACGCCCGGCCGACCCGCCGAGGGCCAGCGACGTCCAGATCGAGAAGCCGGCCGCTCCGTCGTCCGCGACGTATGCGAGCCGCTGGCCGTCCGGCGACCAGATCGGACTGGTGTTTGAAGTATCGCTGTCTTTTGCTCCAAAGGGCTCGCCGCCCGCGAGCTGCTTTACCCAGATGGCGCGGCGCCCGCCCTTGAGGGCCGAAAAGGCGATGAGCTTGCCATCCGGCGAGATGCGCGGCCGGTTGGAGATGGCCTCGCCGGCCACCGACTTCCAGCTCGTGATCAGCGATGAGCCGAGCGCCGCCTCGCCCGCGGCCGTGTCGCCCGGTCGATAAAACAAGAATAGTCCTGCAGCCGCCGCGACAAGCGTCGAAAGCGCCAATATCGCGACGCCGCGTCTCGGTGCTCGGCCGCTGTCGACGGCCCCCACGCTGACGCCGAATTGTCCGGGCCCCGTCTCTTTTACCGACTCGCCGACGGTCGGTCGCGGCATCCTTTCGGTCTTCAGCTCGCCGCTCTGGAGCTCGCTCTGCAGGGCCTTGAGATCGATCTCGAGGTCTTTTGCCCATTGGTAACGCTGCTCGCGATCCTTGGTGAGCGCCTGCCGAATGATGTCCTCGAGCTCCAGCGAACACTCCTCGGTGCGGACAAACAGCGGTTCGGGCTCGCTGGTCAGGATCGCGGCCAGGAGGTCGCTCTTTGTTTCGCCCTCGAAGGGGTGCCGGCCCGAGATCATTTCGTATAGGAGGACGCCCAAACTCCAAACATCGCTTCGAGCATCGACCGTCTTGCCGCGGACCTGCTCGGGCGACATGTACGGCAGCGTGCCCATCACCATGCCGGGCGACGTCAGCAGCGGGCTCGTCGCGACACCGCGGCCGTTGGAGATGCCGCTCTCGACCGCGCGGGGCGTGTGCTTGGCCAGTCCGAAATCCAGCACTTTGACAAGGCCGTCGCTGCGGCGAATTACATTCTCCGGCTTGATGTCGCGATGGACGATGCCGGCCGAATGGGCCGCCGACAACGCCGACGCGATCTGCACGGCGATCGTCAGCGCGTCATTGAGCTGCAGCCGCCCGGACGAGATCAGCGAGCGGACGCTCTCGCCGTCGGCGTATTCCATCGCGATGTAGTCGAGCCCGTTCCAGCTCCCGACCTCGTATATCGTGATGATGTTCGGATGATTGAGCGCGGACGCGGCCCGGGCCTCCTGACCAAAGCGCCGGCGCGTTTCGTCGTCGCCGGCATTTGACTCGAGGAGTATCTTGAGAGCGACCTTGCGTCCGAGGCGCGTGTCCTCGGCCAGGTAGACCTCTCCCATCCCGCCCTTGCCGATGGAGGATACTACTTTGTAATGAGAGATCTGGTCGCCGGGAAGTTCCACTTGTCTGTTAAACTCGCGGCATTATAGCACTACGTCCGTCGCGCCGGGCGAGGTAATTTTTGCGTCCCGGCCGGAGCTGAAACCGGCCGCTCCGCCGCGGCGTAGAATACATCAACTTGTTAGGCCGCCGCGGCGGCTGTTAAAATCGCACTCCCGCATACACCGAATAGGAGATTTGAGCTATGAAGCGTTTGGCTTTGATTGTTTTGCTGGGCCTCGTCTCGCTCGCCGGGGCCGAGGCCGCGCGGGCGCAGGTCCCGGCCGTGGGATCGACACTTCCTGAACTTTCGCTTCCGGATACCGCCGGGACGACGCGTTCGTTCGCCGATCTGAAGGGCAAGAACGGCGCCGTGATCGTGTTCCTTTCGGCACAGTGCCCGGTCGTGCGGCTCTATGTCGATCGCATCAACGCTCTCGCCGCCGATTACCAGGCCAAAGGGATCAATTTCATCGGGATCAATTCAAACTCCACGGAGTCGCTCGAGTGGGTCCGGTCAAACGCCGTCGAGTACGGATACAAATTCCCGGTCCTGATCGACAAGGGCAACGTCTATGCCGACAAGGTCGGAGCGACCGTTACCCCCGAGGTTTACTTTGTCGATGCAAAGGGCACGCTGCTGTACCATGGAGCGATCGACAACGACCGCACGGGACGCAGCGTGACCGATACCTATCTCCGCACCGCTTTTGACTCGGCGCTGGGCGGTAAAAAGATCGAGCGCACATCGGCCAACGCATTTGGCTGTACGATCAAGCGCGTCGGCGGGTAGGCGGGAACTCAAGACATCAAATGAGCCTCAGATCAAAGCACTGTCTCGCCGCTGCCGCATATCTCTGTTTGGCAGGCGCAATGATGACTACGCTCGCCCAGCGGCCGGCGAGGCCGGCAGGCAAACCGCCCGCCGCCGCGCCGGTCGTGACCGAGGTGGACGACGCGCGTCTCAGGCAGCTCCTGCTCCCCGCGAACGGCCGTCCGCTGCTGGTCAACTTCTGGGCGACGTGGTGCGACCCGTGCCGCGAGGAGTTTCCGGAGCTGGTCGCGCTCGACGCCGAATTCAAGGGCAAGATCGATCTCATCACCGTCTCGCTCGACGACGCGGCCGACATTCGCGGCGCGGTGCCAAAATTCCTGACAGAGATGCGGGCGGCGATGCCCGCCTACCTGCTTGTTTCGCGCGACGAGTCGGCGCTCATATCCTCGGTCGCCAAGGACTGGTCGGGCGGGCTGCCCTTTACGATCCTCTACAGGCCGAATGGCGAGATCGCATACTTTAGGCAGGGCAAGATCGTCGTCGCGACGCTGCGCTCCGAGATCGAAAAGCTCGTCAGCAGCGCGCCGCCGAAGCCTCCCGAGGAACGGATCGAAAACCCGGATAAGCAAGATGCTGAGAACAATTGAAGACTTTCGAAAGGATTGGCACTACGAGGCCGAGTCGACGCAAAAGATCATCGACGCCCTGACCGACGAGTCGCTCGCCCAGAAGGTCACGCCCGAAGGCCGCAGCCTCGGCTTTCTCGCCTGGCACCTGACGCAGACGCTCGGCGAGATGCTCGGTCACACGGGCCTCAAGATCGACGCGCCCGGATTCGATCGCGAATGCCCCGCGAGCGCGGCCGAGATATCGGCGGCCTACCGGACGGCGGCCGATTCGGTCACGCAGGAGGTCACCGCCAATTGGACCGACGCGACACTGCTCGACGAAGACAATATGTACGGCGAGACTTGGGCGCGGGGCCTAACGCTCTTTTACCTGATCGCCCACCAGGCGCATCATCGCGGCCAGATGACCGTGCTGATGCGCCAGGCCGGCCTTAAGGTGCCGGGCGTCTACGGCCCGTCAAAAGAGGAATGGGAAGCCCACGGCATGCCCGCCATGGCCTGATCCGCGCGGACGGTCACGCCGGAAATCCGTTGCCCTCGATAAATACGCCGCTGCCGCGCGTCGCCGAGAGGCGCAGCGCCTTGAGCTCGCGGTAGTCTTCGGAGTCGTACCACGCCCGGGCGGCCTCTTGACTCGGAAACTCGATCAAGACGGGGAAGGTCGGGCTCCAGTCTCCCTCGACCACGTCAAACCGCCCGCCAACCGACAGATATCGCCCGCCAAATCGCTCGACGATCTCAAGCACGCCTTCTCTGTACTTCTCCAACCCGGCGGGGTCGGTAACCTCCAGCATGTCAAAAAAGAAATACGCTGCCATACTCGTTCTACTTTGCATTTAAATAAAATGGCCCGCCGCCGACCGCGGTCTTTGGTTCGCTCGACGGCGGGCTCCGGTCTGCCCGCCGAGACGACGGCTACGAGAGCCATACCGACGCCGTCTCGCGTGCGAAGTCCGCAAACCTCCGCGGCTCGCGGCCGATCAGCTCGTATTGCCGCTCGAGGTCCCGATCGCTCGCGCGTACGCCGTGCGCCTGAAAGTGCGCAAACATCAAACGGTAATCAAAGACCAGCACCGCCGGCAGCCATTCGAGCGTCGCCGCCTCGAACGCGTCGAGATCGTCGCCTCCGTAAACGATCTCGCGTCCCAACGCCTCGCTCCACGCGGCGGCGCTGCTCTCGCCGGTCAGCACTTCGGGGCCGACGAGGTTAAAGGTTTCGCCCTCGCCCCTTGTGCTGGTCAGGGCGAGGGCGGCGGCATGCGCGATGTCGCCCACGTCGACCCTCGACATGCCGATATTGCCGAACGGCTGCGGGTACACGCCGTGCTCGACGAGCGCGTCCTTGAACCAATGGTCGTTCTGGTAAAAATTGTTCGGCCGCAGGATCGTGTACGAGATGCCGGACTCCTTGACCGCCGTCTCGATCGCAACCTTGGCTCCGAGGTGCGGGATGTGGGCCGCCCCTTCGAGTCCCATCGCCGACGCGTAGACGATCCGCTTGACGCCCGCCAAACGCGCGCCGTTGACGGCCATCAGGCCTTCCTGACATTCGGACGGGCTCGTCGCGTTCAACAGGAAAAGGCTGTCGACGCCGTCAAACACTCGTCTCACCGTCGCGGGGTCGAGCAGATCGCCGCAGACGGGCGTCACGCCCTCGGGCAACGCGGCGGCCTTTTGCTCGCTTCGCGTCAGAACGAGTAATTCATGCTCGCTGCCGAGCAGTTCGCTCACCAGCGCCGAACCGACCGTGCCGGTGCCTCCGGTTATCAGTATTCTCATAAGCACACCTCCGTTGATCTCATCGAAGCTCGGTCGCCTCAAGCGCGACGGTGTACTCCTTTTTCGCCGCGTCGTAAGCGACCCTGTACTTCGTCGGATAATAGCCCGGGACCGGCAGCTTTGCAGGCAGTTTGATGTCGTCGACCACGTTCGGCCTCGTCTCGAGATACGCCTTTGTGATCATCGGCTCGAGAAAGATCAACTTGCCGTCGTAGCTGCCGAATAGAAATGTCTTGGTGAACTGGCTGCCGTGAAACTCGTGCGAGGACACGTCGGCCCAGTGCGAACCCATTCTCGGTATCGCCGAATCAGGCGCGAGGACGTAGCCCTTCGGCGTCAGCTCGGCGGGCAGCGGCTTGTTCGATCGCGCGGCGTCTTCGCCGACGGCGGTGATAGCCATGCGCTCGGAGTCCGAGATCAGGTAAAAGTGAAAGTCAAAATGCCCGACGTCGTAGACCTTCGCCGGCGGGTGGCCGTAAGGATTCCAGTTCACGAGGATGTGTTTGAAGGGCGAGCCCTTGCCCACCTCGGGGATCTCAAAGACATATTCGTGGCCCTCGGCGCCGGGCGGCGGCTCGGGCGGCAGCCCTTTGAGCGCGTCCTCGGTGAAAGTGACGCCGATCGCCGTCAGTTTCTCGTCGTCCACCTTTACCCATGAGCGCATCTTGCCGTTGCCGACAGTCCTTACTGAGCCGTGCAGAGTCCTTTCGGCAGCGGTCGCAATGCCGGCCGCCAGCGATAAGAGTGCCGTCATGAGTAGAGCTTTACGTAAATGAATGAATGCGTATCTCATATTTCTTTTATCGAGCTGAGGTCAGACCTGCGGCCTCCGGTTATCGCGTTCTTATCACGCGCAATAGCGGCCGAGAAAGTATCATCGGCAGCCCGCGGCGTCAGGGCTGCGCGCCGCACGTTGATCGACAACCCCATTCAAAACCGATAAGATAGCTGTTTATTTTTGGGGCCTCTTTTTACCAGATTTATGACCGAAGCGCCTGTCACTCCTGAAGTCGTCCAGCAGCACAATCTGACTCCCGAAGAATACGAACGGATCAAACAGATCCTCGGCCGCGAGCCCAATCTGACGGAGCTCGGCATCTTCAGCGTGATGTGGTCGGAGCATTGCTCGTACAAGTCGTCGCGCGTGCATCTCAAGCGGCTGCCGACAACGGGCGAGCGCGTGATCGTGCCGCCGGGCGAGAATGCAGGCGTCGTCGATATCGGCGACGACTGGTGCATCGCCTTTAAGGTCGAGTCGCACAATCACCCGAGCTTTATCGAACCTTTTCAGGGGGCGGCGACAGGCGTTGGCGGAATTTTGCGTGACGTCTTTACGATGGGAGCGCGGCCGGTGGCGGCCATGAACAGCCTGCGCTTTGGCCCGCTCGACGACGCGAAGAACGCGAATCGAAATAAATCGATCCTTAAAGGCGTTGTCGCCGGCATCGGACATTACGGCAACTGCTTCGGCGTGCCGACGGTCGGCGGCGAGGTCGTGTTTGACGAGTCGTACAATTTGAACCCCCTCGTCAACGCCTTTGCGCTCGGCATCGTCCGCAAGGACCAGATCTTTTTTGGCAAGGCCGAGGGAATAGGCAATCCCGTGCTGTACGTCGGAGCTAAAACGGGACGCGACGGCATTCACGGCGCGACGATGGCGTCGGCCGAGTTTGACGACGAGGCGCTCGAAAAGCGCCCGACCGTGCAGGTCGGCGACCCGTTTCTCGAAAAGCTCCTGCTCGAGGCCTGCCTCGAGGCGATGCGCTCAGGCGCCATCGCCGGCATTCAGGATATGGGCGCCGCGGGCCTGACGAGCTCGTCCGTCGAAATGGCCGCACGTGCCGGGACAGGGCTCGAGCTCGACCTCACTCTCGTCCCGCAGCGCGAGACGGGAATGACCGCCTACGAGATGATGCTCTCCGAGTCGCAGGAGCGGATGCTGATCGTCGCCAAACACGGCCGCGACAAGCAGGTCGTCGATATCTTCAAAAAGTGGGACCTCGACGCCGTCGTCATCGGCAAGGTCGTCGAAGGCGACCGTCTCAAGATATTTCACAACGGCGAATTGAAAGCCGACCTTCCCGTCCTCGCCCTCACCGACGAAGCGCCGAAATACAACCGGCCGATGGCGGAGTCGGGTTCAAGGTTCAAAGTTCAAAGTTCAAAGTCGGAAGATATTGAAGGGCGATCGACAAACTTTGAACCTGGAACTTTGAACTTTGAACTGGCGTTGAAGACGCTCCTCGCTTCACCAAACATCTGCTCCAAGCACTGGGTCTACGAGCAGTACGACACGATGGTGCGGACCAACACGGCCGTTTTGCCCGGAGCCGATGCGGCGGTCATTCGGGTTAAGGAGACGCGGCGCGCGATCGCGATGTGCCTCGACGGCAACGGCCGCTACGTCGGCGTCGACGCAAAAGAAGGCGCAAAGCTCACCGTCGCCGAGGCCGCACGCAACGTCGTCTGCGTCGGGGCCAAGCCGATCGCCGTGACCAACTGTCTCAACTTCGCTTCGCCTGAGCGTCCCGAGGTGATGCGTTCGTTCTCGGATGTGATCGACGGGATGACCGAGGCGTGCGAGGCATTTGAGACGCCGGTCGTTTCGGGCAACGTGTCGTTCTACAACGAAACGGAAGGCAAGGGGATTTTGCCGACGCCCGTCATCGGAATGGTCGGCCTCATCGACGACACGCGAAAGATCATCACGCAGGGTTTCAAGAACGAAGGCGATGTCATTGCGCTCCTCGGCGTCACGGGCGATGACCTTTCGGTGAGCGAATTCGCACGATCGGTTCTCGGCCGCACGACCGAAGAAATGATCGCCAGCGGCCGCCTGCCGCGGCTCGATCTCGAGCTGGAAAAGAAGGTCCAGTCGACCGTGCTCCGTCTCGCCGACGAGCAGCTTCTCAATTCGGCCCACGACTGTTCTGACGGCGGTCTCGCGGTCGCGATCGCCGAATGCTGCTTCTCCTCGCTCGGCCGCAAAGCCGTCGGTGCCGAGATCGAACTCAAGTCCGAAGGCCTGTCGAACGAGGCCGTTCTGTTTGCCGAGACGCCGTCGCGTGTGGTCATCAGCTTCTCGCCCGACAACGAGTCGCGTGTTCGTGAGATCGTCGGCGACGAATGTCCGTTTCAGATCATCGGACGTGCAGCAGGCGCGGATCTCGCCATCTCGATCGACGGTACGTCCGTCATCGCACAGCCGATCGACGATCTTGAAGCCGCTTGGCAAGATTCGCTCGCTCGCGAACTGGAAGCTCCGGAATAACCGACAGTTGATAGCCTTGATGACGCGGTTTATGGTCTTCAGTTATAAGTTTTAAGTTGTCAGTTATCAGTTATTCCGAATGGCTGACGTCAAGCCAATGTCCGCCGGAGTTTATCTTCACATCCCGTTCTGCAGATCGCGCTGTTCGTACTGCGACTTTGCGACCGACGTCTATCGCGACGCCTCGACGGTCGAGCGATACGTCGCCGCTCTCTGCAAAGAGATCGAAACTACGGGCAGAAACGCGACCGTTAGGGAGCGTGCCCCCAATGCGGAATGCGGAGTGCGGAACGCGGAATTAAATCCGAAATCCAAAATCCAAAATCCAAAATCCATTGACACGATCTACTTCGGCGGCGGGACGCCTTCGCTGCTCATGCCCGACCAGGTGGAGAAAATCCTCAACGTTGTTCGCGATTACTTCGCTGTTTCCCCCAACGCCGAGATCACGATGGAGATGAATCCGGCGACCGTCACGCCCGAGTCGCTTCAAGCGTACCGGCGGCTCGGCATCAACCGCGCGAGCTTCGGCGTGCAGACGTTTGACGATACCGAGCTCAAGCGGCTCGCCCGCGGGCACGACGCGCGGGACGCGAGAGAGACTTTTCGAATGCTGCGCGACGCCGGATTCGACAACGTCAGTTTCGACCTGATCGCCGGTCTGCCGCGGCAGACGCTCGACGACTGGCGGCGAAACCTAGACGAGGCTCTCGCCCTCGATCCCGAACATCTCTCGCTCTATCTGCTCGAGATCCACGAGGGCACACCGCTCGCGGAGCAGGTCCGCAGCGGCCGCCAGCCCGCTCCGGACGAAGACCTCGCCGCCGAGATGTACGAGCTGATGATCGACACGGTCGGATCGGCGGGCTTCCGACAGTACGAGATCTCAAACTTTGCAAAGCCGGGCCGCGAGTCGCGGCACAATTCCAAGTATTGGCTGCTCGACCCGGTATTCGGCTTTGGCGTGTCGGCGCATTCGTTCGACGGCGTCGAGCGCTATGCGAATGAGCGCGACACGGCCGCCTACGTTCGGCTGATCGAAAAACTTGGCTCGGCCGAAACGACGCGCGAGGCGATCGATGCGGAATCGGAGTTCGTTTTTCTTGGTCTGAGAATGAACGAGGGCATCGATCGAGTGAGATTCGGCGACCGGTTTGGCAGCGATATCGCCGGGAGATTCGGCGACGCGATCGACGAACTTGCCGACGCCGGGCTGATCGAATTCGACGAGCGGAAGCTGCGTCTGACGCGTCGCGGAATGCTTGTTTCGAACGACGTGTTTTCGCGTTTCGTCTAGCAAACACGGGCTTTTTGCGGTTGGGCGGGTGTTTCATATATGATACACTATCTCATATGAAGCACCCACGAAATAAGAAGTCAAAGAGGATATCGCAGGCTGTTTTTCGCGGACGGAAATCGCAGTACAGCTTCGAAGTTTTTCCGATCTCCGGCGATATCGACGACGGTCCGGCCGTATTCATTTTTTCGCGCAGGCAGACAGACAAATTCGGCGGCGGACATCATTTCGTGAGCTGCATCGGCGAGACCGAGTCGCTTCGAGCGGAGGTCAAACGCCATAAGCGAAGCAAGTGCATCAAGCAGAACGAATCGAATGTCGTCTGCGTGATGCGCGAGGAGAACGAAGCTCGCCGGATCGCCGCGATCGAAGACCTCAAGCACAATCGGTCGTTCGCTTGCCCGGCCGATGCCGACAAGTCTAAGCTGAGACCCGCAAAGCCTGATGTTAAGATCTTCGCCCCGGTCAAACTCGTCATCGATCGTCCGATCTCAGGCCGCCGCTCCGCGCGGACCAAGGTCGAGGACGCTCCGATCGTCGTCGTCTCTGCAAACGGAAAAGGCGAAACTGGACGAAACAGTTCTGCTCCTGCAAAAGCCGCCGGGAAAAGGTCTGCCGGAACCGCAAAGAAAAAGAGTGCACCGGTCAAAAATATTTCGGCTCCTGCAAAAACGAGAGCAGCTAAAAATGCAAAGCGTGCTGCTTCAGCTTCTGCTTCTCCTGCTGCTAAGCGCAGCGGTTCTGCACGCGCAGCCGCAAAGCCCGGACAAAAGCGCGCCGCCGCGGCCAAAGGTCGAACGCGAGTTCAGAGCGGCGTGGATCGCGACGGTCGACAACATCGACTTTCCAAGCCGGCGAAATCTGTCGCCCGACCAGCAAAAGCAAGAGCTGCTCGAAAGTCTGGATCTCGCGCAAAAGCTGCGGCTTAACGCCGTCGTCTTTCAGGTGCGGCCGATGGCCGACGCCGTTTACAGATCGAGGCTGGAGCCTTGGTCCGAGTTTTTGACCGGCCAGATGGGCAAGGCGCAAGACTTCGATCCGCTCGCGTTTCTAGTCACCGAAGCGCACCGCCGCGGCATTCTCGTTCACGCTTGGTTCAACCCGTATCGCGCGTTCCATCCGTCAGCGAAAACGATCTCCGACTATCACATTTCAAAGACTCATCCCGAGTTCGTCCGCGACTACGGCCGGTACAAATGGCTCGACCCGACCGACGCGGCCGCGCAGCGTCATTCGCTCGAGGTGATCAAGGACGTCGTTCGCCGATACGATGTCGACGGTGTGCACTTTGACGATTACTTTTATCCGTATGCCGAGAAGGACGCGGCGGGCAACAAGATCGAATTTCCCGACGAGCAAAACTGGCTGACGTATCAAAACCGCGACGGCAAGCTCTCGCGCGGCGACTGGCGACGCGATCAGGTAAATCGATTTATCGAGGCCGTGGGCCGCGAGATCAAGCGGATCAGGCCAGATGTCGTCTACGGCATCTCGCCCTTCGGCATCTGGCAGCCCGAGCCTGAAAAAGGGATCAAGGGATTCAACGCATTCGCCGAGCTCTACGCCGACGCGCGCAAGTGGCTGCAGGACGGCACGGTCGATTATCTGGCGCCGCAGCTCTATTGGGAGACGGCCCGCGAAGGGCAGAGCTTTCCGGTGCTGCTCGCTTGGTGGCGGTCGCAGAACACAAAACGCAGATTCATCTGGCCGGGCATCGCGGCGTATCGCATCGGCTCGACAAAGACATTCACCGCCGGCGAGATCGCGGATCAGATCGAGACGACGAGACGCTCGCCGGAGACGACCGGGGCGATCTTTTTCAGCTTCAAGTCGCTGCGAAGCGACATGGGCGGGATCCAGAGCGAACTCCGCGATCGCGTTTACAGACGCGACGCGGTCGTTCCCAACTTTTCCTGGATTAAGACCAAAAAGATCTCGCCGCCAAAAGTGACGATCAGCCGAGATCGGCAGTTCGTCCGCGTACGTTGGAGCGAGCGCGGAGCTCGCCGCGCATTCTGGTTTGTCATTTACGTCAAGGACAAAGACGGCTGGAGTTACACGGTGCTGCCGGCGAGCGAACGCTCGATCGCACTGTCGGCGGACCGAAAGATCGAGAGTGTGTTTGTGTCCGCGGTTGATCGGCTGGGGAACGAGAGCCGCTAGAGAGCCTTGAGATGCGTGCGGGCCTCCCACAGCTCGGGGAAGAATCTTTTGGTGACCGTCGTCATCAGATATCCCACGCCTTCTGATCCGCCGGTGCCGCGCTTTTTGCCGAGCATTCTCTCGACCATCAGCACGTGATGATATCGCCAGAGCGAGACGTTCTCGTCGTGCTCGATGAGCAGGTCCTGCATATTGAAAAGGTCCGGATATGTTTCGGGGTGCGTGAGAATTTCGACGATCGCCTGGACGCGCTCGTCGTGTGAGTCGACGGCAGATCCGCCGCGGCCGAGCAGGCTCCAGAACGCGTCGGCGAGGCTCTTTTCGGCAAAGCGGCGGCTGAGACGCTCGTACGCAAACTCGTCGTCCTTGAATGTCTCGAGTATTCGCTCGTCCTTGATGCCGGAGACAAATTCGAGCTCGCGAAACTGCATCGACTGAAATCCGCTCGCCGGGTTGAGCTTGTCTCGAAACTCGAGAAAGCCGATCTGCGCCATCGACTCGAGAATGTGGATCTGCGTGACGAGGACCTTTTCGATACCGATCACCGCGCGCAGGCTGTGATTTGCACGAAACGTCCGGCCCTCGTCGAGCCATTTGATCGTAGCGTCGATCTCGTGCAATACCTGCTTGAACCACAGCTCGTAGGTCTGGTGAATGATGATAAAGAGCAGCTCGTCGTGGCTGGTCGGGTCAGAGAGCGTCTGCTGCAGGTCGAGCAGCTCGCGCACCTTGAGATATTTGTTGTATGAGAGCGGTGTATCCTTTCCGTATTCTTGGGTCATCGGGCGACAAATGAAACCGAGTTGATCAGCCCAATGTTCTGACTTTGCGCACCGCGTGTCAACACGCTCGGCGGCGGCGGGCGCGGGCCGGGGGAAGGTTCTTGACAACCCTTCTTTGTTTGGATTAAATTCACGTTCGTCTATTCACAACACACACAAAATCCATTCAAAAATCTTGCGGTTTAAGATTGAGCTAATTGGCAGATGGCCGTGTTAGAGATAGATTTTGGACTGCGTCGGCGATTGCCACTTTTAGCTAACGACGCTCGCAGCTCCCTGCTTTTTACCGAGGTCTCACACTCACAGAAAGAACAAGCGGCGGTAGAGAGAATTCACTTTTGTCAGAAGTACGCAGGAGGATTTACAAGAGATGTCTAAAACGATCGGTAAGGTCAAATGGTTCAATAACGCGAAGGGCTACGGCTTCATCGAGCAGCCCGGCGAGCAGGATATTTTTGTGCACTACAGCGCCATTGCCGGCGACGGGTACAAGACCCTGCTGCAGGGACAGGAGGTCGAGTTTGAAGTCATCAACGGACCCAAGGGACCACAGGCCGAAAACGTCGCCACGGTGGCGTAAGGGCTTTTGACCGCTGCCGGCAGCTCCCCTTTCCGCTGCAGCAGATAATAAACAGGAAGGCGACCCGATATCGGGTCGCCTTTTTGTTCGAGAACAAGCTGCTTGTCTGAAAACAAACCGACTCGCGGCCTCACCCGTATCGACGATGGGCAGTACTTATACGTCGATGCCGCGGGCCTTGAGCTGTCGTCGCCAGAGTTCGCGGTAAGAGACGTATCTGGCGACGAGAGTGTTAAAAAGATACCGCTGCGAGAACGTCAGCGTGCGGTTGTCCGACATTCGTTTGATGAGGGCCTCCAGACGTGCCCGCGCCTCGAGCGGCGGACGCTTGGCCCCGCCGTTGAAAAAGATGTCGAATTCGATCTTAAGCCTGCGCACGTCGTCCTCGAGGCGCCCGAGCTGACGCTCTATCTCGAGAGCTTCTTCTTGTTTCGATCTTTGCTGATAGAGACGGTTGACCGGAGCTGACATGACATTCTACGACCGTTGGACGAGGGCGGGTGACGACGCGGCCGGTATTGCCGGTCAATAATCAAAAACGCTGAATCGCGGGCGGCTTCCGCTTTTGAGCCGATTTCAAACTACAATATCGGCATGACGTCGCGGCCGGAAAAAACCGAGATAAGAGATCTTAGCCTTCTCCCGTCGGTCGATCGTCTGCTCCGTTCGTCGGCGGCCGGGTCGATCCGCGACGCGGCGGGAGCCGACCGCCTGACGGCGCTCGCGAGAGCGGTGCTTGACGAGATGAGGTCCGCCCTTGCAGACGGCGAACTGCGGGCCGGTAGCAATGCGCGCGAGGCCCTGCTCGACGAGGCCGAGGCGCGTCTCAACGAGAAGTGGAGGCAAATGTCTCGGCGCGGTCTCGGTCGTGTGATCAATGCGACCGGCGTCGTGATCCACACCAACCTCGGCCGTGCCCCGCTGTCGAATGCGGCCCGAAACGCGATCGTCGAAGCGGCCGGCTACTGCGCTCTCGAATACGATCTCTCGACCGGTGCCCGCGGCCGCCGCGGTCAGCGTGTCGACGAGATGCTCTGCGAGCTCACCGGCGCCGAGGACGCGGTCGTCGTCAACAATTGCGCGGCCGCCGCGTTGCTGGTGCTTTCCGCATTTGCGGCCGGACGCGAGGTGATCGTCTCGCGCGGCGAGCTGGTCGAGATCGGCGGCGACTTTCGCGTGCCGGACGTGCTTGCCCGTTCCGGGGCGACGCTGCGTGAGGTCGGGACGACCAACAGGACCAAGCTCGCGGATTACGAACGGGCGATCGGCGAAAACACGGCCGTGCTGCTGCGCGTCCATCCCTCCAACTTTCGTATCGTCGGCTTCACCGCCGCGCCTGCGATCGCCGATCTCGCGGAGCTCGCGCACGAACGCGGCATTTTGCTGATCGAGGATGCAGGATCGGGAGCAACTGCGGAGCTGCGCGAGCTCGGGATCACCGACGAGCCCGTTATCGCCGAGTCGATCGCCGCCGGGGCCGACATCGTCACCTTCAGCGGGGATAAACTGCTCGGCGGCCCGCAGGCCGGTCTGATCGTCGGGCGCCGTGAGCTCGTCGAGCGCGTCCGGCGCCATCCGCTGTATCGTGCTTTGCGGGTGGATAAGCTGATCTATGCCGCGCTCGAGGCGACGCTCGACGCGCATCTGAGCGGTCGTGCTGCCGGAGAGGTCCCGGTACTGAAGATGCTCGCGGCCGGCAGCGGCGAGATCCGTCGGCGCGCAGAGGCGCTGGTCGATGCGATCGCAGGTCCATCGCTCACGGCCGAATTGATCGACGGACTCTCTGCCGTCGGCGGCGGTTCGGCGCCGCTCGAGCAGCCGTTTACGACGCTGATCGCGCTGCGGCACAGCGAGCGTACTGCCGCGGAAATGGAAGCGAGTCTCCGGGCCGGCCGGCCGCCGGTCGTCGCCCGCATTGCCGACGATCGACTGCTGATCGATCTGAGGACCGTAGCGGCCGAAGACGAAGGGCTGCTCCGCGACGCGCTCTCCGCGCTGTAGCTCCTAATTGCGCGCGGCAAACTCACGCATAAACTCGACCAATCTCTCCACTCCCTCTAGCGGGAACGCATTGTAGATCGACGCTCGCACGCCGCCGACCGAGCGGTGACCGCGCAGGCCGTCGAGGCCGGAGGCTTCGGCTTCGCGGCAAAACTTATCTTCGAGCGCCGCGTCGCGCAGACGGAAGGTCACATTCATCAGCGAACGCGCCTCTCGCGCCGCGTGGCCGCGATAATAGCCGTCGCTCGAGTCGATCGCGTCGTAGAGGATCGCGGCCTTTTCGCGATTGCGCTTTTCGATCGCGGGCACGCCGCCGAGGTCCTCGAGCCAATCGCAGACGAGGCTGATGAGGTATATGCCCCACGTGTTGGGCGTATTCGGCATCGAGCCGTGCTCGGCGAAGGTGCGGTAGTCGAGCAGCGACGGCAGACCGTCGGGGCAGAGCTGCAGGAGGTCGTCGCGAATGATCACGAGGGTGACCCCGCTCGGGCCGATATTCTTTTGCGCTCCGGCGTAGATCAGCGCGTATCGCTCGACGTCGATCGGTTTTGAGAGGATGTTTGACGACGCGTCGCAGACTACCGGCACACCGTGGCCGTCGAGCTCGTATTTGAATTCCACACCGTCGATCGTCTCGTTTGACGTGTAGTGCACGTATCTGGCATTTGGCGAGAGATCGAGACGCTCCGGGCGCGGAATATCGGTAAACCCATTTTCGCGGCCGTCGTATGCGAGGCGCGGCGAGCCGAATTTAGCGGCTTCGTTAAATGCTTTCGATCCCCAGGCTCCCGTGACGACATAATCGGCCGTGCCGCCGCCAAGCAGATTCATCGGCACCATCGAGAACTGCAGCGATGCCCCGCCCTGCAAAAAGAGGATCGAGTAATTCGCCGGCACCGCGAGCAGCCGCCGCAGTCCGCTCTCGGCCCCGTGCAGCACCTCGCCAAACCGCTCCGACCGGTGGCTCATCTCCATCACGCTCATCCCGCTGCCAGTCAGGCTGAGCATCTCGTCGCGTGCGCGTTCGAGGACGGGCACGGGCAGCACCGCCGGCCCGGCGCTGAAGTTGAATATCCGCTCTGTCATAGGTGCGCGCGACGGCCGCTCGGCCGCGCGGAAACAGTAAGATATCACAGGCCCCTGGGCCCGCTTAACGGCCGTCTCCGTAGCGTCGCCGGCGGGTTTCGAGTGCCATCGCATTTTGCGATATGTTGAGTTAAGATAGCCTTAAATTTTCGAACTTCACTAACAAAAAGAGCATCACAGCAACGCGAATTCACCGCATTCAGAAGTTCACCGGAGGATTGTAATGACCAAGAGTCGTATTTTTAATTTGATTTTATCGTCCGCGCTGACCGCCGTATTTGCCGCGGCCGTTTCAGCCCAGAATGCACCGATCAGCGGCAAGGTCCAGCTCAAGAAGGCCGACGGCACGATCACGCCCGTGGCCGGAGCGCTTGTCGAGGTCTACCGTATGGACGTCAAGGCGACGTTCCCGTCGGACAAGACCGACAAGAAGGGGAATTTTAGTTTTGCGGGCCTGCCGCTTGGCGGAAGTTTTGTCCTCAGCGTCAGCGCTCCGGGAGCCAGCCCAAACTACCTGCCGGGCGTCAAGCCGGGAGCGGTCGGCACAGATAAACTGGTCATCACTCTCGAGGAGGGCGACGGTCGCCGCTGGACCGAGCAGGAGCTGCGTACGGCCCTGGCCAGCGCACCCGCTGCCGGCAGCGGAGAGCCAAAGCTGACCGAGGAGCAAAAAAAGCAGATCGCCGAACAAGAGAAGAAGATCGCCGAGATCAAGGCAAAGAACGCCGAGATCGAGAACAAGAATACCCTTGTCCAAAAAGCTCTGCAGGACGGTAACGCGGCATATGAGGCAAAGGATTATGCGACCGCGTTGGCCCGCTACACGGACGGCATCAATGCCGACCCGGCGTTCATCGGCAGCGTCCCGGTCTTTGCGGCAAACAAGGCCATCGTCCTCCGCGAGCGCGCGATCCTCAGCTATAACAACGCGATCAAGCCCGGCACCGACGCCAACGTAAAGATCGAAGGCTTTAATAGCGCGAAGAAGGACCTCGCTGACGCCATTGACGTTCTCGCGATGGCATGGAACCTGATCAAGAACGCGACGGCCGAGGATCAGAAGGACAGCAACTTCAGCGCAAACAAGACGCGGATCATCAACACCGCGAAGAGCATCGTGCAGTATATGGTCCGCACAGAGCAGGTCGACCCGGAAAAGATCCCGACCGCAAAGGCTCTAATGGACGACTACGTCGCGATCGAGACCGATGCGGCCAAAAAGACCGAGGCAAAGCTTGCCGTTGCCGACATCTATCGCGTGACCGTCGACTCTGACAAGGCGATCGAGGGCTACAAGGAAGTGCTCGCGATCGACCCCGAGAACGTCGACGCACTCGCCGGCGTCGGGCTCAGCCTGGTCAATAAGGGCTACATCGCAAATGACAAGGCAGCGCTGCAGGAGGGCGCAAACTACCTGCAGAAGTTTGTCAGCGTGGCCCCGGCGACGCACCGGTACAAGGACGACGCGCAGAGCCTGATCGAGTCGCTAAAGGCCGAGCAGAACGTAACTCCGCAAAAGACGTCCGGCGGCGGCAAAAAGAAGCCGTAGCTTCCTATCGACGCTAAAACCCGCTGGCCGTGCCTGTTAATATCGGGCACGGCCTTTTTATTCTTATGAACGTCACGATCCGAAAAGCGCGCCCCGACGATATCGCCGGCATTCATCGCCTGATGCGCGAGTTTGCCGAGTTTGAAAAGCTGCTCGAGTATTTTCGGGTCACCGAGCAGCGCCTGGCTGACGTGCTGTTTGGCGACGAAGCGTTTGTCGAATGCCTCGTCGCCCAGAGCGGCGACGACCTTTGCGGCTACGCGATCTTTTATCCGAACTTTGCCACCTTCAGCGGCGAGCGCGGGCTTTATCTCGAGGACATCTACATCGAACGGGCCCGACGCGGCGGCGGTCTCGGCAGGGCGCTGCTCGGCGAGATCGCGCGGACGGCCCTCGAGCGCGGGCTCGAGCGGATCGACTTTCAGGTGCTCGATTGGAACGTGCCCGCGATCGGCTTTTACCGCGATCTCGGCGCCGTCGCCAATGACGGCGAGACCCATTTCAAATTCGGAAGCGAGGCCCTCGCGCGGCTGGCAGGCTAGATCTTTTTGTCACAAACGAAGGGCGGGCGGGGTATTCGGGATGTAATTCGCACCTAAGCGACAAAATCCAAACAGATCTCGGAGGATCCCGAATGCGGAAAGGTCTTTTTTATCAGCTCTCATCCATCGCTTTTATCATCATCGTCATCGGCTCGTACGTGATCGTCGCGCAGTCGCCGATCAGCGGCACATGGACCGCCGACGCCCGCGACGACAAAGACGCCGACAAGATCGAGCTGCAGCTCTCGCGCCGATCGATGGGCGACCGCCGCAACCAGATCGGCCGCTCCTACGAGTACAGCGAGCTCGAAGGTTTGACCGCCTCGCAGACGCGGGGCGGCAAGGTCAGCTTTCGCATCGTGCGCGAGGCCGGGACGATCGATCTCGAGGGGTCGTTCACCGACGGCAGGGGGAGCGGAACTTTTACGTTCACACCCAGCCGCTCGTATGTCGACGCGATGAAGAGCCGCGGGTTCGATTTTTCAAGATCGAAATTTCGCCGCAGCCGCGACGATGCGAGCACCGAACGCGACGATCTCGAGGACCGTCTGTTCGTCGCGGCCGCGCTGAATGTGACGACCAAGCTCGCGGACGATCTGCTGTCGGCCAACTTTGGCCCGCTCGATGTCGACGATCTCTTTAAGGCGGCGATATTCAAGATCACGCCCGAATTCATGAGCGAGATGAAGGCCAGCGGATTTCCCGATCTGTCGATGGAAGATCTCGTCAAGGCGCGCATCTTCAAGATCGACGCCGCGTGGGTCCGCGACGTGCACGCGATGGGCTTCGCCGGCAGCGACTTTGAGCAGCTTGTAAGATTCAGGATCTTTAAGGTCACGCCTGAATTTCTGCATTCGCTCAAGAGCGAGGGATACGCGGACCTCTCGGCCGAGCAGGTCGTCAGATTCCGAATCTTCAATGTCGACGCGGATTTTATCCGTCAGGCAAAGGCGAGCGACCCGAGCGTCACGCCCGAGCAGCTTGTCGAGATGCGGATGGGCATCCGCCGGATGGCTCGCGGCAGGTAAGCTAAGTTCGATCTCTCGAAAAATCAGACTCCTTTGCGGAGGGCCCGTGCCGGCCCTCCTTTTTTGTGCGGTCCGGGTCGGGCTATTCGAACTGGCGTCGAAACTGTTCAAAGGTCTCGCGTATTTCGGCCAGCTCGGCCCGGAGCTCGGCGATCTCGGTCTCGAGCCTTTCGATCCGCTCGGCGGCGACGCCGGACGTTCCCGCCGATCGTGACGGCTGCGCGACGGCGGCCGCGTCGACCGGGCCGGCGAGCAGATGAGCGTAACGCGCGTCCTTCTGCCCCGGCTGGCGCTCGAGGCGGACGACGACGGGGTCGTCGCGAGTAGCGAGCCGGTCGAGCACCTCCTGCGCTTCGCCGAGGTTTGCGAAGTCATGCATGCGATGCGCGCGTTCCTTGATCTCGCCGAGCGTCTGCGGGCCGCGCAGCATTAGCACGGCGACGACGGCGGTCTCGGCCGGATCGAGCTCGTACACGCCGGGGAGCATATGCTTGTACTTCACCGTCCGGCTTCCGGCGCCGTAAAAGACGTAAACGAGATTCTTTTCACGCAAACTCTCGAGCGCGGCCGTCACGGTCGTCTCGTCGTATGCGACGACCGGATCGCGGTTCGTCTTCTGATTGCACGCGGCGACAAGCGCGTTGAGCGTCAGCGGATAATACTCGGGCGTCGTGAGCTGCTTCTCGACAAGACTGCCGAGAATGCGGACCTCGGTCTCTGATAAAGCTTCGGGCATACCCAACGATTATCCACGTCTTTGCGTACTTTGCGAGCTTTGCGTGAAAGCTCTCTATAGGCCGTTGACCACTCGTCGCAATCCATCCTTGATAAGCTCGACATTAGAATTGATCAGCAGCCCGAGCCGGATATCCGCGAGTCGCAAATCTGTAAGGAGTATCTTCGAATGGATCGGCGCCAGCGCCTCGATCGATTTGATCTCAACGATCACCTTGTTGTTGACGATGATGTCGGCACGGAATCCCAGTTCGAGTTTTACGTCGTCGTAAATGACCGGTATCGGCCGCTCTTCGACGGCCTGGAGGCCGCGTTTTCGTAATTCAAAAGCAAGGGCTGAGCGGTAGACGGTCTCGAGAAGCCCCGGTCCGAGAGCATTGTGTATCTTGTAAGCCGAGTCGACGATGGCGCGGGAAATCTCGTTTTCGGTCATATGGGAAAGAATTTCACGCAAAGCTCGCAAAGCACGCAAAGAGTCGAGGACGATGTCGTAAGCTAAGCGAATGATCGGGGAAATATTAGTACATTTCCGCGCCGATGTTGAGACGTTTACAATTTGGTTGTGAACGTCCTCATTGCCCGCACCGAGCAAGACATCGAGCTTGCGTACCGACGACTCTCGACGGCCACGGCGCTGGGCTGCGACACCGAGACATCGGGGCTTGATCCTCGGTACGGCAAATTGTTTTCGGTGCAGTTCTCGGACGGCGAATTCAACGTGCTGGTCCCGATCAGCGAAGGCGTTGGATTGGGGCAATTGAGCGAGGTGCTCGAGAGCGCGTCGATCGTGAAGATCTTTCACAACGCGAAGTTCGATCTCGAATTCCTCCGCGAGCACGGCCAGCCGGTCGCGAACGTCTTTGACACGATGGTCGCCGAAAAGGTCCTCACCCGCGGAGCCAACCAGTCGGCCTCGCTCGCCGAAACGCTTTACCGGTACTTCGCCGTCGATCTCGAAAAATCGCACCGCGCAAAATTCACCAAAAAATGGGACGGCATCTGGACCGAGGAGCTCGTCGATTACGCGCTGTCTGACGTCGTGCATCTGCCCGCGCTTATGCGCGAGCAGAACCTGTGGATGGAAAGACTCGGCCTCACGGGCGAGTTCAACGCCCAAATGCAGCGAGTAGGGATCGGCCGCGAATTACACGAATGACTCGAATGTGTTTTGCTGCGTAACGCCGGACGTGCCGTACGTATCGATGGAGAAGGGCATTGGTGCAATTCGCGGCAAACGCTCTTACCACCTGTGAAATGCAGGATGGCCTTCTTTGACGGCGACAAACACGCCGCGGCATGTGTCGCAGACCTTGCCGTTCGCGATGAGTTCGGCCTCGACGGTCGCGCGGTCGCCGGTCGAATCGACGACGCGAGCCCTAAGCGTGATCGGGACGTCCGCCGGCGTCGGCCGCAGCAGCTTGACGTGGAATTCGGCGGTGACGGTGCAGGGCGGTGCGTCGAGGCCGTTTTGCTTCATCAGGTGATAGGCGGCGGCCCAGTTCGAATGGCAGTCGAGCAGCGCTCCGATGATGCCGCCGTTGAGCACGCCGGGAAACGCCTGGTGGTGCTCTTCGGCATTCCACTCGGCGACCACCTCGTCGCCGTCGACAAAGCTTCTGATGTGAAGTCCCTTTGGATTGGCCGGCCCGCAGCCGAAGCAGATACCTTGCGGAGAGTAGGTCTCTTGCAGTGATCTCGTCTCTGTGCT
Organism: Pyrinomonadaceae bacterium; assembly: GCA_046313635.1. GTDB lineage: Bacteria > Acidobacteriota > Blastocatellia > Pyrinomonadales > Pyrinomonadaceae > OLB17. The sequence continues at coordinate 35,045 of JBKBYA010000008.1, read as the reverse complement.
CATACGCAGGATGATGAGCAAAAGCGTATCACAACAAGAGTCTGCCTCGGCCTAGCGGGCCGGTCTCGTGAAAGATCGCGGCCGCTATTCGAATGCCTCACCGCGGCTGCTGCGGTGCGGCGCGGCGGCGCCCGGAGCGTCGTCGCCGCCGACAGTCTCGCCGCCTTTCCGCGGCATCAGAAGCGAGGCTGCGACAGAGACCGCGATCGTCGTCAGGATGAACCCGAGCGACCACGAGATGGGGAATTTGCCGCCGTAGAGGTCGTTGAGCCAGACCATCTTCAGACCGACAAAGACGAGCACGACGGCGAGCCCGTACTTGAGCAGATAAAACTTGTCGACCGCGCCGGCGAGCATAAAGTACATCGAGCGCAGGCCGAGGATGGCGAATATATTCGACGTAAAAACGATCATCGGCTCGGCCGTGATCGCAAATATCGCCGGTACCGAATCGACGGCGAATATGACGTCGGTGAATTCAAGGAAGAGCAGCGCGATGAACAGCGGCGTCGCCGCCCAGCGGCCGCCCTCTCTAACAAAGAAATGCTTGCCGCGAAGCGTGTGAGTGACCGGCATAAAGCGCTTGAACGTGCGGATGAGAAAGTTCTTTTCGGGCTCGATCTCCGTCTCCGTCCCGAACATCATCTTGACGCCCGTCAGGATGAGAAACCCGCCAAAGAGATAGATCACCCAGTGGAACTGCATCAGCCACGATCCTGCGCCGATAAAGATCGCCCTGAAGATAAGCGCACCGATGATCCCGTAAAACAGCACGCGGTGCTGATAGATCCTAGGGATCGCAAAGTACGCAAAGACGACGACAAAGATAAAGATGTTGTCGACCGACAGCGATTTTTCGACGACGTAGCCCGTCAGGAACTCGAGCGAGACATTCCATGCGGCGAGGTCGGGATCAAACCCGGGCATGGCCGCGAGCCGCGCGTCCTGCGGAAACTTCCAGAGCGCATATCGGTATATGAAGTAATTGAAGGCCAGCGCGAGGACGATCCAGACGCCCGTCCAGACGCTCGCTTCTTTGAACGTGACGGTGTGCTCCTTGCGGTGAAACACGCCGAGGTCGAGTGCCAGCATTCCCAGCACAAACAGCGTGAACAGACCGTAGAACCACCAATAATCCGTAAAAGGAAATAGACTAACCACAGAACCTCCAAGATCCTGTTCCCGCAAAAGTAAAAACCTCGCGCGGGACACATTGAATTTGTGTCGCACGCAAGGTCTCGATACTTTGCCTTCGAACCGGAGCGATCGCCGGGATCGCTCGTATTGACGGTTTCAAAGGACCGCGAGGGCTACCTACTCCCCTTGCCTGATTGTCGTGAAGCAGAATAAATAATCAATAAATCACTGTCAAGATTCACCCGCCGCGGCCGGGCAGTTGAATCCGTGGTCGGCGGTGTCGTAAATTTACCCGTCTTTTGCGACATTTCGACTTCTAACGCGGATCCTTATGCTCACAATTCTTGCGATCGTGTTTCTGGCTTGGCTCGTCTTCGGTTACTTCGCGTACGGCCGCTGGATCGCGCGGCAGTTCAGGCTCGACGACGATAACGCCACGCCGGCCAATCGTGTCAACGACGGCGAGGATTTTGTGCCGACAAAGCCGTTCTACCTCTTTGGCCAGCACTTTTCGGCGATCGCGGCGGCCGGGCCGATCGCGGGGCCGATCATCGCGTGTCTCGCTTTCGGGTGGCTGCCGTGCCTGCTTTGGATCGCGCTCGGCGTGGTGCTGATCGGCGCGGTGCACGACTTTTCGGCGCTCGCCTCGTCGGTCCGTCACGGGGCGCAGTCGATCGCGGAGATCACAAAAGAGAAGCTCGGCACCGGAGCGGGCCGGGCGATGATGGGATTTATCTGGATCGCGCTCGTTTACGTGATCGTCGCCTTTACGGATATCACGGCCGGGACGTTCGTCGCCGGCGACGAGGCTCTCGTCGGCGAGACGCGATTCAATCCCGGCGGAGCCGTCGCGATGGCGAGCGTTCTGTATCTCGGTTTGTCGATCGTGCTCGGTCTGGTCGAGAGATTTCTTCGGCCGCCGCTGTGGCTCGTGACGATCATTTTTGTGCCGGCGACGTTTGCGCTGTCGTGGGTCGGTACGATGTACTCGCACGTTTTGAATTTCAGCCACCTGAGCTGGTCGGTCGCGATCCTTGTTTACTGCGTCATCGCGTCGCTAGTGCCGGTCTGGGCGCTCCTGCAGCCGCGCGGCTATCTCGGCGGATTCGTGCTCTACACGGCGATCGCTCTCGGCGTGATCGGGATATTCTTTGGCGGCTACTCGATCCAGCAGCCGGCGTTCAAGTCGTTTGACGTCGGCGGGATGACGGGAATGCTGTTCCCTTTCCTTTTCGTCACGATCGCCTGCGGCGCCTGCTCGGGCTTTCACGGCCTCGTCTGTTCCGGGACGACCTCGAAACAGATCGACAAAGAGTCGCATACGCGTCCGGTCGGCTACGGGGCGATGCTGGCCGAGGGTTTTGTCGCCTTTATCGCGCTCGTCACCGTGATGGTCGCGACGAGCGGCTCTCTGGTCGGGCCCGACGGCCGCAATCTGTCGGCCGGCAAGATCTACGGCAACGGAATCGGCAGCTTTTTGACGCTGGTGATCGGAAAGGAGAATCTGCAGTTCGCGATCACGTTCGGTGCGATGGCGTTCTCGACATTCGTCTTTGACACGCTCGACGTCTCGATGAGGCTCGGCCGGTACATCGTCCAGGAGCTTTTCGGGATCCCGGGCCGCATCGGCGCGGTGATCGGAACTGTCGGGACCGGCGCCGTGCCTTTCCTCTTGATCTTTTTCGCAAAGCCCGGATCGTACCTCGATTTTTGGACGCTCTTCGGCGCGTCCAATCAGCTTCTGGCTGCGCTCACGCTGCTTTCGATCACGGTGTGGCTCTATCAGGCCCGCAAGCGGATCGCGTTCACGCTCATTCCGATGCTTTTCGTGCTCGTGATAACGCTGTGGGCGCTCGGCTCGCTCGTGATCGGCAACTTTCGCGCGGCCGCGGGCTTTGACTCAAAGCTGATCAACGGCGTCTCGTCGCTCGCGCTGATCGTCCTCGCGATCTACCTCGTCGTCAACGCGCTGATCAAGGTCAGGCTCGAGCGGCGCGGGCGGCCGCTGCAGCCCGAGACGGCGACGGCGTGACTGATCCTTTCCGGCGGCGAAACCCGCGTAGATATTTGGCGGCCGCTGGCCGGCAGACGATCGGAGGCGTTACTTATGAAAGCAACCGTTATGGAGATCGCTCCGGACATTTTTAGGATCAACACATTTCTCGAAAAGGACAATTTGGGTTTTAGCCAGTTCCTCGTCCGCGACGACGAGCCGCTGCTGTTCCATACCGGAATGCGATATCTGTTTCCGATCGTGCACGAGGCGGTCGCGACGCTGATCGATCCGGTTAAGCTTCGGTGGATCGGCTTCAGTCACTTCGAGGCGGACGAGTGCGGCTCGCTTAACGAGTGGCAGACAGTTGCCTCGAATGCCGCCGCCGTCTGCAGCATGGTCGGCAAGCTCGTCAGCGTCGACGATTTTGCGCAGGCCAATCCCGCGCTTGGGATGAATGACGGCGACACGCTGTCGACCGGACAGCGTCGATTCAGATTTCTAGCGACGCCGCATGTGCCGCACTGCTGGGAGGCAGGAATGCTGTTCGAGGAGACGACCGCGACTCTCTTCTGTTCGGACGTGCTGCATCAGAACGGCGATGTCGAGCCGCTCACGTCGACCGATATCGTCGGTCGGGCCCAGGCGACCATCACCGAAATGCAGGCCGGGCCGCTCGCCAACTATCTGCCGTACACGCCGCGGACGGACGGCGAGCTCCAGCGCATCGCCGATCTAAAGCCAAAGACGGTCGCGTCGATGCACGGATCGGTATTTGTCGGCGACGGCGAAAGGCTGATCCGCGATTACGCCGTGATGCTGCGAGAGACGATCGGCAGCTGAAACCCGCGAACTGCATCGTGCACAAGGCATGCTCCGCCCCGCGTCGTGCGACGCCGTACGCACACGACGCGGGCGGAGCATTTTGATCCGGGCGGGCCGTCCGCGGCCGGCGACGACGTTCGGGTTTCTGCCGCTATTTGTTGCGTTCGATAGACACCTTGCCGAGCGTTCTCGTCGTGGACTCGGTGACGCTGGCGGGTTCGCGAAACTCGTCGAGAGGGTTTGTGATCGAGGGCGGCGGGATCGCGGCGTGAGGCGGTGAATAGGCGCTTCGAGCGTCGGCGGTCGGAAGCTCTGCCTTCATCCGCGTCGTCGAGTCGGTGACACTGCCAAAGCCAGGCTCGCCCGGATGAAGCTGGGCCGTATCTATCGCGCGAAATGACGCCGGCGGGCGATAGACCGCGTCAGGCGTGTCGTCGGTCTTCTTTTGTCGTCCCCGGCCGGGGCCGCTCGCGCCCGACGATCTCCACGCCATTCCCATCGTTACCGAAAACATGATCATCAGCGTGACGAGGTAGGCCAAGAGGATCATTACTACGGCGGGCGTCTCGAGCCGGCTCTGCAGCAGAGTTCGCATCAGCGGCATCAGAACCATTAGGCCGACGACCCCGATCACCGACGCGCCGATGACCAGCGTCCGGCGAGCCGGGTCGGGTTCGGAAGTGAAGTTCCTTTCACTCGGTGTGCCGCAGCGGCTGCAGAAGTTGAGAGCCTCGGCGATCTGTGCCCCGCACGCAGAACAGTACATACTCTCCGGCTGCCTCGATGTCACTGGTCGGTCTTTATCGGGCCGATCTTGTCCTCTAGCCAATTGGTCAGATCGTCCACCGACTCGATGTGCACCGGCTTGCCTTTCCAGGCCTTGACCGCGAAGACGATGAGCATCACGGTCGTAACGATCGTAAAGATCGTGCTCGCGGCACCGGCGATGCCGGTCCAGTCGCTGAATATCCCGAGGATCGACGTGATCAGAAGTATCGCCAGATGAGCGGCCAAACCCTGAGCTGCGTGAAAACGGACCTTTGGTTCGGTCTTCGGGACAAAAAGCAGGATCAGGAGTCCCGCGATCATCCCGAGCGTGATCGGGAGGTACGGCACGGCCGTCAGGATGTTCTCGGGCAGGCCGATCTTCTCGACCTTTCGCGAGCCGCTGCGAGACATATCGACCGCGCCCGCCGCCCTGTGATCGGCCGGAACGAATTGACCGTTGTAAGGATCATTGAGCGGCGGCGGCGGGTAGCTCGCGGCGAAACGCGGATCGTCATCGGCAAATCGCCGCGTCGTCTGCTCGTCGGCCGGAGCCGTCTGCGCCGCGGGCTCAAAGAGGCGGTTGGTCTCGGGGCCTCGGTCGCGGCCGAGAACCCGGGTCTCTCCGCCCGCGTCGGCTGCCGACGCGGCACGCGCTTTTTCGGGAAACTCGGGGTCCAGAGGATTTGTGTCGTATTTTGACGGCATCGCTAGTCTGATTCTACGCCTCGAGTGTCTTTTTAGTTCAATCAAACCGGCCGTTAATGTTGGAGATCAACGCCCGCCGGTACGGTCGGCGGTCGGCGAGATCTCGATCCCCAGCTCAGCAAGTTGCGCCTCGTCGACCTCTCCCGGCGAGTCCATCATCAGGTCCTGAGCCGAAGCGGTCTTTGGAAAGGCCATCACGTCGCGGATGTTCTCCGTACCGCAGAGGATCATACACGTCCGCTCGATGCCGGCCGCGAAACCGCCGTGCGGCGGCGTGCCGTACTCGAGCGCGTCGAGGAAAAAGCCGAATCTCTCGCGTGCCTTTTCGGGCGTCATCCCGAGCGCTTTGAAATTCAGGTCCTGGATCTCCTTTTGGTGAATGCGGATCGAACCGCCCGCGCATTCGTAGCCGTTGATCACCGCGTCGTAAGCTTTGGCCCGCACCTGTCCGAGCAGATGATGCCGCGACGGGTCGTTGACGGCCGTCTTAAAGAGCTCGAGGTCCTCGTCCATCGGCGACGTGAAGGGATGATGTGCCGCGACGTAAACGTCCGTCTCGTCGTCGTGCTCGAACATCGGGAATTCCGTCACGATCAAACACTCGTACCGGTCGCGTGCGATCAAGTCCTCACGCCGAGCGATCTCGACACGCAGCGCCCCGAGCGCGGCGGCGACGACGGACTTTTTGCCGGCCACGATAAGAACGGCATCGCCTTTTTCGGCGCCGGCCTTTGAGGCAAGCTCGTCGATCTTTGCTTCGCCGAGCACTTTGAGCAGCGAAGACGTAGTCCCTTCCTGACCGAGCTTGATCCACGCAAGGGCCGACGCGCCGTAGCGCTTTACAAATTCCTGAAGTTCATCGGTCTGCTTGCGCGAATAGTCGGCCTTGCCCTTTGCGACGATGCATTTGATCTCGCCGCCTTTGGCGAGCGTCTCGGCAAAGGGAGCAAAGTCGGTATTCCGGAGCGTGTCGGAGAGGTCCTGCAGCTCCATTCCAAACCGCAGGTCCGGCTTGTCCGAGCCGTAGCGGCGCATCGCTTCGGCGTAGGTCATTCGCGGCCATTCGTCCGGCAAACGCACGTCGATGAGCTGCAGCACGTGGTTGAACATCCCTTCCATTTCGCGATAGACCTGCTCGCGATTGACGAATGACATCTCCATATCGAGCTGCGTGAATTCGGGCTGGCGGTCCGCACGCAGGTCTTCGTCGCGGAAGCACCGCGCGATCTGGTAGTAGCGGTCGAGGCCCGCGATCATCGTGATCTGCTTCAAGATCTGAGGGCTCTGCGGCAGAGCAAAGAACTTGCCCGTATGAATGCGCGACGGCACGATAAAGTCGCGTGCGCCCTCGGGAGTCGACTTGAGCAGTATCGGCGTCTCGATCTCGATGAACCCGCGAGCGTCGAAATACTCGCGTATCTTGGCGACGGCCTTTGCCCTCATACGCAGGTTGTACTGCAGCGCGGGCCGGCGCAGGTCGAGATAGCGATACTTGAGACGCGTGTCTTCGCTTGCGAGATTCTCCGAGCCGGCGACCTCGAGCTGGAAGGGCGGCACCTTAGCGTCGTTCAGCACGAGCAGCTCGGCGACCTTGATCTCGATATCGCCGGTCGCGAGCTTCGGGTTGTGCGTGCCTTCTTCGCGCGCGACGACCTCGCCTTTGACGGCGATGACAAATTCGCCGCGGATGTTCTTGGCTTTGGCATGCGCCTCCGCCGCAGTCTCAGAACTGACGACGACCTGCGTCACGCCCTCGCGGTCGCGAAGGTCGATAAAGGTAAATACGCCAAAGTCGCGCTTCTTTGCGACCCAGCCCATCAGCACGACGTGCCTGCCGACGTCAGACCCGCGCAGCTCGCCGCACGTGTGAGTTCTCTCCAAGCTTCCCAGAATATCGAGCATAAAAACAAAAAACGCCTTTCGATCTTCGGACGCATCGAAAGGCGGAACGCTAAGTCACTCCTTGCGTTCTCGCCTACGAATTATTGTCGTCGGATCGAAGTGCGTTCATCACACCTGAATAACTGAGCAAGATAGTACAGGACGGCCTCTCGCGTTTGCAAACCATCGCGGCCGAGCATCGGCGGCGGCGGTGTGACGGGCGACTCGCCTCTGCGGGCGCATCTGCATTTGCTCGGGCCGCTCGCGGAGTTCATCCGCCAAAATAGGATCTTGCGAAGTAGTAAAGGATCGGCGCTCCAAGGAGCAGGCTGTCGAGCCGATCGAGCAAACCGCCGTGGCCGGGCAGGATGCTTGCGGCGTCCTTTGCTCCTGCCCCGCGTTTGAGAGCGCTCTCGGCAAGATCGCCGAGCACGCCGACGCCGGCCAGCACAAGCGCGAGCGGGATCGAGGCCTGATACCCAAGCTCCGGAAAGAACCAAACGGTCGACAGGGCCGCAAACGCCGCGGCCGCGATGAGCCCGCCGGCGAGACCTTCCCATGTCTTGCCCGGCGAGATCTTGGGCGCAAGCTTGTGCTTGCCGAACGCTCGCCCAGCGAAGTACGCACCCGTGTCCGAGCCCATTATCACCAGAAAGAAGTAACCGAGCAGATGCGTCGACAGGTTTGGATGCGTCTCAAAACCGACCCGCGTCGCGACGAGATACCCGCCGAGAAAGGCGATGTAAAGCACGCCGATCACGGTCACGCCGACGCCCGCGAGCATCTTTGAAAAATCGCGCTGAAAGCGGAATGTCTGCGTGATCAGCACCGCGATCACAAACGCCGCGAGCACGATCAGAACGAGGTCCGGCGACGTCGTCGGAGCGTCCAAAAGAAACACGGCGAACAAGGCCGCCGCTCCGAGGTACGCGACGGCCGCGTCGGCCTTGAGCTCGAGCTTTTTCGAGAGCGAGTAAAACTCGAAGAGACCGGCCCCAAGGGCCAGCGCCGCGATGATCACAAAGATCCAGACCGTCTCGCGATACCACGACGGCAGGACGATCGAGGCGATCAGCACGGGCAGTGCGACCGCCGCTGTCAGAATGCGTGTTTTCATAGTTGAACAAGGCGGCCTGCGGCGCGGCCCGGCACATCAGATTTCCTTTGACAGCACAGGCGTTTACGACTGATTATTCTATTGGGACGGCACCGGCAACGGCCGCTCTCGCGCTCGGCATCGAAAGGCCAGATTATGTTCGATTTCAGACGGAAAGACCAATTCGAGTTTGGCACGGTCGCGCCCTCGGACGACGGCGATATCGAGGTCGTCGTGCCGGCCCGCCAGCTTCGTCAGGGTTTCTGGCTTGAGGGACTAAAGCTGTTTCGCGACATCTTTTTGATCATCGTCGTCTTTATCCTCGTCGGCGTGTTTTTTGTGCAGCCTGTCGTCGTCGAGGGGACGTCGATGCTGCCGCAGCTGAACGACGGCGAGCGGCTGCTCGTAAACAAGCTGGTTTATTATAAGATCCAGAGCGTCAGCTGGGGGCACCTGCAGCGTGGCGACGTCGTCGTCTTTTGGTACCCGAACGACCCCGACAAATCGTACGTCAAGCGCATCATCGGATTGCCAGGCGAGACGGTCGAGGTCCGCGGCGGCAAGGTCTTTATCAACGGCACCGAGCTCGACGAGCCTTATCTCGACAGCGAGCACAACCAGAACCTTCGCGACAACATCGTGAAGAGGGTCGAGGACCATCACTATTTCGTGATGGGCGACAATCGCGACAATTCGTCCGACTCGAGATATTGGGGCCTCGTGCCCGAAAAGTACATTTACGGCAAGGCCTTTTTCCGCTACTGGAAGCCCGATCAGATGGGCTTTATCGAGCACGGCGAGACGAACCTGCCGGCCGATCAAAAGACGCCCGAAATTGCGGGCGAGCCCGACGAACGCTAAAATCGGGTATCAGTGAATCTGAGTAAAAAAGCATTGCTAGTTCTCGAGGACGGACGCACTTTTCACGGTGCGTCTTTTGGCGCCGACGGCGAGACCTTTGGCGAGATGGTCTTTAACACGTCGATGACCGGGTATCAGGAGATCCTGACCGACCCGTCGTATGCCGGTCAGATCGTCTGTATGACGTATCCGATGATCGGCAATTACGGCGTCAACGACGAGGACGTCGAATCGCGTCGACCGTGGGTCGAGGGCTTTGTCGTCCGTGAGGCGAGCCGCATCGCGTCAAACTGGCGGGCAGGCGACACGCTCGACAGCTATCTTAAGAAGAACAAGATAGTCGGCATCGAGCACATCGACACGCGGGCGCTCGTCCGTCACATCCGCGACAAGGGCGCGATGCGGGCCGGCATCTCGACCGTCGATCTTGACGCCGGGAGCTTGCTGCAAAAGGTTCTCGCGTCGCCGCCGATGCAGGATCGCGAGCTAGCGAGTGCCGTCACGATCGATAAAGAATTCGATTATCCGGCGGCGGCCGACGCCAGGTTTCACGTCGTCGCGTACGACTTCGGCGTCAAGACAAACAGCCTGCGCGAGTTTGCAAAGTTCGGCTGCCGCGTCACGGTCGTCCCGGCCGACACGCCGGCCGACAAGATCCTCGCGCTCAAGCCAGACGGCATATTTCTCTCGAACGGCCCGGGCGATCCCGCGTCGATGAAGCAGGTCGTCGCCGAGATCAAAAAGCTGACCGAGACCGAGGTGCCGATGTTCGGGATCTGCCTCGGGCATCAGATACTCGGTCAGGTCTTCGGCGGTCGAACCTACAAGCTAAAATTCGGCCACCGGGGCGGCAACCAGCCGATCAAGAATCTCGAGACCGGAAAGATCGAGATCACCTCGCACAATCACGGCTTTGCCGTCGACGCCGCCAGCTTGCCGCCCGAGGTCGAGGTAACGCACGTCAACCTCAACGACAACACCGTCGCCGGCCTGAAACACAAAAAGCTGCCCGTCTTTTCCGTGCAGTATCATCCCGAGTCGGCGCCGGGACCGCATGATTCAGAATATCTGTTTGAGCAGTTCGTTGAGTTGATGAAGCGTTAGGCGAGCGCCTCGTACTCGGCGCGTGCGGCGATGAGCGCCGGCATATCCTTGTCGGCGTCCGACCACATCTCGAGAAATGTTTCGTAATCGCCCTTGTCCCCCGTCGCGCGGCCGCGGCCGAGGCGCGCGAGGGAGTAGAGCGACGACAGCGGGGCCTCGCCTCGGTTGTTTAGGATCTTGTCGAATTCGTGCGCGGCGTCGCGTTTCCTTCCGAGCTTTAAGAGTGCCAGCCCACGCAGGTATTGCGGGATGAACTCGCCGGCCTTCTCCAGCCGCTCGGTGATCTCGAGCTCCTCGACCGCTTCTTTTATCTTGCCCGCCTGCAGCCACAGCGCGGCCCTGATCGTCGGGGCCCAGAGGTGCTTGAGCAGAGTGTCTTTGGGCCGGTCGGCCATCGCCTCCTCGAGCAGGCTCGTCGCCTCGTCCGATTGACCTGCAAGCGCGAGAGCGAGCGCCACGGTCAGGACGACCATTTGACCTCGCTCGAGGCTGAGGGCCTTGTTCGTCTGTGCCCGCAGTACCGAGCGCAGCGTCGCGTCGTTAGTCGAAGGCAGACCTCCGCCCGAGCTCCAAAAGACGACACGCACCGCCTGCTCGGCCGCGTACTTGCCCGCGACCTCAAGCGCGTTGGTGTGCGTCGCGAGATCGACCGAACGCCGCGAGTAGTCCTGCGCCTTTCGCCACTGGCCTTTTACCGCCGCCGCACGGGCCTGTACGTCGAACGCGATATGTTCGTCGTCGCGGCCGGAGAACCAACGGAGATCGTTCTCTACGGCCGCCTGGTCGTTTTCGATAAAGGCGATCAGCAGCGGGAAGAGGTGAAAGTACGTCCCGTCGAGCTTGCGTTCAAAGGCGAGCCGGCACGTTTCCTTGGCCTCGTCGTAACGGCCGAGCGAGACGAGCGACTCGACGAGATTCATGTAGATCGTCGCGTAGTTCGGATCGATCCTGATGCCTTCTCGAGCAAACACGACCGCCTTTTCCGACTGCCCGATCCGCTCCATCGAGTCCGAGAGGCTGACGTACGAGACGACAAAATTCGGATACGTATTTCGCCACAGCTCGAGCGTGTCGATCGCCTTGTCGAGCTCGCCGTTGACGAAGTTGTGAAAGTAGTACGTGATGCGGAGCTTCTCGCTCTCGCTGACCGCGTCGCGCAGCTCGTAGGCCTTGCGCGTCATCTCGGCGGCGAGCTTCCATTGATCGGTGTTTCGATAGACGACCGCGAGCTCGGTGTACGCGAGGGCAAATTTTGGATCGAGCTCCAGAGCCTTTTTGTAAAACGGTATCGCCTCGAACTGCCGGCCGTTGACGATCTGCTCGCGGCCGAGAACGAAGATCTTTAGGGCCTCGAGCGACGACGTCGTGATCGACTCGCTCGGGACGTTGAACTTTTCGATCGAGCCGAGGCTCTCGCCGAGCCCTTCGCGCAGGCCGGCGGCGGCGCGCGTGAGGGCGTTGAGCACGTCCTCGCGCGAATTCACCTGCTCAAACTGCCGGCCGAGGCTCTCGTTGTTGCGTGCATTGATCGCCTCGAGCGAGAGGACGTAGATCTCGCCGAATTTGGTGATCGAGCCCGTGATAAAGGCCTTGAGATTCTGCCGCATGCAGATCTCCTCGCCGAGCTCTTTGGTGACCCGCTCGTCGGGCTTGCGGCCCATCAGCCGCAGCGTCTGCGAAACCTTTGAATCCGGGACGATGTCGAGAAAAGGCGACTGCGCGAGCGAGTAGGCGAGCGCCATCTTGAGGGTCTGGTCGAATATGGGCTCGCCGGTCGAATTCTCAAATTCGGTGAGCAGTATCGAGTCGCGCGAGCGCCCGCCGGAGCTCGTCGCGTAACGCGGGGCGCTCGTCTTGCCCGAATCGGCGTCGGGCCGGTTGGGCACGGCCGTCTGCTCGAGCTTGGCCTCGAGACGAAGTTCGTCGCGGAGCTCTTTGAGGTCGACGAGCAGATCGCGGGTCGATTGGTAGCGCTGGTCGCGCTTTTTCTTCAGCGTCTTTTGGACGATACGCTGCAGCTCGCGCGGCAGGTGCGGCGCGAGCGACGTGAGCGGCTGCGGCTCGGTGCTGATGATCGACGACAAGGTGTCGGTCATCGTCTCGCCGTTGAATGGCGTCTTGCCCGTCAGCATCTCGTACAGCACCACGCCGAAGCTGAATACATCCGACCGCGCGTCGGTCGATTTGCCGCGGGCCTGCTCGGGCGACATATACGAGACGGTGCCCATCACGACGCCGGGATTTGTTTTGACCAGCTTGCGAGTTTCCTCTTCGCCGCCGCTGTCGGCGATCTCGGACAGCTTTGCGAGGCCAAAGTCGAGCACCTTCACATAGCCGTCAGGCCTGACCATTATGTTCTCGGGCTTGATGTCGCGATGGACTATCCCGGCCTGATGCGCGGCCGACAGGGCCTCGGCCGTCTGCACCGCGATCGACAGCGCGTCGTCGAATGTGAGCCGCGTCTTCATTCGCTCGCGCAGCGTCTGGCCGTCGATGTATTCGGCGGCCATGTAGTGCGAGCCGTCGTGCTCGCCGATCTCGTAAACGGTGATCAGGTTCGGATGATTTAGCGCCGACGCGGCCTTGGCCTCCTGGATGAATCTGCTCAGCAGGTCCTCGTCCTTGCTGTACTTTTCGTTCAGGAACTTGATCGCGACCTTGCGCCCGAGGCGTGTGTCGTCGGCCAGATAAACTTCGCCCATTCCGCCTGAGCCGATGAGCGAGCGGATCTGGTAGTGACCGAAAGAGCCCTTTTCCGACGCGGTCATATGTTTTTGGGATTCACCAAAAATAGTCCCGAAGCGGGAACGAGTCAAACTTAAGACAAAAAAAGAGGCTGTCTCAGAGGATGCTCGCGCGGCGCCGTGCAGAAAGGCCCTGCGTTTCCGATAGCGCTTCCAATGTTCCTCGCGGCAAAGCCGCAAGAAGATTGCCGGAAGAGAGCGGCCTTCCGCACGGCACTGCGGCAGAACAGTTGGATCGCACCGCACAACAGCAAGGGAGGGAAATGCAAAAGAGGCCGCCTATTCAGGCAGCCTCTTTCGTTGCAGCTCGATCTGAGCCTTACTGGCCGATGCCGTAAATGTACGGTGCGATGATCAGCGAGACGATCGACATCAGCTTGATGAGGATGTTCATCGACGGGCCCGACGTGTCCTTGAAAGGATCGCCGACCGTGTCGCCGGTGACCGAGGCCTTGTGCGGCTCGCTCTTTTTGTAGAACATCTCGCCGTTGATCTCGACGCCTTTCTCGAACGACTTCTTGGCGTTGTCCCATGCGCCGCCGGCGTTGTTCTGGAACATTCCCATCAGCACGCCCGAGACGGTCACGCCCGCAAGCGTGCCGCCGAGGACCTCCGGTCCGAACGTAAATCCGATAAGGACCGGCGTGATCAGGGCGATCGCACCCGGCATCAGCATCTCGCGGATCGAGGCCTTGGTCGAGATCTCGACGCAGCGCTCGTATTCGGGCTCGGCCTTGTATTCCATGATGCCGGGTATCTCACGGAATTGCCGGCGAACCTCCTGCACCATGTCCATCGCCGCGCGGCCGACGGCCTGGATCGCGAGGGCCGAGAAGATGAACGGGATCATTCCGCCGACAAACAGCCCGGCGAGGACGTTGGCCTTGTAGATGTCGATCCGGTCGATGCCCGCGATACCGACGAATGCCGCGAACAGCGCGAGCGCCGTCAGCGCGGCCGATGCGATCGCAAAGCCTTTACCGGTCGCGGCGGTCGTGTTGCCCACCGCGTCGAGAATGTCGGTGCGCTCGCGAACCTCGGGCGGCAGCTGACTCATCTCGGCGATGCCGCCGGCGTTGTCGGCGATCGGGCCGAATGCATCGATCGCGAGCTGCATCGCGGTCGTCGACATCATTCCGGCCGCCGCGATCGCGACGCCGTAGAGACCGGCGAAGTAGTACGACAGCACGATGCCGGCCGCGAGCGTTAGGATCGGGATGACGGTCGACTTCATGCCGACCGAGAGGCCGCCGATGATGTTGGTCGCGTGACCGGTGGACGACTGCTGCACGATCGAGTTGACCGGCTTTTTGCCCATCGCGGTGTAGTACTCGGTGACGTAGCTCATGATCGCGCCGACGCACGTGCCGACGACGATCGCGTAAAAGACGTCCATTCGAGTAAAGGAATTTGAACGAAGCGTGATCTGCCCGGCGGGCAGCAGCCACATCACGACAAAGTACGACGCGACGACCGTAAAGATGATCGACGACCAGTTGCCGAGATTGAGTGCGGCCTGCACGCTCGACCTGTCGTCCTTGATTCGTACAAAAAAGGTCCCGACGATCGAGAAGACGAGGCCCAGCCCGCAGATGATCATCGGCAAAAGGATCGGCGACATTCCGCCGACGGCGTCGCGAACGAAGATCTCCTGACCGAGCACCATCGTCGCGAGGATGGTCGCGACATACGATCCGAAAAGGTCGGCGCCCATACCGGCGACGTCGCCCACGTTGTCACCGACGTTGTCGGCGATCGTCGCGGGATTGCGGACGTCGTCCTCGGGAATGCCGGCCTCGACCTTGCCGACGAGATCGGCGCCGACGTCTGCGGCCTTGGTGTAGATGCCGCCGCCGACGCGCGAAAAGAGAGCGATCGACTCGGCACCGAGCGAGAAACCGGTCAGCACTTCGATCGCCGTGCGGACCTGATTGGGCCCGAGCTCACGAAAGATCGCGAGAAACGCGATGAACAGCGACCCCAAGCCAAACACCGCGAGGCTCGCCACGCCGAGTCCCATCACCGTGCCGCCGGTGAACGAAACTGCCAAAGCCTTTTTCAAGCTCGTGCGAGCGGCCTGCGTCGTGCGGACATTCGCCTTGGTCGCGACCTTCATTCCGATATAGCCGGCCGTCGCCGAAAAGACCGCTCCGATGACGAATGCCACGGCGATCAGCCAGTGCGAATGGATCGCGCGGCCGTTGACCTCGTGCACGGTCCCCGAATAGGCAAGGAGAGCCGCGGTGATCACGACAAAGATGCTGAGCACCTTCCACTCGGCCTTGAGAAACGCCATCGCGCCGTCGGCGATGTGCTTGGCAAGGTCCTGCATGTTCTTTTCGCCGGCGTCCTGTTTGCCGACCCACGCGGACTTTAAGGCCATGACAAAGAGGCCCAGGATGCCGAAGCCAGGCACCAGATAGATCACGTATTCATTCATATGGTTTTCGATCAGGTGTTTCCATTCGTATCGGAAACACGTTTTGTTATTTCGATAATGCTTCGCTTAATGTTTGTGGGCGAGCTAAAAAATCCGAGCTGATACCAAAGTTAGAAATTATCGACGACCCGCCGGAATTAATCAATTTCAGCAGCAAAACAAACGTCGGGCCGGCCGCGAAAAACTTCACGACCGGCCCGTGCTCCGTCTCTTTCTACTGACTACCGGCTACCATCAATCACACCGCCACTGGCCGTTGATGCGCTTGGCAAACGCGCCGTCGGTACCGGCCGTGCCCTGCGAACAAGTCCCGTTCGGGCTGCGGCGGCAGTCCTTGCAGTAAACGAGCGCGCCGTCCTTGACCGGGGGGCGGTCCGGCGTGCCGGCGGCCCACGCGGTGATGTCGCGGAATGTCACGTTCGGGTCGTACTGCATCAGGCCGTTGCCGAGCTCGACGTTGTAGCCGAAAAAGTTTGGCCGGCTCTCGATGCGGTTGCGGCCCGAGCCCTCGCCGACTCGGCCCGTCTGAAACATCACGCGGCCGCCCGTAATTCCCGGCTCGCTCACCGGCCGGCCGGCCTCGTCGACGCAGCGATCGGCGAGCGCAAGCGGGTCGTAGCAAAAGCGATCGCCGGTCGAGGTGATGTTCACGTTCGGCTCGGCAAAGATCGTTCGCGGGCCGTAAAAGTTCCCGGTCGAGATGTAGTTCATCCGACCGTTGAGCTCGACGCGATCGCCAAAGGCGCTGCCGATCACGGTCATCATCATCGACGAGACGGCGCCGAGCGGGTTGGTGTAGATGCTTCGCTTGCCGCGCTCGGAGCCCGAGCTGATGATCGTGACGGTCCCGATCGTATCGATATTGAGAAACGTCCCGCCGATCCCCGATGTGTAGTCGGTGCCGCCGCCAAAGGTCTGCTCGAGCAGCAAGGACCCGGCCTTGCGCACGCGGATGCCGTCGCCCGGCGCCATCCATGCCGCGTATTGAAAGAACGTATTCGTCACCTTCCAGTCGGTGTTGTACGTGTCGATCCAGATGCCCGTGCGGTTAAAGAGAAACAGCCCGTGGTCGACAAGCACATAGTCAAACTGCCACTGGTTGCACACCTGATCGGCCGGGTTGCAGCGTTCCTCGTTCACGTTGTGCACGTAGATGGCCCGGTCAAAATTTTGGAACGTCATATTCTCGAATCGCAGCACTTGGCTCGAGTTTGGCGACTGCGATTTGCTGACCGGGTCGATCGCCCATTTGCCCAGGCCTTCGACGCCGTAGGTGCCCGTAAAGTCGCGCTGCGATTCGCCGGCAAATGGCGCGTTGCCGAGCAGCTCGAGGTTGCGCAGCGTGACGGCGTTGGTGCAGCCGCCGATGCGAAAGATCGCCTGATTCGTATTGCGAAGCCGTATGCGTGCGGCGCTTAGTCGTGACGGGAGCGTGGTGGTCGTGAGCGAGTAATTCGAGCTGGCTCCTTCGACGGTGATGCCCGACGGGAGCGTGATTCCCTTAAAGTTGGGGTCGCGGCGATTGCCGTCGAGCGTGCCGACGACGTAGTCGCCATCGGGAAATCGCAGCGTGCCGCCGAGACGCGACGCTATATAGACGACGGCGTTCTTGATCGTACGCGTGTAATCGGCCGGCTCCTCGAACGTGTACTGCTGAGGCGACGGCACCTGCGCCCGGCGTACGGGGCGAAAGTCCTTGACGTTGTAAAAGCCCGTCTCGCGCGTGACCGGGTACCAGAGATAAGAGTCCGAATTGGTCAGACGTATCTCGTAAAAGCCCTCGCCGCCCTCAAAACACCATTGGCCGAGACTGTTTGGATTGACCGTATTCCCGTTGACCGTGCTCTCGCTGCAGCCGCGCAGGCCGGTCGCCGGAGTTCGCAGGCCTGTGCCGGCGATAAAGACGTCGACGCGATTCTTGCCGCCCGAGCTGGGCAGGTATCGGATCGGGCACGAGCCGCTCTCGTCGGCGTCGAGAGTGAAAGAATATCCTTCGAAGCGGTTTTGTCCGGCGGCCAGAATGGTGAACGCGGCGATCGCGGCGAGCGCGGCGGGAACGAGTCGTAAGAATGTCATTCGCAAATCTCCCTGATAGATCTTTTCATCGAGTTTAACAGCTATGGGCCTCGCCAAAAATCGGCGGCCGATCAGGCGGCCGTCGCGCCGCGAGGGCTCTGCTATAATTGCCGCCGCGGAGAGTTTTTGATGAGGACACTGAAGGTCGCCTCTCGCGGCCGCGAGGAGATGATCGATATCACCGGCGACGTCGCGCGTGTCGTCCGCGACGCAGGCGGCCAAGGCATCTGCGTCGCATTCACGCAGCACACGACCTGCGGGCTGACCGTAAACGAGAATGCCGACCCCGACGTGCAGTCGGACATGCTCGGATTTCTGCGGCGGCTGATACCGCAGTACGAGCCGAACTTTCGCCATGCGGAGCACAACTCCGACGCGCACATCAAGACGACGCTTGTCGGGTCGAGCGTGACCGTGCCGTTTGCAGACGGCGAGCTTCTGCTCGGCCGCTGGCAGGGAATTTACCTTTGCGAGTTTGACGGCCCGCGCGAGCGGCAGGTCGTGGTGATGACGAGATGACGGCCGGTTATTCGGGCACGCCGCTCGCCAAAAAGCTCGGCATCAAACAAGGCTCGTCCGTCGCGACGGTCAACGCTCCGTCAAACTATCGCCAACTCGTCGAGCCTCTGCCCGCCGGCGTCACGCTTACGAGCGGGCCGCGCGCGGGCGTCGACATCATTCACCTCTTTACAAACAGCCGCGACGATCTCGCGCGCCGGCTGGCAGAGTATCGCGGCGTCATACGCCAGGACGGCTCGATCTGGGTCTCGTGGTACAAGCGGGCCGCAAAGCTGCCGACCGAGATCACCGAGGACGTCGTCCGCGACATCGCCCTGCCGCTCGGTCTCGTCGACGTCAAGGTCTGCGCCGTCGACGAAAAATGGTCGGGACTCAAGTTGGTTATCCGCCGCGACAATCGGATATAATGCCTGCCTATTTTCGTTCCGCCCTGATAGCAGAGAAGGAGACCAATATGCCCGTCACCGATCCGCGTGTCGATGCCTACATCGAGCGGTCAGCCGAATTTGCCAGGCCGATCCTGACGCATTTCCGCAAGCTCGTTCACAAGGCCTGCCCCGAGATCACCGAAACGCTCAAGTGGAGCATGCCGGCCTTTGAGTACAAAGGTCTGGTATGCGGAATGGCCGCATTCAAGCAGCACTGCGCGCTCAGTTTTTGGAAGCAGTCGCTGCTGGAGTCCGACGCCTTTCCGGCCGAGAAGACGGCGATGGGCAGCTTTGGCCGGATCACTTCGAAAAAGGACCTGCCGGCCGACAAGGTGCTCGTCGATCTCATAAAAAAAGCCGTCGAACTCAACGAAAAAGGCGTCAAGGTCGCAAGGCCCAAACCTTCGGCCGATGCAAAGAAAGAACTCGTCGTTCCCGACGTGCTCGCCGCCGCGCTCAAAAAGAACAAGGCCGCGCAGAAGACGTTCGATGCCTTTCCCTACAGCTGCAAACGGGAATACATCGAGTGGATCACCGAAGCCAAGACCGAGCCGACGCGGGAAAAGCGACTGGCCACCACGATCGAATGGCTCGCAGAGGGCAAGCGGCGAAACTGGAAGTATGAAAAGTGTTGAGGGGGAGTGGCGAGTGACGAGTGAAAAGTGACGAGTGAGGAGTGACGAGTGTGGAGAAAAGTGAGAAGTGAAGAAGTGAAGAAGTGTTAGCGGGGCGTGGCGGCGCGAGATCGCTCATCTCGTTTTCGTTGTCTCGTCCCTAGCCACTTGTGACTCGTCACGACCTTGACCAAGGAGCCAATACAATGATCGGAGTCAAACCTTACGTCGCCTTTCCGGGCAATTGCGAAGAGGCTGTCAACTTTTATAAGGACGCTCTCGATGCCGAGCTGCTCTATCTCGAGCGGTACGGCGATTCGCCGATGGCGGAGCACGCGCCCGAGGGCTCGGCCGACAAGGTCATTCACTGCACGCTCCGCATCGGTGATACGCACCTTATGGCCTGCGACTCGATGATGCCGGCCGGTGAGCTAAAGATCGGCAACAACGTCACGCTCGCCGTCGGGCTCGACGACGCTGACGCGGCCGCGCGAATGTTTGACCGGCTGGCCGAGGGCGGCAGTGTTACGATGCCGATGCAGGAGACGTACTGGGCCGAGCGGTTTGGGATGCTGACCGACAAATTCGGCATCAACTGGATGTTCAATGTCGAAAAGCCTCACGGCTCGATGCTCGAAACAAATTAGTTTGCCCGCTGGCCGAACAGGAGATCTATGACCGAACCGATCCTCGTCGCCAAGAACGACGAAAAAGAATTCTATCTATTGACCAACATGGCCAACCGCCACGGCGTCATCACAGGCGCGACCGGCACCGGCAAGACCGTGACGCTGCAACGCATCGCCGAGGGGTTCAGCCGTCGCGGCGTGCCGGTCTTTATGGCCGACATCAAGGGCGATCTGACCGGCGTGAGCCAGCCCGGCGGCGGCAATCAAAAGGTCGACGACCGCTTCAAGCAGCTCGGCATCGAGAACGTCGAGTTTGAGGGCAGCCCCGTCACGCTGTGGGACGTCTTTGGCAAGCAGGGTCACCCTTTACGCTCGACGATCTCCGAGATGGGGCCGCTGCTCTTGGCGCGAATGCTGCAGCTCAACGAGGTGCAGGAGGGCGTGCTGACGCTCACATTCAAGATCGCCGACGAGAGCGGCCTTTTGCTGCTCGATCTCAACGACCTGCAGTCGATGCTCCAATTTGTCGGGGAGAATGCCGATGAGTTCACGACCAAATACGGCAACGTCTCAAAGGCCTCGATCGGCGCGATCCAGCGCGGGCTCTTGCAGCTCGAGCAGCAGGGAGCCGAAGAGTTTTTTGGCGAGCCGGCGGTGAAGCTCGACGACTTTATGCAGACGGTCTCGGGCCGCGGCGTGCTCAACCTGCTCGCCGCCGACCAGCTTATCAACGCGCCGAAGGTGTATTCGACATTTTTGCTCTGGCTGCTGTCGGAGCTGTTTGAGAATCTGCCCGAAGCGGGCGATCTGGAGAAGCCGAAGCTCGTCTTCTTTTTTGACGAGGCCCATCTCCTCTTCAGCGACGCGCCCAACGCGCTCGTCGAAAAGGTCGAGCAGGTCGTCCGTCTTATCCGCTCAAAAGGAGTCGGAGTTTATTTCGTCACGCAGAATCCGGCCGACATCCCCGAAAAGGTCCTTGCCCAGCTCGGCAACCGCGTGCAGCACGCGCTGCGGGCCTACACGCCGCAGGAGCAAAAAGGCGTCAGGGCCGCGGCGACGTCCTTTCGCGAAAACCCGAAGCTCGATACCGAAAAGGTCATAACCGAGCTCGGCGTCGGCGAGGTCCTCATCTCGATGCTCGACGAAAAAGGCACGCCGACGATGGTCGATCGCGCCTTCGTCGTACCGCCCGTCAGCCGTCTCGGCCCCGTAACGCCCGAGCAGAGGCAGCAGCTGATCGACACTTCGCTCGTCGCGGGCGTTTACGAGAACGCGGTCGATCGCGAGTCGGCATTCGAGATACTGCAGCGAAAGGCCCAGGAGCGTCTTGCCGCACAGCAGCAGGCCGAGGCGCAAGAAGCGGCCGCCAAACAGGCCGAGGCCGAAGAGAAGGCCGCACGTGCCGAGGCCCGCAAGCCCGATACGCTCGTCGAGTCGATCACCAAGTCGGTCGCGCGTTCGGCGGCGAGCAGCATCGGCCGTTCGATCGGCACGCAGATCGTTCGCGGCGTGCTCGGCGGAATTCTGGGCGGCGGTTCGTCCAAAAAGAAAAGCAGCTGGTGGTGAAAATTTAGTTCGGAGTTCAGGGTTCCGAGTTCAGAGTTGGGATTCCCAACTCGACGCCCGGACGCTGAACTTTGAACCCTGAACTCTGAACCCCGAACTCTGAACACTGAACTTATTCATACCTATGAGCGAGACACTCCTAATGGTCGGAACGGCGAAGGGCCTGTTCATCCTTCGCGGCGGCAGCGGCAAAGACGGCTGGAAGATGACGGGCCTGCACTTTCCGGGCCGCGCGGTTTACGCGGCTTTATTCGACGACCGCAAAGGCCGGAACGAAATGTGGGCCGCGGCGACGAGCTGGCATTTCGGCGCCGAGCTTCTCAAAAGCACCGACATGGGCGAGACCTGGGACTCGCCCGAAAAGATGCGGATCAAGATGCCGCCCGCGACAAAGAAGTCGCTCGAGAACATCTGGCAGATCGCGCCGGGCGGCGACGCCGATTCGCTCTACGTCGGCGTCGCACCGGCAGCACTTTTCGAATCGCACGATCGCGGCGAGACCTGGAAGCTGAACAAAGGCCTCTGGAACCACCCGCACCGCAAAAAGTGGCAGCCCGGCTTTGGCGGCCTCTGCCTGCACACGATCGTTACCGACAAAAAAGATCCCAAGAGCATTAAGATCGCGATCTCGACCGGCGGCGTTTACCAGACCAGCGACGGCGGCGAGTCGTGGCAGGTATCGAATACCGGCGTCAAAGCTTACTTTTTGCCGAACCAGTTTCCCGAGTTCGGCCAGTGCGTGCACAAGATCGCGCGGCATCCTAAAAAGAAGAACACGTACTTCCTGCAAAATCATCACGGCGTCTACCGCAGCCGCGACGGCGCCGTGACTTGGCAAGAGATCGAGGACGGACTGCCGTCAAACTTCGGCTTTGGCCTCACCGTAAGCGAGAGCGGCTCGGCCTTTATCGTCCCGCTGCAGAAGGACGCCGAGCGATTCACCTGCGACGGCAAGCTCCGCGTTTACCGCACACGAGACGAAGGCAAGTCGTGGCAGCCGCTGACCAAAGGTCTACCGCAAAAAAATGCCTACGAGGTCATTCTCCGCGACGCGATGGACTCGACCGGCGACAACATCTTTTTCGGCACAAAGAATGGCAAGCTCTTTGGCTCGTTCGACGACGGCGACTCGTGGAAGCTGATCGAAGGCTCGCTCCCCGAGATCTGCTGCGTCAAGGCATACACCCTCAAGTGATCGAACACCAATTAATAATTACTAATTGAGTAATTAGTAATTAACTATCGGTAATGGCGTTGACGATACTTCTCAGCGGACATCTCAAGAGCTTTACGGCCGGCGTGACCGAGGTGCGGCTCGACGGGGAATTTGCGGCGGTGGGCGAGGCGCTCGAGTCGCTTTGGCGGCTGCATCCTGCGCTGCGCGACCGCGTGCTCGACGAGCAGGGCGAGATACGGAAGCACGTGAACGTCTTTGTCGGCAGCCGCGACGTCAAGCGTCTCGACGGCCTCGCGACGCGTCTGAACGCGGACGAGATCCACATCTTCAACGCCGTCAGCGGCGGCTGACGGAACGCGGACGCCCTCGTCCGCACGAACGCGAATGCGTTCGGCGATATGCTGCTCAAGAACAAGACCATCGAAGACATCCGCGCGGGAAGGGTCACGCTGCTCTTTCGCCGTTGGAAGAAGTGTGGCGTCCGGGCCGGCGGCACGCAGATGACGCAGCTCGGCGTGATCGGCATCGACGCGGTCGACGCCGTGCGGGAGTCAAAGATCACCGCAAAGGACGCAAAGGCGGCGGGCTTTGCAACGAAGCAGGAATTACTCCATCAGCTCTACGAGCGCGACGGCGAGCAGACCGAGCTTTACCGCATCAAGGTCCGCTACATCGGCGAAGACCCGCGAAGGGCTCTGCGGGTCAAAGCCGAGCTGTCGGACAGAGAGCTCGACGAGATCATCGACAAACTCCGCGCCCTAGACGCCCACAGCAAACGCGGCGAGTGGACGCAAGTTTATTTGCAAATGATCCACGACCAACCAAACACCCACGCCGCCATCCTCGCCGGTCAGATCGGTCTCGACATTCCAACTTTCAAACCCTGGGTCCGCAAACTAAAAGCCCTCGGCCTGACAGAGAGCTTGAGGCCCGGTTACAGATTGTCGCCAAGAGGTGAAAAGGTGCTTGCCAAGATGCAGAAAAGAGTGAAAAACTAGCTCGGGCGCCTTACGTCGGAGCTGCAGATGGAGTTTATTCTTGCGTTAGTCTGGTTTTTCATCGCGGCAACATATCTCGTGCCTGATCGCATTTGCCTATGTCACGCATGTTCGCGGAGAAGGTCCATCGAGAATAATCGTCAAATTCACAGTAAGTCTGGTTATTTACATAGTGCTGACTAGTGCCACCGGCTTTCTTGCAGGCATGATGATGTTCATCGAAACTCACACAGTGCCGGTCGGAAACGCTCTCAGCACGTGGGGCCGTGTTATCGCGACGCTTTTGCTTATTGCCTATGCTGTCGCGGCCTGGCTTAATTGTTCCTTTGTCTACGGGGAAGTTGATTGGGCTTCCTTTTCGAAATCAGGAAAGAGGCAAGAAAGAAAAGCGGAGCCTCTAGGATTGGCCAGACCGTATTTTTAAACCGAGCAGCGTGCATCGCACGCGTCGATAACTTTAGCTACACATGTAGCCGCAGGCGGCATGTGTAGAATGCGGCAATTACCACAAACACCGAGCGTGTGTAACACGCGTACCTGTCACGTCCAAAGATACTCTTCGACAAATTCGATACGGTGGCGAATCAACAACGCTCTGTACTCGTCCTCGAACGATCGGCGCCGGTGATGCTCCTTCTGGTGGCGGATGTACCTTCGCACGTCATTCGAAATCGATTCGCTTACCGTGAACGCGCCGTAGCGCCGCTGCCATGAGAATTTGGGTTGGTGATTTTGGCGTATCCATCGCGAGGGGATGCCTTCAACTCGCGCATGAAGTCGGAGAATGAAGTTTTGGGTTCCAGCCGCACGAGCAGATGGATGTGGTCGGCGATGCCTCCGATTTCGATGGCTTCGCCGTCGTGGTTTTTGATGATTCCTGCGAGATAGCGGTAGAGATCCGTTTCCCAGTTTTCCGAGATCAGAGGGACACGATCCTTTGTTGCAAAGACGATGTGGTAAAGAAAGCGTGTATGCGACATCGGGTCGGGTGACGCGTGTCGCACACGCTCGGTTTAATTTGCATTCTGACTACACACTCGCTTCGCGCGTGGGTAGCTAAAGTTATTAGCGCGTGCTTCCGCACGCTTTCGTCTTACGCCAAAACGACGACGATAGTACACTAGCTTCAATGAAAGTCCTTCTTACCGGCGCCAGTGGCTACATCGGAAAGCGCCTTTTGCCGCTTCTTATCGAGCGGGGTTGCGAAGTCGTGTGTGCGGTAAGAGACAAGAATAGATTTCCGCGGGATGGATTCTATAAACATCCGAACGTCTCGGTCCACGACATCGATTTTTTGAGTGACGTTTCCGTAAGCGATGGGCTGAAGGACATCGATGCCGCTTACTACTTGATCCATTCGATGAGCGACGACGACTCATCAAGTTTCGAAAAGCTGGAGAAGACCGCGGCCCAGAATTTTGTTGAGTTGATAGATCAAACGTCTGCAAAGCAGATAATCTATCTCGGCGGAATTACAAACGAGCAAGCCCTTTCGAAGCACCTCGCGTCGAGAAAACAGGTTGACGAGGTCCTCCGTACGAGCAGCGTGCCGGTGACCTCTCTTAAAGCCGCGATAATAGTCGGGTCGGGCAGCTCGTCGTTCGAGATCATCCGTGATCTGGTCGAAAAATTACCGGTGATGATCGCGCCCCGATGGCTGAACACGCGAACGCAGCCGATCGCTATCCGCAACGTCCTCGAATACCTCACCGGTGTACTTCTCCGCGAAGACACCTATGGCGAGTCTTATGATATCGGCGGACCGGACGTCATGACGTATAAGGAAATGCTGTTGCAGTTTGCCGAGGTACGCGGTCTCAGACGCTACATTTTCACCGTTCCGGTGATGACGCCGAAGCTCTCGTCGTACTGGCTGTATTTTGTCACGAGTACATCCTACCGCCTTGCCGTGAATCTCGTGAACAGTATGAAGGTCGAGGTCATCGCCAAACAGAACGATCTGAGCGAGCGGCTCGGGATCCATCCGATGAACTACAAGGAAGCCGTCCGATTGGCGTTTCAGAAGATCGCGCAGAACAGCGTGGTTTCGAGCTGGAAAGATTCTCTTGTTTCGAGCTACAAGCATAATTCGCTGCGTGAGTACTTGGAGGTGCCGGTCAACGGGTGCTTTGCAGATGAACGGACCGTGCCGATCACCAAGGACGTCGATAAGGTCGTCGAGAATATCTGGTCTATCGGCGGAAGCCGTGGCTGGTAGTACGCTGACTGGCTCTGGTCTATCCGGGGCGTGATGGACAAGATGTTCGGCGGTGTCGGACTGCGCCGCGGGCGGACGAATGCCAGTACCATCAACGCCGGTGACACGCTGGATTTCTGGCGGGTCCTCGTGGCGGACAAACCAAACAGGCGTCTTCTGCTCTATGCGGAAATGAAACTGCCCGGCGAAGCGTGGCTCGAGTTTGTCGTCGTAAGAAAAGAGGGACGGGACTTTCTAAAACAGACCGCGACATTCCGTCCGAAAGGATTACTAGGACGGCTCTACTGGTATTCCGTGTTGCCCTTTCACTATTTCGTGTTCCGCGGTATGGCAGGAAATATCATCCAGTTTTCCGATAAATGAAACGAGCGCGGCGCGCCAGGTTGCCCGCCTACCCTAGTACAACAAGAACTCCTTTCTCACTTCCCTGAACTCGCTCGATCTCGGTTCCCACGCCGCCGTGATCTCCTCTATCGACGCACCTGCCTCGATCGCCTTCCTGATCTTGTCCGTGCCGCATACGACGTCGAATGGGTTTTTGTCGAAGACGTACTCGTACGCATTCTGCCGCCATTGGAATTTGTCGGGGTACATTTCGTAGGCGGTTTTGACCATTGCAATGCCGACGATGACGGGCGTGAATGCATTGCGGTCGGTGATGTGGAGTTGGACGCCGCCGCAGGTCTCGCCGGAGAATTCGGCGAAGGTCGGTCGGAAATAGGCTTCGCGAAAGGCGACGCCCGGGAAGTCGAACTTTCGCAGCTCGGCC
This sequence comes from Pyrinomonadaceae bacterium, assembly GCA_046313635.1. GTDB lineage: Bacteria > Acidobacteriota > Blastocatellia > Pyrinomonadales > Pyrinomonadaceae > OLB17. Next base: position 8,497 of record JBKBYA010000008.1, on the reverse strand, counting down.
GCCCACGCGTGCGGGTCGATGAACGGCGCGCCGTTGAGAAAGAACGGCAGCGTCGTGCCGCGGCCTTCGCTCAGCTCCGTTCCCTCGAGGTGCACGGTCGCGGGAAAGACGACGCAGGTGTCGACATCGGGGATGTTCGGCGACGGCAGCACCCAGGGAAGGCCGGTCTGATCGCCCCAGAGCCGTCGGTCCCAGCCCTGCATCGGTACGATCTCGAGCTCGCATCCGATGCCGAAATTATCGTTGAACATCAACGCTAGCTCGCCGCTCGTCATTCCGTGACGCGTCGGCAGCTCGAATTGCCCGACGAACGATTTGAATTCGTGCTCGGTGATGTTGCCCTCGACCTGTAGTCCGTTGATCGGGTTCGGGCGGTCGCAGACGACGACGCGTTTGCCGTACTTCGCCGCCGCGTACATGCAGTTCGCCATCGTGTAGATGAACGTGTAGATGCGGCAGCCGACGTCCTGCAGGTCGACGACGATCGTGTCGAGGTCGGCGAGCATCTCCTCGGTCGGTTCGCGCACCTCGCTGTAGAGCGAATAGACCATGATGCCCGTGCGTTCGTCGCGGACGTGCGGCGTTTCGATCATGTTGTACTGCACATCGCCGCGGATGCCGTGCTGCGGGCCGAATAGCGTCGTCAATTCAAATTCGTCACGCTCGCCAAACACGTCGGCGACGTGCCTGAGATCGGGCAGCACAGAGGCCTGGTTGCAGACGAGGCCGATGCGCCGGCCGCGGATGAGATCGAGTTTGTCGTCGAGCAGCCGCTCGACGCCGAGACGGGTTTTGGGTGTTGTCATAACGCAGTATTTATTATGCAGAAAATCGGCCGAGCGTCACCGCAGGTCGCCGCGCGGGAACATCACCTTGTCGGGCTCGGCGTTCAAGCGCTCGAGCATTTTTTTGAGCAGCCGCGTCTTTACCGGACCTGATTGTCGCGGCTCGACGACGTAGCGGACGATCGCTTCGACCCAGGTGTTGTCGCCGATGCGAAAGACGACCGTCGGTTTTTCAGAGACCTCGAGCTCGTCGACCGGCGTCTGTTTGAGCAGCTCGCGGTATGTCCGGACGTGCTCCATCATCGTCTCGCCGACCTCTTCTTCGGCGGTCTCGCGCAGCACACGAGCGACGTATTCTAGATCGCTCTGGTACGCGATCTGAAACTTGATGTCGTTCCAGATGTACGGAAAGAGCGGCCACGAGTAGTTAAAGATCGTGCTCGACAGCACGTTCGAGTTTGCAAACTTTATGAGCCGGCCGCTCGGGTGGTACGTCGAGACGTGCTCGCCGCCGACCTCCCAGAGCGTCGTGTCGAGATAGCTCACATCGATCACGTCGCCGGTCGCGTCGCCCATTCTGATGCGATCGCCGACGCGGTACGGGGCTTTGACGAGGATGTAGATCCAGCCGATAAAGCTCGTGATCGGAGCCTGCAGGGCAAAGCCGAGAATGAGCGAGATCAGACCGAACGAGACGACCGCCGTGTACCAGTTGGCAAACAGCATCGACATCACGATAAAAAGTATCGCGATGCCGGCCAGCAGATTCAGGATGCGTTTGAGATTGAACCGGACGACGACGTCCTCGCGCGGCTCGACGAGATAGATGGTCGCGAGCTGCGACGCCGCGAGCACGACGACGATCGCCATCCCGCCCGCGGCGAGCCGCTGCACGAGCGGAATGAACCGCTCGGCAAAGCCGAAGTACTCGAGCCGCGCAAGATAAAAGACGGCCGCAAAGCCAAAGAGCAGGATGACGTAGGTCGCGAGCCAGAATTTATGCCGAGTCTCGACGGTGGCCTTTTTGGGATGCTTTTCGCCGGCCTGCTCGAGCGCGCGTTTGACGTCCTCGTCCTCTTTGAGCCTCTCGACCTCGGCGTGGCGTTTGACTGGATTGTTCCTGTCCATCGAATGTCTGCTGCTCAACTAGTGTAAATATTTTCGAGCTTGTCGTTGAGTCTTTCGCCTGACAGTTTGCATTCAAAGTTGCGGAGGATGTCCATTCCGCCCTCGAGCAGCCAGGCCTTTTGCAGGTCTTTGTCCTCGAGCACGACCGGCATCGCGTGGTGGTACTGCTTCATAAAATCGTTGGCGTGCGTCGTGATCACGGCGAAGGACTGCCGCCGGTTGCCGTCTGCGTCGAACCAGTTTGACCACAGCCCGGCGAGCGCGAATGGATGCCGGTCGTTGGCGTAGATCTCGAGCGGCGGCTTGCCCTTCTCGGGCCACTCGTAAAAGCTCGAGACGGGAAAGATGCAGCGTTTTGTCTTGAGCAGATTTCGCCAGAGCGGACTGGTCTCGAGCTTCTCGATATTGGCATTAAAGGTCGCGTACTTTGTGCTCCACTCTTTCGCGTTGTCGAGCTGGCACCACCATCGCGCTTCGACAGTTCGCACGTCTTCGGCTTCGCGATCGTAGATCACGACAAAAGCGTCCTGCGTCGGCTTGATATTGCCGCGATTGAGATCCTCGGGCGGGTCAAATTTGTAAATGTAATTGCGAAAGTCCTCTCGCTTGCCTCGCTGTGATGCACGTCCGCACATAGGAATTATTTAGCCACGAATTGCACGAATGTCACGAATAGGAATTCAAATTCATTCGTGTAATTCGTGGCAGGAGATCATTGAAAATCGTGTGATGCGATCTTTCCGATAAAAGCATTTATCGGTTGGAAAAACAAGGCTTTGATCATTCCGCGTTCTTCGGCCATTCCGCGGATCAAAAGGTAGTTGCTGCTGACGATGACCGAGCGAAAGCGGTCGAAAACGTCGGGCATGATGATGAAGTTCGAGTAGCCGGTCTCGTCCTCCATCGTGAGAAACACGACATCCTTTGCCGTGCTCGGCCGCTGCCGCACGATGACCGAGCCGGCGACGCTGACGATGTCGCGCTTCTTTAGATTCACTGTCTCGGCGGCCGAGAGGATGCCGCGCTTGTTTAGCTCCTCGCGAAGGAACGCCATCGGGTGCTTGCCGATCGTGATGCTCGTCGTCAGCAGATCACTCTCCATCCGCTGCCATTCGGACATCGGCGAGATGTAGGACGGATGAGGGCTGAGGGATGAGGGATGAGATTCCGCATTCCGCACTCCGCGTTCCGCATTCTCAAACAGTTCTCCGCGCGGCCGGATCGCGAGCTCGGCTCCCCAGAGAGCCTGGCGGCGATGGACCGTGTTGCCGAAGTTCAGCGCGCCGGCGAGGCTCAGAGCACGGATCTCCTTCTTGTTGATCGACGGCACGCGGAGCACGAGGTCGTCCACCGAGGTGTACATTCGGGCAGAAACGCGACCGTGAGGGAGCGTGCGATCGACGTCGTCAAGGGGCTCGATGATGTCTTCTGATCGCGCCGGGGCACGCTCCCTTACGGTCGCGTTTCTGCCCTTAGCGATCGCGTCCGCAATTTCCTCTCGCAGGCCTTTTACGTATTTCAATCCGACGCGCACGTCGCCGTCCTCGATCTTGAAGAGATAGTCCGAATGATTCACATCGACGGGCCGGAAGTGCAGGCCGTGGCGCTGGGCGTCTTTGACGAGCGTGGCCGGCGCGTAAAAACCGAGCGGGTAGTTGTTGAGCATCGCGGTCGTGAATTCCGCGAGGTAATGCACCTTGAGATACGCCGACGCGTAGGTCAAAAGCGCAAAGCTCGCCGCGTGCGACTCGGGAAAGCCGTAGTTGGCAAAGGCCATTATGCTCGCTACGACCTTTTCCTGAACGTCGGGCTCGACGCCGCGCTCGTGCATGCCCGAGCGGAGACGTTTTTCTATTTTGGCAAGCCGGCGGTCGGCACGTTTGAAACCCAAAGCCCGCCGCAGCTCCTCGGCCTCGCCGCCGGTGAATCCCGCGATCGCCATCGCCATCCGCAGGAGCTGCTCCTGAAACAGCGGCACGCCGAGCGTGCGCTTCAATATCGGCTCAAAGCTCGGGTGCATATAGTCGATCGGCTCCTTGCCCTGACGGCGGGCGAGATAGCCGCTCAGCATCTTGCCGACGACCGGGCCCGGGCGAATGATCGCGACCTGCACGACGAGGTCGTAAAAATTCTCGGGCCGCGAGCGCGGCAAAAAGTTGATCTGCGCGCGGCTCTCGACCTGAAACATCCCGACCGTGTCGGCGTTTTGCAGCGTGCGATAAACTTCCGGATCATCGTGCGGCAGCTTGCCGAGATCGACGTCTTCGCCGCGATGTTCGCGTATCAGCGTGATCGTGTCGCGAAGCACGGCCATCATCCCAAGGCCGAGCAGATCGACCTTGACGATGCCCAGCCGCTCGCAGTCGTCCTTGTCCCATTGAATGATGCGGCGGCCTTCCATCGACGCCGGCTCGAGCGGTACGACGCTGTCGAGACGGCCGAACGAGATCACCATTCCGCCCGAGTGCTGGCCGAGATGACGAGGGAAGTCGAGCGCGCGGGCGTACATCTCCATGTACTTTGCGAAGCGAAAATCTTTGTTCGGATCAAAGCCCGCCTCGGTGAACTGCTTGATCAATTCTTTTTCGGTGTGCGTGCCGTAGTGCGGCATCAGCTTCGAGAGGCGGTCGAGCGACTCGTCGTCAAAGCCAAAGACCTTGCCGACCTCGCGTGCGGCCGACTTGCCGCGGTAGGTGATGACATTCGCCGTCATCCCGGCGCCGCGCTCGCCGTATTTTTGGTAAACGTATTGAATTACCTTTTCGCGGTCGTCACCCGACGGCAGATCGATGTCGATGTCGGGATACTCGGTGCGCTCTTCGGACAAGAATCTCTCGAACAAAAGATCCGCTGCGATCGGATCTACGGCCGTGATCCCGAGCGCGTAGCAGACGACCGAGTTTGCCGCCGAGCCGCGGCCCTGCGAGAGGATGTTGCTGCGGCGGCAGAATTCGGAGATGTCCCAGACAACGAGGAAGTAGCCGGCGAGCTTGAGCTTTGCGATGAGCTTTAATTCGTGATCGAGCTTGGCGACGACCGGCGGAGTGAGCGAGCCGTAGCGGCGAACGGCACCTTCTTCCGCGCGCTTTCGCAAAAACGAATCCATCGTCTCGCCGTGCGGCACAGGGTAATCGGGAAACGTGTAGCCGAGTTCGTCGAGCGAGAAGTGTACGCGGTCGGCGATCTCGCGCGTGCGGGCGACCGCTTCGGGAAGATCCTCGAATTCGAAGAGCATCTGCGCGCGGCGTTTGAGATAACGCTCGCTGTTCTCGGCGAGCAGCTTGCCCGCATTTTGAAGCGTGCAGTGATTCCTCCTGATGCAGGTAAAAACGTCGAGCAGCTCGCGGTCGCGTTCAAGCGCGTAGCTCGGGCCGTTGCTCGCAAAGTAGGGAAGCTTGAATTTATGCGCGAGGCCGACGAGCTGTTGGTTGACGTCCTCCTCGTGCGGCAGGTGATGACGCTGCAGCTCGACGTAGAGCCGCCGGTCAAAAACGTAGTTGAGCCACGCCAGCGTCTCCTGCGCGCGGCGCTGGCGGATCGCGTGATGAAGAATGCCGTCCGCTCCGCCCGTGAAGCACAGGAGTCCGGCCGAATGCTCCTCGATATCGGCCCGCGTCGCAAAGTGCTCGCCCTTTTTGTGACGCAGCTTGACGGTCGTGATCAGCCGGCAGAGATTTTGATAGCCCGCGAGGTCGATCGGCATCAGCGGCAGCAGCGTGCCGTCGTCCATCGTGATCTCGGCGCCGATCATCGCCTTGATGTTTTGTTCTTTTGCCTCGAGATGAAAGCGGACCGCACCCGAAAGCGTGTCGCGGTCCATCAATCCGATGCCGGGGATTTCGAGCTCCGCACCGCGCGCGGCAAATTCCTCGGGCAATGAGCCCGAAGACAAAAAGCTAAAAGCCGAACGCGCGTGAAGCTCGTAGAACATAACAACGGAACGCGGACGCCCTCGTCCGCAATGAGCGTTCGTCTTCGAACGCGAACAGCCTGCGAGGAATCGTCCGGCTTATTCTCCGGCGCCGGTCTTCGGGCTTCGCCCTCATTGCGGACGAGGGCGTCCGCGCTCCTAGTCAAACTCTCCCGCGACAAACCATTCGTCGCCTTTTTTCTGCAGCCGGTAGATGCCGGCACCTTCGACCTCGACGTGCCACTCGTGCACGCTCCACGGCCGCTGCAGCCACCATTCGGAACTCGATTTCCACACACCGCTGTAAGCGAGCACGCGGCCCGCGAACCAGCGCGTGCGCAGGTGAATGAGCTTGCGATTCTTGATAAAGACATCGGCCGCGAGCGGCGGCTCGAAATAGCTGAAAGCGATCACCGGCGGCACGATCTTTTGTGCGTCGCTCTTTATCTCTTTGCCGGCCGGCAGGCGATCGGCGTCGAGCGTGAATGGGCGCTCGAGCCGCTTTTTCAAAACAACGGGCACGCCGACATTGTCTTCGCCGACGAGCTTTTTGATCTTGCCGACGGTGAGCAAGAGACTCTCGGACGTCGGTTTTGACGCCGCGTAAAGACTCGTCTGCACGGGCCGCGGCTTTGTAAAGTGAGCCGTTACCTTGACCGCGACGATCGCCGTCGGCGGCGGGTCGACCGAGATACGCAGGTTGATGAGCTTGAGCCAGAAGGTTTTGTCGAGCGTCGGGAATGAGGTCTTGATCTCGTAGAGCTTGAATCGCGGCGTTGCGGCCGCCGCGGTCGTCTCCTCGTCCGCGGCCGATCTTTCCAACTGGAAATGAATGTCGACCTGCTCGGTGCTCATCGCGCGGCGCGAGATGTCGGCAAAGAGCTCGTCGAGCGCGCGGCCGGTGATAAAGATGAGCTGGCCAAAATCGTCGACCGCGAAGTCGAGCTCGTGGCTCCACGCGACGTGCTTCTCCCAGACGTTGGGCGTAAGCGTGCGTTTTGATTTTTGCTCGGCGACGTCGAGCACGTCGCGAAACTCGCGACCGTAACGCGCGATCAGCTCGCTCTCCGGGATCGGCTGCAGGTCGGCGATGCTCTCGATGCCGAGCGCTTGGAAGATGCCGAGCGTGTCTTCGTCGATGTTCAGGCTGTCGAGCGGCAGCCGGCGAAACTTGTCGGGCGAGGCAGCGATGGCCGAATACTTGAGACCTTTGTTCCCGCGTGCGATGAGCAGCGCCGTGTCGATCGAGTCGGCAACGGCGACATTGCCGGAGACGTTTTTCTTCTTTAACTCGCGGAGTATGTTGCGGGCGATCGCCTGCTGATCGCCGATCAGCTTTTCGAGCCCCGTGACGTCAAAGAGCACGCCGTCGGCGAGCCGCTCGACGCGATACGCAAAGCCGTACGCGATCGCCAGCAAAACTTCCTCGTCCGCGTGCGGCGAGATGATGGTCGCGTAGAGTCTAGACATCGCCGTAATCGAATCCGATCCTCGCCTGCAGCACGTCGCCGAAATTCCGCTTGCGCGAATGCATCTTCACGTGCAGCTCGCGAAGCAGTTTGTAGCGGCCTACTCCCGACCACGACGCCCGGCTGCGAACCAAACTGAACGCCTGCTGCGACGCCGATCCGGCAACCGCCGCCTCGGCCGTGACAACGAAAAGCATCGGCGTCTCTTTGATCCGGTTGCGGTAGCGGTACCAGTACGAGCGCGGGACGAGATCGAGCTTGGCCGCGGGCAGGCCGGCGAGGTTGAGCCAGACGAGCCCGAAGCCTTTTGCCTGAACGAGAAGGTCGGCCGCGGCGAATGCGTTCTCCAATTCGCCGCCGCACCGCACCCACAGCAGATTGTCGAGCACGACACTCGACAGCGCCGCCGAACGCGGATCAAAGCCGCCCGTCGAGTCGACGACCGCGCAGATCTCGCCTTCGCTTGTCAGCTTGGCGAGCAGGTTGAGCAAAAGAGAAGTTCGTCCCGAACTCGGGCCGCCGACGATCTCGCAAAGTGTGCCGCGCACGAGCGAGAGGCCGATCGAGTCGAGCAGTACCTCTTCGGAAAACTTTTGTTCCTCCTTGAGGTGGGCTAAGCTTTTTACCAAACTCAAGTGCTTCATACAAAAGTTTCGCGATTGCAAGTGTATCTCACCTGTGAAACGCGGGTCAAAGATTTTTGAGAGATTTCTTTGCCGCTAAATCGTTAGCTTACAAAGCGTTAGCCGGCTAACACCCCTTTTGCCGCCCCGCGGTCGATCTCGATTCCAAACAAAAAAGGAGAGCGGCCGGGCCGCCCTCCTTCAACATTCGTTGTCACACTCGGCTATTTCATCGGGCCGCAACCGCTCCGCGTGTGGCCTTGTCGAGCTCGGCAACCCGCAGCTTAAAGCCCTCGCGGAGCAGCTTGATCTCATCCGGCGAATAATTCGCCGCCCGAAAGGCATCTCCGATCTGCTTGTCCGACAATTGCATCAGCCGATCGGCGAGCCAGCGGCCATGGGCCACCGTGATGTCGTCCATCAGGCTGCGGCCCTTGCCCTTGAAATCGAAATCGATCATCCCGTCCTCAACGCCCTGAACAAATCCGGCCTCGTACCACGTGCCAGGATCGTTGGTCCTGCGCCCGAGGCGGAAGAAGAAGGGAAGGTTGTTGTTGCCGAGTTTGCCGAATGTTGCGCCGA
>JBKBYA010000007.1:0-165029 GCA_046313635.1 Pyrinomonadaceae bacterium | reverse complement strand
TGCGCTGGACCGACTTCTGCGAGCCTTGGAGAGGGCACGGATCTTGCATATGCGCACGTGGGAGCGGATTCAACCCTGCCGCCTGACGAAAAAGGCCACGAACGGGACGGTCCGCTACTCCCCTAAAAAGATATGAAAAAGAAAGGGATTTTGATTGTCTTAGGAATCGTAATGTTACTCGCCGCCGCCGTTGCGGCCATGTGGAAACTGAATCAACAGGAACAGGTCACACGTGCCGGTCGACCCGCGTGGACGTCGGCGCCGATGGAAAAGCGCACCCCAACGGAAGCACCGGAATCGAAGAAACCCGTCCCTGCGTTCCAGATCGCACCGACGGCCGCGAGCCTCGGGCCGACCCTCGATCCGGCAATGTTCACCGGCTCGGCACAGACCGCCTACAAAATCGCCAAGGAGATCCCTGAAACCCTCGCGGAGGTCCCGTGCTATTGCCACTGCGATCGCGGGTTCGGGCACAAGAGCTTGCATAGCTGCTTCAAGGACGACCACGGTGCCAACTGCAGCATATGCATCAACGAAGCGATTGCCGCATACAAGATGAAAAAGGAAACCAAAATGAGCGGGAGGGAGATCCGGGACGCGATCATCAAGCAGTACGGCCGGTAATCCAGGAACCATGACGCGAGTCGCGCCCGTTCCAAAGCGAATCGGCGATCTCGAAACGGCAGTTTTGCGCTCCGCACTCCGCAGGGCTCCGGCGGGTCCGCGTTTTCTGTGTGTGCCCGGCGATTCTCGATCGTAGAGATTCCACTAAATGCACGGCCCTACGCGCGCTCCCGCCCGGGTTCTGAATTACCTATCTGCGAGACGTCCGCGGCGTGTGCTTCGCGATTCTCTCCCGCGCCGTATCATTCGCTCATCCGATGATGGTTGATGAACGTGTCGAGGAACATCCCGTAGTACTCGGCACCTGAAATCGCTCCTAGTTTCTTCATAGCGTTCCGAGACAAATTTTTTAACATCTACGGTGCCCATTTACCGCTTTCTCGTCAACAACACTTTCAAACCGCCGGCCTGTCCTTGCAGATGCCGTACCAATCGCACAGCCACGTCCGCATTTGCTCTATTTCAGCGGCTTGCGTGACGATTATGTTTTCGCACATCTCGCGCAGTTGGTCATGGAAAACACGGTCGACACATTTGGAGGCTTTCCGGATCGCTTTCAAATGGTGCTTGATCATCATCTCCATGAATTCGATCTCAAACTCGGCGCCTGAAAGCTCCGCCATTTTTTCCATCATCCGCATGTCGCCCGGTTTCATCTCCGGCGAATAGGAGATGCCGTACCATTCCATCAACCACGTCTGCATCTGCTGAATCTCCGCCGACTGGGCGGCGATGATTTCCTGACAAAGCGTCCGCAGTTCCACATGGATCGCTTTTTCGACGCACATGTTCGCCATCTGCACCGCCATCGCGTGGTGGTCGATCATGTCCTGCATGAAATCGATTTCGTACTTCGCCGTCGCTTTATCCGGCGCCGGTCCACTTTCCTGCGACTGGGCGTTCACTGAAGTGACGCACAATCCAAGAAATAGCACGAAAGAAAGCACTATCAATGATATGGTCGGCTTTCCATTTCCAAAGTTCATAGCTCCCCCATTAATTCGATAAATAATAGTGATGGCGGCCGTGCGGGAAACAATCCCGCGATCCGGCCGCCAACTGACCATTACATTGAAGCCGTCGATGACGCCCCCGAGGACATCCTGCGGCAGCTTTCCGCGCAGCGCCGGCAGGCGTCGGCGCAGCGCCGCATGAATTCGGCCCCGTCCGCCATACTTTCGCACTCGCGGGCACACGCGTCGCAAATGTCGGCGCAAACGCCGCAAACCTGCGGGTGGTGATCGCTCATCCTGAGCATGAAGTCCGCGCTGGTCACGCAGATCTGCGCACAGTCCTGCAAAAGTCTAATGTGCTGGGGCGAGGCGTGTTCCCCGCCCATCTCCAAGCAGTGGCTGATGGTTTCGAGGCAAACCGCGTGGCAGGTCATGCAATTGCTGATGCAGTCCCGCATCTCCTGACTCATTTCTTGATGTGGCATTATTTTCCTCCTTGAATTCTCTAAAAAACAGTTAACCGGCTATTGATCAAAGCCGTTATCGGACGGCCACGATGCGTCCCCTGCAGCTACTCTGCGTAATCCTCCGGGCTTTCTTCGAACTTCTGCTTGCACGAGGGCGAGCAGAAGTAATAGGTCGTTCCGTGATACTCCGTCGTCCCAACTGCGTCGGATTCGTCGATCTGCATCCCGCAAATGGGGTCTGTGCGTTTTTCCATTCGGGCAACCTCCCTGGGATACCGCTTCGGGCATATTGGGCAAACTTTCGTCCTCCGCGGATGAAACTCAATTAACCAAGATTAGCGAAAAGGGATGGCTAGAAATGTATACTCGCGGACATACCCCCAGGGAGTATGCGAAAAGCAAGTATAGGCTCCGGCGTGACGGTGGCGGTTCGAGCTCGAGGGTATTTTTGGGGGTACGAAATGTGCTATTGTGCAAGTAGCGGAAGCGTTGGCGACGCCTCCGCTACTCTTTTGTCGGAGTGTGTCAGCCGGTAACTGAAAACACTCCGCATCATCGCCGCGTCCCTTTAATGGTCAAAGGAGGCTGCGAAGCTTGACTCGAAAAACAGCGAACCCGGCAAGCGGGGCATCCCACCGCGAGCAGTTGCCCCGACTCCGCCGCATCGAAGGCCAGATACGCGGCCTGCAGCAGATGATCGAAAACGAGCGTGACTGCCTCGATGTCACCCACCAAATATCGGCGTCCATCAACGCCCTGCGCCGCGTGCAGGTGGACATGCTGCAGAAGCACTTGGCCGCCCTGGGCGAAAAGTCAGTGGCCGGAGATCTATCAGAGAGCGAACGTCGGTCGCTCGCCGACGAGATATCCGCCCATCTGCGGAAGCTGACGTAGCAAGCGACCGGAAACCTTAATCCCTCCGGATGCTCCCGGGGCCGCTATCCACCGAAACGACGACGCTACTTGCCCTCCAATATCCGGTTCATCTGGTCGATCTCCCGCCGCTGACTCTCCGTGATCTCGCCACAGAGCTTTACGAGTTCCGGATCCGTAATCGCGGCCTCCCGGCACATCAGAATCGCCCCCGAATGGTGCGGGATCATCGATCGGAGGAACCCGACGTCGCCGATCCCCGTCTGGTAGCGCGTGCACAAAACCGTCACAACCAGCAACACGGCGCTGACTCCGATCAGGAGGTTCCGTAACTTCGCGTTCTTGTACATCACGCTCATCACGATCAGCTCGATCACCACCATCGCAGCCGTCATGCTCCCCGCCATGTACGCCATGTTCAGGTTCTGGTAGAAATCGGCCCCCGTGTCGATCATCGTGAACATCAGCAAATACATTGCCACGAACCCGACGACCGTCATTACGGCTAGCCGCAGCCACATTGAATGTTGCATACAACCCTCCTTGCGAAATTCCAAAGCCGAGCCGGAAAAATTCAAGTTCTTATTCTTCCTTCCACTGCGGCATACGTGCGCCGAACGGTGGGACGTCGGCGTCGCCGAGCGCACTCTCAGCGCGGCCCTCGCGTTCGGCGATGACGCGGTCCGCGGTGGGCTTCCCAAACTTATAAAACACCGCCGGCGTGACGAGCTGATCGAGCAGCGTCGATGTCAGGATGCCTCCGAGCACGACGACCGCGAGCGGGTGAAGGATCTCCTTACCCGGTGCGTCCGCTGCCAAAATGAAAGGGACGAGCGAGAGGCCCGCGGTTAGGGCGGTCATCATCACGGGAACGAGCCTTTCCAACGAGCCGCGGATGATCATCTCCTCGGTGAAGTTCTCGCCCTCCTCGCGCATCAGGTGCAGGTAGTGCGAGATCATCATGATCCCGTTGCGCGACGTTATGCCGACGAGCGATATGAACCCAACGAGCGTGGCGACTGAGAAGACGCCACCGCTCAGAAGAAGCGCGATGACCGCCCCGATCAGGGCGAGCGGGATGTTGATCATCACCTGCAATGCGGAACGCCAGTCGCCGAGCGCCTTTATCAAAAGAAAGAAGATCGCGATGAGGGAAAAGATGGTGAGAAGCGATAGCGTTCGGGTCGCTTCCTGCGATGCCTGGAACTGCCCGCCGAACTCGAGAAAGTACCCTTGCGGAAGATCGACCTGCGCCGCGATGCGGTTCTCCATGTCGCGGACGACGGAGCCGAGGTCGCGGTCAGCCGTGTTGGACGAGATCACGATTCGCCGCTGCGTGTTCTCTCGCAAAATTTGATTCGGGCCCGGCAGATTTTCGATGGTGGCAACCGCGGACACCGGAATCTGCACTCCTTGCGGCGTATCGACGGTCGCGCTGCGCAGGGCCTCAAGACTGTTGCGCGACGCGTCATCGAACCGGACTACGACGTCGTACCGTCGAGCCCCCTCGATCGCCTGCGAGACGGTTCGTCCGTTTAGCGCCGTTTCGAGCGTGTCGGTGACCTCGCCCGGCTGCAGACCGTATTGGGCGGCGCGGGCGCGGTCGATGTTGAACCTAATCTGCGGGATCAGCACTTGCCTTTCGATCTGGACGTCCGCCGCGCCCTCGACCGTCGCCATCACGTTGCGGATCTCTTCCGCTTTCGAACGCAGAACGGACAAGTCGTCGCCGAAAAGCTTAACGGCGATCTGCGCCCGCACGCCCGACTGCAAATGGTCGAGACGGTGCGAGATCGGCTGCCCGACGCTCACGGAAACCCCCGGGACGACCGCGAGCCGTTCGCGGATGTGCGCCAAGATCTCATCGCGCGATCGGTCGGACTCTCTAAGGTCCACATCGATCTCGGAGTAATGCACGCCTTCGGCGTGCTCATCGAGCTCCGCGCGTCCCGTACGTCGCCCGGTCGAGATGACCTCAGGAACCTCCAAAACGAGTTTTTCCGATATTGCGCCGATTCGGTTCGATTCGGCGAGCGAAGTGCCCGGCTGCGCGAGCACGTTGATCGTTAACGTGCCTTCGTTGAACTCGGGCAGAAAGGAAGTGCCCACGAACGGCAACGTCCCCATCGTCGCGAGGAACAGCATAGCCGCCCCGATCATCACCTTGTACGGGTGGCGCAGCGTCCAGTGAAGGAGCCGCTCGTCCCACTTTTTCAACCTGCGAACGACGAAGCTGTCCTCCTCGGAATGGCCGCCGTCTTTTGCATCTTCGCCGTCCTCAAATGCCTGGGGTTCATCCGTGGTCCCGGCTCCGTAGAATCTCGCCTTCAATGCTCCGAACCAGCTGGCCAAAACTCCACGCCCCCTCTTCACTTTGAAAAGCTGTGGGAGCAGGTACGACGCCAGAACCGGGGTGATCGTCAGGCTGACGAAAAGCGATGCGACCAAGGACGTGATGTACGCGAGACCCAGCGGGGCAAGCAGCCTTCCCTCGACCCCGGTGAGCATGAAGAGCGGGAGAAAGACCAGCGCGACGATGATGGTCGCGAACACGATCGAAGAACGGATCTCCAGCGATGCGTGATAGATTACCTCGAGCGAAGGACGGGGATCAGGCAACGCGTAGTTCTCACGAAGCCGGCGATAGATGTTCTCGATATCGACGATCGCGTCGTCCACGAGTTCGCCGATAGCGACGGCTAAACCGCCAAGAGTCATCGTGTTGATCGAGATCCCGAACGCCCAGAGAACCAGGAAGGTTACCACAAACGAAAGCGGGATCGCGGTTAGCGTTATCGCGGTCGTCCGGAAGTTGAGCAGGAACAGGAAGAGGACGATCGCCACAAGGATAGCCCCGTCGCGGAGGGCTTCGACGACGTTCCCGATGGACGCCTCGATGAAATTCGACTGGCGGAAAAGATTTGTGTTGATGACGATATCGGGTGGCAGGGTCGTTTGCAGATCCTTTATCGCGGTCTCGACCTTTTCGGTCAGCTCGATCGTCGATGCGCCGGGCTGCTTTTGTACCGACATGATCACAGCCGGCTGCCCGTTCGAGCCGGCGTCGCCGCGTTTGATGCGCGGGCCGAACTCCACCGTCGCGACATCGCCGAGCCGGATCGGGGTATTATTTCGGTAAGCGACTACGGTGTTCTTGAGCTCGTCGATGGAATAGAACCGACCGAGGTTCCGGACCAGATACTCCTGCGACTGCGCATCGACGAACCCGCCGGTCGAGTTCGAGTTCGATTTTTCGAGGGCCGTCGAGACGTCCTCGATCGTGACGCCGAACTGCTTGAGCTTTTCCGGGGAGACGAGTGCCTGGTACTGCTTGACCCCGCCGCCGATGGGGATCACCTGAGAGACGCCGGTGATAGTAAGCAGCCGCGGGCGCACCGTCCAGTCGGCCAAAGTGCGCACGTCGAGCGGGCTAGTTTTCCCGCCTTCCGAGGTGATCGAGATCAGCATGATCTCGCCCATGATCGACGAGATCGGGGCGAGGAACGGCGATACGCCCACGGGAAGCTGCTCGCGCGCCTCCGTGATCTTTTCGGCGACGAGCTGGCGGTTGCGGTAGATGTCGGTGCCCCAATCGAACTCGACGTACACGATCGAAAGACCGATGCCGCTCTGCGAGCGCACGCGCGTAACGCCCGGAACGCCGTTCATCACCGTCTCGATCGGGTACGAAACCTGCGTCTCGACCTCCTCGGGAGCGAGGCCCTCGGCCTCGGTCAGGATCGTGATCGTCGGTTTGTTGAGGTCAGGGAAAACATCCACAGGCAGGTTGAACGCGACGTAGCCGCCCCACACGAGCAACAACGCGGCGATCGCGACGACGATCAACCGGTTCTGCAGTGCCCATTTAATAATTGCGTTCATAGGTCAGTGAGGATGAGGCGTAACCAGTGGATCCTTCCCTTATTTTTCACCTTTCACATTAGCTCCCAACTATTTCGACCACTTCGATTTCCAGTCAGCCATCTCTTTGATTTCTGCTTCCTGCTCCTTGATGACTTGATTGGCCAGCGTCTTGATTTCCGGGTGCTCAGCGCGTGCCAAGGCCTCTTTCGCCATTGTTACGGCGCCCGCGTGGTGCGGGGTCATCATATCGAGAAAATGAACGTCGAAATCCTTGCCGCTTGCGGTTTCCATTTTCTTCATCTCGTCACCCGCCATCATCTTCATCGAGTCCATCATCCCGGGCATTTGCATATTCACCGCCTCAGGTTTCCCCGCGTACCATTTTTCGCGCCAGTCCTTCATCTGCGCGATTTCCTTTTTCTGGTCGTCGATGATCTTTTGGGCGAAGGCTCTGAGCTCGGCGTTGTTCGATTTCTTGAGTGCCATCTCCGCCATCTCGATCGCACCCTGATGGTGATTCGTCATCGTGTCGATGAACTGCAGATCGTACGGCTGGCTCGCGGCGTTCGGCGAGGATTGCATCGATCCGTGATCCATCCCCGACATGTTGGAATTCATCGGCATCGAGTTGTGATTCATCGAATTCGATGAGCCGTTATGCATTCCACCGTGATTTGCCGCTGAGTTGCCGTTGGAAGTGGTTTGGTTACAAGCCGCGAAAGCGATCGCAGCGATAGTTAAAACGACCACTAACAATGTATTTTTCATTTCTGCCCCCCTTCCTCTGTTTTTAATGCTCGGCCGCAACGATGCTGCCCTTATACATACCCATTCCGCAGGTGAAGCTGATAGTTCCTTCCTGTCGGGGCGTGAACTTGACGGTGACGGCCTTGCCGACCGGCAAGTTTTTCGTTATCCCGAGCGACGGGAATACCACCTTGTTGCCGCAGCCCTCCTTCGAGCGCCGGGTGAAGATCAGCGTCAACGGCGACCCGACCTCGGCACTTATCGAACTGCTGCTGAAGCCCTTCTTTGTCACGCTGATGCGAACCGTTTTCGGGTGAGCCTCTATGCTTGATACGGTGAACGCGAAGACGAGCAGGCAGGCGGCCGCAGATTTAGCGATTCTCATTTTGTTGTGTGTCTCCTGTTTGATTTCTTACTGCACGATCAGTTTCCCCTTGTACATCCCCATCCCGCATGCGAACGCGATCTCGCCGGCCGTTTCGGGTGTAAACTCAACCACGACGGGCTTGCCGACCGGCAGCTTCTTCGTGATCCTTCGGGACGCGAACACAACCTCGCCGCCGCAGTTGTCCGCGTCCGTCCGGTAGAATGCGAGTTTGACAAGCTGCCCCTTATTCACCGTGACCGAAGCTGGCTCGTAACCGTTCGCGGAAAGCGTGATCAATGTCGCGCCGGCCGGAACGTCCGCGGGGTTCAGTTCGGCTCGCCGCTCACCGGGGGCGATATCTACCACGAACGGCACCGTTATTACCTGCCCGCCGCGTTGGAATTGCGCCCAGATCTTGTATAGACCGGAGCGTGGAAAGGAAGTGTGGGCGGCGACTTCCGACGCGCTCGGCTTTACGGTCGTGCCCTCCATCGTAGAATGCTGGTGCCCGTCAGCGTTGTGCTCGCCGCCCGGTTCCGTTTTACCCCCCTTGTCGTGCTCCCCCTTCGACATCGGGTGCGCGTGAACGAAATCTTTCATGTCCTCGCTGATGATGACGAAGTGGGCTAGCTCGCCTAGGTAGTTCTGCAGATCGGTCGCGGGTTTCCCGCTGGCCGCGTCGAACGTTTGGAAATTGAGCATCACTTCGGCCCCGCCTTTCAGTTCACCGTCCGGTTTCATCACGACCTTCAAACCGTTCTCGGTTTTCATGAGACTCGTATCGGCTAAGAGCGGAACTTTCGCCCGTTCGGTTCCCGCAACTTTGACGTCAACTTGCTCGACCACCTGCACGGAATCTTTCGGAGTGAAATCGGCGTACAGTTTGTAGTCTCCGCCGTTCGGGAACGTGTGCTGCACGCGGTATGAGCCATCCGCCGATTGCTCCGGATGGACATGGTAGAACTCGGCCAAGTCCTTGGAAACGATCAAAAGGTGCATCGGCTTCTCGTGGACGATCTGCAAGTCCTTCACGGTCGTACCTTGCTTGTCCTTCACTGTGAATGTCAGCGTCGCCGGTGCGCCAGCCTGGATCGTTCCGGGCTCGCTAGTGAAATCGGCTTTGAAAGCTCGACCGAGTTCGGTCGTGGTACCGTTATGCGTAGACATGTCGTGCCCACTCGCGGTGTTTTGGCTTTCCGCAGTCGAGGTGGCGGCCGTGCCGCCGCACGCTGCGAGCAAAAAGGCAAAGACCGAGAAGCAAAGTACAGTTAGAAGAATTCTCGTAAACATAATTTCATTAACGATCACAACTAAAGTTACGCCGAAGGCTGCGTCGAGCGGAGCTGGTATATCCCCTCCGTGACGACCCGCTCGCCCTCCTCCAAACCGGAGTTCACCTCGAAATAGTCGGCCCCCTCGGAACCGAGCGCGACGGCACGTTTTCTAAAAGTCTCTCCGCCGTCGAAGACGAACACGAACGTTTGGCCCTGCTCGTTCACCACGGCGGATTTTGGAACCGCGAGCACCTGCCGCTCGCCACTCGTATCGATCGTGATCTCGACGAACATCCCGTCCTTCAGTCGGTTCAGCGGATTCTTCACCTCATAGATGACCGGCACCGTGCGAGTCTGCTCGTTCACCGCTTGGCCGATTGAAACCAGCCGCCCGTCCCCGTCCGGCGTGCCGACCGTGTAAACCTCGTCCCCCAGGGCCGCGCTGGTGAAACTCGCCCGCGTGGACTCGCGAACCGCGGGAAGATCGCGCTCGAAAACCTGAGCCTCGATCAGAACGGTCGAGAGATTGACCACCGACATCAGTTCCGCGCCGGTCTCCACCACCTGCCCGCTCGTCGCCTTGATGTCGTTGACGATGCCGGTCACGGGGGAAGTGAGGGGGAAACTCCTCGACGGCGCGTTCACCCGCGGCGATTGAAAGATCGTCTCGCCTGCGCGGGTCTGCCTGATCTGCGATTCGAGCGAGCGGACCTGCTGGTCGGCCGCCGAAACATCCTGCTCGGCGACGCTGACGGCGGTTCGGGCCTCTTCGAGACGCTTGACCGGGACGGCTCCAACCTCCACCAAATTCGCCGCCCTTCGAAGCTCACGCTGGGCCTGAGCGAGTTGCGTGCGGGACTGCTGTGCTTTCGCCCGCTGCTCGGCCTGTTGCCCTTGAAGTTGCAAAACCGAATTACGGATCTCGAGTCTGCGGGCCTCCACCTCGCGCTGCTGCGCGGCGACCTCCAACCGTTGCGATTCGAGTTCGGTCTGACCGGAAACGTCCAGCACCTGCTCTACGTAACCGATCTGCTCCCCGCGTCCGACCGCCGCTCCGAGCGACAACCCCTCGCGAAGGACGACACGCCCAGCTACCGGAGGCACGATAACGGCACGGGCATCGGGGCGCGATCGCACCGTTCCGGTGACGTTCATGCCGCTCGTGATCCGTCGCGTGGAGACGGGTTCGGTCTTTATGCCGAAAAGAAGCTGGGACTCTTTCGGGATGGTCAAAACTGACAACGTTCCGGTGTCGGCCGCGTTAGTCGCGGCCTCGCCGCTCGGGACGAAATTCCCCATCGCCCGCGTTTCGCGGGGCGGGGAAAGATAGGCCAACGCGACGACCCCGAACGCGAAAAAAAGAAGTGCAAGCGCCGTGACCGGGGCAAGCCGTCTCATTTTCGCTCCCCGATCCTCCACGTTGCGCATCGAGTAATAAACGGCCCCGACCGTTCCGAAACTGACGAGACTTAGGATCAACAGCCCCAACCAGAAACTCCAACGGATTGGGGCGTTCGCGACGCTGACCGGAAAGTCGGCCGAAAATGTCCGATTGTCTTTGGTGGCGACGTTGGCTACGATCTTGAAATCCCCGTCGCCCGCGAAGGAATGATCGGCGCGGTAAAAGCCTTTTTCGAAGATCGCGGGGACGTTCGCGGCGACGCTTCCGCCGTCCGCGGTCGTCACGGTGATGGAAACAACGGCGTCTTCGATCGCGATCGGCTCGTTCGCGCCGAAGCCGCCCTCCACTTTCTCCAGCACCCTCACGGCGATCTGAACGAGCTCGCCTTCCCTCGGATCGGCCGGGTACCGCTCGATGCGCACGAGAAACTTCCCTGAGTCGGTGTCGATGTTCCGCTCGGCACGCGCGACCGCGATCGTTCCAGTCGCGGCGGCCGACGAAGCGGACGCGGGCGGGCCGTGATCGTCTTCACCATTCGCGAGCACGACACCCAAAAGCGACGCCACGATGACCACCACGGTCGCCGGCAGTCGGAATAATTTAGATCGGTACAGCGCGAGTTTCATTGTTTCGTAGGACTTTCGAGCGGGTGCAAAAGGCACACACCCTACGCTCCGCCTTCATCTCCGTTTAGTGGGTATGTGCCTTGCCGTAAAGCGCCTGCATCGTCAACACATCGACCTTAACGGCCGTCGTGATCGCCTTCGCCGCGGCCTCGTCCACGCCGTTGGCTTTTATCTCGGTGCCGAAGGCGAACTTGTCGTCGTGGCCCTTTCCGGCGAACTGTGCGAGAAAAGGTGCAGGAACCCCATCTGCCTTCACTTCCTTGATGTAGGGCGATCCGTCCTTGTTCTCGTACACGATCACGAGATCTTTTCCATCCGCTTTCACGACGGTCGCCGCTCCGATCTGCTTGCGCGTTCCGCCCCCAGTCGAAAACGCGAGATACGAATGGTGGTCCGTCCCGGGCACCTTGCCGCCGGTATCCTTCTCGATGTCCGCGATGGCATTTTGCGGAACGTCCTTGTGCTGCGTAGTAAAGCTCTGAGCGTCCGGCAATGCGCTTTTCACCTGGGCCGGGGTTTCGTCGCCTGTCTGAGCGTGGGCCGAGTTCGCCGCGGCGGTATTCGCAATGGCCGCATTCGTGTTGGCAGCAGGCCGCGTTCCTTGTGTAGCGTTATTTGCCACCGAATCGGTCGAGCATCCGGCCGCGAGGGCCGACAGCACGGCGACCCCCGTAATCGTCATTAACGTCATCCTAGTCATTCTCTTTCTCCTGTTTCGTAGATAGGGTTTGCTGACCCTTCAGCACATCAAAATCGTTTTTCGGCGCTACATCCCGGATCGATTTGAGAAACTTCGCCCGATCTTCCGGCGACAGTTTCAACCGTTCATCCGGCAGAACGGAACTGCTCGGTGCAAACCCCGTCGCGGGCAGCTCGCGGCCGATTGCAGTTTCCAGTTCCGTCAGGGCGTTGTAATAATCCCGCGTCACCTGGTTCAGCGTGGTCACGCTCTCCGTCAACCGCCGCTGTTCGTTGACCACCTCGAAGATCGAGAACTCACCGGCCCCGTACGCCGCGCGGACCGTTTGCAGGTTCGCCTCCGACCTCGGGATTATCTGCGTAGTGCTGAGCACCAGAGCCTCGGCGGCGGCGCGGTATTTGCGAAACGCGACGGCGACGTCGCGTTTGATCGTGGTTTCGAGAAACTCGCGCTGGCGCGTGGCTTGAAGCCGTTCGCCGGTCGCGGAGGCAATCTCGCCCTGATTGCGATTGAAGACGGGGATGTCGATCGACACCCCGAAAGTAAGCTCGTTGTCTAGATCGGTCGCGAAATCGCGGCCGTTGACCGGCCCGGGCAGATCGACGATCCCCTTCGTGCGTGAGTATCTGATTCCCGCCGAAACGTTCGGGACTGCGTTCGCGCGCGCCAGATTTATACGTGCCGAGCCAAGCTCCTCGCCGATCCGAGCAGCCCGGAGATCCGATCGTTCCCGAAGGGCGATCTCGGTCAGTTCGTTCAATCCCGTGTCGAAGCGCGGCGGACGGTCAGGCTGCGGCGCGATCCGCAGAGGCTCCGCTATGTCCGCCCCAATGAGCGTTCGCAGCTGTAAAAGCTGCGTATCGAGTTCCCCGCGCGCCTGGATCGCCTGCACCTTGAGCCTGTCGTTCTCGACCCTTACCAAGTTAAGATCCAGCGGTGCAACGTCGCCTTCTTTCAACCTCGCGTCGGTCGCCCGAACCAATTCCTCATTCCCGGCGATCAATCTCTCAAGCACGTCTAGCTGCCGGGCGGACGCGATCGCGGCGATGTACGCCGAGCGGATGCCGATTGCCAACTCCCGCTCCAGCGCGGCGACCTCTGCGCGTATCTGATTCAGCTCGAGCTCCGCGACCGCCGCGCGGCGGCTGCGTTTCCTGCCGAGTTCGAAAACCTGCGTGACGCCGACCGAGAAATCGCTTTCCGCCTCACCGCCCAAAAATCGAGGTGATCCGTATTCTGCGTCCAAGGTCGGATTGGGGCGAAGCCGCGCCTGCTGCAGCCGCCCCTCCGCGACGGCCAGCCTTTGTCGAGCCGCCAAGAGATCCGCACGACGGCTCGCACCGAGCGAGATCAATCGTTCGACGGGCAGGCCATCCTGAGCGACCGACTCCACGGAGCTGAGCTTAACGGCCGGCTGAGTCGGCACAAGAATGGGTTGCTGCTGTGCAAGGACCGGAACGGTCAGAAAAAAGAGGGGCGCCCCCCACGTCCAAACGCGTCTTGATGCCTTCACCTTGAAACTTCCCCGGTTCGAAAAAAAATCTAAGAATTGTGGAACGAGAAATGTTCTCACGCGGAAACGGTCTCCTCCCTGAGCGTCCGGCGCCCCGCGACCCGCACCGACAGGTAAACGAGGGCCGCAAAAAGGCCGATTCCCACGATCAGGAAAATCGAGGTCAACAAAAAGCCTGACCAGGACGCAGCGGCACCGGCCGCGGGCGCTCCGTTGAGCACCTCGACGCCAGAGAAAGTAGCGGTGCTCGCTTTACCGCCGACCGTTAACGTTACGCGGAGCGTGTATCCCCCATCGGTGAGGGCAGGGATGTCGAGAGCGTAGCTTCCGGCCGTAGCGGATTTCGCGACGGCGACTTCGGAGATCGAACCGCCCGGCGCCTCGAGGGCCACCTGAACGTTACCCGCGTCGACGGGTTCATTAGTGGCATACCTGGTCACGAACAAACTTCCATGGGCGATCGTGCCCGGCTCCAGAGGCGGGTGCTTCACCGTGACCTCGAAATCGCTGAGGCGGGTCGTTCTGAGGACCGCGCCTTTGGCGGTCGTCTCGGTTTTCGGCTTCTGATCGCCATGATCCTCTCCACCGTGAGCCGAGACCTGCACCACTCCGGCCGGCGAGCCGATCGCCAGAACGCAAAGTAACGCCGCCAGCCGGGCCTTCAACCTTTTTCCAAATTTCTCCTTCACGCAATCCTCCTAAACGACCAGGTTGGTAATCCCACGATTAGTGCAATGAGTGTGCCTCGGCAGAAGGCCGTTGCTATCCAGCCCCAAGCGCAGGTAAACCTAGTAGAAACACCGTTTTAAAGAACCCGGCGATCGCACAATCGAACCTGGAAAAGCGCCCGCTATCGAACACACCTGTCTGTTATCAAGCAGGCGCAACTTCATCTGAGATTCTTCGAACTACTGCACGATCAGCTTCCCCCGGAGCATGTTCATCCCGCACGCGAACGTGAACTCGCCCGTTTCCGCCGGGGTGAACTCGATCGGGGTGGTCTTGAAAGCCGGGAGGTCGCGGGCGATCCCGAAGTCGCCGAAAACCACCTGCTCGCTGCACGACGACGTTTCGTCACGGTAAAAATTCAGACGCACGGGCACATCTTTCTTGACCACGATCACGTCAGGGGCGTATCCGCCCTTAACGGTCACCTTGATCTCCTGCACGCCCGTCTCGTTCGTTTCGGCAGCGACCTTTTCGCGCTCACCGAAGAAATACCACAGCGTCAAACCGATTAGAGCGACGCCGCCCACGATCACGACAATCTCCATTGTGTCCATATAAGTCCTCTTAGTGGTTAGCCAACCACCGGCGCGCCGAATTTGCGCAGTCGCAAGCTGTTCGCCACCACCGAGACCGAAGAAAGCGACATCGCCGCCGAAGCGATGATCGGCGAGAGCAGCCAACCTGTGAGCGGGTATAGCAACCCCGCCGCAATGGGGATCCCGATCACGTTGTAGATGAAAGCCCAGAACAAATTTTGTTTGACCGAACGGATCGTCGCCTTCGACAACCCGATCGCGGTGACCACCCCGCGCAGATCGCCCTTGATCAGTGTTATGTCGCTCGCCTCGATCGCGACGTCCGTTCCCGTGCCGATGGCGATCCCAACGTCCGCCTGCGCGAGAGCGGGAGCGTCATTGATGCCGTCCCCGACCATCCCCACCAGTTTCTTCTCGGACTGCAAGCGTTTGATCTCGCCCGATTTGCCTTCCGGCAGCACCTCCGCGAGCACGCGGATGATCCCCACCTCGCTCGCTACCGCTTCTGCAGTTCGGCGGTTGTCGCCGGTCATCATAACGACTTCCAGCCCCAGCTTTCGCAGCGAGGCAATCGCTTCCGCTGATTCCGGTTTGATGGTGTCGGCTACGGCGACCACGCCGGCGAACTTGCCGTCGATCACCGCGAACATCGGCGTTTTGCCCTCCGTTGCAAGTTTCTCCGCCGTCGTCTCTGCGCCGTTGAGTCCGATTTTCCGTTCGTTCATCAGTCGCACGTTCCCGAGCAGCAGATCTTTGCCAGCGACCCGCGATTCGATCCCGCGCCCTTCGAGGGCGTTGAAGCTTTCCGGTTTGGCAAAATCCAACCCGCGTTCCTCTGCGCCGCGCACGATCGCGGCGGCAAGCGGATGTTCGCTTTGCCTTTCGGCGGACGCGACTATTCTTAGAAACTCGTTCTCCGCGAAACCGTCGGCCGCGACTATATCCGTGAGAGCCGGTTCGCCCTTGGTGATCGTGCCGGTCTTGTCGAGGACGATCGTGTCGAGCTTGTGAGCGGTCTCCAGGCTGTCGCCGCCCTTGATCAATATGCCGTTCTCTGCGCCGCGGCCCGTGCCGACCATGATCGCCGTCGGCGTCGCGAGGCCGAGCGCACACGGGCACGCGATGATCAGCACCGAAACGAAATTCACCAGAGCCATCGCGAACCGCACCTCCGGCGAGGCAGCGACGAACCACACCACGAACGTCGCGATCGCGACGGAGATCACGATAGGGGTGAATATCCCGCTGATCGTGTCCGCGAGCTTTGCGATGGGCGGCTTGGACCCCTGCGCGTCCTGCACGAGCCGGACGATCTGCTGCAGTGCCGTGTCTTTGCCCACCTTCGTCGCCCGGAAGGAAAAGGCTCCCGTCTTGTTGATCGTTGCGCCGAAGATTTCGTCCCCGACCTTCTTTTCAACCGGGATAGACTCGCCCGTGAGCATCGACTCGTCGACCGCCGACGAACCTTCCGTCAACACACCATCGACGGGAATCTTGTCGCCCGGTCGCACCAGGACGATGTCGTCCGGAACGACCTCCTCGGTTTCGATCTCGATCTCGCGCCCGTCGCGGATCACGCGGGCGGTTTTCGCCTGCAGGCCGACGAGCTTTTTGATCGCCTCGCCGGTGCGGCCCTTCGCCCTCGCTTCGAGCATCCGCCCGAGCAGGATCAGGGCGATGATCACGCTCGCCGCCTCGAAATAAACCGGCACCGCCATCGTTCCGGCCACCCCGCCCATTGCTTCGTGCGTCGCGGTCATGAAAAACGAGGGGAACGCGGTCGCGAGGACCGAATATATGAATGCCGCCCCGGTCCCTACCGCGATCAGGGTGTTCATGTCAGCCGCCCGGTGCCGGAATGCCGCCCAAGCGCCGCGGTAAAATTGGGCCCCGCAGTAAAAAACGACAGGGACGGTCAGCGCCAACTGCAGCCAGTTGACGCCGGGAAAGTCGAGAAACTCGATGGTCCCGTGCGACATCGCGATGATCAGCACGGGCAGCGAGAGCACCGCCGCGATCCAGAACTTCTTCTTCAGATCTCGGTACTCCTCCGCGTGGGCGTGTTCGAGCGAATCCTCTCCCCCGTCGGAATTCCCGGACACTTCGCGAACCTTGTAGCCGAAGTCCTCGATCGCCGCCCGAATCCCTTTCACGTCCGCGGAACTGGGTAAATAGTCGACCGCGACGGTCGTCGTGGCGAGGTTGAAACCCGCCTTTACGACGCCACCCAGTTTCATCAAATGATTTTCAAGAGGGATGCCCGAGCCGGATGGACGCGCGGAATCGTCGACCACAAACTCCGCGCGTGCCGTCCCAGCCGTGTCGTAGCCGGTGTCTTTGACGGTCTGCACCAGGGCGGCGACATTTGTCTTGGCTGGGTCGTAATTGACGGTCGCCTTCGCGGTGGCGAAGTTGACCGAGCAAGCGTCCACCCCCGGCTGCTTTTTCAGCTGCTTCTCGATCCGGTTCGCACACGCCGCGCAGGTCATCCCCGTAATCGGCAGGTCGACCCGTTGGCCCGCACCATCCGGAAGCGAATGGTCGTTGTGCGTTCCGTCCGTGGCTTGTTTGGTGGTCAACCCATTGCTAACTTCCTTGTTGCCGCCTACGCTCTCGACCTCCTTCGCACCCGCGAATTCTTCCGGTGCCGCGTCGAATTTCTCCTTGCACGCGGGGGAACAGAAGTGGAACGTTTCGCCTTCGTACTCGCTCCGCCCCGCCGCGGTCGCCGGATCGATCTCCATCCCGCACACCGGGTCGATCGTTTTCGTCGTAATCATTTATCCCTCCCGTTCACCCGCGGATCCACCAGCACCGCGATCAAGTACGCTCACTCCGCCGAATAACCGGCGCGATCGAGCACCTCGACGATCTTTTCCCGCGAGGTCGCCTGGTCGTGGTGCACCGTCACCCTTTTCGTCTGTACATCCACCTCGACCGCGGACACGCCCTCGACGTCCGCGAACGCTTTCGTGATCGAACTCGCACAGCCGCCGCAGACTATTTCCGGAGCCGTCACCGTCGTGAAACCATTGTCATTCTTTCGCGGCTCGCTCGTTGATTCGTTAGCTACTTTCATTTTTGATACCTCATTGATCTCAGTAATAATTTCGGGAAAAATCGCCCGATAGATAAAGTCTATTCTCTGTAGTCAAGTACAGTGTCAAGCCCTTTTTTCTAGAAATGTGAAAAGAATCTACGCCGTCTTTTTTCTCTGCTTTTTCGGCGTGACGCGCACGCTAGTCGGCGATGGGTTTTGCATCTGAGTGCCTTCGATAAGACCGCATATATTGCCCGGTGCCCGGCCCACCTCGTCCCATTCTTCCAGAGTGCGCGTAAGTTCCCGGTGGTGCCGCTGCATTTCCTTGATACGCTCCGACACCTCCGCGAGGCGCCGCCGCACGATCGCCCGGACATTGTCGCACGGGCTCGCGCCCTTCTCGGCGTCGCTGATGATGTGCCGGATCTCGTCGAGCGAGAAACCGAGGAATTGCGCCTTCCGGATGAACGCGAGGCGCTCCAGCACCCCCTCGTCGTAAAGCCGGTAGCCGCTCTGCGAACGTGCGGGTCTCCCCAGAAGCCCGCTGCGCTCGTAGAATCTCAAGGCCTCGACGCCTACCCCCGATTCCTGTGAAACCTCGCCGATCTTCATCGAAGTCCGGGGCGAAAGCCGATCAGTGCGACCAACGATCGTCGTCGCCGTGTTTTTCCTTATCGCCATAGTTTTTGTCCCCCTGTTACACAAATTCCCAGCGCAATTCTGGTTACCATTCAATGATAAACCCTGTAGTCGCGTATTGAGTCAAGCCCATTTATGGTTCTCCAGCGAAGCCTCTAGTCGGACACGCTTTAGTACCCCGATTTAGGTGGGCTTTCGCGCGGAGTGCGATGGCGGCCTTGGTATCAGTGAGACCGAAAAGGTGAAGCGCCCTTCCTTCAGCCGGGAGGCGCTCCAAAAGATTAGGGGCGAACAAAGTCGCCCCTACTTCAATGGGATAAGAGTGATCCCGATCACTTCATACGGAGTTACCATCCTTGCATTTCGTGTCACAAGGACAGCAGCAACCCTTCCCGATCGGGGCCGAGTTCTCGCTCGTCGAGGTGGCTCGCTGTTTCATCGGGCAGGAACAGCAGCGTTACCAATTCCTAGATTCAGCTGGTTTGACCACGAAGCAGTAGGTCGTTGCGGTGAGGAACAGTGCGGCCCCCACGAACACCTGCGGCTGCCGCATCATGTACGACGAGGCGGCGAACCCGAGTAGAAAAAACACGTTCGCGATGAGGGCCATCGTCCAGATAACCACGTCCCGCGCTCCGGTGCGGAGGAGAGCAATATTCAAGAACCCCGCCAGCACGATCGCGACGCCGGTCCCTAGGAACCACGCCGCCTCATACGAAATACCGTAGTAGTTTCGGAACGTGAAGGAGCAATGAAGGAGACCGAGGGCGATGATGAGTATGCTCGCGATCTTTTGGGCTGTTCTCATTCGTCCCCACAAACCTATTTCAGCAGTTTATTGATCTCGGCTGTAAGTTTCGCACCGTCCAGCTTCGTTTCTTCCGATATTCCTAATTGTTCCTGCCAATAGATAGGCTTCGGCGGTCCGTCTTTCCACTCCGCATCTTTATCGTAAAGCAGATAGACGTCCCAGGCCTGATCGTCGATCCCCAATACGGCAGCATAGCCCTTGACCAGTTCGCCGCCGCCGTCCCAGTAGTGATGAACGCGCGGCTCGGGGAGCGATTTGGTGGCCCGCCCGACGGTCAGTTCAAAATCCGACGGGAGGATCGGCACCCAAACCGAATAAACCTCGATGTTTTGATCTTTCAAATCCATCAGGACCTGATGAATTTCGGAAGCCCCCCGAAGGCAGTGCCCTCAGGTCGGGGCCAGCAGAACCACCAGCCTCACCTTGCCCTTGTCCTTGTTGAATTGGGATTTGAGGTCGCCGATGTTCGAAGAAAACTCGCTCCCGCCGCTGAATTGATAAACGGCCAAGGCCGCGAACCCGAGCAGCACCGCCGCCACGACGCCTATCTTGATATAAATGCGTTTCATATTTACACCTCTAACAACAGCCGTTTCCCGCCCCTTTCGGCGGGCACTGCACCGAACCGTACGAACAGAAAACGCAACAATCACCGGGGAGCGGCTTAAGGAGGTCCAGGCAGTTCGTGCATTCGTAAAAAAAGACGCAAGCGTTCGTTGGCATCTGTTCGGCCTTCACGAATCCGCACTTCGGGCAAGTTATGGTCGCGCTCAGGCTAATCGTCGTCGGGGCCGTCCCGACCGTGTTTTCACCTAGCTCGAACGAAACGCAGCTTTCCGGGTAAACGGGTCGCCCGTTCACCATCACAAGGCTGTGGTCCTTCGTAAGCAAAAGCGAACTATCGAGATTTGCAAGTGAGGACTTCCGCAGCAAGGTGTACAAAAGCAAGGACTTTTCCGCCTCGTGACCGGTATCAAAGTAAACGACCTCATCCGGCATCGCGATCCGGTCGCGGCTCCCGAATATCGATGAATTTCCCTCGATGCCGCGAACGATCGACAACGCATCGTCGAGCGTCGCCACCTCGGCGGCAAGCACAGTCGTGTTGGGCTCGCGGAGTGCGGCGCGTATGTACACTTCCGGGTTGCGAACGCGCAAACTTCTGAACACGTAAAGTGCGTACTCGAAGATCGAACCCGGATATTCGCGAGCCAACTGGTGGATCGCGGACTGGTAACTCTCCGCGGAATCGTGGTCTAAGGGATCTGGGACAGCGTGCGACGGCTCGATGTATCGAATCTGTTCCGGGTCGGGGTGCTTAAGGGGATTAGAGACAAACTCGCCGATTCGGCGGTATATGTCTTTAACCTGATGGTGCGGTATCTGCGAAGTGCGCGATATGCAATGGCACATCCCGACCGACGGACTATAGAAGAAGGTCGTCTCCGGACCGGAAGCAACTACCCGAACAAAATCTGATAATTTCGACCGGTTGTTGATCCTTGTGGTGCTGAACCATTTTGTATTGTTCAGTAGATGCCCGTCCTCCACGTCGAGGTAAACGAACACATGCGCTCGATTCCCGGTGATAACCACCTGGTCCAAGGGAAAGCGGCCCCAAACGACCAGCGCCGCGGCCCAGAGCGCTGCGAGCCCCCAACATTTCCCGGAAGCCTTACCTTCTTCGTTGGTCGTGGCGAACGCATTCATCACCTCTAATGTTTCGTTCTTGAGCCTCGGGAAAAGGCCCCGGGCGTAGTAAGGCTCATTCACGATCTGGCCGAATTGCGATTCCGGATTCTCGACATGCAGTTGTCGAAGTGTTGTGTCGTATTCCGACCGGATCCTGCGAACGAACTCCGCGCCGAACCTTCGTTCTTCCTCGTCGAAGGAGATCAGCCCCCATGGATCGCCGCCGGGTCGATCGGGCAGGTTCGTGAAGGTGTACCGGTGGAAGAATCGCTGGATCTGATTCAACCGGTTGCGGGGGCTGTATACGACCCCGTGCTCATTTACCGCCCGTTTCTCATTCCGCCAATCCCATAGCGCCGGGGACATGAGATTCGCAAGGAAAAAAGCGGGCACCAACTTCTGAGGGTTGGCGTCGAGTTCAAGAACGGTAAGACTCACCGCATGCGAAAGACTCTCAAGCAGACGGTCGGAATTGGTTTCTTGCGTGTGGTCCGGACCCGTCATTACTTCTTGCATATTTCGGCACAACGCCTCGCTTCGATTGAATTCCAAATCGCAACGATCACGAGGCCGGCGAGGCCCGGGTACAGGATCTTGACATTCATATCCGCGTTGAGCGAATAAAGCACCGCTGCTCCCGACACCATGCCAAGGATCAGCGGAAGAACCTTTCGGTGGCCCCGGTACGCGACGACCGCGCCGATCAAAGCGACGACGACGAACACCTGCATCGAGTAAAGAACGTAGCTCTCGTATGGTGCGAGAAAACTCAACCCCAGGATCGACCCTGCGAGGCTGAGGAACGGAAAACAACAGGGCACCGCCGCACCCGCCACGAGCGCCCCGACCGATCCCACCTTATCGAGAATGTTCGTCGCCATATCTTAGGTCCCGTGCGCGATCTCTATCGCGACCGGACACGAAGCCGATCCCGGGTGCCGGCGCAACTCGGCCTTGCATTCGTCGAGGTAATGCTTGAGTTTTCGGCGAAACTTCTGCATCGCCTTCAACTTGGAGTCCAGGTCCGCCAGCTTCGCGTTGAGCAGGTCGTGAACGTGCCGGCAATCGCCCGTCCCGTCGGCGGAAAGAAGCGTCGAGACCTCCTCCAGCGTGAAGCCGAGATCTTGCGCCTGCTTGATGAAGAAGATGCGTTCGATCGCCTCCGGGCCGAACAGGCGGTATCCGCCCGCGGTCCTCGGAGCTTCCGGTAGAAGCTTGCGACGTTCGTAATACCGGACCGTGTCGATGCTGACGTTGCAGCGCTCCGCAACTTCACCGATGGGAAAGAAACCATGCATCAGGCAGCATTGTACACCCTTGAGTTAGGTCCAGGGTCAAGTGGACTGAGACGCATACGCTAACCGATGAAGATCAGCAAAATCCCGCACGGGTCCCAAACGTGAAAGATCTTCGTGTCGCCACCGACCAGCTCGATCGCCTTATCGTATCTGGCGTGGCCGAATGCGCCCGTGTCGATGACCTCTTTCGCATGTGCGTGCCACGCTTCGATGTCATCGACATCGAACTTCATCATGAAATTCTCCGCCCAGTCCTTGTTGTAGTAGTTCTGCAGTCGGAAGATAGCGTTTCCGAGTCTGCAATCCATAGTCCCGCCCCAGCCCTCCGTCAATTCGAAACCGAGGCCCCGGTAAAAGCGCTGCGAAACACCGAAATCCTCGGACGGGACGTACGTGACAAGTTCCTTTATGGTCAAAGACATTAAATTCCTCCAGCGATCGTGCGAGCCTCAAATGTATCCGATGGCTGACCTCACAACCAACGCCGCACTCGATTCGCGTATTCCTCGTATTCGCCCTCTTGCGACCGTCGTAAGAATTCTTCTTCCAGACGCACCTGAATCTGCATCAGTGCAAAATCTAGAGCGAAAATCGTAAGCGTCAATGCGTTCGGCAGCACGAGCAAGAGGCCCAGCTAGGTGCCCACCATCCCGAGGAAGATCGGGTTCCGCGAGACACCGAAAAGGCCCGTACTCGCGAGTTGCGTCTTCGAGGAGTCGATCCCGATCCGCCACGAGTCGGCCATTTGGACCTGGGCCGTCACGACCCATACGAGCGAGGCGAGGAGCAGGGCGTAGCCGACGTACCGAAAGAGATCGATTTCAAGCCAGGATATCGGTATCAGGTACTCATCGACCGCGGGGAGCAACGCCCTCGCGCCGGTCGCGAGCAATAGGATCAGCATCACCATCTTGAACAGCATCCCCACATAATCGTGGGCGCTATCGGTTCCGCCGAACGTGACGGGGTTGAGCCCTGTGCGTTTCCAGACCCGGTACGTCGGCAGAACGAACGCGACGGTAAGGTAAACGATGAGGTAGGTAAGTAGCGTGTAACGATCCATGTTTTTTTTAGAAACGCTTATTGCCGCTCCGCCGTGCCCCCTTCCGCCGCGCCGTGAATTGCCGTCGCTCCTTGCGGTTCAACCCGGCCGCCTTCATGTCCCGCTTCGAAAACTTGAACCGGCGCAATGCGTGCCTCGCGAGTGCGTAAAGAACCGCCGCAAGGATGACAGCCACGACAACGGTGACCCAAAATGTAGCGGATCTATCCATCGGCGGGTTTCCCCAATCTCAGGATCCGCAATGCCCCGCGCAGGACCACCATGAACACGATGGTCCCGACGATCAGATCCGGCTTGTTCGATCCGAACAAGTAGACCAGCACTCCGGCCGCGATCACGCCCAGGTTGATGATCACGTCGTTGGACGTGAAGATGGCACTCGCCTGCATGTGCGCCTCGTTGCTCTTGGATTTTTGCAGCAGATAAAGACAGAGCCCGTTCGCGACCAGAGCGAGGATCGAAATGACGATCATCGTGGCGAAGTCCGGCATCTCCTCAACGCCTAAGAATCTGCGGATAACCTCGACGAAGCCGATGGTGGCGAGCGCGATCTGAAGATAGCCCGCAAGCGTAGCGATGCGCTGTTTTCGCGCCAGGGTGGCTCCGACCGCAAACAAGCTAATTCCGTAAACGAACGAGTCGGCGAGCATGTCGAGGCTGTCGGCGACCAGGCCCATCGAGCCTGAGATCAAACCCGTCGCCATCTCGATCGCGAAAAATCCGAAGTTGATCGCGAGAACCGTCCACAATAGTTTCCGCTGTTTCGCGGGTTCTTCGAATTGGACCTCTTCCGATTGCTCCGTGCTGACGCGGGTGCCGCCCAAATTTAGATCCGCTATCGAACTTTCGATTTCGCTTAGCCGCCCTTCGTGATGAACGGTCAGTCGTCGCTGCGGAATGTCAAACGCGAGGTGCTTTATCTCGGCGATCCCGTCGAGCCTAAGCCTGATCAGATTCTCTTCGGACGGGCAATCCATCTGCGGTATGTGAAAAACTGTCTTCTCCATTCCTTAAATCAACCTTCGGGCTTTCGCTTTTACCAACAGACGAAATGATCGTCGGGTCAACTTCCCACCTCGTGAATGCTACGGTGCGGGAGTCCGTAGACTAATCAGGTCCGCTTACGGTTCGTGCATAACACCTTTTGAACATTCGCGAATACAAAATTCTCTTTCTCTTCCGCCGAAAGTTCCGCTTCGACCAAGTAGTGCTGCAGGCCGGCTTTTAGAAAATGGTCGTAATATACGGTCTCCCAAGTTTTTGCGACGGCGTGGCCCAGAAAAGCCGAAAGTGCATTTCGCGGCACGTCGTAGTCCACGATCACGATCTTGCCGTCCGGTTTCGTCACCCGCCGCATTTCTCGCAAAACCGCCAGACCGATTTGCTCCGGCATGTCGTGAAGTCCGAAGGAAACGGTCGAAAGGTCGAAATGCGAATCGGCGTAAGGGACGCTCGACGCGTCCCGACAAATAAATGTTACGTCGTAACCATTTCTGACTTTCATTTTTGCGCGTGCGAGCATGTCCGGTGATAAGTCAACCCCGACGACGGAAAATCCATATTTCGCGAACGCGACACTCTGCGCCCCGGTTCCGCAAGCCATATCCAACACCCTTGCGCCATGAGATAACCCCGAATCGATCACAACCTTTTCTCGTATGTGACGCGCGAAAATCTCAACGATGTCATAAACCGGCGCCATCCTGCGGAACCATCGGACGTTATGCCATTCGTGCTTATTTGCGATATCGCGCAGGTGCAGATTCATTTCCGTCTCCAGCCATCTGAATGTGTACGGCCCGCCCCGAGCGTTTTCGATTGCATATCCTAAAGTGGTTTTCGTGCTTTGTGAATGCGAATCGTGCCGAAAAATGTTCCGAAATTTGCCGTCTCGCGGATTTCAGTAAAACCCGCGCCCGCCGCAAGTTCCGGCAACCTTCCCTGCAGGCTGTCCGCCGTCGTCGCGCCGTCGAGCCAGACGATCGGCTGCGAGGCTGCCTTCATCAGAATATTTGCGGCCTTACCCCAATCGGCAAGGTGCAAGGTGCCTCCGGTCTTTAAAACCCTGAACACTTCCCCAAGAGTCTTTCGCTTGTTTGCGGGCGTCAAATGATGAAAGAACAAGCTCGTCACGATCGCGTCGAAATGCTCGTCCGGGTACGGCAGTGCGGTTGATAAGGCTTCGCTGAAATTTATTTCAGCACCGTTGGCGGCAGCTTTGCGGCGGGCAATGCGAAGAATTTTCGCGTCACCGTCTAGTCCATGAATTTCCGCCTGAGGAAATCTACGTTTCAACGCGACGGTCAAGGTCGCCGTCCCGCAAGCCAAATCCAACAGCCGCCCGTTCGAAGCGATTTCGACTTGCTCGACCAACTTTCCTTTGAAAACTTTTTCCCGAGTAGTCCACTTCACCACCAAGTCGTAAAAAGGCGTGAGAAAATCCAGACCTAACGCTGGAATGTAATTTTCTTTACTCTCTGTTTTCATAGCTGCCCGCGACCAAGTGTTTTCCCCTTCACTCGTGGTCAAAAATATGTATCCGGCGCCTTACAACAATTCTTCGACGTGCCGGAAGCCTTCGTCGAAAAGATTGGCGATGTGCTCGTCGTCGAGAGTGTAGTAGGCGATTTTACCTTCCTTGCGGAAACGGACGAGTTTCATCTGCCGCAGCGTCCGCAAGGAATGCGAAACCGCCGACTGCGAGACGCCCAAAAGATTGGCGATGTCGCAGACGCACAATTCTTCTTTTGATAAAGCGAATGCGATTTTGATTCGCGTCGGGTCGCCCAATATTCTGAAAGTCTCGGCGAGCAAACCAATTGCTTCGGCCGACTTCATCGCGCGGCGGACGTTTTCCACTTTGCCTTCGTCAACGAATTGAATCTCGCACGCATCGCCCACCGGTTGTGCCGCTTTTTCGCTCATAGCTTTACTCGTTCGAATCACTTTTCTTAGAATCCCAAAAGCTTGCCGCCCTGATAAACAAGGAAGGTGACGACATAAGCCAGGGCGGTCATATAGCCGACCATAAAAAACGTCCAGCCCCACGAGTTGGTTTCGCGCCTGACGGTCGCGAACGTGGACATACACTGAAACGCCAGCAAGTAAAACATCATCGTCGTCAGCGCGAGCAGAGGAGTCCACACGGGCGAGCCATCGTCCCGTTTCGCATCGCGCATCGCTTGGAGTAATGACTGCGAGGTCGCTTCCTCGTCCTTGCCGACGTTGTACAGGATGCTCATCGTCGAAACGAACGTCTCACGGGCTGCGAAACTGGAAATAAGCCCGATACCGATTTTCCAGTCGTACCCGAGCGGGGCGATCACCGGCTCGATCGTTTTGCCCATCCGCCCGGCGATGCTGTACCGAAGTTGCTCGGCGGCGGCCTCGGTTTCTACTTGCTTCTGTTTCTCCTCGTCCAACTGGTTAGTTTTTTCGATATGCGTCTCGGCGACTGCCGCGTCGGACCCGACTTTCGGCGGGCGCGGGAAGTTCGCCAACGCCCAGAGGATTATCGAGATCGCCAGAATCACGGTCCCGGCTCGTTTAACGAACATCCCTGCGCGTTGGTATACGTTCAGAAAAACGACCTTGAAATTCGGTATCCGATAGGGCGGCAGTTCCATCAAGAGCGGCGGCGTGGGGCCTTTAAGGATCGTCCGTTTCAGAACGAACGCGACGACGATCGCCGTCACCACGCCCAGGACATACATCGACAGGATCAGCACCGCGCCGACTGAGATGAAGCCGAGCACGTATTGCCCGGTGAAAAACGCCCCGACCATCATGGTGTAAACGGGGAGTCGGGCCGAGCAGCTCATGAACGGCGCGATCATGATCGTCGCCAGACGGTCTCTCGGGTTCTCGATCGTTCTGGTCGCCATCACGCCTGGGATAGCGCACGCGAAGCTGCTCATCAAAGGCACAAATGCTTTGCCGTGCAACCCGGCTTTGCTCATCAATTTATCGAGCAGAAAAGCCGCCCGCGCCATGTAACCGGTGTCTTCGAGAATCGAGATGAAGAGGAACAGCAAAACGATCTGCGGCAGAAAGATCATCACGCCGCCGACCCCAGCGATGATGCCGTTGGCGATCAGGTCGTTTAGGAGCCCGGGCGGAAGTGCGTCTCTCGCGGCATTCTGCAGCGCCCCGAACACTGAATCGAGCAGATCCATCGGCAACTGCGCCCACGAGAAAATCGTCTGGAAGACGAACAACAAGATTCCGACGAGGATCAACAACCCGAAAACTTTATGTGTCAGAACGCCATCGAGTTTCTCGCTGAAGGAACGCTCGCCGGATTCTTCGCGCTCATTGACGGACTCCTGCACCGCATTAGCGATCCAACTGTAGCGCGCCAGAATCGAGGCGTTGCCGTTTTGCGCTTCCGTACCATCGCGATCCAAGAACGGAAATTCCACCTGTGCGGGGGGGGCGCTTTTGACGGCCTTCTCGACCGCTTCCGTTAAATCTTCGAGCCCGCGCCGCTTCCCCGCGACGACGGGGACGACCGGCACCTTCAGATGTGAAGAGAGCTTGGTGGCGTCGATTTTTGTTTCACGCGCTTCGGCTTCGTCGATCATGGTGAGCGCAACGACTATCGGGATCCGGTACTCAAGAAGCTGCGTGAAGAGATACAGATTTCTGTCCAGATTCGTCGCGTCGACGACGGCGATGATGCAGTGGGGCGCGTTCAAGCCGGATATCTTACCGGTCAACGCGTCACGGGCGATTTCCTCGTCGATCGAATTCGCGTTGAGACTGTAAAGCCCGGGCAAATCGATCAACCGCACCGACTCTTCGCCGAGGCGCCACATGCCCTCCTTGCGCTCCACCGTCACACCCGGGTAGTTTGCAACCTTCTGCCGCATACCCGTCAGGGCGTTGAAGAGCGTCGTTTTCCCGGCGTTCGGATTTCCGGCGAGCGTGATGGTGAGCTTGCCACCGACCGCGGAAGTTTGTGCGGGTGAAATTGTTGCCATGGGTGATACTGGTTTCGGCATAGCCTAGCATTTGCATATATGAACAGACGTTCATACGATATTTCAAAATAACGCAGAAATTTCCTGCCGTCAACGGCGCGGTTCTGATTCAAACTTTTGACTATTTGTAGCTGAGCAGCCGTAGGCTGTTCAAAATCACGAGCACGGTGACTCCGACGTCCGCGAAGATCGCGAGGGCGAGGCTGCTTAATCCGAGGATCGCGAGGACGACGAACACGAGCTTCGTGGCGATGGCGGCGACCGTGTTGATTCGGATCGTCGAGACCGCCCGCCTGCCAAGCCTTACGAGGTAAGGGATCAGCTCGAGGCGGTCGTTCAGGATCGCGATCGAGGCCGCTTCGATAGCGGTGTCGGAGCCGGCTGCGCCCATCGCCACACCGACGCTGGAGAGGGCGAGGGCCGGGGCGTCGTTGACGCCGTCGCCGACCATCGCGGTGGGGCCATATTTGGCGAGCAGTTCCTTGATGCCCTCTGCTTTGTCCTCGGGAAGCATTTCCGCCTTCACCTCGCGGATGCCGACCTCTTTGGCGACCGCTTCGGCGGGAGCGCGGTTGTCCCCGGTCATCATCACGACCTCGATGCCCAGTTCCTGCAATTCGGCGACGGATGCGCGGCTTTCCGTTTTGATCTCGTCGGTCAGTGCGATCACACCCTCCACTCCGTACTGACTGCTCACCACGATCGAGGTTTTGCCCTCCTTCTGCAACGCCTCGACGCGGCGGACGACCTCCTCCTGAACCTCGTGTTCTTCCGTTATGAAAGGCAGTTTCCCGATGCAGTGGTGCTTGTCGTAGCAGACGATGCAATCCGCCTTCGCCCCCTTGCCCATCACGGCCTGGAAATTCTCGACGGTGTGGATGTTGATCTTCTCCTCGTTCGCTGCCGCGACGACGGCGGCCGCCAGCGGATGTTCCGAATAACTCTCGATCCCGGCCGCGCACGCGAGTAAGTGCTGGCGCGTCGACTCGCCGAACGGCAACACATCCGTGACCTTCGGCTTCCCATAAGTGAGCGTGCGAGTCTTGTCCATCGCGACCGCCTTGATTCGCCCGATCGCCTCAATGTACTTGCCGCCTTTGACTAGGGCTCCCTTCGCTGAGGCGTTGCCGATCGCGGCGTAAATGGAGATCGGCGTCGAGATCACGAGCGAGCACGGGCAAGCGATGACGAGGATCGTGATCGCCTGCTCGAACCAGGGGTCTAACGGCTGGCCCAGAAAAACCGTCGGTATGATGACGAGCAGCGTCGCGATGGCGATGATCGACGGCGTGTAGTACCCGGCGAAGGTCTCGATGAACTTCTGCGTATCCGCCTTCGTTTTCGTCGCGGCGAAGGTCGTTTCGATGATCTTGGCGAGCGTCGTGTCCTTCGCGGTTTTCAACACTTTCGCTTCGAGGTACCCCTGCATGTTCAGCGTCCCCGCGAAAACGCGGTCGCCGGTGTGCTTGTCCTTCGGCAGCGGCTCGCCGGTAATGGCCGACTCGTCGACGCTCGATGCGCCGGATATCACTTCCGCGTCGAGCGCGATCATGTCGGAGGGCTTCAGGATCAACGTGTCGCCGACGCTAATCTCCTCGATCGGCATCTCCGATTCACCGCCCTCCCGCCGCACGCGGGCGGTTTTCGGCGTGCGGTCGACCAGTGCCTGCAATGCCGATTTGCTCGACTGGATGCCGAAACTTTCCAGCCTTTCGCCCAGAGCGAACAGCACCACCACCACCGCGGCTTCCTCGTATTCGCCCAGGTAGAACGCGCCGACTACGGCGATCGTCATCAGGAGATTGATGCTGCGAAAATTCAGCTTCGAGAGGGCCTTGAGCCCGCTCCACAGCGTCCGCCAACCGACCGCCAGGATCAGCGCCGCGAAAAACGGGAAGGCGATATCGCGCCGCAGCTTGTAGTCATCCCCCATCAACGACAAAAACTCGAAGACGGCGACGAGGGCCACGCTCGCTATGAGCCACTGAAACTTTCGGTCCTGCCAGAGACCGGACTTCGCTACGTCGGTGGTTGTTGTCGATTCGCTCATATTCGACGATTCTTCCTCCTTATGCCTGCTGCCGCGATCCAGCCACATGGCGAATAATGAGAGGAGCACCATCACGAGTACAGATCCCACCAGTAACACAAGGATCGGATGCTCTACGAGTTGATGGTACAGACTGACCTCTTTCTCCACAGCGTGCCCTCAAGGATCAGAAACCTATCTCAAATGATGAAACCGCTTTCGACCGGCACAACAACAATGATCCCGTCACCCTTTTTGCCGGTGTGAGCAGTTTGTCGGATTGTCGCTACTATAGCTTCGGCCATCTCGTCGTTTGCTGCGATTTCGATCCGCTTGTTCGGTTTGAAGGGGTCGACGGCGTCGGTTGCAGTGTTGCGAAGCCGCTGACCGAATCCTTCACTATCAACGACGGTCAAGCCCGGGAAGCCTTCTATCTCTTCGAACGCGGTCACGAGCTCGTCCAGTTTGAATGGCCGCACGATCGCTACGATCAGTTTCATACTTTAATCCTCCGTAAATTCGCCTTCCGCATCCTTCTCGAACCAGGCGTAAAGCGTTGGCAAGATCAGCAGGGTCAGCAACGTGGACGTGATTAAACCGCCAATCACTACCGTCGCCAGAGGCCGCTGCACCTCTGCCCCGGCACTCGTCGCGATCGCCATCGGGACGAAGCCTAGGCTCGCCACAAGCGCGGTCATCAGGACCGGGCGAAGGCGCGTCATTGCTCCTTCCCTGACGGCGTCTAGGACCGATTTGCCCTCTTCGCGCAGATGGTTGATGAAACTGACCATCACGACGCCGTTGAGAACCGCGACGCCGAACAGTGCGATGAACCCGACCCCCGCAGAGATCGAAAACGGCATCCCCCGCAGCGCTAAGGCCACGATCCCGCCCACGATCGCGAACGGGATCCCCGTGTAGATCAGCAGCGCCTGCTTGATCGAGTTGAATGTCGTGTACAAGAGTACGAAGATCAGGAACAACGCTATCGGCACGACTATCAGGAGTCTTTGTGAGGCCCGCTGCAGGTTCTCGAACGTGCCTCCCCATTTCAGGTAATAGCCCGGCGGTAGCTGCACCTCGTTTTCGATCTTCGCCTGAGCCTCCTCGACGAAGGACCCGATATCGCGGCCTCGAACGTTCAGTTCGACGCCGATGCGCCGGCGCGTGTCCTCGCGCGAGATCTGAGCCGGCCCTTCGATGAGCTTCACCTCGGCTACCTGCGACAGCGGTACCCGTGCGCCGTTCGTGGACGAGAGCAAAAGATTCTTGATCGTATCGATGTCCCGGCCGGACTCTTCGTTCAAACGAACCACGAGATCGAACCGCTGTTCGCCCTCGAACACCTGCCCTGCCTCCTTGCCCGCGACGACGGATTCCACCAGGTCGTTCACGTCCTCAACGTTCAACCCGTATCGAGCGATCGCTGCACGGTCGGGCTTGATTTGAAGTTGCGGCAGCCCGCTGGTGGCTTCGAGTTTCACGTCCTCGGCCCCGTTCACGCCGCCCACGGATTTGGCGATCTTTTCGCCGGTTTCGCGCAGTACGTCGAGGTCGTCTCCGTACAGCTTGATCGCGACGTCCGACCGCACCCCGGAGATCAGTTCCGCGACGCGCAACTCGATCGGCTGGGAAAAGCTGAATACGCCGCCGGGAACCTCGTGTTCGAGCTTCTCCGACATCTTCTCGATCAACTCCTCGCGGCTGTGCGTCGTGGTCCATTCGTCCCGGGGCTTGAGGGCGACGAACACGTCGCTGATTTCGACCCCCATCGGGTCCGTGGCGACCTCCGCGCGGCCCGTCTTGGAGATGACGGTTCGGACCTCAGGGAACGATTTCAAAACTACTTCTGCTTTGGTCGCGATCGCTACAGATTCCCGCAGCGAGACGCTCGGCAGCCGCCCGATCTGGACGGCCAGGTCCCCTTCGTCTAGACGGGGGATGAATTCGGAGCCCAGGAACGGAAATGATGCAGCGCTTATAAGAACGAGCGCGGCGGCGATCGCCAGAGCCTGGGAACGGTAAGTCATAACGAAAGCGAGAGCGGGGTGATAAACGCTCTTCGCCCATCGGATTATGAAGCTCTCTTTTTCCGACACCTTCCCTTTCAGAATGAACGTGAGCATCGCTGGCACGTAGGTCAGGGACAGCAGGAGCGATCCGGCGAGAGCGAAGACGACTGTTAAGGCCATCGGAACGAACATCTTGCCCTCGATCCCGCGAAGGCTAAGAATCGGAAGGTAGACGATCGCGATGATCGCCACGGCGAACACGACCGGTCGTGCCACCTCGAGGCATGATTCCAGAATCGTTCGTTCCGGGGGCTCCCGTAAGTTTTTGTGTTGGGCCTCGGCGCGGCGGCGGACCGCATTCTCCACCATAACCACGGCCCCGTCCACGATGAGCCCAAAATCCAACGCCCCGAGACTCATCAGATTCCCCGAAACGTTGAAGACTCTCATCAGGATCGCCGCGAAGAGCATTGACAGCGGGATGATGGTCGCGACGAGAAGAGCCCCCCGCCAGTTTCCGAGGAGCAAAAGCAGCACGACGATAACAAGAATCGCCCCCTCTATCAGATTTTTCTCGACCGTGTAAATTGCGCGGTCGATCAGCTCCGTCCGATCGTAAAAAGGTATAAGTTCTACCCCTTCCGGAAGCGATTTTCTGACCACTTCAACGCGCTCTTTGACCGCCTGCACGACCGTGCGGGAGTTCTCGCCCTTGAGCATCATGACTATCCCAGCGACTATCTCTCCCTCACCATCCGCGGTGACGGCACCTTGCCGGACCGTAGCTCCCTCCACTACTTCGGCTATATCACGGATATAGACCGGCACGCCTTCGGCGGCGGTTTTCACCACTATATTCGCCACGTCCTCTGGATTCTCGATCAACCCCAGACCGCGAAGTAGGTATTGTTCCGAACCCTTCTCGATATACGCCCCGCCGACATTGGCGTTGTTAGCCGCAACGGCTTCGTACACGTCCCGGAGACTTAGGTTGTAAGACTGCAGCTTGTCGGGATCGATCCGCACCTGGTACTGCTTTTCATAACCGCCGAAACTGTTGATCTCGGTAGCGCCGGGAACGCCCAAGAGCTGCCGCCGAACGTTCCAGTCCTGGATCGTCCGCAGTGCTGTCGCGTCGTAGTTGCTGCCGTCTTTGGCACGCAGCTCGTACTGATAGATCTCGCCGAGACCGGTGGAAATCGGCCCCATCTCCGGCGAACCGATGTTTTCGGGGATCTGCTCGCGCGCTTGAGCGAGTCGCTCCAGCACCAACT
This sequence comes from Pyrinomonadaceae bacterium, assembly GCA_046313635.1. Taxonomy (GTDB): domain Bacteria; phylum Acidobacteriota; class Blastocatellia; order Pyrinomonadales; family Pyrinomonadaceae; genus OLB17. The sequence continues at coordinate 131,514 of JBKBYA010000007.1, read as the reverse complement.
GCCGAGCGAAATACGTGTCGGTGTCTTCGGTGAAGACTACAGTAACCGCGGACAGCCCGAACTTCGACACCGAGCGGATCTCTTCGATGTTCGGCAGGCCCGACATCGCGACCTCCACTGGGAATGTGATCTGCCTCTCGATTTCCAACGGTGCGAGCGACGGCGCGGAGGTTAACACCTGCACCTGAACGTTGGTTACGTCGGGGACCGCGTCGATTGGCAGGTTGATCAGACTGTAAACACCGGCCGCCCCCATTACCGCGACGAGAAGGAGAACGATCAATCTGTTAGAAACGGAGAATCTGATTATTGCGTTGATCATATTGCTTTGCTACCCGGCTGCCGGTTTTCCGCGGGGCGGAACTAAGATCGACTCGTTTCGCGTTAATGGTCGTCGTCCCCCAGCTCACCCTTTTGCATTTGGGTCTTGAGCACGAAGCTCCCTTTAGTGACCACTTTTTCACCGAGTTTGAGGCCGCTCTTTATCGCGGTGTACCCGTCGATCTCACCACCGATCTCAACCTCGCGTATTTCGAAGGCGCCTTGTTCACCCTCGCGGGGCACAAACACGAGCGTCTTGTCGCCGTCGCGTTGGATCGCCGCCGAAGGCACAAAGAGTTCTTCGCCCGCGCCCTCGGAGGTGCCGGTGTAGAAGCCGACCTGGGTGAACATTCCCGCCTTCAGCATACCGCCATCATTAGGCACCTCGATGCGGACTCTGGCCGTGCGGGACGTTTCGTCAAGGCGTGGGTCGATGTACCCGATACGCCCGTTGATAGAACCGGCCGCTTCCGACCGGATCTCGGCGACCGAGCCGACACGCAGGCGACCGACGTTCGCTTCCGGAACATTGGCGATAACGTAGACAGTGGAAAGGTTGGATATCGAGAAGATGGGCACGGCGGCTTCCACTCCGGCGCCGGCGTTGAACTTGCGCTCGGTAATCACACCCGACAATGGTGCCCGCACCGAAACCAAAGAGGTATCTTCGCGGTGGTCGTCCGGCGCCCCACTAACCACTGGAACGCCAAGTGAGCGCATCTCGTCCTCAATGTGCCGCACATCGACCCGCGATGTTTCCACTTCGGCCCGTGCTTCCTGAATCTCCTTGTTGAGCGAGATGTTGGACTGGAAATCGTAATCCGCCTTCGCGGTTCGGTAACTCGATTCCGCGGCAACCAAGTCCTTGCCCGCACCGGCGCCGAGATCGATCAGCTTTTTGGTTCTCCTTAGTGTCGCTTCCGCCTCATCAAGCCTCGCTTTCGACTGCAGAACGGCCACGCGGTTTTCGGAACGTTGGACACGGCTGAAATTTCGCTCGGCCAATTCAAGTCGCGTACGGGCCTCGTGCATTTTGCCGTGCAGCTGCGCGAGTTGTGGGCTTGAGATCACCGCCAGCACCGCACCCCGCTGGACGAAGTCACCGACGGCCGCATAAACGCGCTCGATCCGTCCGCCGACGAGCGGCGTCGCCATCTCAGTCCTCTCCGGATTCAGTTCAACCGCCCCGGTCACGTAAAGCTTCGCGATGGCGGGGCGTTGCGTGACCCCCTCGATTTCGATCCCCGCGGACTCCATCGATTCGGGATCGAGCTTCACCTCTTTACCCTCCTCGTCTTCCGAATGCCCCTCTTCCTTTTTTTCTTCGCCCGATTCAACCTTCACCGAAGTTGAAGAGGCGCGCGTCGCGATCCAGGCCAGGCCAACGATCACGACGACCGCAACGATCACGGCGGTCAGGATCCAGGCGAACATGCTTTTCGGTTTCGCGTTCTCGTCGGCGGGAAGCTCGGACGCGTCGCGGCCGCGATCGAAGTCGTCTTCCAACTGTGCAAGCTCCGCCTCATCCAGCTCGTGGTGGCCAGTTCGTTCGCTCATATTTTCCTTTGTCGTATCCGACTCTCTCTTTTCGTTCATCTCTTTTCTCGTCTCGTCATTCATGTTCCGGCTCACCTCATTTAGGTTCGGGGAGGAACGCCCCGGCCCCGAGCGCGATGCTCAAATCCGCCTGCGAGCGGTAACGCTGCGTCAGCGCCTCGGTCAAATCTCGCGTCGCGTCGAGCAACCGCCGCTGCTCCGCGATCAATTCCGTTATCTTGATCTCGCCGATCTCGTAGACCCTGCGGAACGTCTCGACGTTCTGGGTCGATCGCGGGATCGCGCTTGTCTGCAGTGTTGACACCGCACGACTCGCCGCCTCGAATCGCTGGTAAGCGGCGAGGATTTCACCACGCACCGCCCGCTCAGCGAACTCGCGTCGCGCTTGAGCCTGCCGGATCGAGATCTCCGCTTCCGCTTTCGCTCCCTGATTTTTGTTGAATAGCGGCAGACCGATCGCGACGCCGAAGGTCAGGTTCCGGTCGCGCTGGGAGAAGGGCGCGATCGGGGCGTCGTACGTCGAGCGCCCCTGCGAGTAGCGCGTGTACGCGGTCAAGTCCGGTCGGCTTTGGGCTCGGACAAGACGAAGCCCAGCGGTCGCGACCTGCTCCTCCAGCTGCGCGAGCGCGACGTCCGGCCGCGTTCGCAAACCGATGTCCACGGCCGCCTCCTTCGTCGCCGGGAGGGTCGGTAGCACGGCGTCGTCGATTTGCTCCCGCAGACGAAGCGTGTCTTCGAACGGCACATCGGTCAGCAGCTTCAATTGGGTGAGGGCGGATTGCAGCCGCCCCTCGGCCAACTGGCGACGGGACCGGAGGCGTTCCACCTCTGCCTGCAAGAGATTCAGCTCCAATGGGGCGATCTCGCCTTCGTTCACTCTGATCTGGACAACGAGGGTTGTCTGTAGGTCGAGATCGAGAAGCTTCTCAGTCACGTCAAGTTCACGCAGCGCCGCCAGGGCTTCCGCGTAGTGGATAAGCACATTGGCGACCAGAACCCGTTCGCGGTTGCGTACCTCCGCCTCGCTCGCCTCGATGGCGATCTGGGCGGCGCTCACGCGGGCTGAGCGCCGGCCGTAGATCTCGATCGGCAGCGAGAACCCGACGGTGAATTGCCCGTCCCCTCCGTTACCCACGAGGCGACCCGATTCCTGCTCGAACTCGAGTGTCGGGTTGGGTCGGAGTCTCGCCTGCTGAAGCCGTGCTCGCGCCTTATCGATCTCGAGCCGCGATGCGATGATCTCCTGATTGGAGGCCAACGCCCGTTTGATCAGTTCGTACACGGACGTTCCGTCCTGCGGGTGGTAGTAGTTCGGGAGCACCGATTCGACGAGCGGTTTCGCCGACGCGACCGAAGCTCTCGCGTCCGTCGTCGATAAATCGTTTCTGGCCAGCAGCGCCGGCTCCTGCCCGATCGCGGCCGTAAGACTAAAGACCGTCAAGCAAAGGCCGGCCCAAACGACGGGGGCCTTTATGTGTAAATTCATTGGTAATCTTCCTGATCGAAAGCTGATGCTTGCTCCCTCAGCGGGCGCACGTGCGGCCGGAGGTGAGCGTGATCGAAGGATCGAAGACGCAAAGGCGCGATTAATCGTCGCCGGAGCGCGGGATCAACCCCTTATCGTTCGATTAGGAAAATTTAGGAGGCAGGTATGGAGGGGGAAGTGAGTTGAAAATCGAGAAACCGTTCTTCAACGGAATGGTGGTTCTTTCGATCGAGGACGATGTGACGTCGCTGGCGACGCTGGGGATTGCCACGGCATGGCAGAGGCACTCGTCGTTGCACGTGCCCGGAGCTTCGTGGTCGCTCTCGTTCTCGCAATTCGAAATGGACGTTCTCGATTCGTCGCGCTCGTCAACAGTAATCGTGACGGAAGCAGTCGACTGGTTCGCAGGCGGTGCGGCGTTCGTGCCGACCTCGCACAATGCCGGGCAGAAAAGCTCGATCGCGACGAGACCGAGCCAGAGAACGGCGACGCGTTTCCTGACGATCTTCCTGCGAATCAGTTTCAGTATGCCCTGCATCAATTCGGCTGGAACCATTCTAGGTTCCAACCTTTAAACGTAGTCTTTGCTTGGCTCTACTGTCAAGTTTTTGCCCACCGATCTAGTCTCTCGTCGTGTTAATCGCGTACATCTTACAACAGGCGGACACAAGCCGTATTTGACGGTAGTTGAATCCGCTTTCGGTTCGGAGATCCGCTACGTGATGTTGGTTAGGGTCTATGGCAAGACGAGCAAGAAAGAAGAGACGCGTTAAATTCCGGCTGAGCGCATCGGTTGTGAGACGCATTTGATAGCTGACAACCCGAAACCGAAGCAATCTCACTAGCTACATCGAAAGGCAAAATCCGACTATGCGTATGAGCATGCGTCGATCCACTCGTTTGACGATAGGCTTCTCAAATAAGCTTGAAAGCCACGCTCACGCGATTGCTTTGCACTACATGTATTACAATTCCTGTCGGATTCATAAGAACCTACGATGTATTCGGGCAAGGGCGGCGGCGGGCATCATCGAAGCTGTGGGAGATGGTGGATATAGTTGCTTAGCTATAGAAAGCGGCGGCGAAGGAAAAAGGCCCTTACAAGTAGGGAATATGAAACGAGAAACCGGTCACTCTTCGGTCCGATTTCCTGTCTTCGAAATGTGTTCCGCGATACGTTGAGAGGACGGAACTCCGCCCGGATAGAGCCGTCAGGACGGTTCCGGGAAAGGCGGTTTAGGTACGGCCAAACCGAATATGTCTTTCCCATTCAGCAGAATTGTCGGAGTTGGATAGCCTGTTCGCGGATCGTCTGGCGGAAGCGCGGCTTGCTGAATAACAGTGTAGTCGGCGGAAACCTGACCTTCCGCGATCGCGGCCTTCAAGTTCTCCAGCATCACGGGAGTATTCTTACACCCTTCGCGAGTTAGAAACTCAAAATGCAGATGGTCACGAGTCGGATTCATTTCTATTTGCTTCCGCGAACACGCAGAGAAAAGAAGCGCAACAAGTAATACGAAAATTGTATGTTTCATGCGGCCACTGCTAGGTTAACATTTCGGACGGGAGCAATTTCAAACTGACCCACTATGCCTGTATTGTCGAACCGCAATATTCTGCGTCATGCATACGACCTCCCTCGATCCGCAGGTTCGAAAGAAAGACGATGATCAGTTAGTACTTTGGTTTCATCTCCTCTAACCTGCGATCCATATCTCTGAAGAATCCCGTCAGGACCGTCGAGACCATCCTCAAGCGAGCGGCTTCGGTCGCGGCGGTTTGGTTGATCGAGGCGGCTTCCGTGCGTCCCTCGAAGTTGAGCAGGTTGGCCCCCCGCTCCATCTCCGCTGACCGTCTGATCCCGGAAAGCTGTATTCCGGCCCCTTGCCTGCTGCTTTGCTCGGCGATGCCGCTCCCCCGGCTGATGGCGCCGATGCTTTCGGACGCCTGCGCTTCGTAGGCTTTATTGATGTCGCCCTGGTACGTGTTCGAAGCCTCGACCTTCTTGTCGGTCACGATGTCCGTGTTGTTGTTCTGCAGCGCGACGGTACTGCTCGTAGTCGAATCCATCCGCTTGTTAAACTCCTGGATCGGATGCTTGTCGCGCGCCCAATCGAAAAGTTCCTGCCCGGTACGGATCGGGACGGAAGTGCCGGCGATCGACGAACCGCCCGGCGTGAACTCGTAGGTCTTCATCCCGAAACGTTCAAGGTTGGCTTGCCCGCGCAGCTCGATCTCTTTTTTGCCGTCGAACGTCCGGGCCTCCCGGTTGCCTTCCGCCTCAGCCCTCATCCCCGTGATCTCGCGTTGCGTCGCCGCGGAACTGCTGGCGATGCCGAACGTTTTGTTCGCCTCCGCTAGAAGGGTCTGCGTCACCTGATTCGCGCGGATCTGCCCGAGGCTCGTGACGAGACCGCCTTCAACGCCCGCGACGGAGGACACCAATCTCGCATCGGTCGATTGGTTCGCGGCCTCAAGAGCTTTCTTGGCGGCGACCTGCTCGGCACTGTAGATCCCCTGAATCTGCGTATTCTCCGCCTGGCGGTGCAGGGCGGCCCCCGCGACGAGCCCGTACGTTTCGAGTGCCGTGCCGATGGAGGATAGCATCCACCCCATCGAGACCTGCGACACCCCCTCGTACACCTGCCCGCGCAGGACGCGATAGCTCAGCCACGGGACGAGGATGAAGCACAGGCTCGAAACGAAGAACAAAATCGTGACGATCAGGGCACTCGACGCCGGGTCGTAGTTGCCGTTGGTGATTATCGTCGCGGTCGCGGGGTCGAGAGAAAATAACGCTTCGCCGTTGTAGATGGAGAGCGCGAGTAGACCGATGCTGTAGCAAACGTAAAGCGTCACCGCTTTGACGATCGGGAACGCGAGCGCGAACGTCGCCACGCCCCAGCAGAACGGGTAGAAGATCTGGTTCGCGAACTTCTCGTCGAACCCGAATGCGGAAAGCACGGGAGCGGCAAGTTTAAGTCCAATGAGGATGAACAAGCCGGCGACGGCCAGAAAAACGGAGCCGAACTTTATGATGTTCTGCCCGATCACCATGAGCGTGAACATTCGGGGCATGTCCCAGCCCAGGATGTTCATCTCGCTCGTGACGTCTTTTACGGATGAGCTTTTATCCGTGATGATCCCGACGAGTCCGGGTTGGCCGTTCGGAAGCCGTTCGGCGAGGAGTTCGTTCGGGTCCTCGACGGCGAAGTTGTTCTTCACATACTGTTTCATCTTCACGTCGAACTCGGCGATGAGCGAACTGTTGTAACCACGTATTGGGCGGGCGAAGAACTTCCCCGTAACCGTTAACGCGTCGATGATGAACGGGCTCGCCCCGATCACCACCATGAATATGATCGTCCTCACGCCCCACGCGACCAACTGCTCCGGGCCGAGGCCCCGGTTGTCGTGGAAGCGGCGGATGAACGCGACGATCAGCACGAAGCTCGCGATGATCCATGCTAAGAACGTCAGGATCGGCATCAGCGGCCGGATGATCGTGTCGAGCACCGACCGGAACAGCCATTCCTGCCCCGTCCGCATGAGATTCGTGATCTGCTCGCCGAAACTCGGTGCGGCGGGCTTCGGGGGAATTACCGGAACCGGCTGCGGAGTTGCCGTCGGGTTCGCCGGGTACTGGTTTTCGAACTGCTGCAGGATGGGCGCCGGGCTTCCGTCGAGGGGTGGCATGAAAGGCGAGTCCGGATTGATCCCCATGATCAGATCGTTCGCGGTCACGGGCTGCCCGTTCATCGTCCCGATCGGCGTTTGCCCTTCGACCCGGGGCGGGCGGGGACGAGGCGGCCCTTGACCGGCCGCCGTCGTCGTGAAAAGGCAGGCAAGGAGGCAGGACGCGAGCAGGGCGGTGAGTGCGGCAGTTTTGCCGCTCAATCTGTTTTTAACTTTCATTGCTTTGCAGTTCGACTTCCGGGGGAAGTTGGCATTAAGGAAGCGGGCTTTGATAGACGTCGTCGTTCCAGATCTCGTGTCGCTCCAGTTCGCGCAAGAAGTCGTCGGAGGCACGCGTGATGCCCGTCATCATCTCCGTCGTGCGCCGGATCTCCTTGCCGAACTCCGTCATCTGTTCGATCTTGAGTCCGTAGACGATGAACTTCGCCTGGATCTTCGCTTCGAGCTCGCGGAGCTGCCCCTCGACGGTCGTGATGCGGAGGTTCACGGCAAGCATCTGGTCGATAAGGGACTGCACGCCGTCCTGGTTCGCGTCGGGGTTCGCGGAGATCGCCCGGGTCGCCTCCGCGATCCGCTCGCGCTCCTCGTAAAGCTTGGCGAGATCGAGGAGCATGTTTTCGCGGTCGAATAGCATCCGCTCCAGTTCGGAGTCGAGTTTCGCGAGGCGTTCGAGGTTCGCCAGGTGTGCGTCCGCACTGCGCCCTATCGAATGGCGCAGGAAGTCGTCCAGGTCCCGCTTGTTCGCCTCCATGTCGAAGATGCCGTTCTTGAGCCTCCGGGCGATGCTCACCACGGACTGTATCTGGCTCGTTATGGCGGCTTCGATCCGTTTCTTCAGTTCGAACGTGCCGCGGATCAGCCGCCCCAATGTCGCATAGGTCGTGATCAGCTGCTTGTGCCGCATGATCTGCTCGTCCACCTTGTCGAGGATGCCGCGAAGGTTCGTCACGCTCTCCACCATCTTCTGGTATTGCTTCACGGCGTTCTCGTACATCGAGATGTAGTGGTTGATCGTCTCAACCCAGCGGGCGGCTTCCTCGATCTTCTTCTCGATCTGCAGCGCGTATTGGGATGGGTCGAACACGGTCCACTGCGCTTGAGCTGGCCTTGCGTCAAGGCCGATGAATATCGACGAGAGAACAGCGCCGAGAAGGATTTGTCTAACCGTTTCGTTGATTCTCATCATGCCACCACCTCCAGTCCGCCAAGCTCGTTTAGGTCCCGCTGCGAAATGCTGGTCAGCCCGACCGCCGTCAGGCCGCTCGGATATTTCGACGCGAGCCATGAGACGACAATTTCGGGCGGAAGGTCAGGTCGGACGTTCTCGACCAGTCGGCGGGCGTTCGCCTCGTTCGTGTCGTTCGTGTTCGCCCAGAGCATCGCGGGGGACAGACGGATCTCCGCCATCTGGACGATCTTGTCGGTGCCGCTCCCGATCACGAACACCCACTGGGTGTAGCGGCCGTACTGGTTTCTGACCCCCCGAATCGCCGCGATGGTCTCGGGCGCGAGTTCGCAATCGTCGGCGAGGCGCTCGAACCCGCCGATCTGCTTCCCGATCATCTTCATGCCGGAGTTTTTCACGAGATCGATCCCGGTGACGTTCGGCTGCTCGGGTGTCCCGGTGAAATGCTCGTACGCTTGCGAGAAAAGGACCGTGACGAGTCCTTCCTTTCGCCCCGTCACGGTCGCCTCCGCGATGAGCTCCTGGATCGCAGGGAAATGCCGGTTGATCTCGCGCATCTCGTCGCACAGGAAAAGGATCGGGATCTTCTGGTTGTGAGTGTTCTCTTCCCCGATCTCCTGCATGATCTGGGCGCTGATGCGGAACCCAACGCTCTCGCGAATCTTCTCGTCGAGGCTGCTGATGCCGGACAACTCGAAAACGTCGAACATCGAAGGCTCGTCGAATTCGGGGTGCGTCGGAGAATTGAGCCACGGGTCTTTCCGATGAACGTTTAGCTTTAGGTATAGCTCGTTGGCCTGCCTCGCTTCGCCCGCGTTCCAGTGGTAGCTTTTCAGAATGTCGAGGAAGTGCCCGAGCACGGGCTGGAACTTCGGGCGGCCGTGACCGTTCCTGGCTAAAGCCATTTTGTAGACCTCGTCGATGACGGTGGATGCGATTGCGCTCGTGATCGCGTCGGTTTTCGGCGTCTTGCTAAGGATCAGGATGTCGGTCAGCATCATCGCGAGCTGTCTTTTGGTCGGTGGCACGCCGTTCTCGATCCCGGGGTAGTTCCAGATGTTGATGGGCTTTGGATTTTCTTCCGTGAACTCGATATGCCGGCCGCCGAACAAACGGCAAATAGGTTTGAACGAATGCCGGTAGTCCATCACCCGCACCTTCACGTTCCCGCGGTGCGCGCGAATGTCGGTTATCAGCATCGACGCGAGGAAGGATTTTCCTTCCCCCGATGCTGCGGTGACGATGACCGTCGGGGACTTGATCAATGCCCGGTCGTACAGGTCGAGCCCGAACATCTGACCATTGGGAGTGGTGAAGATGCTATGCGGTCGCGCGCTCCCGCGCCAACTCGTTTCGGTCGGGACGAACGCGATTACGGAATCCGCAGTTTCGGTAAGCTCCTGACCGGTTCGCTTAGCCGACACTTCCCCGGCGAGCATTCGCGGATAGATGGCACGCTGGCGAACGGCATCCTCTCTGACGGCATCAGCTCCGATCTTCTTCCGGATCGCAGAGATAACCGCATCGCACCGTTCGTCGAGGATTTCCAGTTGAATGCGGGCTTCCTTTGGCCCCTTAGATCGGTCGGCGAAGACGATGACGTTCATCCGCAGGCGGCAGATTTCTTCGTTGTCGGCTTCTACCTGTTCGAGCAGGTCTTCAAGGTCGCTCTTTATCACCACGGCGTCCTTCTTCAGGTTCCGGAAGCCAAGCCAGGTGTTCCGGCTGCCTTCGATTCGGTCGATTCGCTTTTGAAGATCCTTCTTTGCCGCTTGCTTCTCAGTCGTCATCAGATCGACGACAATCTCATGCGGGAAGCACAAGTTGCGTGTCGCCGTTAGGTAACGCATCACGTCGGCCGTGACGAACCCGTTCGGCAGACTCTTGAGGCTGACGAGGCTTGCGGGGGTGCCGTTGTGGCGGACGAACTGGTCGCCACCGGCAGTGATCGGAGCGCTGGCGAGATATCTCCTGACATCGACGCGCGCGTCCTCGGGAAGGATCGGAACGTGTGCGTGATCGCGTCGGTGGCTCGTGAAAACAGACGCGAACAAATCTTCCGGGTCCATCTCACGAAGGTTCAGCGATTTCGGGAAGTTCGCCTCGAACCCCTGAAAAACGCGGGCCGCTTTGGAACGGCATTCCGATTCGACCCTGAGTTCCCGCGTGAGCATGTTTTCGCCAACCGCGTTCCTTGCCTTTAGGATCGGCTGCCGCAGGAAGCGGAGAAAACCGTTCGCGCGCACGGTGCGAATGACTGACGGGAATGCGGAGCCGAAGAGACTGTTGTCCGCCTTGTCCCTCACCGGAACGCGTACCCAAACGGTCGCCGACTGACGCATCACCTGCCCCGAACGGATAGCTTCTTCGAGAAGCGAAAGATTCGTAGCTTGGAGGACGGATGCGATCGGATCGCTTTTCTGCTCGTCGCGGGAGCGAAGATGATCCTTGAGCACTCGGCCGTCGTCCATCGCACTCGCGAAACGGAACTGGATGACCGTGCCCGGCGGCTTATCGAACTTCAGGATCGTCTTGAGATCGTCGATCCGCTGTTCGGTCAGGCGGCCGTCATCGTACAAGGTGTTCGCCGGCTCGAAGCTGTACGCCTTGCCGAAGCTCCCATCGCGGTAGCGGAGTATGTTTCCCTCCAGACCAAGGATCTCCGTCGGCAGCAGCCGTCCCTTTTCGCCGGGAATTTCAGTCGAAGAAGAATTCCGTGTTGTCGGTGCGATCCCTGTCACCCGCTCGCGATGCATTCGGAATTGGGGGAGCAGCCGCCGACCGATAGCGAACCCGATGCCGGCGAAAGAAAAACTGCCGAACAGCGCGACCGCGATATGTGCGAAAGAAAGATTTGCTGTATCCATTTTGATTTAATTTCTGATCCAATCCGCTTTATCTAGTTCGGAATTGAGGGGAGGCCGAAACGGTGCCCATCGGTCCGCAATGGCATCGAATCTTTGGGAGAGCCAGCATTCCGGTTTGCTCAGGCGGAGGTAATTGAAAGTTCCGAGCAGTACAAGGAACGTAAATAAGCCAAGGGGGAAACCAAGCGGCACGTAGCCGAACCAAAGGCCGAACAGAAATGGGGTCAGGTACGCTGCCGCGGTCGGCACGAGTATGTACTTCCAGTCGGTCGAGTAAACCCCGAATCTTTTCAATCCGCGGAACACGTTCGGCCGCGTAGCTCGTCGTCTCATTTGCCCCCTCCTAAAAGTTCGTATCGACGCCGACCGCACGCCCCTGTGCGAGCTGCCAAAACACCGCCACGATGGTCCCGAACGCGAACGACAGGATCGAGCCGAAAGCCTGGTTGCCCCATTCCTTGCCGGTGAGCTTGTTGTAGATCGCCCACGCGATCCCCACCGCCCCGAGACAGAACAGGATGATCGCCATGAGCTTCAGGGACTCGCGGATGATGTTGGAAAGATTGCTCGCGTCGCCGGTGAAGATCGGGCCTTGGGCGAGCAGGATGTTCGTGAAAATCAGAACCGCCATGATCGGAGCTAACGATCTGGTGGCGTGCCGTATTGTTTCGCGCAGTTTTTTCATTCTTGTCCTCGCTGGGTAAGTTTTTCGTGACGCCTCGCGAGCAGCGGAAAAGCGTCGACGATTTTGCACGCTGTGCAACGCTCGTGCCGCTCGCGTGCGGGGTGGTTGGCACGTCGGTTGCGAAGCGGCCCGGTCATGCGAAAACGAACTTTGATCGTCGCTGCATTTTTCCTTGCGGTTATCTTTGCTTTCCCGGCACCGGTTCCATCACAGACGAGGCGGATGATCACGCGGACCGCCCTTTCCCGAATGGACGTGCTTTCGCGGTCGCGGCTTTTCGAGCGGACGATCGCGGACGCGGCGCGCGAGCACGGCGTTGACCCGCGCATCCTCTGGGTAATTGGATACAACGAGACCCGTTTCCGCCCTTGGCTGACGAGCCCGAAAGACGCACGGGGGCTGATGCAGTTCATACCCGCGACCGCCGCAAGGTTCGGCCTCGCCGATCCGTACGAGCCCACGTCGTCGATCCACGCGGCTGCCCGGTACGTGAAGTACTTAGGCAAACTTTTCGCCGGCCGGGTCGAGTCCATCCTAGCCGCGTACAACGCCGGCGAGGGAACGGTGCTCGCTTATCTTCGCGGGAGGACACTATCCACCGGGGGAAGGCGGATCAACCCGGCCGGGCGCCGCACGGCGAACGGAATACCCCCTTACCGGGAGACGATCGGCTATGTAGCGAACGGGAAGAGGATCTACCGCTGGCTTGAGGCCAACGGCAAGTTTCCGAAAGTTAGGAAAGGCCCATCGCCCGATTTAGAGTCGCCGATCGCTATCTCAGAATCGGAATCTACTGAGAAGAAAAGCCTGCCGAAGAATTTCACGATGGTCGTGCTCTACGATCCGCGCACCGGAAGCCGTTACGAGGTTAACGAGAATCGCGGTGCATCGCGCTTGGAGCGTGAGGGGCCGGTCATCATCTCCCCCGACGTTCTCGGATTGCCGGCTCGGAGCGCCCGCACGACGTTCGCGGGCATTCCGCGGGCGAAGCGCTAGATCGGTTCATTTCTGCAGCCCCGAGCCGCACCACCCGGTTCGGGATCGCTCCAAAATCCGCCCGACACAGGGCTTGGGAAAGAACAACCGGCCAATTCCGCTCTGGCACCCATTTTGCGAACTGGCTCGCATCCGGCGGGAAAGACCGCCATCGAAAACGATGAAAGAAACAACTTCAAAATCAGGAACATCCGAGTGTGCAGAAGAACCAATATCACCTGCGGATGCACCGCTCTATCTGACCCGCGACCCAGAGGACATCGTCACGATCTCCTCGCTGTTCAAGGCGGTCTGGGTGCTTCTCATCGTTCTCGCCCTCAGCGTCGGGATCAATTTGTACCTCTCGCTGAGAAAAGCCGACAGAATCGTCGTCGATCGATCGTTGGGCCGGGTCGTGGAACTGAACAACCGCGACTACGGCTCTACGGAGACGGTCGCTATCTCGCCGGATACCCCCACCGCCACGGATAAGAAATACCTGGTCAAGGAATTTCTCACCGCCCTTTATCAGGTCGAGCAATCGACGCGGGAAAGCCAGGTGAACAAGCTGCTGCGGATGCTGGACCCAGATCTGTCGATCGCGATGGCGACGCGCCTGAAGCAGAACGGCGTCTTGGCGGCGGAGAAAGCTGAGAGCGTCAACTCTTCGTGGGAGCTTCAGGACCTGACCGTCGACGAGAACGACCCATACGTTCTCCGTGCGATCGGGGTCCGGAAGATCCGCCGCAAAGCCGCCGGGCAGGACGTCGAGGAATCCGTCCAGCTCAAGGCCAAGCTGCTCCTCAAGGACAGCCCCTTCTCCCCGGTGAGAAACGATAACAACCTGCGCACGGGGTTCACGATCCTGCGGTTCAGGGTCGAGCCCGTGAACGGCAAATCCGTCTCTCCCGTGACCCTTATCGCCGATGCTGCCGAGCAGGGTACGGTGGCCGATCCACAAACGAACCCGGTTCGCGAACAGTGAACCTATCCGAAGAAACAATGCCTATCAATCTTATGAACGTTCAAGTATCGAAGCTCGCTCTTGCCGTCTTCCTGGCGGCAGCGATCCTACTCGGATCTTCCGAAATGGAAGCACAGGCACAGTTGCGACCTATCGGGTCGAAGCTGGTCAAGAAACGGGGTCAAAAGGTGATCCCCGCGGCGGCTGCGGGGGCCGCATCGCCCGCAAGGTCACCAGCACCAACGCAGGCGCCACCGGTCTCGGTCGTCAATCTGGCGGAACCGGATTACCTTTCCGGCGAGGCCAGGGTGACGGTCAACCCCAAGCAACCGACCGTGATACGGCTCGGTCTCGCACAGAACGCGGTCTCGATCGTGGAGTTTCCGGCCTCGGACGGCATCTACTACATCCACGAAGGGAACCCGAAGCTCGCTTCCGTTTTTCATTCGCCGACGAAGGAGACGGACCGGTCGATCACGATCTACCCGGGCGAATCGTTCCTGCCGTCGCGTGATGGCGGGGCCGCGAGCGCGATCAGCCTCCAGATGCGGTCGGGGCTGGTTCTGATTCTTGAGTTGATCCCCGTCGCGGAACTCAGGAAGAACGCGCACCGCTGCGTCGTCACATACGACCGCGATGCGGTGATTTCGGCCCGGCGCACAGCGGGCCTGGCTTATGATCTCGGGGGCGAGGGAGGTTCGCCGGTTCCGATGAACTCGCGGGCGGTCTCGAAGCTCGTCTCCGGCGTTCCTCAATTGGAGCCGTCCCCGGTCGGAACGCAACCTGAAAACGGCCCTTCGATTAGTTCCGTGTACGCGGATGTCCCGGGTTCGAAACCGGTTCGCGTCAAGGGGGCGGACAAGAGAAGGACGGAAGTGGAGATCTCGGCCCTTGCGAACAAGAGACTCGCGGAAAGTATCAAAGAGCCCCTCAAACATCTCGCGCCGTGGTCCAAACCCGACCACGGTCTTGAGCTCGCCGTATCGCGCGTCACGGAACTCGATCCGGAAACGCGACTCGTGGTGGTCGGCGTGCGGAACGTCACCACGGCCAATCTGCGACTCGTGCCCGGTTCGCCCGAGCTTCAGGTGCAGACGAGCGACAGCGGCGGGAACGGCATTCAGACCACCCGGATCGATCCTCAATACGTGGAGTCGACCACGCTTGAAGGGCTCGTGCAGGCCGGTTCGATCGCTTACTACGCACTCGTCTACAAAGCCCCCATCCTCGGGATCAATCAAAACATCCGCGTCCTCGTCGCGCATCGCGAAGCCGCCGACGCACCGATTACCTGGAACATCGGGGATCGAAAGAACTAAGGAGCGAAGAGATGGATAAAGCAACACCCGATCCGGTTGAGATACCCTCGGCGCTTCCCGGTTTCGAGGACGATGACGCGAGGGAGAAACTATTGCACAAAGCATCCGACGAAATCGAAACTGCGGAGGAGGACGAGACCGCCCAGATTGATGAACCTGCGGCCCCACAAACGAAGCGCCGGTGGAAAGTTCTCAAGACGGTCGCGGGTTTCGGGGGTTTTCTCTGCCTCCTCGTCGTCGGCGTAGCTTGGTTCTTCGGCATGGGATGGTTCTCCTCACCCAAGCCGGAAGCGGTGAACCGAAGCGGGCAAAAGAATGCTCAAGCCGCTCCGCCTGCGACCGAGGACGAAAAGCTAAAGATGGCGCTCAGCATGATCGCACCGGCTTCATCGACCTCCGCGGCCCGTACGCAGCTGGATACCCCGATCGTTCTGGATGAAAACGCACAGACTGGGCCGTTGGATCCGAAGGCGGATGCCGGCGATGTTTTGCCTGGGTTGAGAGCGGGCAGTCAAGACAGCGGGGTGCGCCCCGCCGAAGTAGCCTCATACCCGGTGACAACGCCGCCGCAAAGCTCGACTGATAAGCCTGGTTTATCCCATCTTCAACAAACGAGTGCTGCGGACAGTCGGACGCCTGACAATGTGTCGAATGAATCCGACCCGGATGGCGCTCGTGGCCGATCCCTCTTCTTCGGTGTATTTAGAAAGACCGATCCCCAAGCGGAGATCCGCAAACCCATCGAAGGCGCCGCGGCCACCGATACGGTGTCACCAAAAGCCGTACTGCAAAACCACATACCGTTCGGAACATTGCTGCCCGTCCGCCTCGTCGGCTCCCTCTACACGCTGCGCAACTCGGGCGGCTTCGTGCGGATGGAGCTGACCCGCGCCGTCGAAGGGAAGGGGTACGCCTATCCGGCCGGGACGATGATCGTGGGAAATGTTCGTGCGGGCGAGTCCGTTCGGGCCTTCGTGGATATCGTCGGATTCATCGACCCCGTATCCGGCGAGCTTGTCAGATTCAACGGGGAGCTTCTCGGTCGCGACGGCGCGTCCGGCATCGAGGGAAAGCGACGAAATCTCACATCGCAGTGGGCAAGCTTCTTCCGAGGGATGAAGGAGACGGCGGGGTCCGTTCTCGGCTCGATCGGCGCGATCAGGTCCGGCGGCACCGTTATCCTTTCCGAACCGCTGCGACGGGGAACGGAGTCGATGACCGAGGACCTGTCGGGGGCGATCCTGAAGAACAAACGCGAAGACACCTTCCTGGAGGTCGCCGCCGGGTCAAACGGCTACGTTCTGGTCACCGGCCTGCCGGAGAGTTCCACATTAGCCGGCCGCAAACCGATTCAGGAGGCGACAAAGGAATGATCCCGCACGATCCGGACCGCCCGCAGATCGACCCGCGCGTTCTTTTGAAGGAGGGGGGTGAGGGCGACCTGTACAGTCTCCTCTGCGACACCGGTTATGTTCCGGCGGAGGAAGTGTTCGGGGATTTTTGCGAGAGCCTGAAGTCGGGCCGTGCATGGCTGATATCCGGGACGCGCGGGAGCGGCAAGACGGCGTTCCCGGAGGCTCTCGCCGCGGCGTGCAACCTCACGATCTGCGTGGTCGCGGGGCGCGACGGGCTCCGGCAGGAGGAGATCCTTTACGACTGGGACCGCGAAGAGCAGGAGGCATGGATGCGTGAGGTTGTACTGCTTGCCAAGGGGCTTCCGGCAAGCGAGAAAACGAACGCGATGGAAAACGCGCGCCGGATGAAATGGCAGAGGCAGTTCCTCATCCTCGGCGAGGTCGGTCTGGCGTACGATCTGGCCGCGAAAGCGGCCGATGCGAAACCGCGGACGGCTCCGCCCGTGCTCCTGCTCGATGAGAGCGACAAGTTCGGTGCGAGCATCGAGGATTCGCTTTTGATGCCGCTCGAACGCGGACTCATATACGTCCCTCGATATGAGGGTGGCTGCATCGGGGTTAGCGACTGGGCATCCCGGCCGATCGTGATTACGACCTCGAACGATCTGCGCCACAAACTGAGCGGCCCTTTCATATCGCGGCACATTTACAGCCGGTTCGCGAACCCGACCGTCGAAAAGGAGCTCGAGATCCTTCGGGCGCGGACCCCAACGGCCACGTCCGCTCAGCTCGCTTTGTCGGTGAAGCTGCTCGACGCGGTGCGGGGGATCGCGGGGATGGAGGATCACCCGAGCATCCGGGAATCGATAGATGTCGCCGGTGCGTTTGTGAGGAATTCCGTCGAGAGCCTCGACGAGCGGTCGCTCAGCCGATTTTTCTGCTACTTCGTGAAAACCGGCGAGGCGCGCGAGCTGCTCGGTTTGCAGCTGGACTATTTGCTGGCGATGACGAACGCGTTCGATCCGGTGGTGGATGCCTGGCTTGCGGAATGGGATGAGTCGTGGGCGCGGCGATGGCCGCAGTTGGTTGGGGCGGGTTGCCGATGATGAAAGAGAAGAATGGACAGGCAAATTCCCGATCCGAATCGGTCAAGAGCGAGAAGCCTACTCCGAGCAGATTTGCGCGATTGCGCTCGCTCATCGACCCGTCGCGGTCCGGCGCGTTTGTTTTTATCCTACTCACGGCGGGTATCACCGTCGCGGTGAGGCTGACCGCTCCGTCCAGACTGGAGCACGCTCAGCTCCGCTTCGTTGAAAACGGTGGATCGGAAAATCCGGATGCGGACACCGGAAGCCCGATCTCCCACCGGGAACCGCTTTCCGGTACCGCCTACGAGACGGCTCTCAGGCTCAGAGAGGCTGGGGCGGTAGGGATGGCTGTCTCCCTGGCGGTGTTTGCGAGGCACGGGGCCACTGGAAAAGCCAACGTCTCCTACGTCGAACTGATTAGCGAGATGATGGCAAGGAAACTTTTTCCGCCCGGAATCGAAATCGAGGATGGTTCGTTTCGTTCAAGCCTGAGTGAACTGCGATTCAGTTACCGCGCTGCTCCACTTTCGTTCGAGATTCTGACACTGCCAAAAGCGCCGAGCGTCGGTCCCGCAATACTGCTTAAATTTCCCCTTCCCGTCAGCGAGGCGAACTCCGTGATTTATTTCGAGGCATCCAGCACCGCGCAAACACCGGTTCCGTTCAGCAGCAATGAACAGTTGAGCTCCGCGGGCTGGAAGATCAGGCGGTGGCGAGGGGACGCGTTGCCGCTGAACGAAACCGCGATGCGCGAACTTCGCGAGCAAAGTGACGTGCTCAGAGCGACAGGGCAACGCCCGTAGAATGATTATGTTTTCCCGCGAGCGGATAGAAAGGTTGGATGCGGCATACGGGATCCCACGCAAGGCGAACGAGCAGTACCTGCCTTCGTACAATGCGTTCTGGCACTGGGCGGGCGACATCGGCAAGGGAGCCTTCTTCATCATGCTTGGGGTGATCGGTGCGGTCCTAAGCCTCTTCGCCGGATGGCTTTTCTCGGAACCGGGTCTGGTCAACCTCGTTTTCTGGGCGATGGCACTTTGCTGCGTCGGCGGCGGGTGCGTTGACGCCTATTCGCTTCTGTCGAATTACCGCATCAGGCGGATGAGCACGGCTCACGGATCGGCTCGGTGGGCTAAGGCTGCCGACCTCATCCGTTGCGGTTTAATGAACCGGATCCGAGGGTTGCCGACCCCCGCGAACGCCTTGCCGGTCGCGAAAGCGTTCGGCGGCCGCGATGTGTTTCTGCCCCCGGCACAGTGGCTCCGGCATTTCGTGATGTTCGGGCCGACCGGCTCCGGAAAATCGAAAACGTTCTTCATCGCGATGATCCGGGCGATCCTCGGCCGGTCTTCGTGCCTCGTTTACGACCCGAAGGGCGAACTTTTCGCACAAACGGCGGGCGCCGCGAATACGGTTTTCCGCCTCGACCTAAACGACCCGTCGAAGAGCGATCGGTGGAACTTCATCCCGAAGTGCCGGAACGATCCCGCCTTCGCTTGCCAGGTCGCCGGGATGATGATCGGGATCGAAAGCCGCCGCAAGACAAACGCGGATCCGTTCTGGGGCGATGCGGAACAGATCGCACTCACTGCGATTCTCCTACACATCTCCGAAGTGTACCGGGAGAAGGCGATCCCCGCCTTCGCGGCCGATTTTCTGTTGTCGCTCGGGGAGCAGGAGAAGGACTCGTTCGCGGAGGCGATGGAGAACTCACCGAGCATATATGCGAAGCAGGCGTACCTCGCTTTCCGGCAAGCACCGATCCAAACACGCGGGTCAATCCTCATCGGCCTGTACAACAAGCTCCGGCCGTTCACTCTTGCGCCCGCGCGAAAGGTGACAATGCCGCGAACCGCGGAGGAAAAAAATGCGGGCTGCAGAGAAGTGGATTTTTCCGATCTTCGTAGCCCCGGGACAGCCGTTTACCTGGTCGTCTCCGAGGGGGCGGCGGATATATATAAGGAGTTCATCGCGACGTTCCTCGGGCAGGCGGTGATGGAGATGCGACTCGACGGTCTCAACGAGCCCGAGTTCCCGTGTTTCGTACTCATAGACGAGGCGTATCAGCTCAACGTAGCGGAGGTGAAACGCATCTCCGGTATCGGGCGCGGGCGCGGAGTCGGCCTCGGCCTCGGATATCAGGACTTGCCGCAGATGTACGACCAGTACGGACGGGAGCGAGCGAACGCGATCCTGGGTACCGTGATGACCAAGATATTTCTGCCCGGCCTCGACGACGTGACGGCGGAGTACGCCTCGAAGCAGCTTGGTGAGACGACGATCTTCTCGAAGACCTTTCAGGATTTCCCGGGCAAAAGATCGGACAACACGAGATACGCCGAGCAGAAGCGTTCTCTCATGCTGCCGTCGGAGATCCGGCAGATAGCAGCCCATTCGGAAGTGCTTATCATCAGCGACACCGCGCCGCCGATCAGGGCCGCGTATCCACCGCTGGCCGTGCTGCCGGAATCCTTCGCCGCGAGGCAAAAAGGATCGCCGCGTGAACTGCATTTGGGAGATATCGACCCCACCTTCTCCCTTTCCCCGCCTTCGCCGGCAAGTGCCGGGATCAAGTCCGTACGGGAGGACGTTTCCGAACTCATTTCGAGGGAGGTAGATCGGGTCTACACCGACGAAAGGTTGATGGGGCTGCTCAAACCGTTAACAGTAGGCGCCGTCAGATCAGAAAGCCCGCCTGAAGTGGAAGGCTCTTTCGATCACCCATACGCCGACGCCCTCGACGACCTGACCGGCGATCTGCGCCTTCGGCTGTCGAGCAGGTACGAACAACGCTATCACACGCTCTAGAGAAGGTACGGAGATATATGCTGAACAGCTTGAAGATATCGCTCGTCCTCCTTCCGCTGGCTCTGCTGCTCGTCGTCGGGGTGTACGTCTACAGCTTGTGGGTGGCCGAGCGGCAGCGTGCCGCTGACCTGCCCGTGGACGCGGCCGAGGTCATCATGCGTGACCTCCTCTCGTTCAACAAGAAGCGCGGCGGATTCCCCAAAGACCTGAGAGAAATGGAGGGTGTGGTGTGGAACCCGAAAGAGGGTCGCAGTTATTCGAACGCCAATCGCGCTATCGCTCACCGCAATTACTTTTACCTTTATTCGCGGCAGAGCCACCACCGCTCCACCCTTTGGGCGATGCCACTAGGTCCTAGGCGCGACGAGGCCTCGGCGTGGTTTCTGGTCGTGACGCCGGGCTCACAGCGGCGATGGAAGGGAGGGGCTCTCCGGCTGGAGGATGTTAGAGAGATTACCTCCGATCCGACATCCAACCAATTGGCTGCTGTGGGGCTGATCGAACAGCCGGACTCTCCAAACAAGAAGGTAAGGAATTGACCGCCTCGAAGCAACGAGATCCCTGAATGAGTCCGGGGTTATTTACGGGGCATCCAAGGGAGTTACACCCGTATCAGTTAGGCGCCGCATAGGGCGAACCCGTCCGCCGCTCACTGGCCCACCTGTTTAAGCGTTCTCGCCGTGCAGGTATCTTTCAACGGGTCAAGAGCCGGTCTGAAAACCTCTCCTGCGTCGCACCCACGCGCGAGCCATTGTCTCCCGAAGAGTTTCTGGAGTTTATGTGCTGGTTAACGTCCCTGCGGTGCTGATCAAGGTTAGCCGATCTCAAGCCGTTCACAACGCCCTCGCCCATTTCCCTGTTGATCGCGTCGATCTCACACTTAACGTCAACATCGGAGAAGCCGATCTTCGCCAAAGCCGCACCGAATACAAGGCTCGTCCTCTCCGCGAGTTGAACCGAGGTCACTTCGGGATTATGCCCGACTAACTCGACGACGTTGTCCTTAACGGCGCGCCGCAAGGCCGCTAGATCATCGTGCTTCAGCGAAGTGTTTATCTCTCCTGTTGCGTGGGTCGAGTCACTGACCCTTACTTCATCACCTTTCTCGCGGGGAGCGAGCTTCGACTCTAGCGACTGTTTTTGCTGGACGGCTCTTTGATATACAAAGTCCCTCTCTGCCGCGGGCAGCCTCTGGTACAGCTCTCTGTGATCGAAAACATTCTTGTAACGCAGCTCGTCGTTCGAGGTATTCAAACTTGCTAGAAAATGCCTCGTGGCGGCCAGTGAATTTTTGAGATCTCGCCTTCTAACTCTTGATTCGAGACTGCCGATCAGTTGCACGGCTTCCGGGCTCGGCGCGATTTCCGCGCGCATCAAAGCCTCGGTTTTCGCTCTGGCCTCGTGCCCGACGGCCAGGTAGGAGAGTTTCGTCGCGGTCATCTCCGATGTGTAGTGGCGCGGGGATGCTTCGGTTAACAGGAACTGCATTTCCTTCGCGGTCAGCGGTCGGTCGGTCTTGGCCTTTTCCGCTACCGGAAGCTTTTCCCACTGGAATCCGGTCCGGGCGTTCTCCAAACGAATCGTCGAGGCCGCGTCGATCACCTCCGCCCGCGACGTCGCGCTCTCGAGCATCGCCGCGTAGTCGCGATAGCGCGGATTGTAGTGCCGCAGCCTGGACTCCGGTTGTTTCAGTTGGTGGCGGATGTACGCGGACGCGAACTTCAGATTGTCGATCGCCGATTGTTTCTCCGCCGGCCCCTCTTTCGCGGCGTGATAGACGCCGTTCTGGTAGATCTTCAGGATCGATCCCACCGACGTACCGCTTTCGAGCTCTTCGTCGATCACCGGCAAGCGAATCTCGGTCCATCGGTTGAGTTCTTCAGCGGACATCGCGGATGACAAGCGGGAAAGAGTCGGATCCGCCAATTCAAAACGATCGAACTCCTGCAGAGCGACGACAGATTCCGTCGCTTCCAGGGAGTCGTGCTCGATATCGCTATCGTTGGATTCACCTGGGGCGAACTGATCGTGATGAACGGTCGCATGCTGGTTCTGGTGGTCCATCGGGAGCAGCTTATCGGACGGTTCGAGCCGGGACATTTCCACTGCGGCCCTTGATATCTCCGTCAAGGTCCTTTCGAATTTTTCCTCTTTCGACTCATGTTCGGGCATTCCTTCACCGGAGGGTAGGAATCCATTTCTGCCTTCCAGGGCCTCGTACATCCAGTTGAAGACCTTGATCGTCGTATCGCGGTCGGCGGACCTACCGGCGATCGCGTTCCCATGTTCGACGATCCGCGGCGCGAGTTTCTTGGCTCGTTCCTCCCCCACGATCGTCGAGAGCCTTTTGACGGCGTACTCGCTGGTCGCCACGGTGAGCGGCGGCGCAACAGATGCGACATCCTTCGGCGATATCAAGGCGCCATTGCGAACCACGCAGCCGCGCTCGTAGGCGTCCCTGACGAACTGCGAATGTCCGTTGAGATACGAGGCGTGCTCGCTTCTGTTGCGGCCCTCGGTGTCCTCCAACGTCGCGAGCAACATCTCCGATCGGCTGAAGGAGAGGATCTCGTTTATCGCTCGCTGGGTCCTGGGGTTCGCGTATATCGAGGGCGTACGTTCGTCGACCGCGCGGGCCGGCTTCTCCGCAGCGACTTCGCGGGCGTTCATCGTTCGCCCGACCTTCTCGATCGCCATCTTCACGACATCGGCGTGACATGCGTCACCGGCACGACAGAAGCACGAGACCGCGACCGTCTGGCCGTTGTTGTAGGCGTCGGCGAGTTTCACCATACCTTCCCTGATCCCGCCTTCGTTCGTCTTGTAGCTGTGCCGGAGACGCTCGGAGTAGGCGATCAGTGCGGCATCGCGGCCGACGCCTTTTGGTGCGATCTCGCTCCGTCGGGGCGAAAGCAAACCGAGTTCCGGCGTGAGAATGTTCCCGAGGTCGAGCGACCGCCGGGGGAGAGATCGATCGTCCGCGTCGACGAGCTGGGCTATGACCTGATTGCTTAAATCCGAATTCATCACACCGTTGTTAAGGGACGATCTCCCACTTCGCTGCGATGAGGCACCTGAGCAAGTCGCGTGCCCACTTCTTGTGAGAAGCCAAGATGATTCAGCGACCGTGCTCGGGGAAAGTCCGTGGAGTTGGGTCGTGAGCGCTCCTCGTTTCGGGAACTCGCTCGCGTCCCCGTAAACCAGCGTCGTCGTGCACCTTTGGCTCCGTCTTCTTATCTTCCGCTACGACCGGCCTGCTGCCCTCGAAATCTCGAAGTAGATCGGTGAGTGACCGGAGCGGTGTCTCGCTCGCGGATTCGACAACCGCTTGCAGGTGACTCGCCTCGCTCGCGTTGCGGGTGTTCGCGATCCGCAGTTCCAGCATCGCGATCTCGCCGGAAGTGAAGATCGGGCGGTGAGACGGTTCGGCGAACAAACCCAGGATCGAATAGCTTTTGAATTCGGAGGCGTCCCGCGTCGCCGACTTCGCGATCTCCGTCGCCCGGGCGAGATCGTCCTTCAACGTTTTCTCCCGTTCCTTGGCCTGGGATTCGACCGCTCGGCGGAGCGTTCGGCGTTCGCGGTCTTCGAACAACTCGTGCATCGTGCGATCGAGCAGGGAGGCGCTCTGGGGCAAGTCCACATCGTGGAGACACATATACGTGATCGCTCCGGACTCGGGATCGGAAACCGGATGTCTCAGGAACCGGTACGAATCGCGAAAAACCTTCAGATCCTCCGTGGCCTTACCGACTTCGACATCCGCCACGATCTCTCTTGCAAGGGCCCGCCCCGCAATCATTTGGAGCTTATGCGCGGCGAAGTCCGCGGTCGGGCCCGACTTGGCCAGCCTGCGGTACGCTGAGCAGTCCGTGTCTGCGGCTTCGACCAGGAGCCGTTGACTCTGCCAGCTACTCTCGTACTCGGCTCTCTGTCCGAGTCGAAGCGAAAGCACTTCCACCTCCGCGAGTTGGAGCGGGGAATAGTGCCCTTCCGTCGGGCGATCTTCCGAGCTTCCTGTGAGAATCTTCTCGAGCGTTTTCGCCTTGCTGAGCTCCAGTTTTCTCCCCCTCTGAATGTTGGCGAGTTCCTCGCCCAGCTTGGAGATGATGAGGCGTCGAGGATCCACGGAGTCGCGTTCTCCCGCTCGGATCCTCGTTTCGTTCGACCGACGCACGAACTTGTCTTTAAGCTTCGCAAAGAATGATCCGCCCGAGGCGTCGCGTTCCTTTTCGTCGCGATCGAGTTCCGCCATCGACACGGCGCGATCACCTCCGACATCGGTGCGTCGATAGTAGCCCTTCGCTCTCAACTCCGCGTGCTCCTTTTCGTGAGCGTGAGCCCTAAGTTCGGCGATAGTTTTTTCGGCGATAATCGACCTCAGATCGTACTTGCTTCTCGGAGCGATCTCGCCCCCCCTTTCGAGCTCGTTCCTGACCCTTTCGAGGTATGAGAACCTCCGCATCTCGACGCCTTCAAGGCATCGTTCCTGGAGCAAATCGAGCTGCTCTTTCGTGAGTGACGGCGGGGGAAGTTTGCGGCCCGTCTTACGGTACTCGGAGCGGATTCGATCAGCTTGCTCGAGAACACCAGCGGAGTCGGTCTGGATCTGGATTCTCGAGGCGTCCTCCCTCGCCAGCATCTTGCGCAGGATCGTCTTTATCTGGACCGAAGGAGCAGCGTGCTGGTCGGATTCCGTGTCGGAGCTTTTTGCTTCTAGTTCCCGAAGCGAAACCCTCATCTTTCCGCCCCTCACCGGATCGCTGACGGTGAACCGCATCCGGTCGCCATGTTCGAGCAGACGGTCGATGCGGGAGTCGATCCGGCGGATCTCGTACTCGGCGAGGATCGCGTCGCGCAAAACATTTCGTTCGGATGCGAAACGACCGCCGATTTCCTCCTTCGTTTTCATACTCTCTCCGGGCCTTGAACGATCTTCGGCAGCATCACTCCGAGCGATCATCTTTTCGGCGCGACGTCGAGAACTTTCGCGCAAGATGATCGTGTCCATCTTCTCGCCCGCGGCTTCGATCAGGTAGCCGAGGACAAGAGATTTTCCGGCATCGCGGCGTACGTAGTGCGGGAGCGCTTCGCGCGGGACCCGGCTCAAAGCCTGTCTCTCGCATTCGTTCGCGAAATATTGCTTTTGTAAGGCGATGTGCACGTGTGGATTGGCGGTGTTCCGGTGCATGGCGGCCGTCCACAGCAATCGATCCGCATTTGCGTGCCCTTCGAGGCTTTTCATGGCTGCGCGGACGATCTGTTTTACCGCTTTTCGGCGCCGTGCTTCGTTCGCCCCTAACCGTCGGTAATCGTCGTCGCGAAACGACAGGACGAGATGGTGAAGCTCGTCGTTGGTGGGTCGGTCCTTCGCGACACCGATCTTGAGGGAATTGTTGGCGCTTTTGACGGAGAGTTGATCGGCGAATGCGTTGAAAAGCTCACGCGAATTAGGCGGTTCGCGTTCCGGGTCCAGTTTGCTGTGCGCTATGTAATGCACCAGCCCGCGCGAGCTTCCCCTCTTCGACTGCACGCTCGCGACGATCCTCATTTCGAATTGGTGCCGGGTTTAGGTTTTGCGGAACGGTCCGAGCCGAGCCCTTTTATCCTGGTCGCGAGATACAAACCGTCCGAATCCTCCCACTCTGCTTCGATACCGTGGTGGGCCAGGCATTTCTCGAAATCGGCGATGGATTTGGCGATAAGGTTCGCCATCGTCCCGTCGGCGACAAGGATAATCTTTTCGTGGCTCGTCCCCTGCGGGGCCGTCATCTCCACGAGCTTGGTGAGAAGGATGTTCATCACCATCACCGACAGGCTCGATAAAGAGTAGAGTTCGCTCAAGAATATCGACGTTTCGCGCGAGATGGCCTCGTGCCGATCCTCAAGCCGGGCGACCCGTTCGACGATCTCGTCGAGACGCTCGGAATCCGCGACGCGTCGGCGACCCTGGTCGATCAGCAGATCTAACCTGTCCCGGCACCGGTTCGCACCGAAACGCTCGTGCCGGTCGGACAAAGCGAAACGGATCATCCGCCTGACGAGAGCGGACCGACTCTCACCCGTTTCCTTGGTGATCTCGTCGAGCATTTTCTCGTCCGACCGGTAGGGCCGTACGCACAAGGGTCGCCCGTGCTCACCGTCGGGCGGGCCTTCAAGTTTGCCGATCACCTTTTCGCGTTCACGTTTTCTCATGCGATCCGAATCGAAATGCACAGCTCACAACCCGATGCTAAACAACGGTCGTAAACCGGCCTCGCGAAGCGAACATTCGCAAAACACGTGCCGCTGTCGGGGGATACGATCCGCGGTCCGGTTCGTAATCTTGATTACAACTTGTAATTCGCACACGCACACGGAGTTGCAGGGATTACGCGGCCCCGATCGCGGTCTATCCTGTCGTACGTTTACGAGCAGCTTGTTTGTTGTTTCCGACACACCGGCTTCCGCGGCTCATTTATTCACCGAAAGGGACGCGTTGACTACACCTCGGTGCTTAGATCCGCAGAGCTGGCACGGTACTTGAAAGGCCACTCTCCGGAGATACGAAAACCCGATAAGGAGCCGATCAATTTCTATGACAGCGATGCCCGATAACAACCGCCCGGCAAGATCCAACCCGGAGCGCCCAATCCTGCAGATCAACCGCCTCGATTACATTAAGATGCACGCGAAGATCCTTAGCGCAACCGACAAGAGGCTGAAGAAGTATCTTCAATTCGCGAGCGAACAAATGGGCACGAAGATCACCAACGACGACGTGGTCGAGTACGCGCTCAATCTGCTGTTCGACCGTGACGGGTCGTTCAAAAACTGGAGCAAATCGAAAGCGTGAGCGCCCGGGTTCGATCAATACGAGAATGCGGAGGGCGGTTCCGCTTTCACACCGAACTTCGGGTTGTCGACGCTCGTGCTCGAAAACGCTCTATGCCGATCAACTATCTTCTCGATCTCGATCTCGAACGGCCTGATACTTAGCTGATCCCCATCGAACGCAAGACGCTCGGTCAGGAATTCGAGATCTTCTGGCAGCAAATCTTTTCCGGTCGCTGAAGCAGCACGTGCTAGACGGTCGGCGGCCTCCTGAAGGTAGAATCCGTCATGCCCTTTCACCCACCGCCAGGTTACATGGTGACCGTAGCTTTGCTGCACCAGCTGCATCCAAAAAGACCTGTTACTCTTCATCCGATTCTTGCCGTTCATCGTGTCGACGACGTATCGGGAATCGGAGAACATCTCGACGCGGCACGGCCGACGAAGTTCCTCAAGGGCGGTCGTGCACGCGAGTATCTCGGCCTGCTGATTGGTCACCGTCCCCAGGTAAGTCGATAACAGTTTCAACTCGGCCCGGTTGCGATCCACGATCACCGCCCCGCCGCCCGCAGATCGATCCGACGAGCCGTTCCGAAGGCACGAAGCGTCCGCGTAGATCGACACGATCGGCGTGTACGTACCGATCGCGTGGGAGGGGCCGCTGTCGTTTACGATCTTCGAGTTGGTCATAACCCGCTCCTCACAGAAAGAGGGCACCGAAAATTTCCGATGCCCCATTCACTATTCGATCGTCACGAAGGTGAGTCCTCCCGAGACACTCGTCTTTTAGAACTGATCGACGAAAGGCTCCGCGACGTGCGATTGTTCGTCAATCTCACCCGTGTAGGCCGGTGTGGCGAGCTCCGGATTATCGGGTACGGCGGCACCGCTTTCCGGCACGTCGGTTCGGTTTCCACCGACGAATTCGAATGAGAAGAGAGCCACCTCCGCGCCCGATCGTGGGTCGCCGCCTTCGGTCAGCCACGGGCTGAACGACAGCCGCCCATGGACCAAGAGGTAGGTCCCTTTCTTCACGTGCGCGGCGAGCGTTTCCGCCGTCTTCCCGAACGCGGTGACGTTGAACCAATGCGTGGCCTGGACGCGGCCTTCCGGGCCGCTCTTGAACGAGTTGGAGGCGATCGGGAAACTCGCGACCGGCGTGCCTTTTTCCGAGTATCGCAGGCTGGCATCGCGTCCCGCGTTTCCTAGTATCGAGATATTCGCTGACATGGATGATTCTTGCTCCTTTTTGGTTAGTTTTCTTTCCACGCTCGAAAGCGACGGCCGGTCAACGTCGAGGTTCGAACCCTGTTCGCTAGCCGCCTGGCCGCCGCTCCTTTCGGGCGTGTTTTGCCATTCAACTTTCAGGCCGCGTGGACGACTTGAACGTAGCGTCTCTGGGTCGCGGGCTGCGGGAAAAGGTTCGGCTGATGATGAGAGGTGCTGGCGCTGCTCTGTACATTGATCTCCGCCTCGCGGGTGCGCACCGCGTCCCAAAGTCGCTGCTTCTCCTGACGGGTCAGAGCTTTAGCCTCAGCGTCGTTGTAGAGCGCGAACTTGAGAAACCGAACGCCGCCGGCCGTCGCCTTCTCGATCTTTCGAAGCCATTGCTTCGCCGCTGGCGTGATGCGGTCGCGCAGCCGGGCCTCCTGCGATTTCGCGACGGTGTTGAGCGCCGTGAACTCCTTTAGGGAGAGCTTGTTACGCTCCTTGAAATCCGAGTATGCCCGCTTCTTGATCGCCGCCACGTCCGCCGTGTCGGAGGTTTCGCGGAGGGCGAGGTACGCGTCCTGATAGGTTTCGCGACGGAGGCTGCGCAGGTGGAAGTCCGCGTACTGACGTCGCCACAGTAGCCTCAGCACAGCGGCGGCGTATTGCATCTCCTCGTATTCGGGGTTGACCTCCTGTTCGACCGCTAATTCAACGACCGAACCCTTCCCGAGGGTGAACAATCGACGTCCCGAACGCACAACCCTGCGATCGTAGATCCGGTCGAGCGACAGCGACATCCACTCCTCGAACTCCTGATCGGTGAACGGGTGATTCGACGGCATCGGCGATCCGGCGCAACCGATCATCCTGCGTCCGTTCTGGACCGACTTCGAGCCCATCGCGTGGCCGACGAACAGCCTTCCCACCTCGGACGCCAGGTGACCGGTCTCGGGCGGAAGGCACGACGCGTCCACCTCGCAATCGAGATCGAATACCACCACGGAGCGTTGACCGCTGTTCATCGTGAGGCCGATGATCCCGTTTTCGTCGTATTGGTCCAGGTTCTCGAATGTGAGGAAGTCGCGATCGAGTTCCTCGACGGATTTGTCACCGTCTTCGAGGTAGAAGGCGGCTAGTTCGTCGTGGATCATGCGGCTCGCCTTTTGGCATCCGACACGCGCGAGGACCGCCTTCATCTCATCGTCGAAGATCGACGCGCGTGGAGGCAGCGGCTTCTGAAGTTTTGCCGCTTCCTTCACCCGCCGCTGGTCGGCGACCGTCAGCTTCTGATCAGGGCGGTCGAACTCCTCGAAGGAGATCTCGCGGTCCGGGATGGTCGCGGCGACGGCTTCGAGCTGCATCCCGAGAATTCCCATTTCCTTGAGCACATCGCTCACATTCCGCCTGCGGATCTCGCCGTAGTAATACGCCGCGATCTGCTCGTACTCGAACTGACCCGCGTCGGGGCTCGCGATCGCTTTCACGCAGCGAACGAACTCGCGTCCGTTTTCCTCATCGCCGAGCACCCGCACGGCATATTCGAGCGACATTATCCGGACGCGATCGACCGGCTCCGGTTCGAGTTCGTCGGCGATCCGTACAACGACGTCGCCGAGGATCGCGAACTCCTCGAGTTCCATGCGGCGCATCGGGTAGTTCCCGAGATGGGCGCACCAGTCCTGCATCGGCGACCCGGTGTTGACCGGCGAGAAAGCGAGAATCGCGTTCTGCGGGGTGAATTTTCTAAGCTGTTCGATGTTCAATTGTTCGGCCATAACTTCCTCATCTGCCCCGGATTGCACCGGGTGAAAACGCTCGTTGTTTGGGGGCCAGCGCTTTCCACGCCCCGAATGAAAATCACTTTCATTCAGGCTCGAAAATCCCTTTCAAGTTGGAGTCGCGACACTTTGAGGAACACGTGCGGGCGTCAGGCAGCTACAGTCTTTCGAGCAACTTCAACCGAGCCTCCAAGTGAGCGAAGGTGCGCGGCGCTCGTTTGGCGAGTTCGGCGCGTCCGGTGCCAAGGCCGGCTTCGGGCATGACGATCGCACGGGTCGTTTCCGTCAGGGCCGACGTTACCTCGGCGAACGCTTCATCGATCGCCACCGCGTTCAGCTCGAATTCTTCATCGGAAAAGAAGGCGTCACCTGCGTAGCTCGGCTTCTTCTTGGTCGGGATGCCGACCGCGTTGGGCTCCCCGCGCATCGCGGCGGCCTGCCCGCCAAAGCCGCGGCGTTCCAGGTTGTCGCCGAAGAGGAACAGTTTGTCGCGGTTCGCCCGCACGTACGCGCGCGAGATATGCCGCATCCGCTCGATCCGATGGTTCATGGTCCCTCGCACCTATGGGTAGCTCGTGAAGGGGCGGACCGCCGCCCTCGTTGCCTGGGTGCAGGCGGAGGGACGGCGGTCCGTGGTCGACGGGTGGTAGGGCAGGTTGAGATCGGGGGAATCAGTACGCCGCGGCTTGCTGGACTTCCGTCGGCATATCCGCCTGCGGAACGACGACGTCTGCTCCGCCGTCACCGTCCTGTTTGCCGGTCAGGAACTGGAATTCCTGCAGGACGATCTCGGCGCCGGACTGCGGCGAAGAGTTCTTGTCCAGCCACGGGTTGAACGTGAGCCGGCCCTGTATGTAAAGCCGGTGGCCTTTGCGGACGTAGCGGGCGATCGTTTCCGCCTGCTTCCCGAACGCGGTCACGCGGAACCAGTCGGTCTTCTCGACGCGTCCCTCCGCGGTATTCCGGAATGTGTTCGACGCGATCGAGAAGTTCGCGATGAACGTCCCGTTGTCGGTGATCTTTGTTTCGGGTTCCTTGCCGAGGTTGCCGATAAGCGAAATGTTTGCTGACATGATGCAATTCTCCTGATCGTTGTTAGTCTTCGATATGCCCGACGGGCACCTGCTTCTGGTCGTCACCGCTTTCGGAGAGTTCCCGACGGCCGCCCGAGCCATGACCTGTCCGCCGCTTGTACTTTTGTTTCGCGGGTGGACGACGTCCAGGACTAGTCGATTGGTCCATTGAGCTGTTTCTTTCAAATCCCGCCTTCCGGGCGCGGTCCGGCGTGTTCGAATCGAATGCCATAGACAAGAACTCGTAGGCGTTATCTGGGTTGCCGACAGCTTTTTGTTTCAATTTGGCGCGGACGATCCGGTAACGGTGATCGAACTGCGGTGGCGGTCTATGGTCCTTTTTTGGAACACGCGACTGCGGGGCCGCTCGGCGCGCGGGAGTTACCCAGGGTTAGGGTCTTCACTGGATCGGAGGGTCGATCTCGATACTAGAAAATATCGACGGAATCAAGTTTTTGCTGGGACATTAATTGTCCCGGCTATGTCCCATTAGGTTTATAATGGGACAGATTCTGTCCCTACAGGCATCTACTGGGACAGTTTCTGTCCCAGTAATGATTGTTTTCAGCTTGGATCCTGTGCATAATCACCAAGGTAAATAGAAATTCTATTTACTAAAAGGAGAGCAGTGCCGACCAAGAAAGTTGAGATCGAAGATTTTATTTTGAGATTGCTGAGCCTAGAGCCGCAGGTCAGCGTCCGCTCGATCGCGCGTGCGAGAGGCATATCTCAACTTGACGAAACCCGACGTAGAGCGATCCGGCGAGCGTTGAGTTCATTGGAAAACCGCAACCTGATAATTTCGAAAGGCAGCGGCCCCGCTCGTGCGTACGTCCTCGCCGATCAGGGCAGTGCCCCAGGAAAATCAGTCGAAAGCCCAGACCTTGAGCGAACTCAGCCGGACGAGAACGGTTCCTTTAAAGGTATAGATCTCTCACCGGAGTCCAAGGCCCTCCTCCGCTATGTTTCACAAGACACGGCACAACGCGTGCCGGTCGGATACGATCAGGAATTCCTGCGCTCTTACGAACCGAACCGAACTTTCTACCTTTCCGCCGATCAGCGCGATCGGTTACAGACGGCCGGGCGCGTGGAATCGGTGGAGCGGCTCGCGGGCACCTATGCCAGGGACATATTGGACCGGCTGCTGATCGATTTGTCTTGGAACTCGAGCCGTCTTGAAGGGAACACGTATTCCCTGCTCGAGACCAAGCGGTTGATCGAGCTGGGCGAAACGGCGACCGGGAAGGACGCATCGGAAGCCCAGATGATCCTGAACCACAAAGCGGCCATCGAATACATCGTGGATTCGGTTCAGGATCACCGCATAAGCTCCCACGAGATATGCAGCGTCCACGCACTCTTGTCCCAAAACCTCTTGGGGGACCCGAGGGCTTCGGGTCGCGTGCGCACGATCCGCGTAGGGATCAGCGGAACGACATACCTTCCCCTCGAGAACCCTCAAGTGCTTCAGGAGTGCTTCGACCTGTTCGTGGAGAAGGTGAACGGCATCGCGGACCCGTTCGAGCAGTCGTTGTTCTCGATCGTGCAGTTGTCCTACCTGCAGGCGTTCGAGGACGTGAACAAGCGGACGGCAAGACTTGTAGCGAATATCCCCCTGATTCGCGAAAACCTCAAGCCGCTCTCATTCACGGAAGTCGACAACGGGGCCTACGTGAGCGCCCTGCTCGCCGTGTACGAGAAAAACGATATCAGCCTGATCCGGGACCTTTACCTATGGGCTTACGATCGTTCCTCGCGTGCGTACACCGCGATCCAGCAGTCGATGGGCGAGCCGAATCTTCTGAAACTTAGGTACCGGGAACCGATTCACGAAATTGTCAGATCGATCATCGTCGATAGGGTGCCGGGCAAGGACGTTGTGAGTAAGATCCGTGAGCTTATCGAAGCGCACGACATCCCGGAGAGCGACCGCGAGGACCTTTTCCGCGCGATCGAAACGGAGATGGTCAGCCTGCACGACGGAAACGTCGCGAGATACAAAGTTCGACCGAGCGAATTTGCGGCATGGAAAGAACTGGAATGACCTCACATTCATGAGGTAGAGAAGCTGGGCAGATCTTGGATCGCCGATATGCCGCTTGGTGCAAAAATGAACCGGCCTCAGTGCGTTTCTGCACCAACGGGTCAAAAAACTTACCAAGACCAGTGACGTCAATCAGCTAGGTTCGGTCGGGAGTTCGGCGCGCTTGACCGAGGATAAGACGATCAGCGATAGTCGCACGGCACAAATAAGCCGTACGGTACGAGTTTTGCTCCCGTTTTACCAAGAAGATATGTGTCGACAGGGTCGTGACGCGCTAAAGGGCCTAGGCCGGCGTTTTCGGTTGAAGCTCGAAACATTTGACTAGCTTTCTCGGGCTAATGCAAAATTTTATGCTAAGCGAACAGGTGGCGGTCGAAGGTTTTGGCGATTCGGAATCACCGGGCCGGAGCCGCGAAGCTCACTAATCCAGTTGTAACAAACCAACACAAGACCCGAGGTAACTTTCAGCGCAATGTTCTCGACGACAGTAATACGCAGCCGTCTTTGTAGGAAAGGACCAACTCAGGGAACTCACTCCCTGAACCGATCTGAAATCCTGCTTCGACAAGAGAGTCCGCATGATCGAATCTCTTCTAGAAGAACTCCCGCAGCATGGCGGGTATGATGGACAGGATCCGAAGCGCGATCCAAAAGCAGATGCGGCGGCGGAAAATTCTTTTCTGGCGTCCCTGCGAATCGTCAAGCGAATAGTGACCCGCCGCCAAGCGGCGAGAGATCCCGCCCAAGCCGCCGATCTTGTTCAGGAGATCGCCTGCAGGATCTGGCGCTGGCGACTGAATCATCAACAAAAGAGCGAGAAGATGTCCGAGGGCGAGTGGAATTCCTTTGCCGCTCGGACCGCCTACAACGAGGTGAAGCGGCACTTTTCTCGCGCGACAAGATCAGAAAGCTTACCCCTGGAATCCGTCAACGAAGCCGCTCAGACCTCGATCGAGAAACAAACAGAAATCGAAGTTGCTTTACTGATCAAGCAAGTGTGGCAAGCAATTTGCCAGCTCACTCTGCGGCAGCGTCAGTCGTTGCTGCTTCATTCGCAAGACTTGATTATATATTTTCTGCAAATCGGGATCTCCGATGAGCAGTTCGCGGACCTGCTCGATGTTACCTCCGCTGAATGGATTAGCATCCTTGGCCGGCTGCCCATGACGGACGCGGAGATCGCTGCACAAACCGCGAGCACCGCGGCGGCGATCAAGAAAGCCCGGCACGACGCCCGAGTGAGGCTCGGAGGATCGATACGAAAATGAACGCGTCAGACTATTTAACAACCAGTCAGATTTCGCGTTTCGCCGTTAAGGAGCTTTCGGTCGCTGAGTCGCATGCAGTTGGGGGGCATCTGCTCAGGTGTACCGACTGATATGGAAATCGCGGAGATGGCGAGTTTGAATGAAGGGCGGCGAACGCCACTTGTGCTCAGCCCGGGAGTGGTGAAGAAGCTCGTGCGACTCTCACAAACGACTGAAGGAGTTGATGAACAAATGAGTCAGAATCACCTATCAACTTCTGATATCGCGATTTACCGGGCGAACGCGTCTCGCTCGATGGAGATCGGCAGACACCTACTCATTTGTAAAGAATGTCGGGCAAAACTGCCGGTGGCGACACCGCACGATTTTTTGAACTGCGTCCTGGAAGACTCGCTGCAGGTCGAATCCCAACGTCCACGGAGCGCCTTTGCTGTCCCCCGCTTTTCGACGTTTCCGATCGCAAGAGCATCCGCCTTTGCGGGGTTAATCTTCGTGCTCATCATTGGGCTCTACCTGGTTGCCGGGGATCGACTTGCTCCGTCTGAGACGACCGTGGCGAGAGGCGGCCATAGTGACGTAGGCATGAATGTGGATTCGGTTCCTCCGCTGGGGACCGAAACGTTGCCGTCGCCGGTGGATCATCCTCCGGCTCCAGAAGATCCGGATCGTCGTAGCGGGCCCGTAAACACAAAGAAGAACGAGAAATCGGGTCAGGGACGAACACAAAAAGCCTTATCTCCGGCGCCCACCGTTCGAAATGTCGAAACGCGTGGTAATGAGAATCCGTGCTCGAACAGGACGACGGTCAACCTTGAATCTGTCTCAGACGGAAAGGAGGTCGTCCTTAAATGGAATGCCGTTAGGGGTGCTGCTTCGTATGAAATTTACATCGCCGATCTTGATGAAAATCTGATCGATCATTTCGAATCGAAATCTCAGACTTCCTATCGTTCGAGCGTCGTTCTCGAACCTGCGAAAACATACCGATGGAAACTGGTTATCACGTTGACGAACGGCAATCGTATCGTTGGCCCGCCGCAAGGGCTCAAGAAGCCCGGGACAAGCACAACTGATCCTATTAGGTCCGAAGCCATAGAAAAACAGCGGACATCATTTGAAATGCGATGTGTTGGAACGAGATGAAGAGTGGAATCAACAAGTTTGGGCAGACTGCGTTTCTAGCTTTGACGCTTATCGGGGTGTTTGCAGGTTTGACGCCAGCCCAGCCTTCTGGCGACTTTCCCGTCCCGGCATCGTTCCAGGTCGAAGGTGTG
Source organism: Pyrinomonadaceae bacterium (assembly GCA_046313635.1). Lineage (GTDB taxonomy): Bacteria > Acidobacteriota > Blastocatellia > Pyrinomonadales > Pyrinomonadaceae > OLB17. The sequence goes on along the minus strand of JBKBYA010000007.1, from coordinate 95,739 downwards.
CCGCGCATCAAGAACGATGACGTGAAGCATTTGTTCTATGAGCCCTCTGCGATAAAGAGCAATCTCATATGGGACGTGGACCGCAAGGCTCGCAAATTGCTTGTAACCGATGAGAAGACTGCCGTTTATTCTGTTGAAGCTCCGTTGAAGAAGCCGAGCCTACTCGTCGAAGGTCGCTCCCCTAATACCTTAAGAGTCAGCCCCACCTCGTCTCTGATCGCATTCAATAACGACAAAGACGATGCGGATAATTACGCGCTGTTTCTGTGGGACGGGAAAGACCTTCGGAAGCTTTCGAATTTCACGGGCAAGGATGACTCGGTCGACTCATTCATCTGGGCTCGAGACGGCAAGTCGATCTATTACACCCATAACGATTACGAAGCGAAGGTGACCAAACTTTGCCAACATGATCTGAATAGAAGCACCTGCTTCCAGGTCGATCTCAAAGGTTTATGGAATGTAATAGACGTAGACCGCGGGAACATTTTGCTCAAGTACTGGAAGTCCGCAAGCAATCAGAACATCTTCAATTACTCGATCAAGTCCGGAGCGCTTTCGCCGCTGTCGGAGTCGGGAAACTCGACGAAAGCGTTCTTCGCTTCGGGGAAGGCGTTGATACTTAATGAAGATTCTCCCGAGTGTGGCGGCAAGAGCTGCCTCCTTTCGTTCGACCTTCGAAACAACCGAAAGAAAATCGTGAGCCTGCAGAATGTTCGGGGGCACTTGGGCGATATTAAACCGTCACCGGATGGGAAGCGGATCCTCGTACAGGAGGCATTCGATGGCATCGACACTCTCTGGGTAGGCAAGATCAAGAACGAACGGATCAAACCGGAAACGACCAATTTCTTGGATGGTTCATACGTGGTCTGGAATACGCGCTGGCTTTCGGACAGCGAGGTGGTCTTCACCATCGAGAACATCGCTCGGCCGGCACTGATCAGATCATTTGATATACGGTCGAAGAAAACGACCAATTGGACCGAGTCCAGTATGCCGGGAGTACTCGCCGGGAAAGTAAGGTCGCCTGAGACCATTCGCTGGAAATCATTCGACGGTAAAGAGATCTCCGGATACATCGTTAAGCCCTCGAAGGTGGAGCGCAAGACTCCGGTCTTGATCTTCATTCACGGGGGTCCGCAAGTTCTTGATCGCCCCACATTCAATTCACTTGACGTCCGGTTCGCAGCTTTTCTCGGACTCTCGATCATTCATACCAACATTCGCGGCTCCCGAGGGTTCGGCAGCGAATTCATGGATGCCGATAACGGGCCCAAGAGAGAAGATGCCGTCCGGGATATAAGCTCACTCTTAGATTGGATTGCGAAGCAGCCTGATCTCGATCCAGACAATGTGATCGTTCGGGGCGAGAGCTACGGGGGGTTCGTAGCATTGGCGACGGGACTGAAAGAGTCTTCCCGCATCCGCGCGGTGATAGCGGAATATCCGCTTGTATCAATCCGAAATTATCTGAAACAAAGCTGGATCGACGAATTCGCTAGAAATGAATACGGAGATCCCAACGATGAAGCATTAATGAAAAAGCTTGACGAGCTTTCCCCGCTTAACAGCGCGTCGCGATGGAAAGGCACACCGTTGTTCCTGACCAGGGGGAAGCTGGACTCAAGGGTCCCCGAAGGGGACGTTCTCGGCCTCAAATCTCAATTGCGAGAGGCGGGTACCGATGTTTGGTTCATATATGCGACACAGGCGGGGCACGGTGTATCCGGTCGTTTCGTCACGGGTGCGATGTATGAATTTCTAAAGACCCATATTGGGAGGAAACAAAAATGAAACGACTCAAAACCCTATTTGTGGCTGCGGCCTTGATTGTAACGCTCGCGGGAAACATTTTCGCTGCAAGCAGCATTGTTTCGGTCGCGGTCCTGCCCGTGAGCTTCGCCTCGTATGCGGTGGGACAACTACTCTCGTTTTTCGGTGCGGATGATCACTGCCCCGTACGTCAGTGTTCCGACTGTCGTCCGAACAATGGAGCCGACGGCGGCGATGATGACGGCGGTGGCAATTGCCGACCACCTGCAAGTTAGGAGCGATCAATGGATAATAACCCGAATTTGAGGACTAGATTGAAGCGAACCGTAACGTTCGCGCTCATTCTGGTCCTCATCTCGGTTACGGCGGACGCGCAGCGCAACCCGGAGAGTATTGCGAGACTCTACGCGCAGGGTCTATTCGACCAGATAGCTGCTCGCGGTCCTTCGGAAGTAGAACGCCTGATGAAAGCGAGGCGTATCGTCGAAGCTGCTCAGGCTTCTTCGTATCTATGCCGGACATACATCCAATTGGGAAGATTCGATGCCGCCATTGAATCGGTCGATCGAATCGCACCCGATCGGACCCTGAGGGAAAACTCTCCTAGAGACGCAGCCAACCTCTATTTCTGCAAGGCCTCGGTTTATCGAAGGAAACAAGAATTCCCTCCAACCTTAGACAACATTAAATTTGCTCTATCACTTGCTCCGAACGATTCTGCGACGCTCGCGAGCTACTACCTTGAGGTCGGACGAACATTGTTTTCAGCCGGGCACGATTTCTCGGCGATCCTCTGGTTCGAAAAGGCGGAATCTCTGGCCTTAGCCGGCGGGCATACTACCACTTACCAGGAGTCACTGCGCTTCTTAAGTCTTGCCTGGAGCGCAAAGCACTATCAAGCGAAGGCCATCGCTTACTCCGAGAAGTTGATCGAGGCTTCATCAGGGGTCGGATATGAGCACAGGAACCGCGTGGCGCATCTGGAACTCGCGAATATGCTCGATGCCACGGGCCAACCGCGTAAGGCAACCGACCACTATTTGAAGGGCCTGAGCCTTTCGTTTCGAGCAGGTGTCGACGAGCACTCCGGACAATTTCTAACAAGCCTATTGCTCCGATCACTATACGAGAATGACATTCCGGCGGCTCAAAAGTATCTTCAGCAACTCGAACTGATTGACAAGCGGAATGCATTTGGCTTTGGGCGTTTTCTCGGACGCGCTTTGGTCGAGAACTATAAGGGTAACCGGTTGCTCTCGGAGGAGTATTTCTCGAAGCTCGCGAAAGAGCAGGCGAGTTCCGACTTCCTCATTCCGTACTGGAAAAGCACGATCGCGGAGCGGGATAAGAATTGGAAAGAGCTTATCAACCATTCCGAAACCCTACGCCGATTGACCGAGGAGGCAAACTACCGTGACGATCTGCCGGGCATCTATTACAAACTCGCATTGGGCTCTTGGCGATCGGGCGATGAGCGATCGGCGAGAGAATTCGCGAGCAAGGCACTCGGGGCATTCGAGCCGTTCCGCAACAGCGATGCGCCGTCCCTCTCGATCGGGATGATGGAGGTCAATCATTCGATTTATCGGTTGCTGTCCGAGATCGAGTCCGAGCAAGCCCCTATTAAAGCTTTTGAGTATTCCGAGCAATTGAAAGCGAATATTCTAAGGGATCGGATCGAAGAATCGGGGCTCAAGCCCCGTGCCGACCTGTCGAAGTCTCGTCGAACGAAGCTCTTCTCGACCTCAAAGGAATTTGTTGATGGAAAGATTAGCGAGGAGTCTCTCATCAAACTAGAAAAGCAGATCGTCAGCGAACGACGAACTGAGAGCCAGTTGGATCAGGATTTCTCGGCCGTCGGATTAAAGTTGCCGCCTGGCACGTCCGTGATCTCATACGAGTTCACCCCGTCCGGTAGCCTCCTGGCCTTCGTCATCGAACCCGGTGAGGCCCTTCGGGTCGTGAAACTGGGGCTCGGGGAAGAACAAATTTCTCAACTCGCTGAAGAAACCCGATCAAAGATCAATGACCGGATATTCTTCAAAAGCAACGGCAAGCGACTTTTCGATCTGTTACTCAAGCCTTTGAAGCTCAAATCGAGTCACTTAGTGTTCGTGCCCGATAAGCTTCTGTGGCGTATCCCGTTTCAAGCCCTAAGCCCGGACGGGAGCAAATACCTTATAGAAACCAATACCATCTCGTACTCGCCCTCGGTCTATTTGCTAAAGCAAAGCCTCTCGTCGGAGCCACCTCGCAGAAAGACAATTGCGATCTTTGCAAATGACACCTTCAACAATCAGCGACTCGCCCATGTAAACGACGAAGCGAAAAGCATCGGGGGATTATTCGGAACCGCTCCTGTAATTCGCTCCACGAGGAAGACCTTCATGAGGTCCGCAGCCGGCGCAGATATACTCCATTTTTCGATGCACGCCCAACTCGACAGCGAAGATCCACTTTCCTCCTTTCTCGCCTTCGCTCCGGGACCTGGCGATTCAGGGAAAGTCACGGTCAACGATCTACTCGCGCTCCGCCTGAAACCCGGCAGCCTGGCGTTCCTCGCCTCGTGCGACACCAGCAAAGTCCACAACGGCGAAGGCCTCATCAGCGTCCCTTGGGCGATGCTCGGTTCGGGTAGCACGACGATCATCGCATCGCAGTGGGAGGCAACTGACAAATCGACCAACTTTTTCGCCGTCGCGTTCTACGCTGAGTACCTTAAAACACAATCTACATCAAAGGCCATGCAAAAAGCAGCACTGTCTTTGATTCAAAATAAGCAGCAAGGTTTTCATGAGCCATACTTCTGGTCCTCCTTCACGGCGTTGGGCGATTTTAGATGAACCGTAGGTGCCAAATTCGGGCTCCTATCTGCCGACCCTCGAGATTCCTATCCTCGTAACTTTTGCCTGTTTGTGCTATTGTTTTTGGATATATTCAGCGGTTCAGTCGCCGATTTTACCACGCTAAACCCCTGTTCCGCGGCACCCGCGTCCGACACTGACGATTCGCAATAACTCCTATGGGCGGAGTGCATCGTTTGATCGGAATACATTATTCCTGACTAGCAGGTTGGAGCAATGTCATTGACGGGGCGCGATGCCGATAACTTTTACTGGCCAATTGGGCCACATTACATCGCTCAAGAATTCTGCAACAATTGACCGGCGATTTAGCCCCTCTACGCCGAAGATGATTCTCATCGTGGAGGACTCCGCGGACATCAGCGGTGCACTGAATTTGCTCTTCGAAAACGCGATCCTTCCCTGTTACCCGTAGAGCTTCGCGGCCGGCTCGCTCCCACGCCCGGTCTATTCCGCCGGTCCGTTGGCATCGAGGACGACGTGTGGACGACCTTGTCAAAGACCTCGAACGCGCGATCACGATCGGCTGCTAAACAAATGACCCGCCTTCGATCCGCAAAACCGTTTCGCCGATCCACGCAAGCATTTCACGGTTCCGTGAGTGGTTGAACCGGACCGCGAAACCGTTTCACTTTGCGGTGAACCGTTCCCTCGTGCGGAGAACCCGTTTCTCGGCGTACCCAAGGGTGCCGATCAATCATCAGTCAAGTCCCCGACCCGAACGATCCTGCCGCGTAGTATCCAGAAATGGCTCTGGCAGCCGATGGTCCGCCAGACGGAGGGGTGCAGGGAGGCGGTGCCGTCTTTATGCACCGCGGCCCGCCAGCTCGGGTTCCCCTCCGGCAGCAGGTTCAGTTCGATAAGCTCGCGGCACCCACATGGGCACGCGAAGGCGGCGGCCCATGGCCGGCCGGTGGTGCCGAGCAGATAGATCGATCCCGGATCGATGTCGTCAGGGATCTTGTCAGCGAGCACGGTCCGCAGAGGGTAGGGCTTGCGGGTCCACAACCTGCCAAATAATCGCCGGATCAAATTCAGCAGCATCACGGCTCCACCTCCCGCATGCTCAGCGACGACCATCCGAGCAATGGCTCAACGTCGCCGCGCCCCACGTGGGGCGCCAGCAGCGGACACTCCTCCGGTGCACTCTCCTTCGTTGTCAACGTCTCCATGAAGTTGAACCGGACGACGTCGCAATCCCGCGGGTCGCACGACCGGAATGGGTGCAGGCGGGAGAGGAACTCGTTCACCGCGATCCCGGCGATCGTGCAGTTCAGGCTCGCCACCGGCGGCGATTTCTCGTCCGCCCCCTCGATGTAGCCGGCCTTCCGCTCCGCCTGGAATGCTTCCGGGTCCGTGCGTCGGAGCCCCTCCGCCCGAACCTCCTCCAGCGTGTAGGCACGGCGCCCAAACAGGCTCGAGCCGCCCGGCTGAAGGTAGTGCACCACCCCGCTCGCCTCGTCGATCCCGCCCTCGCCGTCCGCCAACAGGTGCACGCCGAGGTCGAAATACGGCTGAACGTAAAACGCCGCGATTCGGTTCAACAGGTGTCGGCCCTCGGCGGTGTCCATGCAGCCGAACACGACATCGCAGTGAGCTATCTTTTTCACGCAGACCGGATCGTATAGATTGCGAGGAATCGCGTCCACTTTAGTTCCGAGCCCCATCGCCTCGACGGCCCGCTTGAGCACGTCCACTTTGTATTCGCCAACGTGCCTTTCGCCCGCGTTGACGATGCGGTTTAGGTTGCGGTCCTCGACGCGATCGTCGTCGATCAGCACCAGCTCGCCGACCGCCAGCCGACCGAGCAGCTCCACCACGAAGCTGCCCGTGCCGGAGCACCCGACCACGCCGATCCGAAGCCGCCGCAACCGGGCCGTCGTGCCGGATCCGAAGAGCTGCAGCTGTGCGGCCAGCTTTCCATCGAAATCTGGATCGCAGTCACCCGGCTGATACCAAAACGATAGCTTGTCTCCCGCTACCGTCACGCTCGAGAAAGCCTGTTCGCCTCCCTCCGTCATTGCCCGCCCGAAGACCCGGCCGTCCGGCAGCATGACCGCACTTCCGTGTGGTTCACCGTCATCCAGCCAGGCGGACACCGACGCGAACGTTTCCGCGTCGGACTCGTCGTCGAGCTTGGAGAACCGCTCGAAGAACTCGGGGTGAGAGTGGAACTTCATCACCGCGAGGCCTTGTCGGCGGGCGTCGTCGAGGATGGCGGCGAGGGCCTCGGTCGGCCACGTTACGGAGATCGGTGTGCGATCGCAATCCGCATACGCCACGGGGACGACCTTGTGAACGGTGAAGATGTGTTCTTCATCCGTGCGGTTCCGACCGCACAGAGCGAACGCGACCGCCTCCAGCCCGTCGCCGGGGAACAGATGCCGCCGGAGCTGATCGTGATGGCGGCCGGAGATCCTGAGAGAGTACTTGTTCATTTTTTCAGTTCCCCCTCGAGGAATGCGGTCACGTAAAGCAGGTGGGTCTCGATGTTGTCGACATCCGGGCGCCAGTCGCCGGCCGCCCTGTGCCGAGACCACTGCTGCCACTCTTTCCCGTCGATCTTCAATTGCGTGAGATTGTTCATCGGCCGCCCGTCCGCCCGGGTAAGGGCCGGTGAAAAGTACGCCATGTCGATCTGCACGTCCGGGTAGGTCGGGGCGATCCGCAACGCGATGCTCGCCTCCGCCACGTTGTACCCGGCCGGCAATTTGAACCCTTCAGCGATCACCCACTGCTTCTTTCCATCTACGACCGCTTCCCACAACCGGAACGTGCGGTCGAGGAACTCAACGTCAGCGGGCTGAAGCGCGAAGGAGCGCCGTGCGGCGCGCTCCTCCCCTTCCTGGTTCGCGATCTTCATCGTCGTGAACCGCTCCACGCCGGGTTCCGTGAAATCCACCGACTCCCCCGCCCCGATCAGTTTCGTCTGCCCGCCGTGCACGTGCTGGTACAGGTTGTGCGTCGCGGGGGTCTTTTTGACGAGCCCGAGTATCTCCGCCCCGGTCATCGTCGACCGGTCCACCGTGAAATTGTCCTTGTCGACGCGGATGCGATATTTGCTCCCCGGCGGGACCGGTTTCCCCGCCTTCGCCGAGGCCTCCACGTCGATCACTTCTTCGGAATTGAGTTCCCCATTTTCGTCTTTATGCATAAAGGTTTTCCTTACTCCTTGTTCAAATATTTGTCGCCGACGGCCGGTTTGAAGGAACTTCGTCCCGACTGTCAACATTAGTTAGTGCGAGGGACGTGCCAAAGGACGTTTGTTAGGTTAACTACTGTATTTGCGGGATTTATTGGGATCGTCCATCGAATGGCGAAGGTTTGGTTTCTATTTAATGCTATAACAATTATATTTCTCGATAGTCACACAATGGAAAAAGAGATCGTAGTGCTGGGGTGCCTGGGGCCGGATAAGGATGCGGCAGAGGTTGAAGCGGATCGTTGGGAGGAGTGGCGGCCGACGGTGGGGTTGTGCATGCATGAGGGTTTCCCGGTCGCGCGGTATGAGCTTATCTATCAGAAGACTCACAAGGCGCTAGCCGTGCAGGTGGCGGAGGACATAGAGGCCCGATCGGAGACGAAGGTGCGGCTGCATGAGATCGATCTGCAGAAGAAGCCCTGGGATTTCGAAACGGTCTATGCGGCTTTCTTCGACCTCATGACGTCTTACGAATTCGATCCGGAACGGGAGTCGTACTTCCTGAACATCAGTACGGGTACGCACGTTATGCAGATCTGTCTGTTCATGCTGGCGGAGGCCCGTTATGCGCCGGCGAAGCTGATCCAGTCGTCCTTCGTGAACGGCAAGGGGAGCTATTTCGTGATCGATCTCGAGCTAGAACGCTATAACCGACTGGCGCAGCGATTCCGTAAAGAAAAGGACGATGACATCGCCCTGCTGAAAGGTCACATTTCGACGGCTAATTCAAAAGTGGAAAAGATGGTCGACGATATCCTGCACGTCTCGTCAAACTTCAATTATCCGATCCTGCTAACCGGCAGCACGGGTGTCGGTAAGACGAGTTTAGCGAAGCGCATACATGAACTTCGGGTGCAAAAGAACCGGGCGAAGGGACGATTCATACACGTAAACTGTGCGACATTGCGTGGCGACATCGTTAAGTCCGAGTTGTTCGGGCACGCGAAAGGATCGTTCACGGATGCTAAGGTCGATCGCATTGGGTTAATTGAATCGGCCGACGGCGGGACGCTTTTCCTTGACGAGATCGGAGAACTGGACCCGGAGGTGCAGAAGATGCTGCTTACGGTTCTGGAAGACAAGGAGGTTAGAAAGCTCGGTGACACAAAATCGCAGAAGGTGGATTTCTACTTGATCGCGGGGACCAATTCGGACCTGAGGGGGAAGGTGGCGGCGGGGGAGTTTCGTGAGGATCTGCTGGCGAGGATCGATTCCTTTCCCTTTCATCTTTTGGACCTGAAGGATCGCCCGGAGGACATCGAACCGAATCTTGATCGCGAGCTTGAAGATTTCCAGGGTGTAAACAATATCAACGTGACGATGAGCAAGGAGGCCCGAAGGAAGTACCTCGAGTTCGCGACCTCGCCCGCGGCGACGTGGAACAACAACTTTCGCGACCTGAAGGCCTCGGTCGTGCGGATGGCCGCTTACGCGGACGGAGGGAGGATAACGATCGCGTGTGTGGACAGGGAGATCGAACACCTTAGGAAAAAGTGGAGCGATTCCGCCGCGGAATGCGAACGGTTCCCGCTGACGCGAAAGGTGCTCGGAGCGGAAAGAATGGCGGAGCTGGACCGGATCGCGTTGGTGCAGATTGAGACGGTGATCGAGACATGTTTGAATTCGCGCACTAGGGCGGAGGCGGGGCGGACGCTTTACGGGGCCTCACGGTCGAACAATTCGGCGACGAACTACAATTCACTGTTGAACCTTTTCCTCAAACGCTACGGACTTGATTGGGACACGATCCGCGCCAACGGTTGAGATGCTCGCACGTTTCTACATCCAGTAATTGCGATCGAAGGAGCGGTAGTTGATCGCTTTGATGATGAGGGAAAGAAGTCGATGTGCTGTCGGATCTGGAGAGACCCGTGATGATGTCCACCGCACGCCCTTCACCCTTCCCCCGGCGATTCTATCGCGCGATCCGCTGAGCGCCGTCCTGGGGAGACCGCTAAGGCCCACGCACAATGTGTCGTCCCGTCGCGCAGCAGGTTGAAGTTGAATTGGCGATCGACGGCCACGGCGTCTATTTCATAACTAGTAGCTGATCATTCCAACGAAAACTAGAACCAAAAAGACGCCAACGCCGAGCTAGTCCCTCGTTCCCCGGCTGAAGAAGTCCACTGCAAACGTATACCCACAGTCGCCGGTTCGTGTATAATACGTGTGCCCGAATCACCAGTCCTCAATCCCGGTCTCCCCCCCGCGGACGGCTTGTCATCACCCCCGACCATTGAATGTGGGTTTCGCAGGTGACAGGTGTTGCACCGGCACACGGTGCGTTTGCAATTGGGTCGCGAGTCGAAATATGTCCAACCAGAAACTGAAAAATCAGATCATCGAATGGTTGCAAGCCCAGCCGTATTGGCTTCAGTATCTTGGGGACGGCATTCTTGAAGGTGCCGCGGTGGACGACGCCCTGGTCGCCCAAGCGTACGAGTACTTCAAACAAGACGAGGGGCTCGCCCCCGTCGCCGACCGCCCCGCCATCGCGTTCAACGGCGCGGCCGCGGCCGAAGAGGACCCCGACGTTACTCTGAAGCTTGTAGCGATCAAGAACATCGCGAACGTCAACGCCCTCGCCCTCGAACAGACCATAAAGGTCGGCCCGAACCTGACCGTCGTTTACGGCAAAAACGGTTCGGGCAAGTCGGGATACGTGCGGCTGCTCAACAATGCGTTTCCTTCGCGAGGCGACAAAGTGATCTTGCCTGACGTATTCGGCTCCAACGGAAACGGCGGCCCGCCCGAGTGCCATATCACTTACCAGCGGACCGAAGATCCGTACGACCTCGTCTTCCCGACGGATAAGGACCGGTCGGAGTTTTCGCAGTACTGCGTCTTCGATACGAAAAGCGTTTCGGCACACCTCGAGAAGGAGAACAGCCTTTCGTTCACGCCTAGCGGGTTCGATTTTTTCGAAAAGCTGATGGCCGCGCACGGCGCGGTCAAAGCCCGGCTCGAAGCCGAGATTCACAATAAGTCGGCCCCGCACGGTTTTCTCGACCTGTTTCAGAATGATAATCCTGTCCGCTCCCTTATCGAGACTCTCGGCGCCGAGACCGACTTAAAAGAGGTCGAAAAGCTCGCGACGATGACCGAAAAGGACGAGGCGGAACTGCTTGAAAAGACCACGCGACTTGCGGAACTTAGAACCAAAGACAGGGCCGAGCAGGTGAGAGCGATCATTGCGGCTCGCAACCAACTAGACAAATTCTGCGATGCGGTGACGGCAGCCTTTGAACCACTGCGGGCGGAAAAGCTTGAAGAGGCGCGAGCGGCGATCGAGGCCGTGAGTACGTTCGAGGAGATCGCGAAAGCGGAAGGGGTCGAGAGCCTTGATCGGTACCAGATCGCCGAGGTCGGTTCCGATTCGTGGCGGGCATTCATCAAGGCGGGCCGGGTATATGCCAAGACGATCGCTGCGGGCCGCCGCGGTGAAACATACCCGATCGATCAGGACAATTGCCTTTTCTGTCTGCAGCCGCTCGGCGACAAAGAGACCATACTGATCGATGCTTACTGGAATCTGCTGAAGAGCACAGCCGAAACTGAGCTGGCCAAAGCGAAGGATGCACTCGCGAAGATTCGCAAGAAGATCGATGAATTGCCCCCGCTAACGTTTGACATTGAATACGACGTATTCAAAACGGTCAACAAATTCGATCCGGAACTGACGGAACGTTGGATGGGTCTTGTAAAGACGTACGCCGAAACACGCGCCGTGGCCCTCGCGGCGATCGACGGGATCGCTGCGGCGAAGCTTCCCGCATCGCTCGATGCCGAGGTCGCGGAATTCGACGATTGCGGTAAGAACCTCGACGATGAAAAAGCGGCCCTGATCGTCTCGAACCCATCGGAAGAGACCGCAAGGCTCGAAGCGGAGATCGATCTCCATAACGATCGCAGGATCCTGGCCAACATACGCGACAAAGTGGAAGCCTTCGTCGAGACTGCGAAATGGACGGCCAGGGCTCGGGGTTTGCATGGCAAGCTGAGCACTGCCAAGATCACCACGATCCAGGGGCAGCTTTACGACGAACACATCACGCAGGAATACGTCGACATGTTCGCCTCGGAGTGCAAGCGGTTGGACGCCCCGCATTTCATCAAACTGGCGCAGCGCAACCAGCGCGGTGCCACCCTTCGCAAACTGAAGATCGCCAACGAGACCGCCGGCAAGGTTCTCAGCGAGGGCGAACAGCGGGCCATCTCCATCGCCGACTTCATCACCGAGGCCCAACTCAACCCCCAATGCCGCGGCCTCATCTTCGACGACCCGTGCTCGTCTCAGGACCACGAACGACGCGAGCTTATAGCCGAGCGACTTGCAGAGCTTGCCAAGTCGAAGCAGGTGATCGTCTTCACACACGACATCGCGATGCTGGTGCATTTGCTGCACATCACCAAGCGTGAATCGGTTCAGGTTTCTGAGAATTACATCTGGCGAACGAGTTCGGCGACCGGAAAGGTAATGCCCGATCTTCCCTGGACGGCGAAGTCGGTAAACGCCCGCGTCGGTGTACTCAAGGATCAACTGGTCCGATTGCGGAAGATCGAAAAAGAGGGGGACCCCAACGAATATCAATACGCCGTCGAACGATGGTTCATGAAGCTTCGACAGACTTGGGAACGCGCAGTGGAAGAACGCCTGCTCAAGGGCGTGATCGAACGTTATTCGCCGGAGATCCAGACCAAGAAACTTAAATACCTCGAGATCACCGACGAACTGATCGCCGAGATCGATGCCGGAATGACGGAAGCCTCAAACTGGGTCCACGACGGCGTGCCCGCCGAAAACCGCGTCCCGCCCGACACCGACAAGGCCCAGAAAGCCCTCGACAACATCGTAGCCTTCATCGCAAAATGCAAGGCACCTTGATCCATCGCGATAGAGGCACGACGCGTCCGCCGCCCGCGCAAAAAGGGACCGACCTCTTCGCTCAATTGATCTATGTGTCAATCCGTATCCGGTGATGGTGGCGGAGAAGGTTTTGCGGAACTCTTGCGAATTCGCCCGCTTTTGGGTTCGCACAGCTGTCAAGTTGAGCAGAATCCGTTTTTTAGCCCGTTCGACCCCAATAACCCGTAATCATTCTGGGGTTCTTTCGGAGTGATGTTGCCTTAACCTCTGCAGCCTTTCATTGTAGGGGGAACCCTTCTCGATAACATGGTGGTCCTGATGCCGCAGGTAGTGCTTCTCGGGCACGTTGCTGTCCTTCGCCCAGCCCAGCCCCGCGTGGATCGATTCGCGATCCTGGCCCGCCGTATCGCGTTCCGTCGCGTTCGCCGCACGTAACGTGTGGAACGTAACGTCGTCGCTCACCCCCGCTCGCCGGAACAGATCTTTGACCAGGTTGTAATAGTTCGTCGTGTCGAACACTTTTTCGTCGTCCGCGCGTTCGAAAACGCCGGCCGCTTCCATTTCGTCGTAGAGCCAGGTTGAAACGTCTACCGTCTTGGTGTGGATCTTGTTCCGGGAATCCTTCATCACCAACTTGATCACGCCGATCCGCCTCGAATGGTCGGTTTTCACCATCCCGCGTACGACGTGCCGCAGCTCATCGATCCGCAATCCTGTCGTGTAGCCGCCGATGAGCGTCAGGCGCAGGTGCGAACGATCCCGCTTCCATCGGTTACACTTCGGGACCTCGTAGCAAGCGTCCAGCACTCGCATGAATTCATCGAATGAGATGTAAGACTGTTTCGGATCCTCTTTGGCGATGATGTTCTTGAACGAGATGTGGCTCCTCCGTTTGCCGACCTCTTCGGCGAAATTCAGCAAGCCGCGCAGACGTGACAGGTAGCGATTCGCGGACGCGTCGGACCGCTTCTTCTCCCCTTTGCCGCGCTTGTAGGGCCTTTTCAGAACCCAGGTCTTGAACGCCAACACGTCCAGCTTCGTCACCTCGTCGATGAGCTTGTCCTCGAAAAATTCGCAGATCACATCCAGCTTCTGGAATTCCTGCTCGTACTGGATCTTCTTGTGGTCCCTCAGAAAAGGTTTGTAATGGGCTTCGGTGAACCCCTTCACCGTCTCGGGGTTGAGCATTATGTCCTTCCCCTTCTCGGTCAACTCCTTCACCTTCGCTTCTAGCCACTCGTCGGCGAGGTCCTTCGTCGTCAGGCCTTTGGTGTTCGATTGGGTATTCCACTTCTGACCGTCCCAGATGGAAAAGATCGCCCTGTATTGGTATTCTTTGTTCTTGCGGATCGTTCGCTCTTTGGTGACGCGGGAGAAGTAGCCCTGAGATTTGTACTTGTCGGGAATTATCATGACCCAATTCCTTTTCGGGTAGATTTTCGGGTAGAAAGCCACCCGAAAAGCCGTCCGCCGGTGTCGTGAAGAGGGCCTTAAGTGTCCAGAAGTGTCCAGCTAACCCTCTTGTTATCAGTAGTTTACAGCCGTAACCTGTTGATAGTCAAGAGGCAAAATATCGGACTCAGAAGCCTGTTGCCGCAAGGCAGTGGAAGTTCGATTCTTCTCGTCCGCACCATAAAATAAAGTCGCAAGGCGAAGGGATAAAGGCGAAAGGTCTTTGTTCCTTTTTTGTTTTTCGGCTAGGCTGCCGGCACGCGTTGGCGGCAAGGCACGATAGACTCATTTCATGCGTGAACGATTTATCGACGCTATCCGGGCAAACCAGGCGGCTTTTGGTGTCGACCTTACCGACGAGGCGCTTGAGCGGCTCGGCGAGTTTTACGAGCTCGTCGAGCGGCACAATCCGATGCTCCATCTCGTCGCGCCTTGTACGGCCGAGGAATTTGCGACCCGGCACGTGCTCGAGTCGCTGATGATGAACGAGCGCTTGCCCGCCGGTTCGCGCTTTGCCGACATCGGAACGGGAGCCGGTCTGCCGGCCATTCCGTGCCTGATCGCGCGGTGTGACCTAAATGCGACGCTGATCGAGTCAAAAGAGAAGAAGTCCGCATATCTGCTCGCCGCGCTTCGGGCCCTCGATCTCGAGCCGCGGGCAAGACTCATCGATCGACAATTCGAAGAGGTCCGCGAGCCTCTCGAGATCGACTTCGTGACGTGCCGCGCGCTCGATAAATTCGTCGACAAGCTGCCGCGGATCATTCGCTGGTCGCGCGGGCTGCCGATGATCTTGTTCGGCGGTCACTCGCTGCGCCAAGCTCTCGCAGCTGCCGGCCGCGAGTTTGACGAGAAGCTCCTCCCGCTGTCCGAACGACGGTACATGTTTTATGTACGCCCGGGCGGCGGTGTCGGCCGATAGTTTCAAAAACGCTCCGACGGCGCCGGCCGGTGCGCGGCTGCAGGGCCGCGTATGCCGCATCGGTCCAATGTGGATCTCGGGCCTGCCGTCTCGCGATCACGCCGAGCGTGCGGTGCGTGTGCTAAGATTTGGCAACGCCCGACTTTTGAGTCTGGCGTTTCCCCAGGCACTCACGGCAAACGAGCTCGGTCCAAGGTACAGGCATCCGGGGCAGGATGGTCGGCAGTTTTCTCGCTAGTATTGCTTCCCGCTACGCCGCGGCGGTCGCGTTCGCGGCAGCGAGTGTCGTGCTGCGCACGGCGCTCAACCCGCTGCTCGGCAGCGATCTGCCGTTCGTTACCGCTTTTCCGGCCGTCGTGCTTGCCAGCCTGCTCGGCGGGTTCGGGCCCGGCGTGGCCGCGACGCTGATCGCCGCCGCGGCCTTGAACCTTTTTGTGATCGAGCCCCCACTCGAGCTGAGCCTCAGCAGCGGCAGTCTCACGCAAACCATAATTTTTTGTCTGATCGGCACTATCGTGACCTGGGCGATCACGACGCGTCAGGCCGTGAGGCGCGAGCTTGACGCCGCGCGCAGCGAGGCTGCCGAAGATTCAAGGCGGGCCGCCGCGATCCTGCGCGAGGCAAAAGAACGGGCCCGTCTGGCCGAGAGCGCGGTGGGCGTCGGGATCTGGGAGTGGGACCTCGCGACCGATCGGGTCGAGTGGTCTGACGGCATATACCAGCTCGCCGGCATCGAACGCGACTCCGAAGCGGCCGCCGCGGGATGGGCCGATCTGATCCTGCCCGAGGACCGCGAGGTCGCCCTCGAGAACATCAACCGACTTATCGAAGAAGGCTCTCCGAACTTTTACGGCGAATTTCGCATTCGCCGCCGCGACGACGGCCGCGTTCGCTGGCTCGCGACGCAGGGGCGTATCATTCGTGACGACGACGGCCGAGTCAGACTGCTGGGCGTGAATTACGATATTACCGAGACAAAAGCCAGCGAGTTAAAGATACAGAGTCTTAACCGAGAGCTTAACCGGCGCATTCGCGAGCTGCAGACGATAATCGAGTTGGCCCCGATCGGCATCGCCGTCGCGCAGGACGCAAGCTGCGATACCATCGTCGCCAACCCCGCGCTTGCCGAGATGGTCGGCATGGCGCCGGGCGATAACGTGTCGCTGAACCATCACGGACTGCCGTATCGTCACTTCAAGGGCGGCAGAGAACTCACGGCCGACGAGCTGCCGATGCAGCGTGCCGTCGCGCAAAAGCGGGCGATCCTCAACGAGGAGCTCGAGATCGAAAGGGCCGACGGCAGCCGCATATCGATCTACTGCTTTGCCGCGCCGATCGTCGACGACGACGACAACGTGCTCGGCTGCATCGCCGCGCAGGTCGACGTCACGCAGCAAAAGCTCTACGAGCGCGAACGCGAACAAAAACTCAACGAGGAAAGGCTCCTGCGCGAGCACGCCGAGGAAGCAAATCGACTGAAGGACGAGTTTCTCGCGACCGTATCGCACGAGCTGCGGACGCCCCTGAATTCGATCATCGGCTGGACGGCCATCCTCAGAGAAGGCGGCCAGTCGTCGATCCCCTCAGCGTACGACGCGCAGCAGCGGGCCGTCGCTGCGATCGAGCGCGGCGCGCGGTCTCAGATCCAGCTGATCGAAGACCTTCTCGACGTGTCGCGCATCGTCAGCGGCAAGCTGCAGATCGATAACTCTCGCGTCGATCTCGTAAAGGTCGTCCACGCCGCGGTCGATACGGTCAGGCCCGCGGCCGATGCCAAGCACATCAGATTGACGACGCACATTGCGTCCGCAACGGCTTTTGTCACAGGCGACCACGACCGGCTGCAGCAGGTCTCTTGGAACCTGCTTTCAAACGCGATCAAGTTTACGCCCGAGGGCGGCAGCGTCGACGTCACGCTCGAGCCGAGTGAGTCGCACGTCCTGCTGACGGTCAGCGATACCGGCAGCGGGATCAAGAGCGAGTTTTTGCCGTTCGTGTTTGATAGATTTCGCCAGGCTGACGGGTCGATCACGCGAAGCTTTTCGGGCCTGGGGCTCGGCCTCTCGATCGTCAAGCACATCGTCGAGCTGCACGGCGGAACGGTCACGGCGGCGAGTGACGGTATCGACAGAGGCGCGACCTTTACCGTTCGACTGCCGATCGGTGCGCCGCCGCCGGGCAACACATCGACAAGCGGTCCCGCGGCGGCCGCTGCGGGGCCTCCGCAGCTCGACCGCTCGCTGGTCCTGATCGTCGAGGACGAGCCGGACACGCTCGAGGTGCTGCGCCTCGCTTTTGAACAGTGCGGGTCAGAGGTCGAGACCGCGGCGTCGGCCGACGAGGCGCTTGAGAGATTCAAGGTGCGGCGTCCGGACCTGATCGTCTCGGATATCGGCCTCAGCCGAAAGGATGGTTATAGCCTGATAGGCGACGTCCGCGAGATCGAGCGGCGGTCGGGGTCGCCGGCCGTGCCCGCGATCGCCCTCACGGCTTATGCCCGGCCCGAGGACCGTCGAAAGGCGATCGACGCGGGCTACCAACTGCACATCGCCAAGCCCGTCGATCCGTCGACGGTCATCGAGCTCGCCCACGACCTGCTCGATCGACATTCGGTCGTCAACTAGATCGTTCTATTTTTTTCGAGTACCGCCGTCGTGCGTCGCAGCTGTCCGCCGCGCCTACTGCTTGACCGCGATCTGGCCCTTGAGCCGTGTCATGCGTCGATTGAGCTGCCCGAGCATTGCGGTCAGGAGCACTCGCTTATCTGATGAGGCAGCATCGTACTTGTCGGCGAGCTCGGCGAGCTTGGCAGTGTTGTGAGTCCAGTCGCCCCGGACGGCGGCGACCGCCAGGGCTTCACGAATGATCATCTGAACTTCGGCGAGCAGCGCCTGATTTGATGCGCTTGCCAGCGGAGCCTGGCCGAGCAGCCCCTTGCCGTAGATCTCGGTGACGCGGTAGATGGCGTTGAGCTTACGGCTCAGGGCGCGTTCGGGCTGGTCCGGGCTGACCGGGTCGAACGCCTGACCGTCAGTCGCTCGATACTCTGTCTCGACGCGAGCAAAATAATCGACCAGCTTCAGCAGTCCCGCGTAGGTATCGGCATTCACGAGCTCGACCGTGATCGGGCCGTCGGTTTGTCCCTGCGCCGGTTTGACCTGAACGCCTCCGGGGAGATCGAACTGGTCAAAGGTGCGAGTCCGCTTGACCGCGGTCGGCGCAGCGTCCGGCGTCGCCGCCGGGACAGGTTCCTGGGCCAGAAGAGCGACGGGAACCAGCGCAGACAGCGCGGACAAAAAAATGAGGGACATTTTCATTTTCAGTTGGCTCCCGAGCTCTTTCGGCTATCTCGCGTCGAGACCGTACTCGCGCAGCCGGCGATAGAGCGTCGAGGGCGAGATGCCGAGCAGCTCGGCGGTCTTGCCGCGGTGCCAGCCGGTCTTTTCGAGTGCCCCGATGATCTGCTGCTTTTCGACCTCGCGGAGGTTGGTCGGGCTGGCGTTGCTGAATGGGACGGGATCTGTCTTAGGCGCCGCCGCGACGTTGTAGCTGACGTTGACGTTTGGCCGCTCGACGCGATACACGACCTCGGGCGGGAGCTCCTTGATCGTGATCGTATCTTTATCGCAGAGCAGCGCGGCCCGCTCGAGACAGTTGCGGAGCTGTCTGACGTTGCCGCTCCAGTCGTAATTCTTCATCGCCTCGAGGGCCGCGTCGTCGATCGACAAATCTCTCGGCCCCTTGAGTTGGTCGAGAAGATGTCGGGTCAGCGGCTCGATATCCTCGCGGCGGGTGCGCAGCGGCGGAATGTGGATCTCAAAGCTGTTGATCCGGTACATCAGGTCCGAGCGGAACGCGCCCTCGGCGACCGCGCGATCCTTGTCGCGATTGGTCGCCGCGATCACGCGTACGTTGACCTCGACCTTTTTGATGCCGCCGACGCGGTAGAACGAGCGCGTCTCGAGCGCCCGCAGCAGTTTTGACTGCAGCTGGGCCGGCATCTCCATCACCTCGTCGAGAAAGAGCGTGCCGCCGTCGGCGATCTCGAAGAGCCCCAGCTTGCGGGCCTTGGCGCCCGAGAAGGCGCCGGCCTCGTGACCAAAAAGCTCCGATTCGAGAAGCGTGTCCTGCAGTGCGGCGCAGTTGAGATCGACAAAGGGCTTGTCGCTGCGAGCGCTCAGCCGATGGATCGCCTGAGCGACGAGTTCTTTGCCAGTGCCCGATTCGCCGGTGATGAGGACAGAAGTGTCCGACGGCGCGACGCGCTGGACCAGACGCAGGACCTCCTTCATCTGCGGCGACTGGGCAACGATGTCGGGAATGGAGTTGGCGGTGCGCTCGACGTGGGCCCGCAGCCGCTGATTGTCGACCTTGAGGCGCTGTTTCTCAGCCGCCTGCTCGACGAGGGCCCCGAGCTCGGCGATGCGGTAAGGCTTGGTGAGATAGTCGTAGGCGCCGAGCTTCATCGCCTCGATCGCGGTCTCGACGGTCGCCTGCCCGGTAAGCATGATCACCTCGGGGCGATTTGGGCTCTTCTCGCATAAACGGCGGAGCAGGCCCATGCCGTCGAGCCGCGGCATATTTATGTCGCACAGCAGCACGTCAAAGTCTCGCGCCTCGAGCGCCTCCCAAGCTTCTTCGCCGTCGGCGGCCGTGATCACCTCGTGACCCTGGCGGGACATCTCTTTTTGCACTACGAGGCGGAGGTTTCTTTCGTCGTCAACTACCAGAAGTTTTGCCATATGAATATTCTCTTTGGGGCGTGGGCGTGAGGATGCGGCGGCCAGTACCGCGAGGCCCTACGCCGCTCGGGGAGCGACCGGCAGCAGTATCGAGAATACGGTACCCTTGCCGACCGAGGAGCGTACCGCGAGCCGGCCGCCGTGATCGGTGATGATGCCGTAGCAGACAGAGAGGCCGAGGCCGGTGCCGCGCCCGATCTCTTTGGTCGTGAAGAAGGGTTCAAAGATCTTGGAGAGATTTTCGGGTGTGATCCCGAGCCCGGTGTCCTCGACCTCGATGACCACGCCGTTTGCCTGATTAAATGCACGCAGCGTAAGCCTGCCGCCGGACGGCATCGCGTCGATCGCGTTGGTGCTGAGAGCGATCACCGCCTGCTGTATCTGGCCGCTGTCGCCGACCACCGATTGCAGATCGTCCGCGATGTCGAGCCTGATCTCGATCGAATTGCCGCGCTTTTGGTGCGAGATCAGGTTTGCCGAGGAGCGAAGGACCTCGCCGATATTGAGCTCATGGCGGTTGCCGGCCCGCATACGGCTAAAGTCGAGGAGCCCGGTCGTGATCGATTTGCACCGAAAGGCCTCGCTCTTGATCAGATCGAGATACTCGGTCAGGTCCTCAAGTCCGTCGGTACCGTCGAAGGCGCCCTCATTGACCCGCTGCTCGAGCGCCTCGGCGCAGGCGGATATGGTCGCGAGCGGATTGTTGATCTCGTGGACGACGCCCGCGGCCAGGCGTCCGACGGCCGCAAGCTTCTCGGCGCGGGCGATGGCCTGAACGGCCTCGACACGCTGTGTGACGTCCTCGCCGACCGTGATGACGTGCGTTATCTCGTCGGTGTCGGGTGCCCGCATCGGCACCTTGCTGACCATCCAATGCCGCGTCGTGCCGTCCTCGTCGATCGTTTGCTGTTCGATGCGCTCGATCTGTCCTGTGGCAAACGCCCGTTCGAATTCGCGCCGCAGACGGCCCTGCGGGTAGCGGGCGAGCACCTCGAAGACGTCTCGTCCGATCGCCGATTGCCGCGGGATGCCCTGTGCGCCGATCTCCCGATGGCGATTCCAGGTCACGATGCGGAAGTCGCGATCGACGACGTACAGCGAGACGGGCAGAGCGTCCAGGACCGCCTCGGTAAACCGCCGATGCTCCTCTCGCGCCTGATTGATCGAATTGTCGATCGCCGTCTCGTAATGGGCCGAGAGGTTGATGCTCATCGCGGCCATCTGCGTCGCGGCGTCGATAAGCCGTGTCCCCGCCTCGTCGAGCTCGGCCTCGGCGGCAAAGCCCGTTACGATCGCGCCCTTGATCACGCCGTTGATGTGGAGAGGCGAGACGTACTCGACAGCGTGCTCGCCGCCGAGCAGGAATCGTTCGCGGTTTGACTCGGAATATCCGATCTGCGGCGGCAGCAGCTGCAGCCATTCCTCAAATCTGGACCGCTGGAGAAAGTCCGCATCGCGGATCTCGCCCCGCGCGTCAAATGCACAGCTCACGAGACCGATGTTGTCCGGCTCGGCAACAAAGGCGCAGATCGCGGCGCCGACCCCGGTGCGGAGAGCCTCGGCGACGCGGAGCGCGACCTTGCGCGGATGAACGGTAAAGAGAAGGCTCCGGCCGAGTTCGGAGATGAACCTCAGGTCCGTTGTACCGCGTTGCCGGGTCTCGGTGCAGGTAAACTGCTTCTCTCTTGCAGGCGATGGATGGGCCGACGTTTTCACTGATATTTACTGAAGAGGTCCGGTGAAGGGTGGGCGATCGGAAAAGGGGGCGAGCAGGACTGCTCATAAGTACTTTAGTTTTCGCGAAATCGGTTTGTCAAGAATTTTGCCTTTCAAGACCAGATGTTGACACTGCGGAGCCGCCGAACGGAAAATCTGAATATCCAAATGCGAGGGCCATTCGATCCACTTTGTTCGATTCGGCGTGCCGGGGCTTGGGCGGCAGCGCTGCTCGCCGTGCTCTGTCTCGCTGGCGGCGCGCGCCAGGCGGCCGCGCAGCGCGGCGGCCCAACGGTCGACCGCTCGGTCGCGACCGTACAGGACGGCGTGCGGACCGAGGTGATCACTTATTCGGACATCCTCTGGCAGCTCGCGCTCGAGCCCGGCGCTCCGGTCGACGACCCGCCTCAGGACGACGTCGATCGTGCTCTGCAGACGCTCATCAACCAGCGGCTCTTTGCGCTCGAGGCCGAACGCGTGCCGCAGGCCGCGCCGACCGATCAGGAGATCGCCGACAAGATCGCCGACATCGTTCGTCGCTTTGCATCGCCGGCCGAGTTTGAGCGGCGGCTGAAGCGCGTCGGGTTTTCGTCGGTCAGGGACGACAATTTTGAGAGGATCGTCGCCGAGCGAGTCGCGATCGAGAAGTATATCGACTTCAGATTTCGCTCTTTTATCGTCATCACGCCGGCCGACGAAGAAAAGTACTACCGCGAGGTATACGTGCCTGAATTTCGGCGCCGTTTCCAGGGCGTGGTCGTCCCGTCGATAAGCGAAAAGCGCTCCGACATTCGCCGCGGCCTCACCGAGGACCGCGTCGCCGAACAGATCGAGACATTCCTCGACGAAGCGAAACGGCGGGCCGAGGTCGTCATCCTCACCGAGAACTGACGGCCGCCGCCGAAACGTTGTCTCCCGACTTTATTCGGGTCTATCATCGTCGTCGATCGGAAACCGAAGTTTTTGCCTGCGGTCGATGCGCAAGTTCACACTAGTTTGTCTCTCACTGGCCGTCACGGCGGCGGCGCTTGTCGTTCATGACGGGCGGGCCGCGGCCGACGCCGCAGATCGGGGCACGGCCCACGCCCGAAAATTCGACCTGTCAACGCTCAGACCCGAGGCGGCCCGCGCGGCTGCCTCGGCCGTGTCGCCGCCCGTGAGTTCATTCAAGCCGCCCGAGACGAGCGGCCAAAAATTTGTCCCGTCGCGGCGGCTCGAGATCGGCGCGGGTGTCGACCTTGTACGCGAATTCAGCGGTGCGCCGCCGCGGCCCGGCGCAGAGGGAGTCGGGTCGCTCGCTGCTTTTACGCCCGTTCCGATGCCGGCGCCTTCGCTCTCATTCGACGGTCTTGCAAATTACGACAACATCGATCTCTACAATCTGCTCATCCTGCCGCCGGATATGAACGGCGACGTCGGCCCCGGCCACTACGTTCAGGCCGTCAACGCGGCGCTCCGCATTTACGACAAGAGCGGCCGGCCTGTGACGCCGGCGTTCAAGATCAGCGATCTTTTTGCGCAGCTCAATACGACCTGCTCCCGGCGCAGCGACGGTCTGCCGATCGTACTGTACGATCCGCTTGCCGACCGCTGGATGATCAGCCAGTACTGCATCGCATTCCCGCCCTTCAGGCAGCTGATCGCGATCTCAAAGACCGGCGACCCGACCGGGCAATACTATCTCTACGAGTTCGTGATGCCGAACGTAAAGCTCAACGACTTTTCAAAGTTCGGCGTCTGGAGCGACGCGTACTATATGTCGACCGAGGAGTACTTCGGCTCCGACTACGTCAGCTCGGGCCTCTTTGCTTTTGACCGCGGCAAGATGCTCCGCGGCGACCCGTCGGCGGGCTACGTTTACTTCAGCATCCCGTCGAGTTACCCGCAGCGTCTCGGCGGTGTGCTGCCGGCTGACCTCGACGGGATGACGCCCCCGCGTGCCGGGACGCCGGGCCTGTTTGTCGGCTACACGGCCGACGAATACGGCGACGCCGCCGACGCCGTACGGCTGTTCGATCTCAGCGTCGATTTTGCGACGCCGGCCAATTCGACCTTGACCGAGCGGCCCGAGAGCCCGCTTGCGGTCGCTCCATTCGACCCGACGAGCCCGCCCGGCAGGACAGACATCCTGCAGCCTTCGCCGGGAGCCCCGCTCGACTCGGGCAGCGACCGGCTGATGTATCGCGCCGCGTATCGAAACTTCGGCACCTGGGAGGCCCTCGTCTTTAACCAGACCGTTCGCACGTCGCCGCCGGGCGAGCCGTATCGCGCCGGCGTCAGACTCTACGAGCTGCGGCGAACGGGAGCGTCATTCGCCGTTCACGAGCATTCGACGATCGGCAATACGTCATCGTCTCGCTGGGTCGCAAGCGCGGCGCAGGACCGCGACGGCAACCTCGCGGTGCAGTACAACATGGTCACCGACGAAAAGGAGCCGTCGATCCTCTACACGGGACGGCTCGCCGGCGACGCGCCGGGCATGCTTCGCAGCGAGGGCGAGCTCGTCGCCGGCAGCGGCGTCCAGAAGGGCTTCGGCTGGCGCTGGGGCGATTACAGCGGGATGTCGGTCGACCCGGCCGACGACTGCACGTTCTGGCTGACGGGCGAGTACTACACGCAGGAGAGCGAGGACTTTAGCGACTACACGTGGCTGACGCGGATCGGGCGATTCAAATTCAGCGAGTGCACGCCCGCGCCGCGCGGACGGCTCGTTGTCTCGCTGATCGACGACGCGACCGGACGGGCGATCGACAATTCGCCGGTCGAGCTGTATCGCGGCGGCGATCTGGCGTCGGTGCCTTTTGTGCGTTATACGCGAACGCAGCAGCCGACCGAGACGATGCTCATCCCGCCTGGTCAATATACGATCGTCGGACGCGCACGCGGCTACGGATCGGCGTCGGCGGCCGTGACGGTCGCCGACGGCGGGCCGCAGCAGACGATCGAGCTGCGCCTGCGGCCGGTGCCCGTGATCGAGAATGCGGCGGTCACTTTCTCGGCCGAGAGCTGCGCGATCGACCAGACCGCCGAGCCGGGCGAGACCGTGACCGTCAACGTACCGCTCCGCAACACCGGCGCGGGTGCGGCGACATCACTGGTCGCGACGCTCGAACGTACGGGCGGCGTGATCGCGGTCGGGCCGCCGCAGAATTACGGCGCACTTACCGCCGGCGGCCCGGCGGTGACGCGGCCTTTCAGTTTTACGGTCTCACCGACCGTCCGATGCGGCGATCCGGTGACGTTAAGGTTGACGCTCACCGATAACGGCGAGCCCGTCGGCCGCGTCGAGATCCGGCTCGAGAGCGGCGCCGTCAGATACGCTCTGCGGGAGTCGTTTGACCGCGTTGCCGCCGGCCGTCTGCCCGAGGGCTGGGCGTCGTCGGCGACCGGCGCTCAGCAGCTGTGGCGCGTGTCGTCGGCCCGCCGCGACTCGGCCCCGAATTCTATCTTCTCGCCCGACCCCAATCAGGTCGGGCTGAACGAGCTCACGACGCCCATCTTTCGCGTCTCGACCGCAAACGCGCGGCTGACATTCCGCAACTGGTACGAGCTTGAAACGACATTCCTGCGCAACCGGCTCTACGACGGCTCGGTGCTCGAGATCAGGATCGGCGACGGCGGGCAGTGGCAGGACATCCTCGCCGCGGGCGGAGCGTTTGAATCGGGCGGCTACGACGGCACGATCGACAGCTGCTGCTCAAATCCGCTCGGCGGCCGTCTCGGCTGGTCGGGCCGCAGCGGCGTCAACGAGACCTCGGAGTTCATCACCACGGCCGTTCGCCTGCCGGCGTCGGCCGCCGGGCAGAATGTGCAGCTCCGATGGCGGGTCGGTACCGACGTCGGCACGTTTCGCGAGGGGCAGTATCTGGACGACGTCGCGGTCGCGGACGGATATTCGTGCTCGTGTCCGGGCGTCCGAGGCGGCGGGCGCAAGTTCGACCTCGACGGCGACGGCAAGACCGATCTGTCTGTCTTTCGCCCGACCGATGCGCCGAACGCGCCCGATTTTGTGATCGAGAGAAGTTCGGACGGTGCGGTGCTACCGGTCGCCTGGGGAAGCGCCGGCGATCGCGTCGCGGCGGCCGATTACGACGGCGACGCGCGAACGGACATCGCGGTCTTCCGCCCGTCGACATCCGTCTGGTACATCCTCAGGAGCTCTGACTCGACGATGGCGGCGGCGGCGTTCGGCCTCGCGACAGACAGGACGGTCCCGGCCGACTACGACGGCGACGGCCGCGCCGATTTAGCGGTCTGGCGGCCGTCGGACGGCGCCTGGTACGTGCTCAAAAGCTCGGACGCGTCTATCGAGACCCGTCGGTTCGGACTCGACGGCGACATCCCGCTGCCGGACGACTTTGACGGCGACGGTCGGGCCGACGCGGCCGTCTATCGTCCGTCGAGCGGTGTCTGGTACGTATCGCGCTCGTCGGACCGGGCGGTGACGTTCAGGCAATTCGGCATCTCAGGCGACCAGCCGGTGCCGGGCGATCACGACGGCGACGGACGCGCCGACATCGCCGTGTTTCGCCCGTCCACCGGAACTTGGTACCTGCTCCGCAGCAAGCTCGGATTTGGCGGCGCGCAGCTCGGCGTCTCGGGCGACCGGCCGCTGCAGGGTGATTTTGACGGCGACGGCATCTACGATATTGCGGTCTACAGGCCGTCGACGAGCACGTGGTTTTGGATACCGAGCTCCGACGGGTCGACGCGCACGCGCGTCTTTGGCTCGACCGGCGACATCCCGGTACCGGGATCTTTCGTCGCGGAGCAGTCAGCCGCATCGCGGTAAGCGGCCGCGAGACCGAGCATCTTGACCTCGCTCGGCCCGCCGCTTATCATTTGAACTTCCGTGCCGGAGTGGCGAAATTGGTATACGCACCAGACTCAAAATCTGGCGGGCTTTACGCCCATGTCGGTTCGAGTCCGACCTCCGGCACCATCCTTCCTCTTCGCTCCCGCAGCACCGCCAAGACTTGAGCCGGGCACCGACCGCGAACGCGCGCCGCGCAAAAAAAGGCTGGCAAATCGACGCGGCAGCATGCCATCATAGTCCGCACTGGGGGTGATAGTATGAGACATTCTAAAACCGAGGCGATCAAACAATAGGACAAACCCGAGAGGTTTGATTATCAAAGAAGCGGCGCGTCGACCAAGGAAGCGCCGCTTCTTTTGTGCATTTGACCCGATCCGTCATGCCGAGTGCCTTTCAGACCCGCCGATCGCAAACTCCGCGCGAATGAGGTCCTTTACGCCGTCCGGTCCCGAGAGCTTGAGCCAAAGCGGCCCGCCGTGACTCTCGACGGCCAATTCAAATTCGAGAAAGGGGCAGCATCGCCGCTCGTATGTGATCCACTCGGCGATATCGCGTATCGTCGCCGCGTCGCTCGCGAATCGAAACGCGTAACCGCTCTCGACCTCGACCACCTGACGGCGCGAGGCGATCACCTGGTCGAGCAGGGCTCTCCAGCGCTCTCGCTCGGCCGCGTCCATCGACCACGGCTCGCATGCGAGTCCGCCGCCGCAGTCGCTGCCGGCATCTTTGGCGTCATTGTTTAGTGTTTTAGTATCGTTCATCACAGTTTGCGTGGGCGGCCCAAGGGTCACCGGCGTGCGGCGATCAGGCCGTCGCCGGCTGCCGTCGAACGGATCAATTCCAGATTCCGCTTTGCCTCGAGGAGCTTGCCGCCCGACTCTGCGAGCGCGAGGCGAAACTGAAGCTCGGCCTCGACATGATCTGACCGCATCGCCGCCGCGACGCCGATATTGTTTCGCGCCTCGGCGGGACTTCGCGTCCCGTATCTGATGGCGTTGGCAAAACTCTCTGCAGCCGCTCGAGGCTCGCTCATCCGCAGCTCGACGAGACCGAGATCGAACCACGTTTCGCCGCTCCGTCCGCCGCCGATGGCGAGTGCGGCGAGAAAAGCGTTCTTCGCTTCGGCGAGCTTGCCGAGGTCGGCGTAGGCCATGCCGAGCGCATAGTGAGCCTTCTCGTACCGAGGGTCGCCGCCGACCGCCCTCGAGAAGTGGTCCGCCGCCTGCGACGCTCGGCCGAGACGATAATGGCAGACGCCGATGTTGTAATTGATCTTTGCAAGCAGGAGCCCGCTGCCGTCCGCCGCCGCGTCGTACTTGAAGAGGGCATTCTGAAATTCGACAAGTGCTTTCTCAAATTGTCTCGCGGCCGCTTTCGTCACGCCGCGTTCGAAAAATAATGCGGTCTCCTGCGCCTGCACGCCCGTTGCGAGAGCCGTCAGCACCGCCGCGATCAACAAACCTTTTCTCATCCCTTTTTCTCCTTTTGCCCGGCAGTTTGCCGGTCTGGCGGATGAGTTTATCGAAGGCGGGCCGCAGCGGTCTTTCGCGAGATTGCCGTTCGTTTTCTGGACGTGCTGTATCCTGCAAAAGCCTGCCGGTCCGATCGCGTCCGCGCCGTCTATCTACGCCTGGCTCGACCTTGCATCGCGCCAGACCTTGGGCGTGAGCGACGTGGCCTTTTTGAACAGCGTCGTAAAGTGGCTCTGATTCTTGAACCCAGCCTGCAGCGAGACCTCGACCAGCGGAATGTCGCGATCCTGCAGCAAGCGCTTTGCGAGCTCGATCCTGCGCTGCGTGACGTACTGCTGCGGCGTCAGTCCGGTCGAGCGCCGAAAGGCGCGTGCGAAATGGAATTGGCTCAGGCCCGCGGCGGCCGCGATATCGGCCAGCGTGAGGTCGTCGTCGAGATGAGCGTCTATGTACTCCATCGCGCGTCGCAGCCGGTAGCCCGTGAGGCCGCCGCCGGAGCGACCGACAGTCCTCCCGGCGGTACCGTAGTTTTGGAGCAGGTGGAGTATGAGCGTGTTGGCAAGGGCCTCGGCGTACAACTTTTGGGTCTGACCGCCGGCAAGCGCGGCATCGAGCATCGCGAGACCGAGCGGCCCGAGGAGCGGATCTTTGATCTGAGCGACGGGCCGCAATTCAAAACTTGGAGACGCTCCCATCTCGAGCGCGGCTCGGGTGACCAGGGCCGGGTCGACGCTGATCGCGAGGCACTCGAGCTCGCCCCGCCACCAGCCGTGGAGCCGCTCGCCTGCGGGCACCACGCACACGGCTCCGGGCGCACGCGAAGCCGGAGTTTGCCGTGCCGCCCGCACCTGGCCGGCGATCGTCACGTTGATCTCGTGCGTCAGCCTCGTTTGATCGACCAGCTCGCCCGATCTCACTCTGAAGTGCCTGACGTCGAGACCTCGCACCGACGAACGGCGGGCAAACAGATACGGCGAGACGCCTGCAGGAATGTGCCACTGAATTTGCATCGTTCGACTCCTCCGCTATCGCTGCGCGATCGGTGCCAGACCACCGGCCGATGACCGCGGTATTCGGGCCCGGCTTGGATGAGACTAGCAGAGACCTCCGGGGCGGCGCGAGCCTCGCACGGGCGGTGGGCTCGTTGAGAGTTCCCCAATTCGCCGGCCCTATCGCTCTTAACGCGTGATGCGGCGAAGGATCGGATCATCGCTTTGACGAACTCGCGCGCGGCCGGCAGCGCGACAAAAAAAATGGCCGCCGAACGGCATTGCTCGGCGGCCATTGCTGCTGATACGAGACGCCGCTAACGTCTGTAGTAATCGATGTAGCTTCCGTTATTGACGTCGGTCGTGCGGATGCCGTTGCTGCGGCGCGAGACGCGCGAGACATACGGGCCGTTGGTAAGAGTGGTGCCGTTCATCGTCGCGTAGGTTATTTCGCCGCGGTCCATCATGATCGTCACGCGTCCATTGCTCTCGATGGTGAGCGTGATGGTGCCGCCGGTCTGCGGATTGGTGCCGTAAAAGCTGCCGACCGCCCAGCTCGGGACGTTGCCCTGCTCCTGCCCGCCGTTCCAGCCTCCGCCGCCCTGCGAGCCGCGATAGTAATCGATGTAGCTTCCGTTCTCGACGTCGGTCGTGCGAATGCCGTTATTGAGCCGCGTCACTCGCGAGACGTACGGGCCGTTACGCAGGGTCGTGCCCTGCATCGAGCCGTATGTCGGAGCGTTGCCGTCGATCGAGATCATCACGCGTCCGTCGCGCTCGATCGTCAGCGTTATGCTGCCGCCCGATCGCGGGTCGCGCCCGTAAAAGGTGCCGCGTGCCCATGACGGCACGTCGCCGCGCCCGCCGCCGTCCCAATCGCCGCCGCCGTTCCATCCGCCGCCGGCAAGGCCGGGCAGATCGTAGGTGTCGGCGAGCTTGTTGATGTCGTCACGCAGGCGGTTCCACTGCCGCTCGAGTCGGCGCCGGAAAGAGGCGTTGTTCATCGTCGAATTGAGATCTTGCGAGTTGGCGATCATATCGCGCACCTCGTCGCGGCTCGACCACCACGACTCGCCGCGGTCAAACCGCTCGCGCAGCCGATCGACCGCATTCTCAAACTGCGCCGCATAGCTCTTGTACTGTCGCCTCGTCGAGCCGTTGAGCCCGCTGTTGTCGACCTCGCGTTCAAAGGCCTGCCGAAACCGATCGCTGCTCTCCTCGAGCTGACGGATAAAACCGTTCACCTGCGCGCGCGAGTAGATATTCGCGTATCGGCCCTGGGCACTGGCGCCGAGGACGCTGGCGATAACCATCACGACCACGACGGCCGTCACATCAATAAGTTTGAATTTCATCGTTCCCTCCAATAACGCGGCGGCTGCAATTTGGATACCGCTCTTCGCTCCGCCGCACGATCATTTGAAATTGACCGGATGCGCTCTGACACGGCCGACGCGGACGGTGGGACGACGCACAGGCTTCGCTAAGATTATATTTCGGGCGGCGCCGGTTGCTAGAATTTAGAGGTCGACATCGATGAGACTTCAGGACTATTGGTTTGATCTGCCCGAGGAGAGCATCGCGCAGGAGCCGCTCGCCGATCGCGAAGCGTCGCGGATGCTTGTCGTCAACCGCGCGGCCGGCGGATTTCACGACGAGCGTTTTGCGAATATCGCGAACTACATTCGCGAGGGCGACGTCGTCGTGCTCAACGACACGCGCGTCTTCCCGGCGCGTCTGCTCGGCGAGTCGGAGACCGGAGCGAATGTCGAGATATTTCTTGTCCGACGAGAGTCAGACGCCGACCCATACGTCTGGCGGACGCTCGCTCGGCCCGCGCGCCGTTTGCGGCCGGGCAAGCGGGTTGATTTCGGCGGCGAGCTCGCGGCCGAGGTGCTGGAGAAGTTTGAAGACGGCACGGTGCTCGTCCGCTTCGAATGCGAGGGCGATTTCGACGAGACGATAGACCGCGTCGGCCGCACGCCTCTGCCGCCGTACATTCGCCGCTCGCGCGCTCAGGCCGACACCGATCGCGAGCGCTACCAGACCGTTTACGCGCACAATCGCGGCTCGATCGCGGCGCCGACCGCGGGGCTGCACTTCACGCCGCAGAAGATCGCGGAGGTCGAGGCCGCCGGTGCGACGATAGCGCGCGTCACGCTGCACGTCGGCTACGGCACATTCGAGCCCGTCCGCGAAACAGAGGACCTGTCTCGACACCGCGTCATGGCCGAGGAAGTCTCGATCTCGCCGGAGACGGCCGACGTGCTCAACCGCGCCAAATCGGACAAAAGGCGCATAGTCGCGATCGGCACGACGACGACGCGCGCTCTCGAGGGCAATATCGCAAAGCACGACGGCCGGTTCGCGGCCGAGCGAGGCGAGACCGATCTGACGATCACGCCGGGATACAGGTTTCGGGCGATCGATGCGCTGCTTACCAACTTTCACCTGCCTGAGAGCTCGCTGCTGATATTGGTTTCCACTTTCGCGGGCCGCGAACTTATAATGAGGTCCTACCGACATGCAGTTGAGGCCGGCTATCGCTTTTACAGCTACGGCGACTGCATGTTTGTCGTCTAGACGGGAAGGATGGCATTTTTGCAGACGATCCGAAGTCTCTTTTCGCCCGCGGCGGCGCGGCGCGAGCCGGTCGTCGAGGTCCTCGCACCGGCCCCGCCCGATACCGCGTACGGGCTCGCTCGCCTTCACGGCGGCAATATCAAGGAGCTCGTCATTCTCAACCAACGCTGCTTTACCAATGGCGACAGCTACTCGCGGCAGACCTTTAACTACCTGCTCGACGAGCCGCGCACGCTCGGCTATCAGGTGCGGACCGAATCGGGCGAAATGGCCGCCTTCGCGTTTGTGATGACCGATCTCGACAGCGGCTCGGCCCACCTGACGACGATCGGAGTCGCGCCCGAGCATCGCCGCCGAGGTCTCGCGACCAAGCTGCTGAAGCACGTCGAAAGGATGCTGCAGGCCAAGGGCATCGGTACGCTGATGCTCGAGGTCCGCGTCGGCAACCGCGGCGCGCAGGAGCTGTACGAGCGCGCCGGTTACTCGATCGTCCAGCGCATCGAGAAGTATTACGGCAACGGCGAGGACGGCTACCTTATGATCAAATCGCTCGTCTAACGATGGCCTCAGCCCGCACCTTCGATCTGCCGCGCATCTACCCGATCACAGACCGCCGCCTCTCCGGCCTCTCGCATGTCGAGCAGGCGAGACAGCTCATCGGCGCCGGAGCGCGGCTAATTCAGCTCAGAGACAAGCATTCGACACCCGCGGAATTCTTGGCCGAATGCCGCAGCGTCGCGGCCCTCGCACGCGAGAGCGGCACGACCGTCATCGTCAACGACCGGGCCGACATCGCCTTGATGGCCGGGGCCGCCGGCCTGCATATCGGGCAGGACGACCTGCCGCCCGCGGCCGCGCGAGAGCTGCTCGGTCCCGGGGCCGTCATCGGCTGCTCGACGCACAACGTCGAGCAGGCGATCGCGGCCGCCGCGATGCCGGTCGACTACATCGCGATCGGGCCGATCTTTGCGACAGCGACCAAAGAAGATCCCGATCCGGTCGTCGGTCTCGAAGGCCTCGCCCGTGTACGCGCGAGCATCGGCCCCGAGATCGCGCTCGTCGCCATCGGCGGCATCGACCGCACAAACGTCGCCGAGGTGATCGCCGCCGGCGCCGATTCGGCCGCCGTGATCGGGCGCCTCTATTCGGGCGCGGGCTCGATCGCCGACAATTACAAGGCGCTCGCGGCGGCCGCAATGTTACTCTGTACTTGATCTATGCCAAGAATATTGTGTGTCGATGACGATCCCGATTCGCGAGGTGCGATCGAGATCATTTTGAAAGGGCTCGGTCCGAATTACGAGGTCGACGTCGTCGGCGACGCCGACGCCGCAATGGAAAAGGCCGACGAGCGCCCATACGACGCATACATCCTGGATTACCGTATGCCCGAGACGAGCGGCGTCGAGCTCTGCCGCTGGATCCGCGCCGTCGACCGCCGCGTGCCGATCATCTTTCTCTCCGGAATGGACCGCCCGACCGATAAGCTCATCGCATTCGAGGCCGGCGCGACCGAGTACTTTACCAAGCCCGACGCCCTCGACCTGATCGAAGAAGCCGTCCCAAGACTCATCGCCCGATCGCGCACCGACGGCTGACGACCTCTCGCGTTACAGTCTGATCTTGATCCCGCCGTTAAAGACGCGGCCCTCAGTATGCGTAAAGATCTGCGCGAATGACGGCTCTCGATGCGGCCCGGTCACGACGCGGCCGAGCCGGCTCTGCCGCGTATCTGTAACATTCTCGGCGTTGAAAAAGAGACTGAACTTCCCGAATATCTTCTCGCCAAACAGTCCGACGACCCAGTAGCTCGGCGTGCGGCTGCCGTCGTCGAGAAACTGGCTGCTCGTAAAGTACGCCTCGACGCCCGCTTTAAAATCGTCCTCACGCTCGGCGAGCAGCGCCGAGTTGATCCGGCTCTTCGGCGTAAGCGGCAGGAATTGATTCGGCGAGCGGTAGCCGGCCTCGGCGTACGTGTACGTGTAGCCCGCAAAAAGCTTGAAAAGGTCGTACGACGCCCGCACATTCGTCTCGATGCCGCGGCTGATGACCGACGAATTCGCCGCCGTTGCCGGTCGGTACGCGCCGCCGTCGGGCCGCACCAGCACGAGCGGGTCGGTGATCTCCGTGTAAAAGAACATCTGGTTGATCGAGAATTCGAACGCCTCGCCGACACGGTCGCGGTAATTGATGTCGAATGTCGCGCCGCGGCTGCGCTCGGCTTTGACGTCGCGGCCGACAGGCAGGACGTTTCTGAAGAGCAGCGTCTCGGCGTCTTCGGTAAACATCGTCGGCGCCTTGTAGCCGAGACCGAAGCCGAGACGGCTCGTCAGCTTTTCGTTCAGGCGGTAGAGCAGCGAGACCCTCGGCAGGGCAAAGACTCCAAAGTCCCTGACGGCGTCGAGACGAAATCCCGCCTCGACAGCGAGCTTACCCGTCAGGTCAAACGTGTCCTGTACGTAGCCGCCGAATGTAGTTCTCGATTCGTCGCGCCGCCCGAGAGCGTTCGACGCGGGCGAGCGGTCTTTGAAGCGATCGACCGCCGCGTTGAACCCTAAGACCAGCGCGTGCCGCTTGACCGGCTGAAAAAAGCTCACGTCCGTGTACGAGCCAAGCTGGTCGCCCTCGAATCGATAGCCCGGCACATCGATCGAGCGCCGAAAGAAGGCGAGGCTCTGCTTGGCGACAAAGCGTCGGCCCCGCGCGAGGTCGCGATCGAATCGCACGGTCGTCACGTTTCGCAGCGAGTCGTTGTACTCAAAGTAGCGATGATGGTCGTCGCCTCGGCCGCGAATGACAAAGATGTCGCCGCCGCGCCGCGATTGGACGGTCGTCGAGCTGCCGATCGAGAAGCGCGTCTTCTCGTCGGGATAGAGAAACAGTCGCGGGTCGATGGCGAAAGATCTCGTCCGCGGCAGCTCGGTAAGATCGTCGTCGTCGACGTCGTACTCTTTTTGAAAGTTGAGCGAGCCGAGCACCGAGTAGCCTACGCGTCCGAGTCTTCGCGTGTGAAACGCCGACAGGTCCGTTCCGAGCGCCGACGTCTGGTTAAATATCATCGACGTCGTCGCCCGCCCGGTCTCGGGCTCTTTGCTGATAAAGTTGACGACGCCCGCGATCGCACCGCCGCCGTAATAGGTTGCGGCCGGCCCCTTGATTATCTCGACCTGCTTCAGATCGAGCGGCAGTATGTCGAGCAGACTTAGGCTGCCCGAGAATCCGCCGTAGGCCGGGAAGCCGTCCTTCAAGATCTGCGTGTAGCGGCCGTCGAGGCCCTGTATGCGGATGCTCTGCGTGTAGGCGGTCGCGCTCGTCTGCTGCACCTTGATGCCCGTGCTCTCGTTGAGGATCATCGAGACGTTTGACGAGCGCATCGAGCTCTTTTCGTCGATCTCTTCTTCGTCGATCGCCTCGACGCGCGTCGGCTCGGCCTCGATCTCGCGGCCGGTGCGCGTCGTCGACACGGTGACCTCGCCGGCGTCGTTCGTGACCTTTAGCAGAATTTCCATCTCAGCCTGACGCGGATCGGCGAGCGGGAATGTCAGCTTGATCTCTTTTACTTCAAAGCCCGGCGAAAAGAATTCGATCGTCGCTTCGCCGTCCGGCAGTCCCGCGAGCTCGACGCGGCCCGCGGCATCGGCGGCCGCCGTGATGCCGGCCTCTTTGGCCGTTGCGGCGGCGCCGGCGATCGGCTCCCGAGTCAGCTCGCTGCGGACCGTCGCACGCAGCACATTCTGCGCCGATGCGGCCGCGTGCAGAGCCGCAAGCAGCACGACAATTAGGAGTACAAACTTCATTTCTCTGATGATCGTCGCGAGCTTGTGAGCCACACGGATGATTGGCCGCTGTCGTCGCTGCGGGTAAAGGCGCCGACAACACTGCCGCCGGCGAGAGCGGCCTGCGGGTCGGTACCCTCGGCGAGAACTGCCGTCGATGTGACGCGGCCGTCGTCGAGCGCGGCTGACGAGACGCGGCCGTCCGAGCTCCAGACGGCGAAGCCGGGCATCAGCGCGGCCTGGCCGCCGGCATCCGAAGCCGCGACGAGGCTCGGCGCCGAAAAGCTCGCTCCGCCGTCGTGCGAGCGCGACCAGTAAAATCCTCTCGGTCCCGCTTCGCCGCCCGCGTACCAGACGATCTCGAGGGCTCCGTCATTCAGCAGCAGCGACGGGCCCGAGACCGGGCAGGCGGTAAGCTTCCATTTATCGTCGCTGACGATGACCGGCGCGCCGAAGCTCGCCCCGCCGTCGGTCGACGAAGCGACGGCGATATGGCGAAACTCGCCCGGCAGCACCTGACGCCACGAGACAAAGACCGAAGGGTCCGCTGCGGCGAGCGAGACCCTGCAGCACGGGCAGACGTCCGCAGCGATGCGCCGGTTTGCCGCGAAGCTCCGGCCGCCGTCGGTCGAGACGGCAAAGTAGAGCTCGGCGTTTGGCTCTGCGGCCTCGTCCGACATCTGCATGTCGGCGTGATCCTCCGGCTGCACCGGCGCGGCCTGCGATCTGACAGCCGCGAGATATCGCTCGTCGAGCCACGCGGCAAAGACGCGACCGCCTGGCCCGAGCGCGAGAGCGTGCATTCCGTGCGAGGCCGGCCGCGTGTCGTCGTTGATCTTTACCGGAGCGTCGAATGTTAGGCCGCCGTCGCGCGAGACCGAGAGCATCAGGTCGTTGCCCTTCATGCGGCCGTCCGGCGATGACGTCGCCGCATTCCAGCCGACATAGATCGCGCCCGCGCCGTCGACAAGTACAGTCGGCGGATCGCCGCGCCAAGATTTGGCCTTGGAACCCGACGGACTCACCCGCACCGCATCGCCCGCCGGCGAAAGCGCGCCGTCAGCCGCAACACCAAACCCGCGCACATAAACCGCATCGCCGCCCTCGCCGCCATGCTGCACCCACGCGACATAAAATCTCCCGTCGGCCGCCGCCGCGACCGCCGGCTCCGCCGAGTCCGTCCCCTCGGCCGAGACCCTCACGGCGCTATCAGCTGCGATACTGTGGTCCCCGTGCTTCACCGGAGCGTTACGATCGCCGTCCTGCTCCACACACGCCGACAGAAAGAGACATGCCGCAGCGGCCGTCATCCAAACTTTCACTCTCACGCTCGACAGCATACCAAACCCGGGCCGCCGTCCGAATGCGGACGCCCCCGTCCGCATTGAGGGATCCGAACAATTCGAACGTACCCGCGCAAAGCAACCAATCCCTTCGTCGCCGAACCATAGAGTGAAATTGCCTGTGCGACGATTTTCGCTAGAATGTCGCACGGGCCGCTTGCTGCCGCCAGCAAGAACAGTCCCGGAAAAAAATATGAAAAGCCTCTTTTGTTCTCTCGCATTGCTGCTGTGTCTCTCGGCCGCTACATTCGCGCAGACCGATATCGACAAGATGCCGCTGATCACCGTGACCGGCAATGCCGAGGTGATGGTCGCGCCGGACGAGGTGGTCTTTAACATCGACGTCACCAAGCTCGACAAGGACCTGCAGGTCGCCAAGCGGCAAAATGACGAGACCGTCGCAAAGCTGCTCGAGCTTGCGCGTCGATTCAATGTCGAGCCGCGCAACGTCAAGACCGATTACATCTCGGTCGAGATGAAGTACGAGTCGATCCGCGACCCGAAGAAGCGCGTCTTTGACGAGGACGGCGACGAGATCGGCACGCGTGTCTTCAAGGGCTACGAGGTCTCAAAGACTGTGATCGTTCGTTTGACCGACATCTCGAGATTCGAGGAGTTCTTTGCCGAGGCCTTGAAGACGGGCATCACCGAGGTGAGCAGCGTCAAATTTGAGACGTCCAAGCTTCGCGAGAACAAGGACAAGGCCCGCGACCTCGCGATGAAGGCCGCCCGCGAAAAGGCCCGCGCGATGGCGTCGGCCGTCGACCAGACGATCGGCCGCGCCGTTCGCGTTACGGAGAGCACCGCCGGCAATCAGAACTACAGCCTCAACGCCAACATTACAGCCAACACCGTCTCGAGCGGCGTTATGTCGCAATCGCAGTCCGTCGCGACATTCGCACCCGGCGCGATCAAGGTCGAGGCGACCGTGACCGTCAGCTTTTTGCTCAATTAAAGGTCAAATGGACGCGTCGCGGCCGCGTCCGAAAATTGTCTTGCCATCGCGCAGCGGCATCGGTGATAATAGTTTCGACTCGCCGAGACGGTCGCCCGCCGCGACTCGTACAGATCTTCCAAACAATTCCGGCCGACGCCTTTTGGATTCTCCGCCGCCAAAGCCTCCAGGAGCTTCTCAATAAAATGAGTTTGTTAGATGTAGCCCCGATCATCGAAGAGATGCTGCACGTTTCTGAGAATGTCAGCGACCTCAACTTTTCGTGCGGCCAGATGCCGCAGGTCGAGATCAACGGCAAGCTGCACACCGTCCAGCCTCTGGGGATGGGCAAGCTGAGCGCGTATCAGACCGAGATGATCGCGATGTCGATACTGCGCGATCATCCGGACGCCGCTCGCCAGCTCGCCACTTTAAAGACCGCAGACCTGAGCTACGCGCTCCCGGGCAAGTGCCGCTTCCGTGTAAACATCTTTCAGCAGCGAAACTCGTACTCGATCGTGATGCGCGTGATCCCGCACGACATTCCGAGTTTTGAGACGCTGCGCCTGCCGCCGCAGCTCGCGCAGATCTCCGAGCTCCGAAACGGGATCGTCCTGCTGACCGGCCCGACCGGCTCAGGCAAGAGCTCGACGCTCGCGGCCATCATCGACCGCATCAACGAGACGAAGTATTACCACATCGTCACGATCGAAGACCCGATCGAGTTTCTTCACAGTCACAAAAAGTGCACCATCAACCAGCGCGAGGTCGGAGCCGACACCAAAGACTTTGCGTCGGCTCTGCGCGCCGCGCTTCGCCAGGCTCCGAAGGTGATCCTCGTCGGCGAGATGCGAGACCTCGAGACTACCGAGATCGCGCTCGAGGCGGCCGAGACCGGTCACCTCGTGCTCTCGACGCTCCACACCATCGACGCTTCAAAGACGATCGACCGCATCATCGGCCTTTATCCGAAGAATGAAGAGCGCGTCATCCGCACACGGCTTGCGCAGTCTTTTCGCTACATTGTCTCGCAGCGCCTCCTGCCGCGGGCCGACGGCAAGGGCCGCATCGCGGCGGTCGAGATACTCAAGTCAAATCCGCGTACGCGCGAGTACATCGAAAAGGGCGAGAGCGAGGGCAAGACGCTGCTCGACGCGATCCGCGACGGCGAGCTCGACGGCATGCAGGATTTTGACACCGTCATCCGCGGCTTTATCCAGGAGGGCCTCGTCACGATGGAGGACGGCCTCTCCTACGCCACTAACCAGAACAATCTTTTGCTCCAGCTCAAGGGGCTGTCCTCGACCGAGGATTATTTGAATGCCGCGAACGGCGGCAACCGGCCGCCGGCCAAGGCCGCTCCGGCAGCCGACGTGCCGACCGTCGCTCCGACCGCCACCGCGGCCAATCCCCACTCCGTGCTCGACATGATCGAGTAGCAGTGATCAGTGATCAGTGGTCAGTGGTCAGAAAAGATAAAGACCGTTAACCGTCGACAACTCTCTACTGACCACCGACCACTGACCACCGACCACCGACCATCATGATCATCCGCTGCGACAACTGTTCAGTCTCGCTTCAGCTGGACGAGTCCAAAGTGCCGTCCGGGCGCTTTACCGTGCGTTGCCCGCGCTGCCAGAACATGCTGCGGGCGACAAAGTCCGCCGACGGCCAGGGCACGTCTCCCGTCGCGCAGCTCGAGCAGGACAAGCCTGAGCCGGCCGCCCCGGGGTCTGAAGGCTTTGCCGCAAGAGAATCCGAGTTCCAGATAAACGCCGCGCTCAGAACGCTGCTCACCGCTCTGCAAAAAGGCGCGGTCAACGACGCCGGATCGGACGACGCCGCGCTCAAGCCGCGACGCGTGCTGCTGTGTCTCGGCAGCGTCCGCGACGCCGCTGCAAAGGTGCTGACCGACGCGGGCTACAAGGTCTATCTCGCCGACACTCCGGCGCAGGCAAACGAGCGCATGCGCGACAGCAAGACCGAGATCGTAATTTTTTCGCCGGACTTTGCGACCGAGTATGGCGGGGCCGCGATCATACAGCAGCGGGCCAACGCGCTCTACTCGTCGGAGCGACGCCGTTTATTTCTCGTCTCGATCGAGGACAACGGTACGACGATGAATGCTCACGAGGCGTTTTTGCGAAATCTGAATCTGATCGTCAACAGCGGCGACGTACGGCAGCTGCCGCTGATACTTAATCGCGCCCTGAACGACTATAACGAGCTGTATCACTATTTCAACCGAGCCGCCGAACTTCAGCCCATTTAGAGCGGTGAGCCGAGATTGACGCGCCGCGGGGCGCGTCAGCGATCGTAGGGGCAGACAGCGTCCGTGTGTGTGTTTGGACCTTTCCCGGGCGAGGCATAGCGCGGTCAGCAACGGTTGCTGCCCCTGCGATCTTTTTTTTCGCCGATCAGGATCAAGTGACGAGCAGACGGCAGACCAGCATCTCTATCTGCATGCGGGGGCCCGACGGGCCGCCGCCGAGCGAGGTCTTGAGAGCGATGTCCGCGTCGGCGAGCAGCCGCACGGCGCGTTTGAGTCGCCGGGCGTCGGTGCGCCGCGCGGCGGCGAGAAATGGTTCTTGATCGCTGTAGCGCATCTTCAGGACCTTTGCGACCTCGGCGCGATCCTGACCGTGGTCCATCATCTCTTTGGCCATCAGCAGGCGGCGAAAGTGATACGCCAGCATCCCGACCAGCATGACCGGTTCGGCTCCGTCGTCGAGCTGCTTGGCCAATGTGCGGAGAGCTCTCTCGCGGTCGCCGCGGAGCAGCAGCTCGCTCAGCTGAAAGTTGTCGATCTCGCGAGTGTTGAGCACGAGGCGGTCGACCAGTTCGAATGTGATGACGCCGTCAGGCAGCGCCGCCGTCGAGAGCTTGCCGATCTCAATCGTGAGTCGACGCACGTCGGGGCCGACGAGCGCGATCAAGTGCCGAAGCGCGGCCTCGTCCGCATGCGCGCCGCGCTTTTTGACCTCGTCGCGCGCCCACGCCATCAGATCTTCGTCGGTCAGACGGTCAAATTCGACCGCGACCGAGCGCTCGCGGAGCAGCTTGCCCATCTTTCGCACGCCGTTGAGCTCATCTGCGACAAAGACGACGACGGCCGTCGGCGACGGGTCGGCGAGGTACTGCGAGAGTATCGCCTCGTCGTCCTCCTTGAGCGTGTCGCGGTTTGCGCTCGCGGCGATGCGTACGTCCGCCAAGCGAACGACCCGCCGCGACGCCATCATCGGCAGCTGCTCGGCGGCGGCCAGGGCAGCGCGCAGATTGCCGTCGACCGTCAGGCTGAATTCGGTCTCGTTAAAGTCGCGCAGGTCGCCCTCGCCAAAGCTCAGATCGGCGATCGTCCTCGCGGCCAGATCGCGAAGGTACGTCTCGGGCCCAAAGAGCGTGTAAACGCGCGCGATCTCGCGCCGTTTGAGCTGGTTTCTCAGATCGTGTCGCTTGATGACGGGCATAAACGGGCCAGGCCTGCTCGCAAGGCGGACTATTTCTTTTCGTCTCGGACGCCGGTGCCGTTGACGATCGCCGAGACGACCGACTCCGCAAATGCACGGGCGATGCGCTCGACCGCCGGGTCCTCCTCGTTAAAAAAAGAACGCGGGTCGGACGAGAACTCGAACGAGTCGCGAAAGACGAGATTCTGATTGTCGTAAAGGATCTTGTTGTCGCGCGCGTCGCGGACCGTCACGGCCGAGACGATATTGACCTCGTAGACGCGGGCCCGGCCTTCGCGATCGAGCAGCACGCCCGAGAAGCTGAAGTCGCGAATAGTGCCCTCGATCACCGCGTCGGCCCCCTCGGGCGAGCCCTGCACCTTGAGCCCGTTGCCGCGGCGAATGATCTCTCGCGAGACGGCGTCGGTAAAGCGCGACTGCACGCGATAGCGCAGGCCGCGAGGCTCGGCCTGAAACGCAGGCACGGCGATCGTGCGGATATTCTTTGGCAGGCCCGAGCTCGTGACGGGCTTGTAGCACTCGGTAAAGCCCGCCGTCGCGAGCACAACGAACATCAGGCAGCTCGCCGTTGCAAACTTCATAACTGACTCCTGATCGCCTCGACCACCCTGACCGTTTCGACCGTCTCCCGCACGTCGTGCACGCGGACGATCTTTGCACCGTTCCATACCGCGACGGCCGCTGTCGCGAGAGAACCGCTTAATCTCTGGTCCGCGGGCGCTCCGTCGAGGATCTTGCCGATGAACGATTTTCGCGACGCGCCTATCAGGACCGGGTGATCGTGAAACTCATCGATGAGTCTACCAAGTTTGCCGATCAGCTCTAAATTCTGCTCTGGCGTCTTGCTGAATCCGATGCCCGGGTCGAGCGCGATGCATTCGCGAGCGACACCGGCCGCGGCTGCCTGAGCGATCGTGCGACGAAAAAAACCTGAAACCTCTTCGAAAATATCTTCGACCGGTTCCTGCCGGTGCATCGTTTCGAATCCGCCGCGAAGATGCATGACCACCAATCCTGCTTTCGACTCGGCCGCCGCGTCTGCCATCTCAGGATCGAACTGCAATCCCGATACGTCGTTGATGATCTCGGCCCCGGCGTCGATCGCCCTGCGTGCGACCTCGGCCTTACTCGTGTCGATCGACACGGGGACGTCAACTTTTTCGCGGATCTTTTCGATGACCGGCAGGACGCGCCCGATCTCTTCCTCGACCGACACGCGACTGCTTCCCGGCCGTGTAGATTCGCCGCCGACGTCGATGATATCGGCCCCTTGAGAGATCATCTGTTCCGCTCGCCGAAGCGCGTCGTCGACCGCCAATGCCGCACCGCCGTCGAAAAAGCTGTCGGGCGTCGCGTTCAGGATGCCCATCACAAGCGTTCGACCAAGCTCTAATTCGCGTCGGGAAGTGCTCCAGATCACAAGTGCATTTAACTGCAAATCGCCGCGGCAGGAAAGCGGCGAGAGCGAAAGTGAAAATAGCTGTCAGCTGACAGCGGTCAGCTATTTTTGCAAATGAAAAAAAGGAGAAAAGCTTGTCGCTTTTCTCCTTTTTGCATTTACGCCTTCCAACCTTCGTTATGCCGTTGCCGGGTTGTTGCCGGTGATCGGCGGCAGGATCGGCTTCTTAAAGGGGTTTTTCGACTTCTCTTCGGTCTCGGGCGAGCCGTCGTCGTCCGTCACGGTCGGCGAAGGCTCGTCGCCGTCGAGCGGCAGCCCGGCGACGACGCGGCGGATCTGAACCGCGTCGAGCGTCTCATGCTCGAGCAGCGCCTGGGCCAAACGCTCGAGAGCATCGCGATTTTCGACGATGATCTTGCGTGCGAGCTCGTACTGCTGCGAGATGATCTTTTTGACCTCCTGGTCGATCTTGATCGCCGTGTCCTCAGAGTAATCGCGGTGCTGGTTGATCTCGCGGCCGAGGAAGATCTGCTCTTCCTTTTTGCCGAAGGTCAGCGGGCCGAGGTCGGACATACCGTATTCGCAGACCATCGCGCGGGCGATCTCGGTCGCCTTTTCGATGTCGTTAGACGCGCCGGTCGTGATGCTGCCGATAAAGATGTCCTCGGCGATGCGGCCGCCCATCGCCATCGCGATCTGCCCGAGCAAAAATTCCTTGGTCGCGCTCAGTCGATCACGTTCGGGCAGGTACATCGTTACGCCGAGGGCCATGCCGCGGGGAATGATCGTCACCTTGTGCACAGGGTCGCAGCCCGGCACCTTGAGTCCGACGAGCGTGTGGCCGGCCTCGTGATACGCCGTGACGCGCTTTTCTTCGTCGGAGATGACCATGCTGCGGCGCTCGGCACCCATCATCACCTTGTCCTTCGCGATCTCAAAGTCAGACATCGTCACGACCTTTTTGTTGTAGCGCGCGGCGTTGAGCGCGGCCTCGTTGACGATGTTGGCGAGGTCGGCCCCGGTAAAGCCGGGCGTACCGCGGGCGATGATGCTGACATCGACGCCCTCGTCGAGCGGGATCTTGCGGGTGTGGACCTTGAGGATTCCCTCGCGGCCGCGAACGTCCGGACGGCCGACGACAACGCGTCGGTCGAAACGTCCCGGGCGGAGCAGCGCCGGGTCAAGAACGTCCGGGCGGTTGGTCGACGCCATCAGGATGACGCCGTCATTCGACTCAAAACCGTCCATCTCAACGAGCAGCTGGTTGAGCGTCTGCTCGCGCTCGTCGTGTCCGCCGCCGAGGCCTGCGCCGCGATGACGGCCGACCGCGTCGATCTCGTCGATAAAGATGATGCACGGCGCATTCTTCTTGCCCTGCTCAAAGAGGTCTCGCACGCGGCTCGCGCCGACGCCGACAAACATCTCGACAAAGTCAGAGCCGGAGATCGAGAAGAACGGCACGTTTGCCTCGCCCGCGACAGCCTTAGCGAGCAGGGTCTTGCCGGTTCCCGGAGGGCCGACCATCAGCACGCCCTTCGGTATCTTGCCGCCAAGCTTTTGAAATTTTTGCGGGTCTTTGAGAAATTCGATGATCTCCTGCAGCTCTTCCTTCGCCTCTTCGACGCCGGCGACGTCCTTAAAGGTTACGCGCTTCTGCTGGTTGTTGAGCAGCTTCGCCCGCGACTTGCCAAAGCTCAGGGCCTTGTTGCCGCCGGCCTGCATCTGCCGCAGCGTGAAGGCAAGAAAACCGATCAGCAGCAAAAACGGCAGGGCCTGAATGAGTATCAGCCAGCCCCAGCCGCTCGAGATCGGTTCTTCGCTCGCCTTGATCTGGTTTGACGGATTCTGACGATTAAAGTCGTCGATCTTTTTGAGGAGAAGCTCACGTGTCGCGTCGCTGCCTACGGAGGTCAGCCACTTGGCTCCATTGACGTCCACAAATTCGACCTGTGACTGGCGAAGATAAGCTTCTTTGAACTGTTTGTCGTCGATCCGGGTGATAGCATCGTTGATCGCAAGCTCCTGCGGATTCTTTGCCTGCTTGGACTGAAGGTACCAGACAAAGAAGAGCGCGACCGTGATGATCATCAGCCACAGGGAGATCTGTTTTGCTTTAGAACTCAATTTATAGCCTCCAAAAAACTTTCATCCATTTGAAAGTTTTGTAATGCCGTATGATGAAAGTTCGCTTGCGGCGGTTGTTCCCAAAGCCGTCCGGGCCCCGCGAGGCGTCAACGCTAGATTTTAGTGGCCGTCTGAGGGTTTTTCAACCCGATTTTCCTCATACTTTAGGATGCCGCCGGACTTCACGACGCGGCCTCCGCCGGGCAATTCTACCTCGCGTCCG
This sequence comes from Pyrinomonadaceae bacterium, assembly GCA_046313635.1. Lineage (GTDB taxonomy): Bacteria > Acidobacteriota > Blastocatellia > Pyrinomonadales > Pyrinomonadaceae > OLB17. The sequence continues at coordinate 51,072 of JBKBYA010000007.1, read as the reverse complement.
CTGCGTCTCGTATGGATGAGACGCGCGATCGCCTCGATATGTTTCAGCGTGATCGAACGCAGGCCGCCCGGCCGCCGAACGGCGAGCCACGCGCGAAGCGTCGAATAAAGCTCGGCACGCTCCCTTGTCACCAGTTCTTCGATCGGCAGACTCTCGGCCAGGACCGGGTCTGACGACGACGCATCCGAGACCTTCTCATCGAGCGCATCTGCCAGCAGAGCCGCCGTCGATGCCAGCCGCTCGACGATCTTTGGATTGAGGTCCTCGAGCAGCGGCAGCAAAACTTTGCGGATGCGCACGCGGCGAAATGCCGTGTCCTCATTCATCGAGTCATATCGAAACTCGATGCCCATCCGACGGCAAAAATTCTCGGTATCGATCCGTTTTGCCCACGTGATCAGCGGCCGGACGAGCAGCGTGTGCTCGAGCTGTCGCACAGGGCGGATGCCGGCGAGGCCTTGGATGCCGCTGCCGCGGATGAGATTCATCAGGAATGTCTCGGCTTGGTCGTTCATCGTGTGGCCGGTGAGAATGGCGGCGGCGTGGAGACTGCCGGCCGTGCGGACGAGAAACTCGTATCGCTGGCCGCGGGCGGTCTGCTCGAGATTGCCCTCGGCGGCCGGTCTGCCCGACCCGACGGCAAGCTCGATCTTGCGCTCGGTCGTCAGATCGCGGACAAACTGCTCGTCGGCGTCGCTCTCGCTGCCGCGCAGGTGGTGATTGAAATGAGCGGCGACGATGCGAAGGTCGAGCTTGCCGAGACGCCGAAGCTCGTCGAGCGCGATCAGCAGGCTCACCGAATCCGCTCCGCCCGAGACCGCGACGACGACCGTCTCGCCGTCGTTAGGCGATCCGAGACGACGCCATTCGGTGATCAGATCTCGACAGAAGCTATCCACTTTTCATTGTCGGCGGTCGCTCACCTCGGGGCTGAGCCGGGTTTCATCAGCATCGTGATCCGGCCTGTAAAGGTGAGCTTATCGCGGTCGTTGGTGATCTCGATCTTCCATACGCTCATCGTGCGGCCCGGATAGATCGGCGTCGCTTCAACCGTGATCACGCCCTTGCTCACGGCCCGCAGATGATTGCCGTTGATCTCGATGCCGACCGGCGTCACACGCGTCAGGTCCTGGCCTGCGACGACGCCGATCGACGCGGCCGTCTCGGCGAGAAACATCGACACGCCGCCGTTCATAATGCCCATGTACTGGTGCACCCTGGGCGTGACCTCCATCGTCAGCACGACGCGGTCGGGCTCGGCGGTCACGATCTCGACTCCGAGAAACTGCAGAAGCTCGTTCTCCGCTGTCGCGCGGAGCATTTCTTGTTTGTGCATCGCGTCAGTCCGGTTTTGCCGCCAGATACTTTTTTGCCTTACGGAGCGCGGCCGAGACACGCTTTGGCGAGGTGCCGCCTTCGACATTTTTTGCCGCAAGCACGCTCGAGAGCTTCAGCGCTGACGCGGCGTCGTCGCCGATCTTCGGTGAATACTCCTTTAGCTCTTCGACGCTCAGTTCGTGAAGCTCCTTGCCGCGCGAGATCGCGCCGAGCACGGCGCGGCCGACCGCTTCGTGGGCCTCGCGAAAAGGCACGCCTTTTTTGACGAGATAGTCGGCGAGGTCGGTCGCGTTGAGATAACCGATCGAAGCGGCCGCCGCGGCGCGGTCCTCTTTGACCGTCAGGTTGTCGAGCACGATCGCGGCCGATCGCAGAGAGATCCGCACGGTGTCGACCGTGTCAAAGACCGCTTCTTTGTCCTCCTGCATGTCCTTGTTGTAGGCGAGCGGCAATCCCTTCATCACGGCGAGCAGTGCGGCGTGATGGCCGAAGACGCGCCCGGCCTTGCCGCGGAGCAGCTCGAGCGCGTCGGGATTTTTCTTTTGCGGCATCAGGCTCGAGCCCGACGAGACGGCGTCGCTTAATTCGACAAATCCGAACTCGGTCGAGCAGTAAATGATCAGGTCCTCGGCCATGCGAGACAGATGCATCATCAGCAGAGAGCAAGCGCCGACAAACTCGACCGCGAAATCGCGATCGGATACCGCGTCGAGACTGTTTGCCGAGACGGCTCTGAATCCGAGCCGTTTCGCCACGGCCGCGCGGTCGACCGCAAAGCCCGAGCCGGCCAACGCTCCCGAGCCGAGCGGCAGCACGTTGATGCGCTCGAGCGCGTCGCCGAGCCTCTCGACGTCGCGTTTCAGCATCTCGAAATACGCCAGGCACCAGTGCGCCCACAGCACCGGCTGCGCGCGCTGCAGGTGCGTGTAGCCGGGAATGACAGCCTGCTCGTGCCGTTCGGCGGCGGAGACAAGAGATCGCTGCACGCGGCGGATCTCGCCGATCAGCGACGCGGTCTCGCCGCGCAGCCAGAGCCTGAAAGCGGTCGCGACCTGATCGTTGCGGCTGCGGCCGGTGTGAATCTTTTTGCCCGCGTCGCCGACGAGCTTTACGAGCTCCGACTCGATAAAGGAATGCACGTCCTCGGCGTCGCTCGCGTCAAAAAATTCGCTCTCGTCGCGCGAGCGTTTGAGCAGCGTCGCGAGCCCTTTCTTGATCCGCGCGAGCTCGGCTTCGCTCAGCACGCCGGCGCCTCTGATCGCCTCGGCGTGCGCGATGCTCGCCTCGACATCGGCCTCGAAAAGCCTCCGATCGAAACGGAAAGAATTGTTGAATTCGGTAAAGGTCTCGTCCGGCCCGCTCGTAAAACGGCCGCCCCAGAGTTTTTGTGATCCTGTCATTCGGGTTGAGAAAATAATAGCAGAAAAGCGGTCGCACGAAGTCGAGACGAGGTGAGCTCGGTCACTTCGCGGCGTGTCCGGGTTAAGGAATTTTTGCCGCGGATCACGCGGATAGCGCAGATCATGAATAGCAGATCAAATATCTTATCCGCGCTATCTGCGTCGATCCGCGGTTAGAGGCCGTCATTGACTCGAACGAACGATCTACGAAAACGAGCCGTAATTTTTGCCGCGGATCACGCGGATGCCGCGGATCAAGAAAAGCAGATCAAATATCTTATCCGCGCCATCCGCGGTTAGAGGCCGTCATTGACTCGAACGAACGATCTCCGCATGCGGGCCGTAATTTTTGCCGCGGATCACGCGGATGCCGCGGATCAGGAAAAGCAAATCGGATGTCCGATCCGCGCGATCTGCGTCGATCCGCGGCAAAAATTCTTATTAACCGCCAACGATCAGCTCGTAGATCTGTCCGGCAAACATCACCAATACCGCGAGCGTGATGAGCGCGAATGTGCCCCAGCCGAGGACGTTATATGTGAGCGTGTTCTTGAGCTCGCCGGTCAAACGCTCGTCGTTGACGAGCAGCAGGATAAAGACGAGGATGATCGGCAGCAGCACGCCGTTGAGCACCTGTATGCCGACCAGCAGCGGAAAGATCGGGACATTCGGCACCAGCGCGGCGGCCGCGCCCAGCACGACGAACGCCGTGAACAATCCGAAAAAGACCTTGCCGCGGCGATAGTCCAGATTCACGCCCTTCGGTATCCCAAAGGCCTCGCTGATCGCGTACGACGTCGCGAGCGGCAAAACGCCCGCGGCGAGCAGGGACGCGCCGAGCAGGCCGATGGCGAAAAGCAGCGTCGCCGACGATCCGGCGACCGGCTCGAGCGCCTTTGCCGCGTCGGCCGCGCTTTCGATCTCGTGATTGCCCGCGACATACAGCGTAGCGGCGGTCGCGACGATCATCGAGATCGACATCAGATTTGAAAAGACCGAACCGAAATACGCATCCATCCGCTCCGGCCCGTAATGCTTGCGCGCGCTGCCCCGTTCGACGATCGAGCTTTGCTGAAAGATCTGGATGTACGGCGTCAGCGTCGTGCCGAGCAGGCCGACGAGGATAAAAATGTACTCGCTCTCAAACCTGATCTTTGGAATAACGGCGCCTTTGGCCACGCCGCCCCAGTCGGGCCCGCCGAGTATCGCCGCGACCGGGTATGCAAAAAAGACGAGCGTCATCACGAGAAAAAGCTTCTCGACGCGCGCGTACGAGCCAAAGATCACGAGATACCACAGCGCGACGGCCGCGATCGGCACCGAGACGTATTTGCTCACGCCGAGCAGTTCTGACGCGGCGCCGATGCCGACAAATTCGCTGATCGTCACGCCGCCGTTTGCGACGATGATTATCCCGATCGCAAAGAGCGTCCAGCCGACGCCGAATCTCTCGCGAATGAGATCGAGCAGCCCGCGCCCCGTCGCCGCGCCGAGCCGCGAGCACATCTCCTGTACGACGGCAAACGACAGCGTCAGCACGACCATCACCCAGATCAGATCATAGCCGTACCGTGCGCCGGCCGAGCTGTACGTCGCGATGCCGCCCGCGTCGTTACCCGCCGATGTCGCGATGAGGCCGGGCCCGAGGATTAGCAGCCATTTCCAAATGCCGGTCGGCGGCCGGCGCAGCCCGCGAAGGTAGATGCTGTGCCCGCGGATGTTGATCCGCATTCCCGTGGGCAGCGTCTTTGGGCGGTCCATTAGCCCGGCCAGTTCGATGTCCTCGATAGGCTCGAGGCCCCCGAGAGATTCTTGTCGAGTCGTCATGCAAAGACCCTCAGCGTCTGAAGATCGCTCGACCGCGGCACGAGCTGCGCGATGGCGTGGCTGATCGTCATCGCGCCGATGAGAGAGCCCTGCTCGTCGACGACCGGCATCGCAGAGAGCTGACCGCTCACGATCCGGTACGCGGCCTCGCTCGCCGAGTCAAACGGCCCGAGCGCCTCGAGATACGGGTCCATCGCGTCGCTCACGACCAGACTCTCGTCGGCGGCAAAGAGCTCTTTCAGCGCCATCGCTCCGCACAGCTTTTGCCCGCGCCCGCCGACGCCGCCGTCGTCACCGACGACAAAGATCACCGAGGCGAAGCTGGCCTCTCTGAGCCGCCCGCGCACGATCTGCTGTGCCTCGCGCACGCTCGCGCGCGCCGGCACGACGATGATGTCGTTGACCATCACGCCGCCGACCGACGCTTCGGGATATCGCAGCAGCGCGACGATTCGCTCGCGACATTGCCGCGGCATCAGATCGAGCCAGCGCTTCATCGTATCGAGCTGCACGCGGCCGATCAGATCGGTCGCGAGGTCGGGCGACATCAGGCAGATCAGCTCGACGGCCTCGTCGTCGTCGAGCTCCTCGATGACCTGCAGCTGCCGTGCGACCGACATCGCCTCGAGAACGTCGGCGGCCTTTTCGTCGGGCAGCAGGCGGATAAGTTCGGCGGCGTGCAGGTAAGGAACATAGTCGGCCAGCCGCGCGATCTCGCCGGCCGGCAGGCGATTGATCCGCAAACGATAGCCGGCGCCGTTGTCCACCGCGTGCGGGTCGCCGCGGAGGAATTCGACATACTTCCAGTCAAACATCGATTCGCGGTCGACCGGGCCTATTCGCCCGCGCGTCACGCGTCTGAACATCGCCGCGAGACCTGCGTCGGCGGCCTTGACGCGCAGTTCGCCGTCAGCCTCGTCCTGCTCCATCAGCAGATCGCACACGCGGGTCGTGCGGCGGCCGAGCAGGTCGAGAATGAGCGCGTCCATTATGTCGCGGCGAAGAAGGACGTCGCTGCACTCGCCCACATCGAACTCATCCGCGTCGCCGAGGTCGCGCACGCGCAGCACTCGCCCGCGCTCGTCGATCTCGACCGGAGCCTGCCGCGCCCATTCGGTGCGGCGCGTCTTTCCGTGCTTGTCGGTAAAAATAACGTGCGTGACCGGCGGGTGATCGTCGTCGAGCAGCGCGATCGAGAGGTCGCTGACGGCGGCCCGCGCTCCCGATGCATCACGCACCTCGAAACGCAGCAGCTCGGTCAGCATTACCATTTTTTACCCTCCCTCGTTAATCTGTAACTTAAATCTACTTTATCAACTGAGGGCTGGAAAAGAACTTTCTCGATATTCAACGATGAGCAAGAGCATAAACAAGATCGTTTTGGCGTACTCCGGCGGGCTCGATACGTCCGCGATGCTGCTGTGGCTGAAAGAGACATACGACTGCGAGGTCGTCTGCTACACGGCCGACGTCGGCCAGGGCGAGGAGCTGACCGGGCTCGACGAAAAGGCCAAGGCCACCGGCGCTTCAAAGCTGTACGTCGAGGACCTGCGGGAGGAGTTCGTCAAGGATTTTGTCTGGACGGCCGTCAAGGCAAACGCGCTTTACGAGGGCGTGTACCTGCTCGGCACCTCGCTCGCTCGGCCCGTCATCGCCAAAAAGCAGATCGAGATCGCACGTGCCGAAGGCGCCGACGCCGTCGCGCACGGAGCGACCGGCAAGGGCAACGATCAGGTGCGATTCGAATTGACGTACTACGCGCTGCAGCCCGACATCAAGGTCGTCGCTCCGTGGCGCGAATGGGAATTCAAGGGCCGCGCCGATCTCATCGCGTACTGCGCGAAGCACGGCATACCGGTGACCGCGACGACCGCGAAGCCCTACTCGATGGACCGCAACCTGATGCACATCTCCTACGAAGGCGGCATTCTCGAAGACCCGTGGAACGCGCCGCCCGAGGATATCTTTCTCCTCACCAAGTCGCCCGAGAACGCGCGCGACCGCGCCGAGGAGATCACCATCACATTCGAAAAGGGCGAGCCCGTCGCGATCGACGGCGAGCGTTACGGCCCGGTCGATATGCTCTCAACGCTCAACCACCTCGGCGGCGAGCACGGCATCGGCCGCGTCGATCTCGTCGAGAACCGCTTCGTCGGGATGAAGTCGCGCGGCGTTTACGAGACGCCCGGCGTCACGATCCTCCTCGCCGCGCACCGCGCGCTTGAGTCGATCACGATGGACCGCGAAGTGATGCGCCTGCGAGACAGCTTGGGAACCAAGTTTGCCGAGTCGGTCTATTACGGATTCTGGTTCGCACCCGAATTTGAGATCCTCCGCTCGATGATCGACCAAACGCAGGAGACCGTCTCCGGCGACGTCCGCCTCAAACTCTACAAAGGCAACGTTACCGTCACTGGCCGCAAGTCACCGTACTCGCTCTACAAGGAGCGCGTCGTCACATTCGAAGACGACGCCGGCGCATACGACCAGCACGATGCCGAGGGCTTTATCAAGCTGCAGGCCTTGAGACTAAGGCTGCGAAAGATGGAATAGCGGCAGAAACCCGAGCGGTAGCGAGGGTGCGCGTCGTAAGTTCAGAGTTCAGGGTTCCGAGTTCAGAGTTAATTTAGGAACTGACCCTGAACCACGAACTCTGAACTCCGAACTGATTACGCGGCGCACACTCGCTACCGCTCGTGTTTCCGCCCTCGAGCGACGAGTCGAAATGGTGCCACTCGGTCAACAGCTAATGAACTCTCAAACTCGTCGGGCTTGAACCCTCTCAGTATCGACAGCGATCCGTCCTCGGTCACGAGCGGCGAGATACCAAATCCAAAACAGAACAGCTTGTACAAGTAGTACGCCGCAGGGTGACGGTGCAGGTCGATGACGTAGACGCCGCGGCTTGCGACGCGGGACATTTCGGCGAGGACGAGCGGGATCTGCTCGTCGGTGAGGTGGTGAAAAAAGAGCGACGAGATCGCGTAGTCGAACGCATCGTCAGCAAACGGCAAACGGAACGCGTCGCCGCGCACGCTCTCGATCTCTGCAAAGTCGCGCGACTCGCTGAGCGTGATCGACGCCGAGAGATCGTTGAGATCGATGCCCGTCAACCGCGCTTTGCGATGCGAGCGGCGTGCGAATTCGGCCGTCTGCCGGAGCAGCTCGCCCGAGCCGCATGCGACGTCGAGGACGGAAAATTCTCTCAGGTCCTCTTGCTCGATCTCGCGGAGCAGCGTCTTGCGGAGCGCGCGGGCTTCGCCAAGGTAGCGATTGATAAAGCGGATCTCGCGCAGGAATCGCTCGTACTCCGCCGGCGTGTAGTCGCCGGTGTCGATGCGTTCGAGCCTGGTGCTGCGGCGAGCGAATGACGGCACGAGAGATAGTTTCCCGCAAAGCCGCAAAGACGCAAAGAAGAATAAAGCCGCAGAGAGATCGATCACTTCTATGCGGCCTTTGCGACTTTGCGGGAGACTCCTTGTTCGACAAAACTTTGCCCGTTCGGCGAGGCAGATCACCAGCCACGGATGTACACAGATATACACAGATCAGATCCGTGTGCATCCGTGTTCATCTGTGGCTGAAATGCTTAGGCCAGTAAGCCGCGGAAGTTCGATTTGCTCACCGCATATTTCGGGAACAGCGAATTCAGGTCGCGAGCTCCGAGATGTTTGTTTGCGACCTCGGCAAAGACGTCGCGGAAGTCGGTCGTCACCGCGAGGTCGCGGCCCTCGTTGAGCTGGTCGTCTTTGAGGCCTTTCCATTCGCCGTAGACCTTGCCGCCCTTGACCGAATTTCCGAGTGCGAACATCACGTTGCCGTGGCCGTGGTCGGTTCCGCGCGAGCCGTTTTCACGCGCGGTGCGGCCAAATTCTGACATCGTCAGCACAAGCACGTCGTCCATCCGCTTACCGAGGTCGGTCGCGAATGCGGCGAGCGCCTGACCGTAGGTCCGCAGGAAATTCGCGAGCTGCCCGCGCGAGCCGCCCTCGTTGGTGTGCGTGTCCCAGCGGATGTCGCTGCCCGTGTCGGTGAAGGCGACCTCGAGCCCGACGCCGGCCTTGATGAGCTGCGCGATCTGCATCATCGAGCGGCCAAATTCGGTGTTGGGATAGACGGCGCCGTTCTCGGGCTTGTACTTTGCCGGGTCGGCCTTTTTGAGAAAGTTGACGGCCTCAAAAGTTTCCTTGCCGGTCTCGCCGAGCGAGTCTTTCGCGTTCTGCTGCCAGACGCCTTCGAAGCCGCCCTTGAGATCGCCCGTGTAGATGCCGGCGTTGATCGCGAAGTCGGCGAGATTGGTCATCGCGACCGATGGCGCCTTGCCGTAGAGCGAACGCGGCAGCTGCGGCGTCATCGCGACGGCGCGAAATGGCGACGCGTCTTTCGCGCTCGTTTGCTGCAGCACGCGATTGAGCCAGCCGTCGGGCGTGCTCTTGACACCGGGCGTGCCCGCCTCCATGTAATCCTGCGCGTCAAAGTGTGAACGAGTGTTGTCAGGCGAGCCGACCGAATGCACGACGGCGAACTGCTTCGACTTCCACAGCGGCGCGAGCGGCGCGAGCGCGGGATGCAGGCCAAAGTGGCCGTCGAGATCGAGAGCTCCGTCGGTCTGACCCGGCCGCGGCACGGCGATCGTGCGCCGCAGATCGTAGTAGCGGCTGTCGCCGTACGGCACGACGACGTTGAGCCCGTCGACCGCGCCGCGCTGAAAGACGGTGACGAGGATCTTCTTTTTACCAAACTTGCCCGCGGTCGTCTGCGCCGCCGCGAACTGATGCAAAAATTCGGGGGCCGCCGCCATCAGGCCAAAGCTCGCCATCCCGAGACCTGCCGACCTTAAAAAATACCTTCTGTCCATGATCGCTCTCGCGCCGGCGGCTGCTTTGATCTGAGGGACGTTTTGCCGCCGGCAGACAGTTAGACGCACCCAAGATCGAAAAGGCCGTCAAACTTTTTGACGGCCTTTTTGCACGAGATCTCGAAGCGATCGTGTCAGTGAGCAAGAGCGATATTCCCGATGCGGCTAAAGCCGACATCGCGCAGCGCGACCTGCCCCATTCGCGTGAAGTTCATCGACTCGCCGAGCACTCGTGCCGCTTCCTCGGGAGCGTGAAAGCCCATCGAGTTCTCTGCCTCGACAAAGTCGAGATAGAACTGCGCCTTTCGCTGGTAGTCGCGCGCCGTCGCGAGCTGCTCGTCGGTCATACCTCTCTCGCGCGCCAGCCGCAGGTCTTCGATCAACTGGACCAGCGCGTCCATCGCCAGATTGCGCAGGCCGAAGGTGCGCGTCTGGATCGTCTCGATGCGGTACTTCAGCTCATCCTCGGGCGCCTTGTGGCAGGTCTGGCACGATTGATTGATCATCAGCAGAGGACTTTGGACGTGGTGGTTGCTGATCTTCATCGCTCCCTCGCGCGTGTAGGGCATATGACAGTCGGCGCAGGAGACGCCGGCCCGAGCGTGGATGCCCTGGCTGTACATCTCAAACTCGGGATGCTGCGCCTTGAGCACGCCCGCGCCGGTCTGCTTGTGCGTCCAGTCCTTGTGCTGCACGCCGTCGTAATATGCGAGGATATTTTCGACCTTGAGACCATTCTGCCACGGGTAGGTGAGCGTCTTTTCGGCGCCCTTAAAGTAGTACTCGACGTGGCACTGGCCGCAGACGTAGGTCCTCATCTCCTGCCGCGTCGCGTCGCGATTGACGTCAAAATTCTGCACGCCCTGCGACGCCTTTACCTGCGCGATCGCGGTCATGAATGCCGGCCTCGTCACGCGGAGCTGCATCGTCGCCGGGTCGTGACAGTCGATGCACGCGACCGGATGCGTGACCTCCTTGCGGGCCTCGGTGTACGGCATCTTGTTGAGCACGTCAAAGCCCTTAAAGATGTCGCCGTCGCCGAGCTTTTTGTATGTCGCGTAGGCCGATGCGTGGCAGTTGATGCACGTGCCCGGCTGCGCGACCACCTTTTGCCGCTCGGTGTATGTCTGGTCATCGAGCATATACGCATGGCCGCGCTCCTCGCGAAAGTCGACCGCAAAGGCGTAGCCGTCCCACATCGTCTTGAGCCGCGGATCTTCTTCGAGACGCGACTGGGCGACGACCGAGCGCGGATCGGCGTTGTCGGGTGTCTGCTGTACGGCCTCGCTGCCGCCGTAGCGTGTGCGCACCTGGTCGACCGTTCGCCGGTAGCCGTCATACTGCAGCGGAAAATTCTTGCCCCACACCTCAGGGTCGACCGTGTCGTCGGTCAGCTCGACGACGCGAAAGAATGGATTGCGGGCCTCATTCTTACGCTCGATGATGTTGGTCAGCATCGCGACGCCCGCGATGGCGGCGGCAAAGGCGACAAAGCCGACCACGACGACGACCTTAACGCCGTACATCCGGCCGCCGCGCCTTGCGGGCTCGGTTCCTGACCCTTTGTCCTCGGTCGAATTGTTTACTTCGTGTTCTGCCATAGCTTTTTCAAAATGTGCTCGCCTCAGGTCATGCGGCAGCCGTTAGTGCAGATGCCCGACCGAGCGGTGGCATCGGATGCATGAGACGCCCTCGTCCATTTCGGGGTGCTGTCTTGCCGCGGCGCCAGCGGTGATCGACTCGACCATCGTCTGATGGCAATTGCGGCACGACGCTTCGGTCACCTGGCGATTGCGCTCGGTGATCTGGATCGGCTCGTGAAATGAATTGGTCGTGAAGTAGTACGAGTGCCAAAAGCCGTTCGAGGCCTTGGTGTAATACTTGTTCAAGACGTCGTGCGGCGTGTGACAGTCGTTGCACGTCGCAACCGAATGGTGACTCGACTTTTGCCAGGCGTTGTACTGCTCGTTCATCACGTGACAGTTCGCGCACGAATTCGGATCGTTGCTGAGATACGAGTATCCCTTCGCATAGACAAAGGTATACGCGCTTACGCCGACCGCCAGCCCGATGCCGATCGCGGCGATGACAAGTTTTAATGTGTGCACGTTCATTCTCGGGCGACTCAAATCGAATTTAAATGGCCGCAAGTCGTCATCGTGTGACGGTCGTCACGTCAGCGGCCGATAACTTCGCGGCCCTCCGCGCCAGGGGCGTCAGCTGACGAAGATCTCGTCGATAAAGATCCACGGCCAGCCGCCTGCGCCCGGATGCCACGACGGGATCTTGCCGAAGTTGAACGCTCGAATCCGCACGTATCGCGCCCGCGTCGGCGTGATCGACCGCCGAAACTCTTTGATCGTCGGCGTCATCTCGTCCTGCGGAAATGCGGGGCGGATCTCGGCCGCTTTTACAAAGCTCGCGCCGTCGGTCGACACTTCAAACTCGACGCGGTCCGGCATCCAGATCCACGGTCCGGCGACCTGCAGGAAGCTCGCGCCCAATTCTTTGATCTCCGTCATTCGCCGCAGATCGACGACGGCTTCGTAAGTTTTGCCCTGCACGCCCTGCCATTCGCCGCTCGCAAAATTCGTCGTCCCGCGAATGCCGTCAACGATCGCGTTGTCGCCGCCGCCCGTGTACTGCGAGCTGTAGCCGGAGAGCACTTTGACGGTCCAGTCGTTGGGCTGCTTTTGGAATGTCGCTTCGGCCGTCAGCGAAGCGGCCCCGTCGCCGGCGACCGCGATCGCCTTTATCGTCGTGGTCTTGTCGATGACAAATGGGCCGGTGTACAAATTCGAATTTCGTCCCGGCTTGCTGCCGTCAAGAGTGTAGTAGATCTTTGCGTTTCGCCGCGTCGAGGTCAGAGACACTTTGGTCGACGAGACAAAGACCCGTCCTCCGCCGTCGATCGCCGGCACGGCCGGGCGGTCCTGGTAAACGGTAGTGGACGAGTAGTGCTCAAATGCCGCGTCGTTCGGCGTGTCGCTCATCTCGAGCTCGAGAACGCCGCCGGCCATGATCTGCTCGTGTACGAGATACGAGACCGTCTGCGGCCGGCCGTTCCAACGCGCCGACTTTACATAGATATTCTTCGGCGAGACATTCGGCGCGCGGACGACAAAGCGCTTTCCGTTCTCGAGATCGAAGGCGATCTGTTTGAAGAGCGGCGTGCCCAGCTCGTAACGCGTCTGGCCGGGCACTACTGGATAAAAGCCGCTCGCGCTCAGCACGTACCACGCAGACATCTGGCCGCAGTCCTCGTTGCCGATCAGGCCGTCGGGCGTCGGCTTGTAGAATTCGTCCATTATCCGGCGGACGTACTTTTGGGTTTTCGACGGCCGGCCCGCGTAGTTGTAGAGATAAGCGATGTGGTGCGAAGGTTCGTTGCCGTGAGCGTACTGGCCGATGAGGCCCGTGAGATCGGCCTGCTCACGCCCCGCCAGTTTTTGTTCGGTGGTAAAGAGCTCGTCGAGTTTTGCCACGAATTTGTCTTGTCCGCCCATCAGCTCCATCAGCCGCGTCACGTCGTGCGGGACAAAGAAGGAGTACTGCCACGAGTTGCCCTCGGTGAATCCGAACGTCACCTCGTTCGGCGCAAAGGGCTCGACAAATCCGCCGTTCCTTTTCGGGCGGAAGAAGCCGGTCTTTGTGTCAAAGAGGTTTTCGAAATTACCGGCGCGCCGGCGGTAATGGTCGATGTCTCTCGCGAGATCTTTCAAGTAGGGGTCGTTCTCAGCATTCACGTTCTTCGCGCCGGGGCCGAGCGAACGGTAGTTAAAGAGCAGCGACGCCATGCTCATGATGCACCAGTCGTCGTAGGCGTACTCGAGCGTTCGCGAGACCGACTCGTTCTCGTCCTCCATCGAGATGTATCCGCGGCGTTTGTAGGCTGCGAGGCCGAAGTTGTCGAGCTCGGCGGAGTGCTTCGCGGCCTCGTAAGCCTTTTCGTAGTCAAAGCCCTTGATGCCCTTCGCCATCGCGTCGGCGATCACAGGCACCGCGTGATAGCCGATCATCGTGTCGGTCTCGTTGCCCCACAATTCCCACACCGGCAGCCGCCCGCCCTGCTCGTAGATTCGGATGAACGTGTTGATAAAGTCGACCGTGCGCCGCTGGTCGATGATCGTATAAAGCGGATGCGCCGCGCGGAACGTGTCCCACAGCGAGAAGACGGTGTATTGCTCGGAACGCGGACGCCCTCGTCCGCCAACGCCGCTTGCGGCGTCAGCTGTTCTTCGCGCTCCACGCTCATTGCGGACGAGGGCGTCCGCGTTCCGTAGAATATGCACCTTGCCGTCCAGCCCGCGATACCGGCCGTCAACGTCGTTGAAGACGCTCGGGTGGATCATCGTGTGATAGAGCGCCGTGTAGAAGTTGGTCGTCTGCTCCGGCGTCCCGCCAGAGACCTTGATCTTGCTCAGCTCTTTGTTCCAAGCATCCTTTGCGTCGGCACGCACCTTGTCAAAATCCCAGCCGGGAAGCTCGGCCTCAAGATTCTTGCGAGCGCCTTCGATCGAGACGTAGGAGACGGCGACCTTGAGCAGGATCTGTCGATTCTTAGGCTTACTGAACGGGAAGGCTACTCTGATATTTTGACCAAGACTTCTATCGATCCACGCCTGGTGCTCTGTGATATGAGGCTCTGGATAGATGTATTCCTCGTGCCAATATGGTGCAGCGAAACGCTCGGAAAATTGGGCTGCGAAGTATATGGTCTGGTCTCTTGCCCACGAAGATGAACGCCGCCATCCTTCTATCCGATCTCCTTTGACATCGATCTGTGACATCAGCGTTTTGTCCCGCCAAGTTAGATCGAGTGTGATCTTTGCCTCGGCATCGGCCGGAAAAGTATAGCGGTGAAACCCGACGCGCTTGGTCGCCGTCATTTCGGCAAAGATCCCGTCGTCATCCAGCCTTACCGAGTAATAACCCGGCTCCGCCTTTTCGTTAGCGTGCGAGAATTTTGAGGCGTAACCGTTGACTGACCTGTCGCCGGCCTTCGCGAAAAACTGCGGCCTGCCGACCGTCGGCATGAACAAAATATCGCAGCCGTCCGGAATGCCGGTCCCGCTCAGGTGCGTGTGCGAAAAGCCGTAGATCACATCGTCCGAGTAGTGGTAGCCGGACGACCCGTCCCAGTTCGCTTCGCGCGTGTCGGGCGAGAGCTGGACCATTCCGAAGGGCACCACCGCGCCGGGAAAAGTGTGACCGTGACCGCCGGTGCCTATAAAGGGATTCACCCAGCGTGTGTGGTCGACCGTCGTCGCGCGCTGCGCATGTGTAGGGAGCAGTAAGGAGTGAGCGGTGAGCAGGAGGACGAGAACGAGGAGCTTTTTCATGATCGATAGGAAGTTTCACGCAAAGCCGCAAGGACCGCAATGGAATAAACTCTGCGGGGCCCTGCGTCGTCATCTTCGCAGCTTTGCGACTTTGCGGGAAGCATCTCAATGCACAAACTCGCCGCCGTAGAGCCGCGAGAGACCCTGGCCCTTTTGCCCGAACAGGAATCTGAAAGTCGCGTCGCCGCCGCGATGGTTGTAGCGCAGCGAGATCTTGTGCAGCCCGGCCTTGAGCGGGACGATCGCCGATCGCACCCTGCGGTCTTTTGTGCCGGCGTCGTCGATCAGCTTTTCACCGTCGAGCACGACAGTGACGTCCCATGTCGCGTCGGCCTGCAGCTCGTACACGCCGTCGACGGGCGCGTTGATGTAGCCGTCGAATGTGACGGCAAAGGGTTTCTTGAGGTCGTAGCTCCTTGCGAATTGGTCGAGGGTGATCGAGCGAGTCTCGGCGCGGATTACGCCGTCCTTTGCCCGTGCGTCGTCGTTCGGTATCAAGAGTTCAAAGTCGACTCCCGGCCTCCTCTCGCTCAGCGTGGACGCCGGCAGCGGGTCGCGGCGGACGATGGTCGCGGCATAGACGACGCTCTTCCGGCCGGTCGGCGTCGCGACGATCGTTTTCAAAGTTTTGATCTCGCCGGACGCAAGACTCAAAGCGATCGGGCCGCGATACTCTGCCGACCTCTCGTCCGGCGTCGAGCCGTCGGTCGTGTAGTAGATCTTTTGCCCGGCGGCAAATGGCGTCAGCGCGAGCTCGACCTTGCCGTCGCCCGCCGTTGGGACAAACATATTTCGCAGGCCGGCGGGCTCGGGGATGCGATAGTTCACATTCTGCCGGTCGAGCCGCGGCAGATGCGCGGCGAGGCGGCGGGCAAAGTCGGCGTGGTCCTTGTTCTCGGGCCGCGTCCACAGCGCCTCGGCGAGCGCGATCATCCGCGGAAAGGCCATATACTCGACCGCCTGCGGCGTCTTTAGATACTCGGTCCAGACGTTGGCCTGACCGCCGAGGATGTACCTGGCCTCGTCCGCGGTCAGGTCTTTGGGCACGGGGTCCCAGCCGTAGACCTTTGCGAGCGGAATGTAACTGCCGATATTGAGCGGCTCGAACGCCGGGTCGCCTTGGCCGTAGTCGAAGTAGACGTATGTGTTCGGCGTCATTATGACGTCGTGTTTTGCCTTGGCGGCCTCGATGCCGCCCCGCTCGCCGCGCCAGCTCATGATGGTCGCGTTCGGCGCGACGCCGCCCTCGAGTATCTCGTCCCAACCGATGATCTTTTTGCCTTTGGAGTTGATGAACCGCTCGATCCGCCGCACAAAGTAGCTCTGCACCTCGTGCTCGTCCTTGAGACTCTCGCGCTGCTTTAGCTGCTGTACGAATTCAGACTCCTTCCAATGATCTTTTAAGACCTCGTCGCCGCCGATGTGAATGTACGGCGAGTCGGGAAACAGCTCGATCACCTCGGCCAGCACGTCCTCGAGAAACTTAAAGGTTTCGTCGGTCGGGCAAAACGTCTCTTTGAAAATTCCCCAAGTCGTCTGCACCTTGTACTGAAGGTCCGTCTTGCAGCCGAGCTGCGGATACGCGGCGATCGCGGCAGACGCGTGGCCCGGCAATTCGATCTCGGGAATGACGGTGACGTATCGGGCCCTCGCGTAGGCGACGACGTCGCGGATCTCGTCCTGTGTGTAAAAGCCCTCGACGGGCGTCTTGTCGCCGATGTAGGGCGAGAGGTTTCGGCCGACGACCGTTTCGGGCCGCTTGGAGCCGACCTCGGTCAGCCGCGGATACTTTTTGATCTCGATCCGCCAGCCCTGATCGTCGGTCAGGTGCCAGTGAAAAGTGTTGAACTTGTACTGCGACATCAGGTCGATGTACTTCTTGACGAATTCGACCGTGAAGAAATGCCGGCTCACGTCGAGATGCATTCCGCGATAGCCGAAGCGCGGCTGGTCGCGGATCTCGACGGCGGGCACCTTGTAGCTCGCTCTGCCGCCCGCGGCCGGCAGCAGCTGCATGAGCGTCTGTATGCCGTAAAAGGCCCCGGCCTCGGTGCCTGCAATAGTGATCGAGTCGCGCGTCACCTCGAGCGTGTAGTCCTCGCCGAGCCGCGCGCCGCCGGAGGGGAGAGCGATGATCAGTTCGATCTTGTTCTTGGCCGGCCGACCGTCAGTCACCTCCAGCTCGAGACCGAAATTGCGCTTGAGCAGGCCGTTGAGGATGCCGGCCATCCTGCGCGCGGGCTCGCTCGCGGAGACGATCTTTGTCTTGCGCCCGAGCTTGAATTCGCCGCTCTTCGGCACGACCGCGTCGGGCCGCGGGACGACGTCGATGCGCTGCGCGCTAGAGACAAACGCAGACGAGAGTACGAGAGCGATGAGGAGTACGGGTTTGTAAAGATCCATTGTTTTATTGATCGGTGAGCTCGGATTTTTTCAGATAAGTTATCACACACACCGATCGCCCCGGCGACGCGCGAATATCTCGGATCGACGCCGAGGTGTCTTTTTTGCCGCGCCGCGCGCACAGGGCGATCGCAGAAGGGGAAATCTAACCAAGGAAAGTGAAAAAAGAATGAAACTCAACCTGATCGACCTCTCGCTCGTCGCGGCCGCCGCGGCCTCTATCCTCCTGACCCCGCCTGCCGCCGCGCAAAAGCGGACCGCCGAGCGTCCTATGCAGACGGCATTTTCGGTCCGGGCCGACGTGCGGCCACCGGAAATGCAATGAGCGTGTGGAGATGCAGCGGCTAAGAGCGAAGAAGATCGAGCAGACGATGTAGTTCGTCGGGGAGCGGTGAGGTAAATTTCAGGCGTTCGCCCGTCGCGGGGTGATCGACGGCGAGAGTCTCCGCGTGAAGAAAAAATCGGCCGAGACCGGCGACGGCCTTTTTGATCGTCTGGTCGGCGATAGTGTTGTCGCGGCCCTCGTTGTAGACGGCGTCGCCGACGACCGGGTGATTGATCGACGCGAGATGAACGCGGATCTGGTGCGTGCGGCCCGTTTTGATCTCGACGTCTAGGAGCGTGAATTTTTCAAAACGCTCGCGCACTTTCCACAGCGAGAGCGCGGCGCGGCCGTTCGCGGCTGCGGTCATCTTGGTCCGGTGCCATCGGTCGCGTGCGATCGGACGGTCGATCTTGCCCTGATCCTCACGCGGGCTGCCGTGCACGAGTGCGACGTACTTTTTGTAAACAGTTCGGCTGCGAAACTGCTCCGCGAGCGCCTCGTGCGTACGTTCGTCTTTGGCGACGACGATCAGCCCCGAGGTGTCCTTATCAAGACGATGAACGATGCCGACCCGGTCAGAACCGCCCGCGTCAGCAGGCGGCCAGTCTCTCGCCGGATCGGCGAACTGACCACCCGCTGACGCAGGTGGTTCTGACTCGAAGTGCCACGCGATCGCGTTGGCGAGAGTGCCCGACGAGACGCCCGCGCCGGGATGCACGACCATCCCAGCGGGCTTATTGATGACGGCGAGATGCTCGTCTTCAAAGACGATGTCGAGCGGAATGTACTCGGGCTCGAATCGAGCGGTCGGTATCTCTGTCAGTTCGACGTCGATCTCGTCACCGTCGCGCAGCTTGTACGACGCTTTTGTCTGCTTCTGATTGACGAGAACGTCGCCGTCCTCGATCAGACGCTGGAGCCGCGACCGCGACCAGCCGTCGATCTTCGCGGCGAGAAACGCATCGAGCCGCATGCCGGCATCGGCGCCGGACGCAATGAACTGTTGGTTTGTGTCGGTCGATCGCAAGACTGGTTTGGAATAGCTGATAGCTGACAGCTATCAGCTATCAGCTCTCACTTCTCCTCTGCTCCGGCCTTGCGCAGGCGCACGATCATAAAGACGATCGCTCCCGCCGCGACGACGAGGCTGATGAGCTGCGATGTCGAGAGGCCCGTCAGGCTTGTGAGACCCGCGACGTCGCCGCGCGGATCATCGCGGACAAATTCGATCAGGAATCGAAAGATCGAGTAAACGATGCCGTACGCGATCAGCACCTGACCGTCAAACTTTTTGCGGCGATGCAGGTAGTACAGCAGCGCAAAGACGAGCACCATAAAGAACGACTCGTAGAGCTGCGTCGGATGCAGAAACAATTCGCTGCCGTCAGGCCCGTAGGTCGGTACACCCGTGTATTCGTGGCCGGCCTCGGTAAAGTGCACGCCCCAAAAAAGGTCGGTCGGCTTGCCCCAGCAGCAGCCCGCGGCAAAACATCCCTGACGGCCGAACGCCTGCCCGAGCGCGACGCCCGGTGCAAAGGCGTCGGCCACCTTCCAGAACGGCAGCTTGTAAAACCTGATCAGCACCACTAGCGCCAAAAAGCCGCCGAGAAAGCCGCCGTAGTAAACGCCGCCCGACCGCAGAAAATCGAGAGTGAAAACCTGCACGCCCGGCTCGGTAAACATCATCAGCAGCTTTGAGCCGAGCAGTCCGCCGATCAGCGTCCAGAGACCGAGATCGTAGATTCGCTCGCGAGGCAGCCCGTCACGGCCCGCAAGCCGCGCGGCGACAAACAAAGCGAGCAGCATCCCGACCGCGAGCCAAAGGCCGTAGCTCGTGACGGGAAAATTGCCGATGCGGAAAAGTTCGGGATACATCAGTTATTTTCGATTTGCGAATTTCGATTTGCGATCGCTCCGTCCTCAGCCGTCCCATTCGTCCTGCTGTCTTTCTTCTTAGCAAGAAACACGTCGATGATCAGCAGCCCGGCGCCGAGGCAGATGGCGATGTCGGCGACGTTGAATGTCGGGTAGTGCCACGAGCCGAACTGCACGTCGATAAAGTCGATGACGTGGCCGAGCCTCACCCGGTCGGTGACGTTGCCGGCGATACCGGCGAGCAGCAGCGCGAGCGCGCCGAGGACGCGGTCGTCGGTCCGCGGCGTTCGCCAAAAGAAGTAGAGCACAAGCACGCCCGCGATGCCGGCGACGATCGAGAGACCCCAGCGGCCGGCATCGCCGTGATCGTCAAACATCGAAAAGGCGACACCCGTATTCGTCGCGTACGCGAAATTCAAAAAGCCCGGTATCACCGCCCGGTCGTCGCCAAACCGCAGACGGCTCACGGCCCACGCCTTGGTCGACTGGTCGATCATAAAGACGCCGCCCGCGATGGCGAGGTAGGCGAGTTTCCAGATAATGTCTCGTTTGGTCACTGCTCTGTATATGGAAAGACGGCCCTCGGAGCCTTATAGCGTCGCCACCAGTCGGCGTAGCAGACGTCGGTGCAGCCGATCGCGAATGTCGTCACGCGCCAGACGCCCCTCGTCTTTTTCAAAAGCGCGAAGAAGTTGTTGTCAAAGGCCCCGGCGTCCACCGCCGACGCGTACTTTGTGATGCTGTAGTCCGGCCGCTTGCCGTCCGGCTTCTGCGGCGTGCCGCCGACAAAGGCCCAGCTGCCGGAGACGTTGAACGTGTCGGCGACAAAAACGATCTTCTGCCTAAGGTCGCGCTCGACCGGCATCCGCAGCGCGTCGACGATCGCCTTGCGCTCGGGCGAGCCTTTCTCAGGCGTGTAAACCGACTGCGCATCTGCCGCGGCGGCGAGGCCGATCAGGAAACAGAAGAGCAGTGATCGTCTGATCATTTCCAATTCCTCTTTGCGTCCTTTGCGTTCCTCTTTGCGATCTTTGCGGTTACAAAGAAATTCAAACCGCAAAGGCCGCTAAGCTTTTCGCAAAGTGCGCAAAGTTAAGAGTTCAGGCCAACGCGGATTTTTCGATCTCGACGAGCGCGTCGGCGCAGCGTTCGCAGACGGTCGGATATTTCTCAAATTCCCCGACGCGGGCCGAGTAGTTCCAGCAGCGTTCGCACTTTTGCCCGTCGGCTTTTTGGATTTCGACCTTCACGCCCGCGGCGTCGCCCTCGTGCACCTCGACCTGCGAGACGATGAAGATGTACCGCAGATCTGCAAAATAGTCGAGCAGGAATCGCGACGTTTCGGTGTCGACCGTCAGCACGACCTTGGCCTCGAGCGACGAGCCGAGTTGCTTCTGGCTGCGGGCGTCCTCGAGCGCCTTGAGCACCTCGTCGCGGATCGCGAAGAGTCTTTCCCAATTAGATATCAGAGCCGAATTGTCGGCCTCGCTCACCTGCGGAAACTCGGCGATATGCACCGACGCCGGCCGCTCGCCCGGCAGATTCTCCCACGCTTCGTCCGCCGTGAATGCGAGCACGGGAGCGAGCAGACGGCAGAGCGTGTCGGCTATCGTATAGAGCGCCGTCTGCGCGGAACGCCTCTCGACCGACTTCGGAGCACGGATGTAGAGCCGGTCTTTGATGATGTCAAAGTAGCGGGCCGACAGCGTCACCGTGCAGAGGTTGTAGAGCGCGTTGTACGCGGCCTGAAAGTCGTACGTCCGGTAGCCCTCGAGCACGCGGGCCGTGACCGCATCGAGGCTCGCAAGTGCCCACCGGTCGATCTCGAGCATTTCGCTCTCGGCGACCGAATCGGATGCCGGATCAAAGCCGTCGAGATTACCGAGCGCGTAGCGCAGTGTGTTGCGCATCTTGCGGTACGCGTCGACCACGCGCGAGAGGATCTCGTCCGAGCAGCGAACGTCCTCGGTGTAATCGACCGCTGCGGCCCAAAGACGCAGGATCTCGGCGCCGGACTTGTCGATGATCTCCTGCGGGGCCGTCACGTTGCCGAGCGATTTTGACTGCTTGCGGCCCTCGCCGTCGACGACCCAGCCGTGCGTGATGATCTGCCGGTACGGAGCCTCGTCGTGCGCCGCAAGCCCGCACATCAGGCTTGAGTTGAACCAGCCGCGGTACTGATCGCCGCCTTCGAGATAAACGTCCGCCGGGAAGCGCAGCGTTTCGCCGCGAGTCTCGAGCACGGCGACGCAGCTCGAGCCGGAGTCGAACCAGACATCGAGAATGTCGGTCTCTTTACGAAATTCACCGCCGCCGCACTGCGGACAAACAAATCCGTCGGGCAGCAGTTCGCTCTCGGGCCGCGCATACCACGCGTCGGCCGTTTCCTTCGCAAAGATGTCGGCGACGTGATCGACGACCTTCGAGTCGGCGACGGCCTCTTCGCAGTCTTGGCAGTAAAAGACAGGGATCGGCACGCCCCACACGCGCTGCCGCGAGACGCACCAGTCGGGGCGGCCCTTGAACATATTCCGCATCCGGTCCTCTCCCCACGCCGGATGCCATTTGACGCGGCCGATCTCTCGCAGGGCCTGCTGACGGAGACCGGTTGGATTTCGGATCTCGGATCGCGGACTGCGGATCTCTTGGCCCGCGTTGTCTGAAGCTAGATCCTCTGCTCCTGAAGATCCCGCATTCTGCACTCCGCGTTCCGCATTCACGTCGTCCATCGAGATGAACCACTGCGGCGTCGCACGAAAGACGACCGGATTTTTGCAGCGCCAGCAGTGCGGGTAGCGGTGCTGATATTTCTCTGAGTGCAGCAGCATCCCGCGCTCGCGCAGGAAATCGACGATCTTCGGATTCGCCTCAAAGATGTCCATCCCGCCAAAGTGCTCGACCTCCTCGATGAATCTGCCGGCGCTGTCGACCGGGTTATAGATCTCGAGCCCGTAACGCTTGCCGATGTGAAAGTCGTCGGCACCGTGGCCCGGTGCGGTGTGTACGCAGCCGGTGCCGGATTTGCCCGCGGCCTTGTTTTCGAAACGCACGTCGAGCTCGGTCTCTGCGTCGGCCTCGCCGAGCGTGACGTGTTCGCCGTTCATGATGAGCGAGGTGCGGTCGATCCACGGGTGCCGAGCCTCGAGACGGTCGAGCTTGGTTCCTTTAAATCGCGCGAGCTCGACGTAATCTTCGAAGCCGCACGTCAGGGCAAAAGATCTCGCCAGTTCCGACGCGACGATGTAAACCTCACTCGTAAGAGTGACGCCTTCAGTCGTTTCTTCTCCCACGTTCGAACGGCTAAAGCCGTCACTCTGAACTTCGATCGCGGAATATTCGAATTCCGGATGGACCGCGATGCCCATATTCGCCGGCAGCGTCCACGGCGTGGTCGTCCAGATCACGACCGAAACATTTTTGCCCGCGAGTGCCGGGTCGATCTCGGCCGGGTCGGATTTAAGCGGGAACTTCACATAAACGGACGGCGAAGTGTGGTCCCTGTATTCGACCTCAGCTTCGGCGAGCGCCGTCTGGTGAAAGATGCACCAATAGACCGGCCGCAGGCCTTTGTAGACATAACCGCGCTCGAGGAATTTCCCGAACAGACGCGCCGTCGACGACTCGTACTCGGGCGACATCGTGAGATACGGATTTTCCCATTCGCCGAGGATGCCGAGCCGCTGGAAGTCGCGCGTCTGGTTGTTCATCGCCGTCGAGGCGTGCTCGCGGCAGAGGCGGCGAAAGGTCGCGACCGGCAGGTCGTTCTTGTTCTTGCCTTTTTCGGTGAGCTTCTTTTCGACGAGGTTCTCGATCGGCAGACCGTGGCAGTCGTAACCGGGCACGTAGGGCGCGTCGTAGCCCATCATGGAGCGCGTCTTGACGACAAAGTCCTTGAGGATCTTGTTGAGCGCCGTGCCGATGTGAATGTCCGCGTTGGCGTACGGCGGGCCGTCGTGCAGGATAAATTTGTCGCGGCCCGCGCGTGCCTCGGCGATGCGCTCGTAGAGGCCCATTTCTTTCCACTTCTTGAGCCGCGCCGGCTCGCTCTGGCCGAGATTGGCCTTTTGAGAAAAGTTCGTTTTTGGTAAGTTGACCGTCTTTTTAAGATCAAGCTCTTCAGCCATAGGAATAAATTCGTTTTGAAAGGACCCGCCGGTCCGCACGCTCGGCAGATCGATATCGATAAATCAAAAAGCCCCAAGCCTTTTTTGTTCGGCTTGGGACTCGCAAGGCACATTCGGTGCAGCTGCTCGGCTAGGGCCGGGCGTTAGTCCCGTCGATCCTGATAATAATGGGCGATGGCCTCCGCATATTCGCGTTTAGATTACCACAAGCGGCCGCAAGCCTTCTATCGCGGAGCCGGTCTTGTCACACCTATTCCTCTTCGACCGTGCACAGCAGCGGAAACTCGCGGGCACGCGCGAGATTGATCGTCTTTTGCGCCTTCATATTGGCGATCTCGTACGGGTAAACGCCCGCGACGCCGGAGCCCTCGTTGTGGACCTTGAGCATGATCGTGAGCGCCTCGAGCTCTGAGCGGCGAAAGACGTACTCGAGCACAAAGACGACAAAGTCCATCGTCGTAAAGTCGTCGTTGTGCAGTATGACCTTAAAGAGCTTTGGCTTCTCGAGCTTGGTCTCGCTCTCGACCGCGGTCTCGCTGCCTTGCTCGATATCCGGAAACTCGGGCATAGGGTGAATTTAATCACAGAAGCCAAAGGCAGCATAAATGCCGCTCTTACGGCTCTGCACGCGCTTCGACGGTTGCTTTGCGTTCGAGCTTGCCCCAGCCGACTATCGCGCCGCGCAGCGCGGTGAAGACCGATCTGACCATTACCCAATACATCACCTGCCGGTAGCCGAAGCGCTGTATGAGCAGCCACCAGAGCAGACGTTTCTCCTCGGTCTTTTCCATCAGAAACGCGAGAAACGCGCCGAGCCAATCGACCGTTAAAAAGAGCGCGTAGTAAAAGAGCACTTGGTTCAAGTTTGTCGGTGTGTGAGCGTACTCCTTCTGATGTTCAAGATATCCGATGACCGCCGAGACGAGCGTCCAGACAAACATCAGGTCCATCAGCGGCGAGATCAGCGGGAACAAGACCTGAAAGATCCAGACGTTCGGCATCGCGACGAAGCCGAGCGTGCCGTGCCGCGGATCGAAAAGGGCGTGGCGATGCTTCCACATGCACTGCAGCGTGCCAAACGACCACCGGAAGCGCTGCTTTGCGAGAGTTAGCAGCGTATCGGGAGCCTCGGTCCAGGCGACGGCAGCTTCTTCGTAGCCGATCTTGTATCCGCGTTTGCGGACCTCGATCGTGAGGTCCTGGTCCTCGGCGAGCGTGTCGGACGAGAATCCGCCCGTCTCCTCGAGCACCGACCGCCGCCACGCGCCGACCGCGCCGGGGACCACCGTAATGCAGTTGAGCGACGAGAACGCGCGGCGGTCAAAGTTTTGCGACGTAACGTACTCGAGCGCCTGCCATTTGGTAACCACGTTGATCCGGTTGCCGACCTTTGCGTTGCCGGCGATCGCGCCGGCAGCCGGATCAACGAAGCGATGCGCGAGCGCCGAGATCGTGCCGCGGTCAAAGATCGTATCGGCGTCGAGCCCGATCACGATCTCGCCCTTTGCCTTGCGCCAGCCGAAATTCAAGGCCTCGGCCTTGCCGGCGTTCGGCTTGGTAAATACGGAAACGCGCCGATCGCCGGCGTAGGCCTCGAGCGCGATACGGTACGTGTCGTCGGTCGAGCCGTCGTCGACGACGAGCACCTCGAGATCGGCGTAGTCGGACGCGAGCAGGCTGTCGACCGTGCGGCGGATGACGATTTCTTCGTTATAGGCCGGCACGACCACCGAGACGAGCGGCTCGAAACCCTCGCCGAAGTGCAGCCTCTCGCGACGCCGCGAACGCAGATATTGCGCGAGCGCGAGCACGCCGATGACGGCCATTCGGCCCAAGCCCAGCGCGATGCCGATCACGAAGAGCCACTTCATCAGCCAGCCGGCGAGCGATACCGAGTAAAAGAAACAGGCGTCCGCCGCAGCGTAGAAAGATTGATTCTCCGGCACCCGCGGCATTGCCTGCTCCGGCGAGATGCCTGCAAGATCGGCGACCGTCGTAAATTCGTAACCGCGCGAGCGCAGCTCGTCGATCAACTTCGGTAGCGCATTTACCGTCGCCGATCGGTCGCCGCCGCTGTCGTGCAGCAGCACGACGCTGCCGCGCTCCTCGGGCGTCGACACGGCCGCCGCGGCGAGCACTTCGTTGACGATCTGATCCGAGGTGTGAGGCGTGCCGTCGTCATTGACCAGCTTCCAATCGTCGGGGTCGAGATGCAGTCCGACCGAAATGTAGCCGAGTTCCTGTGCGAGCACGGTCGGCTCGACTTCGTCCGGCGTTCGCGGCTCGGCATCGCCAAAGTAAGGCGCGCGAAACAGGCGCGTCGAGCGGCCGGTGATCGACTCGATCAGCCGCTGCGTCGCGTTGAGCTCGAGCTCGGTGATCTGCCGCGGCACCTCGCCGAGATTGGGATGCGTGAACGAATGATTGCCGATCTCGTGGCCGTCGTCGGCGATGCGTTTGACGAGGGTCGGATTCGACTGGCCGTTCTCGCCGACGATGAAGAATGTCGCCTTGACGTTCTTTTCGCGCAGTATGTCGAGGATCTTTGGCGTGTAGACCGGATCCGGCCCGTCGTCAAAGGTCAAGACGATCTTCCCCGGCCGGTCGCCGGTCCGCTGCATGACATACGAGGTCGGGATCTGCCGGTAAACCTCGCCGGCGATCTCGCCCGACTCCGGGTCCATCTTGAGATCGCGCCGCCCGTCCTGCGGCACGGCTGTGACCTGCAGGATCTCGCCCGTGCCTTCAAAGTCGACGTCGTAACCGTACTTGATCGTAGCGAGATCGTCGGTCGACGCCGCATCCGTGGCCGCACCGAAGACGTTCCACAGCGACGGGTCCTCGCTGCCCAGCCGCCAGAGCGCGAGTCCCGCGACGCCGTATCGCTCCGCGTCGTGAAGCTGATTAGACGCCGTCACCGCATCGAGAAACCACAGCGAATGGTGCGAGCCGTGGTCCTCGTCGTACTCGAAATGCGGATTCCGCGACGCCGGATCGAATTTGATCTCGCCCGGGCCGTCGAGCGAGTCGCGGGCGGCGATCAGCGACTCCTGGAACGAGACTGTCCTCGCCTCGCTCTTGTCGCTGGACCAGTCGTAGCCGTAGTTGCCGATGCAGACGATCGTGCGGCGCGGGTCAAGCTCGGACATTCGCTTTTTAAGTCCTGCTTCGAACCAGTCTTCGCCGGCGACCGGCCCGGGCTCGCCGGTCGACCAATGCTGGTCGTAGGCCATCAGCATCAGATAATCGTTGACGCCGGCGAACGCCCGGTAATTCCAATCCGGATTGTCGAACGGCACGGCCTCGGCGAGCCTCAGCCCGTGCGAGGCGAATTCGTCGTGCAGCTCCGACATGAACATGAACAACTGGTCCTGCGATCGTGCCGGCACCTCCTCGAAATCGATCGTCAGGCCGCCGAAATCATTCTTCGCCACCGTGTCGAGCAGAGCTCCGATCAGCCGCCGGCGTGCTGTCTCGGTCGTAATGGCGCGGACGAGTATGTCGGAACTCCACTGCTCGTTCTCGTAGTTCTGCACGATCGGCAGTATCGGCAGGTCGGGCCGCTCCTGCTTGATCAGATCGACGGCCTTTTGGTCGATGTCGAGGACGAGCGGCTCGTCATCATGGCCCGAGAGACGGATCCACTCGGGCACGACCCAATCGAGCCGCTCGATATTCTGCTTTAGCGAGGTATAGCTTGAGTTGTCCCAGTTGACGTAGAAGCCGACGGCCAGCGGACGGCCCCGAGAGCTATCCGCCGTCGGCGGCGTCGGTGCCGAACGCGAAAGCAGGCTTTCGGTGCGGCGGGCCATTGCGGCGAGCTTCCTTTCTTCGAGGTCTTGGCGCGCGCCTTTGGCCTTGTCACCCGCCTGTCGGACCGCGGCTTCTTTCTTGGTCGACGGAACGGAGGGGACGATCGACCTGATATCGAAGGGCCGCGGGAGCAGCGGCGACGGCCGGAGTTTTACCTGCGGCAAAAAAGGATTGATCAGGACGCTGATAAGGAAGGTCCCGCCGAGGATCGACGCGAGCGCCGCGGCCAGCGCGGCGGCGAGATTGAGCAGGCGTCGTCGTCGCCCAAGATCGTCAAAAAAGACCGGATGCCGCTGCTGCGGCGGGTCGGGTTCGTCGTCTTGCATGGTGAGCCTTTAGGATCCCGATCGAAACCGGTAATACGCACGTTGCGTTGTCTTGTTCGTCTTGTTTCGTCCGCCGTCGGCCGAAGGCTTTGATGTCCGGTGCCTGCGAACTGGTTGCGACAGGCTCAAGCAAGTCCGGAGAGCGCATCGGCCGGCCGAGCTAAGAAGTTGTGCACTCCGGCGTGTTTCTGCTACATTCGCTACGCGCTGTTTACCTGGTAGCCAGTCCAATTCAAGACAAAAGGGCCCGACCCCCGCGGCCCGAGACCTGTCCGATCCGTGTCATTACGGTCGCCGCATTCTATGAAAAGGGTGTCGCCTTCAACAACGAAGCTCCGCGAGTCGGCGGCCGCGCGACCGGCGATCGGAATGCGTCCGGGCCGTGTGGACGGCGCACGGGCCGCGGTGCCGCTGCCGCCAGACCGCTTGGGCGAGGTCTTTAGCGAAGCGGGCCGGCTGCTGCGAGAGGGCCGCTCGAGCCGGGCCGAAGAGATCCTCCGCGACGCGCTCGAGAGATGGTCACACGACGCCGACGATTTTGCCGATCTCAAACGACTGCTCTCGTTCGCGCTGGAGACGGTCGGTCGTTACAAGGAGGCACTCGACGAGCTCAAGGCCTTTGAGGACGAGGAGGTGCTCTCAAAACTCAAGATCGAGACGCAGGTCAGGGTCTTGACGCAGCTCGGCATCTCGTACAACAACATCAACGATCACCCTAAGGCCGTAACGCTGCTCAAGCAGACGCTTAAAAAGGCCGAGGACATCGAACTCAGGCACCTCTCGGGAGCGGTCGACAGCGCTCTCGCACGCGTTTACCGCAAGCTGAACGAATGCCCGATCTGCCGCGACTACGCCGAAAGGTCGCTCAACTATTTTCGCGAGTCGGGCAACTGGCTCGGCATGGCCGAGGCATATCGCGAGATCGCCCTCAGTTACCACCAGGAGGGCAACAGCGAAAAGTCGATCGAGTATTTCGATCTCGGGGTCCAGATCATCGGCGATCGCTCGGCGCCCTTTATGCTCGGCAAGCTCTACTCGGATATGTCGGGCGCGTACTGGTTTTTGCGCAAGCCCGAGGACGGCATCGCGTGTCTCGAGCGCTCGATCAGCTTTTTTGAAAAGACCGAGCACAAGCTTAACTCGCTGATCGCGTACAACAATCTCGGGATAAATCTCATGCATATCGGCGAATGGCCGCGCGCCGAGCAGATGATCCGCCGCGCTCTCGACCTCGCGATCGAGACCAAGCACGTGCATCGCGCCGGTATCCTCGACTCGCTCGGCGAGCTGAATATCCTCCGCGGCAAATACGCCGAGGCCGAGCGCTACCTCAACGAGGCGGTGGCCATCGCCCGCGAGGGCAAGCGGGAATGGTACGTCGCCCAGGCGATGCGAAACCTTGCGAGATGCTGCCTGGCGCAAGGCGATCTCGCCCGCGCCTCGCGGACCGCTCGCGAGACAATCGAGCTGTGCCGGCAGATCGGCGACAAGCATTACATCAATATGGCAGGACTCGTCCTCGCCGAGGCGGCGCTCGGCCTAGGCGATGTCGACGAGTGCGACAACCGGCTCAAGATCATCGAGGACAACGACCCGACCTCCGACTTTTTTGTCCTCGGCAACATTCAGCGCATCCGCGGCCTCGCCGCGCTCAACGCGGGCGATCCGGGGCTCGCGATCCATCATTTCAATCGGAGCCTGACCATTTTTGAAGCGGCCCACGACGTCTATCACACCGCGCTCGCGCACCTGCTCGTCGGGTCGACTCTCGTCGACAAGCCTCGCCGGGCGCTCAAGCATCTCGCCGCCGCACGAGAGATCTTTGAGCGGCTGGGCACGCAGCAGTACATCGACCGGATCAACGACGCCGAGCGGAGGGCGCGAGCCTCAGCCTCCGAGCAGGAGGGCGTTGCGGCAGGCGGGCCGGGCGCCGCGTCGCGGGCCGCTTCGAGCGCATCGCAGCTGCTGACCGTAAGACTGGCCGAGGCGACGGCCTCTCGCGAGCTGCTCTTCAGAGAATTTGTCGCCGTGCTGCAGCAGGAGAGCCAGGCCAAGCGGATCATCGTCGCGCAGACCAACGAGGCCAAGCGTCTCGCGCCCTTCATCACGCACGGCTACTCGCCTGACGAGAGCTCGGCGCTGGTCGGCGCGTTTGTCGACGCACAGTTCAGATCCGAAGAGAAACAGTTCGCCAAAAAGAAGAATCTCGCCATCGTCACGCTCAA
Organism: Pyrinomonadaceae bacterium; assembly: GCA_046313635.1. Lineage (GTDB taxonomy): Bacteria > Acidobacteriota > Blastocatellia > Pyrinomonadales > Pyrinomonadaceae > OLB17. The sequence continues at coordinate 21,216 of JBKBYA010000007.1, read as the reverse complement.
GAGTCCCGCGTCCGCGCCGGCGTATCTCTTTATCAACCCGGCAAACGGCGCCGTGCTCGGCGACGGCGGGTCGCTGCAGCCGCTGGTCCGCGTCGTCGAGCTCGGGATGGATGTCATCGCGCTGCGCGAGCGCGAAAAGTCGCAGCCGACCGAGCAGGAGGCCAATCCGTACAGCTCGGCAATGCTGATGCCGGGATTCATCCATTCGTCGCCGGCGATGAATTCGCTTGTCGAGGAGATCAACAAGATCCGTTCGAGCGACGTGACGGTGCTCGTCACGGGCGAGTCCGGAACAGGCAAGGAGCTCGTCTCGCGGGCGATCCACGCGATCTCTAACCGAAAGGACCGGATCTTTGTCCCGTTCAACTGCACGGCCGTGCCTAAGGAGCTGGCCGAGGGACACCTGTTCGGCTATCGCAAAGGTGCCTTTACCGGGGCCGTGACAGATTCGCCTGGCATCATTCGCGCGGCTGACGGCGGTACGCTCTTTCTTGACGAGGTCGGCGACCTGCCGCTCGACGTGCAGCCAAAGCTGCTCAGGTTTTTACAGGAGGGCGAGGTGCAGCCGATCGGCGAGAGACGTCCGATCAAGGTCGACGTGCGGGTCATCGCCGCGACGAATATGCCGCTGGAGGACCGCGTCGCCGAGGGGACCTTTCGCGAGGACCTGTACTACCGGCTTAACGTCATTCGCCTGCGCGTGCCGCCGCTGCGCGAGCGCCGCAGCGAGATCCCGCCGCTGGTCAATTACTACATCGATCACTACGCAAAAAAGTTTGGCAAGCACGACATCACGATCACGCCGCAGACGGTCGACCTGCTGATGGTCTGCAATTGGGAGGGCAACGTCCGCCAGCTCACCAACGAGATACAGCGCATCGTCGCGCGGGCCGTCGACGGCGAGGTGATAATGCCGAATCATCTCTCGCCCGAGCTGCGGCAGGGTGCGCGGCCGCTCGCCGCGCCGGCGGCCGGGAGCGGCGTCAGAGAAGGTGCTTCGCGGCCGATCACGTCCTACGACCTTGGCGGACCGCTGATGCCCTTTGCGAATATCGCCTCGACCGGCGGCACGCTCGAGCAGGCCGTGACCGAGCTCGAGATACAGATGATCAAAGCCGCGCTCGCGCGTCATAACTGGAACATCTCGCGCGTCGCGCGCGAGCTCGGCCTCACGCGCCGGGGCCTCTACCTCAAGCTCAGCCGCTACGCGATCGAAAAAGACAGTTTGTGATCGGATCACGTGTCCTGCTGCAGCCAGCCCTGGAGGATGGCGTAGCGGACGATGTCGATGCGGCTCGTCATCCCGAGCTTGCGCATCGTATTCGCCTTGTGGGCCTCGACCGTCTTGACGCTGATATCGAGGCGCTGGCCTATCTCCTTGTTTGAGTATCCCCACGCGATGAGCCGGAGGATCTCGGTCTCGCGCGGCGTGAGGTCGGTCGGGCCGTCGCCGCGCAAACTGGCCGACCGAGCGGCAAAGCCGCCCATCACTTTGTCTGTCAGAGACGGATCGATGTACGACTTGCCGGAGCGCACGGCGCGGATGGCGTTGATGAGCTCGGTCGGAGCGCTCTGCTTGAGCACGTACCCGTTGACGCCGGCCTTGATGAGCTGCTGGAGATACCCGTCGTCGGTGTGTCGCGTGAGCGTAAGGATGCGTACGTCGGGGCACATCTTGCGCAGGCGCCGTGTGGCGAGCAGGCCGTTGACGTCCGGCATGGAGATGTCCATCACGACCAGGTCGGGCTTGAGTCTCTGTGCCTGGGCGAGCGCGGCTGCGCCGTTGCCGGCCTCGCCGACGACCTCCATGTCGGGCTGATCGTTCACGAGCAGCTTGATGCCCTCGCGGACGATGATGTGGTCCTCAGCGAGAAGTATCCTTGTCTTCGCTGTCGATATTTTCGGCGCCTGGTCCTTCATCTTTCTTTACAAATCTGGCCGGTATCCGGGCAAAGACGGTCGTGCCGTGGTCGGGTGCCGTCTCGATCTCGACCGAGCCGCCGACGATCGCGGCGCGCTCCTGCATTCCCAATAGTCCCATGCCGTCGGCGTTCTGCGCCTGGGCATTGCCGCGGCCCTCGATGTCAAAGCCGACGCCGTCGTCCTCGACGATCAGGACCACCTCCTTTCTGCGCAGCTCAAGCAGCACATTGACGCGGGTGGCGCCTGCGTGCTTGTAGACATTGTTGAGGGCCTCCTGCGCGATACGGTAGAGATTTGTCTCGATCTCTGACTCGAGTCGCTTTTTGGCAAGTCCGGTCGAGTGAAACTCGGCGGCGATGCCGAAGTGACCCGACCATTCGCGGACAAAATTCTCGACCGCGGTGACAAGGCCGAGATCGTCGAGCACGGTGGGCCTGAGCTCCCATGCGAGGAAATTCACCTCGGCGTCGATCCTCTCGCCGAGCTCCTGCAGACGTTCGACCTCGGAGCGGATCTTGTCGTCGCTGCTGTGCTGCCTGAGCAGCGCCAGCTGCAGCCTGAGCGCCGTCAGACGCTGTCCCATCTGATCGTGCAGGTCGCGAGCGATGCGGCGGCGCTCGTCCTCCTGAGTGGTGACGATCTGCCGGAGCAGCTGGATCCGTTCGGCCTCGGCACGCTTGCGGTCCGCGATCTGCCGGCGAAGCGAGGCGTTGGCCTGCGACAGTTCCGCCGTGCGCTCGACGACGCGGGCCTCGAGCTGCTCGCGGGCCTCGCGAAGCTCGTCCTCGTAGCGCTTGCGCTCGGTCAGGTCGGAGGCGATCTTGCCGTAGCCGATCAATTTGCCCTCGCCGTCGGTCAGCGGCACCATCAGACCGCTTGCAAAAAAGCGCTCGCCGCTCTTGCGGATGTGCCAGCGATCGTCGGGCGCCTTGCCGTCGCGCACGGCGGTCGCCCGCTCGGCATCGGGAGCTCCGCGTTCTATGTCCTCGGGCGTGAAGACTATATCGCCTGAGCGTTTGCCGACCAGCTCGTCGGCCGTAAAGCCAAAGATCTTTTCGGCTCCGGGATTCCAAAGCTGCACGATGCCGTTGGGATCGGTCGTAAAGATGGCGACATCGGCAAAGCTGTCCATCAGCATTCGGATCCGGCCCTCTGAGGCTGCAAGGGCAAACTGCGCCCGCTTTAGCTCGGTGATGTCGGTATTGACCGTGACGGCGGCGACGATCTTGCCGTCGATCATGACCGGCGCGGCCGAGCTGCGCACGATGCGGTCACGGCCCGCGGCCCGGTGGCGAACGCGTACGTCCTGCGTCACCCTCTCGCCGCGGAGCGCGCGGGCAAATGGCTGACTCTCCGCCGGTATCACCTGATCGGTCTCGGCGTCTCGCATCTGGCTGTCGGCGGCGAGCGGGTCGACGCTGCGATTGAGCTCGTCGAGCGTCGAATATCCGAGCTGGTCGAGGGCCGCCTGGTTGGCGATCTTTATGCCTTCGGCCGATCCGATGTAAACGGCGTCGCTCATGCTCTCGAGCACCGCGTGAAGCTCGGCGGCCCGCGACCGGTACTTCTCCTCGGAAGCGCGCAGTGCCGCCTCCGCACGGGCACGGTCGACGGCCTCCCAGATCCGCTCGGCCGTCTCGCGTACGAGCTCGATCTCGGTATCGGTCCAGTCACGCGGGGCCGACTCGGTGACGCATAGGGCGCCGACAAGCGCGCCCGTCTTGTTTATCGGGACCGACACATGGGCGGCGATCTGCAATTCGGCCATCCATCCGCGATCGGCATCGGGTACAAGGTCTGAGGATCGGACGTCACGCACCACGACCATCTCGCCGCGCCGCAGGAAAGGGACCGACCATCCGACCTCGTCAAGTTGAAAGTCGCCCGCCAGCGACGGCGACGCGCCTCGCGTGTAATCGCGCTCGACGCGGGCGAAATTGTCGGCTTCGTTGACCTCGACAAAGTACGTGCGGTCGACCCGAAGATGTTCGCCCAGCGCCCGGCACGCGGCCGACTGTATCTCCTGCGGATCGCTGAGCGGTCGCAAAGCGTCGGTCAGCTCTACCCGGAAGGCGTCGAGCTCGGCAGCGCGCCGAAGTTTTTCCTCGGCCTGCCGCTGCTCGATAAAATCGGCGGCCTGCCGCGCGAGGAGGTCCAGAAATTCCAGCTCGCGTTCCGAGGGCCGGTGTCCCGCCCGCCGCCAGTGAGTGCTCAGCATCCCGATCCGCTCGCCCGAGCGCGAGACCAGCGGCGTCGACTGCGCCGAGAGAAGTCCGGCCTCGACGTGCAGTCGGCTCGTTATCTCGGGATCGTCGGGATCAAAGTCGACGAATGAGCGCTTGCCGGTTCGCAGCGCGACGCCGCACGACGTCCCGCTGCCGGCGTCAACTCGTCGGAAACGGTCGGTAAGCTTACTGTCAAATCCGCTTGTGGCGAGCAGCACCAGCTCTCTCGTCCGGGCGTCAAAGATCTGTACGGTCCCTGCATCGGCACGCGTCAGCCTGATCGCCGCGGCCATGACCTCGTCGTAGAGCGTCTGAATGTCGGCCTCGGTCACGAGACGTGCCCCGAGCTGGAGCAGCAGGCTGGTCGCGTCGAGGTCGGCGCTTTGGGCCTCTTGAGCTTTGCGGCGCTCTGTCAGGTCGCGGAGTATCTTGACAAAGCCGATCAGTTTGCCGGAGCCGTCGCGGATCGGGCTCGCGGAGCCTGAGCCCCAGAAATACGTGCCGTCCTTGCGCAGGTGCCACCGCTCGTTCTGGGCCCGCCCCTCGTCGCGGGCGGTCTGCGCCTCTCGCAGAGGCTCGCCCTTTTTACGATCCTCCGGCGTGAAGAGGATATCGCCCGTCCGGCCGACGATCTCGCTGTCGGCATACCCGAGCAGGGCCTCGGCCCCGCTGCTCCAACTGGTCACGCGGCGATCGGGATCGAGCGTAAGGATCGCGTAGTCCGATGCACTCTCGATAAGCAGGCGCGCTCGCTGCTCGCTCTGTCTAAGGGCCTCGTCCGTCCTCATGCGCTCGGTGATATCGACCGCCATCCCGACGATGAATCGACGGCCGTCTCGCAGCGTACCCGGCGACGACGCGCTAAAGCTCCAGTAGCGCGTCTCGCCGCTGCGCGTACGGATCGGGAACTCGATCCCGTCAGTCTTGCGACGGCCCCGGAAGAGCTCTTGCATATGCGAGCGCACAGACTCGGCGCCTTCGCCGTAGGCGCGCGTCAGCCACGCGTCAACGGTCGGCACGTCCTTTATCGTATAGCCGGTCAGCTCGGTCCACGTGCGGCTGACCTGCAGGACCTCGCCATCCTCGGCGTGCATGATGACAGGTATCGGGGCGTCCTCGATGGCGCGGCGAAACTGCTCTTCGCTCTCGGCGAGGGCCTGCTCGGCACGCTTGCGGTCGGTAATGTCGACAAATGTCAGAACGACGCCGTTGATACGGTCGTCACTCGTCCGGTACGGAAAGATCCTGAGCAGGTGCACGCGGCCGTCGAGGCCCGTCACCTCGCGCTCGACCGGCTGCAGCGTCTCGAGGACCCGATCGGCATCTTTGTCGAGCTCGGCATATTCGATCCGTCCGGTGATATCCGTCAACGGCCGTCCGACGTCGGCCGGGAGCAGATTAAAGACCTCGCGAGCCGCCGGCGAAAACAGGTTGACCCGCAGGCTGCGGTCGAGAAAGATCGTCCCGATGTCGATCGAATTGACGAGATTCTGGAAATTGTTGTTTGTGTGCGAGAGCTCCTCGATATTGACCTTGAGCTCCTGATTGACCGTCGTGAGCTCCTTATTGATCGACTGCAGCTCCTCTTTGCTCGTTTCGAGCTCCTCGGCGGACGAGCGCAGCTCCTCGTTCATCGCCTGCAATTCCTCGTTAGAGGCGCGCAGTTCCTCGGCCTGCACTTCGGCCTGCTCGAGCGCGGCCTGCAGCTGGGTTCGCGAACGTATCAGCTCTTCTTCCAGCTGCCGTGCGACCGGCTCCGGTGCGACGTAGTCCTCGGGCCGTGCCGCTCCCGATCGGCCGTCGGACGCCGCCGGTCGAAATATCACGAGAATGAATCCGCGAGCGATATCGTTCTCGCCCAGGACCGGCCGTATCAGCAGATCGATGGTCTCGTCCTGGTCGCCGATGCGCACCTTCAGCCCCTGGACCTCGACATTCGTCTGCTGCTGCGCGGCCTGAAAGAGAGCGGTCCTGGCCTCGAGCCGCAGCTCAGGGCGGATCAGCCGCAAGAGGTTGCTGCTCGGCTCGCCGCCGACCACGTGCAAATACCTGCCCGCACGCGGAGACAGGTGTACGACCTCGTACTCTTCGTTCACGACGAGCGACGGCGGCGCAAACTCTTCGAGCAGGCGCAGATGAAGGTCGTTGTACGTGATCCGGTCGACGGCCTCGCCGGTCTTTTTCTGTACCGCCTCGGTCCGAAGCGACGCCGCGCGATAGACCGGCACCGACTCGGGCACAGGAAACGGCCTTGACGTCACCTGACGGCTCCGATAAATGCGATGCTCCTTATCAAACGCCTTAAAAAGATCGCTCGAGCCGTCGACCGTCTCCGAAGCGCCGATAAAAAGGTAGCCGCCCGGCCGGAGCGCAAAATGAACGGTCTCCATCACCCGTTCCTGGGCGCTGTGGTTAAGGTAGATCAGCAGGTTTCGACAAGAGACGAGATCGAGATGTGAGAAGGGCGGGTCCTTGATCAGATTATGCTGTGCAAAGAGTACCATCTCGCGTATCTCGCGCCGGATGCGATAGCTCTCGCCCACCTTGGTAAAGAATCGCCGGAGCCGTTCGGGCGAGAGGTCTGCCGCGTCGCTCGCGGTATAGACGCCTTCGCGCGCGACGGCGATCGCCTGCTCGTCGATGTCGGTCGCAAAGATCTGCACCGGCGGCCTCTCGATATCGCCCATCGTGAGTTCGGCGGCCATCATCGCGATCGAATACGCGTCCTCGCCGGTCGCGCAGCCCGGTATCCAGATCCGGACCGGTCTATGCTTGGGCCGCCCTTCGAAAAGATCTGGGAGCACGCGCGTCTCCAGCGCCTCAAAGGCCTTTTTGTCGCGAAAGAAGTTTGTTACCGAGATCAGCAGATCTCTAAGCAGCGCCTGCGGCTCCTCGGGATGGTCGTGCAAGTAGCTTGCGTAAGACCGTATGTCGGGCAGGTCGAGCACGCTTATCCGGCGCTCGATCCGGCGAAGCATCGTCGGACGTTTGTAGTTCGAAAAATCGTGACCCGTCCTCATCCGCAGCTGCAAAAAGATCTCACGCAGTGCCCTCTGGTCGTCGACCTCGCGGTCGGTCGGCTCGTCGGGGATCGCTACCGAGCCGCGTTTATTTCGATATGTCACTATCGCCGCCGGGATCTGGGCGATGGGGAGCACGGCGTCGATCATCTCGGTCGTGATGGCATTGCGAGGCATCTCGCTATACTCAGCCTCGCGCGGGTTTTGGACAAAGACCGCCCCGCCAAATTCCTTTACACGCTTGAGGCCCATCGAGCCGTTGGCTCCCGTGCCCGAGAGGATCACGGCGACGGCGTTGGCGCCGTGCGTCGATGCGAGGGTCCGAAAGAATATATCGACCGGAGCCCTGCGCTCCTCGTCGGTCTCGACCGGCTTTACCAGAATGGAGTCGTTCGACATCTCGAGGTGCTTGTCGGGCGGGACGACGTAGACGTGATCGGGCCTGACCTTTGTCTTTTTGGTGACCTGCTCGACCGGGATCGATGAAACGCGTTGGAGCACCTCGGCGAGGCGGCTCTCGTAGTCAGGCGAGAGATGCAGTATCACGACGTAGGCGATCCCTGACTCGGCCGGGACATTTTCAAAAAAGATCGACAGCGCCTCCACGCCGCCCGCAGACGCGCCGATACCGACGATCAGCAGGTCGCCGCCGCTTTTCGGTGATCTGGTGCCGGCATCGTCGGCTGCCGTGGAACTCGAACGCTTCGACATTTCTTTAATGGCCTCCGATCGATCTCGTCCGCGATCGAGCGGCGATGCCGGACGACGCAGGCCCGACTGCCGCGTCATCTCGCATCGCGAGCGGTGACGTCGTCGGCACAATGATATTTCCCTTTATCTCTCGGCACTCATGCTGCGGCCTCGCTGACATCTTCCGGTTTTACCTGCCCTTCTGTGGGGCCGCTGTTGATGTGAAGGGCGGTCGGATCTTCGTGGCCGAAAACGACCTGTCTTATCAGATCGTTGCGCCTTGCCGCCTCTTTTGACTTGCGGAAAAATCTTGCGGCAAGCGAGGGCTGGTTGATCTCGGCAAAATGGTCGCCGAGATGATCGAGGAGCATAACGCTCTCGTCAATGCCGCGCACGGCCTCCCAGAGGCTCTTTTCGATGTTCTCGGTCACGACCGCGAGCAGCGAATCAGCGGAGTACGCATGGCCGGTGTGGCACCGGAACCTTGGCCGTCCGTCCTCGCTGATCCGCGACAGCACGCCCCGGCACTCGGGGCAGGCGATCGGCGAGAGCTCGCCCCAGTTCGACACGCCGAGCTCGAAGGGATGCTGTTCGCCGGCGACCTGTATCTCAAGCGCTGTGCGCGCGTGCCGGACGTCATCGCGGGCCCGCACGGCCGCCGCCTCGCCGTCGGCCTCCTGAGCTGAAAGTTCGACGATAAGCTCGGCGATTCGCGCGAGCGGAACAATGTGATCGACCCTGACCTCTCGGATCGCGCTCTCCGGCATCGAGGCCGTCTCGGCATCGGACGGGTCCTGTACGATCGCCGTTCCGCCGTAATGCTTGATCGTCCACAGCCCCGACGTGCCGTCGTCGAGCGCCCCGGACGTCACCACTCCGACGACCCGCGGGCCGTAGGTGAACGCGGCCGACCGAAACAGCGGATCGATCGCCGGTCTGAAACGATTCTCTTTTGGGCCGCGGGTCACCCGCACGACACCGTCCTCGACGAGCAGATGATGGTCTGGCCGAGCGACATAGATCCGGCCGGTCTCGATCCGATCCCCGTCCTCGGCCTCCGATGCCGGCAGTCGGCCGACGTTATTCAACACCTGCGGCAGGACGCCACGGACGCCGGGCGACATGTGCCAGACGATGAAGATCGATGCATCCAGGCCTGCGGGCAGGCCCGAAGCGATCGCTTTGAACACCTCAAAGCTCCCGGACGACCCGCCCGTTACGACGATGTTTTTCTTTGCCACCGAAACCCCCTTGACCGGCACCGAAGACATGCGGCCCGCCGGCGATCGCCGTCACCGAATGCCTTCTGAACAACGTGAGCTTAGAAAAAAGTGTATACCCGCGGGCCCGCGATTAAAACCTAAATGTCGCCGGCCGCGAAATGCGGCTTCGATGTCGCATGCGCCAAACCTCCCGCGGCAGCTCGACGCAGATCAATCGATGCCTTGAGCTCGCCCGTGCCGATCCTTGATGATGGTCGAGCAACTCGCGGAGAGGAAGCCTGACGGCTATGACTTTCAGCAAGTCATAAAGCGCGGTCAGAAAGACCAAAGGCCCCGATATCCGCTGCTCGGTCCAGGATCAGCGTCCTTCGAGGTCCTTTGGTCTTGGAGCCTTCGCCCCGTCTGCCAAGTGCATTCACACTTATTGTGTGGACCTATCATCACAGACGCGGCCGGCCGGCGGAATAGGGGCCGCCGGCGATCGCCATAAGGGAATTCCCTTGGCCCGTTCTCTCGGGCCCGGTCCGTTATGACAAAGCCATCGACGCGTATGCATTTTGGACCTGCAAAATCAGGATCGTGTGCTCTGCGGGCTATCTGTTTTTTGGGCGTCCGTTTTGTTATCATCGCCGCATCGACGGCGGCTTTGCGATATACGCGCTCCACCGCAGGTCAGCGGTTTTCGGCGAAGCACGGTCCGGCTTCGTGTAATAACGGATCTCGCGAGCAGGGGGGATGAGATCTTCTTTCGATCAAAACGCCGTTCCCGCACAGGCCGGCGAGCAAGAGCATAACAACGGCGATCCTCGGACCGGGGCCCACGACCGCGAAGTCCCCGTATCGCATAAGACCGCCGCGTCGGCAGCGCGCGCTCTTGCGGTGATCGGCAGCCTGATCGGCGTCGCCGCGTTGCTGGGCTGGGCCTTTGACATTCGGGCGCTTGCCGCGCTCGGCAGCAGCAGCGCCGCGCTGCTTCCAAACTCGGCATTGGCAGCGGTTGCCGCCGGTCTCGCCCTTTACTTATTTGCCGGTCGACAGCGAGATCGGGCAGCCGCGACCCTCGCGGCCGTGCCGCTGGCGGTCGGCCTGCTGACGCTTTTCGAATATGCCGCAAAGGTCGATCTCGGCATCGATGGCCTGCTCCTCTTCGGCCGCGAATGGGGCCGTATGGCCGCCAACGCGCCCGGGCGTATCGGGCTGCCGGCCGCCGCAGGTTTTGCCATTCTGGGGATCGCGATCGTCGCCGCGGCGGTGTTTCCGCGCGTGCGGCGGTTCGCTCCGTTGTCCGGCCTCATCGTCCTGATCATCGCCCTCGTCTCGCTGCTCGGGTATCTCTTTGGCTCGGACGACCTTTTTACGGTCTCGAGTCTTACGACGACCGAGTTCGGGACGACTCTGGTGCTGCTTGCTTTCGGGTTGGCGCTCGTTCTCTCGCTGCCCGATCACGAGCCGATGCGCAGCCTCCTCGACGAACGGGCCGCCGGCCGTCTCGCCCGCCGCACGCTGGGGTGGGCGGTCGCGGTCCCGATCCTGCTCGGCGCGGCACATATCTGGCTCGGAAACTTCGGCTTCGTCGACAACGAGCTGGGCACGGCGCTGCTCGTGCTGCTAATGATCGCGGTGATCTGCGGCGTGCTGTGGCGCGCCGTCGCCGCAACCGCCGAATACGAGCGCTCTGCCGGACTCCGCGAGAACTTGTTTGCAGGCATAGTCGGCAGTATCACAGACGATCTGCTCGTTTTTGATTCGCAGTGGCGGCTCCGCTTCGCGAGCCGCTCCACGCTCAACGAGTTGGGCGTCACGCTCGACCGGCTGCAGGGCAGCCGCTTGTGGGACGTGTTCCCCGACCTTGTCGGCGGGTACGTCCATCAGCAGCTCGAGCGCGCGATGAACGAGCGCGTGAGTATCTCATTCGAGAATTACGACCGTTCAAAGGACAGATGGTTCTTTAACAGGGCCTACCCGACGCCCGACGGAGGCCTCGCGGTCTACACTCGCGAGATCACCGACCAAAAGCTGGCCGAGCAGCGAATTCGCGAGTCGGAACGCCGTCAACGCCTTGCCCTCGACGCCGGGCGGCTCGGCGTTTGGGAATGGCAACTCGACACGGGCCGCGCCTGGATCGACGCGCGGACGGCGAGACTGCTCGGCGTCGATCTCGAAACGTTTGACGGCACCGTCGGCGCCGTCGAGCAGCGCATCGTGCCCGAGGACCTGCCTGAGATACGCGAGCGGAGCGAGGCGGCTCGACGGTCGCGGGCGGGCTATACGGTTGAATTTCGCGTCCGTGACGTCGACGGCCGCGTCCGCTGGCTCTCGAGCGAGACGGTGCCGACGCTCGACGAGGCCGGGGAGGTCGTCGGTTTTACGGGCGTTACCGCCGACATCACCGAGCGGCGCTCGGCAGAGGCCGCACTTCGCGAATCGGAGGAGCGCTTCCGCCGCCTCGCCGACGACGCGCCGGTATTTATCTGGATCGGCGACGAAAACGCCAATAACCTTTACGCCAACCGGCGGATGCTCGATTACTTCGGCTTAAAGGACGACACCGAACTCGCCGGCCGGTCATGGGAGGCGATGTATCACCCTGACGACCTCGACCGGTCAGTCAGTCAATACCTTGAGGCGGCGAGCGAGCGGCGGCCGTTCACTATGGAGAACCGCGCCCGCTCGGCGGCCGGCGAATATCGCTGGATGATGTGGCGAGGTACGCCGCGATACGAGGACGGCCGCTTTGTGGGCTATATGGGCGTCGGCGTCGATATTCACGAGCGCCGGCTGGCCGAGGACTCGCGTCGCGAGACCGAAGAGCGCTTCACGCTCGCCACCGAAGCGGCAAAGGCGATCGTCTACGATGCTGACATGACCGGCGCTCGTCCGACCATCGTCCACGGTCTCGAGCACGTTACCGGTTACCGGGCAAAGGACCTGCCCGACCTCTCAAGCAAATGGTGGCACTCGATCATCCATCCCGACGACCTCCCGGATCACCTCGCCGCTTACGAGCGCTATATGAGGACCGGCGGGCGATACCGCAGGTCTACCGCGTCCGGCGGGCCGACGGCAGCTGGATCTGGGTCGAAGACACCGCCCGCTCCGTCGTCGACGCATCGGGCCGACCGGTGCAGCTGATCGGAACGGTCGTCGATATAACCGAGCGGATCAGGGCCGAAGAAGAAGCGCGTCGTCTAGCCTTTATGATCGAGGCGACGCCGGACTTTGTCGCCGTCAGCACGCTCGCCGGCGAGATCGTGTACATAAACGAGGCCGGAAGGCGCATGGTCGGCATTCCGGCCGATGCCGACCTCAGCCTCTACAGCCAGCGCAGCCTCACGCCCGATTGGGCCGCCGAACGAACGATCGAGGAGTGGCTGCCCGCCGCACTGCGTGACGGGTCGGTGACCGGAGAGGGCGGGCTCAAAACAACCGACGGCCGCGAGATCCCGGTCTCTTTTGTGATGGTCATTCATCGCGACGCATCGGGCGAGCCGGAGTACATTTCGACGATCGCGCGGGACATCAGCGAACGGATGACCGCCGAAGAGGCTCTCCGCGAGAGCGAAGGACGATTCAGAGCCGTCACGCGCGCGGGCAACGTCGTGGTCTACACGACCGACCGCGACCTCAGATATTCGTGGATCGGCAGCCTCCCGGGTTTCATCGATCGCAGCGAAGTGCTCGGCCGGCGCGACGACGAGATACTGCCGGCCGACGTGGCGGCGCCGCTCGTCGAGGCCAAGCGAAGCGTCATCGAAACGGGTGTCGGGACGCGAATCGAATTTCGCACGAGCATCGACGGCTCGGGTGTGCTGTGGTACGACGTGACGCTCGAGCCGCTGCGCGACGCGAGCGGCGAGGTCACCGGCGTCGCAGTCGCCGCGATCGACATCACCGAACGCAAGCTCGCCCAGGAAGAGCTCCTTTACCAGCTCAACCTCACGCAGAGCGTGATGGACTCGGCCGCCCTCTCGATATTTGTCTCGGACCGCGACGGCGGGATCGCCTTCGCCAATGCCGAGGCCGAGAAGACCTTTGGCTTCACGCTCGACGAGCTTCGCGGCCGGCGACTTCACGATGTGATCCACCACAGCTATCCGGACGGACGGCCCTTCCCGCGAGGCGAGTGCCCGCTCGGCGCGGTGAACGGCGACGATGCGTCGGTGCGCAATTACGAGGGCACATTTTGGCGAAAGGACGGAACGCCGATCGAGATACTCTGCTCAAAGATCGTCATCCGCGACGCCGAGGACCGGGTGAGCGGCGAAGTGATGGCGATCCTCGACATCAGCGGGCGCAAGGCCGCCGAGACCGCTTCGGCACAGCTCGCCGCGATCGTCGCGTCGTCGGCCGACGCGATCTATACATATTCTTTCGACGGGACGATCCAAAGCTGGAACGCCGGCGCCGAGAACCTCTTTGGGTATAAGGCCGACGAGACGATCGGCAGGAACATCGAGGCCATCATTCCGGCTGACCGAATGGACGAGCTGCACGAGACGATACTGCCGGCCGTAGCCGCGGGTCGATCGATACTTCACTTTGAGACCAAGCGAGCGAGACGCGACGGCTCGGTCTTTGACGCTCTGCTGACCGTCTCGCCGATCCGCGACGCCGAAGGACGTCCCGTCATGGTCTCGGTCATCGCCAGCGATATCACCGAAAGAAAAAGTGCCGAGCGTGCGCTGCGCGAGTCTGAGGAGCGGTTTCGATCTCTCGTATCGGTACTGACCGACGTGCCCTGGTCGACCGACGCCTCCGGAGCATTCGTCGAGTACCAGGCCGCATGGGCCGCCTACACAGGTCAGACATGGGAGGAGATGCGCGGGTTTGGCTGGGCTGACGCGCTGCACCCTGACGATCGAGACGAGGTCAAGACGATCTGGCAGCGGTCGATCTCGACGGGCGCCGATTATGAATCGCGCGGCCGCGTCTGGCATGCGGCGTCGGGCGAGTATCGATACTTCGTCGCGCGGGCCGCGGCCATCTTCACCACCGACGAGCACGGTCGCCGGATCGTTCGCGAATGGGTGGGCTCGGTCACCGACGTGCACGAGCGGCGTAAGTTCGAGGAGCGGATCGAGGCGGCGAACCTTAGGTTTCAGATCGCCGAAGAAGCGGTCAAAGGCTTCAGCTACGAGTGGAACGTCAAGACCGGAAAGGTCCTGCGCACGGTCGGCGTCGAACTGGTCACCGGTTACCGGCGTGAGGAGATCGATACGAGCTGGTCGGCATGGGCACAGCTTATTCATCCTGACGACCGGGCCGTCGCCAGCGAGGCCGAGGCGATCGAGCTTGCCGGCCGCGTCACCGGGACGACATTCGACCGCGAATACCGCGTGCGTCACAAGAATGGCGAGTGGATCTGGGTGCAGGAGCGGGCCTTGGTCGTCCGCGACCAGGCGGGCGAGGTCATACGGGTCGTCGGCCAGACGACCGACGTGTCGGACCGCAAGCGAACGGAGATCGAGCTTGCGGCCCAGCGTCGGCTCTACCAGTCGATCACCGACAATGCGACCACGGCCCTCTTCATCATGGACGAGCACCAGCACTGCGCCTTTATGAATCCCGCGGCCGAGAAGCTGACCGGCTACTCTTTTGAAGAGACGCGCGGACGGGCGCTGCACGAGGTCGTCCACCACACACGGCCGGACGGACGACCCTATCCGCTCTCGGAGTGCCCGATCGATCAGGCCTTTCCGACGCGGGCAAAGATGCAGGGCGAGGAGATCTTTGTACACAAGGACGGCAGCTTTTATCCGGTCGCGTTCACCGCCAGCCCGCTCGTTGACGAGGCCGGCAAGACCGTCGGTACCGTGATCGAGGTGCAGGACATCCGCGAGCGCCGGTCGATAGAAGAAGAGCGCCGCAACATCCTCGCGAGAGAGCACGCCGCACGCGTCGCCGCCGAAGAGGCCAATCGGGCCAAGGACGACTTTTTGGCCGTGCTCTCGCACGAGCTGCGAACGCCGCTCAACTCGATGTTCGGGTGGACGCAGATACTGCTCAACAGCCGGGTCGACGAATCGACCGTCCGCAAGGGCCTCGAGGTGATCGCCCGCAACGTCCGGCTGCAGAACGCACTGATCGAGGACCTGCTCGACGTTTCGCGCATCATCACGGGCAAGCTCCGTCTGGAAAAAGAGAATCTCTCGTTCTCGTCGATAGTGCATTCGACCGTCGAATCTTCGCGGCCGACCGCCGCGGCGCAGGGCGTACGACTGGACGCCGTGGTCGACAATTTTTCAGGCGAGATGTTTGGCGACCGACATCGGCTGCAGCAGGCGGTCGGCAACCTCCTGACGAACGCGATCAAGTTTACGCCGGCCGGGGGCCGCGTGGACGTCAGCCTGCAGCGGCACGGGTCGCTCGCCAGACTGACGGTGAGCGATACCGGCATCGGGATCGAGCCCGATCTGCTGCCCGAGATCTTCGACCGGTTTCGGCAGGCCGACGGCAGCTACAAGCGCAAATACGGCGGCCTCGGTCTCGGGCTCACAATCGTCAGGAATATCGTCGAGCTCCACGGCGGCACGGTCACCGCGTATTCTGAAGGGCCGGATCGTGGAGCGACGTTCACGGTCGAGCTGCCGCTTGTCCCCGAGCCGGTCTCCTTCGCCGGTCTGCCCTCGGGAGCTCACGACCTCGATAACTTTTCCCAGCGGCAGGCGCTCCCGCTCGACGGGCTGAGGATACTGATCGTCGATGACGATCCTGACGCTCTCGATCTGATGCGTGTCGTAATGGAGGCAAACGGAGCGACGACGACCGCCTGTACCAGCGCCGCGACGGCACTCGAGCGGCTGGCATCGAGCAGCTTTGATCTGATCATCAGCGACATCGGAATGGCAGATACCGACGGCCTTGACCTGATCCGAGCGGTGCGCACTCGCGAAAAGCGACTCGGCGGCCGCCGCACCGCCGCGATCGCGCTCTCTGGATTTGTTTCGCCGACCGACCGCGAGCTCGCTCTGACGGCGGGCTTCGAGATCCATCTCCCCAAGCCCGTGGACCTCGAAAATCTAAAGGCGGTCATAATGAGCATGTTCGACAAGCGCGCGTGATCGTACGACCACGGTGCGCGCGAGCGCCCTCCAAAAACTTTTTCGCACATTCTGGAATGCTCGAGGGATTGCACTTTTCTGTTGAGCAAACAATAGGACAACTGAAGGATGCCGGCGGGGCCAGTACGGGAGGCCGGAGCGGGGGCTCTAGGCCTCTCGCAACAAGACTCTTTACATGAGGAGGGGTGGAACCCTGTGGCCGAGCCAGGAAAACACCTTGAATTTGACCAGCAGCAATTGGATCTGTGCCGCGAGTTCGCGAGGATGGCCAGCGTGGAGTGCACGTTCGCCGCGGTAGCTCCGGCAGCTCCGGCAGAGGCAAGTCATGTGAGCACATTCGTGACGCCGTCGCTGGACGCCGCCATCGACAGACTGCGCAGCGGGCTAGCGGGGTCGATCAGCGTCACTTTTGAATGGAGGTTTGGGAGCCAGTCGGGCAACGATGCCATCAAGGACTTCAGGCTTCCGTACACGACCGCTACCGAGCGTTACGCGCGCCAGACGATCCAGAATATGATCGCAAGCAAGATCGCATGGACGCTCTACGACGATTGGCGGGTCGAGTCCGAATACCGCGGTCCGATACACCCCGCGTAGCGGCTATCGGAAACCGTGAGAGATCGACCGTGATCGAAATTATCGGCTGATGATCCACCTTGCCTGCGGCCGGGAATAGTCATATCATTCCATCGCGCCTTTAGCCCTCGCCAGAGGATACTGAAGGCGAAACGGGGCCGACGGTGTGGGAGACGTCGGCCCTCTTTGTTTGCGGACCCGTTGACCTCATGCCAAAGTGTGCGAATGAGCTTGCAACCGCCGCGGCAAAAGTGCATTCTAATCCCCGTAGATCCACTCTCGCGTCCTTTCATATGGACGCGCTTTCTCAAGAACGGTTTCTGGATAGTTAGAGAGCGGTCATTGATAGTAGGTTTGGAAGTAGCAGCTCTCAGCAGTATTTGAGACCCAGGAATCCGGCCGCAGCTTTTCGCTTAGAGTCCGGTTCAAGCGAGCTTCTGTAGAATTCCGTCCGACGGAAAAGATTATTAAGAAAATGAAACTTTATGTAGGGAACCTCCCTTTCAGCACCACGAATCAGGATCTCAACGACCTCTTTGGACAGGTCGGCACGGTCGAATCGGCCAACGTCGTCGAAGATCGCGAGACGGGCCGCTCGCGCGGTTTCGCATTTGTCGAAATGGCGTCGCAGGCAGATGGCGAGAACGCCATCGCTCAGCTCGACGGCAAAGAGTTTGACGGCCGCAACTTGAAGGTCAACGAGGCCAAGCCCCGCGAGGATCGCGGCGGATTCGGCGGCGGCGGCCGAGGCGGCAACCGCGGCGGAGGCGGCGGCCGAGGCGGCAACCGCGGCGGAGGCGGCGGCTACGGCAGCTTTGGCGGCAACCGCTGGTAAGCTGGAGACCCGGATAAAAAAGAGGCACCTGACAGAAATGTCAGGTGCCTTTTTGCATTTGCCTGTAAACACTCAAAACTTTGCAACACAAATTTCCATTTTGTAAACTGCCTCTGTAACAGCGAGCGAAGGGAAATGGCTGCGAAAGTACTTGTCGTCGAAGATCACGACGACGTCCGCGAAATGATGAAGATCGTCTTGGCCGCGTACGGCTGCGAAGTGGCCGAAGCCTCAAACGGACGCGAGGCGATCGAAACAGCTCAAAAATTCGGTCCCGACCTGATACTGATGGACATCGCCATGCCCGTTATGGACGGGCTCACCGCGACCCGCGCGCTAAGGCAGCACGAAAGGCTCTCAAGCGTACCTATAATCGGCGTGACCGCCTTTGACGAGGTCCACGGCGACAAGGCGCGGGCCGCCGGCTTCGATAACGTCATCCCGAAGCCCGTCGACTTTGGCCGACTCGAAAAGGTGATCATCAACTATCTCGAGCCCGCGTCGGTCTAACGGCCCCTCATCGCCAAGATCTCGAGGCCCGTTTCTGACGGGCTTTTTCGTTTTCGGCGGCGCGGTCGCGCGGCGGGGCGCTTGTGACCAGCGCGCCGAGCAGCTCGCGAGCGGCCGCGGCGACCGCCTCCACCGCCGAGTCGAACGCGGCCTCGTTCGCCTTTGAAGGTTTATTGGATCCCGATATCTTGCGGACGAACTGCAGCGACGCCGCACGGATCTCATCGTCGGTCACGGGCGGCTCAAAATTGAATAGCGGTTTGATGCTGCGGCACATCTACTGTCCCTTAAAATTCTTTCTCAATCCCTGCCATACCTCGTAATAATCCTTCTGCAGAGCGTCGGTCTCCATGGCAAATTTGGTCGGGCGAATGATGTAGCGCGACTCGAACATAAAGGCCATCGTGCCGGCGAGCTTCTGCGGCTGCAGATCGGCGTTTGAGGCCTTTTCAAATGCATCGAGGTCCGGTCCGTGCGCAGACATCTGGTTATGGAGCGAGCCGCCGCCCGGCGCGAAGCCTTCTTCTTTGGCGTCGTACTGGCCGTAGACGAGGCCCATATACTCGCTCATCACGTTGCGGTGATACCACGGCGGTCGAAAGGTGTCTTCGGCGACGAGCCATCGGTCGGGGAAGATGACGAAGTCGCAATTCGCCACACCGGGCTCGCCCGACGGCGAGGTGAGCACCGTGAAGATCGACGGGTCGGGGTGGTCGAACGAGATCGATCCGATGGTGTTGAATCGCCGCAGGTCGTACTTGTACGGCGCGTAATTGCCGTGCCACGCGACGACGTCGAGCGGCGAGTGGTCTGTCTCGCACGCCCAGAGTCTGCCGCCGAATTTGGCCACGATCTCCATCGGGCCCTCGCGGTCCTCGTACCACGCGACCGGCGTTTCAAAGTCGCGCGGGTTAGCGAGGCCGTTCGCCCCGATCGGGCCGAGGTCGGGCAGGCGGAATTGCGGCCCGTAGTTTTCGCAGATGTAGCCGCGGGCGTCGCCGTCGGGCAGCTCAACGCGAAACTTCAATCCGCGCGGCAGGCACGCGATCTCGCCCGGTCCGATCTCGACGATGCCGAGCTCGGTCAAGAATCGCACCCGATTCTTTTCGGCGACGACGAGCATCTCGCCGTCGGCGTTGTAAAAGAATCGGTCGGTCATTTCCGCATTGCATGCAAAGATGTGCACCGCGATCCCGACCTGCGAAAACAGATCGCCGTTGCCCGCGATGGTCGTGATCCCCTGCACAAGATCGGTCGGGCCGCTCGGCATCGGCAGCGGATTCCAACGGAGCTGATTAGGCGTCGTCACGACCTCGTCGAAAGGCGTCGAGCGGATCAACCCATTCTTGATCTGCCGGAATGGCTTGTGCAGCACGCTCGGCCTGATGCGGTACGTCCACGTGCGCCGGTTATAAGCGCGCGGCACCGTGAATGCCGTCCCCGAGAACTGCTCGGCGTAGAGGCCGAGCGGCGCCCGCTGCGGCGAATTCATTCCGACGGGCAGGGCCCCGGCGACGGCCTCTGTGGCAAACTCATTGCCGAATCCGGTTTGATATTTAGGTTCCATTTCTTGTGGATTTTGACATGAATCGGACAGCGTGTCAGCAGCCTGCTCGAGTGTTCCCTATCGAACGCAGCGAGCCTATCAACCGCGGCTGCCGCAAGTGCCCGGCGTCGGTTCACGGCTTGTCAAGGCGCATCTCGCAGAGGTCGATCCCGGGCGCGAAATGGTCGGCGACGTGGCGCGTCATTCGAAAGCCGAATCGCTCGTAGAAGCCGCGCGTATGCTGAGAGGTGCTTATCACGATCGGCAGAGCGCCGAATCTCTCTCTCGCCGCTTTAATTCGAAATTCGGTCAGCCGCTTCCCGAGCCCCGTTCCGAGCCGGTCGGCCCGGATCATTCCCCAGCAGAGCGAGATCGTCTTCGATCCACCATCGTCGTTGAGCGCAAAACCGCCCGCCCCCACGACGCTCGAATCGAGCTCCGCGACGTAGTAGCCGTCGCCAGACTCGGACAAAAACTCGCGCAGGCCGGTCTCCTCATCGGGTACAAAATACTTCGGAATGTTAGATCGAAACAGCGCGATCACGTCCGCAAGATCTCGTTCGTTGTACGGTCGGATATTCATTCTGTCGATCGAGGTCGTGCTCAGTCGAGCCTCAGCTCGACCGAGGCTCCTGCCCTGAGCGTGTTGTGGATCTCGGCGACACGGTCGGTGTGCCGCATCAGGTCGCGGATCAATTCCTCGCTCGCGTCGGCGTCGACCTCGGCCGCGTAGGTGATGCCCCGCGCCGGCTCGCCGACGCCCCCGAACTCACCTTCGACCGTGACGGCGACTCGCCTCACCGTGACGCCCATCTTGGCCGCTTCGCGATAGATATCGTTACAGTAGCAAGTCGCCAGGGCAAGAAATAGCAGCTCGCCGCCGTTCACCTCCGAGCCGGGAGCTCCGTCCTTCGGCGGGAGCACGATCGACTTTGCCGCTCCGTTGGTGCTGACCGAAACCGAATGCCCGGACGGGCTGTTATCGACCCGCGCATTGATCTTCATAATGTGAACGACTCACGGCCGGATGTCGAAGTGGTGCACATCCTCGCGCGTTCCCAGAGATTCGTACAGTTTGATCGCGGGCTCGTCCCCGGGATCGGCCTGCACGAAGATCACCCACGAACCGAGTTCGCGAGCGATCTCGCGGAGATGGCTTATGAGACCTGTCGCCACTCCGCGTCGGCGGTAATTTTGGTCGACGGCGAGGTCGTAAGTGGTATGAAAAGGTGTGGGTGCGTGGAGAGAGTGGGCGGTGCTGCGTTGCAGCGGTTTTACGTCAGGATTATCCTGCTGTTTAGCTGGGCAACAGGATGTGTCGCCGACGCTTTTGCCCGCTTCCCAAGGCAACGCCTCGCTGGAGGCGGGTATCGCTGCGGGTCGTCTCGACTATGCGTATAGTGCCATGTCCCTTTCGGGGCAAGAGCCTGCTGTCGTAAGTGAAGAGTCCTTGCCGCACGCGCCCACTTGATGCCAAGTATAGCTCCGACCGCAACCTAAACAGAAGTGATCTGAGAGACCTCTCACCTATACCGGAGCTCGAATGAATAGTTCGTCGCCCGCCTCCGGCGGTTTGCCCGGCTCAAACCAAAATTCGAGAAGGAGGA
>JBKBYA010000006.1:0-230384 GCA_046313635.1 Pyrinomonadaceae bacterium | reverse complement strand
GGGAGCCGAATGGTGGATCCTCAGATCGACGGCCGGACTGTTTGCGGCGAGCTTCGGGCAATCGACCGACAAGGCCGCGGCGGGCGACTACACCGGCGACGGCAAGGCGGACGTCGCATTCTGGCGGCCCTCGACGGGCGAATGGTACGTCTTGAGAAGCGAAGATTCGTCGTTCTTTGCATTCCCGTTCGGCACGTCGGGCGATGTGGCGGCACCGGGCGACTTTGACGGCGACGGTAAGACGGACGCGGCCGTCTTCCGCCCGTCGAACTCGACATGGTTCGTCAACAAGTCGACCGGCGGAGTCCAGATCACCCCGTTCGGCACGACCGGCGACGTCCCCGTGCCGAGCCTCGCCGTGAGATAAAGTCGGCGCGATTCAAACAGGATGGACAGGATCGGCAGGATGCGTGAGCGCCAAGCTCAACTCATCCTGCTCATCCTGTCCATCGGCGACCTTTGCGTTCTTTGCGGTTAAAAAAGGAGCATTTCACGCAAAGCTCGCCGGGCACGCAAAGGCAAATAAACGTAAAAGGCCGGCGATGACGACGCCGGCCTTTCTGTTCATGCTCTCTGGTCGCGAGGCTATTTACATTTCGAATACCCGCAGTCGCGGCAAGAGTCGCAGCCCGAGGCGTGCTCGAGCTGGCCGCCGCATTCGGGGCATTCGCTGATCATCGTCGACATCTCGGTCATCGGCACGACGGCCTCGTAGTTGGGCGTCACGGCCGGTGCGGCGACGCCGCTCGACTTTGCGATCTGACGCTCCGACTCGGGCATATTGGTAAGTCGCCGCTGCGTGATCATAAGGCACTCTGCGACGGCCTGCTCGGGCGAGGTGAGGAGACGCTCGTTGAACCAGACAGCGTGCGTTCCGGTGACCTTGTTCAGACTGCGAGCAACTTCTTTGACCTCAAATCCGCCTCGGAGCATCTTCGAGGCGAGCAGCCCCACGCCCTCGCTTATCGGGCCGGCGGCAAAGACCTCCATCACGCGTTCGCCGTTATGATTGACGGTCACGTAAAGGTTGGCGTTGTCGAAAGGGATCCGCCAGGTCGCTCCGCGGAGCTCGCGTGGACGATCGATCCGCTGCGCCGGCGCGCCGGCGGCGGCATTCGGTACCGGGGCCGCGGATGCGGCTGCGGTCTCCGCGAGACCGTCGGCGGCCGGCCGCTCTTTTGCGTCCTTCTTCATCGACGTCAGCACTTGGCCCTCGCGGCTGCCGTCGCGGTAGTAGCTGACGGCCTTGCAGCCGAGCTCTCGGGCGAGGCGATAGAGTTTATCGACCGATTCGACCGTGTCGTCGCGTGCGCCGTTGCAGGTCTTTGAGATCGAGTTGTCGACGTGCTTCTGCGCCGCGCCGAGGACCTTGACGTGCTGGATCGAGCTGATCTTCATCGCCGAGATGAA
This sequence comes from Pyrinomonadaceae bacterium, assembly GCA_046313635.1. GTDB lineage: Bacteria > Acidobacteriota > Blastocatellia > Pyrinomonadales > Pyrinomonadaceae > OLB17. The sequence goes on along the minus strand of JBKBYA010000006.1, from coordinate 228,974 downwards.
GTGCGGCGGCAGATCGCTCTCGTGCTCGACCACGTACTCGGCAGCCTCTCGGATCGAGTCCTCGTCGGTCTGGTCGACGTCGAGACCGAGCGCTTCGGCCGCGAGCGTGTGGACGTAGGTGCGGGTGCCGAGCGTGTCCTGTCGCACGTAGGCCCAGGAGAAATTCGGTTCGATGCCGGATGACGTCTCGGCGACGAGCGAGATGGTCCCGGTCGGCGCGATCGTCGTCACCTCGTAGTTGCGGGGCGTCAGCGGAATGTCGCGCGAGATGCCGAGCTGGTTGTAGATAAAATCGGCGTACGCCTCCTTGTTGGGCTCGAGCTCGGGGAAGACGCCCTTTTCGGCCCCGAGCTGCAGCGACGCGAGCCATGCCTCGCGGCGGACAAATCCCATCACGCGCTCCATCAGCTCGAGCGAGGCGTCGTCGCCGTACGTGATGCCGAGCTTCAAGCACAGATCGGCAAATCCCATGATCCCGAGACCGACCGGACGAGTGCGTTTGACGACGTCGTCGATCGCCGCGAGAGGGAAGTGCCCGGCGTCGATGACGTTATCCAAAAACCTCGTACACGTCTGCGACACGCGAGCGAGGCGGTCCCAGTCGATGCATTCATCAATATCGGTGCCGTCGCCGACCTTCTTATAAAACTTTGCGACGTCGATCGAGCCGAGATTGCACGAGTTGTTGAAGTGGAGCTGCTGCTCGCCGCACGGGTTGCACGCGTAGATCGGGCCCATCGACCTCATCATATGGTTATGCCGATTGACCTCGTCGATAAAGATGATGCCCGGCTCGGCGTACTTGTGCGCGGACGCTATGATGCGATTCCAGATGTCGGGAGCGTAGATCATGCCAGGCATCGGCGGTTCTTCGATCACGCAGTCCGAGAGGTCGGCCGTCTCAAAGGCGAGCTTGTCGGCAAATGTCACCGTCGAACCGTCGGGCCGACGATAGACGGTGTAGTCGCGGCCCGTCACCGGATCGTGGACCGGCTCGGTCCAGGCCTTGCCGTCAAACTCGGTCTGAAACCACACGCCCTTTTCGGCGGCGTTCATAAAGTCGTCGGTGACCGTGACCGAGATATTGAAATTCGTCAGGCTCGTCTGATCGTTCTTTGCATGGATGAACCGCAGGATGTCGGGATGGCTGACGCGCAGGATGCCCATGTTCGCACCGCGACGGACGCCGCCCTGCTTTACGACCTCGGTCGTCTGGTTGACGATGTTCATAAAGCTGACCGGTCCCGAAGCGACGCCGCGCGTCGAGTTGACCATCGAGCCGGCGGGCCGCAGAAACTCGTATGTCATGCCCGTGCCGCCGCCTGTCTGGTGAATGATCGCGACATTCTGCGCGTGCTCCATGATGCCCTCGATCGAGTCGGGAACATTCAGCACGAAACACGCGGCGAGCTGGCCGTTAGGCTTGCCGGCATTGACGAGGCACGGCGTGTTTGGGACAAATTCGCGGGCCAGCATAATGTCCGACATCTCGTCATAAAACAGCTGTCGCTTGACGGGGTCGGTCTCGGCGCGCGAGACGTGACCCACGACTCGCCTGACGATGTCGTCCCAGGTCTCGATCGCTTCGCCCTTCTCGTTCTTGAGCGAGTACCGTTTTGCCACGACCTTTTGAGCATTGAGCCCCAGCAGGCCGAACTGCCGGCGTGAGGAGGAGCCATTCCCATTCTTTTTGTCGGCGTAGTTGGTGATGACTGCTGGTTTGAGGACAGTGCTCATTATGAAGTCTCCTGTGAATAGAAATTACGGACGGAACTTAACGCAATTTTAACACCAAAGACAGCTGAAGGACGCCTCCGGGGAGGCCGCGGATGTCGCGTGAATTGTCTGTTTGGTGAAGCGGGTCCGGCGAAAACAGTCGAATGCTAAACGACTATATGAGGTTTGTCAAGAATCTTCAGCTACAAGATATTGGGCACCGCGAGAAACCCGCCGGAGGCCCGTCGACCGCCTCCCGCGTTGTGTACGGCGGCTGTGAACGCGGGTCGAACTGTCGCCCGCCAGTCGTCGGCGCGCCCCGAGCGGCCAAGCGACGGGTATCGCCGACAAACAGCCGTAAGCCGTACCTCAGCCCCTCGAAGCGAAGGCAAAAAGCCGCGTTTGTATTCGCCGTGCGGAGACTGGAAAAAATTTGACTTTCGATCGTCCGTTTTCGAAAACTGTACTTAATGGACACACTCATCCACGCTACGGCCGCCGACGGCACGATCCGCGTCCTTTCGGCCGTGACATCGGCCATCACCGCCGAGGCGATACGCCGCCACCAGCCGTCGCCGACCGCGTCGGCCGCCCTCGGGCGAGTACTGACCGGCACTTTGCTGCTCGCCTCGACATTGAAAGATTTTGACAGGTTGACCGTGCGTCTCGAGTGCAGCGGCCCGATCGGCGGCGTGACGGCCGAGGCGAATGTGCACGGCGAGGTGAGAGGCTATATCCGAAATCCCGAGGCCGACGCTCCGCCGCGGCCGGACGGGAAATTCAACGTCGGCGCGATCGTCGGGGACGGTACTTTTTACGTTATACGCGAGGCCGGCTTCGATATCGGGCTGCATCGCGACCCGTACGTCGGCTCCGTGCCGATCGTCACCGGTGAGATCGCCGAGGACTTTGCGTACTACCTCGCAAAGAGCGAGCAGATCCCGTCGGCGGTTTTGCTCGGCGTGCTGCTGCAGAATGCGGAGCCGTATGTAAGCGCGGCCGGCGGCGTGCTCGTGCAGATAATGCCTGGGGCCAACGAGCACCATGTGACGATGATCGAGGACACCATAGCCCACGCGCCGCACGTCACAAATCTGATACGGGAAGGTGCGGGGCCCGAGGACCTCGCTCGGATGGCACTCGGCGAGATCGACTTTCAGGTCTTGGAAAGGCGGCCTGTCCGCTTCGCGTGCAACTGCTCGCTCGAGCGCGCCAGGACGATGGTCGCAGCTCTCGGCCGCGGCGAGGTCGAGTCGATGCTGGCAGAGGACAACGGGGCCGTGATGTCCTGCGGCTTTTGCAGTGAGATCTACCAGCTGGGCGAGGACGACCTGCGCGAGATCCTTGAGAACGAAGATCGTGCCTGAGGCCTTATTTCTTTTTGACGAGTACCGGCTGCGTCCACGCTGTCTTGCCGTTTGACTCGATGACCTTTGCGCGGACGTAGCCCTCGTTGCCGGTGAAGCGATAGACGGCCTGCCCGGCTCCGGTTTCGCTAAGGATGCGGCCGCCCGACCCGATGAACTGGATGCGATATTTGCTCCAGCGTTCAGCTTTTACCTTCAAGGTCACTTGGCTGTGATCGGCCGAATACTCCTCGAGCTCCACCCCCGTCGAAGCATAAAAGTCGCCGCGTTCCATAGCGTCGAGGATCGCTCGAGCCGAGAGATCGGGGGCTCTGACGTAGATCCATCCGCGGCCCGGCGCCGCGACGCTGCGGTCAAAGGGCTGCTTGAAATTGTGCGCGTCGTCCGATGCGACGCCGTATATCAGCTTGCCCGACGCAAGTACCGCGTCCCAGATGGTCTCGACGCCAGGCGAATCGCCGCCGCCGAGGTTATTGACCAGCGGATGGCCGTTGTACAGCTCGAAGAGCATGATCCCGCTCAGCTTTGAAATGTCTGCCTCGGTCACCGCCCAACCAAAGTTCGGATGATTCAGCTGCGGAATACCGCCCGCGGCGCGGATGGCGTCGAGGTCACGCTGGAGCGTCGCGGTCGAGCCCGGGCCCGATTTCCACGGCAGAACGACGCGCTCGAGCCCGAGCCCGTTCACGTGGTACGGCTTTTTGTCGAAACTGTCGGTGACCTCCTGTCCGCTGAAGACAGCGAAGCTTCCGGCCAGACCCAGAAGGTCGTTGAGCGGCGCGACGCTGGTGATGAACTCGTGATCGGTGATAAAGACAAAGTTGTATCCATTTTCCCGGTACCAGCGAACGACGTCGGCGGGCTGCGAGTCGCCATCGCTGTTCAGCGTGTGCGTATGCGTGTTGCCGCGAAACCATTTTGGCGGCGAGGCGCGGTCGGCTTGTCCCGAGACCGAGGCCGCGATCGAACAGATGACCATTAGGACGCACAAGACCCTCATGATTCGGCTAACGATACACAAGTTCTCAAACTTTGAAAATGCCGAACTGCTGGTCGATAATTTTTTACAAGTGGAGAATGTTAAAAATTTCCTGGCAGAGGCGCGCGCTCTGGTCGATCAGGAACTCGATCGTCTGACCTCTGCGACGTCGCCGCGTGCGGGCCGTTCGCTCCGCCTCGGCGAGGCGGTCAGATGGAGCCTGCTTGGCGGCGGAAAGAGATTCAGGCCTGCTTTGATGATGGCCGTGGGGCGAGCGTTCGGGGCCGACGTCGCGCGTCTGGTCGGCACGGCCGCCGCGGTCGAGATGCTGCACACGTATTCGCTCATCCACGACGACCTGCCGGCAATGGATGACGATGATCTGCGACGCGGCCGCGCGACATGTCACAGGCAATTTGACGAGGCGACGGCGATCCTGGCCGGCGACGCCCTGCAGGCGGCGGCGTTCAAGGTGATCGCATCCGACGAGACGCTCGGCGCCGAGCTCCGCATCGAACTCGTGAGCGAGCTGGCCGCAGCTGCCGACGCGATGGTCAACGGCCAGCAGCTAGACCTCGAGGCCGAGGGTCGGCAGCTGACACTGCAGCAGATCGAGGAGATCCATCGCGGCAAGACCGGAGCGCTTGTGAGCTTCAGTGCAAAGGCGGGAGCGATGATAGCCGGAGCGGGCCGACGCGAGATCGAGTGCATCCATCGCTACGGCGAGACGCTCGGACTTTTGTTTCAGGTCACGGACGACATCCTCGACGTCACACGCACCAGCGAGCAACTCGGCAAGACCGCAGGCAAGGATGTGAGCGTCGCCAAAGCGACATATCCATCGATACTCGGAGTTGACGGCGCGAGAGATCTTGCGACGTCGCTGTGTGCCGAAGCCGTCGCGAGCGTTTCGTCGATGGGCGTCGACGACGAAATTCTCCGTGCGATCCCGCGGCTGATCCTCGAACGCGGCAGCTAGCTCGCGTGAGCAGGCCCCCAACTTGACACGTGCTCGCCGCGTTTCTTACTATGACAATTCGCGCCGCGGTCGGCGTCGAAGAGCTTTTTGAACAATGGTGCGGTGTCCTTGACGTGACGAGTACCGTCAAGCCCGAATGGTTTTTGGGGCATGTACGTCAATTGGTAGACAGCCTCCCTTACAAGGAGGAAGTTAGGGGTTCGAGTCCCTTCGTGCCCACCACTTTTGAAAATTCGAAATTTCAGTTTTGAGATTTCAACGCGGGGTCGTAGTTCAGTTGGTTAGAACGCCAGCCTGTCACGTTGGAGGTCGCGGGTTCGAGCCCCGTCGGCCCCGCCACTTAGATCAGTATGCCGTCGTATCGGAAAGGTGCGGCGGCATTTTTATTTGTTCTGGTTCTTTCCGCGGGGCGCATTACCGCCGATCTTCGGGCCGCGACTCGCTTTCTCCGGCTGACGGCCGCGGCCGACTCTTCATCTCGTGCCGCTCAATCGTCAGCCCACGCCGTGCGGACGCGTAATACAAAAATGCCTGTCGCATCGATGCGGCAGGCATCTGCTTATCTTTCACGTGAGCCTTTAACTCTTTCGCAGTTCGGTGAGAACTTGCTTGGCGACCGCCTTGAGCGTGTCAAAGACGCCGTCGCCGGTGGCCGCGACGGCCTCAAAGACGGGCTCGCCCTTTATCTGCAGTTCGGCTGACAGCTCGTCGGCCGGGATGACGTTGGGCAGGTCGCGCTTGTTGAGCTGGAGGACGTACGGGATCGTCGATAGATCGTATCCCTGCGACGCAAGATTCTCCTGAAGGTTCTCGAGCGATTCGATATTCGCGTCGAGCCTTTCCTCCTGGCTGTCGGCGACGAAGACGACACCGTCGACACCCTTGAGGATTAGCTTACGAGACGCGTCGTAGTAGACCTGTCCGGGCACCGTGTATAGATGGAAGCGCGTCTTAAAGCCGCGAACAGTGCCGAGCTCGAGCGGCATAAAGTCGAAAAACAGCGTACGGTCGGTCTCGGTCGCCAAGCTGATCAACTTGCCCTTGGCCTGCGGCGATGTCGAGTCGTAGATGTACTGGAGGTTGGTAGTCTTTCCGCAAAGTCCGGGACCGTAGTAGACGATCTTGCAATTGATCTCCCGGGATGCGTAGTTGATGAAGGTCATAGCGATTTTCGATTTGCGATCTTCGATTTGCGATTACATAGCCGTCGACATAATCCGAAATCCAAAATCCAAAATCCGTGTTTAGTTGAAAAGGCTGTCGATGTCGTCGTCGGTGATCTCGGCAAAGAAGCCGCTGTTGTCTGCCTTGAGAGCTGCAGATTCGGCGATCGCCTCGTCGAGGATGCTCGCGACCTCGTAACTTGCCCGCTTTGAGCGGATCTTCACAAGGCCGAGAGTGGACCTCTCGTCAAAGACCAGCACCAACAAGCTTCGTCCGATGACGCTGATGTAGATGCTTTCGCGTTCGCCTTCGTGAACGACGCCGGGGAAGACCTCTTCGCCGATCATCTTGGCCATGCTCGAAGTGGCGGCCACATTGCCCGCCGCCAGCGAGCCGAAGCTCGTCGTATCCATATCGCGGATCTCGCCGTGAAACGCTATCGGCTGACCGTCGCGATCGACGAGAAAGACCGCCCTTGCCGCACATTCGACGCAAAGTCGGGCAAGGACATTTTTCACCCTTTGAAACTGCCGTTCCTGAAGAATAAAAGGCGTATCTGCCATTTGGTTTGATTGACCGGAGGCCGTCGAGGATTAAGTAGTGTAACGTTTGCTGTGTGAGCGAAGCGGAGGTGCGGCCAAAACGCAGTTTAACCGCAGTAAAAAAATTAGCATACGGCCGTAAATGTTATCAAGAACTTTTTTGGCGGCGTCCGCCTCGTCGGCTCGCAAGCGATCGAGACGCTCGCGCACTTGCCAGCCAACAGCGCTTTTTATAAATTCCATAAAAAGTTTGCATTGGACGATCAGAATTTGAAAACGCCTCTCTCTCATCCGCGTCAACTGCGCGTCGTCTCGATCGGCGGCGGTACCGGGCTATCGACGCTCTTATCCGGACTGAAAATGTTTGTCGGCGCCGAGAGTGCGCCGATGGCGATCGGCGAGCTTTCGGCGATCGTCGCCGTCACCGACGACGGCGGCAGCTCGGGCCGCCTGCGCGTCGAGAGACAGGTGCCGCCGCCCGGCGACATACGCAACTGCATGGTCGCGCTCGGCGAAGATTCGCTCCTACTGTCGCGTTTGTTCCGGCATCGCTTCGAGGGCGAGGCAGGGCTCGGCGGACACAATTTTGGCAATCTCTTTCTCACGGCGCTGACCGAGATCACAGGCGACTTTGCAGAGGCCGTGCGACTGTCGTCCGAGGTTCTGGCGATCAAGGGACGCATTTATCCGGCGACGACGGATGACGTTCATCTGGTCGCCGAGCTCGACGACGGCTCTTGTGTCTTTGGCGAGACGAGCGTCTCAAAGGCCGGACGTAAGATCCGCCGCGTGCGGCTCGACCCGCCGGGATGCCGGCCGCTTGCAGAGGCGATCGAGGCGATCGGTGCGGCCGACATCATAACGGTCGGTCCCGGCTCACTGTTTACAAGTCTCGTCCCGCCGCTGCTGGTGGACGGTGTCGCAGAGGCCGTCGCATCGTCGCCCGCGGTAAAGGTGCTCGTCAACAATCTGATGACGCAGCCGGGCGAGACCGACGGCTTCTCGTCGGCTCGTCATCTCGAAGTGCTGCGCGAATACGCGCCGGAGATAAAGTTTGACTGGCTGCTCGTAAACGACCGCCCGATCTCTGAACGCCAGCGCCTGCTTTACGAATTCGAGGGTGCGGAGCAGATTGGCGTTCACGGCTCGGTCGAGAGGATCGCTCGTATTGAAGGGACTCGGGTCATATACGATAATCTTCTGGACGACGGCGACAAGGTGAGACATCATCCCGAGCGCCTCGCGCGAGCGATACTGGCCTGCGCCGCCGCGTCGAGATCCGCCGTCGACGACGCGGCCGGGTCCATTCGTCAAACTGAATTTCAATGAGCAACAATTCAGAAACAGATCGCGGTCCGGCACTGGACGTTCTGATCCTCGCGGCCGGTCTGGGAACGCGGATGCGTTCGCGTCGAGCGAAGGTGCTGCATATGCTCGCCGGCCGTCCGCTGATCAACCACGTTGCCCGCACGGCCGCCGCGCTCGAGCCGCGAAAGATCTACGTCGTGGTGGGGCACCAGGCGGACGCGGTCCGCGCGGCCGTCTTGGGCGAGCTTGCCGAGACCAAAGTGGAGTTTGTGACGCAGACCGCCCAGCTCGGCACAGGCGACGCTGTCAACGCCGCGCGGCGATCCTTCGAGGGCCGCGGCGACTCTACGCTCCTCGTCCTCTCGGGCGACGTCCCGATGATCCGGGCCGAGACGCTCTCGCGGCTCGTCGAGATACATCGAACGCATCGAGGGCACGGCGCGGCGTGCACGATCTTGACGGTCGAATTTGCCGACCCGACCGGCTACGGCCGGATCGTCCGCGATGTCGGCGGCCAGTTTGACCGCATCGTCGAGCAAAAGGACGCGACCGAGGCCGAGCGCGCGATCCGTGAGATCAACGCCGGCATCTACTGCTTTGAGACCGCAAAGCTCTTTGACGCTCTCTCGCGCGTCGGCAACCAGAATTCGCAGGGCGAATATTACCTGACGGACGTGCCGGCCATTCTGGCCGGGGCCGGCGAGGATGTCGCGATCTACCTGCACAACGACGCCCGCGAGATCGAGGGAGTCAACAACCGCGTTCAGCTCGCCGAGCTAGAGGACGTGATGCGGCGTCGGGCCGTCGACCGTTTGATGATCGATCACGGCGTTACCTTTATCGATCCTGCGAGCGCTTTTGTCGGCGAGGGCGTGATGGTCGGCGCCGACACGATCATTTATCCCAACGTGACGCTCGAGGGCGACACCGTCGTCGGCGAAGCGTGCGTCATCCGCTCGGGCTCGCGGCTGACAAATGCAAAGGTCGGCGACCGCGTCCGTGTGCTGGACAATTCGCTGATCGTCGACTCGACGGTCGGCGACGACTGCACGGTCGGACCGTTTGCCCACCTTCGAGGCAATGCCGTGATGCAGCCGGGCGCGAAGGTCGGGAACTTTGTCGAGCTCAAAAAGACGATGCTCGGCCGCGGCTCAAAAGCCAATCATCTTACCTATCTGGGCGACGCGACGATCGGCGATGAGACCAACATCGGCGCGGGGACGATCACCTGCAACTACGACGGCAAGAACAAAAATCCGACGACGATCGGCGACCGCGTAAAGATCGGCTCCGACACGATGCTCGTCGCGCCGGTCGAGGTCGGCGATGACGCCGTTACCGCTGCCGGCTCGGTAGTGATCGAGGATGTCCCGGCAAATTCGCTTGTCGCCGGCGTTCCGGCCAAGGTCAAAAAGCGCCTGTCGGAGGCAAAAGCCAAGGGCGACGACGTGTGATACGATCGAGACCTGTGGACCCGAGCGAGAACAAATCCAACGAGACGAACCGCGAAACTCAGATCTCGCCGCGCGAGGAGATCGTTATCCAGCGACCGAAACGCGGCCGGCTCACGCCCGAAGAGTCGCTTCAGAGGATGAAAGATTTCGATAAAAGGAAGGACGAGTTCATTGCCTCTATCCGCAAAAGCAAGAATTGAGGTTTATCTGCCTGACCTGCCGAACGCGATCTACACCGACGTACTGACGACATACTCGCGCGAGTTCACGTCCGCCTTCGGCGGCTGCACGATCCTTAAGGGACTCGAGGGCAGCTACCTCTCGCATTCGGGCCAGGTGATCTCCGACCGGATAAACCTTGTCTATACCGATACGCCCTTCGACATCGAGCGAAATCTTCAGGCCGTCGCCGCGTACGCCGACGCGATCCGTTTGGCGACCGACGAGGCGCTCGACGAAGAAACGGTCCTCGTCGCGGTCTCGACCGTTTATCATTCCGAGTAGTTTGTTCCGGTCGGCTTTATTTTCGATATGTGTGGAATTGTCGGTTACGTTGGCAACAAACAGGTCGTCCCGTTGATCATCGACGGACTTAGAAAGCTCGAGTATCGCGGCTACGATTCGGCCGGCATCGCCGTCGCCGACGAGCGGCATCATCTCGAGCTGCGGCGGGCCGAGGGCAAGCTGCGAAATCTCGAGGAGTGCATTCGGCTGCACCCGCTCGACGGCACTTACGGCATAGGCCACACGCGCTGGGCGACGCATGGGCGGCCGACCGAGGAGAACGCGCACCCGCACCGCGACCAGTCGGGCAGCGTCGTCGTTGTACACAACGGCATCATCGAGAATTACCTTCCGTTAAAAGAGAGGCTCGCCGCCAGCGGCAGCGTCTTTAAGACCGAGACCGACACCGAGGTCGTCGCGCACCTGATCGGGCATTACAAGGAGCGGGAAAAGCTCTCGCTCGAGCAGGCCGTGCGAAAGGCCGTGAAGGAGCTTCGTGGGATCTTTGCGCTGGCGATCATCTCGGTCGACGAGCCCGACACGGTCATCGCCGTTCGCGAGGGGCCGCCGGTCGTGATCGGTCTCGGCGACGGCGAGTTCTTTGTCGCGTCCGACATCCCGCCGATCCTGCAGCACACGCGCGACGTCTTTTTCCTCGGCGACCGCGAGATAGCCGTGCTGACAAAGGACTCGGTCCGCGTAACGGATTTTGACGGCAACGTCGTCGAGCCAAAGCAGCAGCGGATCACGTGGGACCCGATCATGGCGGAGAAGGGCGGCTTCAAGCACTTCATGCTCAAGGAAATTTACGAGCAGCCGCGAGCGGTCCGCGATACGGTGCAGGGACGAGTTTCGCTCGACACGGGCAAGGTCTATCTCGACGCGATGGATATCTCCGAAGAAGAATTTGCCTCGATCACGTCGGTAAAGATCGCCGCGTGCGGCACGTCTTGGCACGCCGGACTCGCGGGCAAGTATATGATCGAGCAGCTCGCACGCGTGCCGGTCGAGGTCGATTACGCTTCGGAGTTCCGCTATCGCGACCCGGTACTTTCAGAGAGCGATCTGCTGATCGTGATCTCGCAGTCCGGCGAGACGGCCGACACGATCGCCGCGATGCGCGAGGCCAAGAGCTCCGGCTGCAAGGTGCTCGCTATCTGCAACGTGCAGGGCTCGATGATCCACCGCGAAGCCGACGGCACGATCCTGACGCACGCCGGGCCCGAGATCGGGGTCGCGTCGACCAAGGCGTTCACGGCTCAGATGGTCGCGCTCTATTTGTTCGCGCTGTATCTCGGCCAGGTGCGCGGCAAGATCGACGGCGAGCGGGCGAAGACCCTCGCGCAGGACCTCGCGCAGCTGCCGCTCAAGATCGAGACCTTGCTCAACGACGCCGATTCGATCGAAGAATTGTCAAAAGAATTCTTCCGCGTGCAGGACTTTCTCTATCTCGGCCGCGGCATCAATTTCCCGGTCGCGCTCGAGGGAGCGCTCAAGCTCAAAGAGATCAGCTACATTCACGCCGAAGGCTACCCGGCCGGCGAGATGAAGCACGGGCCGAACGCGCTTATCGACGAAAAGCTCCCGGTCGTCGTCGTCAACACGCGCGAGTCGGGCGACGCGGGCAGCGAGCTTCGATACGAAAAGACGCATTCGAACATCGTCGAGGTCAAGGCCCGCGACGGCATCGTCATCGCCGTGCTGACCGAGGGCGACGAGATGAGCTCGAAGGTCGCCGATCACGTGATCGAGATACCCGAGACGACCGATCTGCTCAGCCCGATACTCTCGGTCGTGCCGCTGCAGCTCCTGTCGTATCACATCGCCGTCCGCCGCGGATGCGACGTCGATCAGCCGAGAAACTTGGCCAAGTCGGTTACGGTGGAGTAGTATCCGGACTATGAAGTGGCGGGCCGTACTTGAATTCGATAAGGAGCTCGGCGAATGGGCCGTATGGTGCCCCGAGCTTCCGGGCTGTGCAAGCACCGGTGCGACCGAAGAAGAGGCACTCACAAATATTCGTGAAGCGATCGAGCTCTATTTGCAGCCCGACGATTATCCGCTTGCACCGACCGCGATCACGCGCGAGATAGTCGTCGGATGAGCGACAGGTGATCGTCCCTTTTCATTCCGGCAGACAGCTGCCGATCGGCACGCTGCGAAACATACTGATCAACGCCTAGATCCCTGAGAGTGAGTGGAAGCGATGAAGGCTATCGTCGTCAGAGAATTTGGTGAGCCCGAGGTGATGAAGCTCGAGACGGTCGAGACTCCCGAGCCGCAGGGCACGCAGGTACTCGTGCGAATCCACGCGGCCGGCGTCAATCCGGTCGACACTTATCTTCGCACCGGCATTCACGCTCATGCGCCGAAGCTGCCGTACACGCCGGGCAAGGACGGCGCCGGCACGGTCGAGGCGGTCGGAGCTGATGTGACGAGATTCAGGCCCGGCGATCGCGTTTACACGGCCGGGTCGATCAGCGGGACGTACGCCGAATATTCGCTCTGTGACGAGACGCAGCTCGGGAGTCTGCCGGACAACATCTCATTCGAGCAGGGCGCGGGCATCTGGACGCCGTACGCGACGGCGTATCGCGCACTGTTTCAAAAGGCGGCGCTCGTCGTCGGCGAGACCGTCCTCATTCACGGAGCGTCGGGCGGCGTCGGCATCGCCGCCGTGCAGTGGGCAAAAAATGCCGGTGCGGTCGTGATCGGTACGGCGAGCTCCGACGAGGGAAGGGAACTTGTAAAGAGCCTCGGCGCCGACGCGGTCTTTGACCACACTGCTACTGATCACTACGGGGACGTGCACGACTTTGCCAACGGCGGCAAGGGCGTCGATGTCATCGTCGAGATGCTCGCCAATGTCAACCTCGAGCGCGACTTTGAGTCGCTCGCGATGTTTGGCCGCATCGTCGTCGTCGGCAATCGCGGCAGTCTCGAGTTCACGCCGCGGCAGGCGATGACAAAGGACGCGACGATCTACGGAATGTCGCTTTTTAACGCTCCGCGGCCGGCGCTTGACGAGATACATGCCGCCATCTTTGAGGGACTCACCGCAGGCTATCTGCAGCCGGTCGTACGCGAATCGTTACATTTAAGTGATGCTCCAAGAGCGCACAGCGAAGTGATCGCCTCAAAGGCGTTGGGCAAGATAGTCCTCGTTCCGTAGCCTGCGCCGCTGGCCGGCCGTCTTCGCACGTCTGCGCCCCGATCCGCAACTCTCCCTGCGCCTGTCCTGTTTGCTTACAACTCCGCGACCTCCTTCTCGGCACCGATACTCAAAGCTCGATAAACCCTGCGCTGGCACATCGGTTGCAAAATAGCCGGCCGGGCTCCGAATTGCAGCCAATCGAAACAGGGAGGAACGATGAACGCTTTAGAACTGCTCAAAGAAGACCACGACCGGGTCGATCAACTTTTTCAAAAGGCGGAGGTCGCCGACAGCACCGAAGAGAAGCTCAAGCTTTTTGAAAAGATCAAGACCGAGCTCGAGGTCCATACTCATATCGAAGAGACCATCTTTTACCCGCGTATGCGCGAGGAGGGCGATCAGGAACTCAAGGACATCATCGCCGAGGGCATCGAGGAGCATCGTCAGGCAAAGATGTTTCTCCGCGAGATCGCGGCCCTGACCGACGACAGCGAAAAGGTCGAGCCAAAGATGAAAGTGCTCCGCGAGGACATCGAGCATCACGTGATGGAGGAAGAGGGCGAGATGTTCAAGATGATCGAGGAGCAGTTTGACGCCGCCGTGCTCGAGGAGCTCGGCGCCGAGATGGAAAAAGAGAAAAAGACATTCGCAAGATCACAAGGAGCAAGCTCGGGCCGGTGACGTCTCGGGTGAGCGATACATACGAGCAAGGGGAAGGTAAAAAAAGAGGGCCGTCCGGGATCGAGATCTCGGACGGCCCTTTTTTCGCTTCGGCGGCGCGTTGGGCCATAAATTCATTGACCGCGGGCGGTATCGGTAATAACGTTGTCCTCTATCAACTTTATGGAGGAAGGGGAACTATGAAGCTGCGCGCTGCATTGTTAGTCGCATTCGGCATTTTTTTGACCTCGACCGCGAAGGGCGAGATCTTTACGGCTTACCTCACCGGGGCTCAGGAGGTGCCTCCCGCGGCCACGTCCGCCACCGGATATGCGAGGATCTTTTTGAACGAGGCGGCCGGGACGATCCAGTTCACGGTCGTCTTTAACGGTCTGACAAGCAATCAAACCGCGTCTCACATTCATGCTCCGGGGGCCATCGGGGCCAACGCCGGTGTTGCGATCAATCTCGGCGCGGTCGGCGGCACTTCAGGCACTATCTCGGGTTCGACAACGATAACGCCTACGCAGATCTCGCAGTTGAGGGCCGGACTTGGATATGTGAACGTGCATTCGGCCAATATCCCCGGCGGCGAGATCCGCGGTCAGATCGCGAAGGCGCGCCCGATCGACTACGACGGCGACGGACGAGTGGATCTCAGCATCCTGCGGTTTCCAAATGTCGCTCCTCCAGGCGTCTCGCAGATAACATATTGGAATCGCCTGAGCTCGGGCGGCACGCAGACCTTTGATTGGGGCGATGCCAACACTGACTTTCCGACGCCGGGTGACTACGACGGCGACGGCAAGGGCGATATCGCGGTCTACCGCGCGGGAGCGACCGCGGGAGCTCAGAGCCGGTTTTACATATTCCGCTCCTCGGATAATACCGCCCAAGTCGTTGCATTTGGTCTGAACGGCGATCAGGCGGTGGCGAGGGATTACGACGGAGACGGCAGGACCGACCCGGCGATCTACCGGCGCGGTGCGGCAGCGACCGACCAGGCCGTTTGGTGGATCCGTTCCAGCGTCTCGGGCGGCGATCTCGTGATGCCGTGGGGACTGACCGGGAACGGGACGACGAGCAACGACTTTCCGATACCGGGCGACTATGACGGCGACGGGAAGTTCGACATCGCGGTTTACCGTTTTGGGCAGTCCCCTGCGAATACCTATATCATCAGGCGAAGCTCGGACGGCGGAGTCGTCTATCAAGCGTTCGGCAACTTCAACACTGATTACGTGCTGCCCGGCGATTATGACGGCGACGGAAAGTTTGACTACGCGGTCGCACGCACGGGAGCGACCGGTTCGGCGCCGCTGGTCTGGTGGATACTGCAGAGCTCGAATTCGCAGACGCGAACGCAGCAGTTCGGTATCTCGAGCGATATTCCCGCTCAGGGCGACTACGACGGCGACGGCCGGGCGGACATTGCGATCTATCGGAGCGGGACGACGGTCACGGCGGCGAGCACCTTTTGGATCTTTCAGAGTCTGAGCCAAAGCGCTCTGCCGATCTCGTGGGGAGTCGGTGCCGATTTCGCGGTGAATACTTTTGACGTGCGATAGCTGAGTCGAAAATCGATCGGGCAAAATGACGGGGAGCAGGCCTAGGCCGGCTCCCCGATCGTTTTCTCGGACGGAGTATCGAGGTGACCGAATTCCTCGAGAGCGCCAAAGACCTGCAGCGCGTACTTGACGTTGCCGAAGGGCGCCGAGACCTGTACGCCGGCGATCACGTCGCGCACCTCGAGCAGCGATTCGCGGGCGATCTTGATGCCCTCTTCGCGGGCTTCTTCTTTTCCTTTTTCCGACGCGATGCGCATCCGTTCAAGGATCTCGGGCGTAACGTTGACGCCCGGGACCTCGTTGTGCAAAAACTCGGCGTTGCGATAGCTCACCAGCGGCCAGATGCCAGCGACGATCGGGATGCGGACGTGCGCGATCCGATCTAAAAACGAGCGGAGCTGTTCGGTATCAAAGACCGGCTGCGTGATGGCGTACTCGGCGCCGGCCTCGACCTTCCATTCAAAACGGCGGATCTCTTCGTCGATGTTGACCGCGCCGGGATTGACGCCGACGCCGATCGAGAATGCGGTCGGGCAGCCGATCGGGTTGTTGCCGAGGTCGAGCCCGTGGTTGAGCTTGTTGACCATATTTGTCAGGCCGATCGAGTCGATATCAAAGACCGCGGTCGCGTCCGGATACGGCCCCATCTTCGGCGGGTCACCGGTGATGATCAAAAGATTGTGCAGCCCGAGCGCGGCCGCGCCGAGCAGGTCCGACATCATCCCGAGCAGGTTGCGGTCGCGGCAGCAGTAATGGAGCACGGCCTCGATGCCGACCTCTCGCTCGACCAGCACGGCGGTCGCCTGCGCGGACATTCTGGTCTGCGCACGCGGGCCGTCGGGAATGTTGACGGCGTCGACGCCCGCGTCTTTCAGGAGCCGGATCGAATCGAGCGTCTTTTGCGCGTCGCAGCCCTTGGGCGGCAGCACCTCGACCGAGGTGACAAATTCGCCGCGGGCGATCTTGCGCGACCACTTCGAGCGCTGCTCGGCGGGCACGACCTCGACGTCGGCGGGCTTGAGATCGGCGACGCGGACCTTTTCGTGCTTGAGGAGCACCTGCGCCTGCCGCGGACTGATCGAGCGGATCGCGTCGGAGATGAGCTTGATGTGCGCGGGCGTCGTGCCGCAGCAGCCGCCGACGAATTTCGCTCCGGCCTGGACAAAGCGTTTGGAGAATTTCGCCATGTACTCGGGCGAGCCCATATAGAGCTGCCGGCCCTGCACGTCGCGCGGCAGACCGGCGTTTGGCTGTGCCGACAGCGGGCGGCTTGTCAGCTCGCGCATCTTTTCGAGCGCCGAGAGGACGTGCGTCGGGCCCATCCCGCAATTGAGTCCGATGACGTCCACGCCGAGCTCGTCGAGCCGCGTCGTGAAAACATCGGGGGCCGTGCCGAATGTCGTTTTGAGATCTGCCTGGATCGTCATCTGCGCGACGATCGGCAGATCGCACAGCTCGCGCACGGCGCGGATCGCCTGCTCTATCGCCGGCAGCTCCGAGAAGGTCTCGAGGACAAAAAGATCGACGCCGCCCTCGAGCAGTCCTGCGGCCTGCTCCTTGAACATCTCCTTCGCCTCGTCAAACGACGTCGGGCCGTACGGCTCGATCCGCAGACCGAGCGGCCCGATCGCTCCGGCGACGTAGACCCTGTCGCCGGCCGCCTCTCGAGCGATCCGCGCGGCGGCGACGTTGATCTCATGGAGCCTCGATTCGAGCCCGTACGCCTGCAACTTGTGCCGCGTCGCGCCGAACGAATTGGTCTCGATGACGTCGCTACCGGCCTTGACGTACTCCTCGTGCACCTCGCGGACGAGGTCCGGCGCGACGAGGTTGAGCTCGTCGTAGCTGCGGTTGATGTAAACGCCCTTGTCGTAGAGCCGCGTGCCGACCGCACCGTCAAATACAAAGACACCGTCCTCAGCGAGGAGATCGCGAAATGGTTTCATAAAAAAATCTCGCCAAACAGCGAGACTCGTCGAAGATCCGTTTTGTCGTTCGGCTGTTTAGCAGTTTATTTAACGTGGTCGCAAGTCGCATTAACTCACCACGAAGATCAAAAATGAATATCCGCCTTCGCGGCGGCAGTGTCAAGCGAGCGCCCGCCGGACGCGTCTTTAGCGGCGCTGGCAGTGCGGACAATGATAGCTTGACCGGCCGGCCTGGACGATGCGGGCGATCGGCCGTTCGCATTTGACGCACGGCTCGCTCTCGCGGTCGTAGACGCGCCAGCTCGATCCGTAACCGCCGCCGTAATAGCTCGCCTCGATATTCTCCGGATCGACGTCGATCGTCGATCCCGCGTCGATCGCCTCTTGCAGTACCTGCCGGATCATCTCGTAAAGCAGCTCGGCTCGTCGCCGCGATAGGCGATGCGTGCGCGCGGCCGGGTGAACGCCGGCGAGAAAAAGCGCCTCGGCAGCGTAGATGTTGCCGAGCCCGCAGACCTTCGTCTGGTCGAGAAGAAATTCTTTGATCGTGCGGCGCGAGCTTTTGAGCGAGGTGCAAAACGCAGAATGCGTAAAGTCGTCGGACAGCGGCTCGGGCGCGAGTTTTGCGATCTCTTTCTGGGCGGCGAGACGCTCCGATTCGACGACCTTCATCATCCCAAAATGCCGCTGGTCCTGAAAGACGAGTCTCGTCTCGTCGTCAAAATAGAAGACGGCGTGCGTGAATCTCGGGTCTTCGCGGTCGGCGTCGAGCAGCATGAATCTCCCGCTCATCCGCAGATGCGTGATCAGCGTGCGCCGATTGTCGAGGTCAAAGAGGATGTGCTTGCCGCGGCGGCCGACGGCTCTAATGCGCGACGATGCGAGATCGCCGGCAAACTTTTCTGCGGTCGTATCGGGCGCGAGTCGAGCGCGCAGGAGCGCGGCCCGGGCGATCCGACGGCCGGCGACAAGGCGGTCGAGCGAGCGTGCGACGAGTTCGACTTCCGGAAGTTCGGGCATAGAAACGGCCGCCGGATTGCGTCCGACGGCCGTTTTGATTCTAGTTGTTTCGCCTCCCACGCGCGAGCGGGTCAGCTTTGCTTGCCAATTCCGCTGCCCGTCTTGTCCTGCCGCTGAGATACCGCGTTCTTTTTGCCCGCGTCGTTCTCGGTCGTTTTCATTCGCTGATTGTTTTTGTTCTTGTCCTCACCGTCCTTTTTTTGTCTCGTTTTTTCGCTCATAGATTTGTCACTCCTTTTGCCTGATATCGCAGCAGAGCTCCAACGCCGCCCGCCGCGGCAAGAAGTTCGGGGTCCTCAATGAACCTGATCCGGTCGGCCGTCTGCGCCGCGCGGCGAAGCAGTTCGTCGATCACCATTCGCGCCTCGCGCGGGTCGGGAAGTTCGCTGTCCTCGCCCGGCTGGTACTCTGCTATCACCTGCCGCACTTCGTTGCGGTTGTACCGGACCGCTTCAGGGCTCGCCGACATATAGAGCTCCTGGACCTGGCCGTTCAGCAGCGCGGTCAGCGTGGTCTCGACACCGGTGACGCCGCGGCCTCGGTCGTAATCCTGCTCGACGAGCTGCGCGATCATTGCCTTGTCCTCTTCGGCGTCGTGGCTGCGTAGCAGTTCTGCGGCCGCCTGGGCGAGTTCGTTCTCGGGCGTGTCTATATTGTGCGAGAGCGTACCGACCACCTTCTCCGAAAGTTCCTTAGAGAGCTCAGACCTGAGCATCGGGATGATCACGGCCTCGTCGCCGCATAGGACGACGCGGTCGATGCCCTCGTCGCGGACGAGCTTTTCGACCTCGGCGACGACCTCTTTTGCATGCGCCTGATGAAAGCCGTCGATCCGCCGCTGGTAACGCATCTGCGACCAGCCGCCGGCCTCGGTGCGGCTGAGCGTCTCATTCGAGATCTTTTGCCGATCGATCGTGTGCCCGCGCTTGAAGACGTAAATGTGCGCCTTGTTTGAGTCGGCCGCGACGACCGCGAAGGGCGGATCTTGCTCGACGAGCTGCACGATCGGACGAATGTACGGACGATCCGCGATCTCGAAGACGTCACTCTCGAACGGCACTGCAAACTCGAACGCCTCGAATAACTCGTCAGACCCCGCCGCCGCGAATACGGCCACGCCGCGTGTCGAAGCGTCGATCTTGTCGACGAACGAATTGATCTTTTCGACCGCGGCGTCGAACGAGGCGCGTTCCGGCGAGTCTTCCTGCATCACGGCGCCGTGCTCGGCGATCTGCTTGCGCAGAAAGACGTCGTGCACCTTTTTACCGTTCTCGTTCGCTTCGGTGTTCAGATAGACCGACACCACTTTGGAGCCGGGCGACGGCTCGAATTGAAGTACGCTTTTCAGAAAACTGAATTGTTTCATCTTGCACTCTCTCCCGTCCGCTTATTGGATCGTCCGCTGTTCCGACACATCGCGGGTCGCCGAGCCCTTCAATCCTGCCTCGTGCAGCAGGCCCTTTGCGCGGTTCGTAACGTCTTGCACCCGTCCGGAGATCGCGTCCTGAGCGCGGTCGTTAATGCTCGTCGCTTTGTCTTTGACAAGCGCCCGTCGACGGCTGCCCTCTTGCGGGTCAAAGAAATACATAAGGGCCGCCCCGACGCCGAGGCCGCCCAGAATAGTAAAAATGCCTTTCATCGA
The DNA here is from genome assembly GCA_046313635.1 of Pyrinomonadaceae bacterium. Classification (GTDB taxonomy): domain Bacteria; phylum Acidobacteriota; class Blastocatellia; order Pyrinomonadales; family Pyrinomonadaceae; genus OLB17. Next base: position 208,989 of record JBKBYA010000006.1, on the reverse strand, counting down.
TTGTTGTCCTCCGATACAGATGTGATTTCAAAGGCGAGAGGAGCAAGAGGCGTGCCCCGTACGGTTGTCGCCGAACGGGGCATTCGAGTCGCCGCGATGCTTTGATCTTAGAGGATGAGGTGACGTCGGAGTTTGAGGGCGTACGCAATTAGAACAAGATTCAGACGCGCGAATAGTCCGGGATCGACGCTTTGTCGCCGAGCACCGAGCCCTCGCCGACAAAGGAGCTGCGGCCGATATGACAGCTCCGCGCGATGACGGCGCCCCGCACTTCGGCAGAGGCGGCCACGCGGGTGTGTCCCCAAATGACCGAGTTCTGAATGATCGCCCGCTCCTCGACATGAACGCCGGGGCCGAGCACCGAATTTGTGATCCGCGCGTTGGGCTTTACGATGCAGCCCTCTGCGAGCAGAGAATCGGCATCGATGCTGGCCGTGTGCGCGACGTCCGAGTCGCCGCCCGCTTCACGCTCAAAGCCGCGGATCCGGCCGGCGAGAAAGTCGATGTGCGCGGCGTGATAGCTCGACGGCGTACCGAGGTCGCGCCAGTATTCACCCGCGATCACATAACCGTAGAAACGGCTCTTGCGCTCGAGCAGCTCGGGAAAGACGTGATATTCGAACGAGCGATTCTCGCCTTGCGGAATGAGATCGCGAATGCCGGGTTCGAGCACGTAGATGCCGGCGTTGATCGTATCGGTTTGCAGATCGGCGATCTGCTCGGGCTTTGGCTTTTCTAAAAAACGCCGGACGCGCCGCTCGTCGTCGAGTTCGACGAGGCCGTACGAGCTCGGGTCGGTCACCGGCGTAAGCACGATGGTTGCCTCGGCCTCTGTCGAGACGTGTGCATTGACCACGGCCGAAAGATCGAGATCGGTAAGAATATCGCCGTTAAGCACGACCGTGGTGTCTGTGATCACGTCCGAAGCAAAGCGGTACGCGCCGCCGGTTCCGAGCGGGCTCGGCTCGGTCACATAGCGGAGGCTGACGCCGTATTCGGAGCCGTCGCCCAAAAGCTGCTCGATCTTGTCAGGCTGATAGCTCAGCGACAGGACGATGTCGGTGATGCCGGCCCGCCGGAGAATATCGAGCTGGTAGATCAGGAATGGCCGGTTCATTACCGGTACGATCGGCTTCGGAGTATAAAGCGTGAGCGGTCGGAGTCGCGTTCCCTTGCCGCCGGCGAGTATTAGAGCCTGCATAGGTCCTTCGGGCTGACGAACTAAGCCTATGAAAATAAAAGGCAAAAATCAAAAAAGCGTGACCTCGCCGATGATTCATCGATAAATAACGATGTTTAGAAGTGTTTGACACTATATTTTGCAGGTGCTAATTTATAGCCACGGGCTTGGTCATTAGCGGCGGCCCGACCCATCCCGCACAGCACGGGCCGTCCCAGGCTTCGGTTTTCTACCATTTAGGCCAAACACACCATGAGTTTTGATAGATCACGGGCAATGCGCGCGGCCGAAAGGTACGTGGCACAAGGCAAGCTCCCGTCGGCAATCGAGGAATATCAGCGGATCGTCGAGAGCGATCCGAGAGATTTTGGCACTCTCAATATGCTTGGCGACCTGCACGCCAAGAACGGAAACAAGCGCGCCGCCATTCGCTGCTACACGCGCGTCGCCGAACATTACAGCCGGCAGGGCTTTGCGCAGAAGGCGATCGCGATCTACAACAAGATCGCACGGCTGGATCCGGGATCGGTCGAGGTCTCTGCCAAGCTTGCCGAGCTCTATAAACTCAAAGGCTCGCTCTCGGAGGCCCGATCGCATTACACGACTCTCGCCGAGCACTATATGAGCAAGGGATGGCGGGCCGAGGCTCTCGCCATCTGGAAGCAGATAGCGCTGCTCGACCCCAACAATACCGAGGTCCTGATCCGTCTGGCCGAGGCATACTTGCAGGACCAGGACGCCGAGAATGCGGCGCAGTCGTTTGTCGAGGCTGCGGTGCGGCTCAGCCGCGCCGGGCAGCACGAGGACGCTCGCGCCGCGCTGCTGCGCGGACTCGATGCGAGGCCTGGAGACATTCGATGCCTTCGCGAGCTGGTCCACCAGTGCAAGATCCTCGGCCGCGTCGAGGAGGCGGTAGAGAAGATCGAGTCTGTCTTTCAGCAGAATCCGCGCAATCGCGATGTTGCACGGCTGCTGGTAGATTCGCACATTGAATGCGGCTGGCCCGAAGCGGCCGAGGGCGTTTTGATCAAACTGACCGAGGTCGAGCCCGGCAACTTTCCAAAGTTTCTCGATCTCGTGGGTCTTTATCTTGCGAAGTCGGACGCCGTCGCCGCCTCGCGATGCTTTGCCGTCTGCGCCGAACATCTGCTTGCGGCCGGGAAGGCCGACGAGTACAAACGCTGGCTCGACGAGATACTCGCCGTCGATGCTGACGAATTGAACGCTCTGCGGATGCTCGTCCGTTACCACTTGTGGAAGCGGGACGACGACGGGCGGGTCCGCGGTCTCGAGCGTCTGCAGAAGGCAGCCTCCGCGGCGGGCTCCGTCGAGGACGAACGCTACGCCCTCGTCCAGCTCGTCGAACTCGTGCCGCAAAATGAGCAGTTTGCCGAGCGGCTCGCATATCTCAACGAACTTCACGGCTTTGAGGCCGAAGAGTTTGACGCCGGCATGGGCCCCGATCTGAGCGAGGCCGACCCCGGCGCCGTCGAGATCGACCCGAATCTTTTGACCGTCGGACACGCGAATGGAGCGCTGCCGGCCGACGCTGTCGAAGCCCTCGCCGCCGAATTCTCGTCTGTCGCTGACCCGGACGGCGAATTGATCGCCGAGGTCACAGGCGGCAGCCGGAATGGAGAGCTCGCTTTTGAACTCGGAGAACCCGCCCGCGCCGACCTTACGCCGACGATGATGCTTGAGCTCGAAAAAGAGGTCGAGAGCATCGCTTTCTATATCGAGAACGATTACCGCGACCTTGCGCGAAAGAGTCTCGCGGAGGCCCGCGATCGCTACGGCGAGCAGCCCGAGATCGCCCGGCTCGAGCAGATGCTCGACGGCGTCGTCGGATCGGCGCCGATCGCGATGCTTGCCGACGACGTGCTCGAGCCCGTCTCGAGATCACTCGACATAGACCAGATCCGCAACGAGTTTGGCCTCGACGAGATCGACACCGCTGACACTACCGACTACGAAACGCACTATCACATGGCGATCGCCTATCAGGAGATGGGCCTGATCGAAGAGGCGATCAAAGAATATCAGGACGCTATCGCGCTGGTGTCAGCGGACGACGGCTCGCGCCGATTCTTTCAATGCGCTACGCTGCTCGGTCACTGCTTCCTGCAGAGCGGAATGAGTCATCTCGCGATCAAATGGTTTCAGCGTGCGCTCGAGACGCCCGGACTTCACGACGAGGAGCGGCACGGTCTCTGGTACGAGCTTGCCGGAGCCTACGAGGTCTCGGGCGACAACGAGAATGCGTCGCGCTATTACGAGCAGGTCTATTCGGAGAACGTCGATTACAGGGACGTGAGCAGCAAACTTCGGGCGATGGCGACGCTCGGTTAGCACAGCCGAAGCTGTTGTTGGCGTTTACAAAGAGTCATATACTTTTTGACGGTAATGGTTGAAAAACTGACCGTCATTTTTTTTATCGTTCTCTGCCTGCTGCTTGGGATCTATCTTACGCTGCTGCCGTGGGTGAGCTTTGGCGTGATCGGCGACTGGGGCGACAATTATCTGCTCGCATTCATCGCAGAAAAGACCGGCACGCCGGTGATCAGAGAGCTCGTTTCTTCGACGTGGTTTCGCGGTGCGGTGACGGGGCTCGGCGTAGTGAATCTGATCATCGCCTTTTGGGAAGCCGCGCATTTTGATCAAAGCGTCGCGATGCTGCGCCGCGACGACGCAAAGGTCAGCCGGTGAAGATCGACACTTCGAAGCCCGTCATTTACCTCATCACCCGCGGTACGCTCACCGACGACAATTACTCTTCGGAGTCGAAAGACATCATCGATACGATCGCGTTCGCGGCGAGGCGCGGCATCGCAATGGTGCAGATACGCGAGCGCTCGATCGGGGCGGGCCGGCTCTTTGACCTCGCGAGACGCGCTGTCGAGGCGACGCGCTCGAGTCGGACCAAGGTGCTCGTCAATGACCGCGTCGACGTCGCCGCGGCCGCGGGATGCGACGGCGTGCATTTGACGACGAGATCGATCGCGGCCGACGAGGTCAGGCGGCAATTCGGCGAAGGCCTGATCATCGGCGTTTCGACCCACAACGCAGCGGAGTTGGACGCGGCGGCGCGCACGGCGGATTTTGCGGTATTTGGGCCCGTTTTCGCTACGCCCGGCAAGACCGCGATCGGCGCTTCGGCGCTCGGAGAGGCGGTCGAGCGCGTTCGTCCATTTCCGGTTCTCGCGCTCGGCGGCGTGGACAAGACAAATATCGCCGCCGTGCTCGCTTCAGGGGCGGCCGGGTTTGCCGCCATCCGGCTGCTCAACGATCGCGCGGGGATCGAGGCCGCGGCCCGCGAGTCAGGTTTATGAAAAAACCAATGCCGACGAGCGTCGGCCAGCCTGTCTGCCTCAGCATCGCGGGACTCGACCCGTCGGGCGGTGCGGGCATCATCGCCGACATCAAGACCTTCGCGGCCTTCAGATGCTACGGGGCTGCCGTCGTCACGTCGGTCACGTTTCAAAATACGCAGGGCGTTTTCGGTGCTGTGAATCAGTCGGCGAGTTCGGTCGAGCGGCAGACCCGCGCGGTGCTGGACGACATCGCCGCCGACGCCGTCAAGACCGGGATGCTGCCGACGCGAGCGATCATCGCCGCGGTCGCTCGAGTGCTGGCCGAGTACGAGGTCAAGCATTTGGTCGTCGATCCGGTCGTGCGCTCGACGTCGGGCTACGATCTGATCGACGACGCGGCGCTGCGCTCGCTGACGACAAAGCTCTTTCCGCTGGCGGCGATCGTCACGCCGAACGTCCCGGAGGCCGAGCGTATTGCCCGGATGACGATCCGCAGCCAACGCGACCTCCGCCACGCGGCCGAGGCGATGCTGTCGATGGGTGCAGAGCGAGTGCTGATCAAGGGCGGGCACTATGCGCGTGAATCGCGGCGGGGAAGGGCGGTCGACCACTTGTTTTCACAAGGCGGCGACTGTGAGACGTTCGAGGCCGAATTTATCAAAACGCGAGCCACGCACGGCACCGGATGTACGCTTGCCTCGGCGATCGCCGCCGGGCTCGCACGCGGCAGCGAAGTTGAGACAGCGGTCGCAGAGGCAAAAAGCTTTGTCAGCCGCGCGATCGCCTCGGCGCCGATGCTCGGCCGAGGCCATTCGCCGATCGATCATCTTGCCGGCCGGATTCCAATAGTTAATTAATAATTGATCAATTAGAAATTACTAATTGATGTTTGGGTCTCGTTAGCGGTGGACAGCTTTTATTTTGCCGGTTTGAAGATGGCGGGTGTTTGATACGTCACGCCAAAAACGACGCCCGTTCGAGGACTGTATTTTGTGAGGCCGAAGACCGCGGCCGTGTCGAATCGCAGTCCCGATGCGCGGACCTGCGTCCCGAGCCTGAACTGTCCGACGCTCTCTGTGCCGAGCGGTGCCGGCCCGCGGCGCGTATTGAGACGGCCGTTGACCTCGCTCGCGATACTGACGCGGTCGGTCAGCCTGAAGATCCCGGCCAGGCCGTACAGTAACACGTCGTTCTGCGTAAAGCGCTCGAGCGGCGCGGTCATAATGCCGAGTCCGAGATTGCCGTAGATATTCGCAAGCGGCAGCCGGCCCGGCTTCTGCGGCCGGCCGAATCGCTTTTGAACGATGATCTTGCCAAAGATGTTGATCTGATTTGTCCCGATGCCGCGGGCCTGGTCGGTATTCGGCATTTGGTAGCCGAACTTGATTCCCACCGCCGGCAGATTGCGCGTTTCGCTTCTGAGCCTGACCTTTGTCGAGACGATAAAGTCACCGTTGTCGTTGGTCGAATTGCCGGCGATATTAAGCGGGACCGCGCTCGGGCCCGCCGAGTTGATCGCCAGGAAGTCTTGTATCACGCCCTCGATCTGAAGCTCGACATTCGGAGCAATGCCTGTCCTCAGACGAATGTCGCCGACGCGCGTCAGGTCGCCCTTTAGTCCCGACAGAGGGAACTTGGCGTTCTGAAAAAAGTCGACGCCCGCTCCGACCTCGATCGCGCCTTCGGGGGTGATGTCGATGTCGTCGGTGATCAGCGGCCGCTGCTGCGCAGACGCGGCAAGAGAGAGGACGATCGATGCGAGTATCGCTGCGACGTGCCGTTTCATCAGGGCAATTCTGTCACCTCGTTTCGAAAATGTAAACGCTGCCGACAGTGCAGTACGATGAGTTTTGACATCGTCTGCGCAAGTGGCAAAATGGTCGGGAGCTTTCCGCGGTCCGGAAGGCTTGGCCTGATCCTCACTGAAAAGGTGCAATGATGGATGTCGTTAATTCCCAACCGAAAAGTGCGGGCGATCAGGGCGGGCTGCGTCTCGTTCCCGAGCCTAAAGATCCCGCGCAGTTCCCCGATCTGAAGAAACAGTTTGTCAATTTCATATTCTTTCGCGTCGCTCCCGAATGGCGAAAACTTTCGTCCGAGGCCAAGGACGAGGCGAAGGCGGAGTTTCGAGACGTGTACGACGCCTTTCAGCGAGACCTGCTGAACTTTGCGTACTCGCTTGTCGGATTTGATTCAAAGGCCGACCTGATGCTTTGGCGGATCGGCACATCGCTCGACCGCATTCAGGATATGACCGCAAAGTTATATCGGACGGCGCTCGGCAGCTACCTCGAGACCGCCGATAACTATCTCTCGGTCACCAAGCGGATGATGTTTGTCAGCGAAGGCACCGAAGATCGCCTTCACGTACTGCCCGGCTCAAAGAAATACCTGTTCGTTTATCCCTGCTCGAAGAGCACCGACTGGTATCAGAAATCGGCCGAGGAGCGCGATGCCCTGATCGAGGAGAACTATATGGTCGGGCGCAAGTTCTCTAACATCAAGATCCATATGACGCACGCCTTCGGCTTTAGCGATAAGGAATATTTGATCTCTTTCGAGACGGACGAGCCGCGCGACTTTCTCGCGCTTGCCGAGGAGCTTCGCGAGACGGCCGCGAGCCGCTTCGTGCTCCGCGGGATGCCCGTTTATACCTGTCGCCAGCGGCCGCTGATGGATTGCCTCGACGCTCTCGGCTAGAATCTTGAAATGCGTGTCGCACGTCGTTTCGTGATCAAAGGGCTGGTACAAGGTGTCGGGTTTCGCTACTTTGCGCAGCGCTCGGCGGCGCGGCATCAGGTCCGCGGCTATGTGCGCAATCTCGAGGACGGCAGCGTCGAGGCCTACGCCGAGGGGACCGAGCGGGCCGTTAACGAATTCAGGAACGATCTGCAGGCCGGACCGGCGTATTCGTCGGTCGAGGCGTTCGAGGAAACGGTTTTGGAGCCGACAGGGAATTATTCGACATTCAGGATCGAGAGATGATAGCCGGTCGTCAGCATAGTTAAACTGGAAACGAATATCCGACTACCGAAAACTGTCTACCGACTGCCGACCACTGACCACCGATGGAACATTTACGACGACTCATCCGCGAGGTGCCTGACTTTCCAAAGCCGGGCATCAATTTTTATGACATCACGACACTGCTCAAAGACCCGCAAGGGCTGAAGGGCACGATCGATGCGCTGTGCGGCATCTGCGAGGACGACAAGGTCGACACCGTGATCGGCGTCGAGTCTCGCGGATTCATCTTTGCCGCGCCGATCGCATACAAGATCGGCGCCGGATTTGTCCCGGTCCGCAAACCGAAAAAGCTGCCCGCCGAGAAGGTCTCGGTCTCGTACGATCTCGAGTACGGCCAAGACACGCTCGAGATGCACCGAGACGCCATCGGCGAAGGGCATCGCGTCTTGATCGTCGACGACCTGCTCGCTACCGGCGGCACCGCACGCGCCGTCGTCGATCTCGTCGAAGGTCTCGGCGGCGAGGTCGTCGGGCTGAAATTCGTCATCGAGCTCAACTTTCTCAACGGCCGCGCAAAATTTGACGGCTACAAGATCGACTCGCTGATCGCGTACGACGAGTAGGTCGGGAATTTTCGATTTGCGATTTTCGATTTGCGATTTCGAGTCGTATTTGGTTTGTTGGTATTAGCATTTGATCGGCCGTGAGTTGGCATCCGGCGATCGTCAATCGAAAATCATAGATCGAAGATCCAAAATCCCTCCGGTCCCGTAGCTCAGTTGGATAGAGCGTCCGCCTCCTAAGCGGAAGGCCGCTGGTTCGAATCCAGCCGGGACCACCAATAGAATCAATAAGTTACGCGGCCTTTTGCGAGGCCGCTATTTTTTCATTGGGCGATTGATTGGACGATGAGCTGTGTTTTTTGAGAAATTCGTTCAATTTCGAGCCCATCTCCTGCGCGATGAGGATGTCGAGATTGACATAGTGATCGCGCAGCGTTCGCACCTGTCGGTGCCGAGTGATTTTAGCGACATGCGACGCCGTTCCAGATCGCATTAACAACCTCTTTGGAAGTGTAGTGGCTGTCCTGCGTGCTGCGTCGGGCTTTGAGATACTCGTCTTCGGTGAGAAGCTCGCGAAGCTCGTTGTATTCGGACGCCCATTTTGCGTTGTTCTCGTCGAACGCCTGCGGCATGCCGCCCCATCCGACGTACCGCGCAAGGACGCGCCGCTCGTCGGCCGTGGCGTCGCGGCTCTCCGTCTCGAGCTGTTTCAGCAGCCGGATCGCGTCGACGTTGGCTCTATATCGCTTTTTGGGTGAGAAGGAGCGGAAGTCCAGCTCATCATCTATTTGATGATTCCCGGGGGCAGGGTTAAAGGAACTTCCGTCAGTTGAAGTATCTCGAACGTCGCCAACTCCATCGACTCCGCTCGTAGATCCTGCGCCTGATCCAGATTCGTCTCGAACCGTTTCAGAAACGGAATCAACGTTCCCTGTCTGTCCGCCTCCTTCATTCGCTCCGGGTTGCCGCTCTGCCAAATCTCCAGCAGCGTCCTCACTACCGGCTTGATCGTCCGCGGCCTCGCCCAATCCATTATCAGCTCGTACGTTTCCGGCCTGATCGCCGTTATCGCTGGTGCTATCTGTCTCGGACTGCTGTTCATCGGTTTCTCCCGTTATACCCTGATTTACCGTTTCCGGCAATACAATTGTTCCGGCCTCGATATCTTCGACGTACTGAATAATGTACGGCTTCATGTTGAAAATGGTCTGAGCGTCCATCTTCAACTGCTCCGCAAAATACTTGATGATCGCGCGCAAGGCTTCGCGCGTGTTCTGACCGGCTGCTTTGAAATGACGGAAAGCGGCCTCGAAGTGCGGCTTCGCCTTCGCGTAGGTCGCTTCGTCGAACGCGAGCCCGCCAGCCGCCGCAAAGTTGCCGCCGAAAAGGTCTTTTAGTGCCTGCCCTGCCTCGTCGAGAGCTTTCTTGGATTCCTGCGCGGCCTTCTTGGCGTGCTTTTTCGCCGCCTTCTTGACCTCATCCTTGCCGAACTGCTCGCCGAGAAGTTCGTCAAAAATGTCGTCTTTGGACTTGGGCCTCGCTCCAACTTCCTCGGTGCTGCCGACCTGATCGACCGATTTGTAGGTCGCCTTCGGGAATCCGCGCAGCAGATCGAGAGCCTTGCCGGCCGGGACGTTGAGACGGCGAATGTTGACCGCCTCAGAGCCTGCGTCCTTATGGCGCGCCAGCGTATTGTGGCCGTCGAGCACGCGGTTGTCGCTCGAGACAAGCAGGGGCTTGGTCAGAGCTTTCGCCGGCAGTTGTGCGGCCTGCTGCGGATTGTATTCGTTCTGCGTCGGGAGAAGATCGGCCGCGGGCGCGGTTTCCTCGGTGATCGTTACGCCGTTGTCGGCCAAATACTGCTCAAATTCGGCGTAGTCGGCGGAGCTGATCTGCGGCATTTCCGAGCGTGGAATGCCTAAAGAGCCGCTAAGTTCTGTGTGGTCGGGTAGATTTTGGGTGGTCTCGCCCTCGGCCGCCGAGTTTGGCGGGCTTACGCCGGAGCTTCTTCGTTGTCCTTCCTCATCGCGTCGATCATCTGCGGCACTATCTCGGCCATCTCCCTTTCTGTCTGAGCTTGTTGCTCGGGTGTCAATGGCTTCAACGGGCCGTCCGTCGAACGCGTCCCGAAGTCGGGCATCGAAAGTACGTCCCTCGTATTCTCCGCGCTTGAATTCTTCATAGGAAGCTTCCCGGATCGTGTCGGCGACGCTGATCGTGCCCGGTTCGTCCGAGTCCTTATTATACACGAAATCGCGGAACTCGTCGGCAGACATCTCGCGGGGGCCGTCTTTATCTTCTTTTCCGCCGTTGTAAAGGAACGTCACTTTGACGCCCTGCTGAGCGGCGTACTTGAGCGTTTCGCCCGTAAATGCCTCGCGGAAACCGGCGTGCCCCTTGCTGATCGGGCCGAACGGCACAAGGCGGCGGCTGGCGATGGAGCGGCGAACGTTCTGCTGCGCGGCGATGCGGGCCGGGGTCGCTACCGCGACGATCCGCGGGCGGTGTCCGGCCTCAACGATGAGGTCGGTAAGTTCCTTGTTCCCCTTGTCCGACTTCATCACGCCGTCGAAGATAAGCGGGAACGGTTCGGATATGACGTTTTTGAGCGTGAAGCCTTTGCCGCTTCCGCCGCCGCCCGCGAGTAGCAGAACCGGTGAGTTTGGTTCGATCTTGCGTAGCTGCTGCCGGAAGAATATCGCGGCGATAATGCTGCTGGCCTCGTGGACCGCGGACACGCGAGCGAGCGGGTCGAACTGATATTCATCGAAAAGCTCTTTCGCTATGTCGGAGTTCACTTCCCTCCCGCCCTTCGCCTGCGGGTGGTTGCGGTACTTCTCAAGCCCGCAAGGCGCTCCGTTTTTACGGCACGACGGCAGCAGCCCTTGGGGCGGCGACACTGTTCGGGGCTCTTACCGGCGTCAACATCGGCGTAAATTGGGACGACGACGACGACGACTTTCTGAAGATCAAGGTCGGCAACACGAAATACGACCTGTTTGCCGGGACGCTGCAACCCGCCAAGGCGATCATTAAACTTGTGCATTCCGCTATTCGCACCAAGGCTGGTTTTGATAACCGCCTACCGGGCGAATTCGGTTGGGATATCAGCGACACGGCCGGACGATTCGTGCGCGGCAAGCTCGACCCGATCGCGTCACTCGCCGTCGATATCGGATTCGGGACCGACTACGTTGGCGAACCGACCGAGCTGTGGGGCGATAAGTGGTACAAACCGGGCAAGGCGATCTACTCGCGACTGACGCCACTGCTGCTGAGCGACATTTTCGAGGCGCACAAGAACGGCGGCGCGGCGGGCGTGGCGCGCAGCGTCCCGGCGATGATCTTCGGCGTCGGCACCGGCAATTATCCCGACCGGCCGGAACGTCCCGAGACAGAGGCGGAAAAGCTCGCCGCCAAGGCCGAGCGGTGGGGATTGGCCAGCCGTGACGATGCCGACGCCCCGGCTCTGCGAAAGATCAAAACCGACCTCCGGGCGCGGATACGAAAGGGCGAGGACATTGACCCGCGGCAAGCTCTCAACGACGCGGTACGCGCCGGCCAGATCACGCAGGAGCAGGCCGACAGTGTGACCGACCGGCAGGTGAAGGGCATCCTGTCAGCCCGGACGAAGACGCTGCTTGAGGACAAGGCGGAAGGGCTCAAGCTCGATTGGTTTGCGAAAGTGCTTGAGGCGGCAACGCCGGCCGAACGGGAACTCCTGTTGCCGATGGCGGCGAAGAAAATGAAGGAAGCGGAAATCAACGGCACGCTCACGCCTGAGCTTCAGCAACGGCTTGAGAAACGCGGAGCGAAGATTCTCGGGCACTATCCGATGCCGGACGAGGTGCGGTCCGAGTTTTCACGATTCGGCATCTCGACGCCGGATGTCGGCGACGACGTGACCCTTCGCGGCGGCGTAAAGCGCGAGCTCGACTTTGAGAGATTGGACGAGTACCGGCGAGCGGCGCTGAAGGCGATATACGAGGAAGTCCAGCAGACCATTAAGGACCCCGGCTATCAGAAAGAGCGCGACTCGGCATTCCAAGAGAAGATGCTTCGGCGGGCCGTCTCGAGAGCTCGCGAGCGAGCACGGCGGGAATTGAAAGCCGACCTCGAACGGTAAAAGCCGTTGGACGATAGATTGGACTATCTATCGTCCAATAAGCCAAAACCATCCGGCGCGAGCCAGATACCCGGCGGGCGAGAGACCAATAAACACGGGCTTATCCAGCCGCATCCAGCCGAAGCCAAATCGCGCCTTCCAACTCCTAAGCGGAAGGCCGCTGGTTCGAATCCAGCCGGGACCACCATCTCGTTTTGCAAGTTTTGCCCTTATCCTTCGCAGATCGGATCTTCTCGCAGGTCGCGCAGATCTCGACATCAAAAGAACAGTTTCGCAAAACACGCGCAAGAAAAAATAAAAGGAAGCGCGGATCCGAGAGGGTCCGCGCTTCCTTTTGGTTAAGAGAGCGTCGTTCGAGAAAGGCTTAGAACGGCATAAGGACATCACCCGGCGAGCCGAAGGTGGCCGTCGCCGGCGTCTGCGAGCTGCATGCGCCTGAGTAAAGCCCGTTGAGACGACCTCGGTGATGATCAGCCGCGTGTTGACGTTGAACGTTCCGATGGTCGGATCGAACGCCGGGACCGGCGCGAACGGACCGTTCAGGAACACACAGTGTCCGGCCTGGATGTTTACAGACGTCTGCGTCAGAGGTCGGCTCACAAGCGGATCGGCAAGTGCGATGTTGAACGTGAACATACGCGTCGCATCCGCCGCCGTCGTGTTTGCTCCAAGAGCCTTACACAACTTGATCACCGCCGGACGGAAGAGGTAGTTGATGAACTCCGCGACCTGCACCTGGCTCCGTGCAGCGAAGCCGAGCGCGCTTCGCGGTCTTTAGCGCTGCGGCAAACCCGAGAGCCGGTCGGGTCGAGGCTGTCGGAGAAGCGCAAAGGCCTGGCGTCCAGCCTTTACTGGTCCTTTTTCTGTGACGGGTTTTGTGAAGTGCCGCTATCGCGGCGCGGGCGATGGATCGCCTCGTAACCTCGAGACGAGAGGCGAAGCTCCGTCCAGCCGGTCTGATGATCCCAGCGAAAGGAAGCAAGAAAAAGATCACCGGCCGAGAAGTTGGTGAATTTCCAAGTGCGAATGCAGCGGCTCACGTCGTCGGTCGAGAGCTGGTCGCCCCGCATGCGGGAGGCGGCCGACGGCGTTTCGGCCGTGACCATTCGAAATCGGAATATCGCGGTAAAGCCGGTCCGCGATTCGCGGGCGGCCTCGGTCGGCATAAGCTCGCAAAAAGAAGCCTGGACGCTCCGCTCCGCCGGCTGTGCCTGGGCGGCCGCGACGCTCAAAACCAAGATCATGAGCAAGAACGGCAAGGCTCTCATTAGTGCGGACCTCTCCGGCCGCCTTGAGGTGTGAAGATCGGCGGCACGGACTCCTCCGATGATATACCGCTTTGCAAATTCGACCGCGGCCGCGCCGGCCGAAAGTCCTAAGCGGGCCCGAAAAACTTTGGCCTTCAGCATTTTTGGAATCGGCGCGTGAATCAAACTTTTTAATTAAGTGAACGGAAGAAAAAGCTGATCAAGCGACAGTGGCAGACTTTTTTAAGCTGCTTGGGCGGCTTAATATTCTATTCGAGGTTGCACTTGTTCACGATCCGGACCGCGTCGGTTAAATGCCGAACGCGGTCTTTGCTTTTTGCTCCTCGGCGGCCGCCGCCGGGCCGCGGCGTTCGATCGGGTATCTGCACGGGCGAACCTCTTCCGATTTTCACTTCGTTGTGGCAAGTTAGAATGCATGCAAAAGGTTCTGACCGCCGACCAAATGCGAGAGGTCGACCGGCTTACGACGGAGACGTTCGGCATCCCGTCGCTGCTGTTGATGGAGAATGCGGCGCACGCGGCGGCCCGCGCCGTCGCGGCGCGGTTTGACGGCGATCTCGCGGGCCGCTCGTGCCTCATCTTTTGCGGCAAGGGCAACAACGGCGGCGACGGCGCGGCGCTCGGCCGCGTGCTTTGGCAGATGGGAATGAACGTCGAGATCGTGCTGATCGGTCTCGTGTCGGCAGCATCGGGCGACGCACGGACAAACTTTGAGATCGTGCAGCGGATCTCGGACCACGATCAATTCAAGCCCGAATGCGCCGAGCTTACATTCGAAGAGATCACGAGCCTCGAGGAGTGGTACGAGTATGACAGCGTCAACTTTCAGTCCGACGATCCGGACGTGATCGTCGACGCTCTCTTCGGCACGGGACTCAACAAGCCGCTCGACGGCGTCTACGAGCAGGCCGCGGCGCTGATCTACTCGTACAACGGAAGTTTTGAGGACGGCGGTCCGCTGATCGTGTCGCTCGACCTGCCGTCGGGATTGTGCGCCGATCGTTCGACGACCGAGGGCGTAAATCCGTGCCCAGATCTAACGGTCACATTCACCGCGCCAAAGCTCGCCAACGTGATGCCGCCCGCTTCGAATTACTGCGGCGATCTCGTAGTAGCCTGCATCGGCTCGCCGCAAGAGCTGATCGACAACGCCGCGTCGCAGACCTTTGTCGCCGAGAGGAGCGACGTGCGCAAATGGCTCGAGGCGACCGAGTTCAGCTACGACTCGTACAAGAATCGGCGCGGCCATGCGCTCATCGTTGCGGGCTCGGCCGACTATGCCGGCGCCGCTGTGCTGTGCGGCAACGCGGCGATCCGAACGGGCGTCGGCCTCGTCACGGTCGCGACGCCGCGGTCGTCGGCGAATATGATCGGCTCGCGTGTGACGCCCGAGGTGATGGTGCGCGGCGTGCCCGAGACCGACAGCGGATCGGTGGCGGTCGAGGCCGTCGAGGCTCTCGACGGATTTCTCGACAAGATCGACGTCATCGCGATCGGGAGCGGATTGTCGTCGGGCGACGAGAGCACGAGGCGTTTTGTACAGACCATGGTCCGCGAGAGGACGAGGCCGATCATTCTCGACGCCGACGGCCTCAACGTGCTCACGGCCGAAGACCTCACGCCGTCCGGCGAGCACCCGCTGATCATCACGCCGCACGCCGGCGAGTTTCTCAAGCTGCTGGGCACCGAAGACAAGAGCGTGCTCGACGACCGCGTCGGCGCGGCGAGAGAATTTGCGCAGCTTCACAAGCTCATCCTCGTTCTCAAGGGAACTCGAAACCTCGTCGCCGCGCCCGACGGCCGCGTGGTCGTTAATCCCACCGGCAACGCGGGGCTCGGCAAGGCCGGCAACGGCGACACGCTGACGGGCATCATCGCGGGATTTGCGGGCCAGGCCGTGAAGTGCGGCGTCGACCTGTTTGAGACGACCGTCGCGGCGGTTTACATCGCGGGCCTCGCCGGCGACATCGCCGAAGAAAAATACGGAAAACGCGTGATGACCGCCGGCGACGTTCGCGGTTGTCTGCACGATGCATTTGTCGCCGCCGCGGAGGAAGATTGACCACCGAAGTGAATACGACCTTCGCCGACCAGACAGCGACCGCGACCGTTACGACCGCGTCGTCTGACGAGACGTTCGAATTCGGCCGTAGCCTCGGCGCCGCGCTCGCCGGCGGCGAGATCATCCTTTTGACGGGCGGCCTCGGCGCGGGCAAGACGCTGCTGACCAAGGGCGTGCTCGACGCACTCGACTATGACGTCGACGAAGTGACGAGCCCGAGCTTTGCCCTCGTGAATCTTTACCGTGCAAAGTTTGACGTCTATCACATCGACCTGTGGCGGCTCGACTGCGACGGCGAGGCCGCGGCCGCCGCGGTCGGCCTTGACGACGTGCTTGCCGACCGGTCGAATGTCATCGTCATCGAATGGTCGGAGAAGATCGCCGGCTGCGAATTTGACCGGCCCGTTATCACGATCGAGATCCGCGGCGACGGCGACGACCCGCGCGAGATCGTAATTTCTCGCCGCGAAGCTTCGCCCTCCGCAGCGCGACCTGCTTGACTAATAACACCGCATTCGAAATACTCGATAAAAAGGTAAAGATTCGCAAAGCGGATCTCGAGAGCCCTATTTCAAAGTAAATTCCAGGAGAATCTTATGCCCTATCCAGAGATCATGATCCAAGGTATGCGAGCGGAACTCGCTCGGCTGGGGATCGAAGAAACCAAGACGAGCGAGGCCGTCAAGGACGCCGTCGAGAATACGGACGGCACGCTGATGGTCGTCGTCAATTCGGTCTGCGGCTGCGCCGCGGGCGGTGTGCGGCCGGGCATCGCGATGGCACTGCAGCACTCCGAAGCCAAGCCCGATCGGGCGATCACAGTTTTTGCCGGAGCCGACATCGACGCGACCGACACGGCCCGCGAGTACTTTACGGGCTACGCGCCGTCGTCGCCGTCGATCGCGTTCTTGAAGAACGGCCGCCTCGTGCAGATGTTCGAACGCCGCGATCTCGAAGGCCGCCCGCCGCAGGTCATCGCACAGGCGCTCGTCAATGCGTTCGCCGAGCACTGCACCAAGACCGAGGCCGCAAATAACTAAGCTCATGAAACGCGGACGCCCTCGTCCGCAATGAGTGCGAAGCACGAAGAAAAACGCCGGAGAACGATCGAGTCGATCCTCCGGCGTTTTCTTCGCGTTCGAGGACGAACGCTCATTGCGGACGAGGGCGTCCGCGTTCCTTAATCAGCGACCAGCATCGCGCGAATCGACGAGATATCTTTTCCGGCAGCTGCCGCAACACGCTCGGCGGTGAACGCACCGCTTGAAATGCCCCTTTCGAAGTAGTTGATCAGTCCGCGCGCCGACGCGGCGTCGTCGAAGACGTTTCCAGTCATGCTCGCCTGCGTCGCGCGTTCGACAAACGTCCGCAGCCGCTGCGTCTGCAGATCGAAGCCTTCGAGAAAGAACGCGTAAACAGCCGCGTAACGCGCGGGCAGTTGATTCGGGTGAAGGTCCCAGCTTTGGTAAAAGCCGCTGGCCATCGACCGGCTGACGTTGTCGAAATGTATCCGCCATCCGCGATGGACTGCGGCGCGATTCTCGTCGAGCTGTTCGCTGTTCAGATCGTCGCCGCGATGCACGACGGTCGGCAGTTCGGTCGTTACCGAATCAGACACGCGAACGCCGAGCGGTGCCGCCGCAAGCAGCATGAACTGTCGCGCAAGGTCGGCGGCCGGATGACCGAGACCCTGAAAGCGCGCCGCGATGCCGAGCGACGCGGTGTGATCGTACGCGCCGAAGTGGATCGAGCGGCAGCGGCCTCTTGCGGCCTTGATGATCCGCGGTATCGCCATGCGGCCTTTGTGATCAAAGATCGCTTCGGGCGTTTCGATCATCAGCTCGACGCCGATCGCACCGTGCGGGAGACGAGCGTCGTCCTCGATCTTCTCGAGCATCGAAACGAGATGCTTGACCTCGTCGCGATCGGTGATCTTCGGCAGGTTGACGACAAAATTCTCCGGCAGCACGCCGGCCGTCCTTTCGAGCAGCGTCGAGAGAAACAACGTCAGCGTCCGCTCGGCGCGCCTCTCGGTCTCCGGGCCGAGCGACTTGATCCGGAATCCGCAGAAGGGCGTGATCGTGCCTTCGGCGAATGCGGTCGCGAGCTGCTCGGCGGCCGAGCGTGCGTGCGAGTCCTCTTCGTCGTCCGAGCGAAAGCCGTAACCGTCCTCAAAGTCGATGCGAAAGTCCTCGACCGCCTCACGTTCGAGCTTGTCGTTTGTCAGGTCAAAGATCTTCGTCGCTTGCGAAGCGTCGGGCGTGATCGGTATTCCTATTGCTTTTGCAAACTCCGACGCGTCGCGTGCAAATGATGCCATCGTCTGCCGTGCGATCGCGCCGAGCTTTTGCGGCGTCCGGGCCGAGTATCGGTCGGCCCCGCCGTAAACGACGTGAACGGGCGATCGGGCCGTTGTCGCCTTGGGGCCGACGATCAGCGCCACGCCGTCGTCACCGTCGTAAAACGTTTGCTTTGACATCGTGAATCAGAAAAGAGCTTCCATCGCCTCCTCGAGTGTGCGAACGCCGACGACGCGCAGGCCGAGGAGCTTTTCGAGCCCTGACTTGTTCGACATTGGCATGATCAGCTTTTTGAAGCCGAGAGTCTGGGCTTCGCGTGCGCGGGCCTGGGCCTGCAGTACGCCGCGAACTTCGCCGGTCAGCCCGACCTCGCCGATGATCGCCGTGTCGGCCGGAACGGGCGCGTTGCGGTAGCTCGATGCGATCGACGCGACGACCGCGAGATCGGCGGCGGGCTCGTCGATCTCTATTCCGCCCGCGACGTTCACAAAAACATCTTCTCCGGCAAGCTGAAATCCGAGCCGCTTCTCGAGCACCGCGATCAAAAGGGAAGTGCGGTTGTAGTCAAATCCCTGCGCCATTCGCCGGCCGGCCGCGTTGCGCGTTCCGGTGACGAGCGCCTGCACCTCGACGAGCATCGGCCGCGTTCCTTCCATACAGACCGCGACGACCGAGCCGCTCGCGCCTTCGGGCCGCTCCTGCAGAAACAGCTCGGACGGATTCGGTACGGGCGAGAGGCCGGCATTCGTCATTTCGAAGACGCCGATCTCGTTGGCTGCGCCAAAGCGATTCTTTGTCGCGCGGATGATGCGGTGATTGTAGTGACGCTCGCCTTCGAAATAGAGCACCGTGTCGACGATGTGCTCGAGCGTCTTGGGGCCGGCGATCGAGCCTTCTTTTGTGACGTGACCGGTGAGGAAGACGGGCGTAGCGGTTTGCTTCGCGTACAGCATGAAGCGGCCCGCGACCTCGCGGACCTGCGAGACGCTGCCGGGCGCGGACTCGATATTCTCGCTGAATACAGTTTGCACGGAATCGACGATGACGAGGTCGGGCTCGAGGCGGCCGGTCTCGGAGAGGATCGCTTCAAGATTGGTCTCCGGCAGGAGAAAGAGATTCTCCGGCGCGAGCCCGAGCCTCAGACCGCGCATCTTGATCTGCCGCTCCGACTCTTCGCCCGAGACGTAGAGCACCTTTGCGCCTTCGTGGCTGAGATGATCGGCCATCTGAATGACGATCGTCGATTTGCCGATGCCGGGAGCTCCGCCGATCAGCACGAGCGAGCCCGCCACGATGCCGCCGCCGAGAACGCGGTCGAGCTCGGCAATGCCGGTCGAGGTGCGGTCGTCGTCCTGCGATTCGATCTCGGAATACGGCACCGGCGTCGACGAGCGTATGCGGCCGAGGCGCAGGCCCGCGCCCGACGGGATCGCCGAGGGGCGGAATACTTCTTCGACATAGGCGTTCCACTCGCCGCAGTCGGGACATTGCCCGAGCCACTTCCGCGACTGACGGCCGCAATTCTGGCAGACAAAAATAGTATTGGGCTGCTTTGCCATCGGTATCGAAAGGATAGCCCAGCCCCGCCGCAAACTGAAAATATGCGGTAATTCCGCATGTTTTAACCGCATCACGGCTTGACTCGAGGTGGCACCGAAGCCAAACTATGCGGACGCTTCAAAAGCTCAAACGGGCAGCCCCCGCGGCATCGACCCCCGGCGCAGTAAACAATAGATTTCGTGCTAAAATCGTCACGCGAATGAAGACCGATATCCTCATCATCCGGATCGCATTCATCCTGCTGCTCGCGCTGTGCGGGTTCTTTCTTAATCCGCTCGCCGGCAGCAGTCATCTCACCGCGCTTGTCGGCGACAGCGTCGGCGCAAAAAAGCTCGCCTCGGCATTATTGGGGCTCGCCGTCGCGATCGTGATCATCGCGTTTGAAGTTCGGGCGCGCCGCGCGTCGCTCAAGTCTTTGATCGGCGCGGCGGTCGGCTCGATACTGGGCATCGCCGGTGCGTACCTGATCGGCATGCTGATCAGCGCTCAGGACATCAACACCGTGCCCGGCGAGATGAAGGCATTTTTGACCATCGCGCTTGCCTTCTTTATGGGCTACATCGGATTGATGGTGGGGGCTGCAAAGGGCGACTTTCTCGATCTCACGGCACTCGGCGGCATCTTCAGCGACAAGACGATCAAGCAGGATTACAAGATCCTCGACACGTCGGTCATCATCGACGGACGCATCGCCGACGTCGCCGAGACGGGCTTTTTGAGCGGCACGCTGATCATCCCGAACTTTATTCTCGCCGAGCTTCAGCAGGTCGCCGATTCGCCCGACTCGTCAAAGCGCCAGCGCGGCCGGCGCGGCCTCGATATGCTCCAGCGGCTGCGCAATAACACGAAGCTCGACGTGCAGATCCTCGAGACCGATTTCCCCGCGATCCGCGAGGTAGACCTCAAGCTGATCGAGCTCGGCAAGCAGCTCGACGCGGTTATAGTCACCAACGATTTCAATCTCAACAAGGTCTCGCAGCTCCGCGGCGTCGCGGTGCTGAACATCAACGAGCTCGCCAACGCCGTCAAGCCGGTCGTGCTGCCGGGCGAGGCGATGCGCGTCTTTATTCTCAAAGAGGGCAAAGAGTACAACCAGGGCGTCGCGTATCTTGACGACGGAACGATGGTCGTCGTCGACAATGCTCGCCGCCTGATCGGCAAGACGGCCGACATCGCGGTCACGAGCGTGCTGCAGACGACGGCCGGCAAGATGATCTTTGGCCGACTGTGGGAAGAGAAAGAAGACTCGGCCGAGATCGCGAGCGCGATCCACGATTCGCGCTCGGTCGGATTCAGAAAGGCGACCCGCGACCTGCGTCAGGCCACCATAATCGAAGACCAAAGTTGAACGCCTCCGCCCGAGCTCGCTGCCTATGAACACCGCCATAATTGTGGCCGCCGGCCGCGGCAGCAGGTTTGGCTCGGACACACCAAAACAGTTCCTGAACTTACTCGGCAAGCCGGTCATCGCTCACACGCTCGAGCGTTTTGAGCGATGCCGCTCGATCAACTCTATCGTTCTAGTAGTGGCGGACGAATATGTCGAAAAGATCGACGACCTCGTCGAACGCGGCTCGTATTCAAAGCTTGACGGCGTCGTCGCCGGCGGCCGCACTCGTGCCGAATCTGTCAGCCGCGGGCTCGACGCCGCGGCCGTCGAAACAAAGTTCGTCGCCGTTCACGACGGTGCACGGCCGCTTGTCACCGCGAGCGAGATCGATCGTACGGTCGCGGCGGCAGAAGGGTCGGGCGCAGCCTGCTTGGTCGCCGAGGTGACCGACACGATCAAGCGGGTCGACGGCGATCGGATCGTCGAGACCGTGCCGCGCAGCGTGCTGCGGCGGGCTTTGACGCCGCAGGCGTTCGAGATCGAACTTCTTCGCCGGGCGCTGCAGCTTTCCGATCTCGACGATACGATCACGGACGAATGCATGGCCGTCGAGCGGCTCGGCGCCGAGATCGCGATCGTCGAGGGCAGCCCGCGAAATATCAAGATCACCCACGCCGACGACCTGGCGATCGCGGAGATGTATTTGGGTCGAGGAGACATTGATTAGCATGTTCAGGATCGGATTCGGCAACGACGTCCACCGGTTGGTCCCTGGCCGACCGCTGATCATCGGCGGCGTCGAGATCGAGGCCGACCTCGGTGCAGATGGCCATTCGGACGCCGACGTGCTGGCGCACTCGATCACCGACGCGATACTCGGAGCGCTCGCCCTCGGCGATATCGGCTCGCATTTTCCGCCGACGGACGAGCGTTGGCGCGGAGCGGAGAGCACGGTCTTTTTGAAGTACGCCGTCGGGCTCGCAAAGCAGCGGGGCTTCGGGGTCGTAAATGTCGACTCGACGGTCGAGCTCGAGGCACCTAAGCTGCGGCCGCACATCGATGCGATCCGGGAGTCGCTGGCCGCCATGCTCGAAATTGAAAAGGATCACGTCAGCGTCAAGGCAAAGACCGCCGAAGGACTCGACGCCGTCGGGCAAAGGCTGGCGGTACGCGCCTCCGCGGTTGTGCTGCTGGCTGACGCGGCGGCAATTCCCGGCCGCATCTGACGGGCCGCTCGCGTGCAGGCTGCCAGCCGAACGCCGTCGCCGGCGTAGAGCCGCGACATTGGACTGCCGTGCATTCACAGCCGGCAGTCTTTATCATTTTGGAGTGATGCGTCCCCAAGAGATCATAGAGATAAAGCGCGACGGGCAGAGCCTGTCCGAGCAGCAGATAAGGGCGTTCGTCGACGGCGTGTGCGACGGCAGCTGGGCCGACTATCAGATCTCCGCGCTACTGATGGCGATGTTCATCCGCGGTCTTGATGCGCGCGAGCAAAATTCGCTCACCCGCGCGATGCTTGAGTCGGGTGAGGTGCTGGATCTTTCGTCCGTTCAAAGGCCAAAGGCCGACAAGCACTCGACGGGCGGCGTCGGCGACAAGACATCGCTGATCATCGCCCCGCTCGCCGCCGCCTGCGGACTTGCGGTCCCCATGATCTCGGGCCGCGCTCTCGGCCATACGGGCGGCACGCTCGACAAGCTCGAGTCGATACCGGGCTATAACGTCGATCTCTCGCCCAGAGAGTTTTACCGCATCATCGGCGAGTGCGGATTTGCGATGTCGGGGCAGACCGCCGATATCGCGCCGGCCGACAAAAAGCTCTATGCGCTCCGCGACGCCACGGCGACCGTGCCGTACATCCCGCTGATCGTCGCTTCGATCATGTCAAAAAAGCTGGCCGAGGGACTCGACGCGCTCGTGCTCGACGTCAAGACCGGCTCGGGCGCGTTCATGAGCCGGCTCGAGGACTCGCGTGAGCTCGCGCGGGCGATGGTCGCGACGGGCCGCGAATTTGGCGTGCGGACCGAGGCGGTCATCTCGGATATGGGCCAGCCGCTCGGCCGATTTGTCGGCAACGCGTGCGAGGTCTACGAGTGCATCCGGATCTTGCGCGGCGAGATCGAGGCGGCCGCCGTGCCGACGTGGGAACTGTCGCTCGAGCTCACCGCGCGAATGCTCGTGCTCGCTGGCATCGCCGACAATGTCGCGTCAGCCCGCGAACTCGCGTCGGCAAAAATGAGCGGCGGCGAAGCTCTCGAACTGTTTCGCCGCAACGTCGAGCTGCAGGGCGGCGACGCGTCGATCTGCGACGAGCCCGAGCGGCTCCTGGCAGACAGCTCCTCAGCGCTCGAGATACGCGCCGAACGATCGGGGTATCTCGCCGCGGTCGATACGCTCACGCTTGGCAATCAGATCTGCGCGTTGGGCGGCGGACGCACGCGGGCCGACGACGTCATCGATCACGCGGTCGGCCTCGACTGTCAGGTCAAGGTTGGCGAAGCGGTCGTCGAAGGTCAGCTCCTCGCGCGGCTGATCGGCTCGAAGCAGGCGTCCGCGCACGCGGTCGAGAACCTGCGCCGATGCTTCGTCATCGAGAGCACGCCGCCGCCGGCATCGGAGCTGGTCGTCGAGATCGTAAGCTGACGAGGCCGCTCCGGGCGCACGGAAAAAAACCGACTCGGCGTCTCGCCCCGATCCGGGTCATCCGATCTCATACAAATATGTGCGGCAGATGAGTTCCTTGCCCAAATTTTGGGTTGTATGTAAGCTATGGTCACTAAGATCTCCTCGACTCCTCTTATGCAATTCAGGCACATTCTGCTCCTCGTGGGGCTGCTCGCGATCGCCGCCGCGGCCTCGTGCACGTCGAGGACCGAGGCGGTCCAAAAAGACTGCCGCATCAAGGTCGGCATCGTCTTTGACATCGGCGGCAAGAACGACCGTTCGTTCAACGCCGCCGCGTGGGAGGGCGTGCAGCGTGCCGAGCGCGATATGCCGGTCTGTCTCTACGACATCGAGCCCGGCAGCCCGACGTCGATCGAGCCGGCGATGCGCGCCTTTGCCGAGAAGAATTTTGATCTGATCATCGGCGTCGGATTTGCTCAGGGGCCGATCATGCAAAAGGTGGCGATGGACTATCCCGACATCAAATTTGCCATCATCGACGGCGTGATCTTTGAGGCCGACGGCAAGACGCCTAAGCGGAATGTCGCGTCGCTCGTCTTTCGCGAGCACGAGGGCTCGTATCTCGTCGGCATGATCGCCGCCTCCAAGTCGCGCAGCGGTACGATCGGCTTTTTGGGCGGGATGGACATCGGTCTGATCCACCGCTTTGCAAAGGGCTACGAGGAAGGCGCGAGATCTGTCAGGCCCGATATCAACGTGATCGTCAACTATGTCGGCGTGACCGACGGCGCTTGGAACAATCCGGGCAAGGGCAAGGAGATCGCCCTCGCGCAGATCGAGCGCGGCGCCGACGTGATCTTTACGGCCGCCGGCAATTCGGGCCTCGGCGCTTTTGACGCGGTCGAGCAGTACGGCCGCGACCCGAAAACAGGCGAGGCAAACAAGTTCGTGATCGGCGTCGACTCGAACCAGAACGGCGTCAAGCCCGGCTATGTGCTCACGTCGATGGTCAAGCGCGTCGACAACGCGGTTTACGACGTCGTCAAAGAGGTGCTCGACGGCAAGTTCCAGGGCGGCTTTCACGTCTTCGGCCTCGATAAGGACGGCGTCGCGTACGCGATGGACGACTTTAACAAGCCGCTCATTCCCGCGGACGTGATCCAGCGCGTCGAGGCCGCAAAGGCCGACATCATCGCCGGCAAGATCAAGGTCACCGACGCGATGATCAAATAGCGACCGATGGCGGAAACACAGCGGCGAGCGTCAAATTCGGTACTGATGGGCTGCGGCGTAGCCCTCGTCGTGCTCGGCGTACTTTCGCTGACGGGCCTCGGCGGCCAACGAGATCTGCCGCAGTCGTTCGGCGTGCTGCTGTTCGGATGCGGCAACGTGCTCCTCGCCCTTTCGCGGCGTGTCGACGACGGCCGGCAGAGGCTCTTTGCCAATCTCGGGATGGCGTGCCTGCTCGGCGGGCTCGGCCTCATCGGCTACCACGCCTACACGATCCTTAAATAGACAAATGCTCGAACTCAGGAATATGACCAAGACATTCGGCGATGTCGTCGCCAACAACGACGTGTCTCTGAAGGTCGAAAAAGGAACGATCCACGCGATCGTCGGCGAGAACGGCGCCGGCAAATCGACCGTGATGCGCATCGCGTACGGCTTTTACAACGCGGACAGCGGCGAGATACTTATTGACGGCCGGCCGGTCGAGATCAGGAGTCCGCACGACGCGATCGCGCTCGGGATCGGGATGGTGCACCAGCACTTTATGCTCGTCGACAATATGACGGTCGCCGAGAACATCATCCTCGGCGCCGAGACGGGCTCGGCCGCGAGCCTCGATCTCGACAAGGCGGTCCGCGAGATCAAGGCGCTCTCCGACGAGCTCAAGCTCGACGTCAATCCGCGCTCGCTGATCGAGGACCTGTCAGTCGGCCAGCAGCAGCGCGTCGAGCTGCTCAAGGCCCTCTACCGCGACGCCGATCTGCTGATCCTCGACGAGCCGACCGCCGTTCTGACGCCGCAGGAGGTCGAAGAATTTTTTGGCATCCTCCGCCGCATGAAGCAGCAGGGAAAGACCGTCATCATCATCACGCACAAGCTCGAGGAGGTGCTCGCGATCTCTGACGAGGTGACCGTGATGCGCGACGGCAAGGCGGTCGGCAACGTCAGGACGTCGGAGACAAACGCCCAGCAGCTCGCGCGAATGATCGTCGGCCGCGACGTGCTGCTGCGCGTCGAAAAGCCCGCCGCGCGGCCCGGCGACGTCGTGCTGAATGTGGTTTCGCTCAACGTCACGGGCCGGCACGGCCACGCCGTGCGCGACGTTTCGTTCAGTGTGCGTGCCGGCGAGATCGTCGGCATCGCGGGCATCGAGGGCAACGGGCAGACCGAGCTGATCGAGGCCCTCGCCGGGCTCTGCCCGGTCGACGGCGGCACGATCGAATTTCAGGGCACGGACATCACCGGTCATTCCGCCCGCAGGATCAAAGAGCTCGGCGTCGCGCACATTCCCGAGGACAGGCATCGCCGCGGGCTGCTTTTGAATTCGGACCTCGCGGAGAATTCGATCCTCGGCGTGCACTACCGGCCGCCGGTCGCCTCGACCGCGGGGTTTCTCAACGGCTCGGCGATCGACGAGCGCGTGCGCGAGATCATTCGAGATTTCGACGTTCGCCCGCCCGTGCCCGAGCTTGCCGCAAAGTCGCTCTCGGGCGGCAACCAGCAAAAGCTCATCATCGGCCGCGAGTTTGAGCTCGAGCCAAAGCTCCTGCTAGTGTCGCAGCCGACGCGCGGCGTCGATATCGGCGCGATCGAGTTCATTCACCGCAAGCTGATCGAGCTGCGCGATCGCGGGGCCGCCGTCCTGCTCGTCTCGGCCGAGCTTGAAGAAGTGACCGCTCTTGCCGACCGCCTGCTCGTCATCCGCGAGGGCAAGATCGTCGGCGAGGTCGATCCGGCGGCGACGTCTGTCGAGGACATCGGCCTGTTGATGACCGGCGGAAATTAACCAGATGTCAGCTCCGCCGCGGGCAATTCTGAAAAGCGTCGCTCCGCAGCTCGTCGTGTCCGATGCGGTCGCGGCGGCCGAATACTATCGCGATCGCCTCGGCTTTGAGATCCTCGGCTATTTTGGCGAGCCGCCGGTTTACGCGATCGTCCGGCGGGACGGCGTCGAGGTGCATTTCGGCAAGGCCGAGACGAGCGGCGTCTCAAATACCGCCGCGCGGCCGGGCAGCTTTGATCTTTACATCTGGGTTTCGGATATCGACGCGTTGACCGCTGAGCTCGCCGCGGCCGGCGTCGAGATCGTCGAGGGGCCGGTCAAGCGCATATACGGCAGCACCGAGGTCGTCGTCCGCGACGGCGAAGGCTACACACTTGTTTTCGCGGTCTGAGTTTGCGTGCGGGGATTGCGCTTAAAGTAGTAGAACGCGACGATGCCGAAGATGTTGTTGACCGTCAGGATGCCGTTGGTCACCGTAAAGACCCAGTTGCCGACCAGATAACTATACGTCGTAAATCCGATCGACGACGCGAGCTGCCCGACAAAGAGCCATTTCGAAACGCCCTCGGCCGTGCCCTCTTTCCACTGTTTGTAAACCTGCCTAACGAGTGTTGCGAGCAGTATCATTGAGCTCGCCCACCCGATCACTTCGACCGCCGCCATAATTTGCTTTCAACTCCATTCCCAGCATATCCCTTTGTCAGCCGGTCATCGATACCGCTCGCAACAGGAGAGCCGCGATCATAGGCTCATCTTCCGCAACAGCTCTTGAAAGCGAGGCTCGGGTCGGAGATCGTCGAACGCGGGTTCAGCGTTGAAGAAGACGAACATAAAGGCCCTCAGCTCGAATGCCCGTTCCAGGGCGTCGAGGGCCTTTTCCCTTTCGCCGAGGAATGCGTAGGTTTTTGCGTGGCCGTAGAGTGAGCTGGCGTCGCCGCTGCTTGAGGCGACGACCCGCCTTTGCAGGAAGGCGCGGATGCCGCCCTCGGCAAAGACCCGGCGCATCCTATCCGACTCGGATTCGGATTGGCGGCGGCTTTCTTCGGTGGCGGTCGAGAGAGAGCCGTATGCTCTTTCGAACTTAAATTCATACTCGACCGATTTCTCATATTCGCCCGTCTGTCGGTAAATATTGCGCAGATTTCCGTAGGCGAGGACGAATTCCGGATAGATCTCGAGCGATCTGAAGGCGCACTTTTCCGCCTCGGTGTATTCCCGGGCAAAGTAATGAGCTTCCGCGAGGTCGGACCAAAGGTTGTGCGAGGCGGGATCGATCTCGAGCGCTCGCCGCAGCTCGTCCTGCGCTTCGCGGGGCCTGCCCTTGATCGACAGCAGCGTCGCAAGCCACTGCCGAGCCGGCGTGTAATTGGGGTTCAGCTCGATGCTGCGCCTGAACGAGGCCTCCGCCGCGTCCCACTGAGGGCCGTTCGCGCCGCGCCATGATTGAAACATCAGGTACAAGCCCTTGCTCGCGTGCGCTTCGGCCAGATGCGGATCAAGTTCGAGGGCCTTTTGAATGGCATAGTAGGCCTCGGCGGCCGATCCGTTCGCAATGCTGAGACCGTCAGCCAGGCCGCTCCAGGCGAGCGCAAAACCCGGGTCGCGTTCGATCGCGTCGCGAAACAATTTTCCGGCCCGCGTGCCGCCCTCGTAATCTCGCCTGTTCCACTCGTACCTCGCCTGCACATAAAGCCGGTAAGCGTCGAGATTTTCCGTGTACTGTTTGGCGAGCGTGGTTTCGGAGTCGCGCGACAGATTCAAGGCGAGCGCTTTGGCCACGCTCCGGGCGACTTCGTTTTGCAAAGTCATCTCCTCCGACGTCGGCCGCTCGAAATCGCCCGCCCAAATAGTGCTGTTGTCGCTGACGGAAACGAGCCGCGCAGTCACGCGGATCTTATCCGCGGAGCGGTAGATCGTTCCCTCAAAGACGGTATCCGTTTGCAGCTCTCGCCCGGCGGCCGCCGCGTCGACATTCGCAAAGGGGATGACGGCGCTTGTTGGCCGGACCTTGATCTCCTTCAAATTTGAGAGTCGCGTGATCAGCATGTCGGCCATGCCGAGGCCCTCGTGCCGATCTCCGCTTTCCCCGCCCACGACGCTAAAGGGCAGCACCGCGACCGAGCTGATATTCAACTCTCGACCGCTGCCGGCCGCATCGCGTAAACCATAAAACATCAGTCCGGAAGCGGCGACCAGCACAACCGCCAACGCGGCGAGAGCCGGCAGACGCGACACCCGGGAAAGGCCGTCCGCCAGGACGACAAGCGCCGAGCGGTCGGGGGCATCTGAGAGCTCCTCGATATCGATAGTGGCCTCGGTACTGGTGTGCTTTTTGATGACGAGCGTTCCCGGCTCAAGGACCTTGACTGGAAGAGCAAACCGATAGCCGCGCCGCGGCACGGTTTGGATCAGCTCGCCGTCGGCGCCAAGTTCTTTGAGAGTCTTGCGCAAGATGTAGATGTGGCGCGCGAGGTTGGACTCGTCGACGAATGAATCTGCCCAGAGCTTTTCCATCAAGTCGTCCTTGCCGACCACCTCGCCGGGGTGCTCGGTCAACGCGGAGAGCAGCTCGACCTCCTTCAGGGCCAGGCTGACGGGCTCGTCCCGATACCACAAAACACGCTTCCGGGTATCGAGCACGAACCCGGCGAATTGTCTTAACTCGTTACTTTGGCAGGACATACGCAAACAGGATAAATATCCGATAAAAATTCAATAAAGATCGGAAAAAGAGTTCAAGACTCCGTCTGAGCCATTCCGATGTAATGGGGCCGTCAACTGGGAAAACTCGCTGACCGGCTCGGACGGGACCGTTCTCTTGCGACAGGCAGGTATATCGTTCGAGCCGAATTTTAATCCGATTTCGTGCCGAAAGCCAAGAGAATTGTGATCCGCATTCAGACCGACGAGACGTTCATCGTGCGGCCGGCCGCCGCGGACGAATTCTCAGCCAGCGGCTACTGCGAGGGATGCGCGGCACTGACGCCGCTGCTGTCCTTTGACCAGGCGGTGAGCTATTCGGGGATCGGGGGACGCGAACTGATGGCCGTCGTCCAGGCCGAGGCGGCGCACTCGATCGAGGCCGAGAGCGGGCATCTGCTGATCTGCCGCCGCTCGCTCGAGGGGCTCCGGCAGCGAGAGTGAATTCGGTCAAGGAATACTATCGCCGGCCGGGCCCGCGCAGCTGGCAGCGGCCCCGTCGGAAGGGAAGTAAGTAGGAGAAAGTCATGAAAAACCCTCAAAGCATGATTAGTTTGCCGACCATTATCCTGTTAGCGCTCGCAGCGATCGGTCTCTCTTCAGTCGTTTACGGCCGCGATCTCGTCGGGAGTTTTACGGCTGAGGGGAGCGACGTATTCCCGTTCGAAATGCCGCAATTCGCGCCGCCATCGCCGGCATGGACGCCGTGGGCGGATGCCGGAAATCGATCGACGACCGGACGGCTGCTGGTAACGAAAACATGGGACGGCGGTGGCACGACAAACAACTGGTCAGACGGCGCGAACTGGTCAGGCGACGTGCCGCCGCAAGCAGGCGACGATGTAATCTTCGACGCGACAAGCACAAAAAATGCCGTCATCGACGTAAACGTTACGGTGCGGAGCATCAATATCAACGCTGGCTACACCGGCACGATCTCGCAGGCAAACAATACGACCTTTACCATTTCGGCATCGCAGTTCGACGTCTCGACGCAGTCGGCGGGGACGTTTACCTGCGGCACGGGAGCGACCGTCAATTTCAACGGCAACGCGTACACGCTTGCGGGCGGACAGTTTAACTGCCAGAACGGGACGATCACGAGCGCCGGAAACTTCATCTTGAATCTCAACGGCGGCACCTTCAACGCGCCTTCGGGAACGATGACCTTTGGCGGATTCGCGCCGCAGTTCAATATCGGCACGGGCGGGACTTTCAATCACAATAACGGGACCGTCATCTTGAACTCCCACTTTATGAATTTTCAATTTCCTGGCGGGGCAGCCGGAGTGCTCGAGCTTTTTAACCTTACGATCAATACGGGAAGCGTCATCAGCCTCAACGGACAGGTAAACGCCACGCTGCGCACGCTCGGGACCTTAAACCTTGTAACCGGCACATTCAATGCCGGCACGCTGGAAGCGTTGGGCGCGGTCAATATCGCCAATACTTATGGCGGCAGTAGTGAGCTTTTGAAGCTGACCGGCAATGCTTTGCGCACCGTAACGCTGCCGACGCTCAACGACACGACCCGGGTTTTTCCGGCGATCGAGCTCAACGCGCCCAATACGACCGTCACCACGAGCGGCGCGGGGCCTTTTATCCTGCGGAGGCTTTCTCTGGCTGCCGGCACGTTTAGGAACACCCTGACGAATCTAGAGATCGGAACCGGCGGAGCCCTAAGTTTCCCGCAGTCGGGCGGCACATTTGAATGCGGAAGCGGCACGATCCATCTCAATGGAGTTAATTTGACGCTTTCCGGCGGACAGTTTAACTGTCAGAACGGGACGATCACGAGCGCCGGAAACTTCATCTTGAATCTCAACGGCGGCACCTTCAACGCGCCTTCGGGAACGATGACCTTTGGCGGATCCGCGCCGCAGTTCAATATCGGCACGGGCGGGACTTTCAATCATAATAACGGGACCGTCATCTTGAACAGCACATTTTTCCAGTTCCAGATCGTCAATGGAGCTGCGGGCACTCTGGAACTCTTCAATCTGTCGGTCGGCTTCGGCAACGGGAATTTTAACGAAGGAGCCGATACTGTGCGGACGCTGGGTGATCTGAATCTAAATTCGGGTGTAATCTCCAGCGCCGGAACGTTCGACGCGCGGGGAAATGTCTCGATAGGCACGGCCTTTCAAAGCAGCCCAGTCAATCTCAGATTTAGCGGAGCGAACAATCAGACCTACACCAATGCAGGGGGAAGCACGCCGACCGGGACGTGGACGATAAACAAGACCGGCGGAGCGCTGACGCTCGCCAGCAACCTCACACTGTCGCAGACGTTAAATATCGTTTCGGGCGAATTTAATCAGGGCCCGTCCTTTGACCTGACGGCGGCCGGCGTCAACCTGCAAGGCGCAAACGCGACCTGGCGCAATTACGGTACAGGCGATATTTTCCTTGCCGGGAGCGTCTCGAACAGCGGCGGGATGATCGACATCGACGGCACCACCGCCGCATGCGGCGAGGCGGACGCGGTGCAGATCCGCTCGACCGTTGCGGGGACGCCGCGCAGCTGGACGGGGACCGGACTATTCCTCGTTCAGGACGCGGATGTCAAGGATCAGGCCGGCACGGCCGCGATCACCGTCTTCGGCGGCACTAACACGCCGACCAATGGAGCGAACTGGACCTTCGACACAGGATGCCTGCCGATCAAATGGGACGGCGGCGGCACGACGAACAATTATTCGGAAGGCGCGAACTGGCTGCGGAACACCGTTCCGCTGGCTGTCGACACCATCGTTTTTGATAACACTTCGTCGAAATTTGCAACGATAGATCAAACAGCGACGGTCGGCGGCGTGCGGATCAATAGCGGCTATACGGGCACCGTGTCAGTACCGAACGGCGTGGCGTTGAATGTCGGGACCAACGGTCTTGACCAGCCGGGCGGCTTTTTGAACATCGCGTCCGGCGGGAATCTGGTCGTGCAAGGTAATTTGACGCTTAGCAATATGACTCAGAACGGCGTCATGACTCTTGCGGGCGCGACCAGCTCGAATTTGACAATTCCCACCCACATCGATGCGGGTGATCTCGTGATCAACAAATCAGGCGGCGCGGGTGTTAATCTCATCAACAATGTCGTCGCCGACGATGTGAGCCTGCTTGACGGAACTCTTAACAACGGGACGCTCGACGCTCGCGGAACCAACGTCTCGATCAGCAGCAACTTTGACGGCGGACTGGGAGAGCTGCTTTTGGGAGGCACGGCAACGCGGGCGGTAACGATACCGGCAGGAGCGAGTCTGCCGCAACTGCGCGTCAATGCGCCTAACACTACCGTCAACATCGGTGGAGCGGGCGGCATCGTCTTTGACCGCCCGGTGAGTTTTCAAAACGCCGCCGCGATCACAACCGGCGCGGTCGATCTTACCTTCAACGGTAGTTTTCAACTGGCAACAAATTTCACGCAGGGCAGCGGCGCGATCGTTTGGAATTCTACATACTCGCAGACCGGCGGCGCCTTTAACGGGAGCAGCGCTCCGCTCGAGATCAACGGGAGGTTCGAGGTCTTGTCGGGAAGTTTCACGGCTACTTCCGGCACAACCACGCTCAGGTCGACACACTTTGACCCGCACACGAACGGAACTTTCAACCATAACGGCGGTACGCTCTTGGTCGCCGCACCGTCGGCGCTCAGAGGAGCGGGAACGATCGTTCTTAACAATCTGACGGTCGCCGAACATCTCGCGCTCAACTCAAACGTCGTGCGCACCGTCGGTACGCTGTTGCTGCAGATGACCCAGGCCCCCAATACTGGAACCTACGACGCTCAGGGAAACGTCACGATCGCGTCGAGTTTTTTCCCGACCGGGTTGAATTTCAAGTTTAGCGGCGCGGCCAATCAGACGTTCACGAACGCCGGCGCCGCACCGCAAGGCATATGGACGCTCGATAAATCGGGCGGCACCGTCACTCTGGCAAGCGATCTGGACATCAGTCAGGGAGCGCCCTCAAGTTTTGTTCTAGCCAACGGCACTTTCACTACCGGCGCGTTCACGGTCAATGTCGGCGGCCGTCCCGTAGTACGCACGAGCGGCTTTATCATCGGGAATCTGCAGCGCGATTTTCCATCCGCTGACGTCAAGACCTTCGACGTCGGTACGGCAAACGGTTACTCGCCCGTAACGGTGAACGCATTTGTCGGAACGTCGAACTCGACGTTAAAGGTCAGAGCTGAAGAGACGGCGCATCCGAACGCGCCGAACGGAAACGGCGCTCTCAGACGGTTTTGGCGATTGACGAAGACCGGCACGTTGAGCGCGGTGCTGACATTCAATTATCTGGAGGTCGATCTGCCCCCCTCTATTCCAGAGAGCTCGCTCGAATTAAAACGCTATACGGGCAGCGGTACGCTTTTCGATACCGTGCCCGCGACGCTCGACGCAACGGCAAACACGATCACAACGAGCAGTCCGATCACCGAATTCTCCGACTGGACCCTGCTCTCGCCGCTCGCTCCGACGTCCGCGACGGTCGAGGTCAGCGGGCGCGTTATGACCGCATCGGGGCTTCCGGTTTATAAGGCGATGCTGGAGCTGAACGACCTGAACGGACAGATCCGGACGGCGCGTTCGAATGGCTTCGGATTCTATCGCTTTACTGAGGTTCCGGCAGGGGCGACGTACGTCGTTTCGGTCAGGCACAGGGGATACACATTCCTGACCTCATCGCGCGTGATCAGTGTCAATGAGTCGATCGACGATCTCGATTTTATTGCTCACGAATTGTCCACGACGAGCGACGCCGGAATCGTGGGACGCGTGATGGATGCGGACGGGCAGCCGCTTACAGAGGCGGTCGTCGAAGTATCCGGCGGCCAACTTCGAGAGCCGATGCGGGCCGTCACCGACCAGATGGGCGGTTACGAGCTAAAGGGTCTGAAAGCTGGAGAAACCTACTTCGTCACCGTCTTTGCAAAGGGGCGAGTCTTTCGCGACCCGACGTTAGTAGTTTTTCTCGAAGCCGAGCGCCGGGAGATCGATTTTACGTCCCTTCCGTAGGGACGTACCGGGCCGGGCAAAAGCCGCGGCATTCCCCAGGTGCCGACACGAGCAGAGCCGGCGGACAGCCGGCTCTACTTGCGACTTTCGAACGTTCAAGAGGCCACTTTGGATGCGCATCCAAAGAGCTCATTCAACTTATTGATCGCATTTTTTAAATTCTCCATAGACGTCGCGTACGAAATTCGAAGGAATCCTTCGGCACCGAAGGCGGCGCCGTCGGTCGCGACGACGTGCGCTCCATCGAGCATTCGATCGGCAACGTCGCCGGATGTCTTCATCTCGCGTCCGTCGATCAGCTCGCGGACGTCGACAAATGCGTAGAACGCGCCTTCAGGCACAGCGCATTTGAAGCCCGGCACCTCGTTGAGCGCCGGGATAAGCCATTGCCGCCGCCGCTCGTACTCGGCGAGCATCAGGTTGACCGCATCGATCGACGCATGGTGGTCGGCAAGCGCCTTAGCGCAGGCGTACTGGACGAATGACGTCGGGTGCGTGGCCGAGTGGCTCTGGAGCTTGTTGATCGCGCCGGTCCATTCGGCGTTCGCGATCGTATAGCCGATCCGCCAGCCGGTCATCGCATACGTCTTTGAAAAGCTGCCGCCGACGCACACAAACTCTCTGAGCTCGTCCGGCAGCACGGCCGACGTAAAGACCTCGGCCGGCGGATACGCGAAAAACAGGTAACACTCGTCGGTCAGCACGTACACGCCGCGCTCGGCGCACGTCTCGATGATCCTGCGGATCTCGCCGGCCGGTATTACACGGCCCGTCGGATTATTCGGCGAGTTGATGATGAGCAGTTTGGTGCGTTCGGTGATCGCGTCGCGGACCTGATCGGCGGTGAGGATGAAATCCGTTTCTTGGGTCTCGATAAATACGTTCTTTGCCCGGCAAAATGCGCCGATCTCGGGGAAGGTCACCCAGTACGGTTTCGGTATAAGCAGCTCGTCGCCCGGATCGAGGATCGTGCACGCCGCATTAAAGAGTCCCTGCTTGCCGCCGCACGCTGCGGTCACCTGCGACGGCGCGATGCCCGCACCGAAACGCTCGGCGTAAAACGCCGCGATCGACTCGCGAAACATATTCAGCCCCGCGACCGGCGTGTACTTCGTCAGTCCGTGCCGTAGGCCCTCGACCGCGTACTGCTTGACGAATTCCGGTGTTTCAAAGTCAGGTTCTCCGACCGTGAGGTCGATCACGTCGACGCCCTGCTCGCGGAGTCTTGCGGCCGCCTGCGCGGCCTTTAACGTCGACGACGACCGCATCGCGGCGACATTGTCGGAAACGGGAAACGAGCTCATAAGGTCATTCTGCCACACAGGCGGCGTTATATGCAGACTCGGCCCGGTCTGCTGGGTCTCGATCGTGCCGCCGCGGCGGACCGAGCCGTCATTTTGCCGTGAACTTTTCTTTCATCTTTGCAATCACGAGCTCGGGCACGAGACCGTCGACGCGGCCGCCGAGCTCAAAGACCTGCTTCATCAAACTCGACGAGACGAAGGAGTACTCGTCGGCCGCGGTGAGAAACACGGTTTCGATGTCGGGCTGCAGGCGCCGGTTCATCATCGCCATCCGAAGCTCGTACTCGTAATCGCCGACCGCGCGAATGCCGCGAATGATCGCCGCCGCTCCCTTCTGCCGCGCGAAATCCGCGGTCAAACCCGAAAAGCTCTCGACCACGAATCGGCATCCGTCATGCGGCATCGCCGCGAGGATCTCTTCGAGCATCGAGCACCGCTCGTCGACGCTGAACATCGGCTGCTTCTCAGGATTGTTGAGCACCGAGATCACGATCTCGTCAAATAGCGGAGCCGCTCGCCTGATAATGTCGAGATGGCCGTTGGTGACCGGGTCGAATGAGCCTGGAAAAAGTGCACGTCGCATATTCTGACTTTTGAACGTACCGCCTCTATCTGAGCCGCGTGGCCAGTAGCCGCCTTGCCTGTTCGAGCGCGGCGCGGTGCTCGATCTCGTATTCCGGATCGGGCCTCATCTTAACAATGTAGTCGAGCTGCGCGCGTGCTGCGTCGAGCTTGTTAAGGTCGAGATAGGCCTGGGCGAGATGCAGCCGCAGAGTTGAATTGTTCTTTTCGTACTCGAGCGCCTTTTCGAGCAGGCTCGCGGCCTTGCTCGCCTCGCCGCCGAAGAGGCGCGTGTTGAGCTCGATCAGCGCCAGCACGTCGAAGGCGCTCGCTCCCTGATAGCCCGGGTCGAGCTCGATGACGCGGTCCATCGCCGCCTCGATCTTGTCGACCGAGCCGTAACCGACGGTGACAGGGCTCATCCTTGCGAGCTCGCCGAGGTTTGCGCCGTACCAGAAATATCCGTCCGGCCGGTCCGGAGCGATGGCCGACGCGATGAGCCCGGCGTCGCGGCCCTGTTCAAAGACCTTCGTGCGTTCTTCCTCGTCCGAGAGCTGCTGGCCGAGAAACCAGCTGTACTTTGCGAACTTCCACTCGACCTCGAAGCTGCGGTGGTCGGCGTTGCGGAGAGCCGCGGCGATCTGACGCGCCTCGCGGAGCTTAGCGACGGCCTCCCGCTGTTGAAAAAGAGCATCGGCCCGCGCGAGCTCGGCCGAGATCTGCTCGGCGGGCATCGCCGGCGGCACATTTTGCGAGGCCGAACGCCGGCCGCAGGAGGCGAGGCCGCACAATGTAATTACAATTGTAATTAAAATGTAATGATACTTGAATTTTTCGCCGAGGAAATACACAAAGGTGGCCGAGTCTGTTATATTCGTAGCTTATTTCCAGCGATCCAGGGGCGCCATTACAGTAGCACACAAGCTCGAATGAATAGAAACGGACAAGCCGCGGCCTTTTACGACCTAGAGGGGACGCTCGTCAGCACAAATCTCGTTCACACGCTGGCCTTTTACGCTCGCCGGCAGCAGGGCCTCTGGCAGACGACCAAAAAGAGCGTCAGCACGCTGGCAAAGCTGCCGTTCTTTGGCATCACCGACCTGTACTCGAGAAACGTTTTTAACGAGGTCTTTTTCCGCAGCTACGAGGGGATGTCGCAGGACCGTCTGCGTTTCTTTTCGGACGAGCTGTTCGAAGAGGTGCTCAAGCCGGCCGTCTTCGACGGCACGCGAGAGTTGATCGCCCAGGGCAAAAAGATCGGCCAGCGTCAGGTCGTGCTGACGGGAGCTTTGGATTTTACGATCGCACGGCTGATGGACCATCTCGGCATCGACGACTACGTCGCCAACCGGCTCGAGTTCGTCAACGGCGAAGCCACGGGCCGCGTCCTGCCGCCGGTGATGGCGTCGGCGACCAAGGCCAAATGGATCCGCGAGTATGCCGAGCGGGAGAATATCAACCTGTCGGAATCGTATGCGTACTCCGACTCGATCTCCGATCTGCCGATGCTCTCGATCGTCGGACACCCGGTGGCGGTGAATCCGGATTTCCGTTTGAAGCAGACGGCGCTGCAGCACGACTGGGCGATCCTCGATCTTAAGTAGACGGTAGCCGGTAGACAGTAGTCGGTAGATCGTTATGACGTCGAGGACCTTTGAGGATGTTGAATTGTGGCAGCTGGCCCACAAGTGGGTTCTTGAGGTTTATGAATTTTCGGAGTCGTTTCCAAAGCAGGAGATGTTTGGACTAACGTCGCAATTGCGCCGGGCGGCGGTTTCGGTGCCGGCAAACTTTGCCGAAGGATTCAAAAAGATCGGGTTGTCTGACAAATTGAGGTATTACAACATCGCCCAAGGATCGCTCGAGGAGTGTCGCTATTACCTAATTCCAGCTCGCGACCTTGGCTACGGCGACACAACGGATCTAAGGGATCGTGTCGAGCAGATAAGCAAGATGCTTGACTCTTATATGCGCTCGGTGAGGAACGCAAAATAAAACTACTGACTACCGGCTACCGACTACTGGCTACAGATCTATGGCCTTACAATTACGACGCAAAACACACGAATCGATCGTCTATATCGACAAAGACTCCGCACCGCGGATCATGCCGAATGGCGAGGACTTTATTCTCGAGGACATTCCGATCGGCACGCGGGTGATCTATCCGAATCCGCCGATCAAAGGGCTGCCCAATCGCGAGGCCGCGATCCGTTACGCGGTGAATCACCCGCTCGAGATGGAGCCGCTCTACGCGCTGCTCGAGCCCGGAATGCGCGTGACCATCGCGATGGACGACATCTCTTTGCCGCTGCCGCCGATGGCGACGCCCGACCTGCGGCAGACGATGCTCGAGGTCGTGCTCGATATGTGCGCGGCGAATGGCGTCCACGACATTCATCTCATCATCGCCAACTCGCTCCACCGCAAGATGACCGAGTGGGAAATGAAGCGGATGGTCGGCAAGGCGATCTTTGACGAGTACTATCCCGACCGGTACTACAATCACGACGCCGAGGACGACGCCGGCCTGATCACGCTCGGCCACACGCGGCACAACGAGCCGCTTCGCGTTAACCGCCGCGCGGCCGAGAGCGACCTGCTCATCTATCTCAACATCAATCTTGTACCGATGGATGGCGGGCACAAGTCGGTCGCGGTCGGCTTGTGCGATTACGAATCGCTGCGTGCGCACCACGAGCCGCAGACGATCCGCGATTCGCACTCGTACATGGACCCGCCGGCGTCGGAGTTGAATCACAAGGTCGTCCGGCTCGGCAAGCTAGTCGACGAGCACTGCAAGGTCTTTCACATCGAGACGGCGCTCAACAACAAGATGTTTCCCGAGGGCTACGACATCCTGACGCGCAACGAGGACGAATTTTCGTTCGCCGACCGGATGAAGTGGGAGGCGATGAAGCGCACGTTCTCAAAGCTCCCGCGGGCCGCACGCCGCAAGATGCTGCACGCCATTCCGGCGCAGTACGAGCTGATCGGCTGCTTTGCCGGCCGCACCGAGCCCGTCCACGAAAAGATCCTCGAGCTCAATTACCGGCAGTACGAGATCCCGGTCAAAGGCCAGTGCGACATCCTGATCACCGGCATTCCCGACATCTCGCCGTACAACGTCTATTCGGCGCTCAATCCGCTGCTCGTGCAGGTGATGGCGTTGGGGTATCACTTCAACATGTATCGCAACAAGCCGCTGCTGCGGAAGGGCGGCGTTATGGTCATCACGCATCCTTGCTTTGACGAGTTCGATCACAACTTTCATCCGTCGTACATCGAATTTTTCCATCGGCTGCTGCCCGAGTCGCGCGACGCGTTTTACCTGCGAGAGAAGTACGAACGCGAATTCGCTACCAACCCGGCCTACGTCGAGATGTACCGCCGAGGCAACGCGTATCACGGCGCTCACCCTTTCTTTATGTGGTACTGGGGCGAAAACGGCCGCCAGCACGTCGGCAAGGTGATCGTCGCCGGAGCGGAGAACGCCCACGTCCCCGAAATGCTCGGCTGGGAACGCGCCGACAATTTAACCGAGGCCATCGCGATGGCCCGCAGCTACATGGGCCGCAACGCCGAGATCACAATGCTGCATCAGCCGATGATCGGGTTGTGCAGCGTGACGGATTGAGAGTAGTGCAGACTGTCGGTCCTCGCGTGTATTTTTGGCCGCGTAGCGGTTGAGGAATTTAGCCGTGGCCTTTAGGCCACGGTCACGGACAAAGCAAACGCGCCGCGTTAGCGGCGCACGAATAATTCAGCGGCCGCTGACGCGGCCGGAAAATGGGACGACATTGCGTGGCCTTAAGGCCACGGCTAAATTCGGGCCGTCGGCTATGCGACGGGAATCATGAAACTTTCACCAACAGAGATATTCAAGGGCAAAAACATCTTCTTCATCGGCGGAACCGGTTTCGTCGGGAAGGTGACGTTGTCGATGCTGCTGCATAACTTTCCGGACATCGGAAAGGTGTACGCGACCGTGCGCGCTCGGGACGAGAACGAGTCGAACACACGTTTCTGGACGAGCATTGTGACTTCGCCGACATTCGATCCGCTGCGTGAGAAGTACGGTGATAAGTTCGAGGAGTTCATTCGTGCCAAGGTCGTGCCGGTCAACGGCGACGTCGGCAACGAGTTTCTCGGTCTTGACGAGTCGACTGCCCGCGAGATCATGCAGGACACCGACATCATCATCAACGGTGCCGGCAACGTGACCTTCAATCCGCCGCTCGAGTCCGCGCTCAGAACGAACGTCGTCGGATCGAACAACATCATCCAGCTTGCGCGGATGATGAAAAAGCCTCGGCTGGTGCACGTGTCGACCTGCTTTGTCGCCGGCAAACGCAGCGGGCCGATCTGGGAGAACGAGCCGGTCGTCGGCTACTTCCCGCGAAAGAACGAACTGGTCGGGACGACCTTTGATGTCAATCGCGAGGTCGAGGACTGCGCGCGTCTTAGCGAGCAGGCACGTCAGGAGGCGGACGATGCCGTGCAGATCGCAAAGTTTCGCGAGGCGGCGCGTGCGCGATTTATCGAGGAGGGCCGCGACCCGGACGACGAATCGGAACTCAAGTCCGCGATCTTTCGCGAGCGCAAGATGTGGATCCGCGAGCGCACGACCGAGCTCGGCGCCGCTCGCGCCGAGTACTGGGGCTGGACCAACATCTACACCTATTCCAAATCGCTCGCCGAGCAGATCATCGCCTCGCAGGACGACATCGTAAAGACGCTCGTGCGGCCTTCGATCGTCGAGTCGTCGGTCCAGTATCCATTCCCGGGCTGGAACGAGGGCTTTACGACGACCGCTCCGCTCATTCTGATCGCTCTGCGCGGTCAGCCGATCATTCCCGTGAATGAGAAGCTCATTCTCGACATCATCCCGGTCGATATGGTCGCCGGCGTGATACTCGCGGCGACGATGAACGCTCTGGTCGACGACAACCCGCCGCTCGTGTTTCAGGCGTCGTCGGGTGACTCGAACCCGAACGACATGAAGCGCATCGTCGGTCTCGTCGGGCTCTACAAACGACAGCATTTCGAGGAGAAAGAAACCGGCAATTCCGTCGTCAACAAACTCGCCGGAATGATCGAAGCCGCGCCCGTCAAGCAGCGCACGTACGAGCTCACCTCGGCGCCGATGCTCAACAAGCTCGCAAAGCGAGCCGACCGCCTGCTCGAACGCGCGACGCCGCGCTGGGGCGGCGGCCGCATCGGCAACATCGTCTCCGACATTCGCAAGTCGGTCGAGGATTTTGAACGCACGACAAAAGAGACGATGGACGCCTTTGCGATGTTCAAGCCGTTCATGATCGACAACGAGTATCTCTACCGATCGGACAACGTCCGGGCGCTGATGTCGGTCGTCCGCGAAAAAGAAAAGCACCTGCTTCCGTGGTATCCCGAAAAGCTCGACTGGTACGACTACTGGCTCAACGTCCATTTTCCCGGAATGCGAAAGTGGGTGCTGCCGACGCTCGAAGAAGAGCTCAAGGCCCAGGAGCGGCGGTCGTACACGTACAAGGACCTGCTCGATCTATTTGACACGGCGACCAAGCGATTCCCGACGCGCGTCGCGATGCGCATCGAGCGCGGCGGGCGAAAGGAGCAGTACACGTTCGAGGACGTCCGCGAGCTGACGCTGCGGGCCGCGGGCTTCTTTGCCGCAAGCGGCATACAGCAGGGCGACCGCATCATCCTGTGTTCGAACAATATGCCCGAGTGGGGAATGACCTATTTCGGCATTCTCAAAGCCGGAGCGACCGTGATACCGATCGACCCTGCAAGCTCGGTCGACGAGATCGTCAACTTTGCGGTCAAGGGCGAGGCGTCGGCTATAGTTTTGAGCCCGAAGCTCGCGCGAGAGCATCCCGATCTGGCCGAGCGATTGGCCGAAGCCGGAGCGCGGATGCCCTCGTCCGCAATGAGTGCGAAACACGAAAAGAATTCCGCCGCAGACGGCGATGTGGACCTGGGCGTCCGCGTTCCGGTCTGGACATTCGACGAGGTTTTCGAGATGCCGAGCGAGATCGAAGAGGCAAGTCGTCTCGCGCTGCTGCCGCCGAAGGTGCTCGGCAATGCGGTCGCTTCGCTGATCTTTACGTCGGGCACGACGGGCACGCCAAAGGCGGTGATGCTCTCGCACAAGAATTTCACGAACATGGTCTCGATGCTCTCGAGCGTGCTCGATATGGACATCACCGACGGCGTCTTGTCGGTGCTGCCGATGCATCACACATTCGAGTTCTCGGCCGGATTTTTGACGCCATTCTCAAACGGCACGCAGATCACGTATCTTGACGAGCTCTCGAGCGACGAGCTGTCGCGTGCGATCGAGAACGGTCACGTCACAGGCATGGTCGGCGTGCCGGCACTTTGGGAGATGCTCCACCGCCGCATCAAGACGCGCCTCAGAGAGAACGGCGACTGGATCGCCGATATCGCCGACAACATCATCGAGTTCAACGCGTGGCTGCGCGACAACACGCCCTTCAATCTCGGGCCGATCGTATTTTTCCCGATCCATCAGGGAATGGGCGGCAAGATGCGGTACCTGATATCCGGCGGCTCGGCGCTGAGCGAAAAGGTTCAAAAGGACCTTCACGGGCTCGGCTTTACGGTGCTCGAGGGCTACGGTCTGACCGAGTCTTCGCCGGTGCTCACCGTCGCGCGGCCTGCCAACAAACTGATGCGCGGCAGCGTCGGCAAACCGCTTCCGGGCGTCGAGGTCAAGATCGACAATCCGGACGAGAACGGCGTCGGCGAGGTGCTCGCACGCGGGCAGAATGTGATGCTCGGCTACTACAAGAACGACGAGGCGACCGAGGCCGTGCTGCAGGACCGCTGGCTGCGCACAGGCGACCTCGGCCGGCTCGACGAGGACGGCAATCTCTATATCGTCGGCCGCTCAAAGGACGTCATCATCGACTCCAACGGCAAGAACATCTACCCCGACGAGATCGAGGAGCTTTACGGCAAGTCGGGCTTTATCAAAGAGCTCAGCGTCGTCGGCCTGCCGGACGACGACGGCGGCGAAAAGATCGCGGCGCTCGTCGTGCCGGATTACGAGCATGACATCGCGCTTTCGCGTATCGAGGTCAATAAAAAGGTCGAGGAGCACTTTCGCGAGGTCTCGGCCGCGCTGCCATTCTTCAAACGCGTCAAGGTGCTGCACATCACGCCATTCGAGCTGCCGCGGACGGCGACGCGCAAGGTCAAGCGGCCCGAGGTAGTCGAGATGCTTCGCTCGCTCGAGGAGCGGAGTCGCAAAAAGACAAAGGCGGCGGTCGAGGCAAAGGGCGACGACAATTCGCTCTGGATCCGCAAGATCGTCGCGACGGTTTCAAATCGCCCGCTGTCGGACGTCGCGCTCGAGGACAAGCTGACCGATCTCGGCTTTGACTCGCTGATGTTCGTCGAGCTGCAGGCCGCGGTCGAGGACGCCGGCGGCCGTGTGCTCTCGCCCGACACGCTCAACGAGGTTCAGACGGTCCGTGAGCTTTTGACCGTCACAAAGCGGCTCGACCGGTCGAAGAGACTCGCCGACGAGCCGCGCGTCGAAGAAAAGAAGGTCGAAGAAGAGATCGTCATTCCCGGCATCGTCCGCCGCATTGGCAACGCGATCGTCGATCTCGCTCAGGAGACGCTGTACGAGGGCGTGCTCAATACCGAGATCGACGGGCAGGGCAACGTGCCGATGCATACCAACTTCATCGTCGCGCCCAATCACACGTCGCATCTCGACACGGGACTTGTGAAAAAAGCGCTCGGAAAGGATGTGGCCGATCAAACGGTCGCCGTCGCGGCGGCGGATTACTGGTTCGATACAAAGTACAAGCGGGCGTATATGAACAACTTCACCACGCTCGTGCCCATCGAGCGGACCGGCAGCCTCAGGCAGTCGCTGCGGCACGTGACGCAGATATTGAACGAGGGCTACAACGCGCTGATATTTCCCGAAGGCGGCCGGCAGGAGTCAGGCCAGATCGCCGAGTTCAAGCCGATCATCGGCTACCTCGCGTTGAATCAAAAGATCGGCATTCTGCCTATCTACATCTGGGGAACTTACGAGGCCTTTCCGAAGGGAATGATCATCCCCAAACGCACAAGCATCGGCGCGAGGGTAGGCGCCAAGGTGGGCCGCTTTCTCGAGTACGACGAGCTTCGCAAGATGACCGAGGGCGTGCCGAATACCGAAGCTTATCGCCTCGTCGCCGCACGCGTGCAGCACGAGGTCGAGAATCTGCGCGACGGCCGCCGAGACAAATTCGACGTCGACGCCATCCGCAAGCAATGGCGTGCCGAGCGCCGCCGCTCACGCAAGCAGGAGCCGGTCATCGAAGACTAATTTTTAATTGATCAATTAGTAATTGATCCTCAATACAAATGCGGTTCGCAGCGGCCGTCGATCCGCGGGACCCGGAAATAAGATCTATGGCGACCAAAGAAACGAACGGCAAGACGACGCCCCCGCGCACAAGACGCGACGCCAAGTCGACCGCGCTGGCAAGATCGTCGGCAAAAAAGATCCTCGTCACCGGGGGCACCGGATTTCTCGGCACGCACATCGTGCGGCAGATGATCGACGCCGGCGAAAAGAACCTCCTGGTGATGGCGTCGAGC
Organism: Pyrinomonadaceae bacterium; assembly: GCA_046313635.1. Lineage (GTDB taxonomy): Bacteria > Acidobacteriota > Blastocatellia > Pyrinomonadales > Pyrinomonadaceae > OLB17. Next base: position 164,470 of record JBKBYA010000006.1, on the reverse strand, counting down.
GTTCCCGAATGGATGAAGGACTCGGGTGTCGAGCCGATCGAGGGCTCGGTGACCAGCGCCGACGACGCCGGACGAGCCGTTGCGGGCGTGTCGGCGATATTCCATCTCGCCGGCAAGGTCTCGCGCGACAACGAGGACGCCGCTGCGATGAACCGCATCCATCTGCAGGGAACGCGCGTCCTGTGCGACGCCGCTAAAGAGGCGGGCGTATCGACGATGGTCCTCGCTTCGTCGAGCGGGACGATCGCGGTGAGCGAGGACGAGCAGATGTTTGACGAGACATTCCCGCAGCCGGTCGAGATCTTTTCGCGCTGGGCATATTACGCGTCGAAGTATTACCAGGAACGCACGGCGATAGAGAATTTCGACGGCGAAGGCCGCCGGCTTGTGATACTGAACCCTTCGCTGCTGCTCGGGCCCGACGACGAGCGTCTGAGCTCGACCAAGCCGGTGCTCGACTTTCTCGCCCGAAAGATCCCGTACACGCCGAGCGGCGGTCTGAATTTTGTTGACGCACGCGATGCGGCCGCGGCATTTATCGCTGCGCTCGACAAGGGCGTTCATCAGGAAAAGTATCTTCTCGGCGCGGCGAATATGACGTTCGAGGAATTCTTCGGGCGGCTTGAGCGTCTGAGCGGCGTCGCGGCTCCCGGTCTTCGCGTGCCCAAAAAGCTCGCAATGGCCGGAGCGTCGATGATCGAGTCGGTCTTTAAGAACTGGGGCAGGACGTCGCCCGTCGCTTCGAACGAGGTCGAGCAGGCCGAGTACTTTTGGTACTTCGACTCGTCAAAAGCTGTAGAGGAGCTCGGCTTCAGTCCGCGCGACCCGCAGGAGACGCTCAACGATACGATCAAGTATCTCCGCGAGAGCTTTCTCGGCCAGGGCATCTTCAAATAGGATCTCGGCGGCCGAGTACGCGATTAGCAAGATAGATCAGGAGGCCGAGGACGGCCGCGGCGAGGATCGGCCAGCCTTCTTTTTTCCAATCTACATTCGTCAGCAGCCAGGCGATCAGACCGACCGACAATATCGCCGCGACCACACCGCCTGCAACGCGAAAGAGTGCCGGAGCGACATCGTCTCGCCGCCTGAAGATCGGCAGCGCAAGACACGTCGTCGCGTAAACCAGCAGGCGCGTGATCGTCGCGATCGCGACCGCGGTCAGAAAGCTCGACTGGATCGTAAGCACGAGGATGACGAGCGATGTCAGCACGATCGAGACCCAGGGCGTCTTGGTCCGCTCGTGCGTCTTGGCGAGCACGTTCGGCAGATGTCGCTGGTCGGCGAGCGAAAAGAGCAGCCGCGTGCTCGAGAGCAGACCGACATTCAGATTGCCGATGATCGAGACGAGGGCTCCGATAGTTATCACCGCGGCGCCGATCGGGCCCATAAAGCCGGCGGCCGCGTCGGCCAGCGGCCTTTCGCTCGCCGCGAGTCCGGGCAGCGTGCCGATGCTGACGACCTGCACCGCGATGTACAGCACTGTGACGACCGCGAGCGCCGTGAGCAGAGCGAAGGGAACATTCTTCTCAGGCTCCTTGGTCTCGCCGGCGAGAACGACCGCCGCTTCAAACCCGACAAAGGCGTAGATCAAAAGCAGCACTGCCGCCGAGAACGACGTGTAGTCGGGCGTCGCGGCGAAATTGAAATTCTGCGTGTCGACAAAGAACATCCCGACCGCCGCGAAGACGACCAGCGGCAGCACCTTGCCGATCGTAAAGACGTTCGTCACCAGGGCCGACTGCCGCACACCGGCCAGATTGATCGCAGCAAGCGCTCCGACGACCAAAAAGATGATCGCGATCCTTACGGTCGGCTGCGCCGCGGCGGGAAAAAAGAATCCGAGATACGTCACAAAGAGATTGCAGTTCGCCGCAAAGGTCGCGACGCGGACGATCCAGTAAAGCCACCCGACCTCAAAACCCGCGACGTCGCCGAACGCCCGCTGAGCGTAAAGTGCCGGCCCGCCTGTTTCGTTGAACCGGCTTGACACCTCGGCGTAGCAGAGCACGACGAGCCCGACGATCACAGCGCAGAGAATGATCGCGTAGATGCTGTGACTGCCGATGAGCGCAAAGGCCTTGGACGGCAGGCCGAATATTCCGGCGCCGATGATCGTGTTGATGACGATGGCCGTAAAGTCCCATCGGCCGATGCCGCGTACGAGTTTTTCGTCTGTCATTCGATTGGTTTGGAGCGAAATGCTTTTCGTTTATACTCTCAAAAAGTTTTACCGCAAAGAGCTCCAAAAAGACATATGAATTGGTCCAAACGCGCGGCGTGGTGTCTGTTGTTGATCGTTTCGGCGTGCGCGTCCGCGACCGCGCAGCCGCAAAAGCGGAGGACGATCGAGATCGTCCCGCCGCGATCGTACGCGGCAATAAAGCTCGAAGCTTCGCCCGCATTGCAGAAGCTGCTCGACGAGGCGGTGCGGCAGGTGATCGCATCGTATCCGGACGGGAAGTTCAAGCCGGAGGAGATCGCCGCGACGCTGATCGACCTAGGCGACCCGGCCGCGGCCCGCTGGGCGCATGTGCGCGGCGAGCAGCGGATCTATCCGGCCAGCGTCGTAAAGATGTTTTATATGGCCGCGCTCGAGCGCCAGCTCGAGGACGGCAAGATCGCGATGACCAAAGAGCTCGAACGCGGCCTGCGCGATATGATCGTCGTCTCGTCCAACGAGGCGACGCAGTACATCCTCGATGTACTGACCGACACGTCGAGCGGCGCCGAGCTGCCAAAGAATGAATTCGACCGTTGGCAGCACCAGCGCAATCGCGTCAATCGCTTTTATTCGGCGATGGGCTACACGAACATCAACGTCAATCAAAAGACGTTCTGCGAGGACGCCTACGGCATCGAGCAGCAGTCGCGCAATTACAAGGGCGAGAATCGCAATATGCTGACGACCAACGCGACCGCGCGCCTCCTCGCAGAGATCGTGACCGGCCGGATGAATACCCCCGAGCGGACCAAAACGATGATGGACCTGATGAGCCGCGATTGGACGGCACCGTCGAGCGACCCGGACGACCAGGCCGTCGGATTCACAGGCAAGGCGCTCATCGACAACAAGCTCGCGGGCGCGAAGCTCTGGTCAAAGGCCGGCTGGACGAGTCGCTCGAGACACGACGCCGCTTACATCGAGACCCCGGACGGGCTGAAGTTCGTCCTCGTCGTCTTTACCGAAAATCACGCCAACGACCGCGAGCCGATCCCGGCCGTCGCCGCGAGAGTGATCGCGGGATTGAGAGCGGCGGGGAAATGAGAAGCTGTTTACGCGAGGCTAGGTTTTAGGGAGCTCCGTCCCGGGATCGCCGCGACGTGCAACAAATTCTTTCGGGCTCCGGCGGCGCAGCCGCGCGAGGGTTTTGGCTGCGGGCCGGAAAAGCAGAGCTTTTCCGCAAATAGAGCGGCATTGCCGCTGGAGAGTTTTGTGGGCTTTGCCCGGAGAAGCAGAGCTTTTACGCAAATAGAGCGGCACGGCCGCATCCGGCTTGGAAACTGCTGTACTACGGAGATACGTGTCTTCCGATCCGAATACAGGATGCGGCTCCGATCGGAAAATAGGTAACAAAATGAACATGAAAAACCGTCATTCGATATTCGCTGTTGTGGTCCTGCTCCTTGCTGGAGCTGCCGGCGTGTCCGCACAACAGCTCGGCTACAAGCAGCCGCCGAAAGAAATAATGGACGTGCTCAACGCGCCGGCGATCCCTGCGACGTCGCTCTCGCCGTCGCGCGACCGCATCGCGGTGCTCGAGCCGCTGCGATATCCGCCGATCTCCGAATTGGCGCAGCCGATGCTGCGCCTGGCCGGCCTTCGCATCAATCCGAACACAAACGGCCAGCATCGCCAGCCCTACTTCGTCAGCCTGAAGCTGAAGAACGTCTCCGACGGCGCCGAAACCAAGGTCTCGCTCCCGGCCGGTGCGCAGATCATCTCGCCGCAGTGGTCGCCCGACGGCAAATACATCGCCGCGGGCAGCATCACGCCGAACGGGATCGAGCTGTGGATCATCGACACGGCAACCGCAAAGGCGCGCCGGGTCGCGAACGCACGTGTGAATACGGTGCTCGGCGGCTTTGCCTGGGAAGATCAAAAGACGCTCGCCGTCCATCTCGTGCCGTCAAGGCGCGGGGCTCCGCCGCCGTACCAGAACGTTACCCCTTCGTCGCCGAACATACAGGAGACGACCGGCCGCACCGGCGCCGTTCAGACGTTCCAAGATCTGCTCCGCAGCCCGAACGACGAGGATCTCTTTGAGTATTACGCGACGTCTCAACTCGCCTTTGTCGATGCGGCGAGCGGACGGATCAGAGAGGTCGGCACGCCGGCGATCTACGACAACTTTCAGGCATCGCCCGACGGCAAATACATTCTCGTGTCGCGCATCGAGCGGCCGTTCTCGTATCTTTTTCCGTATTTCAGGTTTCCGACAAAGACCGATGTCTGGGACGAGAACGGAAAGCTCGTCAAGGTGATCTCGAGCCAGCCGCTGCAGGACGCTTTGCCGATCCAGGGCGTGCCGGTCGGACCGCGTACGATCGCGTGGATACCGACCGAGCCGGCGACGCTTGTTTGGGCAGAGGCTCTCGACAAGGGCGACCCGCGAAACAAGGTGACGCCGCGCGACCGGCTCGTCACGCTCGCGGCGCCGTTCGCCGCTGAGGGCCGCGAGCTGCTGAAGGTCGAACAGCGTCTTCAGGGCCGATCGTTCGGCGAGCGCGACGGGCTGATGATCTTTCAGGATTACAACCGCGACACGCAGCGGCGGCGCGTCTTTATGACCGACTATCGCAACCCTGCGAACGTCAAGCTCGTCGCCGATCTCAACGTCAACGACCGCTACAACGACATCGGCCAACCGGTCACAAAGGTTTTGCCGAACGGCGGCGGCGTCATCCGGCAGAATGGCGACGAGATCTTTCTGACCGGGCAGGGAGCCTCGCCGCAGGGCGACCGGCCGTTCTTCCGCGCGATGGATCTAAAGACGCTCGAGACGCGCGAGATCTTTCGCTCGGGCACGGAGGAGTACGAGGCCTTCGTCGGGATGATCGACGACGAAGGGATGAACTTCATCACCCGCAAAGAGTCGATCACCGAGCCGCCCAACCTTTTTCTCCGACAGGTCTGCCCTCCGGGCAAGATCTGCACCGCGATGGCGTATCGGCAGCTGACCGATTTCAAAGACCCGGTGCCGCAGCTTCGCGGGATCAAGAAGCAGCTCGTCCGCTACAAGCGGCCGGACGGCGTCGATCTCTCGTTCACGCTCTACCTGCCGCCGGATTACAAAGAGGGGACGCGGCTGCCGACCGTCGTTTGGGCGTACCCGCTCGAGTTCACCGACGCGTCAACGGCCGGTCAGGTCTCTGGCTCGACCAATCGCTTTACACAGATCGGCGGCATCTCGCATCTATTCTTTTTGCTGCAGGGTTACGCCGTGCTCGACGACGCGACGATGCCGGTCGTCGGCGATCCGCTGACGGTGAATGACACCTTCGTCGATCAGATCGTCGCGTCGGCAAAGGCCGCGATCGACAAGGGCGTCGAGATGGGCGTCGTCGACCCCGAGCGCGTGGGCGTCGGCGGCCACTCGTACGGAGCGTTCATGACGGCGAATTTGCTCGCGCACTCCGACCTGTTCAGGGCCGGCATCGCGCGGAGCGGCGCGTATAACCGGACGCTCACGCCCTTCGGCTTTCAATCGGAGCGGCGAAGCTTCTGGGAGGCCCCGGAGCTCTACGCCAAGGTGTCGCCGTTCTTTGTCGCAAACAAGATCAACGAGCCGATCCTGCTCATTCACGGCGAGGCCGACAACAATCAGGGCACCTTCCCCATCCAGTCCGAGCGTCTCTTTGCCGCGATCAGCGGACTCGGCGGCACCGCCCGTCTCGTGATGCTGCCGCTCGAGTCGCACGGTTACGCCGCAAAGGAGTCGACCGAGCACACGCTCTACGAGATGATCAGCTGGTTTGACAAGTACGTTAAGAACGCAAAGCCCCGTACGACAAAGTAGTCGTACGGAGCATTCAGCATTTGCCGGCGTGGGCCGAGACGGGTGACACCGCTTCGGCCCTCAATTCTCGTTACTGGACCTCGGCGACCTCGACCGGCGAAGACACGTCGGCAAACTCGTCATTCGACGCGCCGCCGACCGTAAAGGCCGCCTGCAGCATGCCCTGCACCTCGTCGGCAGCGACCCCCGGCGAAAATCGATAGCCCTGGCCGAGCTCACATCCGAGTCCCCTCAGCAGTCTGAGCTGAATGTCGGTCTCGATACCCTCGGCGACCACCTCGATGTTGAGGTTTTGACCGAGCATCAGGATCGACTTGACGATCGCCTCGCTCTTCCGGTCGTCGGCCATTTTGCATACGAAAGAACGGTCGATCTTAAGACGGCTGAAAGGGAAGCGATGAAGGTAGCTGAGGCTCGAGTAGCCCGTGCCGAAGTCATCGGTCGACAGCAGTACGCCGAGCTCGGCCAGCTCGTTGAGCACGTCATGCGAGTTGTCGCTGTGCTCCATCACGGTGCTCTCGGTGACCTCGAGTTTGAGCTGCCGCGGGCTGAGTCCGGAGTCGTTGAGTATCCGTTTGACCACCGATGTCAGGTGCGGATGCATTAGCTGCTTTGCAGAGAGGTTGACGCTCACCGAGAGCAGGGTCGAACACGACCTCTGCCATTCCGCCGTTTGGCGGCAGGCCTTCTCAAGTATCCATTCGCCGATCGGAATGATCATTCCCGTCTCCTCGGCGACACGGATAAAGTGGTCTGGGAGGATCAGGCCGCGCTGCGGGTGACGCCAGCGGATCAGCGCCTCAAATTCGTTTACGCGCCCCGAGTCGAGCATCACTATCGGCTGGTAATGGATCTCAAACTCGTTACGCTCGATGGCCCGACGCAGGTCGAGCTCGAGCTGCAGCGCGTGGAGATTGTGCTTGTGCATTTCGCGGTCAAAGATCTCGTAGCGAGCCTTGCCGGTCTCTTTTGCGCGGTACATCGCGGCGTCGGCATCGCGAAGAAAGTCCTCGGGGTCGCGATGCAGATCGTCGGAGAGGATGATGCCGATGCTCGCGGACGTAAAGACCTCGTAACTGTCGAGCTTGAAGGGCTCGGAGATCTTGGACAGCAGCCGCTCGGCCACCTTGGCCACCTCGTCCGGGTCGCCCGTACGATTGAGCAGGATCGTAAACTCGTCGCCGCCGAGCCGCGCGATGACGTCGCCCGGCCTGACCGAGGCCCGCAGCCGCTCGGCGATCGCGATGAGCAGTTTGTCGCCGACGACGTGACCGAGACTGTCGTTGATGACCTTAAAGCGATCGAGATCGAGAAACAGCACGGCAAAGCGCGCCGACGGGTTGCGCTTGGTCCTCTCGACCGCGGTAGTGAGATGCTTCATGAACTCGGTCCGATTGGGCAGACTCGTCAGCGTGTCATGAAGCGCATGGTGACGCAGCATCTCCTCGGCGCGTTTGCGTTCCGTGATGTCGCGATAGCAGCACACGCGGCCCATCGGCTTGCCCTTCAGAAAGCGCGGCTGCGAGTATCTTTCAAACACGCGGCCGTCCGCCAGCTCCAACATGTGCTCTCCGACAGCGAGCGGGTCATCCAACAACTCTTGCAGTTGCGCGAGTCCCTCCTCGGGATCTTTGAGCAGCGAGACGGCGTATGCCGCCAGCTGCCGGCCGTCGCGCGTCGCGAGGATCTCGCCGGGCACCTGCCACATCTGGATGAACTTGCGGTTATAACTGATGATCTGGAGCTGCTCGTCAAAGACGACGATGCCGTCGGCCGTGGATTCAAAGGTCGAGGCGAGCAGCGAGAGAGTCTCGTGCAGCTCGCGCTCGGCACGCTTTCTCTCGGTGATGTCGCGGCCGATGCCCTGCACGCCCACAGGGCGGCCGTCCTTGACTATGAGACGCGTGCTGAGATCGAGCGAGACGCGGCGGCCGTCCTTTGCGATGATCTCGAGCTCGTATGACGCCGACGCGTCGCCCGCGAGCTTGTTCTTGACCATCTTTCGCGCCGCCTCGAGAAACTCCGGCGCCACGACCTCCGACATATTCATCTTTACGGCCTCTTCGCGGCTGTAGCCCGTGATCCGCTCGCCTGCCCGATTGAGCGAAGTAAAGTTGCCCTCCAGGTCTTGGGTGAATATCAGGTCATTGGCGTTCTCAAAGAGGTCACGGTACTCGCGCTCGCGGCGTATGAGCGCCTCCTCGGTGCGCTTGCGCTCGGTGATGTCGCGGGCGACACCCTGAATGCCGACCGGAACTCCGTCTTTGTAGAGCAGTCCGCTGTTGATCTCGAGCGTGACGCGGCGACCATCCTTGGTGATGCAGTCGGCCTCGTACGTCGTCTCGTTGGCAAGTCCGGCGATCTTCTCTTGGATGCGCTGCCTGATCGCGTCGTGCTGGTCGGGAGCGGTAATGTCCCGCCAGGTAAGCTGGAGCGCCTCCTCTCGCGTGTAGCCAAAGACCCTTGCGCAAGCATCGTTGATCGAGACGTATCGACCGTCGAGGTCGATCACGTAGATCAGGTCCGAGGCCTTTTCAAAAAGATCGCGGTAGCGTGTCTCGCTCTCTTCGAGCTCGAGGTCGGCGAGCTTTTGCTGCGTGATGTCAAAGATGACGCCCTGCCGCCGAACGATATTCCCACGCGAGTCCTTTACAAGGTGCCCGCGATCGTGCACCCACCGGATCGAGCCGTCGGCGGCGACGATGCGATATTCGTACTCGACCTCCTTGCCGGAGAGCGTCGACGATCTCGTTTCGCCAAAGACGCGTTCCTGATCGTCGGGATGAATGACGCGCAGCCAGACGTCCGGGTCGGTTGTCCACATCTCGAGCGGATACCCAAAGGCGGCAAACGCCGGGCTGACGTAGATCGGCGAATACGGCGGCGCCGGCTCGACCGCGTAAAAGATGACCGGCAATTCTTCGACAAAGGTGCGAAAGGCGTCGGGCTGTTCGATCAGCGGTTTTTGAAACTTCACATCCATCTCGTCGAGAGGCTCCGTGAGGGCGTTCGTCATATAAGGTTGTGAACGAGCGGCATTTTGCCGCGTTTTGTCACCAGCTGCGTGACAAATCTCGTCATTCGGGACGGCGGAGGGCGGCAAACGAATAGAACTTTGAGGGGATATGGTGGAGTTTTGGCCCTTCAGCGAAGCGGACGCTGCCGGTGATCGAGCGGATTGCAATCTGAGTACCACTCGATTCAGTTTTGCGGCGTCCGGAATTATGATGGAGAGCATGACCGACCTTTCGGAATTTGCGATGCCGCTGACCGACGCCTTTGGCGAGGCCTGCGGCGTCGCGGCGCTCGACGCCGATCAGATCGCGTTCTTTGAAGAGAACGGCTACCTGGCCGGAATTCGCGTGCTGACCGACGAGCAGATCGAACTGCTCCGCGCGGAGCTCGCCGAACTGATGGCCCCCGGCCGGCAGGACGATCCGCTCTTTTACGAGTACCACCATGACGAATCGGGCGACCCGGACCGCACGCTTTTTCACGCGCTCGGAGCGTGGCGCGTATCGCCGGCCTTTCACGATCTGTTGTTCCATCCGGCGTTCACGACCGCGGCCGAGCAGCTGCTCGGCGGGCCCGTGCGCCTCTGGCACGATCAGCTTTTCGTCAAGCCCGCGCGCGACGGCGGCGTGGTCGCCTGGCATCAGGACTACTCGTACTGGACGAGGACAAGGCCGGTCGCACACCTGACGTGCTGGATAGGTCTCGACGATTCGACGATCGAGAACGGCTGCGTCCACTACGTGCCGGGCAGCCACCGTTGGGACCTGCTGCCGCGCGGCGAACTGGCAAGCGACATGGACGCGATCTTTGAGTGTCTCTCGCCGCGGCAGCGGGCCGAGTTCGACCCCGTGCCGATCGAGCTCAAGGCCGGCGAAGCGAGCTTTCATCATCCGCTGCTGGTGCACGGCTCTTTTGCAAATACGTCGAAGCGCCCGCGTCGAGCGGCGGTGATAAACGTCTTTCGCGACGGCGTCTTCTCTGATACCGACGAGCCGCTGCTCGCGGGCGTGCCCGTGATACCGAAAGGACATAAGATCGAGGGCCGATTCTTTCCGCTGTTGAGCTATCCGCTGTTAAGCTAGACGCGACCGCGTCTGGAACCGTGCTTGCAGGTCGATCTGCGGAATGGCACCGGCCATTCAGAACCAAGAACTTACGGAGGAGAAGATGAAATATCTCAGAACACTGACTGTAGTCATTGCGAGCATCGCGATGCTCGCGGGAATGTATGTCGGGACGGCAAACGCTCAGCCCGGACGCGCGAGCTGGCAGGGCAACCGCGGCCGTCATCTCGGCTGGACGCAGGGACGCCATCGCGGCTGGTACAAAGAGCGTCGCCAGCGCAGACAGCTGCGGCGGACGTATCGACGCTCGTGGCGCGACAATCGTATCTCGCCTCGCGAGCAGCGCCGCATCAACCGCAAATACAACCGCTATAACCGGACGTACTACCGCAACCGCAATTACTGATCTGGCATCTCTCCTCAAAAAAACTCTCGTGAACGGCCCGCGTCGGGCCGTTCCTTTTTTGTTTGCCGGCAAAAAAGCTAAGATTACTCAAAATCGATCCTCTCCTCTCTGAACGATATGAAAAAGATCATCGCTCTCTTTCTGCTTCTCGCCGCCGGCCTGCCGGCTCTCGCGCAGACGATGCCGACGGACGCAGATCCCAGGCTCTGGGCCCGGGCCCTCGCGATCCATCGCCGCGCGATCATCATCGACGGGCACAACGACATCACTTCACCGATGGTTGACGAGGACCTCGATCTCGCTACAGACACCGTGGGCAAGTTTCATCGAGACGGCGATCCGTTCCATACAGACCTCGCACGCTTTAAGGCGAGCGGCATCACGGGCGAGTTCTTTTCGATCTACGTCTCGGGCAGCACGCTGCAGACCGGCGGAGCGATGCGGCGGGCGATGGACCTGATCGACGCGACGTACCGCGAGGTCGAGCGTCACCCTCGGCAGCTGATGATGTGCACGACCGCCGCCGACATTCGCCGCGCAAAGCGGCTCGGCAAGACATGCGCTCTGATGGGCATCGAGGGCGGCTACGCGATCGAGAACTCGCTCTACGCGCTTCGCAATTTTTACCGGCTCGGCATCCGCTACATGACGCTCACGCACAACTCGGCGACCGCGTGGGCCGACGCTCATCGCGATATCAAGAACAACGGCCTGACCGACTTTGGCAAAGAGGTTGTCCGCGAGATGAACCGGCTCGGAATGCTCGTCGACATCTCGCACGTCTCGGACAAGGTGATGCACGACGTGCTCGACATCGCGACCGCCCCGGTGATCGCGTCTCACTCGGGCGCCCGCGGCGTCTCGAATCACACCCGCAACGTCCCGGACGACGTCCTTCGCCGGCTCCCGAAGAATGGCGGCGTGATCATGGTCGTCTTTTACCCCTCGTTTCTCGACGAGCGGACCAACAAGGAGGAGAACGACCGCTCGGCTCGCCTCCGCCCGCAGATCGAGAAGCTCCGCGAGCGGTACAAGAACGATCCGGCCGGCTTTAACGAGGCCGAGCGCAAGCTGCTCGCCGACAACCCGATCTACGTCGCTCCGTACACGCGGATCGTCGACCACATCGACCACATCAAAAAGGTCGCCGGCATCGATCACGTCGGGCTCGGCTCCGACTACGACGGCGTGCCGTTCCTCCCCGCGGGAATGAACGGCATGGAAGACCTCGTCCTCGTCACCTACGAGATGCTCCGCCGCGGCTACACCGAAGCCGAGATACGCAAGGTCCTCGGCGAGAATTTCCTAAGAGCCCTCGCGCAGGCCGAACGCGTCGCCGGCCGCCGCCAGATCAGCGGGCAGGGAAGTATCAAGAAGATCGGGAAGTAAAAATTCCGCTGCCGGCCGTGACGGCGTTCTTAGTGTCGGACACAGAAGAGACTGTCTGAAATGGCAGTCTCTTTTGCATTTCGCTCCCGTGCGCCTGCCGTGCGATCCTGCGGCTGTGCCGCGCGAGAAGACCGATCCAATAAATAAGAGGCCGCCGGTTCAGACAGCCTCTTCACCCTTTCTGTTGGTGAAGGTCTCAGTAGATCTCGAAGGAGTATTCGACCAGCCCGATCACCGTCACCGGCCTGCCGTCTTTGTGCCTCGCTCGGTCTGCTGAGCGATCACCGCCCACAGCTGCGACGACAGGACGAGCAAAGTGATCCCGATCTTTTGTTTCATATGAGAGTTGGCGACAGGCCGAAAGGATCATAACGCATCCGGCGGCGGCAGCACCTGTCGCCGCGTCGGTCTTGACGCGTGGGGCGTTCAGGCGTATAAATCACGCAATCCCAAATCATCCACCCGATCGCGAGTTCTTCGCCGCTGACGGATGCTGCGACGAAGGCTGCCGTCTCGCCGGAACCGCATCCATTCGAGTACGCCTTAAAGGAGATCGAATTATGAAACGCTTGCTCACGGCGACGCTCGCATTTGCGGCGTCGGCGATCCTATTCGGCTGCGGCGAGCCCGCGGCCAACAGCGGCAACGCTAACAAAACGGCAAATTTGTCCGCCAACACGGCCAACACCGCCAAACCCGCTGACACGGCAGCGGTCGAGGCCGAATTGAAGAAGTTCGTGTCCGATTTTGAGGCCGCGCTCAACAAGAATGACGCTGACGCGGTCGCAAAGTTCTACGACGACAGCTATACGCTTATCGATCAGAACGGCGATCTGCAGACCAAGGCTTCGCGATTGGAGCAGATCAGGTCAGGCAAGATCAAATGGGAAGGTCTAAAGTTCAACGACATAAAGGTACGCTGCCACCCGGCGGGCGACGGGGCCTTTGTCTACGCTGGGGCGACGGGCAAGACCGTAATGGACGGCAAGAGCGAAGACCGTAATTCGATGGTCACTTGGGTGATGCATAAGCAGCCCGACGGCTGGAAGTTGATCCACGCCCAGATCACCGACAAGAAAGCCGGAGCGGCCAGGGCCGACGGCGACAAGCCCGCAGCCGCCAATACGGCCGCGGCCAACAAGTAGATCGTTTATCGCGCCGAGGCCGCCCGTGACGCGCGGTCGGCCTCGTGCGGCACTTCGCGCGTCGGAGGAGCGTTGGCGTGCCGGCGGTGAACGCCAAGTTTATCGAGCAGTTCATTTGATCTGGGGAGGTAAAAAAATGCGAGTACGAACTCTCGTCAAAGCCGCGCTGCGTTGTTCGGTCGTCCTGGCCGCGGCTGCATCGCTCTATTCGCCGGGCCGGGTCGTCGTGAGCCAGCAAAACTTTCCACAGCCAAACCGTAAGCCCGCATGTACCATCTTTTGCGGCGACAACACGATGAATTACGTCGTGCTTGCCAAGCCGCCGGCCTGCTGGGGCGGGCCGCTTCCGGCCGACAACGCCGGCGGAGCACTCGACGGAGTGCCGCCCGGCGACAAGGCCGCGATCTGTGATTCGCTTAAAGCGACGCAGGGCGATCGGGCGTCATGCCCGGCCTATAAGGCGCTGATGCGGGCGTGCGGCGGCTCGGGCGGCGGCGGGAAAGGGTCGGACCGCTGCGACGAGCCGTCGCTGCCGTGGTTCGATCGCGGAGCGGCATGCAGCGATGTGCAGGCGCCGCTCGTTGCGACGCAGGGCGACCTTGTAAGAGTCTCGGTCTGCGGCTATTCCGTCTTCACGGGCAAGAATCCGATCCCAGGCGACAAACTCGCGCTCGGCGCTTATCTCACTATCATCCGCAGCGAGGTGCAGGCACAGATCGGCAGTAAGGTATGCTGCGACTCGATAAGGACAGCCGCGCGGACCGGCACTCCGTGTGATCCGTCGCGCGACATCGACTGCGACGGCATTCCGAACGATACCGACGTCACGCGAAATCCCGAGGGCACCTACTCTATGCCCCGGATAGATATATACACGCTGCCTAAGGACGGCCCGGTCGATCGCTTTCCGCCCGGGCTCGATCCGGACGATCCCGACTTCCTGCCCAATACGACCGCTCGCGACGCGAAAGGCGTCGGCCCGTGTGCATGTAAGTGGCAGCTTGTAAAGGGAACTTTGGCCTGCAGTCCCGACGGCCGCGCCGATCACGTCTATACCGCAGCGTGGCGATGCCCGTCGAACGGCAAAGAAGTATTTACGACCAAGAGAGCCAAGGCCACGCAGCCGTGCAAGGAGTACAAAGACAGCGGCGTCTCACTGCTGCGCGAATGGATGCAGGAGGCGATGTCTTTCGAGGAGATGATCGGGTATTTTTTGTGAGCGGAATCTCGGGTTGCTGCGTCCGAGAGGCTTTCCGAAAGTGCTTCAAATTCTCATCAGCGGCTCGGCCGCAGTGCTGTGCGGAAGGGCGCCGCATTTTTGAAAGTGCTTTCAATTCTCCTCGCGGCGCAGCCGCAAGAACAAAGCTGCTCGAAGCGCGCCGTCAAGAGAAATGCAAAAGAGGCTGCCTTTTTCAGACAGCCTCTTTTTTGTTTGAACCCAGTGCGGATGCGTCTTACGCGCCGGCGCCGTGGCACTTTTTGAATTTCTTGCCCGAGCCGCAGTAGCACGGATCGTTGGGCTTCATCTTCGGCGTATCGCGGACGTACGGTGTGTGACGAGCCGCTTCGGTGTCGCCGGCCGCGGTCGCCGTCGCCATCGCACCCGTAAAGGCCATTCCCGCTGCCTGGCGACGTGCACGCTGCCGCTCGAGGCGCTCGAGGCGGGCCATCTCTTCCTGCTCGTCGCGGACGACGATCTCGAGATTGAAGAGCGACTTCACGGTCTGTGTGTCGATGCGGTCGAGCATGTCCTGGAACATATCGAACGACTGCTTTTTGTACTCGACGAGCGGATCCTTTTGACCGTAGCCGACGAGCCCGATGCCCTGCTTGAGATGGTCGATCGAGAGCAGGTGGTCCTTCCATTGCGAGTCGATGATGTTGAGCATTATGTAACGCTCGTACGCTCTCAGCGACTCGGCGCCGGCGAGCTTCTCTTTTTCTTCGTAGCTGGCGATCGCCTTGGCCCATATCGCCTCTTCGATCTCCATCGGGTTCATCCGCTTAAAGTCGACGCCGGCGTCGCGAGCCGGGTCGATGGCATAGATCGCCTCGATCTCGGCGGCGTAGGTGTCGACGTCCCACTGATCGGGCGAGACGGTCAGCGGCAGGAAGCTGTCGGTCAGATCGTGAAGCAGATCTTTTGCAACGCCGTTCTCGCCGAGCAGGTACTCGCGGTGATTCTGCTCAAACATCAATTGCCGGCGGAGACCGTAGATCGTCTCGCGCTGGCGGTTCATCACGTCGTCGTACTTGAGGACGTGCTTGCGGGTCTCGAAGTTGCGGGCCTCGACCGCCTTTTGCGCACGTTCGATCTGCTTTGAGACGGTGCGCGACTCGATGGCGACGCCCTTTTCCATTCCGAGCCATTCCATCATCGCCCGCACCTTGTCGCCGGCGAAGATGCGCATCAGGTCGTCCTCGAGCGAAAGAACGAACTTCGACATACCGGGGTCGCCCTGGCGCCCCGCGCGGCCGCGGAGCTGATTGTCGATACGCCGCGACTCGTGACGCTCTGTGCCGAGGATGCAGAGTCCGCCGACGGCAACGACCTCTTTGTGCTCGGCCTCGACCACGGCCTTCGCCTTTCTGAGCTCTTCTTCAAACTGCTCGGGTGTCGCTTCGTCGGGGTTGATCTCCTGCCGCTTGAGATACTCTCGTGCAAGGAACTCGGGGTTGCCGCCGAGCAGGATGTCGGTACCGCGGCCGGCCATGTTTGTGGCGATCGTGACGGCGCCTTTGCGTCCCGCCTGCGCGACGATCTCGGCCTCACGCTCGTGGTACTTGGCGTTGAGTACGTTGTGCGGGATGCGTTCCTTTTTGAGCCTGTCCGAGATGAGTTCGGAGTTCTCGACAGAGACCGTACCGACGAGTACGGGCTGGCCCTTCTCATGCAGCCGCTTGATCTCGTCGACGACGGCGTCCCACTTTTCGGGCAGCGTGCGGTATATGACGTCCGGATTGTCCTTGCGGATCATCGGCCGGTGCGTCGGGATCGTGACGACGTCGAGGTTGTACACCGTGCCAAACTCCTCGGCCTCGGTCTCGGCGGTACCGGTCATTCCGCCGAGCTTCTCGTACATTCTGAAATAGTTCTGCAGGGTGATGGTCGCGAGCGTCTGGTTCTCGCGTTCGATCTTGACGCCCTCTTTGGCTTCGACGGCCTGGTGCAGACCGTCAGACCAGCGGCGGCCGTGCATCAGACGGCCCGTGAAGTCGTCGACGATGATCACCTCGTCGTCCTGAACGACGTAATGATGGTCGCGCTTGTAGAGCGTGTGGGCCTTGAGCGCCTGCTCGACGCAGTGGAGCATCTCCATATTCGACGGGTCGTAGAGGTTTGCGACGCCGAGGAGCTTTTCGGCCTTGCTGACGCCCTGCTCGGTGAGCACCGCGGAGTGGTTCTTTTCGTCGACGAGATAGTCGCCGGTCGTGACCTTTGTCTCCTCGTCCTTATGGCCTTTCTCGAGCTGCGGGATGATCTGGTTCGCCAGGTAATACTTGTCGGTCGCCTCGTCGGACGCGCCCGAGATGATCAGCGGCGTGCGGGCCTCGTCGATGAGGATCGAGTCGACCTCGTCGACGATCGCGAAGTAGTGATCACGCTGCACGAGCGACTCGACGTCGAACTTCATGTTGTCGCGCAGGTAATCAAAGCCGAACTCGTTATTCGTGCCGTACGTGATGTCGCAGGCGTACGCCTCCTTTCGCTCGACGTCGTCCATATCGTTCTGGATCGTGCCGACCGTAAGGCCGAGGAACTTGTGAATGCGGCCCATCCACTCGGCGTCGCGCGAGGCGAGGTAATCGTTGACCGTCACGACGTGTACGCCGCGGCCGAGCAGTGCGTTCAGATATGAGGGAAGCGTCGCGACGAGCGTCTTGCCTTCACCGGTCCGCATCTCTGCGATGCGGCCCTGGTGCAAGGCGGTGCCGCCGATGAGCTGCACGTCGAAGTGCCGCATTCCCGTCACGCGCCGCGAGGCCTCACGCACGGTTGCAAAGGCCTCGGGCAAGAGCTCGTGCAGGATCTCCTGCTCGGCCTTTCGCAATTCGTCCTTGTCGTCGATGCCGTCGAGCGCGCGTGCGATGCGCTCCTTGAGCTTCGGCGTCTGCGCCTTGAGCTCGTCGTCCGAGAGCTTTTGCATCGCAGGCTCGAGATCGTTTATCTGCTGCACGATCGGCTTGACCTGCTTCAGAAAAATATCCGAGCTCGAGCCAAAGATCTTTTTAACTAACTTATCCGCAAAACTGTTAACTGGCATTTTGTCCTCTTCATCGCCTGGAAGTTTCAGGGCCGGGCACTGCGCGACGTCTCTGATATCCAAGGGCGGAGCGGTCGAGCGGCGGCCCGACGCTTAATTGAGAAATTGAAATGGCGAGGTGAAGGAAAAGGAATTTGAAAGATCGATCACTCTCACCGCTGCGGTGCGTCCGAGGCGAGCGGCGGCTCTAGTGCGGCGCGGGGCAGACGCGTGATCACGGTGACCTGATCGTTGTCGATCCAGAAAGCGGTGTTGCGAAGAACTTCCTTTCTAAGCGGAGCGGCCTCGCGGGCAAGCATAGCGCGGCCGACGCCGCTGAGCGTCGCGACGAGGGCGGCGGCCGATTCGATCGATGATCTCTTGACCTTGACGCGTACCTTGAGGCCGGCCGCGTCGAGCTTGAACTCAGCCTGCGAGTCGGTTGCCGGCTTAGTGTAGAACTTGTTTTCGACGCAGTCGCCAAGCGAATAGCCGTATGCCGTCTGCGAGCTGAATCGGGCGAGAGCGGGTCTTAAACTTTCGCTCGCCGCGACAAAACGCCGGGGCGTGTAGCTGCCCTCGCGATTTGAGTCGATACACGGAAGGTAAGTGTCTTGCCTGACCTCGAATAGGTCAGCTGCAGTCGTGAAGCGGCCCTCGGCCCCGAGCCTCCTGATCGCGTTGACCAGCTGCTCGACATCCTCGACGTAGACGCCGAGCGACTGCGATACGTCAGACCGGTCCTCGCCGTCGGGCGGGCCGAAAAAGTCGTCGCCGATCTCGATCTCTTCTCTCGCGTCAAAGGCCCGAGTGGTCGCCGCATATGCATAGACCTGCGGCGCCGCGCCGCCGGCAAGCACGAGCCCGAGATACACGCCGAGCGTGGCTAGGAAGATGATCGAATTTTGGCCCTTGCGATAGCTCACGTACAAATTACTTTCCCGACGTGCTGTTCTTTGGCTCGACGCCCGCCGTGCTGTTAGGCTGCGCGGCCTTTGCCTTTTCTTCGGCGAGCTTGCGCTGGATCATCTCCTGCGCTTCCTGCTTTGGGATCACAAAGTTCAGCACGAATGATCTGCCGTCGGCCTTGACCGAAGCCTTTTGCAAAAATGCCTGCTCGTCACCCTTTGTCAAAGCGGACGCGCCGGCGAGCAGCAGGCCCAGCGAGCTCGACTGCGTGTTGGCCTGAGCCTCGGTCGGCTGGTCGGCCTTGATGCTGGCGATCAGTTCCGTTTCGTTCTGCTCGACGGTAATGACGACGTTCTTGGGCTTTGGCTCAACGCGGGTCAAATAGCCGAGCCAGCCAGCGTCGCCGATGGCAGTGATCCAATCCTCGACGAGCTTGACCATTGCCGGATCGTTCGGCACGTTCTTGTCGACCGGCACTCGCTTGGGGTCTTTTAGGACGATCGTCTTTCCGTCCTTGCCGAGACCGAGACTGCCGCTGACGACGACCTTGAACGACTTGTCGAGCTGCACTTTGTTGCCGTCGAGCTGCTCGAGCGTCTCCTTGGCCTGGTCCTTGATCGGACGCTTATTGATGTAGACGCCGTACTGATCTGCCTTGGCCTCCTCCTCGGCGTTCTGTGCGGAATTGCCATTCGTCTCCGAGCTGCCGCCCGAATTCGAGTTTGTGTCGGCCACCGAATTATTGGCGTTCGCCGACGGCCGTCCGCCGCGTCCCTTTCGGTTGTTGGCCGTGTCCGTGTTCGAGTCGCCGAATGTCGGCAGCTCGCCTTCGACGGGATCAGGGTTCGATTTCGGAATGTTCGGCTTGGTATTGATCAGGCCGCCGCTCGAAGGCGGCGGGCCCTGATTGTACGGCGTCGTCGGAAAGGACGGAAAGCCGGCGGCCGGATTTGAGAAATAGTCGGCCGAGGCCATCGCCTGTTCGGGGTTCGCGATCTTAAAGTAGCCTTCCGGATACTCGAGCGGCGCCTCGAGGCCGCTTACGTCGACAAAGGTTATATCTGCGTCCTCGAGTTCGGTCTTTTCGTAAACGGCGTCGGCGTACTCGCGCTCGGTCGAGAAAAGCTTAGTTCCGATATAGACGGTATCGAGCACCTGGCACATGCGGCCGACGAGCGGGCTGTCGCAGCCTTTTGCGGTCAGCAGCGAAGTTTGGCCGGCGACGAGCACGATGAGCAGGTTGAGCGCGGCCGAGACGCCAACGATCTTGTAAATGTACGGCGAGCGCTCCCACGAGGACTTGACCTCGTAGTCATACAAAAAATCGCCTTCTTTCAAAGGCTCTGCCGGGACCTGATCAAACAGTGACTCGTCGAACATACTCACTTGGGCAATTCGGCTAAATCGATAAGCCAAAAAAGATTAACCGCACCTTTAGACGCCCTGTGCCGCGATCACGTTGCGGCACAAATCGAAATTCTACCATCCGGAGCGGGGCGGCGAAAGCATTAGACTTCCAAACTTCGATTCCGTAACATCTCGATAAATGCGGCATTCCGGATCAAGCGGCCGCGGCCCGAGACGCAGGGGGCGAGGCGGCGGGCGGCGACAACATAACGAACGACAAGGTAAACGCGGCTTTGCAGAAAAAAGTTCGGCCGAGCCGCGCCCGGAGTCGCGGCGGCCGAGCGAGTCCGAGCTGCGGGCCGTCGAGCGTTTGCTCTCGGGCATTGGCGTGCCTGAGCCTAAGCCTTTTGAGCCGGACGAATTTCAAAAGCTCGCGCTCGCCTCGATCGAGCATTACGACGTGCTCGTCACCGCCCCGACCGGCAGCGGCAAGACCTGGATCGCCCGCGAAGAGATCCGCCGGCTGCTGGCGCAGGGCAAGCGTGCCTGGTACACGACACCGCTCAAGGCGCTGACGAATTCGAAATATACGGAATTCAAGCTCGAGTTCGGCGACGAGAACGTCGGGATCCTCACCGGTGACCGCAAGGAGAATACCGATGCGCCTCTGATCGTCGGGACGACCGAGATCTACCGCAATCAGGTCTTTGACGCGATGCGGCAGGGCGACGCGGTCAGGACCGACTTTGTGATCATCGACGAGGCACACTACCTCGCCGACGAAGACCGCGGTCACGTCTGGGAAGAGACGATCATCCTCACTCCGCCGCGCATACGGCTGCTGCTGCTGTCGGCGACGGTCGGCAAAGCTGAGGAATTTGCCCGATGGATCGAGGAGGTCCGCGGCACGCAGGTCGTGATCGCCCACGCGCACGGCCGGCCCGTCGAGCTGCGGGCCGCCTTTATCGACGACGAGCTGCACCTGCACCCGCTCTTTAACGACCGCGGCGAATACGATACAAAGATCGACCGATTCGGCCCGCGGCGGAGTCGCTACCGGTCGTGATAATCGTCGTTGGCCTGGCCAGCGGTCGATGACGCCGCGGAATCGACGGTTGAGTTTTATTGGTCTGCAATTTTCGCTATGGCTGGATCGTATCTTGGCTTTGGCGTAGCCCCGCCCGTTCACGGCGGGGTCAAGACGGCGTAAATAAATCCGAGGGCGTTTCAACGCCCTTTGTGATGTTGGCCTCTGCGGGTAAGTCGGCTAAAGCGGGCTGTGGAGTTTTGTTGGGATGTGACCACGGCCTGAAGGCCGCGGCTATGCGGGATAGGATCGGCGAAGTGGACATATGGGCGTCCAAACGGGGCTCGGCAGTTGTTAAAAAAAGAGGCCGTCCATTTCCGGACGGCCTCTTTTTTTCTTCAACCGAAAAACAAAACCACTACTTGATCTGTGCGATGAGCATGTCGAGATCGCTCGACGGGATCGACAGATCGAGAATGACGTCGCTGCCCTGACGCGTCGTCTTGGCGCTCTCGAGCATGCGGCCGATCACCTGCTGCTCGGGCTTCTTTGCCGAGGAGAGAAAGGCCTTGCCGATCGTCTGCAGGCCCTGGATCGTCTCGAGCAGACTCTGGGCCTGCTCGGGAAGCCCGGTCCTTGCGAGCAGACGCATCTCGGCCCCGCCGTCCCTCAAGTTCATCGACCCGGCGACAAAACCGATCGAGCGGATGATCTTGCCGAGCTCGTCATTTTGCAGCGGGACGGCAGTTTCGAGACCCGCCGGCATCTGCCCGGCAAATGCAAAGATCGACGAGCCGTCGGCGGGCAGCAGCGAAGCCAGCTCGGTCGAGATAAGCGCGGTGCCGGCTATCGTCTCGCGAACGTGCGCCGGGGTGCCCATCACGAGCGTGTTCGGGTCGTATGCCGTGACGGCGATCTCCTCAAACGGATCCGGGGCGGACTTGGCCGCCGGCTTTGCCGCTTTGCCCTTCGCCGCGAGGCGTGCGCGGGTACCGGTACGGGCCGTCTTAGCCGCGGTCTGCGTGACCTTTTTGGTTATCTTGTCCTCAACGCGAAAGATGTAAACGACCCGCTCGCCGATCTTTTCTTCGCGGTATTTGCCGTTTGCGCCCAATCTCGCGATGCCCATCAGCGCGTTTGCGTTGATGTCGCCGCGGGCGATCGCCGCAAATTCGAATTGCGGATCGTTGGGGTCGATCTTTTTGAATCGAATTCCCATCGCGATCGAGCCCAGGCTGCGAGGATCGATGCCGACCGTTTTTTGCACTTCGGCAAGAGCCGATCGGACCTCTGCGAGCAGGGCGGGCTTGCCTGCCAAGATCCGCGGCACCATCTCGTCGAGCACGCGTCGCACGTCAACGGTCATGACCATGTCAGAGGCCGGCAGCATCCGCACGACGTCTGACGACGGGGCCGCGTGGGCGGCCGTTTCGGAGCTCGCGCCGACGGCAAATACACTTGCGTTGACACCCATCGCAAAAAGCGTCAGCAGAGCGATCAATTTTTTCTTCATGGCAAATTTCCTCTCGGTCGAGAACTAAAGGTCGATACAACAATAACAGATGTCGCAACTGAGCCTAAGAGTTGGACGGCGGGGCGATCTCGGTGGTTTCGCCGGTGCGACGCTTGATCACTTCAAACTCAAAGTGCAGCTCCTTACCGCGAACGATGCCGCTCAGGTAATGTTCCCAAAACTTTCGCATAAAGCGCATCGACGGAAATCTCTGGTCGGCATTTACGAGCAGCTCGAGCCCGACCGCCCGCCACAGGGAGAGCAGCGAGACGTACGTCCTTACGGGCCGCAATTCGACGTCCGTGTAAAAGTCAAAGACCTGCCGCCCCGGAAGGAAAGTGTTGAACGAATACGAGTTCAGGTGATTGCGGTGCGTCAGGTCGTTTGCCCAGTCGGGGTTGGTGTAGTGCGGCGTCACGAGACGAATGCGGCCGCCGGGCCGTGTGATGCGGTGCAGCTCGGTGATAAACGCCATCACGTCGGGGACGTGCTCGACGACGTGACGCGATACGACGAGGTCAAATTCGTCGTCGGCAAACGGATACGGCAGATCGCCGAGATCGTGGATCACGTCGGCGGCGGTACGAGGATTGTTGTCGAGCCCGATCGCTCCTTCAAATTTGTTTGCGCCGCAGCCGACGTCGAGGATCTTCATCGTGAAAAAAGTAGCACGAGCTAGTAGTGAATGGTGAGTGGTGAACGGTGAGTAATGGAAAGCGACAAGTGACAAGTGGCGAGTGACAAGTGATAAGAAAGAGGCGGATTCGTTTTTCCCGTTTTACTCGTCACTTGTCACTCGTCACTTGTCACTTAGATAAAAGTGCCACAGCATTCGTGCGGCGACCGAGCGGTATGGCCGCCAGGACTCGGCGATCGTCAGAAACTCGTCCGCGTCGGGACGCCGCTCGGCGCCGGTGATCTTTTGCCAGGCGATGTGGAGGGCGAGGTCGCCGCGGGGCATCACGTCGGGCCGGAGCATTGCCATCAGCAGGTAAATGTCGGCCGTCCAGTGACCGACGCCTTTGAGTCGCATCAGCTCGTGCTTCGCCTCGTGATCGGGGAGCGAATGAACCGCTTCGAAGTCGAACCTGCCGTCGAGAACCGCTTCGGCGAGATGCCGCGCGTACGCGGCCTTTTGCCGGCTGAAGCCGACAGCCCGCATCTCGTCATCGTCGAGCGTCAAAACGCCTTCCGGCCGCACACCGCCGAGCCGCGCCGCCAGCTTGTCGAAACAAGCCTTTGCCGACGCGAGAGACACCTGCTGCTCGAGAATGATCTGCAAAAGCGTCGCAAACCCCGGCTCGCGGTCCCACAGCGGCGGCGTGCCGTGACGCGCAAGAGACACGCCGAGCGTTGGATCAGCCGCAGCAAGTTCGCGGCAGGCTCTCGCCAGGGTTTGTCGGTCGAGCGGTTTTGACATCGGTAGTTAAGGCGCTAAATTCCTGCCTGACTTTCAGTCTATCAGTCGCCCAGGATCAAGGGTTGGGTCCCAGAATCTTGATGAAAAAAGTTTTCCGAAATGCAGGCTGGTTCTTTGCTCTGCTGGCCGCGGCGACCGCAGCGTGGTGGATCGCTCTGGCGTTCGAACCGTCGCTGCGCAGGTATTTCGAGATCGATCCTTCTTCTCCGGTCGCGTTTATCGCTTTTCGCCTGCCCGATCTTGTTATCGTGATGCCCGGTTCGGTTACGGCAGCCGTCCTATGTTTCTTTCAAAGCCGTCTAGCCTCGTCGGCCGCGTGGCTTGTAACCGGTGCGATCAGTTACGCGACCGTATATACCTTTGCGGCGGCGATGCGGACCGACGCGGGATGGCCAGGTGTCGCGATGATGATGGCAGCGACACTCTGGTGCGGAGTTTTTGCGACGGGCATCACGTTTGGCCTTTCGATGTTTCGACCGTCCGCCTTGTCGTCGACTCGTCGGACACTCGCGAAGGCGTACATACAGATCACCGTCGTCTGGACGCTGATACTGATCCTTGTTCCGTATCTTTTGACGATCCTCGAAGAGAAGATCGGCATAGAGCGTATTGATTTTGCATATCAGGAAGCGATCGCGTCGATCCTCTTTATCTCGATTAGCGGCCTCGGCATTCTCAGCGCGCATTCGATGTCGCGGTGGGGCCACGGTACTCCGCTGCCGCTTGACCATGCTAATAACCTTGTCGTTGCAGGGCCGTATGCGTACGTTCGCAATCCAATGGCCCTGTCCGGCATCGGGCAGGGACTCACTGTGGCGTTGTTTCTAGGCTCGCCTCTAGTAGCACTTTATGCTTTGACGGGCTCCCTTATTTGGCAATTCATCTTTCGCCCGCTCGAGGAGGATGATCTGGCCTCAAGATTCGGCGCCGAATACGACGCGTACCGGGCGAATGTGAAATGCTGGATCCCACGCGCGACGCCTTACCAGATTGACGGAAACAGCGACTCGTCTGCTTCGAGCGATTCGCCGTTGGGCAAGATGTGAATGATCCGCGCGCCTTTGGCCTTGAGCATCGGGGCGAGCATTCCGACGCGGTGACAGTTGGCGCGCGGTAGCTTGTGCTGCGAGAGCGGCTGCGATTCGGAACACATGATGACGGTCCGCAGCTCGGCGGCGATCTCGAGAATGCGTTCGATGCCGCGTGCGAGGTCGTCGGGTTTGGGCTTGGTCTTGCCGCCGGTCTCCGGCAGGTGCTCGTAGCCGATACCGCTGTCGCGAAGCAGCTCGGCCAGCACGAGCCCGTTGAACTGCGGCCAACGCGAACGCGCGACGCTGCGGACGTCGCACAAGAATTCGATCTCAAACTTTTGCAGCAGCTCGAGAAAGTATTTGAAATCGTGCCGCCCGTGGCCGATGGTGTAAACGGTCGTCATTGGCTTGCTCCGCGGATCTCGTCGACGGCCGACGGATTCTCGAGGGCGGAAAGGTCGCCCGGGTCTTCGCCGAGGTACGCGGCGCGGATGACGCGGCGCATGACCTTCGCGTTCCGCGTCTTGGGCAGGGCGGAGACGAAATGGATCTTTGACGGAGCGAGCGGTTTGCCCATGTCTTTGGCGACGAGAGCGCGGAGCTCGGCCTCAAGGGATGAGGGATGAGGGATGAGGGATGAAGCAGTAGTCGGATCATCCCTCATCCCTCCGCCCTCATCCCTAGCCACACAAAACGCCACCATCGCCGTGCCTTTCACTTCGTCCGGGACGCCGATGACGGCGGCTTCGGTGACGAGCGGGTGGGCGACGAGGAGCGATTCGACCTCGGCGGGGCCGACTCGCTTGCCCGCGACCTTGAGCGTGTCGTCCGAGCGGCCGAGGATGAACCAGTGCCCGTCCTTATCGCGCATCGCCCAGTCGCCGTGGACCCAGATGTCTTTGAAGCGCGACCAGTAGGTCTCGAGATAACGCTCCTTCTCCTGCCAAAAGCCGCGGGCCATACCGATCCAGGGCTGTTTGATGACGAGCTCGCCGACCTGATTCGGGCCGACGGGCTCGCCGTTCTCGTCGAGGATGTCGACGTCCATTCCCGGACACGGCGCGGGGAACGAACACGGCTTCTGCGGCAGCAGCGGATTGCCCATCAGGATGCCGCCCGAGATCTCCGTGCCGCCGGAGTAGTTGATGATCGGCAGCTTTGAATTGCCGACCTTTTCAAACAGCCACCACCAAGGCGCGGGATTCCAAGGCTCGCCAGTCGAGGCGAAAGCGCGCAGTGAGCTTAGATCATGGCGTTCGTACGGCGGAACGCGGACGCCCTCGTCCGCAACGGACGCAACCGCGTCCGGACCTTCATGATCAGGCGCTGCGGCCTGTTCGCCCTGCGGGCTCATTGCGGACGAGGGCGTCCGCGTTCCGTTTGTTGCGGACGAGGGCGTCCGCGTTCCGTTTGTTGCGGACGAGGGCGTCCGCGTTCCGTTTGCTGCGTCCCCGCTACTTTCTTCAGCCGCAGCCAACGCGCGTACAAGCGTCGGAGAGATGCCGAGGACCTCGACCCTGTGACGCGCGCAGAATTCCCACATTCGGTCGGGTGTCGGGTAATCGGGAGCGCCGTCGTAGAGGCAGATCGTCGCGCCGTTTAAGAGGGCTCCATAGATCAGCCACGGGCCCATCATCCAGCCGATATCGGTGTACCAACAGATGCGCGTGCCGCGGCCCACGTCCGTCCCAAACGCCATGTCCTGCGCCGCCTTGATCGGAAAACTCGCATGCGTGTGTGCGATGCCTTTCGGCTTGCCCGTGGTGCCGGAGGTGTAGAGGATGATGAGCGGGTCTTCGGCGGAAGTTCTAGCGGGCGGATTATCGTCAAGGAGGTCGAAAAGGTCTCCGTTCACTCGCCACGGAGAAACAACCTTACCTCCGAAAACCTCTTTGCTGAGACGTTCCTGTTCCTTTGCGAAAGCTTCAGGGCCGAGATCCGAGACGCCTTTCCCGCCGACGAGAATGATCGATTCAACTGAGGAAACGTTTGCTACGGCTTGGGCCGCGACGCTCACCATATCGACGGCCTTTCCTCGGCGACTCGTGCCGAAACATGTGAACAAGGCCTTTGCTCCGACGGCGTTCAGTCGTGAGGCGATCGCATCCACGCCGTAACCCGAAAATACAGGGACGGCTATACATCCTACCCGGTTGATCGCAAGCAGGGCAGCGACCGTCTCCGGAAGCATCGGCAGGTGAATTCCGATCGCGTCACCCTTTTTGAGCCCGAGGTCTGTGAGCCGATTTACGCAGGCCACGACGTTGTCCATCAACTGTGAGTAGCTGTAAGTTCTTGTTGACCCGTCCTCGCCTTCCCATATGACCGCCGGCTGATCCCTCATCTCGTCCGTCTGCCAGCGGTCGAGGCACATTGTGGTGATGTTGAGGCCGGCGTGCGACGGAACGCGGACGCCCTCGTCCGCAATGAGGGCGGAGCCCGAAGAGCGCGACGGGCCCTCGTCAATTTGATCGGTCGGCGTGGTCTTCGCGTCCGAAGACGGACGCTCATGCGGACGAGGGCGTCCGCGTTCCGTTGGGCGTCCGCGTTCCGTTGGGCGTCCGCGTTCCGTTTTGGCCGCAGAACAGAAGGGCCATTCGTCGGGCGAGTTGGCCAAGCCGGCTTTGACCGGGTTGTCTTCGATATAGCGGAGAGTATTGCTGAAGTGTTCCGCGTCGCGGATAAAGCGGTCAAAATAGTCAGGCTGCCAGACCGCACCGGAGCGTGCGAGCAATTTGTTTATCTTGTGAGATGACGCACTTTTGATCGCCTTTATTATCGATGAGAGGCTATGACCTTCGAGCGGTCTCAGCAGCACGTGCACGTGGTTCGGCATTACGACCCAGGCGAGAATTTTGCAGCTTCGGCCGTCCTCGTGTCTGATCGCGTCGGCAACGATCCCGGCGATCTCGGGGTCGCGGAGGATGCACGAGCCTATGCCTTTGTCGAGATAGTCCTCGATCATCGTGCGGTATTCGTCGGAGTTTTCGGTTAACTTGTCGCGTTCGAGTTCATCTTTGAAACGCTTGAGGACGCTTTGCGGAAGCGAGTCGCCGAGGCGGAACGTGACGAACTGCGTTACCACGCCGTCAAAGTGCGGCAGGTAGCCGCGTTCGTGCCAGCCCTTTTTGTTGGCGAATGTGGCGGCGGTGGTTCGGGCTTCGCCCTCATTGCGGACGAGGGCGTCCGCGTTCCGTTCGTTGCGGACGAGGGCGTCCGCGTTCCGTGTGAGCCAATTCGGGAATTCGACGCCGTTGGACGTATCGAGGATCTGCTCGTACGGCGGGTCGAATCTTATGTCGAGGAATTTGATGACGTCCTCGGTGAATCTAGCGACGTCGCGGACGGAGTAGTCGTAGAGCTCTTCCCAGGTCGAGACGCCGACCTGGCGCATAAAGCGTGTGAGCTGGGCGCGTTCTATTACCTCGGGCGAGGGCGTCCACGCGATGGGCTGGTCCTCGAGGACGTTTACGTCGTGCATAGTCGGTGGTCAGTGGCCGGTGGTCAGACGGAGCATCGCCGTTGACCTCGATCGCGGTAGAAAAAGCTCCGACCTTCTGTATTTTTTGAAATTTAGGCTCTTGTAATAGAGTTAGCTTAACACGATGAAAACTATGTCCGAAGCACCTGTTCCCGTCGCTCTGCCGCACGGTCTGTTTGCCGAGAAGAACGCAATTGTCACCGGGTCTTCGCGCGGTGTCGGCCGCGCGACGGCGATCCGTTTGGCCGAGGGTGGGGCAAATGTCGTCGTCAACTACGTCAGCAACGCCGGCGAGGCCGAGGAGACGGTCGCGGCGTGCAGGACGCACGGGGTCGAGAGCTTTGCGGTGCAGGCCGACACTTCAGAGTTTCTCCAGGCACAGGAGCTGGCGCGGCAGGCTGTCGAGCGGTTCGGCGGCATCGACCTGCTCGTGATCAACGCCGGCATCTGGGAAGGCGCGCCGATCGAGGAGATGACCGAGGAGGTCTGGAACAAGGTGCTCAACACCAATCTCAAATCCGCCTGGGCGATGACCAAGTGCTGCGTGCCTTCGATGAAGCGGCGCGAAGGCGGCGCGGCGATCGTGATGGTCTCGTCAACGGCCGGCCAGCGCGGCGAGGCGAACTATTCGAATTACGCCGCGTCGAAAGGCGGCCAGATCTCGTTCACCAAAGCTCTCGCATCCGAGCTGTGCCCTAAGATCCGCGTCAACGCCGTCGCACCCGGCTGGATCGAGACTGCGATGGTGCGGCCCGCCTTCGAGGACGAGGAATACCACCAAAAGGTCATCGACTCGATCCCGCTCAGACGCATCGCGACGACCGACGACGTCGCATTGTCGATCTGCTTCCTGCTCTCGCCGTGGGCCCGCCACATCACCGGCGAGATCCTCAACATAAACGGCGGCGCCGTGCTGTGCGGGTAGCGACGCTACGGTTCTTTTCCCGATCGATCCCTACATCGGCGTCGGAACGCATCTAGTCACCGGTGCAGGCATAGACCTCGCGTCCGTCGGCGGCGAAAGCGGCGGCAAACATACCGGCGGCACCGCACGAGCAAACAAGGGCGACGATCCGCGAGGCAAGGGGAGCGGCGACCGTTGACACGCCCTCAGCGGGCATTCTTGACAATGGTGCGTGTTTGAATTGAACTTGCATTCGAAGCGCAAGTGAGCCAAAACGCATCTCCAACGGTAATGAAATTCGGCGGCACGTCGGTAGGCGACGTTGCCGCTTTTGAGCGCGTGACGGGCATCGTCTCGTCGCAGACGGGCCGTCGTCCCGTCGTCGTCGTGTCGGCGATGACCAAGGTGACGGACGCGCTGCTCGGAGCATTTGAGACGGCGAAGAGCGGCGATGCGGCGTCGGCGTTCGCGTCGCTCGTGCCGCACTTTGAGCGGCATCTCGACGTCGCAGAGCAGTTTCTGCCGCCGACGGGAAACAATCCGTTCCTGACCGAGTTCAACTACGCACGCGAGGAGCTCGAAGACCTTTTGACCCGAGTCTCGCGTCGATCTTTGCCGCTGTCGATGCTCAAGGACGCGGTCGTCTCGTACGGCGAGCAGCTGTCGTCGCGGCTGCTGACCGAGGTGCTCCGGTCGCGGGGCGTCGCGGCGAGGCACGTCGATTCGCGCCGCGTGATCGTGACCGACGACGAGTACGGCTCGGCCGCGCCCGTTTGGGACGAGACCGAGCGGCTCGTGCGGCTCGAGCTCGGCCCGATCGTGGACGGGGGCGAGGTGCCTGTGATGGGCGGCTTCATCGCGGCGAGCCGCGGCGGCGAGACGACGACTTTGGGACGCGGCGGGTCGGACTACTCCGCCGCACTCGTCGCGGCCGCGCTCCGCGCCGGCGAGCTGCAGATCTGGACCGACGTCACCGGCGTGATGACCTGCGACCCGCGCATCTGCGGCGACGCGAGGACGATACCGGTTCTTTCATACGAGGAGGCCGCCGAGCTTGCATACTTCGGCGCGAAAGTTCTGCACCCTAAGACGATCAAGCCGGCGATCGATCACAACATTCCGGTCCGCGTCTGCAATACTTTCGAGCCCGCGGCCGTCGGCACGATGGTGCTCGCCGAATCGGGCGTCGCACCCTCGACGATCAAATCGATCGCGCATAAAAAGAACATCACGATCCTCCGCATCACGTCGGCGCGCATGCTCGGGGCGTACGGCTTTATGGCGGCGCTCTTTCAGATCTTTGAGCGCTACCGCACGGCGATCGACGTGATCTCTACATCCGAAGTTTCTGTCGCGATGACGCTCGACAATACCGAGTCGCTCGACAAGATCGTCGCCGAACTCGAGCGTCTCGGCGAGGTCGAGGTCGAACACGGCTTCGCGGTGATCTGCGTCGTCGGCGAAGGACTCCGCTCGAGCAGCGGACTCGCGGCCAAGATCTTTTCGACGATCTCGGACGTCAACATCTCGCTCGTCTCGCACGGAGCCTCCGAAGTGAATATGACCTTTGTCGTCAATGAGACGGCCGTCGCTGACGTGATCCGTAAGCTGCATGAGGAGTTCTTTTAAGAACACTAATTAGTAATTAACCAATTAGTAATTATTAATTAGAGTTCGCGATGCTATGGACCTATTCGAGTTGACCAGATCTTTGATGGCGATACCGTCGGTCTCGGGCGAGGAGCAGGCGGTCGGTATCTTTCTGCGCGACACGCTTGAAACGCTTGGATGGACCGTCGAGCTTCAGCCTGTTTCAGCCGATCAGAACAATGTCATCGCGTACCTCAACGACACGCCGCGTGTCTGGCTATCGACGCATATGGACACGGTGCCGCCCTTCATTGCGCCGACCGAGGACGACGAAAAGATCTACGGCCGCGGGGCATGCGACGCGAAGGGAATTATCGCGGCCCAGATAATGGCGGCCGAGGAGTTGAGGAGGCGAGGAGCGAAAGACATCGGGCTGCTCTACACGGTCGAGGAGGAGCGGGCGTCGACCGGGGCGAAGGCCGCAAATCAGCACCGGCTTGCGCCGAAGTGCGAGTACCTGATCAACGGCGAGCCGACCGACAACGATCTCGCGATCGGGTCAAAGGGCGCGTTCCGTTTAATGATCCGCACGCGAGGCAAGGCCGCGCACTCGGCTTATCCGGAAGAGGGCGATTCGGCGGTCGAGTCGCTGCTCGAGATACTCGACGACATTCGGCACACGCACTTTCCGAATGACGAATACTTTGGCGAGACGACCGTCAATATCGGCACCATCGCCGGCGGCGTCGCGCTCAACGTCGTTCCCGCGTCGGCCGAGGCGGGATTGCTCATACGGCTGACGACGAAGATGAAGATCATTCGCGAGGCACTCGAATCGGTCATTCGCGGCCGAGGCGAGATCGAGATCCTCTCGTACAGCGAGCCCGTAAAGCTGATGGCGATCGACGGCTTTGATCAAAAGGTGGTCCGGTTTACGACCGACATTCCGTACCTGACAAACTGGGGCCGGCCGCTGCTGCTCGGCCCGGGCTCTATACTCGTCGCGCATACCAGGGACGAATTCGTGCTCAAGGCCGATCTTCGACGCGCGGTCGGGCTGTACGTCGATCTTGCTTCGAATCTGCTCGCCGGCGATCAAATGCAGACGCCCGCACGCCAGTAAGGGCCATACATTCAACCGGCGTCTTTCGCCCTTACTTTCGTGCGGGCTTTCGCATCGGAAATACATATGAAGATCGCACTCATCGGCTATGGAAGGATGGGCCGTCTGATCGACGCGACGGCGGCCGGGCGCGGGCACGAGATCGTCGCGGCGATCCACGGCGAGGCGGCGAGACGACCGGCCGAGGCGCTGGCTCATGCTCTCCGCGCCGCGGAGGCCGATGTCGCGATCGACTTTTCAACGGCCGATGCGGTACGGCGCAACGTCGAGGCTTCGATGATCGCGGGCGTGCCGCTCGTCGAGGGAACGACGGGTTGGAATGATCAGCGTGCGGCGATCGAGGGTCTCGTAAGGGAACGTGAGGGAGCATTCGTCTTCGGCGCCAACTTCTCGATCGGCGTCAATCTGTTTTTCCGCGTGGCGCAGTTTGCTGCGGAGCTTTTTGCGAAATTTCCCGAGTACGAGACCTTTATCGAGGAGCAGCATCATTCGCAAAAAAAGGACGCGCCGAGCGGCACGGCCTTGAAATTGGAGGAGCTAGTCTCTCGGCACGTCAAGCTCGCCTCCGAGATCGCTGTGACACGTGCAGGGAACATTCCCGGCACGCACCGCGTCGGCTTTGACGGCTCGGCGGACCAGGTGCTGCTCGAGCACACGGCCCGTTCGCGCGAAGGGTTTGCTTCGGGAGCCGTAATGGCCGCCGAATGGGTCGTCGGGAAGAAAGGCTTTTACGACTTTGTCGATGTGCTCGACGAGATAATTCAACAATAGATCTCTGCCACGGATGAACACAGATGGACACGGATAAAGAAAGCCTGTTGGACAACCTGCTGAATGATGATCGCGACATGGCGGTACTGAATGAAATATCCGAGAGAATCATCGGCTGTGCGTTCAAGGTCGGCAATACGCTCGGATGCGGCTTTTTGGAAAAGGTCTATGAGAACGCTCTCGCAATCGAACTTGGGAAAGCGGGGTTGAGCGTCGAGCAGCAGAGGCCGATCGCTGTTGTTTACGATGGCCAAATTGTGGGTCGCTATGATGCGGATCTTCTCGTGGAAGGAAAAGTCATCGTGGAATTAAAGGCCGTGCGTGAGATCTCTGACGCGTTTCGGGCGCAGTGCATCAACTACCTGCGGGCGACGGGCTTGCGGTTATGCCTGCTGATCAATTTCGGTAATACCAGGGTCGAGGTAAAGAGGATCGTTCACTAAAGCTAAGCAACCCACATCTGTGTAGATCGGTGTTCATCTGTGGCTAATAATCAGGCACCTAGAATCAAGATCTGCTGCATCGCCGACGAGGCCGAGGCCGAGCTCGCGATCTCGTGCGGGGCCTCGGCGATCGGACTTGTCGGCAGGATGCCTTCGGGGCCGGGGCCGATCGAGGACGAGGCGATCGCGCGGATCGCAAAATTCGTTCCGCCGCCGGTCGCGACGTTCCTGCTCACGAGCGAGCAGACGGCCGAAGGCATCATCGCCCACCATCGCCGCACGCTGACAAACACCATCCAGATCGTTGACGAGCTCGTCGAGCGCGAGTACGACAGGCTGCGCGACGCGCTGCCGAACGTAAAGCTCGTCCAGGTCATTCATGTCACCGGCGAAGAGTCGGTCGTCGAGGCATGCGAGCTTGCCCAGCACGTCGACGCGATACTGCTCGACAGCGGCAATCCGAAGCTCGCCGTCAAAGAGCTCGGCGGCACGGGCCGTCGCCACGACTGGAGCCTGAGCCGCCGCATCGTCGAGACCTGCGGCAAGCCGGTCTTTCTCGCCGGCGGTCTGAACGCGGAGAATGTCGTCGAAGCGATCGAGACCGTGCGGCCGTTCGGGCTCGACGTTTGTTCGGGTGTCAGGACCGGCGGGCGGCTCGACGCGGTTAAGCTTGCCGACTTTTTTGAGCGTATCGCTATGGCGTGAGCGTGCGGCGTAATAGAATTTTGAAAAGCGCGCGGGGATCGTCTTAGGGAACGATTCCGACGGTTTTAATGATGAATAGCTATCGACGCCGGAGAGCCCGCCCGCTGACGCGGGTGGTTCTGACTTTATGACGATGAGACTTGATTGGATGCGCGGGTGTGCGACCGCGCTTGTGACGCCGTTTCGGCGGGACGGGTCGGTCGACGAGGACTGCTTTCGGCAGCTCGTCGAGCGGCAGGTCCGCGGCGGCGTGAAGCTGCTAGTTCCGTGCGGGACGACCGGTGAGAGCGCGACGATGGAAGAGGTCGAGCGGCTCGCCGTCATTCGCCTGACCGTCGAGGCCGCGCGTTCAAAAGGCGCGAAGGTGATCGCCGGCACCGGCGGCAACAATACGGCGGCGACGATCGACTTTACGCGGCGTGCGCGCGAGGCCGGGGCCGACGCGGCGCTCGTCGTCGCGCCGTATTACAACAAGCCGACGCAGGCCGGGATGTACGCGCATTTTGCCGAGATCGCACGGTCGGTCAAAGGGTTTCCGATAATGCTCTACAACGTGCCTTCGCGCACGTCGTCAAACATCTCGGCAGCGACGACGCTGCGGCTCGCCGCCGACTTCGAGAATATCGTCGCGACCAAGGAGGCGTCGGGCAATTTTTCACAGATCATGGAGATCATCGCGGGCCGGCCGCGGAACTTTAAGGTCTTTTCCGGCGACGATGCGACGACGCTGCCGCTGATCGCCATCGGCGCCGAAGGACCCGTGTCGGTCGTCTCCAACGAACTGCCGAAAGAGACGTCGCGGATGGTCGAGCGTGCGCTCGACGGCGCGCACACGGCGGCACGAAAGATCCACTACAAGATCCTCCCGCTTATGGAAGCAAACTTTATCGAGGCGTCGCCCGCGCCGTGCAAGTTCGTGATGAAGGAGATGGGCCTGCTCGAGGAGAATCTTCGCCTGCCGCTCGTGCCGGTCGGCCGCGAGTCGCGCGATGCGCTGCGGGCCGCGATGCAGGCCGCGGGCGTGTGAGAGGCGCCTTACGGAGAGCTGTATGAAAAAGGCAAGCGTACAAAAGATCGTCGACCTTCAGACGCGCATCGGCGAGCTGTTTGAGCGGACCGAATTCGGCGACGATGACCGCGCGGTATTTGAGGACTTCAAGGCCGCTCTGCGGTCGGGACAGATCCGGGCGGCCGAGCGCGACAAACGCGGCAAATGGATCACAAACAAATGGGTCAAGCGCGGCATCCTGCTCGGCTTCAGGATGGGCGAGATCGTCGATATGTCGGCGGGCTCCGAGGTGTTTCGGTTCTTTGACAAAGACACGTATCCGGTCAGGCCGACGACGGCCTTTGACAAGGTCCGGATCGTGCCTGGCGGGACGACGATTCGCGACGGCTCGTACGTCGCCGAGAGCGTCGTGATGATGCCGCCGTGCTACGTGAATGTCGGGGCCTACGTCGGCGAAGGGACGATGATCGACTCGCACGCTCTGGTCGGCTCGTGCGCGCAGATCGGCAAGCGCGTTCATCTCTCGGCCGCGGCGCAGATCGGCGGTGTGCTCGAGCCCGTCAACGCAAATCCGGTCGTGATCGAGGACGACGTTCTGGTCGGCGGCAACACGGGCGTTTACGAGGGAACGATCGTTCGCGAACGCGCGGTACTTGCATCGGGCGTGATACTCACGCGCTCGACGCCGCTCTTTGACCTCGTCAAGGGCGAGATCTACAAGTCCGATGGCGAGCAGCCGCTCGAGGTGCCGGCCGGCGCGGTCGTGGTGCAGGGAACGCGGCAGATCACCAAAGGCTTCGGCGCAGAGAACGGCCTCTCGATCTACGCGCCGATCATCGTCAAATACCGTGACGAAAAGACCGACGCCGCGACGCGCCTCGAGGACTACCTCCGCTGATGTCCGTCCGCACACTCACATTCGACGAGATCAGCGAACGCGCCGAGCAGGTGATGCGCGAGAACGGGTTTGAGCCCGAGTTTCCGCCGGAGGTCCGCGCCGAGGTCGACGGGCTGCGCGAGCGCGGCGCGGGCGAAGGCGGCCCGTCGGTTCGCGACCTGCGCGGCCTGCTCTGGTCGTCGATCGACAATCGCTCGTCGCGCGACCTCGATCAGGTCGAGTAC
This sequence comes from Pyrinomonadaceae bacterium, assembly GCA_046313635.1. Lineage (GTDB taxonomy): Bacteria > Acidobacteriota > Blastocatellia > Pyrinomonadales > Pyrinomonadaceae > OLB17. The sequence goes on along the minus strand of JBKBYA010000006.1, from coordinate 128,792 downwards.
GCCGAGCGGCTCGACGACGGCGACATTCGCGTGCTGATCGGGATCGCGGACGTCGACCCGTACGTCCGGCAGGGCAGCGCGATCGACAGGCACGCGGCTCATAATACCGTCTCCGTCTACACCGAGGCCCGCACGTTCCCGCTGCTGCCTGAGGAGCTCTCGTTCGATCTGACCTCGCTCGTCGAGGACGCCGACCGCCTCTGCGTCGTCGTCGAGCTCGTGATCAAAGAGAATGGCGACGTGCCCGGCAACGACGTCTTTCTCGCTTGGACGCGCAACCGCGCGAAGCTGAATTACTCCGAGATCGGCGAGTGGCTTGAGGGCGACGCCCCGCTGCCAGATAAGGTGAAAGGGATCGACGGCCTCGAGCGGCAGCTTCGGCTGCAGGCCGAGGCGGCCGGGCGGCTTCATCGCTACAGGTGCGAACGAGGAGCGTTGGAATTTGAGTCGATCGAGTCGTCGGCGATCGTCGTCGGCGGCGAGATCCGCGGCCTCGAGACGGTCAAGACAAACTCGGCGCGGCGGATCATAGAGAATTTTATGATCGCGGCGAATGTCGAGATGGCCGAGTTTCTCGAGCGAAACAATTCGTTCTCGCTGCGCCGCGTAGTCAAGACGCCCGAGCGTTGGGACGGCATTCGAAAGATCGCCGCCGAATACGACGAGCCGCTGCCCGCGGAGCCTGACGCGATCGCTTTGTCGGCATTTCTCGATCGCCGCCGCGAGGCCGACCCGCTGCACTTTCCCGACCTGTCGCTGTCGATCGTCAAGCTGATCGGCTCGGGCGATTATGTCGTCAAGCGGCCGGGAGTGGGGTCGGACGGCCACTTCGGTCTCGCGGTGCGCGACTACGCTCACTCGACCGCGCCGAATCGCCGCTACTCGGACATCATCGTCCAGCGTCTGGTCAAGGCCGCGCTGCGGGGCGACGGCGAGCCCTACACGTTTGAGGAGCTGAACGCGATCGCCGAGCGCTGCAACCTGCAGGAGTCGGCCGCGCGCAAGGTCGAACGCAAGATACGCAAGGTCGTCGCCGCGAACGTGATGCGGCGGCACATCGGCGAGAGCTTTAAGGCGATCGTCACCGGCGTTACAAAGAGCGGCACATTCGCGCGCATCCTGAGGCCGCCGGTGGACGGCCGCGTCGTCCGCGGCGAACGCGGTCTCGAGGTCGGCGAGGCCGTGACGGTCACGCTGCTCTCCGCAGACCCGCGAACGGGATTTATCGATTTCGCGGCCGACCGCGCTCGCCGCTCAACGACAGCGTCTTAGGCTTTTGGCGTAAATCAAATAAGATAAAAATATGTCGAACGAAAAAGAGAAGGACGAGGCCGCGTCGACCGAGCCCGTGACTGCCGATACCGAGGACGGCGGGACGATGTCGGGCTTTTCGCAGTTCATCGTCGGCGAGATCGAGACGATCGGCGGCGTGCTGACCGGCGACCCGCTGACGCGTGCCGAGGGCGAATTCAACGTCGAGGTCGGAACGATCCGCGAGGAGATCGAAGAAGAACTCGACGACGACAATTCCGCATCGTCGGACGAAGGCGGCGAGAAGTAACCGAGATGAGTTCAACGGTCGAGATGATCGAGTCAAACGAGTTTCACGTGCCCGAGCGTCTGCAGGGACTGCAGCCGACGCTGATCAGGCAGTTCTTTGAACGCGCGCTGCCCGAGAGCATCAACTTCGGCCTGGGCGAGCCCGACCTGCCGACGCCGCAGTTCATGCGTGACGAGGCGGCGAGGATCGCCCGCGACGAGCAGAACGGCTACACGTCGCATCCGGGCCTGCTCGCACTTCGCGAAAAGATCGCCGAGCAATATCCGCATTTGAATTTAGGATCGAGCGACGTCGTCGTCACCTGCGGCTCGCAGGAGGCGATGACCGCCGCATTCCTCGCGATCGTCGATCGCGGCGACGACGTGCTTTTGCCGGACCCGAGCTTTCCGGCGTATGACGCGTGCGTCAAGATCTCGCAGGGCAATCCGGTCTATTACCGCATGCCGGCCGACCGCGAATTTGCGTTCGACATCGACGAGTTCAAACGCGCGATCACGCCGAAGACAAAAGCTGCGGTCGTCATCAGCCCGTCAAATCCGACCGGCAAGATCCTCACGCCGGCCGATCTCGAGCAGATCGCCGAGGCGTTGAAAGGAACGGGAATTTATCTCATCGCCGACGAGATCTACTCGGACCTGTACTTTACCGAGCGGCCGCGATCGGCTTCGGAGTTTTACGATCGGACGGTGATCGTCAGCGGCCTCTCAAAGTCGCTCAGCATGACAGGATGGCGTCTCGGCTGGGCGGCGAGCTCGCGGCCCGAGGTGATGCGCGGCATTCACGTGCTGCACGGATTCTTGACCGTTTGCACCTCGACCATCACGCAAAAAGCCTCGCTGCTGGGCTGGACCGCCGAGGCCGAGGCGGCTAAGCAGCACGCCCGCGACGTTTACAAGCGCCGCGGCGAATTCCTCGTCGACCTCTTTGCCAAAGAGCTCGGCCTGAAAGCCACATCGCCCGAAGGCGCGTTCTACACGATGCTCGACGTCCGCAGCCTCGGCGACGACATCGAGATCGCCGAAAGGTGTCTGCAAAATCGAGTCATCACCGTGCCCGGCGTCGCCTTTGGCAGCGAGGCCAAAGGTTTCCTGCGGATCTCTTTCTGCAATACCGAAGAGCGTATGGCGGAGGGCGTCCGGCGAATGAAGGAGGCGTTGTCTCTCTAACAGATCTCGTCAGATCGAGGCACGAGTTATTGGCCGGGATTCAAGAGGATCCCGGCTTTTTTGCGCGGCGTTGTAATAGGTGCGAAAATACGTGACTTGGTTTGCGAGACTTTATGAGCAAGACATACCGCGTTGGCATTCTGGGTGCGACGGGAACCGTCGGTCAGCGCTTTATCCAGCTGCTGCAGGGGCATCCTCAATTTGAGATCACGGCCCTGGCCGCGTCTGACCGCTCGGCTGGGAAATCATTCGCCGAGGCCTGCGCGTGGAAGCTCACGGGCAGCATTCCCGAGGGCGTGCGCGAGATCACCGTCCAGCCGATCGAGCCGCCGCTCGACTGCGACATCGTCTTTTCGAGTTTGCCGTCGAATGTCGCCCGCGAGACCGAGGAGGCGTTTGCACGCGCGGGCTACCCGGTGATCAGCAACTCGTCGGCGTACCGGATGGACGAGGACGTGCCGCTGCTGATCCCCGAGATCAATCCCGAACATCTCGGCCTGATCGACGTTCAGCGGCAAAAGCGCGGATTCACAAAAGGCTTTATTGTCACCAATCCGAACTGCGCTGTCGTCAGCATCGCGCCGCCGCTGGCGGCAATTCACCGCAAGTTCGGCATCGACGCCGCGATCGTGACGACAATGCAGGCGATCTCAGGTGCCGGCTATCCCGGTGTACCGTCGCTCGACATCACGGACAACGTCGTCCCGTACATCTCGGGCGAGGAGCCAAAGGTCGAGACCGAGGCGCAGAAGATACTAGGCGATCTCGACGGCTCGTCAGTGAAGGCGGCGGACTTTGCGGTCTCGGCGCAGTGCTTCAGGGTGAATGTCGTCGACGGGCACACCGCGTCCGTTAGAGTAAAGCTCAAACAGAGGGCGACGCTCGAGGAGATCATCGAGGCGATGCGCGAATTTGAAGGCCTCAAACTTCATTCGTCGCCCGAGCGCTTTATCGAGGTGACCGAAGATCCGGCCCGTCCGCAGCCGCGGCTCGACCGCGACAACGGCCGAGGTATGACGATCACGGTCGGACGCATCTTTCCGGATACGGTCTTCGACTACCGCTTTGTCAGTCTCAGTCACAATACCGTCCGCGGAGCGGCCGGCGCGGCGATCCTGAACGCAGAGCTTCTCATTGACAAAGGCATCATCTAAAGAATGCTGAAACGCGAAGACCCGGACAAGACCTTTGCCGAGCGAGTTTTGATCGTCATCGGCCTCGTCGTCCTCACTTTACTCGTACTCGTACTCATTTACTTCACGTTCGACGTTCTGCTGCTGATCTTTGCGGCGGTGCTTCTGTCGATCTTTTTGCGAGGCCTTGGCGACGTACTTGGCTATGTCGTCAAGATAAGCGAAGGCTGGCGAGTGATGATCGTCGCGGTCTTTTTGCTGGTCACGGCGGCCGCGGCTATCGTGCTGCTCGCGCCGAATGTCGGCAGCGAGATCGATCACCTTCGCACCGATCTGCCGCGTTCTGCGAGGGCCGCGGCCGATTACGTCTCGCAATTCGGCTGGGGCCGCACGCTGCTCAATCAGTTGCCGAGCTTTGACGAGGTGATGAGGGGCGTCAGCGCATCGACCTTTCTGACGAGCGTCGGCGGAGTTTTTTCTTCGACGGTCGGAGCGGTCGGCAACTTTCTCATCACGGTGCTGCTCGCGGTGTATTTCGCGGCGAGCCCGGCGTTCTATATCGGCGGCCTTGTAAAGCTGTTCCCGATCGCGACGCGCCGGCGCGTGCTCGAGATCGTCTCGGCGACCGGATCGATGCTTCGCTGGTGGCTGATCGGCAAGGCCGGCTCGATGCTGTTCATCGGCGTGCTGACGTGGATCGGTCTGTCGATCCTCGACGTGCGGCTCGCTTTGACGCTTGGGCTGCTGGCGGGGCTGCTGTCATTCATTCCAAACTTTGGGCCGATACTCTCGGCGCTGCCGGCGATCCTTTTGGCATTCGTCGACAGCCCGCAAAAGGCACTCTACACCGCAGGGCTCTACGTGATCGTGCAGCTCATCGAGTCAAACATCGTCACGCCGCTGATCGAAAAAGAGACCGTCGAGCTGCCGCCGGCACTGACGATCATGTTTCAGCTCTCGCTCGCCGTGCTCGTCGGCGGGCTCGGGCTCGTGCTCGCTACGCCTCTGCTCGCGATGGTCATGGTGCTTGTCCAGATGGTCTATATCGAGGACGTGCTCGGTGATCGGAACACGGAGCTGAATCGCGAGGCTCTCGACGAAGCGCGAGAGGAGGCGGCCGCCGCTGAGGACACGCCTGACAACCGAGACCTATGATCGAACGCTACACACTTCCTGAAATGGGCGCCGTTTGGTCGCTCCAGAACAAGTTCCAGAAATGGCTCGACGTCGAGATCGCCGTCTGCGAGGTGCACGCCGAGGACGGCGTCATCCCGGCGGACGCGCTCGAGGAGATAAAGGCGAAGGCGGCTTTCACGGTCGAGCGCGTCAACGAGATCGAGAAGACGACCGACCACGACGTGATCGCCTTTACGACGAATCTTGCGGAGAACATCGGGCCTGCGGCCAGATTTGTGCATTACGGGCTGACGTCGAGCGACGTCGTCGACACTGCGAATGCGTTGCTGCTCAAGGAGGCGTGCGACATTCTGCTCGCAAAGGTCGACGAGCTGATGGAAGTGCTCAAGCGCCGCGCGTTCGAATTCAAAGACACGCCGCAGATCGGCCGCACGCACGGCATCCACGCCGAGCCGACATCGTTCGGGCTGACGTGGGCGCTCTGGTACTCGGAAATGCAGCGCAACCGCGAGCGCCTGCAGACCGCACGCGAGCGGGTCGCCGTCGGCAAGATCAGCGGAGCGGTCGGCGCTTTTGCGCATCTCGACCCGAGCGTCGAGGAGCGCGTATGCGAGCGGCTTGGTATCAAGGCCGCCGACGTCTCGACGCAAGTCATTCAGCGCGACCGTTACGCCGAGTATCTCTCGACGCTCGCGATCATCGCCGGCACGCTCGAGAAGATCGCGCTGCAAGTGAGGCACTGGCAGCGGACCGAGGTGCGCGAGGCGCAGGAGAAGTTCAAGACCGGGCAGAAGGGCTCGTCCGCGATGCCGCACAAGCGTAACCCGATCCTCTCGGAGCGCATCTGCGGAATGGCCCGCACCGTCCGAGCTAACGCGATCGTTGGTCTCGAGAACATCGCCCTCTGGCACGAGCGCGACATTTCGCACTCGTCTGCCGAGCGCATCGTGCTGCCCGATTCGTCCGCCGCGCTCGACTACATTCTCGCCAAAGCGACATCGCTGCTCGACACGCTCGTCGTTTACCCCGAGAACATGATGAAGAATCTCGAGCTCACGCGCGGGCTTGTCTTCAGCGGGCAGCTCATGCTCGCACTCACGCAAAAGGGCGTCTCGCGCGAGGACGCGTACGTTTACACGCAGCGAAACGCGATGAAGGTGTGGGACGAGGGGGGCGAGTACAAGGAGCTTGTAATGCGAGACGCGGACATCTCCTCACATCTCTCGCCGGAGGAAATTGCCCGCGTCTTTGATCTAAAGCACTATCTGCGAAATGTCGACAAAGTTTTTGCGAGGGTATTTGGCAAGATGTGAACCGTCGTCACCGCCCGTAATATGATTTGACCTCGGGCTGGAGCAGAAGGATCAGACCTGCAAGCCCACATCCGAAGCTGACCACGTCGCACAAGAATATTCCGAACATCTGGGCGATAGCGACGCCGAAACTAAGGCCGAATGCTGGCGTGCGCTGCAGGCCTTTGATACCGGCAACGAGCGACAGGATCCCGACGATGAGATAAACGATCGGGATCGGGATCATTATAAGCCCGACACCGAAAGTGGCGATGCCGAAGATCAGCACCCAAACCGCTAAAAAAATACTGCCGACAATTTGGAGGGATCCGATCACTGTCTGGACGATCGCAACGGCCTGCAGTTTACCCGGGAAATAACCGTTCATACATTTAAAATTGAATTACCGGACGGCCGGCAGTTGCAAAAGATAAGGTGACGAGGACAAGAGTGCGGCCGCACGGCATTACGACCATTTTTCGGCAAAGCCGCCAACAAATGGAAGCTTGGCCATACTGCCGCCGTAGGCCTTTACCGCACCATAGATGATCCCCGCAAAGAGGCCGATGAAGGCACCGAAGTAAATAAGGACAATGACTGCTCCGACGGCCCATGCCAGAGTCTCAGACATCGACGCAGCTACCAGCCCGATGACGGTCCCGACGATCGCAATCAATATGATGAGAACCGTCAGAGCGACAGACCATAGCACTGACTGGATTGCGTGAAACCGGACAAACTTGTTCTCCTTTTCAATGAAGATGAGAACGAGGGCGAGTATGCCGATCGGGTAACCGATAAGCGCTGTAATGTTCGCATCTAATCCGATCGCAGACTTTTGATTTTGCATTTGATCTGAAGTTCTCCTTTTTTGGATATCCTTCGCACGAGCTGCGGGGTTACGGAAAGCCAAATTCGCCAGAAAATTAGCACAAGACTTTGATTTCTACAACGTGCTGGGCCAGAATCTACAATTTATTTCGGAGCAATAAATGAAGGCGAAAGTATACGTGACACTCAAATCAGGCGTGCTCGATCCGCAGGGCAAAGCGATCCATCACTCGGCCGAACTGCTCGGCTTTGAAAAGATCGACGATATTCGTCAAGGGAAGTACTTCGAGATCGAGATCAACGACTCGGCGACCGAAGACGAGGCCCGCGAGTCCGCCGAAAAGATCGCGAGAGACATCCTGGCAAATCCGGTCATCGAGGATTACAGGGTTGAGATCGTTGAGCTTTGATCGTTGTTGGTGGTTCGTTGATCGTTGCAATGGCAGTGTATGGAGCGGAGCAATTTTGAGAACTTGCGTGTCTACCAGCTCGCGGAGGCGATCGCGGACCGCGTTTGGGAGATCGTCTCGTCCTGGGACGATCTGGCTAGAGATTTGGTCGGCAAGCAGCTCATTCGAGCGGCAGACAGTATTGGGGCTAATATCGCCGAAGGAACCGGCCGTTTCGGGTTGCAGGATAACGAGCGTTTTATTTACATCGCCCGCGGCTCGGTTAACGAAACAAAGCACTGGCTGCGGCGAGCATACAAGCGAAAACTGCTGACCGGTGACCAGATCGACTTGTTAAAGCCGCTGCTTGATGAGCTCGCTCCGAAGTTGAAGTCATACGCCAACTCTATCGGCAGGATGATCCTCGAAAAGCAGCGATCAACGATCAACGAACAACGATCAACGAACAACGAACCAAAACCAAACCCATGAAATTCGGAGTAATAGTTTTTCCCGGTTCCAATTGTGACCACGACGCTTATCATGTGCTGTCAAAGCATGTCGGTCAGCCGGTCGATTTTATCTGGCACAAAGAGACCGATCTGAGCGGGTACGACGCGATATTGATCCCGGGCGGATTCTCGTACGGCGATTATCTGCGTGCGGGAGCGCTGGCGAGGTTTTCGCCGGTGATGGGTGCGGTCAAGGAGTTTGCGGCCGAGGGGAAGTTCGTTTTCGGCATCTGCAACGGCTTTCAGATACTCTGCGAGGCCGGCCTGCTGCCGGGAGCGCTGATCCGCAACGAGAATCTGCACTTCGTCTGCCGCCACGTCAACGTACGGGTCGAGAACAATAACACGCCGTTCACGAGCGAGCTCGAAAAAGGTGCGATCCTCTCTCTGCCGATCGCGCACGCCGAGGGCAATTACGTCTGTGACGAGGCGACGATGCGGCAGCTCGAAGAGAACGGGCAGATAGTCTTTCGCTATTGCGACGAAAAGGGCGAGATCACAAAGGCGGCCAATCCCAACGGTGCCGGTTCGAATATCGCCGGCATCTGTAATCTTGACCGCAACGTGCTCGGGATGATGCCGCATCCGGAACGCGCATGTGAGGGACTGCTCGGCTCGAGCGACGGTCTGCCGATCTTTCGCTCGCTCAACCTGGCCGTCGGAGCGGCCGTTTCGGTCTAGAGACGAAGGACACCGCGTGCATTAGAGAGGCTACCTGAAAGGGCGGCCTCGTTTTGCGCGGTGCGTTCCCGTTCGCGCGGGCTGGCTCGAGGTACCGTGCGTTTACGAGACCGTCACACGCAGGCCGTCGGTATCGACGCGCCAATTCAGCACTTCGGCGCCCTCGGCGGCGTTCATTGCCGAGACGACCTCGTCGCGGCGGCCTTCGCGGCAGTAAAAGGCGATGCAGCCGCCGCCGCCCGCTCCGCAGACCTTTGCGGCGATGGCGCCGCTGGCAAGTGCGGCGTCGATAAGTTCGTCCATATGCGGCGTCGTGATGTGAGGCGAGAGGCGCTTGCGCTGCGGGTATGCCTTGCGGAGCGTTTCGCCGACGGCCGTCCAGTCGCCGGCGATCAGCTCGTCGCGAAGCGTGAGCGAAGTGTCGCGGATGCCTTCAAAAATATCGAATAGCTCCGGGTCGCCGTCGATGTGGCGTTTGGTGATCTCCCAGTTGTTGGTCCCCGAATTGCGCGGCTCGCCGGTATAGATGACGACGATGCGCTCCTCGAGCGTGGACGGATCGACGTCGAGCGCCTCGCGGTGCATTCCCGCCGGGCCAAAGTGAATGCACGAAACGCCGCCAAACTGAGCCGAGTAATAGTCCTGATAACCGGTCGGCACCTTGATCACCTGGCATTCGATCGCGGCGGCGATCGGGATAAATCGTTCGGGCGAGTAGCGGTCGCCCACAAGCTTGTTGAGAGCGCCGATGCAGGCGATATTCAGCGTCGACGAGCCCGCGAGCCCGGCACCGGCCGGAGCCTCGGAGAGCGTCGTCATCGTAAAGCCCGTCTCGGGCCTGAAAAAGTAAACGAGCTTTGACAGCAGCTCGAGCCGCGGTTCGTTCTTGAGCTCGTGAATGCTGTCGAGCCGTGTCTCAAATCGCAGACCGCGGTCGATCGACTCGAGCACGACCTTGTCGTCTGTTCGGGTCTCGATGCGGCATTTGGCGAGCAGGCTGACGGCGAAATTCACCGTAGCTGCGCCTTCGTGAAACAAGTACAGCGGCGGAATGTCGATGGTGCCGCCGGCGAGATCGACCCTCGTGGGCGCGGTAGATTCGATGATCACTTGGTTGCTATTTCCTCAGAAAACGAAAAAGGATGACGAGTTAGTTTAGCGTAAGTCGGCGGCGATTCAATATCGCGAGCGGACTACTTGCGGGCGGCCTTTTTCGATTCGGCGAGCGGAGGGGCGGCCGCAGGAGCGGCGTCCTTGTCCTCGGCGGGGTGCTCGCGGGCGATATGGAGCTTTTCCGAGAGGTCGTGAAGCTTGACGTGCGCGACCTCTTCGATACCGTGAAGGGTCTCCTCGATCTTGTGTATCGTCTCGGGGCTTGCTTCCTCGACCTTCTCCGACAGCCAGAAGCGTTCCAGCACGTAAAAGACGATGACGCCGGTCAGCACGATAAAGAACAGCGCGATGCCGATCTGCTGAAAGTCGCCGATGATCGACGTGATGGCCCCGCTGAAAAAGTATCCGGCGCCGCTCAGCAAAAAGACCCAGATAAAGCAGCTCACCGCGTCGAGCCACAAAAAACGCCAAAAAGGCATCCGCCCTATACCGTAAAAGAGCGTGATCGCGATGCGCAGGCCGTAGATGTACTTTGAGATGACGATCGCGTACGGGCCGAATTTGTCGACGAGCCGCTCGATGCGCGGCTGGGCCATTTGATAAAAGGAATAATTCTTTACCGAGTCGTGAAAGCGCCGGCCCACAAAGTACGCCGCCAGATCGCCCGCCATCCCGCCGAGCGTGCCGAAGATGAGGACCTTGAAAAAGCTGTAATGCCCAAAGAATCCGCTGTGGGCCATGACCCCGGACAACAGGAGAGTGATGTCGCCCTCGACGGTGCACAGGGCGAAAACGGCATATATCCCGTATGTCTCGATGATCTGAGTTAAGGCATGATCCATAAGATCGACGTGTGGGCGCCGCCTGTTTTGACGTAACAAAAGAGTAACTTTCGCAGGATTATCCGTCAAACAATTGCCGTCTCGGCGACCTGATTGACACCCGTCGTCGTGCGTGCCTAAAATTGCCGCAGTTCACGCACCGTTCCGATCGTATCTGGAGTGAAAGGATGAGCAGCAGTGTGCCCGCCGGGCCTTCGAAATTTGTCGGCATCGACGCGTCGGTCTCCGACCTCAACGCGGTCTGCCTCGATAATGACGGCCGTCCCGTGACCCGCCGGCGAAAGCCGGTCAGCAGCACCGGCGACTCGGTCGCTGAGCTTATCGCGTTCATTCACGAGTTGAAGCAGGACCTCGGCGAGTTTGAACGCGCCGGCATCGCGATCCCCGGTCTGATAGACCGCGAGACGCGCCGCGTCGCGGTCTCGACATACATCCCTTCGCACTCGACGACCGACATCGGCCGCGAGATCGAGTTTGCGACCGGCGTCGCCGCGATACTCGAGAATGACGCCAACGCGGCCGCCTACGGCGAGTACGTCCTCGGCGCGGGACGCGGCAGCCAGAGTATGTTCTACGCGACATTCGGCACGGGCGTCGGCGGGGCCCTGATCGTCGACGGCAAGATCTGGCACGGAGCGTCGGGTTACGCGGGGGAGTTTGGCTCGGTCGCCGTCAACGCCGACGGGCTGCGTCTGGAGGACGTCGCCTCCGCGGGGAATATCGTCCGCCGCACACGCAGCCGCTTTCACCAGGACAGCACCTCCTCGCTCAATCGCCTCGACGAATCGGCGATCACCGTCGACGACATCATCGAGGCCGCGGCCGGCGAGGACGACTTTGCGACGATGATGATGGAGCGGACCGGCACGTACATCGGCGTCGCGATATCCACCGTCATCAATCTGCTTAACGTGCCTGTCATCGTTCTCGGCGGACGGACGATGCGAGCCGGCGGCGCCCTGCTCGACTCGATCGTCAATACGGCGCGTGAATTCTCGTTCAGACCCGCATTTCAAGCTACGCGGATCGTCGTCGGCGAGCTCGGCGACGACGCCGCGGCGATCGGGGCCGCACTCCTGACCCGTTAGCGACCGGAGCTTTTCGCGGCCTTCCGGAATTTTTATTTGCCGGATGAGCCAAACTAATTTATGGCCGGTTGCCGCTCGGGCACGCCGCGTTCTAAATTTTTAGGTTGAAGTTGCGGAAACAAACAGATTTTGTAAAATCTTTCTTGGTTATTACGCAGCTACATTCCTGAATCTTAAATCGTCGGAGGTTTGCCCACTGCTTCGAGAGTTGAGGGGCCTCGGCGATTTGTATGTTGCAATCCAGGACGAGAGGATCGGCAGAATGGCGCAATTTTTTCACCGAAGTGCAAACAACATCGCGAGGATCAGCATGGTCGTCGTCGTCGTCCTCGCGGGGACGGCCTTCTACGTCTATACGCAGGTCGCACGATCGTCGTACCTCACGGGACGATATATAGAGAAGCAGCAGCCCGTGCAGTTCAGTCACAAGCACCACGTCGGCGACGACGGCATCGACTGCCGCTACTGCCACAGCACGGTCGAGACCACCGCTACCGCGGGAATGCCGCCGACGCAGACCTGTATGAACTGCCACAGCCAGCTCTTTGCCGACAGTCCGTATCTCGAACCCATCCGTGCGAGCCTGCGCGAGAATAAGCCGATCAAGTGGGAGCGCGTTCACGACCTTCCCGAGTACGTTTACTTCAACCACAGCATTCACGTGGCAAAGGGCGTCGGCTGCTCGACATGCCACGGCCAGATCGACAATATGCCGGCCGTCTATCAGGAAAATACTCTGCAGATGGAATGGTGCCTGCAGTGCCACCGCAATCCTGAGAATTTCATCCGGCCCAGATCGGAGATCTACAACATGCAGTGGGCCGACCGCGACCTTAACGCCGACGAGCGAAAGAAGCTGGCAGAGGACTACAAGATCCGGAGCCGCGAGATGCTGACGAGCTGCTCGACGTGTCACCGGTAAAGTTTTGTTCCGGTCGATGCCGGACGACAGCGAACGAGCGTTAACGCTGTCGATAGTGGAGAACCGCGGTTCTCCGAGAATAGCCGCCCGCTACCCGGGGCGGACCAAACGAAAAGGATCGAAGAAAAGATGTCCAGTCAAGACAGCAAACAGAGCTTTGCCCGCCTGAGGGAAAAGATCTTGTCTCAGAACGGAAAGCAGTATTGGCGCAGCCTCGAGGAGTTTATCGACACTCCTGAGTTTGCCGACGCGGTCAAGCAGGAATACCCGTCGCAGGCCGAGGTCTGGGACGACTCGCTGAGCCGCCGCAACTTTATCAAGGTGATGGGCGCCTCGCTCGCTCTCGCCGGATTGAGCGGCTGCGTCATTCAGCCGCCCGAGAAGATCGTTCCTTACGTCCGCCAGCCCGAAGACCTGCTGCCGGGCAAGCCGCTATTCTTTGCCACGACCTTTACGCTCGGCGGTCAGGCGATGGGCGTGCTCGCCAAGTCGTACGACGGACGGCCGATCAAGATCGAGGGCAACCCCGAGCATCCCAACAGCCGCGGCGCGACCGACGTCAGGGCGCAGGCCTCGCTGCTGGATATGTACGATCCGGACCGCGCCAAGGAGGTCACTTTCCGCGGCGATTCGCGGTCGTGGCAGTCGTTCGCGAGCGAGATCCGCTCGCAGCTCGACGCCAATCGCGCCGACGGCGGAGCGGGCATTCGATTCCTGACGCAGACGGTCACCTCGCCGACGCTGATCGACCAGTTCCGCCGCCTTTCGGCCGAGCTGCCGAACGCCAAGTGGTTCCAGTACGAGCCGGTCAACCAGGACAACGCGATGCAGGGCGCCAAGATGGCCTTTGGCTCGCCGGTGCAGACGGTCTATCACATCGACAAGGCGGAAAAGGTGCTCTCGCTCGACGCCGATATCTTTTCGAGCTTTAACGTCGGCTACATCAACGACTACGCCAAGGCCCGACGCTGGGCCGCAGACAAGCGCGAGATCAATCGCCTCTACACCGTTGAGTCAAAATTGTCGCTGACCGGAGCCAAGGCCGACCACCGCCTGGCCGTCAAGCCGAGCCAGGTCGTCGAGGTCGCAAAGGCCTTTGCCGCCGCACTCGGCGTCGGCGGAGCGAGTTCGCTTGGCGGCGAGCAGGCCGCGTGGGTTGCGGCCGCGGCAAAGGACCTGCAGGCTTCGTCGGGCCGTTCGCTCGTCATCGCGGGCGACCAGGCCCCGCCCATCGTCCACGCTCTCGCGCACGCGATGAACGCCAAACTCGGCGCCGTCGGAGCGACCGTTACATACATCGATCCGCTCTCGCCAAACGCCGACCGCCCGCAGGTCGAGCAGCTTCGCGAGCTGATCGCCGACATCGACGCCGGACGCGTGAAGATGCTCGTCATCCTCGGCGGCAATCCCGTTTACGATTCGCCGGCCGACCTGAAGCTCACGCTCGACCGGCTCAATAACAAGGTCCCGCTCCGCGTTTATCTCGGCACGCATCACAATGAGACCGCCGAGGTCTGCCAGTGGTTCGTAAACGAAAAGCATTACCTCGAAATGTGGGGCGACGCCCGCGCGTACGACGGCACCGTCTCGCTGATGCAGCCGCTCATCGAGCCGCTCTACGAAGGCCACAGCATTTACGAGGTCGTACAGCTCTTTTTTAAGGAGAACTACGACCGCAAGGATTACGACATCGTCAAGGGCTACTGGCAGACGCAGAATCTCGGCGGCAGCGCAGCTCCGGCCGCTCCGCAAGGAGCCGCGGCGAATGCAGCCGCACAGCCGGCCGCTGCGGGTACGAATTTCGAAGACCGCTGGCGCAGCGTCGTCCATCTCGGGCTGATCCCGGGATCGGCCGGTACGCCAAAGACGCCGTCGGTCAACACCGCGTTTCTCGCTCAGTCGACGCCGGCCTCGCCGGCTTCGGGTCAGCTCGAGATCAACATCCTTCCCGACCCGAGCGTTTACGACGGCCGCTTCAACAACAACGGCTGGCTGCAGGAGCTGCCGCGTCCGCTGACCAAGACGACCTGGGAGAATATCGCTTTTATCAGCCCGCGGACCGCGGCCGAGCTCGGCATCAACGCCGGCGAGGACTACGATCCGTACGCCGGCGGCCGCGAGGGTTACAGCTTTATCAACACACGCGGCGGCAATCTGCATTCTGACCTCGTCAATCTCAAGTTTCAGGGAGCGCAGATCGGCAAGCAGGTGCCGATGTGGATCGTGCCCGGCCAGCCGGACGGCGTCGTCACGATCTTTATGGGCTACGGCCGTACGCGGTCGGGGCAGGTGGGCAATAACCTCGGCTACAACGCGTTCGACGTGATGCGCTCAGACGCGATGTACGCGGGCCTTGGCGAGATCGCCAAGACGGGCGAGTCGACGACCATCGCCTCGACGCAGACGCACTTCAATATGGAAGGCCGCGATCTGCTGCGGCGGGTCGACGTCGAGCAGCTCAACGCCCATCCCGAGATGGGCAAGCAGAAGGATTTCTATCCTTACTCGATGTACCCGTACGAGCAGCACCAGGAGACCTACAACAAGAATCACAAGTGGGCGATGACGATCGACATCAATAATTGTGTCGGCTGCAACGCCTGTGTGATCGCGTGCCAGGCCGAGAACAACATCCCGGTCGTCGGCAAGGAGCAGGTCGAGCGGAGCCGCGAGATGCACTGGCTGCGGATCGACGCATATTACAAGGGCGACGACATCAACGCCGTCGAAGGGCCGGCTTTCCAGCCAGTCCTCTGCCAGCAGTGCGAGCAGGCGCCGTGCGAGGTCGTCTGTCCGGTGCACGCGACGGTCCACAGCGCCGAGGGCCTGAACGACATGGTCTACAACCGCTGCGTCGGTACCCGCTACTGCTCAAACAACTGCCCGTACAAGGTGCGCCGGTTCAACTTTTTCCTCTACCAGGATTGGAATACGCCGCAGTACAAGCTGATGCGCAATCCTGAGGTCTCGATCCGCAGCCGCGGTGTGATGGAGAAGTGCACCTTCTGCGTGCAGCGTATCGCCGCCGCCCGCATCGAGGCGCAAAAGGACGACAGGCCGATCCAGGACGGCGAGATCATGACCGCGTGTCAGGCGGCGTGCCCGACGAACGTCTTTTCGTTCGGCGACATGCGCGACGAGAACAGCCAGATCGCCAAGGCCAAAAAGGACCCGCGAAACTACATGCTGCTCAACGAGCTCAACACGCAGCCGCGGACGACGTACCTTGCCGGTTTGAAGAACCAGAACAAGGAAATGCCCGATTACAAGGAAGGCGTTTGGGGCTTTGAAGATTCGATGGAGCACAACGCCGAGGCCCAGCCCGGACCGGTCGAGGGCGGACATTGATCAATGAATGGTGAGCGTGCCTGATCAGGGCCGCTCGCGATAACTGGGAAACAGCTCAGGAAACTATGCAGGATCTACAGGAAATGCACAGACGGCTGGTGCCGCCGATGGTCGAGGGCGATCACAGCTTTGCGACCGTCACGGACAAGATCAGCGACGTCACGCTCAAGAAAAAGACGCCGTTCCACTGGTTTGTCGGATTCGGCATCGCGTTTTTGGTCGCGCAGTCGCTGCTCTTTACCGTCGTCTGGCTGCTTGCGAACGGTATCGGCGTCTGGGGCAACAACCAGCCTGTCGGATGGGCATTCGACATCATCAACTTCGTTTGGTGGATCGGCATCGGTCACGCCGGAACGCTGATCTCGGCGATCCTGCTGCTGCTCAACCAGAAGTGGCGAACGTCGATCAACCGCTTTGCCGAGGCGATGACGCTCTTTGCCGTGGCGTGCGCGGCGATGTTCCCGCTGCTGCATACCGGTCGACCGTGGCTCGCGGCGTACTGGCTCTTCCCGTACCCGAACACGATGGGCATCTGGCCGCAGTTCCGCTCGCCGCTCATCTGGGACGTTTTTGCGGTCTCGACGTACGCGACCGTTTCGGCCCTCTTCTGGTATGTAGGACTCATCCCCGACTTTGCGACGCTTCGCGACCGGGCCAAGAACAAGACCTTCAAATTCGTTTACGCGATCCTCTCGTGGGGCTGGCGCGGCTCGGCCCGTCACTGGCACCGCTACGAGCTTGCGTACCTGATCCTCGCCGGCCTCTCTACGCCGCTCGTGCTTTCGGTGCACTCGATCGTGTCGTTCGACTTCTCGGTGGCGCAGCTGCCGGGCTGGCACGCGACGATCTTTCCGCCGTACTTCGTGGCCGGTGCCATCTTTGCGGGTTTTGCGATGGTGCTCATCCTCTGCATCCCGCTGCGGCACTGGTACAACATGAAGGACTTCATCACCCATACGCACCTCGTGTACATGGGCAAGGTGATGATGGCGACCGGATTCATCGTCGTTTACGGCTACGCGATGGAGGCCTTTTTTGCCTGGTACAGCGCGGCCGAGTACGAGTGGTTCATGATCCATAACCGCATCTGGACAGGCCCGTACTGGTGGTCGTACTGGCTGCTCATCCTGTGCAACGGCCTGTCGATCCAGCTGCTCTGGTTCAAGCGTTTCCGTGAGAGCGAATTCTGGCTCTTTATGATCTCGGTCGTCGTCAGCGTCGGCATGTGGCTCGAGCGCTTCGTCATCATCGTGACGAGCTTGAATCGCGACTTCCTGCCCTCGTCGTGGGCGATGTACAGCCCGCGGTTCTGGGACTGGTCGATGTTCATCGGGACGATCGGGTTCTTCTTTACGCTGCTTTACCTCTTTGTGCGGTTCGTGCCGATCATCTCGATCTTCGAGGTCCGCACGCTGCTGCCTGAGGCCAACGTTCACGGGCATCATCAGGATTTTGAGGCGAACGTCAACGAGGTCGAGTACACCTACGATCGCACCGATCCGCCCGGGCTGGAGCCGGCGAAATAAGAAGGGAGGAGAGTATCGATGAGCGAGAACACTTCACCTATGACCAAGAATCTTTACGGCCTGATGGCCGAGTTCGACACCGCGACCGAGCTCGTCGACGCCGCGCGTCAAGTGCGTGACGCGGGCTATACGCGGACCGACGCCTTCAGCCCGTTCCCGCTGCATGAGATCGACGAGGCCCTCGGCATCAAGCGCAGCATCCTGCCGTACCTGTGCTTCGGCGGCGGCATCGTCGGACTATTGTCCGGCGTAGCGCTCCAGTATTTTGTCCACGTGATCGATTACCCGATCATCGTCGGCGGCCGCCCGCACCTGAGCATTCCGGCGATGGTCCCGCCGGCGTACGAGCTGACGATCCTGCTCGCGGCGTTCACGGCGGTCTTTGGGATGCTGTTTTTGAATGGTCTGCCGAGCCCTTATCACCCGGTCTTTAACGTGCCGAGATTTGCGCTCGCGACGCGCGAAAAGTTTTTCCTGCTGATACAGGCGGACGACAGCAATTTTGATTATGAAACCACCCGAGGTTTTATGCAGGGACTCGGCGCTCAGGAGGTCTTTGATGTTGAGGACTAAGTTGCACGGGCGACGGCTCGGCCTGCTCCTTTTGGGGCTCTCGACCGTATTCGCCGCCGGCTGCCGATACGACATGCAGGACCAGCCGCGTTACAAGTACTACAAGGAGAGCACCTTCTTTGCCGACGGCCGCAGCTCGCGCGACCTGCCGGAGGGCACTGTCGCCCGCGGTCACCTGAAGGACAACAAGGCCTTCTATACCGGCAAGATCGACGATCCGAACCCGAACGCTCAGGTCTCGACGACGACCGACGCACGCGGCAACACGCTGGTCACGAGCTTTCCCAACGCGATCGAACAGTTTCCGGTCCCGGTCACCAAGGAGCTTATCGACCGCGGTCAGGAGCGTTACAACATCTACTGCATCGTCTGCCACGGGCCGACGGGCAGCGGCGACGGAATGATCGTCCGCCGCGGATTTCCGCAGCCGCCGACGTACCACGACGACCGCCTGCGCAACGCGCCGGTCGGGCACTTTTACGACGTCATCACCAACGGCTGGGGCAAGATGAACAGCTACGCCGCGCAGATCACACCGGCCGACCGCTGGGCGATCGTGGCGTACATCCGCACACTGCAGATCTCACAAAATCCGAACAACATGAGTTCGAATACGACAGGCGGCCCACGGCCGCAGACGACGGCTTCGGGCGCTAACGCTCCGAGCCCGGCGACGGATCCGACCACTCACGGAGGGCAGCGCTGATGTTGAATTCCGGTAACTACACCGCACCCGAAGACCTCAAGCGCTGGCGCTCGCTCGCTCTCGGCATCGGCGGCATCGTTTCGCTCGTCGTGCTCGGCGTCGCCGTGATCATGCCCGACCTACGCGAGCAGGCGCTGCGATCGTGGCTGCTCGGATTTATGTTCTGGGCCGGCCTCGGCCTCGGCAGTCTCGGCATCCTGATGCTGCAGTACCTGACCGGCGGCGCGTGGGGCGTCGTCATTCGCCGCATACTCGAGGCCGCGACGCGCACGCTGCCGATCATCGTCATTCTCTTTATCCCGCTCGCGGTCGGCGTGGCGACGCACAGCGTGTACGAATGGACGCACCTGCCCAAGACCGAGCACATCATGGCGTGGCGCGGGTGGTACATGACCGACTGGGGCTGGTTACTGCGGACGGCCGTTTACTTCGTTCTCTTCGGCGTGATGGTCTGGTATCTCAACGGCCTCTCGCGCAAGCAGGACGCGGCCGCTACCGCGGAAGAATCGGCCGGACATCTCGAGTCTGCGTCGAGATTCTCGGGACCGGCGATCATCTTTTATGTCCTGACGCTCACCTTTGCGACCGTCGATTGGACGATGACGCTCGACCCGCACTGGTTCTCGACGATCTGGGGACTGCTCTGGGTCGCGTCGTGGGGACTGAGCACGTTCTCTTTCGTCGTGCTTTTGCTCTCGTACCTGCAGGGCCGTTCGCCGATGGACCGCGTGATCGGCAAGCGGCACTTCCATGACATCGGCAAGCTGATGCTCGCCTTTGTTATGGTCTGGGCGTACTTCAATTTTTCGCAGTTCCTGATCATCTGGTCGGGCAACATCCCGGAGGAGACCGGCTGGTACATCACGAGAATGCGCAGCGCCTGGGCATGGGTCGGCGGCGGTCTGATCTTTTTGCACTTCGCGTTCCCGTTCCTGGTCCTCCTGAATCAGGACTTCAAGCGCAAGGGCAAAAAGCTTGCGATGATCGCGGTCTTCATCCTCTTGATGCGGTTCCTCGATCTGATCTTTATCATCGCCCCGACGCCGCGGATCAATCCGATGGGGATGGAGCAGGGAGCCTTCTATCTCAGCTTTCTCGATCTGCTCGCTCCGATCGGCATCGGCGGGATCTGGCTGTGGTGGTTCTTTGGCGAGCTTGCAAAGCGGCCGCTGGTGCCGGCCAACGATCCGTTCTTCCCGAACGCCGTCGAGCACGGCCGCGGGCATTGAACCTGTAAGTTTGGAGTAGATATTTATGGGAGCTACCAGGCACGAAAAGAGCTTTGTCACATACGACAAGCCTTACGAACAGAACATCATCGGCTTTAAGGGCATCGTGTACTTCTCGATCGGGCTCTTTTTGCTGATCGTGATCACTTTCGGTCTGATGTGGGCGCTGCTCGAGGTGCTCCGCGACCAGGCAGCAGAGGGAGCCGACCCGCGTCACCCGCTGGCGATGAGCGAGGGCGAGCGGCTGCCGCCCGAGCCGCGCCTGCAGATCGCTCCAGGCTGGAAGGTGGACACCGCGCAGGGAGAGGTGCGTCTGGAACTAACGGCCCCGCAGAGCGAGTATCGCATCCTGCGAAAGGAGTGGGAGCAGATCTGGCAGCACGGCGTCGCCGACCCGCACAGCGGGGCGCGACTGGCGACCGGCATCGAAGAGGCCAAACAGGCGTTTCTCTCGCAGAACCCAAAGGCCGTCGCCGACCCGGCAGCCGAAGCGCTGCTGAAGGATTCGCGAAAGTACATCACGGATTCGAGCTCGGGCCGAATGGCGACCGCGACGATCCGATAGTTTTGCAAGTGGAGTTTTTATGGAGCGGCGCACGCCAAGTTCAGCGGTTTTGAGACTGGCATTATCCATCGCGGTCGTGATCACCGCCGCGGCTGCCGCGATAGACATCGATGCGCAGCGGGTCGAGCATTACAATTCGCCGCTCTACTCGCCGCGAACGTACGAGCCGGGCCAGAACAACGGCCTGCCGCCGGCCCTCAAGGAGGTCGGCATCGAGCAGAAGCTGGGTGAGCATCTGCCGCTCGACGCGGTCTTTTCCGACGAGCAGGGCCGGCTGGTAAAGCTCGGAGAGTTCTTTAGGTCCGGACGGCCGGTCGTGCTCGCACTCGTCTATTACGAGTGCCCGATGCTCTGTAACGAGGTGCTCAACGGTCTGACGGGCTCGCTCAAGGGAATGTCGCTCGAGGCCGGCAAGGATTTTGACGTCGTGGCGATCAGCTTCGACGCTCGCGAGAACGGCAAGACCGAGCTCGTCCAAAACAAGAAGCAGGCGTACCTTGAGCGATACGGCAGGCCCGAGACGGCCGGCGGCTGGCATTTTTTGACGGGGCCGCAGGAGTCGATCGACGCGGTCACGGAGGCGGCGGGATTCAACTATCGCTGGGACGAGAGGTCGAATCAATTCGCTCATGCGGGCGGGATCATGGTCACGACGCCCGACGGCAAGATGTCGCGGTATCTGTACGGGATCGATTATGCGCCCAAGGACCTCAAGTTCGCGATCATGGAGTCGGGCGAGAACAAGATCGGCAGTCCGGCAGAAAAGCTTTTGCTCTACTGCTATCACTACGATCCCGCGACCGGCACCTACGGCTTTGCGGTGCTGCGTGTGATAAGGCTGGCCGGCGTCGTGACCTTGATCGGTCTCGGAACGATGCTCTTTGTATTCTGGCGGCGAAACAAGAATAAGCAGTTGGCGGTATAGACGCGGGCCCTCGCCGGCGGGCGGCCCGAGGGACGTCAGATTGATTTCAATATGCAGACACAATCGTGGATTCCAATCATTCCGGAGCAGGCCTCGACATTCGCCTGGCAGGTCGACGCTCTTTACTACTATCTGATCGCGATCAGCGTCGCATTCTCGATCCCGATCGTCGTCGCGATCCTCTTTTTTGCTCTGAAGTATCGCGAACGCGACAAGTTTGTCTCCGGGGCGGAGATCCACGGTTCGATCGCGCTTGAGACGACGTGGTCGATCATCCCGTTCATCGTCTCGATGACCATCTTTCTCGGCGGAGCGATCGTTTACTTTAACCAGTACACCGCGCCCGAGGACGCGATGGAGATCTACGTCGTCGGCAAGCAGTGGATGTGGAAGGTGCAGCACGGCACCGGACAGCGCGAGATCAACGAGCTCCACGTGCCGGTCGGCCGCAAGATCAAGCTGACGATAACGACCGAGGACGTGCTCCACGACTTTTACGTGCCCGCATTTCGCACCAAGGTCGACGCGGTGCCGGGCCGCTACACGTATATGTGGTTTCAGCCGACGCAGCCCGGCAAGTATCACCTCTTCTGCGCCGAGTACTGCGGTCTCAATCACTCCGGAATGGGCGGCTGGGTCTATGTGATGGAGCAGCGCGACTTTGACAACTGGCTGAGCGGCAACGCCTCGGCGGGCACGCCCGTCGAGATCGGCAAGGACCTGTTTGAGAATAAGCTCGGCTGTGCCTCATGCCACTCCGGCGGCCCGCAGCAGCGCGGAGCCAAGCTCGAGGGGATCTACGGTCATACGGTCAAGCTCGTCGGCGGGCAAGAGGTCACGGCGGACGACGACTATATCCGCAACTCGATCTTAAATCCGAGCGCGCAGGTCGTCGAGGGCTACCAGCCGATCATGCCGACCTTTAAGGGCCAGGTCACAGAGGAGCAGCTGAACGCCCTCGTCGCCTACATCAAATCGCTCAGCGGCGTGACGAGCGGAACGACGACGCCCGCGGCCGCCAACTCGAGCGGCGGTTCATCAACTGCGAACTCGACGGCGGCACCGGCAAAGGCCGACCGCGGCAGCAACTCATCGCAGGGAAGCAACCCTAATTCACCGACCGCCGGCGGAAATCACAACGGCAACAGGTAAGGTAATATCGAATTATGCAAAACGTTGGAGCCATCAATACGGGCGTGACCTCAAAGCCGGAGGTCAATTACCTGAACAACGGCACGACGCTGAAGTCGTGGCTTCTCACCAAAGACCACAAGCGGATCGCGTTGATGTACCTGATCAGCGTGTCGGTGTTTTTCTTTGCCGGCGGACTTTACGCCGCGGCCATCCGGCTCGAGCTGCTGACGCCTGCCAGCGACCTCTTTGAGACCGGCACGTACAACAAGCTCTTTACACACCACGGCGTATTGATGATCTTTTTTTTCCTGATCCCGTCGATACCGGCGGTGTTGGGCAACTTCCTGCTGCCGATAATGATCGGCGCCAAAGACCTCGCGCTGCCGCGGATCAACCTGCTGAGTCTCTACATTTACTGGGTGGCCGGCGGATTGGCGATCTACGCGCTTTTGCAGGGCGGCGTCGACACGGGCTGGACCTTTTACACGCCGTACAGCACGACCTTTTCGAATACGTACGTCATGGCCGCGGGGCTGGCGGTCTTTATCAACGGCTTTTCGTCGATCCTGACCGGGCTTAACTTTATCGTCACTATCCACACGATGCGCGCTCCCGGCATGACATGGTTCCGGCTGCCGCTCTTTGTCTGGGCAAATTACGCGACGAGCCTGATCATGATCCTGGGCACGCCGGTCATCGCGATCACCGTGCTGCTGCTCGCTCTCGAGCGATTTTCGCAGATCGGCATCTTTGACCCGGCGGTCGGCGGCGACCCGATCCTGTTCCAGCATCTCTTCTGGTTCTACTCGCACCCGGCCGTGTACATCATGGTGCTGCCGGGAATGGGCGTCATCAGCGAGCTGATCTCGAATTTTGCGCGAAAGAAGATCTTCGGCTACGAGTTCATCGCCTTTTCGTCGATCGCGATCGCGGTCTTCGGCTTTCTGGTCTGGGGACACCATATGTTCGTCAGCGGCCAGTCGGTCTATGCCGGGCTTGTCTTCTCGTTCCTGACGATGGTCGTCGCCATTCCGTCGGCGATCAAGATGTTCAACTGGTCGGCGACGCTCTATAAGGGTTCGATCTCGTATTCGACGCCGATGCTCTACGGGCTCGGCTTCATGGGACTCTTCCTGATCGGCGGTCTGACGGGACTCTTTCTCGGTTCGATGGGCCTGGACGTTCACCTGACGGATACGTACTTCGTCGTCGCTCACTTTCACTACGTGATGGTCGGCGGATCGGTGATCGCGTATCTCGGCGGTATTCACTATTGGTGGCCGAAGATGACGGGCAAGATGTACTCCGAATTCTGGGGCCGCATCTCGGCGATGCTCGTCTTTATCGGATTTAACCTGACATTCTTTCCGCAGTTCATCGTCGGGTTTTTGGGAATGCCGCGGCGGTACGCGGCATATCCGCCTGAGTTTCAGGTACTCAATATCTTTTCGACCGCCGGGGCCTCGGTGCTCGGTGTCGGTCTCGTAATGCCGGTGATCTATCTGACGCATTCGCTGATCAAGGGCCGAGCGGCGGGCGACAATCCGTGGATGCTGCCGGGCCTCGAGTGGCGCACGAGCTCGCCGCCGCCGACCGAGAACTTTGCGACGACGCCGGTCGTCACCTGGGAGGCTTACGATTTCAGCGACGAGAACGGCCTCGACTACGACGAGGCAAGACGGCGGCTGATCTCGGAGACGCAGCAGAGCATCAGTTAGTTTCTGCGCACGGCAGGACGTACGAACCAATCGGCCGGCGGCCGACCTAGGCCGACGATACGACTCGATAACAAACATGGCGACAAACGCAGAAGTCTTAGACGATCATCACTACCATCCGCCCGGTCTTCAACATCAGTTCGAAGACATGAAGCAGCAATCGGAATCGGTTTCGATCGCGATGTGGATGTTCCTCGTCCAGGAGATCATGTTCTTCGGCGGTCTCTTCACGGCGTATCTGGTGTTCCGCTACCGGTTCCCGATGGCATTCGCGGCGGGCAGTAATCACCTCGATGCCTTTTGGGGCGGCCTGAACACGCTCGTCCTGATCGTCAGCAGCTTAACGATGGCGCTGACGGTCTACTTCGCGCAGAAGGGCAATCGGAACATGCAGGTCATCATGATCGTGCTGACGATGATCTTTGGCGCGACGTTCCTCGGCGTCAAGGCGATCGAGTACACCAAGAAATACAACGACGGCCTGATCCCGGTCGCCGGTTGGAACCGCGCGGCCCGTCCCGCGGCCGCTGAATCGGGGCATTCGGCATCGAGTGCGGGCGGCAGCCATGCCGCTGCGCCGTGCTGGGAGGTCGGCCACGGCGAAGGTCACGAGTCGGAGTACGTAAACCCGCGCGGCGACTTTGTATGGAAGGACTGCTCGCTCGTCAAACAGGCCGAAGAGGGCGGTTATCTGACCAAATTCGAGCGTGCAGGCTATTACTCGAACGGCCAGATCGACATCGCGAAGTTCGCGAGCCACGTCCGATCTTTCTACTGGATCTATTTCGTCATGACCGGCCTGCACGCCCTGCACATGATCGTCGGTCTCGGCATCATGGCGTGGCTGCTGTGGAAGGCCTGGCTCGGGACGTACGGCCCGGAGTACTACAATCCGGTCGAGATCTCTGGCCTGTACTGGCACTTTGTCGATATCGTCTGGATCTTTCTTTTCCCGCTGCTCTATCTGCTGGGAAGGCACTTCATGCATTAGGAATCGAAAATGGCTGAACATCACTCGAACGACCATCACGCCGAAGAGGCGCACATCGGCATTCCGGGATATCTCGGCGTCTTTGCGATACTTGTCGTCGGGACGATCCTGACCTATTACGTCGCGCTCGTCGATCTGGACTTTATCTTTCCGGGCGCGAACACGCTCGTCGCACTCGCGATCGCGTTCACAAAGATGACCTTCGTCATGCTGTTCTTCATGCACGTCCGCTGGAGCCCGAAGCTGATCTGGCTGGCGGCCGTCGCGAGCTTTTTCTGGCTGGCGATAATGTTTGCATACACGATGCAGGATTACATGACGCGGGGACTAGGCGTCTTCAGTTCGTAGACAGATCGGATCATTTCCGGCGCGGACCAGCACGGCCTCTCACGAGCCTGCGGTCCGCGTATTTCATTGATTAGGCGGCGAAATTACGCCGTGTTAACATCTCGGATTTGATACTTTGGTGCCGTTTTATTCGCGAGATTCGATAATGCAACAACGCGGACCAAAGAGTCATCACAAGCTAGTGCTGTTTGCCCGATACAACAACTTTGCCAGGCTGACGATCCTCGCCCTTGCGCTGGCGAGCGCAGGTGCCGGGTGCAACATCGTCAAAAAGGAGAGCAAGACCCCTACTCTGCTCAAGACCGAGAACGCCTCGATGGACCAGCTGGTCGGCGAGGTCAACCGCTTTGCGCGCGTCAACTCGATGCGGGCAAAGATGGACCTCAAATTCGAGGACGACTCGTTCGCGCAGTTCGGCAGCAAAGAGGTCTATCGCTCGGCCGACGGCGAGGTCGTCGTGCAGAGGCCGGGCAAGATCTTGCTCAAGGTGCAGGCGCCGATCATCAAGACCGACATCGCACAGATGACGAGCGACGGCGAGACCTTCAGGGTCGCGATACTTAACGACGGCGGCAGCGGCAAATACAAAAAGTTTGTTAAGGGCACCAACAAGGCCGATTATTCTCGGCTTCAGAAGGATCTCGGCGTCTCAGATCTCGACTCGAACAAGATGACGCGGGCGAGCGTCAATTCGTTTGCCAATCTGCGCCCGCAGCACTTCACCGACGCGCTGCTCGTGCGGCCGACCGACGCCGGAAAGATGTACCTGCAGAGCACCGTCTTTCAGGTCGAAGAGGACGAGACGCAAAAGACCAAATCGCCGCTGCGAAAGGTCATGCGCGGCTACTACCTGCTCGACGAGATCACGCGTCGAGACGACGGCTCGCTGCACGTCGAGCGGCGGTTCTGGTTCGATCGCGTGGGCGGGATCAGGCTTGCCCGGCAGCAGATCTTTGATCAGGCCGGCGAGATCGAGTCGGACATCACTTACGGCCGCGAGGGCACGCTCACGTCGACCTCGGAATATACCAATCTGCCGCTGATGATCCGCGTCACGCGGCCGCGCGAGCGGTACACGATGAGCCTGACGTACCAGACGCCTGACGCCGTGTCGATCGGCAAGACATATCCCGACGCCGCCTTCGTCCTGCAGAATACCTGGCAGCTCGAGGAGATCGATCTCGACAAGAAGTTGAAGGACGCGGTTGCGGCGGCCGACGCCGCTCGAGACGAGACGAACAAGGCGCTGCAGCGCCAGCCGCAATAACGTCGCAGCCGAATTTATGGACCCGATCGTAAGGACGCAAGACCTGACCAAATCTTACCGTGTCGGCAAGATCGACGTGCCGGCGCTCAAGGGCGTCTCGCTCGAGATCGCCCGCGGCGAGTTTGTCGCGATAATGGGCCCGTCGGGCTGCGGCAAGTCGACGCTCCTGCATCTGCTCGGCGGCCTGCTGAGCCCGACGAGCGGCAGGATCATCATCGACGGCGAGGACCTCTCGACGGTGACCGACGCCGAGAGGACCGACATTCGGCGGCGAAAGATCGGATTTGTCTTTCAGCGTTTCAATCTGTTTCCGACCCTGACGGCCGACGGCAATCTCAAGCTTGCCGAAAAGATCCATACCGGGAATCACACCGATCCCGAAAAGCGCCGCGAGACGCTGCGTCTGCTCAAGCTCGAGGACAAGATGCATCACAAGCCGCTTGAGCTCTCGGGCGGCGAGCAGCAGCGCGTCGCGCTCGCACGCGCGGTGATCAACAATCCGGCGATCATCCTCGCCGACGAGCCGACAGGGAATCTCGATACGGAAAATTCCGAGATCGTGCTCGAGATGTTTCGCGAGCTCAACGCAAAGTTTAACCAGACGATCGTAATGATCACGCACAATCCCGAGGCCGCCGCGGCGTGCTCGCGGACGATCCAGATGCGCGACGGCCGCGTCGTCGAATGAGGAGGCATAGGCGATGAAGCGTTGGATCCTATGGGACTACGAGCGGGGAACCTGGCAGTACGACATATTCTGCCTGATGATAATCGCGTTCATCTTTTTGACGCCGAAAGAGTGGTTCGACGGCCGGGAAAAGCTTGCAACCCGTCCGCAGACGGCGGCCGTCAAAACCGAACAGCCGACACGCCTGCAGCTTCGACAGGCTGAAATTAATACTCACGATAAGTAATATTCGGCGTCAGAACTCTCGGAGAATTTGTATGAAAGGAATCATAAGATCTGCTTTTGTGACGGCGGTCGTGGTGACCGCATTCGCCGCCTTCGGCGGTGGGGAGGCGCGGGCGCAGGGCGTCCTTCGCGAGATCCTTAACCGGATGGATGCGCACAACAAGGCGCTCACTTCGCTCAAGGCCGACGTGACGATGGTCAAGACCGACGCGGTCTTGGGAGAGAGCGATACATCGGTGGGCGTGACCAATTACCTGCCAAAGACCGGCAAGCGCGGAATGTACGTCAGACTCGACTGGACCAAGCCGGCCGAGGAGCGGATGGTCGTGATCGGCGATCGCTATCAGCTCTTTCGCCCGCGGCTCAATACGGTGATCGAGGGCAAGGTCGACAAGGCCAAGAATAAAGGTGCCGCCGGCGGAGCACTCGCCTTTATGGGTATGTCCAAGGCCCAGCTTCAGGCGAATTACAAGGTCAACTACCTCGGCGAAGAGACCGTCAGCGGCGGCGTCAAGGCTTGGCACCTCGAGCTTATCCCGAACTCAAAGACAAGCTACAGATCGGCCGAGCTGTGGGTCGACGCCAACGGGATGCCGGTCCAGGCCAAGGTCATCGAGCAGAATAACGATACGACGACGGTGCTGCTGAGCAAGATCGAAAAGAACGTCAAGATCAACGCCCAGATCTTCGATCTCCAGCTGCCCAAGAACGTCAAAAAGATCGAGGGCTGATCCGGTCGATCAAAGGACTTTCGAGGCCCGGTCGGCTCTGGCCGGGCCTTTTCGCTTGTTTGCGAAGCCATTGCGCAGTACTTATAATTACGCCTTTGAGTCAGAGCTCACGATTCCGATCTTATGCCCAAAGCGAGTAGTTTTAGCAGGTTCACGCGCGGCGTGCGTCACACGGTGCGGGCCTTTGCGTCGACCAGGCATCCGGTGCTCGTGCACATCGTACCGATGCGGCGGTGCAATCTCTCGTGCGCCTACTGCAACGAATACGACAAGACATCAGACCCGGTGCCGATCGAGACGATGCTCAAGCGCATCGACAAGCTCGCCGAATTCGGCACGTCGGTCGTCACGATCTCGGGCGGCGAGCCGATGATGCATCCGGACATCTACGACATCATCGCGCGCATTCGGCATCACGGGATGATCGCGGGATTGATCTCGAACGGCTACTACTTTCAGGTCGAAAAGATCCAAAAGCTCAACGAGGCCGGGCTCGATTATCTGCAGATCTCGATCGACAACGTCAATCCCGACGACGTCTCGAAAAAGAGCCTCAAGGTCCTTGACGGCAAGCTCAAGAATCTGCGCGATCACGCCAAGTTCAAGGTAAACATCAATTCGGTACTCGGCAGCGGCGTGAAGGATCCGGACGACGCTCTCGTCATCGCCAAGCGCGCGGTCGAGCTCGGATTTTCGTCGACGGTCGGCGTGCTGCACGACGAGATGGGACTGCTCAAGGGCCTGAGCGATCACGAAAAGGACGTTTACAAGCAGGTCAAGGCGCTCGGCACCCGCTCGTACGCCCGCTGGAACTGGTTTCAGGACAATCTCGCCGAAGGCAAAGAATACGAGTGGCGCTGCCGTGCCGGCGCGCGGTATCTCTACGTCGACGAGGACGGCATCGTGAGCTGGTGCTCGCAGCAGCGAGGCACGCCCGGCATTCCGCTGCTCGAATACACTTTCGAAGACATGAAGCGCGAGTACATCACCGAAAAGTGGTGTGCGCCGACGTGCACCATCCAGTGCGTGCATCAGGTCGGCCATCTCGACGCGTGGCGCGACCCGCAGATCTCGCTCTCCGATTACAACAACCGTTCGGGCAAGGGACTAAAAAAGGAAACGGTCGCCCAGGTCCTCGGCGCCGAATGATCTGCCGCGGGCTGACATTATAGTTTCTGATCCAAGCGTCGACGCATCGGCCCGGTCAGGCCAGATCTCGGATCCCACCGCTCCTCGGGCTTGAATTACGCAAGATCCGTATGGACGAAATTCACGCGAGTCACGCAGGCTCTGTCCTCGATCCGCGGACGCTTGGCGCCGTGATGGAACGGTTCGGGCTGCCGACGGCGGTCAGCCTCGATCACGCGGGGCTGACGCGTGTCTACGCGGCGTGGTGCGAGAACGTCCCATTCGACAACATTCAGAAACTGATCTCGCTGGCGGACGGCGGGCGAATGCCGGGGCTCGACGCCGGCGATTTCTTTGAGAACTGGCTCGAGCACGGCTGCGGCGGGACGTGCTGGCCGTCGAGCGGCGCGCTGCACGCGCTGCTGGTGTCGCTCGGCTTCAGGGCGAGGCGGTCGGCGGGCTCGATGTTCGACGTCGGCCTCGTGAATCACGGTACCGTAAAGGTCACGCTCGACGACGGCGCCGAGTGGATGGTCGACACGTCGATACTCTCGTACGCGCCTCTGCCGTTGAGCCTGTCGGAGCCATATGTCGGCAGCGAAGCGAGAATGGGTGTCGAGGTCGAGCCTCTCGACGACGGCACGCACCTGGTCTGGATCGACTTTGTGCCGCTGGCAGATTACGTGCCGTGCCGGCTGGATGTCGACCCGGCGGGTGATGAGCTTTACTTTGAGCGGTACGAGATCTTTTCGCGGCTGCAGAGCCCTTTCAACGAGCGGCTCTATTTCAGAAAGGGCGGCGTCGACGGGACGCATCTCGTGTTTGGCAATACAAAATTCCGACGCCTGCCGGACGGCGGGGTCGAAATACGCGTGTATGAGCGAGACGAACTCTGCGCGTTCCTGCTCGACGAGGGCGTGTCGCAGGAAATGATCGACCGATGGATCTCGGCCGGCGGTCTCGAAAAGAGCTTTGGGGCCGCTGCCGCGGGCCCTCACCCCGAGATCAACGGCCGGCCGCCGTCGCGTCGTTGAAATAAGACCGCACGCCATTTGGATACAAACGCGATGACTGACGAGACGCTAAAGATCCCGATCATCCTCGGCACGCCACGCCAGGGCCGCGCCAGCGAGAATGTGGCCCGCTGGGTGCACAAAAAGATGAAGGAGCGCGACGACATCGAATCGCGATTCTTCGACGTGCGCGACTTTGACCTGCCTCGAGATCATTACGGCACCGAGATCGCACACCTCTTTCCGGAATGGCGGGACGCCATCGTCGAGGCCGACGGCCTCGTGATCGTCTTGCCGGAATACAACCACGGCTATCCGGGTACGCTCAAAAGCGTCCTCGACCTGCTGCTCAAGGAGTACATTCACAAGGCCGTCGCCCTCGTCGGCGTGACCAACGGTCCGTGGGGCGGGACGCGTGCGATCGAAGCGTGCGTTCCGATGGTCCGTGAGCTGGGACTCGTCGTGACATTCACCGATCTTAACTTTCCGCAGGCGCACAAGAAGTTTGACGAGCATGGGACTCTGCTCGACGAGGCGTACGAGCGGCGGGTGCAAGGCTTCCTCGACGAGCTCGTATGGATGGCGACCGCTCTCCGCTGGGGCCGCCGCAGCCTCGCTTCAAAATATCACCAGTGACTCGCGTAAAATCAGGGCTCGAAAGCAAAGGTCAGTCACGCCGTTTCTAACAATGAGCTCACACCAAACCTTTCACCAGCAAAAGAAGTCGGAAGGGCATCGCATCGGACACGTCGGATGGCTGCGGGCGGCCGTCCTCGGCGCAAATGACGGCATCGTGTCGACCGCGAGCCTGCTGATCGGCGTCGCCGCGGCCGGCGCGACGCGCGAGAGCATCCTGCTGGCCGGGCTCGCCGGGCTTGTCGCGGGAGCGATGTCGATGGCGGCCGGCGAGTATGTCTCGGTGTATTCGCAGGCCGACACCGAGCGTGCCGATCTCGACCGCGAAAAGTTAGAGCTCGAGGTCGATCCCGAAGGCGAGCTGATGGAGCTGGCCGGAATTTACGTTCGCCGCGGCGTCGAACCGCGTCTCGCGCGTCAGGTCGCCGAGCAGATGACCGCACACGACGCGCTCGAAGCGCATGCTCGCGACGAGCTCGGCATCACCGAGACCCTCAGCGCACGACCGCTGCAGGCGGCGGGCTTCTCTGCGGTGAGCTTTGCGTGCGGCGCCGCGCTGCCGCTCGTCGTCGCATTTGCCGCTCATGGGGCGTGGCTGATCCCGGTCCTGGCCGCGGCTTCGCTCGCCTTTTTAGCGATGCTCGGCGCGGCCGCCGCGCGTGCCGGCGGCGCAAGCATGCGGTCGGGAAGCCTCAGGGTCCTCTTTTGGGGAGCCGTAGCAATGGCCGCGACCGCGATCGTGGGGAAGTTGTTTGGGACAGCGGTGGGGTGAGCGTTGAGGGATGAGGGCGGAGGGATGAGGGATGAAAGAAAGAGTCACGGACGACAGTGGTCAATTTGATGATCGGAGTAAAAAGCAGATCGCGTTGCGTAAGCGGCTGAAGGATTACGGGCTGAGAGTTTTGAAGCTATACGATTCGCTGCCGCGATCGGGAGCCGTGCAGATCATCGCTCATCAGCTTGCTCGTTCCGCGACGTCGCCGGGGGCGCAGTATCGCGAAGCATGTCGCGCAAAATCCAACGCTGACTTCATCAGCAAGATCGAAGGCGCGATCCAGGAGCTGGACGAGAGCGATTACTGGTTGGAATTACTTGTCGACGGCGGCTATGTCCCGGCTGGCCGGCTCGATGCCTTGATCAAGGAAACTGATGAACTGATCGCGATCTTTACCTCGATGGTAAACAAGGTAAAGACACGTGCAAGAGACAGGTAAATTCCTCTATCCCTCATCCCTCATCCCTCCGCCCTCATCCCTTCGCTCACCTGCTTGCGATCTCTTCCCCGATCGTCCAGACGACGACCGAGCTTGAGAGGCCGTGGCCTGAGAGGCGGCCGGCCATCATGATGATGGTCTCGCCGTGCTCGACGATCTTCTCTTCGATCAGCTTTTTTTCGCCGGTGATGAGGAGTTCTTCGGTCGAGTGCGGTGCTTGGTAAACAAAAGGCTGCACGCCCCAGATAAGCGACAGTTGATTGCACGCGTCGGCCGAGGTCGTTAGAGCAAATGTGCGCAGGCCCGAGCGAAAGCTCGACAGCCGCCGCGCCATCAGACCCGAGTCGGTAAAGACGGCGACCTTCTCGGTGATGCGCTCCTTTGCGGCAAAGACGGCGGCCTTGCACAGCGCCTGGCTCGTACGGCCCGACGGCGGCTGCGCGATCTTGACGGGCTGCTTGAGCTGATCGGGCGTGATCGACTCAGCCGACGTGATGATGCGGACCATCGTGTCGATCGCCTCGACCGGATACCGGCCCGATGCGGTCTCGGCCGAGAGCATTACGGCGTCGGTGCCGTCCCACACGGCGTTGGCGACGTCCGAGGCCTCGGCCCGGGTCGGGAAGGGATTGTCGATCATCGACTGCAGCATCTGCGTCGCAGTGATGACAAACCGGTCGTTGGCCACGGCCTTTTCGATAATGAGTTTTTGATAGACCGGAACGAGCTCGACGCTCGTCTCGACGCCGAGATCGCCGCGGGCCACCATCAGGCCGTCGGCCTCCTGGATGATCTCGTCGAGATTCTCAATGGCCTCGGCCTTTTCGATCTTGGCAACGAGCAGCGGGCGGCCGAGCTTTCGGCGATTGAGCTGCTTGATACGTTCGCGCGCCTGGCGGCAGTCGTCGGCCGTCCGCACAAACGAGAGCGCGATATAGTCGACATTCTGCTCCATCGCCCATTCGAGGTCGGCGTGGTCCTTGTCGGTCATCGACGGTATCGGCAGCGGCGTATTGGGCAGGTTGATGCCCTTGCGTTCGTTGAGCATCCCGCCGACGATGACGCGGCCGGTCACGTCCGTCGCGGTCTTTGATTCGACGCGGAGCTCGATGGCGCCGTCGTCGATGAGGATGCGTGCGCCGCGCTCGACGGCGTCGGGCAGCTGCGCGAAATTGGTCGAGACACGAGCCGCGTTGCCGACCGTGTCGTCGGTCGTAAGCGTAAACTCGTCGCCGGCCACCAGCCGGACGGGCTTGCCGTCCTGCAGCGTTCGGGTGCGTATCTTCGGGCCCGAGAGATCGACCAGAACGGCGAGCGGCAGCCCGAGCCGGGCGGCGGCGGCGCGGGCGACGCGGACGGTCTCGGAGTGCTCCTCCCGGGTGCCGTGAGACATATTGATGCGAACGGCGTTGACGCCCGCACGCAGCATCCGCTCGAGGACCTCGGGTGTGTTGGATGAAGGGCCGAGAGTGGCCAGGATCTTTGCTCTGCGCATAAAGGGTAAGTTTACGTTACAACGCCGAGGCAGGCGAAATTGGCGGGCTTAGAGACGGATGACGAGCTGTTTGGACCGGGCATTCAAGCTCGCCTCCAGACCGGCGAACGGGTCAACGCGCCAAGAGCCCGCCCGCTCACGCTGGTGGTCCTGACTTGTCAAGTTCGGCTTGCTTGTCGAGGTAGCTGTGCACGGCGGCGACAAAGGTCGAGTGCGACCATGTGAGCGGCGAGACCGAGACGTGCTCGCCGGTGGCCGGGTCCATCTGCTCGGCGAGCACCCCGGAGGTGCGGGCCGACCTCGCGACCGACCGCAGCATCTCAAGCGGCCTCGCGAGATCGGCGGCGTCGCCGGCTGCCGCGATGTAGTACTCGGCAAGCCAGAGAGTGCAGATGAACCAGACGTTCCCGGTCGCGGCGTCCGACCGACGCATATAGCTGTCGCGCTCAAAGCGAGCGACCCCGGACGCGGCCGTGCCGATGTAGAGGGCGTCCTCGACCGCTTTCATTGTCGACTCGACGCGCTTGTCGCGGACGTCGAAGCACCCGAAGTAGAAGAGGCCGAATAGCGAGGCGTCGATCGTCGTGTCGCGCTCGAGCGGGCCGCCGTCGTCGGCGGCGAGCAGTCCGCGGACAAACCGGCCGAGCTTCTCGTCGTAGAGATGCAGGGCCATCGCCTCGACCATTCGGCCGGCGGCCTCGCGATAGGCTTCGGCATCGCCGTGCTCGGCGAAGAGATGTGCAAAGTTGGCGGCGGCGCGGAGTCCCGCGACGACCGTCGAGCATGTAAAGGTGTGAACTCCGCGGCGATCTTCCCACAGGTTCCAGCTAGGCAGCGGCAGGCCGGTCGCGTCGTCGCGAAACGCGACCATAAAATCGGCGCACGGCTTGACGAGCGTCGTGTACAGCTGATGTGCAAAATCGATGTCGCGCCGCAGACGATAATGCTCCCAGAGTGCCCACAGCACCAGAGCGGTCTCGTCCTGTTGGATCGGCACGAGCGACACCTTTCGGCGAGGGTCCCAAGCGGCGTGCCAGCCGGACGCGACAGTGCCGTCGGGATTGTACTTCTGCAGAAAGTAGCCGTTCGGATGGACGATGTCGGCGCAGAGATGAAAGAACCTCCGCGTTACCTCGGCAAATCCTGCCCGGTCGAAGGCATGCGCGACGAACGCGCCGTCCCTCGGCCAAAGGTAACTGTAATGGTCGCTGGCCCGAAGTACTACGTCCGAATCGTTGGCCGCGAGGATCGCCCCGCCGTTGTCCACCTGCGTCCTCGCGATAAGCAGCGAGCGCTTGTAGAGGTCGACGACGTCGATCGGCAGCCCGTCGAGCTGGACGTCGTTCTTGTTTACCCAGGCGCGCCAGTAGTTGGCCGTGTAGTCGAGATATTCCGCCGGTCCGCGTTTGAGAACGAGTGAATTAAGCCGTGCGACATCGGCGTGGCATTTGCCGGCGGCGATCCAGTAGCTCATCTCCGTCTCGCCCTGCGGGCCGAGATAGAGATGAACGCCGACGGTCGAGTCGACCGACCCCTCGGTGATGACGCCGCCGGCGAGCTCGCCGTCCTCGGCGTCGCGCCACGTGCCCTCCTGCGCGCCAAAGTCTTTGCGGCCCGTTGCAAAGCTTTCAAAGTGCGGCCGGGTCGCGAACAAAAAGTAGCGGTCTCGCTGATAATGCACGATCGCCGCCGTCTCCGGATCGTAATAGACCGCGTCGCCGACCTTGTTCTCGTAGATACGCAGGTCCTGGTGCAGGAAGACGCGTATCGAGCGCTCCTGGTCTCTAAGGTTGCGGATCGAGATGCGGCGCAGAAAGACGTTCTCGTGGCTGGCGACCGCGTCGCTGGCGACGATCGCGATGCCGAGCCGCGCGTTGGTGAGCCGCACGTCTGTGACGAGCGTCTCGGGCAGATAGCACAGCGACCGCTGCCATTCGTCGGAGGACGTCCAAGAGAATTCGCCGTCGACCCATACGCCGAAGCGCGACGGGGCTCCGTCGGTGTGATTCTCCTGCCCGACATGCGGAAAGTATATGTCCCGGATCTGGTAACGATCGTCGAAGGCGATCAGCAGCGAGCCGTTGCCGACTGGAATGTCACGCATAGATCAACCGTCAGAGCGGCGCGCGGCGATCATCGTGCGGGCCTGCTCGACGAGCCTTCGCTCGCTGTCGAACGCCAGCATCGACACCGCGGCGTCGATATCGACCCAGCGGGCCTCGAGCACCTCGTGGTCGTGGTCGGCGACATCGCCGGAAACATATTCCATCAGAAAAAAATGGACCGACTTGTGATACCTGACGCGCCGTCCGTCGCGGGTCGCGTAGTACCAGTATTCGACGGTCTGCAGG
Source organism: Pyrinomonadaceae bacterium (assembly GCA_046313635.1). GTDB lineage: Bacteria > Acidobacteriota > Blastocatellia > Pyrinomonadales > Pyrinomonadaceae > OLB17. The sequence goes on along the minus strand of JBKBYA010000006.1, from coordinate 92,314 downwards.
GGCTCGGCGACTACGGCATCGAGGCCGGTCTCTTCGCGAACCTCCCGCAGAGCGGCCTGCTCGCGCGACTCGCCGTCGTCGACGAGGCCTTTTGGCAGCTGCCAGCGCCGCTCGGGCGAGGTCAGGATCAGTACCACCTCAACGCGCTCGCGCGACCGGCGAAAGACGACTCCGCCCGCAGAGATCTGCCGGAGAGTCGGAACGCCGGCCGGCGTACTGCGAGGCTGGACAGGTCGTTTCATCGGCGTGAGATGGCCGATTCGACGGCGGCGTCGAGCTGCCGGCGGATCTGATCGTCAAAACCGATGATCTTGGTGACCAGCCGCCCCTCGCGGTCGATGACGACGGTCTGCGGAATGGCGTCGTTCTCCTCAAAGACGTAGCTCACGAGTGCGTCCTCGGGAAAGCCGACCGGATAGTCCATCTTGGTGTCGGTGACAAATGCCGGGATCTTGGGCCGGTCCTCGTCACCGCCCGAGTGCAGGCCGACGATCTGAAGATCGGCTGCGCCGTACCTGGCTTGTAGCTCGTTGAGATGAGGTATCTCGCGGCGACAGGGCTCGCAGTACGTCGCCCAAAAATCGAGGATCAGCACGCGGCCTCTAAAGTCGTCGACCTTTTGTTTCTGCCCGTCCTGCGAGGTCCAGCTCATCAGCGGCAGAGGCTTTGGCGGGACGCCTTTTTGCCGGACGCCGTTGATCGAGACGGGCTGACTCGAGATCGAAACCGGCGCCGCGGCGTTGCCGCACGAGAGCAGTAAAGGGAGCGTCGTCAGAGATACAAAAAGCAGCAAGGGCCTCATCGCGTTTGGGTAAATTCTACACGAATTTGTTTTCGGCTTCATTCGTGCTATTCGTGGAGGACTGTGGGCTCGATCTACCCGGATGATATCGACCGTATCGTCGCCGAGGCGTCGCACGCCGGCAGCGCGCGCGGGGCCAACGGTGTCGGAACGGCGGCCAGCTTCGACTGCGGATCGTTCGTTCGTGTCGGGCTGCGGATCGATCCCGCGAGCAAGCGGATCGAAGAGGCGTGCTTCCGGTCGAACGGCTGCGGGATCATGGTCGCGGCGGCGGAACTTGTCTGCGAGGCCGTCGAGGGCCGGTCGCTCACCGATCTGCGAGGGCGGGCCGGAGACGAGGTCCGCGGCCGCCTGACCGCGGGCGGGAGAGACGTGCCGGCTCGGCGCCTGCCGTGCATCGACGCCTGCATCGAGGCGCTCGATGCCGCATTCGCTGACTTTCGGGCGTTCGTCATCGAGGAGTTTGTCGGCGAGCGTCCGCTTGTCTGCACCTGCTTTGCTGTCGGCGAGGACGAGATCGTACGCGCGGTCGAGACACGGCGGCTGACGAGTGTCGAGCAGGTCGGCGAAGCTCTCGGTGCCGGCCGCGGCTGCGGATCGTGTCGGATGCTTATCGAGGAGATCATCGAAGCTCACGTCTAGCGACCTCGGCGAAAAGCGGCGAGCCGCTGTGATATACTCGGTTCGGCACGACAAAACGAGCGGTCACACGGACGGGAAGGAGGCCTCCGCTGCTTACTGCTCGTGCGATCTTGGAATATCGGAACTCAAATGGACGACCCCGCTAGTTTGGCATCCATACTTCTCTTTGCAGACCCGACTGCAGCCGTACAAATTGAAGCGCCGGACCCGCTCTGGTCCGCATTAAAGATCGTCTCGGTCATTGTCCTGGTACTGGCCAACGGTTTTTTTGTTGCGTCGGAGTTTGCGCTCGTTGCCGTCCGCAAGTCGCGGATCGAGGCGATGGCCGCCGAAGGCAGCCTCTCGGCCGAGCGTCTGCTCGGCATGCTCAACAATCTGAACGCGTACATCTCGGCGACGCAGCTCGGTATCACGCTCGCCTCTCTCGGTCTCGGCTGGATCGGCGAACCCGCGGTCGCGGCGCTGCTCGACCCGCTGCTGATGTGGCTCGCCTCGGCGACCGGGCTCGGATTTTTGTCGTCGGCCGCGGTGCTGCACACCATGTCGTTCGCGATCGCGTTCGCGCTGATCACGTTCCTGCATATCGTCTTCGGCGAGCTGGCGCCCAAGACCGCGGCGCTCGAGCTGTCAGAGAAGGTCTCGTTCTTTGTCGCGGTGCCGCTTCAGATCTTTTACCGCATTTTTTACTATCCGATCCGTCTGCTCGACTGGGCCGGCACTCGGACCGTGAGGTTGTTTGGCCTGCACCCGAGCGCCGAGCACGGCGCGTCCTACACAGAAGAAGAGATCCGGCGGCTGGTGGACGCCTCTGAGCGGAGCGGCCATCTCAACGCCGAAGAGCGGACCTTGATCAATCGCGTCTTTGAATTTTCGGACACGACGGTCCGCGAGGCGATGGTGCCGCGCACGGCCATCGTCGCCATTCCCGACTCGTACGGCATCGACCAGATCGCAAAGGCGTTTCGCCAGCATGGCTATTCGCGTCTGCCGGTTTACAGCGGCTCGCTCGACGACATCGTCGGCGTCATACACAGCAAGGACGTGATGAGCTACCTGCTCCGGCCAAAGACTTTCAGGCTCGACCGCGTCATCCGCAAGCCGAATTACGTCGTCGACAGCGCAAAACTCGAGGACGTGCTGCGGCAGATGCAGACCGAGAAGTTTCACTTTGGCTTTGTCGTGGACGAGCACGGCGGCGTCGAGGGCATCATCACGCTCGAGGACCTGCTCGAGGAGATCGTCGGCGATATCTCTGACGAACACGACGAGGAGGTCAACGAGCAGATCAACCCGCAGCCGGACGGCAGCTACATTCTCGACGGCGGCCTCGCCGTCCGCGATCTCAATCGGCGGCTGTCGATGAACATCCCGGTCTCGGAAAGTTATACGACGCTCGCCGGATTCTTGATGGCGGAGTCGGGCGATATTCTCGGCGAAGGCGCAGCGGTGCCGTACAACGGCCATGTCTTCCGAGTCGAAAAGGTCGACAAGCGGCGCATCCTGAGAGTGAGGATGGAAAAGGCCGACGCAGGTACGGCGCCGGTCGAAGCCTGATCAGGAGGCGCGGCCGTCGCGGGTCGGGGTGGTCGGGCTGAAAAAGATCTGGTCCCTATCAATCTGAGCACTAAAAAACGTCTTCCACCACGCCGCCGTCCGGGCACCGCTGCTGTCCACGAGTGGAGTTTGAGCGTTTTTGTGCTCGCGCGGCATTCACGGTAAATTTAACTACAAAGTTTTTCAATTTATTTTTCGGGAGCCATTTTGATGAGCATTATCGAACAGGTGTGGGCGCGCGAGATCATGGACTCGCGCGGAAATCCGACGATCGAGGCCGAGGTCGTTTTAGAAGACGGAACGCAGGGCCGAGCGGCCGTTCCGAGCGGGGCTTCGACCGGCGAGAACGAGGCCGTCGAGCTGCGTGACGGCGACAAGCTGCGTTATCTGGGCAAGGGCGTCCAAAACGCGGTCAAGAACGTCAACGAGACGATCAGCCGCGAGCTCGAAGGGCTCGACGCCATCGACCAGACGCTGATCGACCAGACGATGATCGATCTCGACGGCACCGATAACAAATCGAAGCTCGGCGCAAACGCCATCCTTGCCGTTTCGCTCGCGACGGCCCGCGCGGCGGCGTCGTTCCTCGAGATGCCGCTCTACCGTTACATCGGCGGCTCTAACGCCAAGACGCTGCCCGTGCCGATGATGAACATACTCAACGGCGGCGCACACGCGGACAACAACGTAGACTTTCAGGAGTTCATGGTGATGCCGGTCGGTGCCGAGAGCTTTGCCGAGGCGCTGAGGATGGGAGCGGAGATCTTTCATAACCTGAAATCGGTCTTGAAGTCGCGCGGCTACTCGACCGGAGTCGGCGACGAGGGCGGATTCGCGCCGAATCTCAAATCTAACGAAGAAGCCGTCGAGACCATTCTCGAAGCGATCGAAAAAGCAGGCTACACGGCCGGCGACAACGTGATGCTCGCGCTCGATCCGGCGGCGAGCGAATTCTATATCGACGGAAAGTACGTCTTCAAAAAGAGCGACAAGCGCGAGCTCTCTTCGGAAGAAATGGCGGCGTACTGGGCCGATTGGTGCTCGCGCTACCCGATCATCTCGATCGAGGACGGAATGGCCGAGAACGATTGGGACGGCTGGCGGGACCTGACCGAGCAGATCGGCGGCCGCGTACAGCTCGTCGGCGACGATCTGTTTGTGACGAACGTCAAATTCCTGCAAAAGGGTATCGACCTCGGCGCTGCCAATTCGATCCTCATCAAGGTCAACCAGATCGGCACGCTCACCGAGACGCTCGATGCGATCGAGCTCGCGCGGACAAACAATATGACCGCCGTGATCTCGCACCGGTCCGGCGAGACCGAGGACCATTTCATCGCGGACCTTGCCGTCGCGGCCAATGCCGGCCAGATCAAGACCGGCAGCCTCTGCCGCTCTGACCGCATCGCCAAGTACAACCAGCTTCTACGCATCGAAGAAGACCTCGGCGACTCTGCGCGGTATCCCGGCAGGAAGGCGTTTTATCAGATCAAGTCAGATGGAGAGAATTAACGGGACGGCGGGCAGCAGCCCGCCGCTCGCTCAACGCAGGAACGGCGCAAACAGCAGCATCAGCCAAAACAGCACCATCACAAACACCGCGCCGACCATTAGCAGAAGGCAGCCGACATTCATATAGCTCTCCTGATCCCAGGTATAAGGCTCGGGGCAGTGCGGGCAGGACTCGTGCTCGGCGAGGTAGGGCTTTTTGCAGCGCGGGCAGACCTTGAGTTCCACGATCTGAGAATAGTCCCGAACGCGTCAAAGGTGAAGAGCCGGCAGAACGCGCCGCTCCTGCGCCGCCAAGGCACTTTCGGCCGTTCAACGCTTTCTGCTCGGCGGACGTTTCCCTATAATTGTCATTCCGCATTTGGCGGTCATCTCACAGTTTCTATGATCGAGGAATTTGCTTTCGACAATACGGAAGAGCGCCGCAAAGTGCGGCAGAACGGCACGGGCTGGGTCGAGGTCATCGTCGGCTCGATGTTCTCGGGCAAGTCCGAAGAATTGATCCGCCGTCTCAACCGCGCGCGGATAGCGCGGCAAAAGGTGCAGGTCTTCAAGCCGGCGATCGACGTCCGGTATTCAGAGTCGGAGATAGCTTCGCACTCGGGCCTCAAGCATCTCTCGCACGCGGTCGGCGACACGGCAGAGATGCTTGCCCTGATCGAGGACGACACGCAGGTCGTCGGTATCGACGAAGGGCAGTTCTTCGATATGGAGATAGTCAACGCGGTGAATTATCTCGCGCGGGCAGGCAAGCGCGTGATCGTCGCGGGGCTCGATCAGGACTATACGGGCCGTCCCTTTGAGCCGATGCCTCAGCTCTTGTCGGTCGCCGAATTCATCACCAAGACGCACGCCATCTGCGTCAGATGCGGCTCGACCGCCAACTACTCGCAGCGTACCGTCGCGTCGGAAGAGCGTGTCGAGGTCGGCGCGGCCGACAAATACGAGGCACGCTGCCGGCGATGCTTCGTGCCGCATCCAGACACCCCGACGGCGCCGTAAATGCGGCGGCGAAGCCGCGAAGGGAATTTGAGAGCGCGGCCGGCAAAGCCGAGCCTTTCCGCATAACATCGCGGCACAGCCGCAAAGGCCCACGAAGGCCGAGGCAAATGCAAAAGGCTGCCCTTTACAGGCAGCCGCTTTTTTCTTACTGGGCGAATCTTGTCGAGTACATTATTGCGGCAAATTCGTCCTTGTGCTTATCAAATCTGCTGCCTTCGGTCGAGAGCATCACGTTGAGCATCTGGTTTTGGCCGAGGTAATTTCGATAGCCGATCCATTGATGCCGCCGCGGGCCGTCTTTGTCCTCAGGCGGAGCCTCGATCCATTCGACGCCCTTGATGCCGTCGATATCGAGATAGCGCACGGTCAGATATTTGCCCTGCTGCAGCTGGTCCATCGCCTGCTTGTAAAATGCGTCGCGGCTCGCATCCATCGGAAAGTCGGATGCCATCGCCGAAATGTTGACGAGCAGGAACGCCCGATCGGGCGAGCCGTAATTGAAGGTCTCTTTTTTCTGGTCCATCTTTTTCCAGCCCGCTGGCAGCCGCCACGTGACGCCCTGCTCGTCCCACTTCACGTCCGTCGCCGAATCGGCGATCGCCTGCTGAGCCGGCGTCAGCTTCGGCCTTTCGGCCCCCGCATCGGCGGACGATGTCCTGTTAGTGGTCGATGAGCTGTTGGCGGCGGTGCTCGACTCGCCGGAAAGTTGTTTGAGTCTCTCGCCGAGGCTGCAGAATGCGAGCGCGGCAAAGATCACGACAAAAGTAAGCAGTTTCATTGTGCGGGCCTCCGAAAACCTTTTCAGCGGTGCGACCGGCGCTTCAGGCCGCCGATCGCCCTGATTTGAGACGGCCGCCCGACTGCCTGGCGGCCGCGAAATGTTAGCTGCCGCTGCTCGTCAGGCGTCGGCAGTTCGCGGGCCCATCATTCCCAGGACCTGCCCGATAACGCCGCCCGTGATCGCACCGAGAAGCGTGGCGACGACTACGTCCACGAGCACGACGGTCAGGTCGAGCAGGTTCATAAAGGCCAGGAACGCAAGGTCGACGTACAGCGCGACCAAAAGCATTATCAGGCCGCCGCCGATAAGTCCGCCCTTGAACGTACGGATCGACGCCCAATGATCGAAGACAATCGCCATCAGCGCCGAAATCGCGAGATTGGAGAGCACGAGCGGCACCATATCGGGCATTGGCTCCTTATTCAATCCGGCATACTGCACCGTGTGCGCCTTCATAAAATCAGCCAGCAAGATCCCATACGCCAGCCAGCCGAGAAAGAAAAGGACAATGCCGCCGGCCACCGTGGCTGCGACTACTCTTGTGTTCATACGGTCGTTCTTCTCCTTACGGATAAAGTTTCAAAAAGCCGTATAAATAAGCAGATGCGAGTGAACGAGGGGAATGAAAACGAGGGAAAGATATCCGAGGCCCAAGGCAATGTCAACCGACGCAATGTCGTGCCGGGCAGGTCCTTACCGACGGGCCGCAAGCCGATATTCAAACAAAAAAACGGCACCTCGTCGCCGAGGTGCCGCAAAGGTTTGTCCGCAATGCGGCGGTCAAAACGTAAAGCGGAATCCGAGCTGCGCCGTAAACGGACGCCCGACCGGAGGGCCAAAGCCCGGGCCAAAGAGCGACACAGGCTGCAGGAACTGAGCGGCGTTCGTCGCCGGAGCGCTTAGTCCGATCCGCGATGCGAACGAGAGATTCTCCGTGTTGAACAGATTGTACAGATCAACATACGTCGCCAGGCGGAAGCGCTCGGTGAATCGCCAGTTCTTGGTCACCCGCAGGTCTACGTTGAAGAAGCGGCCGCTGCGCTCCTCGAGCTGCCCGTTCACAAGCACAAAGCCCTTGCGAAGCCGGTTGACCGGCATTTGCCGGCAGCCGAGCGGATTAAGGGCCTGCAGAGCGGTTGTGTTGCCCCGCGCCGCGAAGACCGCAGCCAGGTCGGCGCTCTGGCAGACGCGGTCGATGGTCGCAAGACCGTCGCCGTCGACGTCAAATCCGAGCGTCGGCGAGAAGGGCCGTGCCGATGCGTACTGCATGATCGGCGATAGCGTAAAGCCCAACGGCAGATTGAGAACGCCGCTCAACACGATCCGATGGCGCTCGTCGAGACGCGTCGGGCCAAACTCACCGTCGGCGAATTGACGCTGCGGCGTTATCGCGATGCCGTTGCCCGAGTACGAGGCCGTCGGCTGACCGCCCCACGCCCTCGAGCTTGACAGCACGTAGCTCGCATTCAGCACCATCCTGTTGGACCTGTACTTGAGCGTCGTCGTCCAGCTGTCGAAGAGCGAACGGTTGGTCGTCGAGAACATATTTATCTGCCCGATACGATTGGCACCGACGCCGGCGGCGACAAATGCCTGGTCGAGCAGCCGCGTCGAAGCGCCGCGCGGGCAGCGCGTCGCGTAGGTCGGGTCGCTGCTCGGCAGTGATCCGGGGAAGTTGGTGTTGCAGACGCTGCTGATCAACGGATTGATATTTAGGAACCGCGGCTCCTGCAGTCCGAGAGTATGGACGTAATCACTCTCGAGCGAGAGGCTCTTGGTCAGCTGGCGCTGGAAGCCGATCGAGAACTTCTGTATGTACGGCTCCTTTGCGTCCGGATCGTTGATGCGTCCGACAGCTCCGGGAACGAGATTACTAAAGTTAAAGCCCGGCGGAGGCTGCGGCAGAGGCCCGCCCAGACGTATACCGTAGAGCGGGGACGTCGGGTCGGGATTGCCCGGAGGCCGTGTCAGGTTGATCGCCGTCTGGAAGATCTGCGGCTCGGACTGGGTCGCCGAAAACAGCGACAGATTCTGGAATATCTGATCGTAAAAGATCCCGTACCCGCCGCGGATCACGGTCTTGGTGTCTCCCCACGGGTCCCAGGCAAAGCCGAGGCGCGGCTGAAACTCCTTCCAGCTCGGCGTCGTCCGCGTGAGTTTTTCAGGATCGGCCGTCAGAGCTCGGGCCAGAGGGTGATTGACCTGCTGCAGTATCTGGATGGTGCGGTTCCTGTCCTGGGCAAACAGGTTGCCGATATTCGCGTCCCAGCGCAGCCCGAGGTTGAGCGTCAGATTTCTCGTGATCTTCCAATCGTCCTGAAGGTAAAAGGCGAGCTGGTTGATCTTTTGATCGTGCGAGCTTGCGCCGTCAGAGTAGGTCAGCGACTGGAGAAGGTCGTCGCGATTGAATCCGCCGCCCGCGACGATCTGCGTCGGCGTTTGGCGAAACGTCAGGTTGTAACCGCGCGTTCCGAAGTAAAAATATCCGCCAAGGATCGTGTGGATGAAGTTGGTGCCAAACTTAAGCGTGTGGTCGCCGGTGATCCACGTCGAATCGTTTCGGAACTGGAATTTGCGTTCCGCGGTGGCCTGCGGCGTGTTCGCGTTTTGTCCGATGGTGATGCCGCCCGGGAAGTTCAGCGTCAGGCCTTCGCGATTCGGCAGGATCTCGTTCTTGAAATCCTGGAAATGGAACGTGAACTGATTAAGGACGTTCGGCGTGATGTGATACGTGTGGTTGACGACAGCGCTGTAAAGCTTATTGGTCGTCTGGTTCCCGCCGCTGAGATCGGTGCGTGCAGGGTTGGTGACCTGATCGTTCGGCGACTTGTTGCCCTGGTACGAGAACCGGTAGAACATGTTCTGCTTGTCCGTCAGCTTGTGATCGATCTTTGCGGTCAAGAGAGTGTCGTCATAAGGCGTCGGGATCTCAGGTACGAACTGGATGCCCGGAATCGCCTGCAGCTCCGGGATCGCCGAGGCGAGGACCGGAACGTTCTGCCTCTCGCGAAAGCGTTCGAGGGCAAAAAAGTAAAAGAGACGGTCCTTGACGATCGGGCCGCCGAGACTGCCTCCGATCTCCTGGCGTTCAAACTGCGGCTTGCTGCGATTGTTCTGCTTGTCAAAGAAGTCCCGTGCCTGAAGCGCGTCGTCTCGGAAGTTTGCAAAGAACGACCCGCGCATTCTGTTAGTCCCGCTCTTGGTGACGACGTTGACGACGCCGCCGACCGCCCGGCCCTGATCGGCGCTCCAGCGATGCTGCTGGATCTGAAACTCCTGGATGGACTCGTATGAGAAGTTCTGAAGCAGGCTGCCGACCACGTTGTCCTTGTTGTCGCCGCCGTCCACGTTGACGTTCACCTGGCGACCGTCGCCGCCGTTGAATGCCACGGTGCCGACACGCGTCTTTGTCGGGTCAAAGGTGCCGACCGGCCGGGCTTCAGGAGCGATCACGGACAGACCGGCGAATGTCCGGTTGAGCAGCGGCAGGTTTTGGATCTCGGTCGGCGTGACGGACGTGCCGATCTCGGACCGCGTCGTCTCGACCAGGGGCACGTCGCCCGTCACCGTGACCGTCTCGGTCACGCTGCCCGCCTGAAGTGAAAAGTTAAAGGTCTGTCGTGCTCCAACGTTTAGCTCGACGTCTTCCTGCAGGACCCGGCTAAAGCCCTGAGACTCGACGGAGATGTTGTAGCGGCCCGGGGGGAGGGCCGTGATCGTGTAATCCCCCTGCTCGTTTGTAATGACGGTGCGCTCGCGATTTGTCGCCCGCTCTGTTGCTGTGACCTTGGCCCCGGGAACTACCTTTCCGGTGCTGTCCTCGACCCGCCCGGTGATCGCGGCGGTCGTTACCTGCGATAGGGCCGGGAGCACGAAGAGCGCAAGACAAAAGAGAGCCGTTGTGAAAGATCTCGCTGCGTTCTGCACTGCGAAGTTCATCAGAATCCTCCGTTTTGAATTTATGGGACTTGCCTGGACCGGAACCGAGCATAGTGGTGGTCGTGACCGGTCGAGCATGAAGCGTCTCGAGCTTTTGTGGTGACGTGACAAACTCAGCGAGGCAACTGATATTCCGTACGGAGCAATTATTGGGAGCCCTGATATTTATTATTCGAGATCGTCATTTATCGGAGGGCGGCGGGCGGCCGGCTACGAATATCAGCAGAGAAATTCAAATTTATGGATGAAGAGCGGTACTTGAGCGGCGCGGCAGGCGGCGGCAGTTTGGCTCACGCCGTCCTCGCGGCGGCCTCGCGCTGACGCTGGAAGTGCGCCGCGATCTCGGCGGCCGTCTTTGGCCCGACGAAGGGAGCAAGCTCTTCGATGCTGGCCTTGGCGATGCGCTCGATCGAGCCGAAGCTGCGCAGGAGTTTCATCTTTCGCCGCTCGCCGACGCCGGGTATCTCTGAGAGTTCGGATGTAAAGTCGCGCATCTCCCGCCGCTTGCGGTGATATTGGACGGCGGTCTTGTGCGTCTCCTCGCGGATCTGCAGGATCAGCCGGAACGCGAGCGAGTTGCGGTCGAAAGGTATCGGCGCGTCTTCGCGGCCAAAGACGAGCAGGTGCGAGATCTCGTTATGACGCTTCGGCGGCTTGACGAGGCCGACGAGCGTGATCGCCTCGAGGTCGAGCTCGCGCATCGCGGCCGCGGCGGCCGAGAGCTGGCCCTTGCCGCCGTCGATAAAGACGACCTGAGGCAGCGGCTTCTCCTCGGCGAGCTGGCGCTTGTAGCGGCGAAAGACGGCCTCGTGCATCGAGGCAAAATCGTTCGCTCCCTCGACGCTCTTGATGATGTAGCGGCGATATTCTGCGCGTGCCGGCTTGCCGTTCTCAAAGACGACGATGCCGGCGACGTTCTCGGCGCCCTGAATGTTCGAGATGTCGAACGACTCGATCCGCTGCGGAAAGTGCGAGAGCTCGAGCAGCTCCTCGAGGTCCTGCAGCACGCGCTCGCTGTCGGGCTTGAGCACGCGAAAGCGCTGCTCGAATGCGATCTTTGCGTTGGTCGTGACGAGCTCGACAAGGTCGCGCTTTTTGCCGCGCTTCGGGTCGTAGATGCGGACCTTGCGGCCGCGTCGCTGCGTGAGCGCCTGCTCGAGGATGGGCCGGTCCTCAAAGTCGTTCGGCACGTGTATCTCGAGCGGCACGTAGTCGGTCGTGTAGTACTGCGCGAGCACCTCGCCGAGAAACTCCGACGCGTCAAATTCGCCGTCCTCGGGCAGGTCTTCCCAAAAGAATTCTCGCCGGCCGACGATGCGGCCCTCGCGCATCGTAAAGAGCTGCAGAGCGAGCCGCGGCCCTTCGCGATAGTAGCCGAAGATGTCGATGTCGAGATCGGCGGTCGTCGCCATCTTTTGCTGCTCGCCGAGCGCGAGCACGGTGCGGTGCAGATCGCGGTACTTGGCGGCGAGCTCGAATTTGTCCTCTTCGGCAAAGCGCCACATTCGCTGCTCGAGCTCGCGGGCGAGCTCTTTATTGCGGCCCTCGAGCAGCAGCTTTACGTCGCGGGCGGCCTCCTGATATTCGTCCTGCGTGCAGAGACCCTTGACGCACGGGCCGAGGCAGCGTTTGAGGTGATACTCGAGACATGGCCGCGGCAGCTTGCCGTCGATCTCGATCTCGCACGTGCGAAGCTGGAACGCACGGTTTATCAGATCGAGCGTCTTGCGCGCGAGAGCCGCCGGCAGAAACGGGCCAAAGTAGCTCGAGCCGTCGCGCACGATCTTTCGGGTGATGACGACCTTCGGATAAGGCTCGTTGGTGAGCTTGAGGTGCGGGTACTGTTTGTCGTCCTTGAGCAGTACGTTGAAGCGCGGCTTGTGCTTTTTGATCAGGTTCGACTCGAGGGCGAGCGCCTCGACCTCGTTGTCGACGACGATGAACTCAAAATCGGCGATCAGCTTGACGAGCCGCCGCGTCTTGGGGTCCATAGTGCGGCTCGACTGGAAGTAGCTTCTGACGCGATTGCGCAGATTCTTGGCCTTGCCGACATAGATGATCCGGCCGTCGGCATTCTTGTGCAGATAAATGCCGGCGGCGGTCGGAAGCATCTTCAGCTTCTCGGCGATGGTCATACAAAAAGTTTAACGTAACGCGCGGGGCAGGGGAATAGAGCCGCACACGGCAACGGCCGGTGCTGGCGGACGTTTGACACCCGTACCGGAATTCGGCTAAAGAGAAGTCGTAATTCCATCCGCAAATACGACAAAGGAGAAAACAAGTATGGCTCACAGATCAACCGAACAGGCGCGCGCCGTAGTCCAGTCAATGATCACCCTTGCCTCGGCCGCGCTCGGTCTCGTATGCGCTCTCGCGTGGAACGATGCGATCAAAGAGACGTTGAAGCAGGTCCTGAATGCAGACGACAGCCTTGCCGGACTCTACACCTACGCCATCGCCGCCACGATCCTCGCCGTTGTCGTGCTGCTGCTCCTTGCGCGTGCCGCCGCCCGTGTAGGCGGCGATGCCGCGATCAGCCGCGAGGCCGAGGGATAGTCCGCTTGGCACTCGAATTCGTTTTGGCCGCTCGACGTTGTGAGCGGCTTTTTGTTTACGTGATATCGAATGCGTAAGATGCTCGTGTGCCGCGCACGATATTGACGACATCACCCGCGGAAGCCGCCGAGTTCATACGCTCGGGCAGGCTCGCCGCGTTTCCGACCGAGACCGTTTACGGCCTCGGCGCAGACGTCTTTGACGCCGCGGCCGTCGAGCGCATCTTCGAGGCAAAGCGGCGCCCGGCGGACAATCCGCTGATCGCACACGTCGGAGCGGTCGATCAGATACCGCTGCTCGCGCGAGAGCTCTCTCGTGACGCTGAGCGGCTTATCGAGCGGTTTTTTCCGGGGCCGCTGACGCTTGTTCTGCCGCGGGCCGCGAACGTTCCCGATGTCGCGACCGCCGGGCTCGATACGATCGGCGTGCGAATGCCGAGGCACGATCTTGCACGACTTTTCTTGACAGCGGCGGCGACGCCCGTGGCCGCGCCTTCGGCAAATCTCTCGGGCCGCCCGAGCCCGACGACGTGGCAGGCCGTGCTCGAGGACCTCGACGGGCGCATCGACTGCATACTGCAGGGCGAGGCGACCGAGATCGGTCTCGAGTCGACCGTCGTCGACTGCTCGATCGATGACGCTCCCGTGATGCTGCGGACAGGAGCGATCTCGCTCGAGCAGCTGGCCGAGGTCGTGCCCTCGATACGGATCTACGACCCGTCGGCCGTCGACGCGCCCGTTCGCAGTCCTGGCCTAAAGCACAGGCACTACTCGCCGCGAGCGCGCGTGCATCTGTGCGACGCTGCTGTCGACCCGCCGACGCCGCTGGACGCAGCGTATATCGGCGTGACAAAGCCGACGGCGAGCTTTCGGAGGGCCGTGGTCGCGCGAGATGTTGACGAGTATGCGAGGCGGCTCTTTTCTTTTTTCAGAGAATGCGACGCCGCCGGGATTGCCGAGATCTACTGCGAGAGCGTCGACGAGAGCGGGATCGGCCGAGCGTTGATGGACCGTTTGCGGCGGGCGGCGGTGGGTTAACGGCCGCCATTTTCGCGGACGGCCACCAAGGAGGTCTCGCTGTTTTCAGCGATCTTCTCAGCCGTTAGATACGGCGCTCCGGTGAGCGTTCTTTCGTATTCCTTCGGCACGAGCACAAGCACCGTACGGCCTTGCCCGCGTCGGGTCTCACGCAGCACCTCGCCCGGACCGAGCAGCTTTGCGAGATCTCCGTCCTCGTTCCGGACCATCCTGCCCGCGGCGTAGAACTCTGCGTTGTGAACGAGGTGATGCATGCACACGACCCTGCTGTCGCGGTAGCCGCGCGCGTCGGCCTCGGCGATCATTCGCTTGACCGAGTCGCCGTCAGCAAATAACGGCACGACAAAAATCAAAAGCGCGACGACCGTCACGAGCGTCGCGGCCGCCGCGCCCTGGACCATGGCGGCGCGGCGAAGACTCGATCCGACAAACCGCTCGATCGCAAAAGCGGCAACGATGATCGCGGGCGGCACCGCGGGCATTATGTAGCCGGGCAGCTTCGAACCCGAGAAAGAAAAGAATACGAGCGGCACCAAAAGCCATGCGGCCGCAAATGTCAGAAGCGGCTCCGGCCGTGCCGCCGCGCCGCGCCGCATGAGACAGTTGAACAATGCCTTGCCGGCACGCCAGGCGCCGACAAAAAAGAACGGCAGCCAAGGGATCGTCATCAGCGGCAAGACCCAAAGGAAAAAATAGAACGGCTGCGGGTGAAAGTATTTGTTCGTCAGGTACCGCTGAAAGTGATGCTGGATGATGAACTCGTCGACAAAGCTCCAGCCGTTCGCGAGATACACCGGCACATACCAGATGCCGGCGACCGCCGCGGCGAGCAGCGTGCCCCACACAAAACTCAAAATGAGCCTGCGCGACGGCATTCGGCGCCCGAGCACGAAATAGAACGCGACGATCGCGTACGGAAAGACGATGCCGACCAGCCCCTTGGCGATGACCGCGACGCCGGTGAAAAAGTAAAAGAGCGCGAGCGGCAGTGTCGAACCGTGCGTGCCGGGCATCTTGCCGCCGCGATCGAAATAGAAGAAAGCCGTCAACGCCGCCGTGATCGGGAAAGTGAGGATGATGTCAAAGCTCGCGCCGCGCGAAAAGACGATCATCCCGATCGACGTCGCCGCGGCGAGAGCGAGCCAATTTGAGAACGGAGCGACGCCGTCTCGGCCGCTGCCGGCGACGCGCCGGCCGATCAGCCAGAGACAAATAACGGTGCAGAGACCAAACAGCGCCGAGCCGAACCGCGCGGCAAATTCGTTCACGCCAAAGACGTGGTACGACGCGATCTCGAGCCAGTAAAGAAGCGCCGGCTTTTCAAACCAAGTGTGCCCGCCGAGCGTCGGCGTGACCCAATCGCCTCGCTCGAACATCTCGCGCGCGACCTGCGCATATCGCGGCTCGTCGGGCCCGACGAGCGGAATGCTGAGGCCGAAGAAGTACGTAAAGACCGTCAGCGCGGCGAGCACGAGCCAGACGATCGCCGATTGCGAATTGCGGTTTTCGGATTGTTGTTTTGTCATCCGGCGTGACTTTGCAGAGAATGTAAAGTATTGCCGACTTTAACGTACCTTTCAAACACTAGAAATGTCTGAGATCCGCGATCCGAAATCCGCAACCCGCCATCCGCTCCGCGCCGCCGCGATCGGCGTCGGCAGCCTCGGGCGTCATCATGCACGCAACTATGCCGAGCTTGCGGGCGAGCGCCGGGTAGAGTTTGTCGGCGTGTGCGACTCAAGCACCGAGACCGCGCAAAAGATCGCCGGCGAACATTCGACCGCGTCGTTTACGGATTGGCGCGAGCTGATCGACAAAACGGACGTCGTCTCGATCGCGACGCCGACCGAGACGCACTGCGAGATCGCCTGCGCCTTTTTGCAAAAGGGCGTGCACGTGCTCGTCGAGAAGCCGATCGCGATCACGCTCGACGAGGCGGACAGGATGATCGCGGCCGCGAAAGGCTCGGGAGCAAAGTTGATGGTGGGGCAGCTTGAGCGCTTCAATCCGGCGATGGTCGCGCTCAGGCCGCACGTGACGCGGCCGCTGTATTTCGAGATCCACCGCGTTTCGCCCTTTCCGAATCGCTCGCTCGACGTCGACGTCGTGCTCGACGTGATGATCCACGATCTCGACGCCGTGCAGTGGCTCGTCGGTGAAGATGTAAAAGTGTCGGAGATCCGTGCCGTCGGCATTCCCGTGATCTCGGACAAGGTCGATGCAGCGAACGCGCGGATCGAATTTGAGAACGGCGCCGTTGCCAACATCACTGCCTCGCGCATCGGCACCGAAAAGATCCGCAAGACGCGCTTTTACCAGACCAACGCGTACGTCGTGCTCGACTACGCGACCAAGTTCGCCTCGCTCACATCGCTTGCACCGAACGCCGACAACCCTCTGCTCGGCATCTCGATCAACCGTCTCCAGATCGACGACGTCGAGCCGCTGCGTGCGGAGATCACGGCATTTCTCGACGCGATCGAATCGGGGTCGGAGCCGCCCGTCACGGGCGAAGACGGCCGCCGAGCGCTCGCTCTCGCCGTCGGAGTGCTCGAGCGGATCGAGGAGCACGTGAAGAAACTCGCCATCGGAGGGGCGAGTAATTTTTGATTTGTTTCTGGGACATCGCCACGCCCCTTCAGGGCGTGGTCAAGGCCGTACACGGAGTCGCAGCCCGTTTTAACGGGCCTACCGAACGACGAGACCTAAAGGGCGTTAAAACGCCCTTTGATATTTCTGCCTGCCTTGACCCCGCCGTGAACGGCGGGGCTACGCTAAGAGGAAGCGGACCGCACCGAAAAAAAACGAGAAGGAGGTCTGACGGAAACGAGAGAAAAAAAGGCTGCCTCTAGAGGCAGCCTCGCTGTTTGCGACATCGATCGTGTTTACGCGCTGGCTTCGCTTGCTTGACCTGCCATCTGCTGCTGGATCGATCGCATCCATTCGCGGGTGCGCTCGAGCTGCTCTTTGCCGTTCGGCTTGTCGTAGATGACCTTTTCGAGATGCTTGAATGCGTCGGGCATCTGCCAGCGCTCGCGAAGCTCCGCAAGGAACGGCTCGATCTTGGCAAATACGCCGATGTGCTCGCCGACCGTGTCGTTGAACATCTCGGCGTCGATCGCGCCATGGTTGACGAGGGCCGCGGCCATGTCCCAGTACGACGTCACCATTCGCAGGTAGCCGCCGACCTCGGGGTCCATCATCGTTTTTTCAAACTCCTCGACGCTCGTCGGGTTGAACGTAAAAAACCAGTTACGTGCCTGCCGCATCGTGGCCTCGCGGCGGAGGTCGTAAAGCTTCAGGATAAGTTCTGCAGATTCTACTTTGCTCATAAGAATTTTGGGGTCCTCCAAATGGGTTTTGATCGGCGAAGGGAAGTGTATTCCCGCAGGGTCCGGGTGTCAAAGACATCGCGCTCGGTTAACATATACGCGCCGATGAACGAAAAGATCTCCGCCTTTCTCGCCGAACGCATCGCCGCAAACGACTTTCCCTCGGCCGTATATCTCGTCGCCGAAAAAGGCGAGATCGTTTTTCAGGACGCGCTCGGATACGCAGTGGTCGAGCCGGAGCGGATCGAGGCGAGGCCGGATACGATCTACGATCTGGCGAGTCTGACCAAGCCGCTCGTGACGGGGCTCCTGTACGCAAAGCTGTTTGGGGAGGAAGGTCTCGAGGACGGCATCGCGATCGATCTGCGGGATTCTCATCCGAACTTCCACGGCATTCATTTTCGTTCACCGCTCTCACTTCTTACTCATACGTCCGGTCTGCCGGCATGGCGCCCATTCTACCTGCTGGTGAAGGAGCGCCGAGAGATCCTTGGCCAGTTCCTCGAGATCGCGCCGGAGGCCGTGACGCCGCGCGTGGTGTACAGCGATCTCAACTTCATTGCGCTGATGTTTTTGATCGAAGCGGCGGCCGGCTGCCGCATCGATGTTGTCGCGGGCAAAGAGATCGTCGAGCCGCTCGGATTGAAGGATACTTGGTTCAACCCGCCCGCGGAATTGAAAATTCGGACCGCTGCGAGTGAAAAGGGAAACGAGTACGAGCGGCGGACGTGTGTAGAGCTCGGGTACTTAGATGATGACGGCGTGAAGAGCCCTCCCGCTCACGCGGATGGTTCTGACTTGCTTCGTGATCGTCTTATTTGGGGCGAGGTGCACGACGGGAACGCGTGGTTTATGGGCGGCGCGGCGGGGCATGCGGGATTGTTCTCGACGGCGGAAGAGGTCTTCAAGATCGCGCTGCAGTTTTTGCCGAACTACACGACCTTGCTCAAGCCTGAGACGACCGAGCTTTTTCGCACGAATTTCACGCTAGGGATGAACGAGGCCCGGTCGCTAGCTTTTCAGCTTGCTGAGACGCCGGGCTCGACCGCGGGCTCGCGGATGTCGCCGAGTGCTTTCGGGCATTTGGGATTTACGGGGACGAGTTTGTGGATCGATCCGGTCACCGAACGCATCTTCATACTGCTGACCAATCGCACGCACGCTCACGATCTGCCCTTCGTCAACATCAACGCGGTCCGCCGCCGCTTTCACGACCTCGCCAACGAGGCCCTCGACGCAAATAAGTAGCAACGCCGCAAAGGCGACCTCAATCAAACGCAACAGCTTTCCCCGCTCGAGACGAGATACGCCCGGGAGATTCTGTTGTTATGAAAAGGATCGCTGTAATCCTGGTTGCTTTCGCCGCATTAAGTGCGGGTGTACTGGCGCAGAGCAACCGTTCCGTCCGTCCACGCGTGGTCCCGACCGCGACGCCGACGCCTTATCCGTCGACCGGCGCCGCGCCGCAGCTCGGCGGCCAGACCGACCGTTCAAATACGACGTCGAATGGCGGCCCGCCGGTATTGCGGCGACGCGACGGCGCCGACGCTCCGGCGGTCGCGGCGCCGACGCCGCCCGTCGGGACGCCTGTCGATGACGACGACGAGGTCATTCGGGTCGATACAAACCTCGTGACGATGCCGGTCTCGGTGCTCGACCGCGACGGCCGTTTTGTCAGCGGGCTGCGTCAGCAGGACTTTAAGATCTTTGAGAATGGCGTCGAGCAGCGGATCGAGCAGTTTCAGACGGTCGAGCAGCCTTTTACGGTTATCCTGATGATCGACGTGAGCCCTTCGACGCAGTGGCAGATCGAGGACATTCAGAATGCGGCGATAACCTTTGTCGATCAGCTCCGTGCTGAGGACCGAGTGATGGTGATCGCCTTTGACGAAAAGGTCCATGTGCTCGCCCGGCCGACGAACGACCGCTATCAGCTTCAGCGGGCGATACGCCGGGCACGTTTCGGCGACGGCACTTCGCTGTACGAGGCGGTAGATCATGTCATACAGAGAGAACTGCGGTACATTCAGGGCCGCAAGGCGGTCGTTCTCTTTACCGACGGCGTGGACACGACGTCGCGAAGGGCCGACTTTGGCAGCACGATCGCGGAGTCCGAGGAGTCCGAAGCTCTCTTTTACACCATCCGTTACGACACCTCTCGAGAGATGATGGCGCAGGGCGGCGGCGGTTATCCGTCACCTTACCCGCAGCAGCGGCGCCGGATCACGATCGCGGATATCCTCGCGGGCGTGATCAACGCGGGACAGCTGCCCGGCGGCGGCGGGCGTGCGGGCAGTTCGTCCGAGGAGTACGAGACCGGACGGCGTTATCTCGAGACTCTCTCACGCAACAGCGGCGGGCGCGGCTTCGAGGCCGACTCGCTGACCAATCTCGACGCGGCGTTCTCAGGCATCGCCGAGGAGCTGCGTCGGCAGTACTCGATCGGCTATTACCCCGAAAAGGCAGGGCAGCCCGGCGAGCGACGTCGGATCTCGGTCCGCGTCAACCGGCCGGGACTCGTCGTCCGTTCAAAGAACAGCTACGTCGTCGGTCAGGGCAGCCAGCAGGCCGGCAAGTAGCCTCGAGCGCTATCGGAGACAACGGCGCGTACCCGCTCGGGGCGTGCCGTTTCTGTTTTGGGGGCGGCAGCATCTTTTTCGGGTCTATAATGCATCTGACCGGTCAGACGTCCGGCCTATCCGATGAGCACCCGCATTCTTTTGATGATCTTGTCCGTCGCGCTGTGTGCGGCGACGGCCGCCGCGCAGTCCAATCGAGGCACGACATCGCCGGCCGACGGCAAGCGCAACCAGCGGCAGGCCCAGCCGTCGCCCACGCCGCCTGCCGACGAGACGGCGGACGACGGCGAGGTGATCCGCTTAGAGACCGATCTCGTTACCGTGCCGATCCGGGTGCTCGACCGCAACGGGCGCTTTGTCGCGGGACTGCAGCGAGACAATTTCAAGCTGTTTGACGAGGGCATCGAGCAGCAGATCGAGCACTTCTCGTCCGAGCAGGCGCCCTTTACGGTCGCGCTCGTGCTCGATATGAGCTACTCGTCAAAATTCAAGATCTCAGAGATCCAGGCGGCGGCGATCGACTTTATCGAAAAGCTCGGGCCGCGCGACAAGGTGGCGGTCGTTTCCTTTGATCAGAACGTACACATGCTCTGTCGTCCGACCACTGACCGGCGGACCATCCAGCGAGCGATAATGTCGACGCGCATCGATACGGGAACGAGCCTCTACGACGCGATCGACCTGGTGATGACCGACGTGCTCAGAGGAGTCGAGGGCCGCAAGGCGGTGATCGTCTTTACCGACGGGGTCGATACGACAAGCTCGACCGCGAGCGGCGTCAAGAATCTCGACGACGCACTGGAGTTTGACGCTCTCATCTATCCGATCTCGTACGACACGTTTGCCGACGTGCAGCGGATGAAGGACAATCCCGTGCTCACCACGCCGCGGCCGCCCGGCACGAGTCATCCCAATACCATTCCCGGTAAGAATCCGACCATTTTGCCTTTTCCGACCGTCGGCGTCCCCGGCGGGCGCGGCACCAATCCCGAGGACTACAAGGCCGCGAACGAGTATCTCGAGCAGCTCGCCCGCCGGACCGGCGGAACGGTCGTTCCCGCGGATTCGATCGGCGGGCTGAACTCTGCATTCGCCAAGATCGCGAGCGAGCTGCGCGAGTACTACAGCATCGGCTTTTACCCGGCCGAGAATATCGACCGACGTCGAGCACGCCGTCTCAAGGTAAAGGTCGACCGTGCCGGCGCCGTCGTACGCGCGCGCGACAGCTACACGCCGCGCAAGCCGGTGAAGTGAGCACTTCGCGAATGAGAACAAATAGGGCGGCCCCGAGCCGCCCTTTATTTTTTTGTTTTAGATCACCGTCCCGTCGGGCACGGTCGCGCCTTTGGGGATGATGACGATGCGGTCGCGGATGTAGTAGCCGCCGTCGTCGGAGTCGGCGTTCTCGACATTCTCGCGATTGATGAGCTGGACGTTATTGCCGATGCGGACGTTCTTATCGACGATGGCGTTGCGAATGACGACGTTCGAGCCGATGCCGACCAGCGGCCGCGAGGACTCGACGCTGCGTTTGATCTCGTCGATCGTCTCAAAGTAATCGGCGCCCATGATGATCGAGTTCTCGATCCGCGTGCCGGCGTCGATGCGGCTTCGCAGTCCGAAGATCGAGTTGCGTGCGTAGACGCCGTTCAGGATGCAGCCTTCGCTGACCATCGAATTGTCGATGTCGCATCCGTGCAGCTTCGACGGCGGCAGGTACCGGCTCCGCGTGTAGATGGGCGCCTCCGCGTCGAAGAAATTGAACTTCGGCAGCGGCGAAGCGAGGTCAAGATTTGCCTGGTAGAACGCGCGTATCGTACCGATGTCTTCCCAGTAGCCGTTGAAGAGATGGGCCTGGACGTTGTACTTGTCGATCGCGGCCGGTATCACCTCGCGGCCAAAGTCGACACGCGTCTCTTCCTCGGCCAGCATATCGACGAGCTTGTCGTAGTTAAAAACATAGATGCCCATCGAGGCCAGAAAGGGCCGCTCCTGCGATTCGGCGACGCTCAGGCCGAACTGCGTCGTGTCGACGCGCATCGCCTCGAGCGCCTCGCCCTTGGGCTTTTCTCTAAACTCGACGATCCTGCCGTGCTCGGCCGTCTTGAGCAGGCCAAACTCCTCGGCCTCTGTCGAGCGCGCCGGGATGACCGAGATCGTCACGTCGGCGCCGGTCTCAAAGTGCTGCGCAAGGAATTTGCCGTAATCCATTCGATATAGGTGATCGCCCGAGAGGATCAGCAGCGTGTCGACGCGCCAGTCGCGAATGTGCGGGATCATCTGCCGCACGGCGTCGGCCGTGCCCTGGAACCACTGCGGATTGTCCTTGGTCTGCTCGGCGGCGAGCACCTCGACAAATCCGGTCGAGAATCGCGAAAAGCGGTACGTCCGCGCGATATGCCGGTTGAGAGATGCCGAGTTGAACTGTGTGAGGACAAAGATCTGCGTGATATTCGAGTTGATGCAGTTAGAGACCGGCACGTCGATCAGCCGGTATTTGCCGCCGAGCGGCACCGCCGGCTTTGAACGGTCGCGAGTAAGCGGGAAGAGCCGGGAACCGGCACCGCCGCCGAGGATCACGGCAACAACGTTGTCGAATTGGCCCATAAACGTTCGGAGAAAAGTGCAGAGAGATCGTTTCGGATTCAGGATAGCCGCAAGGCGGTAAACAGTTCAAGAATTATTATTTATAGGCTTTGGACGGCGGCGTTCGCGGTGCTTTTTCCGCAAACGGCGGGCAAAGTTGACGCGCTATGGTCAGCTTTGCAAGCTTTTGAGTGACTCGCGCAAGCTTTTGAGTGACTCGCGCAAGCTTTGGAGCGACTCGCGCAAGCTTTGGAGCGACTCGCGCAAGCTTTGGAGCGGCTTCGGAACTCGGGGTGCGCGAGATCGTATTACTGTGTTAGCTTGAGACTGTTCGCTCCCGCTTCACCTGAATAAAAACTATTCGTCGAATATGTGGTACTGGACCAAAGTTCTGTTTCTGATCCTGCTCGGAGCGGTCGGCGTCTGGCTGCTGTACGAGGCCGCCACCTTCCCACGCATCTGGGATCTGCGGACGGAGAATCCCGCGACGACGTCCTTGATCGAATATCGTCTGCAGCAGGCGCGGGACGAGGGCCGCGAGCCGCGAAAGTTCATGATCTGGACGCCGATCGAGCAGATCTCGCCCCACCTGCAGCGGGCGGTGCTCGCGGGCGAAGATTCGCGCTTCTTCGAGCACAACGGCTTTGATTGGGAAGCGATCCAGAAGGCCTGGGACGAGGCCGTTCGCGAGGGCGAGCGTGAGGCCCGCGAGGAGTGCGAGGCCGCCGCGAAGACCAGGGAAGAGAAGCTGAACTGCAAGCCGAGCGAGGACGATTGGATACCGCCGATGCCGAGCTTCAAACGCGGCGCGTCGACCGTGACGCAGCAGCTGGCTAAGAATCTTTATCTCTCGGAAGACCGCAACTTTCTCCGCAAAGGCCGCGAGGCCGCGTACACCTATTTCCTCGAACGTTATCTCACCAAAAAGCGCATCCTCGAGCTCTACCTCAACGTCATCGAATGGGGCGACGGCGTGTACGGCGCCGAGGCCGCGTCGCGATACTACTTCAAAAAGAGCGCGTCCGACCTCACCCGCGACGAAGCAGCCTTTCTCGCCGCCATCATCCCAAGCCCTCTCAACGTCTTTAACCCGACGAAGAATCCCAAACGAGTGAAAAGAAGGCAGCGGGTGATCGCGAAGTTTATGGGCGGGATGAAACTGGCGTATTAGGAAATGAGAAAGTGAGAGGGTGAGATAGTGAGAAGGTGAGTTGCAACTTTTGCCGATGCTGATACTATTGCGGCCGATGGTGGCGGCAGTGGCGTTCCGTCGTGACCGCCAAAGCATAATTTCTATGTCTCCCAAAATTGTTCGGCATCAGGAATTAAAGGTTTATCGGAAGGGTCTCGAGGCGGCGATGCGGATCTTTGAATTATCGAGCGGTTTTCCGCGAGAGGAAATGTATTCGCTGACCGATCAAATGAGACGTTCGTCGCGGTCTGTATGCGCCAATCTTGCGGAGGCGTGGCGAAAAAGACGTTATGAAGCGGCGTTCATCAGTAAACTCAACGACGCCGAGGGCGAAGCTGCAGAGACGCAAACGTGGATCGAGTTCGCGGTTCGGGCAGGATATCTCAGCCGAGACATAGCACGCGAGATCTACATGGCTTACGACGAAATCATCGCGATGCTCCTCTCAATGGCCAATAATTCGAACGATTGGGTAATGCCCTCGGGCCAAAAGAAAAAAGGGAAAGACTGATCTCTCCCTTTCTCACCTTCGCATTTTCTCACTTTCTAAAGCGTCACCCCGCGGTACCACGCGACCGCGAACCGCCCGAGATACTCATCTCGTTCAAGACCCATCCCGCTCCACCGAACTTCTCGGTGACGAAAAGAACGTATCGAATATCGACCGCGATCGTGCGGTTGCGAGCCGGGTCGTAGAAGATATCGTTGCCGAGGCCCTCGTAGTTGCCGTCAAAGACGATCCCGACCTGCTCGCCGCGGCCGTTAAGGATCGGGCTGCCGCTGTTGCCGCCGATGATGTCGGTCGTCGCGAGAAAGTTGACGGGCACTGAGTCGCCGACGCCGTAGCGGCCAAGATCCTTTTTCGCCTGCAGGTCTTTAAGTCCCTGCGGCACGGCGAAGGGATCGACGCCGGTGTCCTTTTCGATCACGCCCCGGAGCGTCGTGAAGGGATCGTACGTCACGGCCTCGCGCGGCCGATAGCCGCGGACGTTGCCGAAGGTGAAACGCAGCGTCGCATTGGCGTCCGGGTACGGTGTCGATCTCTTCATCTCAGACATGCCGCGCTGGTACGCGAGCCTCAGCGGATCGATCTCTGCATTGAACTTGGCAAGCCTCGCCTGAGCGGCGGCGCGGGCATCGGCTATCCCGGCCAGCAGCGACGCCAGGTCCGCACGCCCCGACGCAAACGACTCCGGCGTCATTTCATATACGGCTGCGATCTTTTCGGGCGTGTCGAAGTCGGCGAGGTATTTTGCGATGAACGCCTCCTCGGCGCGGCGTCGCTGCGGGCCGGAGCCAAAGAGCGAGTCGGCGGCAGCCAGACGTTCGCCTGCCGGCAGCTTGCCGATCGCCGAGAGGTAGTACCGCATCATCTCGGTCTCGAGCAGCGGCTCGCGGTCTTTGAAGGCCGCGGCGATCTCGCCGCGTTTGTCGTCGGTCAGCTTTTTGCCGGCCTTGATCGCCGTATAGGCGTCCAGCAGCTGTTTGAAAACGGGCATTATGTCCGGCCGCGGCAGCGTACGAGTGATGCGGTCGCGGGTCGCCGTGCGATAGAACTCGTCGGAGAGCGCCGCGATGCGCGGCAGTATGTCGCCGTACTTCGCTTTGCGTGCGGGGTCGGCGTCGATCCACTGTCTGAAGCGCGCCTCCTCGGCCCTCTTTTGAGATATAACGTCGGCGCGTCTGAGCGCCACGACGCCGCCGTCGTAGGCCTTGATCGAGTTGTTCAGACTGAAGATCTCGGCCTGCAGCTTGACGCGCTTTTCGTCGTCAGCCTCACCGATCTTTTGCAGGGCGCCGGCCCACGCCGACAGGTAGCCGACGATGAACGGGAAGTTGACATCCTGCGCGTACGCGACGGCCTGGCTCTCGCGATAACGCGTCGTACCGCCGGGATAGCCGAGCACCATCACAAACTCGTCGGGCCGCACGCCGCTAAGCGATATGGTCAGATGTTTTTTTGGCTTGAAGGGAACGTTATTCGGCGAGAATGCCGCGGGCTTGCCGTCAGGCCCGACATACGCACGCAGGAAAGTGAAGTCGCCCGTGTGACGCGTCCATTCAAAATTGTCGGGGTCGCCGCCGAAAAAGCCGATGCTCTGCGGCGGAGCGTACACCACCCGCACGTCGCGGATGGTGGTCGTCTCGTAGAGGTAGTAAAACAGCCCGCTGTTGAGCTCCTGTATGCGGATGGTCTTGCCCTCGCCGGCCTTTGCCTGCTCGGCGGTCTGGAGATTCTTGATGTTCTCGTCGATCGTCGCCTTGCGCCGGTCGCCGGTAAGATTCTCGGTGCCCTTTGTGACCTGCGCGGTCACGTCCTCGACGCGGCTGGTGAGAAGCAGGCTGTAATCTTTTGCCGGCAGCTCATTCGCCTGCGAGTCGGCCTTGTAGCCGAGCTTTGCGTAATCGCGTTCGGGCGTCGAGGCGGCGACCAGGGCGTCGAATGCGACGTGATGGTTGGTCAGGATGAGCCCGTTCGGCGAGACGAATTCGCCCGTGCCGAAGCCGCCCGCTTCGCCGATGTTGACGCGGACGATCGCGTCCGCGATCGCCGGAGCTCCGCCGGGATTGTAGATATCGGTCGGTTTGATCTTAAGCCCGCGGCCCTTGAGCGGCAGGCCGGCGATCTGGCCCGGCGTGTACATACCCTCATCGGGCCGGGCGATCACAAAACTGAACGACGACAACAGCATCGTCGCTGTCAGGACATACGAGAACAAGACTCTTTTAGCGATTTTCATATTGTTCGATTGCCTCTGAAAGGTGCGGCGATAAATGCCAGGCTATTGTAATCGCCGGGGCCGCATAAAGAAAAAACGAGCCGCATATTCGACTCGTTTTTCACAGGTTAAGTTGTGCGGTCTGCTCGTCAATTGAGCTTTGCAAGATCGGCCGGCTCCGGCGGCAAGAAGTAGCGCGGGTTGATCGGATGATCGTTTATCCGCACTTCATAATGAAGGTGCGGGCCGGTCGATCGCCCCGTCGAACCGACGGCTCCGACAGATTGACCTCGAAAGACGCTGTCGCCCACCTTCACCTCGACACGCGAGAGATGGCCGTAGCGGGTCGTCACGCCGTTGCCGTGATCGATCTCGATCATATTGCCGTAACCGCCTTGCCAGCCGGCCTTGACGACAGTGCCGTTGGCCGTTGCCGCGACGACGTCGCCGCGCTCGCCGTCGATGTCCATTCCGGCGTGAAACTCGTAAGTGCGCCCGCCGAAGGGATTGCGGCGGAAACCGAATTCGTTATTGATCTTTCCGAGATGGGCCCAGATGCTCGGGACCGACATCGGATCGGCCGCCGTCTGTATCGCACGGACCTGCTCGGCCGCAGAGAGGCCGTCGGAGTCCTCAGACGAGGCCGGGCCGCCGCTGTTGCGGGCCATCTGGCCCGAAGCGGCCGGGCGGGTATAGTCGAGCCGCGAAGTGCTGTCGGCGCGGAGCGAGGCCATACTCCGGGTTGCGGCATCGCCGACCGATCCGGCGAGAGAACGATCGCTCATGACCCCGCTGATGCCGAACGTGAGTGTCGAGATACCGAATGTTAAAAATAGTGCGATCAGTCCGGAATGCACGAGTTTTTTAGAGACGTGTATCCGGCGGATCTTGATACTGGATTTTGAAGCGAACGAAAAATTAAAAGAGTAAGACTTGACGACTTTCGCCATTATGCTTTTTAGCTCCTTTTGATGATCTAGTGCCGGAAATCCAACGTTCCAGCACACGGAATCACGTGGGGACAGCCGCGAGCGACTAACGCGAAACCAAGTTTAGAGTTTGCAGATGTGACGAACCCTGATTACGTGGGAACCAACCCAAACGAGAGCAAGTGCAATTGTTCAAGTTGATGCCCCAGAGTACCACAGGCGGCCTGGGCGGGCAAAACAGCTCAAGTGCCCGCACCATCGGCCGCCCGTACCCCTGAATTTCAAAAAAGGGGTCAGATGCTATTCGGATCTGCGTCGGTTGTCCCTTGATCCGCGGAGGACCATCAATCCGACGCCGACTATAACGAGGACAAAAAGGACGATGATCATCAGCTTGATCGCTCCGGTCAGAAACCCGATAAAGGCGATCAGCTGTTTGAGAAGTGTGATGAGAAGAGCGATGATCACGAGGATCCCGCTCCATTTACCGGCGGCCTTCATCCAAAGCGGCATAAAAAAACTCCTTACTCCCTGCTAATAAATTATCTGCCCCGCCATGCGCCGCTGCGATCGCGGTCGGCAAAACCGGCTTGGGGATCGAAACCCGTCTGATCGAATCGCGTGCGGGTCAATTCGCCCGAGAAACTTGTCTCGCCGGAATATTCCGCCCGTCCGAACGGCGACCTCGGTTTGAAGATGTAGCCGCGGATCAGGTAGATGCCCAGCCCGATCAGCATCAGGGGCAAGATCCCTCGTACGAGCGGCCCGATATCGAAGAGCCGCTGAAGCAAAAAGGTGCCGCCGAGTACGGCCAGCACTATGCCCCACGCACGCGGGTTTCCCGAAAATCGCCGGACGAGAATATCCTCGGCCACGTCCGGCGTCACCCCTGACCGGATCATCTGCGCCGTCCGCCACGAATCTACGACCGCAAAGAGCCACATCCCGAGAGCCCCGAAGACGAAGAGCGGCATTCCCTTTGTCAATACCGACATCTGAAACAGCCCGACGAATATCGCGAAGTGTACGAGGGCCTTGGTCGTCTGACCGATGTAGGCCGCACCGAGGCCGGGACAAACCAGCGAGAGAGCGGAGGCGACGAAGGGCGAAGTACGCTTTTTGACAAAGGGAGCGTAATTGGAGCGGTTGTGATGCCGCAGCATCTCGACGCCGTCGACGATGCAGTCCTGACAATATGGAAACCCCTTGATGCGGTGGTCGCAGCTCGGGCACAGAGGCTTGCCGCAGCTATTGCAGTTGACCAGCGCGGGGTTATGAATGTGGTACGCGCAATTCATTTACTTTCGGCCATTGTCCTCGCCGCCGACATAGGTCGTCCCGGTCACAGGGTCCTTCTGCTCCTCGGGCAGCACTGCTGCGCTGCCGCCGTTGAGGGCCTCGGCGCTTTGCTGATACGTCCGCTCTGCAAGCTCAAATCCCTTTTGATAAACGCCCGAAAGCGTTCCGTCAGCCGAGACCGCCTGAGTGAATACAAAGAAAGCGACCAGCAGCATCATCGCGACCGGAGCGAGCTGCGGTACCGCGGGGATCGGCCACGCGAATGAGCGAATGCGGTCGACCATTTGGACCCAGCGTGACGCCTTCAAACGCCGCGCCTCCAGCGCACCGGTTGTCGCCTGCAGGATCCTCGCTTCGAGGCCCGCGGGCACGGGCAGTTCTTCGGTCTTGTAGGTATAGCAGGCGGCGATCGAACGGACGACCATTCCGGGCAGGTCGGTACATTCGTCGCAGATGACTGCATGCCGCTCCCAGCGATGGAAGACATTTGCCGGGAGAAAGCCGTCGAGATAATCGGTCAAATGCTCTTCAAAGTCGGCGCAGGCCATCGCAGCGTCGGGTATCGTCGCCTCGAGGACCCTGGCCTCGAGTCTTGCGATCACGGGTGCGGGAGCGCTGATCGCCCGGCAGGCCTGGATCGACTCGCGAACGTCGTTCAGGAGCGAATGGCAGAGCGGGCAGGCAAGCGCGTGCTCGGCGGCGGCGGCCTGCGTGCGAGCGTCGAGCGTCTTGTCCAGATAATCGGACAAGAGCTCTTCAAATCGCGAGCAGTCGATCATAATGTTGTTGCCGCCGTTCATTTTCTTCTCTGCCACTCTTCCGCTATACGGTCACGACCCTCATTCGCCGCAAGATCTTTGCCAGCTCGATCCGTCCGCGGTTGATACGCGATTTTACTGTGCCTTCCGGGATCTTAAGGACGTCAACGATCTCCTGGTATGTCAGCTCCTCGATGTCCCGCAGTATGACGCAGGTCCTCAGATCGGGCGGGAGCTTGTCGATGCCCTCCTGCACTTGCGCCGCGAGCTCCTTTCGTTCGATCTCTTTTTGCGCCGACGTGCCGACCGCACGCAGATGGTACTGATGGTCGTCCACGGCGTCGGCCATCGAATTCTGCGGATTTCGCTGCCGGTGCCTGTAGTCGTCAATTATCAAATTTCGTGCGAGCCTCATCAGCCAATTCGACAGGTCGCCCTGCTTCGGGTCGTACTGGTCGAGCGTGCGGTAGATGCGGATAAAGACGTCCTGGGTGAGATCCTCAGCCGCATCGACGCTTGACGTAAACCGGTACGCGAGATTAAAGATCCGCCGTGAATAGGCCGATACGATCTCTTCCCAGGCCGCGGCATCGCCGCCGCGCGCCCGCCGCACGAGTTCAGGACCGTTGGTCTCAGTTGCCGCCGTTATAGCTGCCAAAGTCGTTTCTCTCCAATCGACCCCTCGTTCCGATCCGACAAAGTAAATGGCAACTCCGTCATTTTGGGTACGAGGCCCGGGAACGAAAAGTTCCTGACCGTGGATATTATCATCAACTCCTCATCGGCCGCCGCCGACGCGGTGCGAATGGACGGCCATGATCGACTTCGTCATTCCGAGAAAGCGCTCGCGAATGATCGTCGCCCGCGGAAACAGACTTTTCATCTCGTCGGCCGACAGTAGATTGAAGTCCGGATCGGCGCCCTTGATCCAGTATTTGTTCGTCACGCGCATCACCGGGAGCATTGCGTTTCGCGGCAGGTGGCCGAGCAAAGGCAGCCATGTGTGACTCTCGATCGGAAAGCTGCTCGCTGGCGTCTGGACAAAGTACTGCCGGCCGACGCGTTCGATCTCGCGGGCAAATCTCGTCTGGGCCTGAATGGCCCTCGCCCGAAATTCCTCACCAGAGGCGATCGACCAGACCTCGCTCTTCGGCAGCGTCACGTGCTCGATGACCGACGAGCAGTAGACAATGTCGAAAAAACCATCGTCGAAGGGCAGCTTGCCGGATTCGTCGATGACGACCCCGCGAAAGCCGTAGGCACGACGGCCATGATCTACCGCCTGCGGATCGATGTCGGCGATCCATACGTTGGCCGGGTCGATGGGCGTGCCGTCGAGGACCATTTTGATGTTTGAGCCGTCTTCCGAGCCGAGATCGAGAATGCGCGTATCGCTTCTGATCTCGAACATGCTGCGAAACGTCTCGGCCCGCCGACGGCGCGCACGGGCCGAGATCGTCCAAAAGATATTTCGAATGTCGTACACCGTCGATACTTTACAGAAAAATCCCTCACCGCTCATACCGCCGCCTTACCGCTCGGCGGCGTCGAGTTTAACTTTTGTCCTGAAATGCAGTATCGTCTTGAATTTACTAACGACCGCCAGATCATTGCCTCTTGCGTAAGTACATTCGATTCACATTGCTGCTGCTGGTCGCCGTTCTGCTGCTGTGGTATTTCGGCCGCAATCTCGATTGGGCCGAGGTGTCGCGGAGCCTGCGGCACGCCGACTTTGTTTATCTCGGTATGGCCGTGGCGATCATCTGTGCCGGCTATTTGCTCCGTGCCGTCAGATGGAAAGTGCTGCTCGAGCCGATAACGCCGAGCAGTCTGAGAGAGCTTTTTGCGACGACCACCGTCGGCTTTGCGGCGATCTTTTTGATCGGCCGGGCCGGCGAGATCGTGCGGCCGATGTGGCTGCCGATGCGTGATCGGCGAGTGCGGCCGAGCGCGGCGGTGGTCACGATCGCCGTCGAACGCGTCTTTGATCTCGCATCGTTGATCTGCTTTTTCTCCTTCAGCCTGATGTGGTTCACGCCGCCGGCCGGCCACGAGGCCGAATACGCGTACATCAAGCTGGTCGGCAACGTTTTGCTGGGTCTTGCGGTCGTCGGGATCGCGATGCTCGTCGTCTATCACCGTTATTCGGCACGGGTGATCGAATGGCTTGCGAAGGCGACCGACCGGAGATTTATGCCGGCGCGGCTGCGTTCGATACTGCTCAGCCTTATGCGGCAGCTCGCGACCTCGCTTGACATCCTGCGGAGCGGGCGTGAGATCGTGCTGGCGACGTTCTGGACGATCGGTTTATGGTTCGCCATAGCTGTCCCGACCTGGCTCGTGATACTCGCTTTCGGGCTGCCGCTCACGTTCGTCGACTCGATCTTTATCATGGGCGTCGCATCGCTCGGCTCGCTGATACCGACGCCGGGCGGGGCGGCCGGGGCCTTTCACGCGGCGACCGCGGGCAGCCTCATCCTGCTCAATGTAGATCGAGAGAGCGCCGCGGCGGTCTCGATCATCATGCATCTGGTGTATTTCGCGCCTGCAATTATCTTCGGCCTGTATTATTTTATTCACGGCGATATCAGTCTCGAGCGGTTTCGCAGCCTGCTCTCCAGCGAGCACGCCGTCGAGGAGATCGAGACCGACTCGCCCGACTTCGATCAGGCCGGCTAAGGCCGGTATGCCCTAAACCAACCTCTCGCAGCGACGATTTAAGAATTTATGAGATGCCCATATTGCGGATATTTAGAGGACAAGGTCGTCGACTCTCGCGAGGCGAAGGACGGCGAGTCGATCCGTCGGCGTCGCGAATGTCTCGAGTGCGGCCGCCGGTTCACGTCGTACGAGCGGATAGACGAGATCCCGTACATGGTCGTCAAAAAGGACGGCCGGCGCGAGCCGTTTGAGCGTAACAAGATCATGGCCGGTATGCTGCGGGCCTGCGAAAAGCGGCCGATCTCGGTCAGCCAGCTCGAGTCGATCGCCAACCAGATCGAGAAATCAGCTCACGACTCGTCCGACCGCGAGCTCTCGACCAGCGAGATCGGCAAGATCATTATGCGGCGGCTCAAATCGCTGGATAAGGTCGCGTACGTCAGATTTGCGTCCGTTTATCTCGAATTTGAGGACGTCTCTGAATTCATGAACGAGCTCAAAGCGCTCGTCAGCTCTCGCAATACGACCGTCTCGTCGCTTCGCAAGAAGCGAAAGAAGGCATAGATCGACGCATAAAGGCGGACGATCGAGCACTGCTTCGAGCCTCGCGAACCCGCGTCGCGAGGCCTTTATTTTGCCCTTTCCGGCCTTTTTTCCTAACATAAAATCCAATGAGCGAAGTCGAAGAATTTCCGGTCGCACTGGGCGAATCGGAAGTGCTCGAGCCGATGATGCAGATCCCGGCCGAGCTTCCGGTCTTGCCACTTCGGGACATCGTCATCTACCCGTTCATGATCGTGCCGCTGTTTGTCTCGCGCGACAGGTCGATCCGCGCCGTCGAAAAAGCTCTCAGCGAGAACCGGATGATCCTGCTCGTGTCGCAAAAGGACGTCAACAAGGAAGAGCCGCTGCAGGACGACCTCTACTCGGTCGGTACGGCCGCGATCATCATGCGGATGCTGAAGCTGCCCGACGGGCGGATCCGCATTCTCATACAGGGACTCTCGCGCTGCCGCGTCGATTCGATACTGTCGCGCGGCGACTTTATCAAAGCAGGGCTGACGCCCGTCTCGGAGCCGCTTGCACCTGAGAATTCGCTCGAGGTCGAGGCCCTCATTCGAAACGTTCGCTCGCTGATGGAGCGGGCCGCGGCGCTTGGCAAGAACATCTCTCCCGAGGTGCTGGCGATCATCGCTAACCTCGACGACGCGGGCCGGCTAGCCGACCTTGCGGCATCAAATCTCGAGCTCAAGGTCGAGGACGCGCAGAGCGTACTTGATATCTTTGACCCGGTGCCGCGGCTGCGGCGGGTCAACGACCTTCTGAGCAAAGAGATCGACGTGCTGACCGTGCAGCAGGAGATCAACTCGCAGGCCCGGGCCGATATGGACCGCTCGCAGCGCGAGTACTTCTTGCGGCAACAATTGAAAGCGATCCAGGCGGAGCTGGGCGAGGGGAACGAGCTTTTTGAGGAGATCGAGAATTACCGAAACAAGATCCTCAAGGCCAAAATGCCGCAGGCCGCCGAAGAAGAATCGCTTCGCCAGCTCAAGAAACTCGAGCGGATGCACCCGGACGCCGCCGAGACCGCGACACTGCGAAACTGGCTCGACATAATGGTTGAGCTGCCGTGGTCGACGAGGTCCAAAGACAATCTGAATCTCAAAAAAGCCGAGCGAATCCTCGACGAGGACCATTACGGTCTCGAACGCGTCAAAGAGCGGATGATCGAGGCCCTAGCGGTTCGCAAGCTCCGCGAGAAGCCGAAAGGTTCGATACTCTGCCTCGTCGGCCCGCCGGGAGTCGGCAAGACGTCACTCGGCCGCTCGGTCGCGAAAGCGCTGAATCGCAAATTCGTCCGTCTCAGCCTCGGCGGCGTTCACGACGAAGCGGAGATCCGCGGTCATCGCCGAACTTATGTTGGAGCGATGCCGGGCCGCATCATTCAGGCGATACAGCAGGCCGGGACCAATAATCCGCTGCTCGTGCTGGACGAGATCGACAAGGTCGGAGCGGACTTTCGCGGCGACCCGAGCTCGGCACTGCTCGAGGTGCTCGATCCCGAGCAGAACGCGACGTTCCGAGATAATTATCTGGGCGTGACCTTTGATCTCTCGAACGTGATGTTCATGACGACGGCCAACGTGCTCGACACGATCCAGCCGGCGCTCCGCGACCGGATGGAGGTCATCTCGCTCGCCGGCTATACCGAAGAAGAGAAGATCGAGATAGCACGCCGGCACCTCGTCCCGAAGCAGGTCGAGGAGAACGGCCTTGAGAAGGGAGATATCAAGTTTGACCGCCGCGCTCTCGCGCGCATCATCGGCGAATACACCCTCGAGGCCGGCCTGCGCCAGCTCGAGCGAGAGATCGGCAAGGTCTGCCGCAAGGTCGCGCGGCGAAAGGCCGAGCTCGAGGACGCGTTCGCGCCGGTCCGCGTGACGGCCGACAATCTGCAGGAGTTTCTGCGCGTGCCGCGGATACATTTCGAAGGCGCGCTCAAAAAGCCGCAGATCGGCATCGTCACCGGCTTGGCCTGGACGGCGGTCGGCGGCGACATCTTGTTCATCGAGGCGATCAAGACCAAGGGCAAGGGAAAACTCGTCCTGACGGGTCAACTCGGCGAGGTCATGCAGGAGTCTGCTCAGGCGGCGTACTCGTACGCCAAAGCACGAGCAGGCGAGCTCGGCATCAATGAGGACGACTTCGATATCTACGACCTGCACGTCCACCTGCCCGAGGGAGCGATCCCGAAGGACGGCCCTTCGGCAGGCATCACGATGGCGACGGCGATCGTCTCGGTGCTCGCTCGGCGGCCCGTGCGTAAGGACGTCGCGATGACCGGCGAGATCACTTTGAGGGGCAACGTGCTCCCGATCGGGGGAGTCAAAGAAAAACTTCTGGCGGCCCGGAGAGCAAAGATCAAGACAGTGATCCTGCCCGAACGGAATCGTCGCGATCTCGACGACGTCCCGCAGGAAGTGCTCGACGATCTGAGATTCGTTTTTGTCGATCACGTGCGAGAAGTCTTTGACGAGGCGTTGATGCAGCCCAAGGATCGCTCCCGGGCGGCCAAGAGTTTGCGATAAGTATCGCCGAATCAAAGTTTTGACCGGCTTCGCAGCCGGATGGTATAATCTGTCGTCCCGCGAGTGCGCCATCGGGCCGTCTCGCGATAGTTGACGATCAGTTCGGAACAAACCCGGTCCGCACGCGTTTACTGTAATTGTTTGCCGGACCGCACTCCCTCGATCGATACGATCGTGCCGACAGAAAATCGAATTTGATGAGAGTTACCTCCGTTAGGAAAATTGCGTTCGCCGCGTGTTCGATACTTGTTTGGAGTCTGGTCGCGTTTGGGCAGACCGAAACGCCAGAGGTCAAGCGGGCCCGCGAGGCCGTCGCGGTCGTGCTCGCCGAAACGGGCAAGAACTTTCGCGAAGGACTCTCGGCGGTTAAGGAAAATCGCCGTTCGGACGCAGGCCAGAGTTTTGACAGGGCCGTCGAAGTCTTTCTCTACTCGACGCTCAACATCCAGAAAGATCAAAAGCTTCTCAACTGCTACAACCAGCTGATCGAGACGGTCTATCGCCTCGAGTTTCCAAACAGCTCGCAGCCGGCTCGTGTACGCGAGCTTTCCGGTACTTGCGGTTGGAATTGGACCGATGCCGACTTTAAGCTCGCCGACGACGTCGTCGGGATCACGAGGTCCGGGTCGTCGGCCTCGCCGGCCAAGGCTGGTATCGACCAGGCGGCGGCAAATGCCATCGCCGGCTCGTCTCCGCTGCAGGCGGCTCCGATGGGTTTCAACGAGCAGCAGTTCGAGCCTTCGCCGCTCGACGATCTCGCAAAGCTCGAGCTCACGCCGGAAGAGCAGCAGATCGACAACAATCCCGTCGCTCAGCAGCAGTACCAGTACATTCAATACGCTGTCGCCAACCGGTCGCTTGGATTCTCGTTCCAGGTGCACCCGATGATCCAGCAGTTCATCAACTACTACCGCGGCCGAGGGCGTTCGACGATGGAGGTCGGGCTCTATCGTTCAGGGATGTTCATGTCGATGGCCCGGCGGATCTTTCGCGAAGAGGGAATTCCGGAGAACGTAGCCTGGCTGGGCCAGGTCGAGAGCGCCTGGAAGCCGACGGCACTGTCGTGGGCCGCGGCATCGGGGCTTTGGCAGTTCATTCCGGGAACGGGATCGCGTTTCGGTCTGCGTCGCACGGCACACGTCGACGAGCGAAACAGCTTTGACGAGGCGACCCGCGCTTCGGCCCGGTACTTGAAGTTCCTCTACAACCGCTACAACAACTGGGAGCTTGCTCTCGCGGCATATAACTCGGGCGAGGGCAACGTCGACCGTGCGATCCGCCGAGCGGGCGTCGCCAATTTCTGGGTCGCGTATCCGTATCTGCCGCAGGAGACGCGCAATTATGTTCCCAACATCCTTGCGACGATCCTGATCGCAAATAACCCGCACGCCTACGGGTTTGGCCACATCAGGCCGGCCGCTCCGCTGCGATACGATCGCGTTCGCGTGCCCGGCTCGACCAATTTGACCCTTATCGCACAGGCTTCGGATACGAGCGTGCAGTACCTCCGGTATCTCAACCCGCAGCTTCGCAGCAATGTCACGCCGCCCGAGCCGTACGTAGTCAACGTCCCGGCCGGGAAGGCCAACGAGGTCGTGGCCATCTTTAAGCGTATCCCGGCGACCAAGCTGAACAACACCGCACTCGCGTCGTCGAGCACCGGCGAGACGTGGGAGTCGATCTCGAACCGCACGGGAGTCAGCGTCGCGGATCTCCGCGCGGCTAATCCGGGAATGGCCGTGCCGAAGGGCAAGGTCTTTGTTCCGGTTAGCGGCAGGGTCAATTCGATCTCGTATGTCCGACCGTCAACGCCGGTTTCGGCTGCGCCGGTAAATAACGTCAAGGTCGTCAAGGCCCAGGCCGGCGACACCATCGCAAAGCTCGCTCAACGCAACGGCGTCGATCCGGTCGAGGTCGCGAAATTTAACGGGCTGCTTCCGAACTCGGTGCTCGGTGCCGGACGGGAGATCAAGATCCCTTCCAAATAAGCCGCAGTTATTCAGACTCTCGAGCCGGGCCTGGTTATTGGCCCGGCTTTTGGTTTTTGCGGCGGTATGAGGTTTTGGATCAGCGAGAGTTCCGAGGTCGCGGGGCCGTTAGGTCGGGGCGTTGACAATCGGCGTTATCTGTAACTATACTCGTTACAGTTATGGCGGCAAACAGCCAATTCGCGGTTGCGGTACATATCCTGACGATGCTCGCCAAAGATCCGGAGCAATACGTCAAGTCTGACCTTATCGCAGCGAGT
The DNA here is from genome assembly GCA_046313635.1 of Pyrinomonadaceae bacterium. Lineage (GTDB taxonomy): Bacteria > Acidobacteriota > Blastocatellia > Pyrinomonadales > Pyrinomonadaceae > OLB17. Next base: position 55,099 of record JBKBYA010000006.1, on the reverse strand, counting down.
GTTAACACAAATCCGGTAGTGATCCGGCGCCTGCTGGTCGAGCTCGGGCAGGCGGATCTCGTCGTTTCGCAGACCGGCGCAGCGGGCGGGACCAGACTTGCACGTCCGGCCGACAAGATCAGTCTCACCGAGGTCTTCAAAGCGGTCTCGCGAGGCGAGGTCTTTGCGCTGCACCAGCGAGGGCCCAATCGCGACTGCCCCGTCGGGCGGAATATCGAGGCCGTCCTCTGCTGCATGCAGAAGGCGATCGACGCGAGCATCTGCAAGACGCTGTCAAAGTACACGCTTCAGAGCGTGATCGACATGGTCGAGAGCGGCGAGGCCGGCGAACCGGAGCACCGCTGATTTTTTTTGACCATATCTGTAGCAGGAGTAGTTACAAACGTGGTGAGAGGACTTATACCAACCATCTTTGCGATCTGGGCGCCGCGCTTTCTGGCTGGCTTCCGTGCGGCGGCGCAGGTGCTCGGACTATAAAACGGGAGAGATAACGCAATGAAAAATTATGTCGAACGCGCGATGTCTTACGCGACCTATCTAGAACTTATGGACCGCCTGGTGGTCGAAGGCAGGACCACCGGCCCGAACCAATCAGAAGCATTGGTCCAATTCACAAAACTGAATCGCCAGCGGATGCAGCGGCTCGACCGCACGATCGAGCTGACCGAACGCGCCATCGCGGCCGCCCGCGGTGTGCAGCGTCCCATGATCTGGCTGATCATTACCGAGGCTTGGTGCGGCGACGCCGCGCAGAACATCCCGCCGATCGAGAAGATCGCGGCGTCCGGCGACAAGATCGAGACCCGCTACATCCTCCGCGACGAGCATCCCGAATTGATCGACCGCTTTCTGACCAACGGTGCGAGGTCGATCCCTAAATTGATCGCGCTCGACGCGGCTGCCTTTGCGGTGCTCGGCACATGGGGCGCGCGGCCGTCGGCCGCGCAGCGGTTGTTTGAGGAGCTGAAGGCTCAGGGCGTCGATAAGCCGGTTATACTCGAACAGATCCAGCGATGGTACAACGCCGACCGGACCGTCTCGCTGCAGAATGAATTTGTCGATCTGATCGCGGAATGGCAAAGTGCCGCCGCCAGCGTCGCCGGCGCGAGATGATCAGCGACGGCCGGCCGAAGGCATCGGATCTTGATATCGTCCGATCGCGTCAGGAGCGTTTTGGTTGAATATGAAAGCCTACGAGATACAACGATTCGGTATCGACGAATTAGCGTTGGTCGAGCGCGACGTACCGCAACCGGGCAAGGGCGAGGTGCTGGTCAGACTGCATGCCGCGTCTTTGAATTATCGCGACCTGATGGTGGTCAAGGGCCAGTACAACCCGAGAATGAAGCTCCCGGCGGTGCCCTTCTCGGACGGAGCAGGCGAGGTGGTCGCCGTCGGCGAAGACGTTGGTCGGTGGGCTGCCGGCGACCGCGTGATGCCGATATTCGTTCAGCAATGGTACGAGGGGGCGATCGACGTTCAGCGATCGCGTACGGCCCTCGGTGCAGGAGCGCAATGGGACGGGGTACTGCGCGAATACGCGGTCTTTGACGAGAGGTCGTTGGTAAGGGTCCCAGACCATCTGTCTTACGACGAGGCCGCAACGCTGCCGTGTGCGGCCGTGACAGCATGGCACGCTCTCGTTGAATCCGGCGGCCTCAAGGCCGGCGAAACAGTTCTTACGCTCGGCTCGGGCGGCGTTTCGATCTTTGCACTCCAGATCGCGAAGCTCGCCGGAGCGCGTGTGATCGCGACGACCGGCGACAAGGCCAAAGAAGCGAGGCTGAGCGATCTCGGCGCCGACGTAGTGATCAACTATCGCGAACGCGAGGATTGGGACGCGGCGGTGCTCGAAGCGACCGGCAAGACGGGCGTCGATCACGTCGTCGAGGTCGGCGGCGGAGGAACGCTCGCTCGTTCGATAAACGCGGTCCGCGTCGGCGGCCACATCGCGCTGATCGGAGCGCTCGAGCGCGAGGGCGACTTCAGCTACGTGCCGATCTTTATGAAGCTGATCCGGATGCAGGGCATTTTTGTCGGGTCGCGAGCGATGTTTGAGAATTTTACCCGCGCGGCAGCGCAGTCGGGGCTGAGGCCTGTGATCGACCGTACATTCGAATTTGACGAAGTGCGCCAAGCTCTAAGGTATATGGAGTCGGGGGCCCATTTTGGCAAGATCGTCGTTCGAATTTGAATGGAGCAGACAGGTATCGCAGACCCGCGACGCCGCGGAGATCGCTATCGGCGACTCTGTGATCGCGGCCGATCCCGGCGAATGCTCGCCGGCCGTCGGATCTGCGCATTCGGAGTCGTTCGAATTGTCGTGATCGGCCTGTGCCGATACAAAGGGCTGCCGGCCGACGCGTTGAGGGGCAGGACCTTGCAGGTTTGACGTCGACGAAACGATGTCGGCCGAGGTGCTGGCGGCGCATTTGCAAGGGGGCTCGCGTCGTGAAGGCATTCAATACGATCTGGTCCGAAGATCTCCCTCGCCAGGGAATTAATGACCTCGAGGCCGCGCGGCCACTGGCGATCTGGCTTGCGGGCATTGCTGAGGAGGCGGCGGAGGTCGTCGCGGGACCGATCAGGAGAATGGCGATTGTGCGCGGCAGCCGGGCCACAATCGATATTTCACGGCAGAACATTTGATCATCGGCGGGCAGGGCCGAGGTCGAAGACGCATTCAATTTACCAAGGGGAGAAGAGCAAAATGGCGGAAAGAAAGGCAATTGCGGAATGGACGGGAACGCTGACCGACGGCGAAGGCCGGATGGTGCTCGGAAGCGGTACGTATGACGGCAGATTCTCATTCGCGACGAGAATGGGCGATGAGCCAGGTAGCAACCCGGAGGAATTCATCGGCGCAGCCCTCGCCGGCTGCTACTCGATGGCACTCAACGCGAGCCTCGAAAAACGGGGCACTCCGGCCGAAAACGTCAGGACCGAGGCCAAGGTTTTCCTTGGCAAGGACGATGCGGGATTCAAGATAAACCGGATCGATCTCTCTGTGCAGGTTCGCGTCGACGGCGTAAGCGAAGACGAGTTTTTGCAGGTCGCAGAGACCGTGAAAAAGTCTTGCCCGATCAGCCGGGCGCTCGCCGCAACCGATATCACGCTCGACGCACGGTTCGGCGGCGCTGGGTTGACCGGCGCTTGACGATCGATCGCGCAGCCGCCGAGCTGAAGAGTTCACGAACGCCCGCGGCCGCGACCGTTTTTGTCAATACCGGAACTGCGGGCTACCATATAGTCATTATTCAGGGCATCCGTCGACAAGCGGATGCCCGTTATAAAAGATATCGATCAGGAGCATTGAAAATGGGAAATTTTGCAAAGTCGGTTACCGATTCGGATTTTGAAGCGAACGTCTTGAGTTCAGACAAGCCGGTTCTCGTTGATTTTTGGGCCGAATGGTGCGGGCCGTGCCGTATGATCGCCCCTTCGGTCGAGGCTGTCGCCGAACAGTTTGAGGGCAAGGCCGGCGTTTATAAGATGAATGTCGACGAGAATATGAACGTGCCGCAGCAGTACGGCATCCGAGGCATCCCGACGCTGATCGTCTTCAAGGGCGGCCAGGAGCAGGAGCGGATCGTCGGCGCCGTCTCGCGAGAAGCGATCGCAAAGGTCGTCGAGAAATACATATAGGCCGGCCGCGAGCCGAAAAAAAAAAGCCTGAGCGTCATTTGCGCTCAGGCTTTTTTTGCTTGATGTCGGCCGATCAGTGAGTGTTGAAGTTAGCCAGCGGGTAATCGCCCGCGGCGCCAAAGCTCGCACCCATCAGGCCGCTGGTCGACCCGAGCACCCAGAACGTGCCCTGCCGCCAAACGGCAAAATCGGTCTTGCCGTCTCCGTCGTAATCGCCGTGAGCGATATTGTCGGTCGCCGACGCTCCAAAGATGGCCGTCGGTCCGCCGCTGATCGTTCCGGTCGAGCTCGGCCGTACGAACCAGTGGATCTGCCCGGCCGATGCACGCACGACCGCAATGTCGGTCTTGCCGTCACCGTCGTAGTCGCCGGGGACGATCGTGTCGGACGGTGTGCCGAATACGATCGAGTTAAAGCCCGCGGTCGATTGCTGCATCCAGAAGCGGGCCTGCCCGCCGCCGTTGTTGCGCTGAACGACAAAGTCGCCCTTGCCGTCGCCGTCGTAATCGCCCGGGGCGGGAAAGTCTCCATTCTGCCCCCACGGAGCATAGATCACTGGGCCGCCGGGAGCGGTTCTGTAAAACCAGGTACTCTGTTGACCGGATGCAGCTCCCGCTCGGTAGACCGCTACATCGGCCTTGCCGTCGCCGTTATAATCGCCGACCACGGTCGGGTCGTCACCGCTCTGCCCAAAGTCCTCGATCCGCACCGTATTTGTCTGGCTCTGCAAAATGTAAAAATACGCGTTGCCCGAGGGCTGCCCGGTCGCGACCGGCCGCCAGACCGCAATGTCGGTCTTTCGGTCGCCGTCGTAATCTACCGGGACGAAGTAGTCGGTCGCGAGACCCCATTGGTAGCCGTTGGTCGTCCCCGTACCGTTGAGATTGATGAACCATGTCACCTGCCCGCCCGTGCCGCCGCCCGTATTGCGGACCACCGCAAAGTCGGTCTTGCCGTCGCCGTTAAAGTCGATGACGTGCTGCTGATTAACTGTCGAGCCCTGGGTCACCGAGGCCCATGTCGTCCCGACACGGATCGCGTCAACCCGCGCGGTCGGAGCCGTGGTGGCCGAGCCCTGCCTGAGCGAGACGGTTGCCGGACTGACGTCTGTCTGCGTGGTGTCGGTCGCCGTCACCGTCGGTGCAGGCTCTGTCGACGGAACGGTCGTGCCGACATACATCGATACGGTGTCATTGGCGGTGCCATCGACTATCGTGTATTTGACGACGATCAGATACGTCGTGTTGAGAGCGTAGCTGAACGGGGTGAAGGCAACATCGGTCGAGGCGGTCAGAGCCTTTGAGATACCGAATGCGATGTTATTGGACGCATCCTTCTTGACGAATACGCGGCCCCGAAAGGTCGTGCCGACCGGGTCGGGACCGAGGTGAAAAAAGTATCCGCCCGCCGGGTCGGTCGAGGCGTCGGAAACATTTACAAGAAACGCCGCAAACACCGAGCCCGTACTTTGTGCCGCGAACGGGCGATTCACGTCCTCGCCGCTCGTCGCGAGCGTGACGGCATTGCCGACGCCCGAGCCGGGGTAGCCCGACAGCACGAGGCTCGGGGCCGAGGTTACGATCGTATTTGTCCCCGCACCGCTGTGAGCGGTCCAGCCGTTGGCGGTGAGGGCGGACCCGACCGGATACGTGAAATCCTCAACGAGCAAGGGCGTTTGAGCAAACGCATTCTGAGCCAGCACACCGGCAAACAGTGCAAATGCCAGCGACACAGATGAGACGATCGAAGCGGTTAGTATTGTAGATCTACTTCGCATTTAACAAATTTCTCCAATTTCGTGATCGAGAACAGAGGGAGTAACCGAACGTCAGGGTCTCGTGAGGTTCCTGGCCCGCGGGCTCGAGGAGCGACCTTTCAAGATCGCACTCGCGTCCGCAGAGCGGCAGGAGTATTCAAGACTGAGAGCTCGATTTCTTTTCGGCACACCGGCGGTCTCATCGAACTGAGAATGAGGATACAGCCACACGGGCGGCGCACTTTTCGAATCGATGGTCCGGGTGTGAACGTGGAGATAATAGCACAAAACAATCCGTGACCGGGCGTGCGGCCGCGGCTTTCCGGCGGCTGGATTTCACGGCCGCCGGGCCGATACCGGCCCGGCCGCAGAACTGTCTCGCGTGCGGCCCGTCACCGGACGTATATGCTCGGGACCGCCTGGTCCGACGCCGCGCCGAAGTTCACGATCTGCACGCCGCCCGTGCTTCGATTGACGTACCACGTCTGCGCCGACGCTCGATAGACGGCGGCGTCGAACTTGCCGTCGCCGTCGTAATCGCCCGGTGCTATCTGATCGCCTGACGTGCCGAAGGGGAATGCGAAAAAGCTCTGGTTCTCGCTGCGGAGCACGAACCAGTTTCCGTTAGACGGTCTAAAGAACGCGATGTCGGCCTTGCCGTCGCCCGTATAGTCGCCCGGCACGGTCTTGTCGGTCGAGGAGCCGAAGGCCGCCGCGAATGTGCCGCCGCTGCTGTAAAGGATCCACCATTCAGCGCTGCCCGAGCCGCCGCTCGGACGAAACACCGCGATATCGGCCTTGCCGTCGCCGTTGTAGTCCGCTGCGACAGGCTTGTCGCCGGCGATGCCGAACTGCGTCGTTTGGACGCCGCCGGTCGACCTGGCGATGAACCAAGTGCCGCCCGGCCGATAGACAGCGGCATCCGCTCGGCCGTCGCCGTCGTAATCGGCCGGCGCAGGCGTGTCTGTATTGACGCCGAAGGGGAAAGCGTAGAACGTCTGGTCCTCGCTGCGCAGCACAAACCACTGTCCGGCCGACGGTCGATAGAACGCGATGTCAGTCTTGCCGTCGCCGGTAAAATCAGCGGGCGTCGGGACGTCGCTGCTCGTCCCGAATTGCGAGGCATAGACCGAGCCGTTCGAGGAGCGCAGCATCCACCACTCGGCGTTCGCGTTTGGCCTAAAGACCGATATGTCCGTCTTCTGGTCGCCGTCAAAGTCAAAGGGCGGCCTAGCGAAATTGTCGACAACGATCAGATTGTTCGGCGCCGCGGGCGTCAGCACGCCGAGCAGCGGCGGCTGCGGGAAGTTGGCCGTCCTGACCGTGGTGCTGTAATAAACGGACGAGTTTGCCGTGCCGTCGAGGGCGCCGCCAAACCAGGCCGCCGCCGAGTTGGCGGTCGAATTGTTTACAAAGCGCGTCGCCGCGCCGACCGCGCCGCCGCTCGCCGTCAGCGCCGGCGCGTACGTGAAGTCGCCGGTGCCGCCGTCGCTGAAAGCGATGCTGTCGATCACCGACGCGCCGGCCGGCAGCTCCAGTACCCCGTCGTTGTTGGCGTCGTAATCGAAATTCGGAGTAAGCGCCGTGGTGCTGCTGATCACGAAATAGGACTGCGTCCCGTTCTTGATCGTATCGGGCCCGTCCATGAACGCATTCGAGATGACGAGCGTCTCGGCCGGATACGTCCGCGAGCCGCACGGCTGGGTGCCGACAAAGGCAAAAAGCCCGTTCGATCCAAAGCTCAGCGAAGGCGTCGAGACCACGACCATCGCGCCGCCGGGATTGAGCTCGAGATTTCCCTGGAACTGAACAAAGTAGATGTTTGGCACGCTCGCAAGCGGGGTGCCGCGCAGTTCGTAATATTCGCACGGCCCGTCGACGCCCGGCGGGTCGGCCGAGATCTCGTTGATGAGCACCTGGCCAGAGGCGAGGCCCGCGGCGGCGGACAAACAAAGGACGAGAGCGACGATAGAGAGACGAGTTTTCATAATTGGACCTCGCAGCGCGTGCCCGCGGCATCGAGAATATCTAACGGACGATCGGCTGAGATGTTATCACAGCGAGACCCGGCCGCCGGCAGGTTTGACGCTTCGCTTCGGTCCGGATCGTGCCGGCGGCACTTGTTCGATTTGGTACAATCGTGTCGTTGCTCGACGGTTTGCTTACTATGTCTTCACTAAGAACGTTGTTTGTTCTTTTCGCGGTGCTCTCGGCCGCGGTCTCCGCACAGCAGAAGCCTGTCGCTTTACCCACACCGCCGCCAGACAAGGATGACGACGTCGTTCGTGTCGAGACAGAACTCGTCGACGTGCCGGTCGTCGTGACCGATAAGAGCGGCAAGGCCGTGCTCGATCTTAAGAAAGAGAACTTCCGCGTTTTTGAGGACGGAGCTCCTCAGCAGATCGAGGAATTCTCGGCGACATCAGCGCCGTTCGAGGTCGCTCTGCTGCTCGATACCTCGGGGTCGACGCGTTCAGAGATCGAGCTTATCCGCCGCTCGGCGCAGAGTTTCATCGCAGGCTTAAGGCCGGGCGACCGCGTGGCGATCGTGTCGTTCAAAACGGTTCGCGACGCGGACCGCGCGGCCCCGGCCGTCGAGATCGTCAGTCCCCTGACCAACGATCGCACCGCTCTCGCCGCGGCCCTCGACCGTGTCGGCACGAGCAACGGCACGCCGTATTACGACAGCCTTGTCGAGATCGCGACCAACGTTTTTCGTGGCGAACCGGCACCGGAATACCGCGGCCGACGAGCGCTTGTCGCGCTGACGGACGGCGTCGATTCGACGAGCGCGACGGACTTTGCCGAGGGAAGGGAACTGCTCGCAAGGGCGGGCGTCGTCGCGTTCTTTATCCAGGTCAACACGCGGCCCTTCTTTGAAGAGAATCTGCTCGGCAACTGCATCGGCGCGATGCGATTTTCGGCGGCGCAGATCCGCCGTTACTATCGCGGCTTTGGCGCGGCCGGCGACAAGCTCGAGCGGACCGAAGACTTTTGCAAGCTCGGCGATTTTGAAAAACTCGCCATCAGCAAGCGCCTCTACGAGATCGCGAATGACGAGATCTCGAGCTTTGCGCGCGCGTCGGGCGGCAAGGTCTTTCCCGCCGCGGACCTCAGCGACGCGCGGCTCGCCTTTCGCTCGATCGCCGAGACCATCGGCACTCAGTACCGGCTCGGCTACTATTCATCGAACAACAAACGTGACGGCGGTTGGCGCAAGATCCGCATCGAGCTGAAAGGCCTGCCGCCCGGAACACAAGTGAGAGCCCGAGAAGGCTACACCGCACCGGCGCGTTAGGCCCAGGTCATTCCCACATTGCGGTCGGTTTTTATTTTCGACGTGTCACAACCTAAAATCGTCCCTATGTCCAACGCTCCTTTTCAGCGCATTTGTCTGATCGTTCTCGACTCGGCCGGTATCGGCGAGATGCCCGACGCCGCGGCGTGGGGCGACGCGGGTGCCGACACGCTCGGCAACATTTTCAAGGGACGAAAGGTGAACGTCCCGAATCTTCAAAGCCTCGGCCTCGGCAATATTCGACCGTTAGAGAACCTTCCGGCGATCGAAGATCCGATCGGCTCGTACGGCAAATGCGCGCTCAAGTCGAACGGCAAGGACACGACGACCGGTCACTGGGAGATGGCCGGCATCGTTTTGAAGAAAGCATTCCCGACCTACCCGAACGGTTTCCCGTCGGACGTCGTCGACAGATTTATCAGCGAAGCAAGAGTGCCCGGCATTCTCGGCAACGTTCCCGCGTCGGGCACAGAGATCATCAAGGAATTGGGCGAGGAGCACGTCCGCACCGGCAAGCCGATCGTGTACACCTCGGCCGACTCGGTCTTTCAGATCGCCGCGCACGAAGAGGTCGTGCCCGTCGAACGTCTCTACGAAATGTGCGAGATCGCGCGGCGAATACTCGACGGCGAGCACAAGGTCGGCCGCGTGATCGCCCGCCCTTTTGTCGGTCAGACCGCGAGCGATTTCAAACGCACCGAGAATCGTCACGATTACGCCGTGCCGCCGCCGCGAGAGAACCTTCTTCCGATGCTCGCCGACGCCGGCCTCGATGTCGTCTGCATCGGCAAGATCGCTTCGATCTACGACGGCCTCGGCGTGACACGCGATCTCGTCGCGAAGAACAACGAGCAGGCGATCGACCAGACGATCAATGCGTTGAATGACGAATCACGCGGGCTTATCTTCAGCAACCTCGTTGACTTTGACATGCTCTACGGCCACCGTCGCGATCCGGAAGGTTACGCCCGAGCGCTCGAGCACTTTGACGCTCGTCTGCCCGACATCTTCGCCGCGATGCGAGCTTCCGATCTGCTCGTCATCACAGCCGACCACGGCAACGACCCGACCTACCGCGGCTCAGACCACACCCGCGAATACGCCCCGCTCCTCGTCTACGGCAAGTCCGCCAAGGCTGGCGTAAACCTGGGCACGAGAGAAAGCCTCGCCGACATCGGCCAGACCATCGCGGAGAATTTCGGTTTGGAGTTGAAGGACGGGGAGAGTTTTCTGGCGGAACTTAGCTGTTGATCCCGGCAGATCGCACAGCCCGCGGAGCGAGATTCTCAAAACGGCCATTTCCTTCGAGGCTGTGCCGCACTGCTGTGCGGAAGGGCTGCACCCTTCCGTCAGGCTTCCCAGATTATCAGGAAGCTATGCCTCCGCCGCTCGAAGGCGTAGCCTCAAAGAGATCAGAAATAACCACTACCGGAAAGGCAGAGCCTTTCCGCACAGCACTGCGGCACAGCCGAATAAAGAAGAAGTAAATGCATCAATGGTATTCCTGTAGTACGGAAACAAGAAGGGCAAGGGGTAACTCGTTAGTCGGGAATTGATTTAGAATCGCAGCAGCAGTAAGCCAACGAGCGGACCTATGGATACCTCCTCGATCACGATCTTTGAATTTGTCTTAATTCTCACACTCCTCTCCGCTCCGTTTTTCCTGGTGAGCTTGCCAATTCAGATTCTACTGTTGGCAAAGTATGCCCGGCTTTCCTCTTTTCGCCAGCTGATCGTTCTTCTCGCATCGATGGCGGCGCAAGTTGCGTGTACGGGAGTAGCCACTCTGACGTTCGCCTGGCTCTCGGATGGTTGGTTAAACGATGTCTTCCGAGTTTTGGGTTGGTCACTGATATTCGTAATTATCGTTGCTGTGGGGATCGCCGGCGGTGTCGCCTTGCCTTGGATGGTGTTGGCGCGTACAAAGCCGCTCGAATGATTCACAAAATCTATGTTGATCAAACTACGGGATTCCGTCCGGGTTCTATCTCTCGCTCTGTTGGTATGGGTTGGCGTCGTTGCCCAGACGACCGCTCGCGATCAGCTCGCGCATTACAACGAGCCGCCGTCACGGCTGCGGGGTGTGATCGAGAAGTTTGAGCAGGACTATGGGGCGCTCAACCGGTGGTACTCGGCGCCGTTCTCGGCGAACCGGGCTGAGCGGATATCGCGTTTGTATGCGGACGAGCTGACGGTGCTCGCGAGGCTGAATTTCGACATGCTCAACACGGACGAGCAGGTCGATTACATCCTTTTCAAAAACTATCTCGAGCACGAGCAAAGAGAGCTCGCGAGAATGCGGCGACAGTTAGATGAGATGATAGCTCTCGTGCCTTTTGCCAAGGCGATCAGCGATCTCGAAGACTCGCGGCGTCGGATGGAACCGATCGATCCGGCAAAGGCCGCAGCGACGCTGAACGACCTTGCTAAACAGATCGCCGACACGCAGCGCTCATTCGAGGCGGCGAACGCCGCTAAGCCGAAGCGCACCGTCGCCAATCGCGCCGCACGCGCGGTCGCGAGCCTGCGGCAGACTTTGAAGAACTGGTTCACGTTCTACAACGGCTACGATCCGATGTTCTCGTGGTGGAACGCCGACCCGTACAAGACGGCCGACGAAGCGCTCGGCAAGTACGCGACGTTCGTAACGGAGAAACTCGTCGGTATAAAAGCTGACGACAAGACGACGATCATCGGCGACCCGATCGGCCGCGACGCGCTGCTAGAGGAGCTGAAGTTTGAGATGATCCCGTACACGCCCGAGGAGCTCGTCGAGATCGCGAACAAAGAATTCGCTTGGTGCGAGGCCGAGATGAAAAAGGCCTCGCGCGAGATGGGCTACGGCGACGACTGGAAGCGAGCTCTCGAGGCCGTCAAACAAAAATACGTCGAGCCGGGCAAACAGCCCGAGCTTATTCGCACGCTCGCGCTCGAGGCGATCGACTTTGTCGAAAAGAACAACCTCGTAACCGTCCCGCCCATGGCGAAAGAGACGTGGCGGATGGAGATGATGACGCCCGAACGGCAGTTGGTCGCGCCGTTCTTCTTGGGCGGCGAGACGATACTCGTTTCGTACCCGACGAGCGGGATGACGCACGAGCAAAAGATGATGTCGATGCGCGGCAACAACCCGCACTTTGCACGCGCGGTGACGCATCACGAGCTCATTCCGGGCCATCACCTGCAGCAGTTCATGAATCGCAGGTACAGGCCGTATCGCGATTTGTTCCGCACGCCGTTTTGGACCGAGGGCTGGGCGCTGTATTGGGAATTCCTGCTGTGGGACAAGGGCTTTCATCGCAGGCCCGAGGACCGCGTCGGAGCGCTCTTTTGGCGGATGCACCGGTGCGCCCGGATCATCTTCAGCCTTAACTTCCATCTCGAAAAGATGACGCCGCAGGAGGCCGTCGACTTCCTGGTCGAGCGAGTCGGCCATGAGCGCGAGAACGCGCTCGGCGAGGTGCGGCGTTCGTTCTCGGGCGACTACGGCCCGCTTTACCAGATCGCGTATATGATCGGCGGCCTTCAGTTTTACGCCCTGCACGACGAGCTCGTCGACAGCAAAAAAATGACCGATCGCGAATTTCACGACCGCATACTGCGTGAGGGCTCGATCCCGGTCGAGATGGTGCGTGCGATCTTGACGGATCGGAAGCTGCCGAGAGATTACGAGTCGCGTTGGCGATTTTATGAGAAGAAGTGAGCGGCGAGTTTTAGTGTAGAAGTGTGAGTGGTGAACGGTGAGTGGATGTTAGCGGTGAACTGTGAACGGTGAATGGTGAGCGGTAAGAGATGCGAGACGCGCGGCTTGGTTGTTCCAAACTCATCGTTCAACACTCACCGTTCACCACTCACCACTCACACTTAACAAGTCAGCTCCGCCGGTGCCCGACCAGGTAGCCGAGATACGCCAGCGGAATGTAAGTGATCATCGACGCGGCGATGAACCACATCGGCTGACCAGGGAGCAGCACAAAGAATTTAGCGACGCCGACAAGCATCAGCAGCACGCCCACGATCAGAGCAAAGGCGGGCGTCGTGCGCGCCTGCGCGACCTTTGTCGCCATCCATCCGCCGGCGAACGAGCCGATAACGTACCCGACAAGCATCATCACGTATCCGCTCGGCGGCAGCGAGAGCATAAATCGTCTCACTTCGTCGGTCGTCATATGGCTGAGATTGCCGGGCGGCTGCGGGGCAAAGGCCGACGCGATCATTTCAAACAAAGCAAAAATGGCCCACGCCGTTATCCAGCCGGCGACGATGCCAAGAATCTTTCTTCCCATCAGATCCTCCTGTGAGCGAACGGTCTTAACTTCGGTACTGCGGTCTATTTCTTAGTAGTACAACTCGGGGGTTCGGCAAACGATCGGATCCAGGCCGCGGCTTGAGCGGGTCTAATTCGCGCGGAGCCACTTTTCTGCCTCGTCGGTCGAATCAAAGACCTGCATCAGCACGTCGCGATTGCGGGCGAGCCGCTTGCCGAGCTCATTGATGCTTTTGTGGCCGTGACGATCGTAGAACGCGATACGCCGGTTCGGCAGCAGGCGGCCGAGATGCTCGGCCATCTGCAGCATCTCGGGCGGATCGACCGGCTTGGGAAAATCCTTTTCGATCAGGATGCGGTCTTGGCCCGACTCAAAGCATCGTTCGGCGATCTCATTCCAATAGGCGGCAGAGATCTGCGCGTCCAGCCTGTCGCCGCCGACAGCGACCCATAGATAGTCGCTGCGGTCTTCCATTTCGATCCAATAAGGGCGATCCGGGATCATATGCCTTTATGGAAGTAAGATACATCACCCGCGCGCTCTCGAGAAAATATTTTTTTCATTCACGGCAGAGCTTTGTCCGATACGCTGAATGTACTCAAACAGTACTGGCCGCGGGGCGATCGCCCGCCGTTCCGCCGCCAAATGCGGCTAAATACGCCGCCGTCGAGGCTGGCACGGCCATTGCACAAATTGCAGCGGGATCGCGGAAAGGATATGGCAAAACAAATGAGTGATTCAAGCGGCAGTGATATCGGAGTTCGCGAAGATACCGCAAAAGCGTATCGAGGGATCTACTGGGCCCTGCTGTCCATCGGAGCCTTTGTCCTCATTTTGGCGATACTCTTTTTTGGTGGTGTGATCGGGAATCTTACTGACAAGAGTCCGCATTCTCCTGCTGTCGGACCAAGTCAGGATAACGTCGGTCGATGACGATGCGGATCGATCATTACATTCTTACAAATTAATAGAACGAGCAAGGGGTGGGTTACTTTGTAATGATCTTGGCCTCACGGCGTGACGGCGTCTCTTAACGGGACGCCTTTTTTAATTTGCACAAAGGCGCGCGAGCGGCAAGAATCTAAATGTGCTCGTACTCGGTATCGAAAGCTCGTGCGACGAGACCGCGGCCGCCGTCGTGCGTGACGGCCGCGAGATATTGTCGTCGGTCATCTCGTCGCAGATCGAACTTCACCGGCCCTTCGGCGGCGTCGTGCCCGAGCTGGCCTCGCGCGAGCATCTCGAAAAGATCGAGCCCGTCATCGCCCAGGCACTCGACGAGGCGAGGGTCGAACTCGAGGAGATCGACGCGGTCGCCGTGACGCAGGGGCCGGGCCTTATCGGTTCGCTGCTCGTCGGCGTCTGTTACGCAAAGGCGCTTGCCTTTGCGCTCGACGTCCCGCTCGTCGGCGTCAATCACATCGAGGGACATTTCTATTCGGTGGCGTTCGACAATCCGCCGATCACGTTTCCGGCGATGGCCCTGATAGTCTCCGGCGGCCACACGAACATCTTCTTTGTGCCCGAAGAAGGCAGATACGAGATCGTCTCGCGTACGCGCGACGACGCGGCAGGCGAGGCCTTTGACAAGATCGCGAAGATGCTCGGCCTCGGCTACCCGGGCGGACCGATCATCGAGCGGCTGGCTCGCGAGGGCGACGCAAAGGCGGTCCGCTTCAGCAAGGCAAAGATCTCCGACGGCCGGCTGGATATGAGCTTCAGCGGCCTTAAGACCGCGGTCTCCCGCTACGTTCGCGAAAACGGCATCGAGCCGCTGCGGCCGGGCGACGAGCCGACCCCGGCGATCAAAGACCTTGCGGCGAGCTTTCAGGCGAGTGTTGTCGACTCGCTCGTCGGAACGATGGAAAAACTGGCCCGCCAGCGTCGGCCGCAGACGCTGATCGTCGCGGGCGGCGTCGCGTGTAATCTGGCCTTGCGTTCGGCGGCCGAAGCAGCCGCGGGCAGACTCGGTGTGCCGGTATACTTCCCGTCAAAGCATCTCTCGACCGACAACGCCGCAATGATCGCGGCCGCCGGCCATGCGCATCTTGCGCGCGGCGAACGAGCGTCGCTCGATATGACCGCGGACATCACGCTTCGACTTCAAAACATCGACAACGGCGACCCGGCCGGCACCGGCAAAAAGCTCAGATACCGCGTCTGAACAAACTTCTTGCCACCGCCGCCGTCGCACGAATACAATCGATTTACCCATTACACGGAAGAAATTGGTTGCCGAGACCAGGACCTCGCACTTTCCGCATACTTCACAGGGGTTGAGTATCAAATGAAAAACATTGTCCGTTCGATCTTACTGCTCGTCGTCACTCTATGGGCGGCGAGCGCATTTGCTCAGGGCGTGCCCGCTCCGTATACGCCGCGGCTGCAAACTTTCCTTACGGGCCTGAGCCGTCCGGTTTTGATCAGGAGCTCGCCGGATGCGACCAAGCGCCTCTTTATAGTGCAGCAGGGCGGACTGATACGCGTGCTGCAGCCCGGGTCGACATCGCCCACGACATTCCTGGACCTTACCGGAAAGATCGTCATACCGGTGAGCGGCGGCGACGAGCGCGGCCTCTTGGGGATGACGTTCCACCCGCAGTTCGCGACGAACGGAAAGTTTTACGTCAACTATACACGGGTCGGCGACGGAGCGACCGTGATCGCTGAGTACGCGGCCAGCCTTGCCAATCCGAATCAGGGCGATCCGGCGACCGAGCGGATCCTGCTTACGATCCCGCAGCCGTTCACAAATCATAACGGCGGAAATGTCGAATTCGGCCCGGACGGCTATCTGTATATCGGCATGGGCGACGGCGGCTCGGCCAACGACCCGGGCAATCGGGCGCAGAATCGATCGCTGCTGCTCGGCAAGATGCTTCGCATCGATGTGAATATCCCGCAGGGCTCTCAGGTGCCGTACCTGATCCCGCCGACCAACCCTTTCGTCGGCGCGGGAACGAGCCGCTGCGACGGCGGCAGCACGACCGCTGGCGTGACTTGTCAGGAGATCTGGACGATCGGTATGCGAAACCCTTGGCGATGGTCTTTTGATCGGCAGAACGGGGACCTCTGGATCGCCGATGTCGGCCAGAACGCGCTCGAGGAGGTCAACGTCGTGACCTCGGGCGGCGGCAATTACGGCTGGCGCGTCTACGAGGGCACGCAGTGCACGAATATCGATCCGACGCTTTGCACCAATCCGCCGACGACGTACATCCCGCCGCTGTTCCAGTATTCGCACAGTTCCGGGCGGTGTTCCGTCACGGGCGGATTCGTCTATCGCGGGACGCAGGGAAGTCTGCCGGCGGGCTCGTACGTTTACGCCGACTACTGCACGGGCGAGATCTTTCTCTGGAACGGCACGAGTTCGAGCTTGCTCATCGATACGCCGCGGAACATCGTCTCGTTTGGCCAGGACAACAACGGCGAGATCTACGTCTGTTACAGCAACGGCCAGATCGACCGGATCACGCGAGCTCGGTCGTCGGCCGATTTTGACGGCGATCTAAAGACCGACCTCTCGATCTTTCGCCCGGGCTCGGGGCTCTGGTATGTCAACCACAGCTCGAACTCGACCAACCGCATCCAGGGCTACGGCCTCTCGGACGACATTCCGGTGCCGGAGGATTACGATGGCGACAACATAACCGATGTGGCCGTTTTCAGGCCGTCGACCGGCGTTTGGTACATCTTTAAGAGCTCGACGAATACGACGACGATAGCCGTCGCCGGAGCGAGCGGCGACATCCCGGTCGCGGCCGATTACGATGGCGATGCAAAGGCGGATATCGCTGTTTACCGGCCGTCGAATCAGGTTTGGACGATCCATTTCTCCTCAAGCTCGGCGGTCGGCAATTTTGGATTCGGCTCGAGCGGCGACATTCCGACGCCGGGCGATTACGACGGGGACGGCCTCGCCGATCGCGCGATCTTTAGGCCGCTGACCGGACAGTGGTGGTGGTCGCCGAGCGGCTCGCCGGCGACCGCGGGCTTCCGTTCGGTCAGCTGGGGGCAGAACGGAGATATCCCGGCGGCTGGCGATTTTGACGGCGATCAGAAGATGGATCCCGCCGTTTACCGGCCGTCGACGGGCGTCTGGTACATACTGCAGAGTTCGAATGGGGCGGCCCAGTACATTCAATGGGGGATCAGCGAGGACATTCCGGTGGTCGGCGACTACGACGGTGATGGCAGAGACGATGTCAGCGTGTTCCGACCGTCGACGGGCGTTTGGTATGTCTTAAGGAGTTCGAACGGTTCCTTCTTTGCCGCGCAGTGGGGCTTGGGGACCGACCTGCCTGTGCCGAAGTACGACGCCCCGTAAGTCGGGAGCGTCAGTTCGACTGCATCACGGCGCGTGCCAGGGTGATCACATCTACCCTCGCCGCGCCTTTCTCTTTTAGTACCGCCGCGCATGCCGACGCCGTCGAGCCTGAGGTGAGCACGTCGTCCACGAGCAGAACGTTCGAGCCGTCGATGAGCTTCGGGATTCTGGCCTCGAATGCCTTGGCCACCGTTGCGGCCCGAGCCTTGCGGTCCATCCCGCCGCGGTGCTTAGGGGTGTGCGTCGAACGAACGAGGACTCCTGTGCAGATCGGTCGGCCGATGCGGCGTGCGACATATCGAGCGAGGACCTCGGCCTGGTTGAAACCGCGCTCGAGAGTTCGCTTACGCGACTGCGGCACCGGCACGATCAGCCGCGGAACGTCCCGTTCGATCGAAGCGATAGCTCGGTCCAGCGCAGCGAGCGCCCGCGGAGCGGCGACGGGACGGTGCTTGAGATGCCACACGGCGGCAGCGAGGGCCTTTTCGTAGACGCCGGCTGAAACCGCACGGTCGAAGTCGGCCGATTCGCATTCCGGGCAGGAGTCGGCCTGCGAGGCGAGCGGCGTGATCGCGCAGCATCTGAGACAACTATTCTGAATGTCACCGAGCAGTCGTGTCGCGCTCCAGCAAGCGCCGCATGCGGCGCCGTCATCCCGGCGATCGACCGAGGCTCCGCAGACAAGGCAGGCGCTCGGGAACGCGATCGAGATCAACGGGTCCAGCAGATCGCTCAGCACGGCCGCCATTCTAGCGCAATAACAAAATAAAAAGCGGGGACCGGTCGGTCCCCGCCTGCGAAATATCCGGTCCCTTGCTCCGGTCTATTCGTCTTCGTCGAGCAGTCCCTGCTCAAGCAGTGCCTGACAGTTGAGGCAGTAGCGAGCCCACGGGATCGCGGCGAGCCGCTTTGGATTGATAGGCTCCTCACAGTTCTGGCACTCGCCGTACTCGTCGTCGTCGATGCGCCGCAGCGCCTCGTCGATCAGGACCAATTGCTTGCTTTCGTTCTCGGAGACCGCGAGCATTACGTTCTTGGAATAGTTTCGGACCGCCAGATCGACCGGGTCCGGCGTCTCTGAGTCATCGATCGAAAGATCGTTGCCGCTAAGCTTGCCGATCAGTGATTCTCGCTCGTCGAGGAGCCTCTGCTTGATCTGCTTTAAATTCAATTTGCTCATTTTTGATACGGAAAACCCCTTAAAATTGTGTAGGACCGATAAAGCTGCTCCAATAAGATCACGCGCGCCATTTCGTGCGTGAAAGTCATAAACGATAAAGATAGCCTGAGATCAGCCCTTTGTCCAACGGCGTCCGTGACCCCGTCGGAGCCTCCGATAACGAATACAACTTCCTTCAGTCCCCGGTTCTGCCAAGCTTCCAGCTCGGCAGCAAGCTGACGAGAGGAGAGGTGTTTGCCCTCGACATCGAGGAGGCAAACGTAAGTCGTTGGATTCAGTTTTTCCAGTATCCGTTGGCTTTCGGTTTGTTTTCGGTCGGGCGGTTGGGCGTCGCGAACTTCGACTATTTCAACAGTTGCAAAGCGGCGAAGGCGCCCGAGGTACTCGTCCTCAAGCGCCTTATAGTTGCGGTCCTTGGTCTTTCCGACCCAGACGAAACGAAGTTTCATTTAAAGGGTGGTGCCGCTTTCGCCGCGGCATGATCAGAATCGGTAGATATACCCGACGCGAATGTTGCGTCCCGGGCCGTCGATGCCCCAGCTCGGGTTGCGATGCTGTGCATCGAGGATATTCTCAAATGCCCAAAAGATCTGCGAACGCTCTCGAAATCGCAATCCGCCCCGCACGCTCAAAAGCGCGTACGACGGCAGGTACGTGAACATCGGCGCCGCATTGACGCCCGGGCCGAGGACCCGGTTCTGCACCTGCAGGATCGTCTCGCCCGTCGGCAGCAGGATCGTCTCGTCGCCGGTTCCGCACATGGCGTCCGGATCGTTGGTCAAGCCGCGCACGCACGCGCCGCGGCGGAAAAAGTTTTGTATCTGCGTTCGGGACCGCGTCGCGCCGGTACGACGGTCGCTCAGGTCGAGATTCGACAGGCGGTCCTGCTTTGCAGCCAGCGTCGAGAAGACCTCTAGCCAAAACCAGCTTCCGGCAGGCTCGTACTTGAGGCTCACAAAACCGGTCGGCGGCGGCGTTCCGCCTTCGATATTCGGCGGCAACCCTGTCTCTTTGTCCTCGGAATGTATGAATGTGTAGTTTCCCGCAAATTTGAGATCGCGCGTTATGCGGGCCTCGGTCTCGAACTCAAATCCGTAGATCCGCGCTCCGGTGTAATTCGCCCTGATCAGCACCGGCGACGTCGAAAGCGGGACGAATACCGCGCCGCTCGGGAGCTGGCCCGTGATCGTCTGATCGCCCAACGTCCGGCCGACCGAACCCTGCGGCAGGATCAGTGTCTGCTTCGTGATCGCATCTCGAAAGTCGATCAAAAACACTGTCGTCTCGGTCTCGAATCGCCGCGATGCATAACGCACGCCAAGATCGATGTTGTCGGTGATCTCCGACCTTTGCCGCTCGACCGGAAGCCGCGTATCAACGGCGTCTATGCCCGCGGTAGTGCCGATCGTTCCGCCGAATGCGGCCGCCGATTGAAAGTCGGCCTCGAATCCGTCACCCGTCAGGCCTAGCGTACCGAGATCCGTGATGCTCGGCGCGCGAAATCCGCGGCTGTAGCTCGCCGCGATCCTCAGGCCGCCGACAAGCCTGTAGACGGCGCCGATCCGTCCCGACAGATCGCCTGTCCGAAGCGAATCATCATTCCAAAGCGGCTGCCCCGCGACGACGGGGCTATCCGCGGCCCGTGCCCGATAGCGGGCTCCGTTCCAGCGAATGGAGCCGCTCACGCGCAGGCGTTCCGGTATCGCCTGCCAAACGTCCTGGAGATATGCACCGCCGAGCAGGTATCGCGACTTGTCGGGGATTCGCGGCCGCGATGGCCGGACGACGCTGGTCCGCGGGTTATACGTGTATGCGGGCGAATTGACCCGCTCCGAGTATAGATCGCCGCCGAAGGTGAGAGAGTGCCTCGAAGCGAGCGATTTGTTTAGGAAAAAATTGAATCCCGTCGCCGTCGTTCTCTCGTACTGGTGCGTGATCGTGCCGAGCGGGTCGCCCTGTCCGCCCTGATTGACTCGCTCCTCTCGCTGGCTGTTAAAGCTGCCCGTGACCGAGAACTCGTCAAAACCGAGAAACCTCTGCCTGACATACCTGATGAAACCGAGGTCGAGCATCAGGTTTTTTAGGTCGGCGATGAGATTGCCGTCGCCGCCAAGCAGCTGGTCGTAACGCTTGCCGTCGTCCTGCTGGTTTCGAGAATAATGAAAGACCAACTGCTGCCCGGCGCTCGGCGAGTAGTTGAGACGAAGCTTTCCGCCGTACTGTTTGAATCCGGTGTCGGGCAGCCGCGTGCCCAGAATATCGGACCGCAGCCCGAGAAAGCGTGTCAACGCCGAGTGCGAATCGAGTCCGTCCGCCGTCCGGATCTCGCCGACGCGGCGCCCGGCGAGGCCGATGTAGCCGCCGAGACGGTTTGTGCCGTAGCTCAACAAGATCGACCCACCGGCCGCACGGTCGGCGCTGTTGTACGAACCGCCGATTTCGCCGTGAAGCTCCGGCCGCTTGTCGCCTAGGACCGGGCTCTTGGAAATGATGCCGATCGTTCCGCCGAGCGCGTCCG
Organism: Pyrinomonadaceae bacterium; assembly: GCA_046313635.1. Classification (GTDB taxonomy): domain Bacteria; phylum Acidobacteriota; class Blastocatellia; order Pyrinomonadales; family Pyrinomonadaceae; genus OLB17. Next base: position 34,107 of record JBKBYA010000006.1, on the reverse strand, counting down.
AGCCGTACTGCGCGCTGCTCGAGCCGCGAAGTATCTCCATCGATTCGATCCCCGACGGATCGTTGAGGTTAAAGAATGTGCTGATCCCGCCGCGCTGGGCGCTGGTCGTGTAGCGGACGCCGTCGACAAAAACGTTGACCTTGGTACCCACAAGGCCGCGGACAAAGATGCCCCCGAGCGTCGGACTCGTCCGCTGGACATTGACGCCCGTCTCCTCTTGCGCGGCCTGCGCCAGAATGGGATTGGCCCGTTCAAGGATCTCGCGGCCGCCGATGAGATTGACCGCCTGAGGAACGTTTTGGCGATCTGTCTCCTCGCCGACCTCGGCCGTCACGGTGGCGTTAAGTTCGCCGATGTCGAGCGTGATCGAGAGCGGGCCGGACGCCGCGTCGAGCCTGACGGTCCGCGAGATCTCGCCAAAGCCGCTTGCCGAAATATGAACGACGTACACGCCAAAGGGAAGTGGGCCAAAAGAGAAGCTGCCTTCTCCGTCGGTGACGACCGTTCGTCTCACAGGTTCGCGGATCGAGACGACAGCTCCGGCAACCTTTGCGCCGGCCCGGTCAGCGACCGTCCCCGAGAGTTCGCGCGTTGACTGGGCTCCGGCGGTACCCGCAAGGATCAAGGCCCAGAGCAAATAAAACGAGAGTCCTCGAAACATTTTTATGATCCTTGTTTATAACTCCGAAGGCAGTTCGACGCGCCGAGCGTCACGCCAGAGGCGTTCGAGATCATAGAATTCGCGGGATTCCTTATTGAATACGTGAAAGATGAAATCGCCGTAATCCATCAGCACCCATTCAGCGGACGCGTATCCCTCGACCCGAACCGGCCTGCTCTGATGCTCTTTACGCAGCCGCTCGTCGATCGCGTCGCAGATGGCCTGCACCTGACGCTGATTTGAACCGCTCGCGATCACAAAGAACTCGGCAAAGCTGGCGATCTCTCTCAGGTCGAGAACGACGAGATCCAAGGCCTTCTTTTCGGATGCGGAGTGGAGAGCCAGTCTGATCTCGGGGTCGAGCTCGGAGAATGGCGTACGGCCGTCAGAGATCTCGCCGACCGACGTCGTGTGACGCAGGGTCTTTTCCTGTAGTTCTTCCATTAGCTATAAATCTGATATTTTTCGATGTAATTTGCAACGTTTTCCGGCACGTCGGAACGCCACGAGTCGTCCCCCGCGGCCGCACGACTGCGTATTCTCGTCGCAGAGATGTCGACGTTGACCGCGTCTGTGAAATAGATCGACGCCGTGCCGCGGATCTCTGCCCGCTCGACGCCGCGGCAGTCGACGATCCGATCGCGGACCTCGCACGGAACATGATCCGTCGCGATCTGATGGCCAGGCCGAGTGACGACGATGTGATCGGCCAATGCGAGCAGATCCTCCCAGCGAAACCATGTCGTGATATCCGCCCACGAGTCGGCGCCCATCACGAAAAAGATCCGGTCGTTCGGAAGATCGGATTTAAGCGTGGTCAACGTCTCGAAGGTGTACGGATGGTCGGGCCGCTCGATCTCCAGTCTCGAGACCCTGAGCGACGCGTCGGCCTCGGTCGCCAAGCAGAGCATCGTGTACCGGTCGATCGCCGCGGTCGGTCGACTGCGGCGTTTATGCGGTGCCTGGCAAGCGGGCATGAAGACGAGCTCGTCAAGTCCGAACTGTTCGCGGACGCGACGGCCGATCAACAGATGCCCTCGATGGACGGGATCGAAGGACCCGCCGTAGATACCTATTCGCTTCATTAGATCTCGGTTTGGCAAAAGATCTCGGTTTGGCAAAGCGGCGGCACCTTCATTTCGCCGCCGATACGTCGGCGCGGTGGCCAGGGTCGGCCGAGATCTCGCCGAGGCGCCGGTCGATCAGGGAGATCAGCTCGCGTATGCCTCGGTTAGCGACCGACGAGATCTCGACAAAGTCTCGGCCGTCCCTCTGGGCAGCCTCGCGAAGCGATACTAGCCGGTCGGGCTCGTCGAGCGCGTCCGTTTTGGTCGCCACGACGATCTGCGGGCGCCTGGCAAGTTCGGGGCTGTAGGCCGCCAGCTCGCGATTTATGACCTCGTAGTCATGGACGGCGTCGCGTCCGGACAGCGACGAGACGTCGACGAGATGCAGGATCAGCTTTGTCCTTTCGATGTGCCGGAGAAATCGATCGCCCAGTCCGGCACCTTTGGACGCTCCCTCGATCAGGCCAGGGATATCGGCGACGACAAAGGTCCTGTAATCGCCGAGATCGACGACGCCGAGGTTGGGCTCGAGCGTCGTGAAGGGGTAATCGGCGATCTTTGGCCGAGCGGCTGAGATGACGCTGATGAGCGTCGACTTGCCGGCATTGGGAAAGCCGACGAGCCCGACGTCGGCGATCAGCTTGAGCTCTAGCTGCAGCTCGCGTTCTTCGCCGGGGCGGCCGTTGTAATGAAATTTCGGTGCCTGTCGCGTAGAGGTCGCGAAGTGTGAATTGCCCCATCCGCCCTTGCCGCCTTTCGCCGCCAAATAGCGCTGGCCGGCCTCGACAAAATCAAAGAGCATCTCGCCGCTGACGGCATCGAAGACCTGCGTGCCTACCGGAACCTGGACGGTAACGCTCTCGCCGTCCTTGCCGTGCCGATTTGAGCCCTCGCCGTGCCGGCCTCGTTCGGCGACGTGCTCTGGATTGTAACGAAGGTGCAAAAGCGTATTCAGACCCTCGGTCGCCTCGAGCCACACGTCGCCTCCGCGCCCACCGTCGCCGCCCGAGGGGCCGCCGCGGGGAACGAACTTTTCCCGACGGAAGGCCGTGACGCCGTTTCCGCCGTCGCCCGCTTTTACCCTGATCTTTGCACGATCGATAAACACGCCTTTCACCTGATTCTAGGAGGTCGAGCCTGTTTAGACAAAGATCGCGGCCCGGCGATCGAACCGGGAGCCCGAAATTAAAAACGCCGCCTCGATCTCTCGAAGCGGCGCTTTCTTTTACTCGACGAACACTTTCGTATTCGGAGGGTAAATCGCAGTCCTCGCATGTACACGCTCGAACCGCTTATTTATATCCCGGAGACGCCCGCGGAAGGCTTGACTCTCCGGTCAGCACCCGGATCGGCTTTCGCCGACGACCCGTCTGCACATGGCGTGCGGTGCCGTTAGGTTTTTGTTATGGTGGCTTTTCCTCCACCGCCGGTTACGAGTCCGGCAACGAGGCTCAGCTTCCTTTCGGAGGCGAGCGACCTAGCACCGTCAGGGTGATCAGCTCCTGATGGCGTTGACCGTTTTTATCCGGTCAACTCGGGCGGCCCAGTTTCCGCCCTAGCAAGCCTTTCGGCTTCGATCCCGAGCGTCTTAGCGGCCTACTTTCCGCTGTCGGCTGCCCTCAGCTGTGCGTCACCGCACCAACTGCCTTTCTCCGGATCGGTCAAAACACCCGTAAGTGATATCGACTGTGGAGCGATAATACACCCGAAAAAAACGGAGTCAAGTAGAAAGTGCTTTAACTTCGGGCACGCTATTATCTCCCGTTTTGAAAGCGTCTGTGGAAAAACGCGCCCCGGCGCTGTGGATAAGAATGTGGAAAATCGACGATGTGCCCAACTGTGCGAACCAAGCTCGGCAGCAACCTTCTCTAACGAAACGGACAGCCTGTGGAAATTAGGCCGGCAGCACGCCGAAATTTTTTTCGCAGCGGCCGCCGCTCCGAGCGCCAATGAAAAACGCTCGCCAAAGCGAGCGTTCAATGATACGGCCTGGAGCGGCGATCACGCCTCGGCCGTCTCAACCGCGTAGACGCTGATGAACTTGCCTTTTTGGCCCTTGTCTTCAAATTTGACCACGCCTTCGATCAAGGCAAAAAGCGTATCGTCCTTGCCGCGGCCGACATTTACGCCGGGTTTCCACTTGGTGCCGCGCTGGCGAGCGAGGATATTTCCGCCGAGGACATGCTCGCCGCCGAATTTCTTGAGACCGAGCCGCTTCGAATGCGAATCGCGGCCGTTCCTCGATGAACCTACTCCTTTCTTATGTGCCATAGCTGAATCCTGTTAAATCTTTTCGATCTTTATCTCGGTAAAACCTTGGCGGTGGCCCTGTTTGCGCTTGTACTGCTTGCGGCGCTTTTTCTTGAAGACGATGATCTTCTCGTCGCGGCCGTGACCGACCACGGTTGCCGAGACCGTCGCCCCGCCAAAGCTGGCTCCCGAGCCTTCGCCGGTAACGAGCGCCTCGACATCGACCTTGTCGCCAGGCTTGGCGTCGATCGACGGGACGCGCAGTGTCTGACCCTCTGCGACTGGGAATTGCTTTCCGCCGGTTCTGATGATTGCGTAACTCATCGTATTTGTACTCTCCAGATATCGACAGGGCAAAATAAGCCCGTTGGTCGAAAAGTCTAGATTATAAAGAACCGAACTTATTCGGTCAAACGGGCCGCGCAGCTTGGCTTCACACCGCGGCCGGGTCTTTGACGACCGCGATGAATGGCAGGTTTCGATAGCGCCCGGCGGCGTCGAGTCCGTATCCGACGACGAATCGGTTTGGAATGACAAAGCCGCAATAATCGACCTTTACCTCTTTCTTGATGCGCGGCTCGGGTTTGTCGAGAAAGGTCGCGAGCCGAATAGATGCCGCCCCGCGCGAGCCGAGGATGTCCAGCAGTCTCGACAGCGTAAGGCCTGTGTCTATGATGTCCTCGACGACGATGACGTGCTTGTCGCGGATCGGATTGCTGAGGTCCTTCAGTATCTCGACGTCGCCGGTCGACTGCGTGCCGTCCTTGTAGCTCGAGACCGACATAAAATCGATCGTGAGGTTGAGGTCGATCGCCCGCATAAGATCGGCCATGAAGACGCACGAGCCCTTGAGCACCCCGACAAGCACGAGCTCCTTGCCCGCGTATTCGGCGGTTATCTGTCGGCCGAGTTCGACGACTCGATCTGCGATCTGCTCGCGGGTGAAAAGTACCTCGAGGTTGGGATTGGCGAATTCTGTCGCAGCACCCACGGTAGCTTCTGATGACATAGGATTTGATTGACGAAACTTTTGGAAATACTATTCAAAGTGTCCGGACATTAGCAAGTCTTACCCCTCTAGTTGGGTTGTCCGATCACGCTCCAGCATCGATGTCAGAACCGACAGACAATACCCGAGATCGTGTCAGAGCACTTGTCAAAGAAGTTCTCAGCTCTGTGCCGGACGCAGCTCCGGTCGAGCCGAGGGCTACGCCCGAACACGTCGTCGTCAACTCGCTCAAGGACAAGCTCGGACGGGAATTTGACCGCGACGAATCGGCAAAATCGCTGATCACCGAAGACGACCTTCGCGGCTTGGACCGCGGGGCCCGGGTACGCATCGCCGAGAGCGCGCGTCTCACGCCGCTTGCTCAGGACCTCGTCCGCGATTTCGAGATCGAGCTGATCCGCAAGACCGGCCGTCAGAATCTGATCAAGCTGCGCACGGTCTCGGTCGGCGCCGATCACGGCGGCTTTGCCGTCAAAGAGCAGATCAGGATCTGGCTCGAGCGCGCCGGGCTGCAGGTCATCGACCGCGGCACAGACTCGACGGATGCGGTCGACTATCCAGATCACGCCCACGCCGTCGCAAGAGATGTCGCCGAGCGAAGGGCTGACGTCGGGATAGTCGTCGACGGAGCCGGCATCGGAAGCGCGATCACAGCTAACAAGGTGCCGGGCGTGCGAGCTGCGGCGTGCTACTCGCCTGCTCTCGCGGTCAATTCGAGAGAGCACAACGGAGCCAACGTCCTGACCCTCGGCAGCGGGCAAAACTCGATCGAGGAGATCAAAGAGATCGTCCAGGCCTTTCTTGCGAGCGAACTGACCGAGGAGCGCCATAAACGCCGCGTGGGCAAGATCGACCAGATCGACGGATCGTACCGCGGACGAATTTGAATTTTGATATGCAGACCAACGGCAGTTACGAACAACTCGTCGACCAGATCACCGATCTGGTCATGTCACGCCTGGGCGAAAATGAATGGTGCCCGACCTTTTGCCGGGCGGACGTCGAGAGGATCGTCGACGCGGGAGCTGAGCGGATCGGCATCGTTCTGGGCGAGACGGCGACCGCGCACGACTGGGCGAGCCTGATCGACCACACTCTGCTCAAGCCCGAGGCAAGCGAGGCCGACATCAAAAAGCTTTGTGACGAGGCCGCGCAATTCGGGTTTGCGTCCGTGTGCGTTAACCCGTCCTGGGTAAAAAGAGCGGCCGCGTACCTTAAAGGCACGGGAGTACCGGTCTGTACGGTGATCGGCTTTCCGCTCGGGGCGACCCTGCCAGACGTCAAGGCCTACGAGGCGCGGCGAGCGATCTTTGACGGCGCCCGCGAGGTCGATATGGTGATCAATATCGGAGCGCTCAAGTCCGGCGACGACTGTGCCGTCGAAGAGGACATCAGGGCGGTCGTCGAGGCCGCGCACGAGAATCATGTCCTCTGCAAGGTAATCATCGAGACGGCCCTTCTGACCGATCAGGAAAAGGTACGGGCGTGCATCGCAGCAAAGAATGCGGGAGCGGATTTCGTCAAGACCTCGACCGGCTTTGCCAAAGGCGGCGCGACGTCGCACGACGTCGCTCTTATGAGAAAAACCGTCGGAAGCTCTCTGGGAGTGAAAGCTTCCGGCGGAGTAAAAGGGATCGAAGATGCTCGCGAGATGCTGAAGGCCGGAGCGACCCGCATCGGTGCAAGCGTCGGCGTCAAGATCGCCCGCGAGGCCGAGGGCGTGACGACCGAAACCGCGGCAGGCGCTTATTGATCGGTCTATCGGCCGGCCTGAGGGTCGTAGTTATAGACGATCGTTCCGGTCGATCTGATCGGCTTGCCTTCATACATCGCCGGCTTGAATTTCGACTTCATTGCCGCGTCCTCGCTCGTCTGGCGAAGGAGCTGATGTCCGTCGATCGCTTTTGCCGACGTTACGTTGCCTTCTTCGTCGAGCGTCACTTTAACGGTGACCTTGCCCGAAATATTTGACCGCAGAGCGATCGGAGAATAGGTCGGCTTGACCATTCGGACGGCGTTTGCCGAGCTCAAGGTGCCGAGGTCGATCGAGGTCGGAACGATCTTGACGGGCTGCTCAGATCCCGCGGCGGCCGTCGTCGGGTTAGCGGCCGGCTTCTTGTCGGCAGCGGGAGCCGCAGCGAGAGCTTTGGCTTCGTCGGCCTCGATGCGTGCAAGGCCCGCCTTAGCGGCCGCGTTGTCCGCGTTGATCGCCAGAGCGCTTTGGTAGTCGGCCTTTGCTTTTGCAGCGTCGCCCTTCTTTTCCCAAGCTTTGGCCCGGTTGATAAAGGCCGCGGCGTCTTTTGGATTCAACTCGACAACCTTCGAAAAATCGGCGATCGCCTGTTCCCACCAGGTCTTGTTCAAATAGATCAGACCGCGGCTGAAGTAGGCATCTGCGAGCGTCGGCCTCAGTTCGATAGCCCTGCCGTACTCGACGACCGCGGCGTCGTAATCGCCGCGTGCGACGCTTGCGTCGGCCCGCTGTTGAAAGACCTGCCACTCCGGCGGCGGCGCCGGCTTAGGCTCGGTCACCGGCGGCGTAACGACCGCGGCGGTCTTTACGATCGGGCTCTTACGTTTGATCGCGCCGATCAAGGCCTCATCGGCCCCTGTAGCCTGCAGCTCGACCTCGATCTCGTTCGAATAAGCGAACGTGATCCCGCGCTGCATGACCGCATCGGTCAGGATCTTGTTCCTCTCCGGAAGCGTCAGCTTCTTTGAACGCAGCGCTATGAGAATGTCGGCGAGCGTCAGCTGGGGCGGCGGCTGCGTCGCCTGACCGCTGGCGAGTACCGCAAAGATCGAAATTAGGAAGGCTCCGGTCAACAACTTTTGTACGACACCGGAATTTGAAGCACGGTTGGATTTGCAAGGGTTCATATGCGTTCTTGTCGTAGCGGATCGCTAATAGGTGGGAACTAGTTATCGTTGATCAAGTCGTCAACGGTTACCTTTTTCTTCTCTTCGGACGGTTTCGCGGCCGGAGCGGTCGCTTTCTTGTCCTTGTCCTTTGCGGCCGGGGCAGCGGCATTCCGTTTTTCGGCGGCTGTCTGCTCGCCGGTCTGCGCGGGATTTGCGGACGTCGCAGAAACGTCCTGTGACGCCGGGAGCTCGGCCGCAGGCGACTCGGCTGCAGGCTGCGTGGAGGGCTGGGCCTGGACCTGCTGCGACGCCGTCGCGGCCGGCGCGGGAGAGCTTCCGCCCGACAGTGCAAACCAGCCCCCAACGGCCGCGAGCACCAGTACCGCTGCGGCAATGGCAGGGACCAGCCACGACTTCTTGGCGGGCTCGGGCGTGCTGAAGGCAAAGTCGCCGTCGTCGGCTGTCGAATGCGGGGAGGATGCCTCACTCTTATCAGCGGTATCGGTATAAAGCTCCTCTTCGCTCCACTCGAAACCGACATTCGTGGCCGGTACCGCTGCGGGCTCGAGATCAAGTACTGCATTGTCGTCCGCCGGCGGCCGGGCTGCGGCCCGAAGGCCGTTTGAGGGCAGTAACGACCTGAACTCTTCGGCAGACGCGAACCGCTCTTCGCGCCTCATCGAGAGTGCGCGCATCACGAGCCCGGCAAATTCAGCAGGAACCTCGGGTGCGGCTTCGGCGAGCGGCGTCAGCGGATCGGGATTATCGTCCAGCATCTCGATCGCGCGTTCGAGCGCGGCCCTCGGCGTCTCGCCGCACAGCAGCTCGTAGGCAACTGCGGCCAGCGAATAGATATCTGATCGCGCGTCTAGCGGCTTGCGGAGCTGAGGCTCATAATCATCGCCAAGGCTCTTGGCGACGACCTTTTGCGAGGTCGGGTCGAGACTGCTCCAGACCTGCTCGAGCGGCCGGTAGGCGACGCCTTCGTCGGCCGGGTCTCGAGGGTCGGACGGTGCGGCGAGAAGTTTTACCGTTCCGTCGCCGGCGACGCATATCGTCTGCGGACGAATATTGCCGTGGATGATCGGGGTCGGCAGACGATGTAAATAGTCGAGGGCTCCGAGGATCTGGCCGGTCCATGCGATGACCTCGTCGACCGACGGCCGCGAGCCGCGGGCCGAGATATGCTCGGCGAGGTCCTTGCCGTCGAAAGGCCCAAAGACCATATAGCCGCGCTCGGTCTCTTGAAAGTAATCGCTGAGACCCAGCAGCGAATCGTGACGAATGCCTCGAAGATTTTCGACGCCGACGCACGAGCTGTCGAGAGCATCAGCACCGGTGCCCGTCGACTCGCGAACGACAACGGTGGTCTCGCTGACCGTGTCGTACGCCGAATAAAAGCCCTTGGCCTGATCGCTCGAGAGCGTGTTCAGAATTCGGTATCTTCCTTTTTGAAGGAGCTGATTTGAGGTGAGCATACAAAGGTGGTGCGGGCTGAGGTAGGGCGTGCCCGTGACCACATTATACAGATTTTCGTTCAAAATGAAATACTTTTGTTGAAAAAAATTTGAACAATCGTCGTTTGGGCCGTCAGCCCGCAATTAAATGGAATTGACCGCCGCGAATGTTCGGTAAGATCGAAACTGCATATAAAGCGCCTTCGAAACCGGTAGATATGAGCGACTCAGCTAAGGTTCACCCCGACGAAGTTACGGACGAGCGTCTGTTTCTTAACCGCCGCAGGTTTCTTCGCGCCGGCATTTTGGCCGGATCCGCCGCTGCGACGGCGATGCTCTATCGCCAGTTCAGCCCAAATTCATCTGTCGGCGGATCCGTGCAGAGCGGTGATCAGGCTTTGCCCTCGACCTCTCCGGCAGATGCAAGCCCGAGGGGCGACGAGCCGAATTCCTTCGAGGAGATAACCAACTACAACAACTTTTACGAATTCTCGACCGGCAAATCCGCCGTGGCAAAGGAGGCCCAGGCATTGGTCACGCGGCCCTGGACGGTCGAGCTCGGCGGGCTCGTGCAAAGGCCGCGTACGTTCGACGTCGACGAATTGCTTCGGTTCGATCAGGAGGAGCGGATCTATCGCTTTCGCTGCGTCGAGGCGTGGTCGATGGTGATACCTTGGACGGGCTTTCCGCTCAAGCGGCTTCTCGATCAGGTCGAGCCGCTCGGTTCGGCGAAGTACGTGGCATTTCAGTCGAAATACGACCCGGAAGTGATGAAGTCGTCCTTACGGGCCGGCATCGACTTTCCGTATATCGAAGGTCTCCGCCTGGACGAGGCGATGCATCCGCTGACTATCCTCGCGACCGGGCTCTATGGCAAGGAGATGCCGAAGCAGAACGGTGCGCCGATCCGTCTGGTCGTTCCTTGGAAGTACGGCTTCAAGAGCATCAAGTCCGTCGTGCGGATCACGCTCACAGATCGCGAGCCCGAGACGACGTGGAACATCGCCGCCCCGAACGAGTACGGCTTTTACTCAAACGTGAATCCCGACGTTCCGCACCCGCGATGGTCGCAGGCCCGCGAGCGCCGCATCGGCGAGCTTGGGCTTCGCGATACGCTGCCGTTCAACGGCTACGCGGATCAGGTCGCTTCGCTGTACGCGGGAATGGACCTGCAAAAGTATTTCTGAGCCGACGCCGCTATGAATGACACACAGTTCAAAAAGGTCGTCGTCTCGGTCAACGCGCTCGTGCCGCTCGCGATGATCGCGGTCGATGCCGCACGCGGTCGGCTGGGAGCGAATCCGGTCGAATTCGTACTACGCACGACCGGCGTGCTTACGCTGGTTGCTTTATTCGCCACGCTGGCGATCACGCCGCTCAGAAAGACCTTGGGCTGGAACGACCTGATAAAGGTGCGGCGTATGCTCGGGCTCTACACTTTCTTTTACGTTTGCCTGCACCTGATCACGTATCTCGTTTTCGACCGCGGGCTCGATCTTTGGGGAACGATCACCGACGTCGCGCGTCGGCCTTTTATCGCGATCGGGATGGCGGCGTTCCTCGCGATGGTGCCGCTGGCCGCAACTTCGACCAGCGGAATGATCAAACGTCTCGGCGGCAAGCGCTGGCAAATGCTCCATCGCCTCATCTACCCGATCGCCGTCGCCGGGGTGGTTCACTTTTGGATGATCGTAAAGTCGGACGTTCTCTATCCGGCCATCTTCGCACTCGTGCTGAGCGTGCTGCTCGGTTATCGCCTCTTGCCAAAAATAAAGACCGCGGCCGTTAAGACCGCGGTCTCGAAAGGATCGTCTTCATCGCCCTGAACTACCGCAGCGGCTTATTGAGACTCTTGCGGTGATCGTCGCCGACGATCGAGATCGTCCGGCACATCTCGTACAATCTCGAACGCAGCCTCACGCCGATGCGGTCCTCGAGCGTCTCCTCGCGTTCGCTCGCGCGCTCGTCCGCGTAATTCGTCGTAAAGATCGTCAGCCGGCGGTCGTTGTATCGCGAGTTGATAATGTGCGCCATCGTGTCACGGACCCAGTCGGTCGGCTTTGAAGCGCCGAGCTCGTCGAGGACGAGGACGTCGGCGTTGAGGACGGGCCCGAGCACCGTCAGTTCCGAAGCTTTTGTGTTCGGATTGTACGAATCCTGAATTTCCTTGAGCAGCGTTCCGAACTCGTAAAACAAACAGTTGAATCCGCGCTCGGTCAAGCCCTTCAGCACCGAAACGGCGAGATGCGTCTTGCCCACGCCGACCGGCCCCGAAAAAAGCAGTCCCTCGTCGGCGGCCGGGAATTCCATCGCGAGCTGCATCGCCATCTTGAGCGCGCGCACCTGCGAGGGGTTTTTAGGTTTGTAGTTATGGAAGTGACAGGCCTCGTACCGGCGCGGCAGCCGCGCGCGTTTGAGCGAGCTCGTCTGGGTGTCGCGTTTGCGGCAGACGCACATTCTCGCGCCCTTGCCCTCGACGATCTCCATGCCGGTGCCGAAGCACACGGTACAGACGCCGGCGGCCTCGGCATCGGGATCGTCCTCGGCGACGACCGTCAATTTTTGTTTGCGTTGAGATTCGTTCGACATGGATGGATTGAGCGTCGGCGCGGATTATAGCACCCGAATTCGGACGTCCACAAAGATGTCGCGAAACGCGGCCTAAACTCGAGCCGTCGCTCCCAAATCGCCGCGGCCCCGTGTGCTAAAATCCGAATTGTGATCGTTCTAGACAATTACTATGGGCCTCATTCGAAGCATAATGATCCGACTCGGCCTCGCCGATGTAAAAGCCGAGCGGACGCCGATATCGGTATTCTTGCTGGACGACGATCGTCGCCGGCATCGCTGGTTCGAGAAGCGGTTTGACGGCGACGAGCTCGCGATCGCTGAGACCGTTGACGAAGCCAAGCAGATCCTTGAAGAGAGCAGCTTTGACGCGATCTTTCTCGATCACGACCTGCTGCCGCACCATTACGAGTCAAACGACCACGGCGATTTTGCGAACACGGGCTACGCCATCGCCGAATGGCTCAACGAAAATCCTGAGCTCCAGCGGGCCGCGACGATCATCGTCCACACACGCAACGCCGACGCCGCGATCCCGATGGTGCAGAAGCTCCGCGAGTCGGGCCGCAGCGTAGAGTACTGCGCCTTCCCGATGCTCGATCTTAAGATCCGAAATTACTGGAAGCGTTAACACGCTCGCGGCGCGTCCGCGCTGCGAATGCCTTGTGTCCTATCCGGAGTTACACCGGTGGTCGCGGCGCAAGCGGCATTCAGCGACGCCCCAGACGCGCCGCGGCGCATGCCGCATTTGTTCACAGTCCCGCGAGGTCCCACTTGCGTATCGTGTCTGAAATGAGGTTTGCGACCTTGTCTGTGACCTTTTTGTAGTAGAGGTCCGCTTTGGCCTGATCGAATTTGGGGTAGCCCTGACCTTTTTGGTAAAGCCCGATCGACGAAGGGAAGGGCACGGCCGACCACGTGCCCGGCGCGGGATACGCCGTCGCGAGGTCGTCCTTGTACTTCTCGCGATGCACAAGCGTCGGGTCGATAGCCTGGATGAACGCCGTTTCGTTCCAGCCGGCGTGACCGCCGTCTTCGCCAAAAACTTCTTTCGTTTCATCCGACGCAAACGACCACCAGTTGATCACAAGCGTCCGCACGCGCCGCTCTGTCGCGACCTCGGCCGCGACCGACTGCAGGACGGCGGTCTGTCCGCCGCCGTGGCCGTTGAGAATGATGATGTTCTTGAAGCCGTTCTTTGCGAGGCCCTCGAGGATCTGTTTGACGAACGGGCGATACGCGGCCTCGGTTATCTGGAACGCGCCGGGGTAAGCCTCCATCGAGCCGGTGATGCCGTACGGCAGCGTCGGCGCGATCATCGCGTTCACGCGGCGTGCGATCGTTTTCGCCATCGCGAACGGCGCCGTGTTGTCGGCCCCGTTATTGATCACGCCGTGCGGCTCGAGCGTGCCGGTCGGCAGCAGTACGGTGTTGACCTTTGACGGCACCGTTTCTTTGAATTCCATCCAATTGATCCGCTCCATCTCGCGCGTCGAGACGATGTCGGGCGTCGATTGTGCGTGAACGGCTGCGGTGAGCGTTAGCAGTACGAGTGTGAACAGGGTCTTCATATTCGTAATAACGGCTTTGCATAGCCGCGCATTTTGGTCCGACTATTTCGACTTGGCATAGCCACGCCGTTCACGGCGTGGTGAGGCCGATGTAAATTGTCCCGGCCCGTTTCAACGGGCTTCCCTCGCTCGTTCGAAAAGGGCGTTGAAACGCCCTCTCAATTCGGTCGCGCTGACAACGCCCTGAAGGGCGTGGCTATGCTAGGACGGCAGCTGCCAACTGGGCTCGACCGACGCGTAACGGCTCACAACGTTAAATGCCCGCGTCACTCTCCACCCTTCGGCTTGAAGTATTTTTTGCCTTTCAACTTTTCGGGCATCAGATCGTCCTTCGGGTACCGCTCGTAGCCCTCGCCGTAGCCGAGGTCTTTCATCAGCTTGGTCGGCGCGTTGCGGATCTGGAGCGGGACCGGCAGATTGCCGAACTTTCGCGCGTCCTGCATCGCGAGACCGAGAGCGTCGTAGGCCGATTTGTCCTTGGCACAGTTCGAGAGATACGCCACGCCGTGCGCGAGGTTGATCGCCGCCTCGGGCAGGCCGATCGTCTCGACGGCGCGAAACACGGCGTTCGCGACGACGAGCGCCGTCGGCTGCGCGAGGCCGATGTCTTCGGACGCGAAGATCACCATTCGTCTCGCGATGAATTTCGGGTCCTCGCCAGACTCGATCATCCGGGCGAGGTAGTACATCGCCGCGTCGGGCTGGCTCGCGCGCATCGACTTGATAAAGGCGCTGATGACGTTGTAGTGCTCCTCGCCTTTTTTGTCATAGCGGAGAAACTTTGACTGCAGCGTCTCTTTGAGCGTCTCGACGCTGATCGTGTCGTAGAGCCGGGCGGTGTTGCTGATCATCGTCAACGCCTGACGAGCGTCGCCGTTGGCCATCTCGATCAGCCATTCGCGGGCTTCCGCGTCGAGCTCGTAACCCGAGCGGCCGATGATCTCGGCCATCTCGTCGGGTTTTAATTCCTCGAGCACGAAGACGCGCATTCGCGACAGCAAGGCCGAGATCACCTCAAAGCTCGGGTTCTCGGTCGTGGCGCCGATCAGCACGAGCTCGCCGCTCTCGACATACGGCAGCAAAAAGTCCTGCTGTGCCTTGTTGAATCGGTGGATCTCGTCAAGGAACAAAACGCGCGGCCTGTCATCGTCGCGTTTGGCGTTGATGATCTTGCGAATGTCCTCTTTACCGGCGGAGACGGCCGACAGCTCGTGAAAGTCGGCGTTGATGGCATTGGCGTAAATTCTCGCCAGCGTCGTCTTGCCCGTGCCCGGCGGGCCCCATAGGATGAACGAAAAAACGTGGCCGTTCTCGATCGCGAGCCGCAGCGGCTTGCCCTCGCCGACGAGGTGCGTCTGCCCGACGAATTCGTCGAGATTCTGCGGTCTGATCCTGTTGGCGAGCGGCTCGGTCAAGATTAGTCTTTGGCGACCGGCAACGCTGCTTCGATAGGCCGGTATTTGCTGCTACGGTTTTGGAATAGTTTATCATTGAACTACGAGACAAATTAACAGGGAAGCCGGACGCTCGTTCGCGAGCGTCCGCACGAGCGAGCACATGAGGGAAGATCAAAGAGGAGAGGCCGTCGAGCCGATGCACAAGCGTCGCGAGACGATGGAAGACGGCCGCCGGTACATCATCTATTACAGCTTCGGTGCTGACGGCGATGATCAGGCCGACGAGCAGGATCAAAACGCGGAGGACGGCAGTAATGTCTGAGCTCCGCTGGCACCCTTTGCTCGGCGAATGGGTTGCGACCGCGACGCATCGACAGGACCGGACGTTCCTGCCGCCCGCCGATTTTTGCCCGCTGTGCCCGACCAGGCCCGGCGGCTTTCCGACCGAGATCGCCGAACCGACATACGACATCGTCGTCTTTGAAAATCGCTTCCCGTCGCTCTCGCCCGCACCGCCTGAGCCGGCCGTCGAAGCTACCGATCTTTATCCCGTCCGCCCTTCGTTCGGCGAATGCGAGGTCGTCGTCTACACGCCGGACCACTCGTCCACGCTCGCCCGCGAACCGGTCGAGCAGATCTACAAGCTTGTGCAGGTCTGGACCGATCGATATCGGGAGCTGTCGGCCATCGACTTCGTCAAATACGTTTTTATCTTTGAGAACAAAGGCGAGGCGATCGGCGTGACGCTGCATCATCCGCATGGACAGATCTACGCGTATCCGTTCGTTCCGCCGCGGATCGCGAAGGAAGTCGAGCAGTCGAAAGCGCACTTCGACGGCACTGGCCGCTGCCTGATGTGCGACATCGTCGCCGAGGAGCGGAGGTTTGCGAAGCGCATCGTCGCGGAAAACGCGAGCTTCGCGGCGTACATTCCGTTCTTTGCACGCTATCCGTACGAGCTGCACATCGCGTCGCTGAGACACGTGCAGGATATTACGCAGTTTGGCCGGCGGGAGCAGCTCGATCTGGCCGAGATACTGAAACAGGTTTTGGTCGCCTTCGATAAGCTATTCGACATCTCGTTCCCGTACATGATGGTGCTGCACCAGGCACCGTCGGACGGCGGCGAGTACGGCTGCTACCACTTTCACATCGAGTTTTACCCGCCGATGCGCACGGCGACGAAGCTGAAGTACCTCGCCGGCAGCGAGACCGGCGCCGGGATGTTCATCAACGACACGCTCGCCGAGGACAAGGCCGTCGAGATGCGATCGCATATCGAGCCTGTCGTGTGGCAAAACGAATGATCGACTACGCGAAACTTCGAGAGATCTTTTTGTCGGTTTTTCCGGGCGGGGAGCCGCGCCTGTTTCGCGCTCCGGGACGCGTGAATCTGATCGGCGAGCACACCGATTACAACGGCGGATTCGTCCTCCCGATGGCGATCGACCGCGAGGCCGCGGTCGCGCTTCGGCCGCGCTCGGATCGCGTGGTCAAGGTGCATACGGCCAACTTTGACGAGACGGCTGAATTCGACCTCGATCAGGATTTCAAAGGGAAGCGCGGTTTTTGGCTCAATTATGTCGAAGGCGTTTGTCGACTGCTTGAGCGTCACGGCCAGCGGCTCGTCGGGGCCGATCTCGTCATTTGGTCGGACGTGCCGTCGGGAGCGGGCCTCTCGTCGTCCGCCGCACTCGAGGTCGCGATCGGACTGTCGATGACGACGATCGCCGGCCGCGATATCGACCGCACGCTGATCGCGAAGATCGGCCAGCAGACCGAGCACGAATTCGTCGGTGCGAATGTCGGCATCATGGACCAATTTGTCTCGGCCCACGCCGCGGCCGGTCACGCGCTGCTCCTTGATTGCCGCTCGCTGGACTATAGGGATCTGCCCTTCGACACCTCGGATGTCGCGGTCGTGATCTGCGACACCAACGTCAAGCACGACCTTGCGACCTCTGCATACAACGACCGGCGGCGCGAATGCGACGAAGCGGTCAAACTACTCAAGCGTGAGCTGCCCCATATCGAGCAGCTCCGCGACGTCTCGATAGCGGAGTTTGAAAGTCGCGAAAATTCTCTGCCCGAGCCGCATCGTCGTCGTGCGAGGCACGTCATTTCAGAGAATGAACGCACACTGCGCGCTGCCGAGGCCCTCGCCGGATCGGACCTCGCGCGCTTCGGCGAGCTGATGTATGCGTCGCACGCAAGCCTCCGCGACGACTACGAGGTCAGCTGCCGCGAACTCGATCTGC
The DNA here is from genome assembly GCA_046313635.1 of Pyrinomonadaceae bacterium. Taxonomy (GTDB): domain Bacteria; phylum Acidobacteriota; class Blastocatellia; order Pyrinomonadales; family Pyrinomonadaceae; genus OLB17. The sequence continues at coordinate 17,007 of JBKBYA010000006.1, read as the reverse complement.
TCGTCGAGATCGCATCGCACCTCGACGGCGTGCTCGGCGCCCGAATGACCGGCGGCGGGTTTGGCGGCTCGACGGTAAATCTCGTCAAGCGCGAAGCGGTCGCGACTTTTACCGCCGTGATCGGTCGCGAATACAGACAGCAAACAAAGATCGAGCCGACGATCCTCGTCAGCGCCGCCGCCGCCGGAGCTTCCGAGATCGAGCGCGATCAAGGCCAAAACAAAACGACCGCCAAATGAGCGGTCGTGATTCGCATCAGATTCGTGGTGGCCAGGGACGGGATCGAACCGCCGACACGCGGATTTTCAGTCCGCTGCTCTACCAACTGAGCTACCTGGCCGCGTGCCCCGATCTCCACCGGTCAGGCACGAAACTCCAAGTGTAAAGAACGCGGTCGTCGAGTGTCAAATTACGACCCGCGGGAGCCAAAAACCGCGACCGCGGCTCAAAAATTTCGGACGAAACAGTGTTGACAAGACCGTCGTCGGGCCTATAATTCGGGTTTAGCAGCTGTTAGCCTATGTCAGCTGCCGAAACCTTCCGAATTCCGTTTGATGCCTACCCGTGCCGGTTTGAACGCCGTCGCTGTCCTCCAGGGACGCAACCTTCAAACCGGCACAGTTATTTTTAAATCCGAGGTCTATCGATGAAACGATCCGCTGTGCTTGTGTTGTTGGGAACTTCTGTTTTGATCGCCGCGTGCGGCGGCCATCCGGCGATGAATACGAATGCGAATGTCGCGGTCGGTCCGCTCGAGAATGTTAATGCCGATCAGCTGCCCGCCGGCATCACTGTAGAACCGATCCAGCCGTCCGCAAACTCGACGCCGGGCATCCCGCCGGTTGAGGCGGTGAACGTCGCAAACAAGGGCGCGACGCCCACGCCCGGCATTCCCGATCCGAAGACGATCGGCAAGCCGCTCAAGCCGGGGGCCACGCCGACGCCCGGCATCCCCGATCCCGAGACGTTGCGAAAGATGATGAACGGCCAGTCGACGCCTGACCCGACCCTGCCGCCGCAGGGCAACATCGAGATGCGGTCGATGCGGAAAGGCGAAAACCAGATGAGACCGAACCGGCCAAAGGCGACCCCGACGCCTTGATGCCCACCGCAAGCGGTCCATGGACCGGAGAGAGCTCAAGACTCTTCGAAAAAAATAAGAAGAGGTCGCCCTTTTGGACGGCCTCTTATTAGTATCAAAGATCGGCCGCGACTAAGCCGTTACAGCATCGGTCTTGATCATCCCGAGCTTTATCTTGACGTCGGTCTCTATGCGTTCGAGCAGCTCGGGGTTTTGCTTGAGCATGTTCTTTACGTTCTCGCGGCCCTGGCCGAGACGCTCGCCGGAGTACGAGAACCACGCGCCGCTCTTCTCCACGACGTTGTGATTTACCGCGAGATCGAGAGCGTCGCCTTCGCGCGAGATGCCTTCTCCGTACATTATGTCAAATTCGGCCTCGCGAAACGGAGGTGCCACCTTGTTCTTCACGACCTTGACGCGGGTGCGGTTGCCGACGACGTTCTCGCCGTCCTTGATCGCGCCGATGCGGCGGATGTCGAGACGGACGCTCGCGTAGAACTTGAGAGCTTTACCGCCGGTCGTCGTCTCGGGCGAACCGAAAAAGACGCCGATCTTTTCGCGAAGCTGATTGATGAAGATAAAGCAGGTGTTCGAATTTGACACGATCGCCGTTATCTTGCGAAGCGCCTGCGACATCAGACGGGCCTGCAGGCCGGGAAGCGAGTCACCCATTTCGCCGTCGAGCTCCGCACGCGGTACGAGTGCCGCGACCGAGTCGACGACGATCACGTCGACCGAGTTAGAACGCACGAGCGTCTCGGCGATCTCGAGCGCCTGCTCGCCCGAGTCGGGCTGCGAGATCAGCATGTCGTCGACATTAACGCCGAGCTTGGCGGCATAATCCGGGTCCATCGCGTGCTCGGCGTCGATGTAAGCGGCGATGCCGCCCAGCCGCTGTGCGGAGGCGACGACCTGCAGAGCGAGCGTCGTCTTGCCGGAGCTCTCCGGCCCGTAGACCTCGACGATGCGGCCGCGGGGAAATCCGCCGACGCCGATCGCGGCGTCGAGGCTCAAGCAGTTGGTCGAGATGGCTCCTACCTCCTCATGCGGCTTCTCACCGAGACGCATGATCGAACCCTTTCCAAATTTCTTTTCGATCTGCGACAGAGCAGACTCGATGGCTTTTCCTTTATCCATGGTTTTTTGTGTGACGGCTCCGGTCGAGATCTCGGAACGAGGTCGCCGGCCGACCGTGGGATTATCTTAGCACTTAGCTGCCGTTTTGTGAAACGGTGTTGCACAGATGAAACGACTATTTTTCGCCAAATATTTTGGGGTATCCCGGCTGCCTTGTGATGCGTGCCGTAAGTCTAAGGCAGAAGCCGCGCGATGGCAACAGAAATCTTGATCACGGTTGTTTGGAGATCTGCCTCGGGGTCATTTGCCGCTGTGATCTCGGTCTCAAACGGTGGTTTGGCAACAAAGTCGGCTCCGGCCCGTAATTACTTGCGCCCCCAGTTTGAAAACAGTTAGAGTTGGCGGGTATTTACCCTATGGATTTCAAAGGCCTCATCGGGCAGGTGCTGGACGATAAGTACCGCATCGAGCGCGAGCTCGGCCGCGGCGGGATGGGCTCGGTTTACCTCGCGACGCACGTCGGCACCGAGCGGCCCGTCGCGGTCAAGGTGATCGCTCCGCAATTTATGTCACGGCCGGAATTCATCGAGCGCTTCCGCCGCGAAGCGCGTGCCGCCGGCCGGCTCCGTCATCCGAATGTCGTCAACGTCACAGACTTCGGCTTTGCCCCCACCTCGCAGGGCCAGGTGGCCTACCTCGTGATGGAGTATCTCGACGGCTGCTCGCTGGGCGAGATACTCGAAGAGGAGAAGAATCTCCCGCTCGGCTGGACGCTGGATATTATCGAACAGGTTTGCTCGGCCGTGCAGGAAGCGCACAAGCAAGGCATCATCCACCGCGATCTCAAGCCCGACAATATCTGGCTCGAGCCCAATCAGCGCGGCGGCTACACCGTGAAGGTGCTCGACTTTGGAATAGCAAAACTCGAAGAATCCATCGCTGCCCAGAACGGCGATCCGGCGGCTGACTTTGCCGATCTTCAGGGAGCTCACGCTCGTCCGACCTTCGTCAAACGCTCGAACGAGACGACGCTTGCCGACGCGGCGTCAGATACCTTTGCCGGTGATGCAGCCACCGTCGCGTTTCGGTCGGAGCCCGCGGCGGCGACGGCGCTCGAGGCGAAGACTGTCGTTCAGGCCCCGCCGAATGGCGACGAGACCAAGACAGCTCTCATCGAGCGGCCGCAGCCGACCGACGACGACGCCGGCGCTCAAACGGGACTCGGATCTGCCGCGAGCGATCGTGTTCAATTTAGCGCTTCGCTTGGCGGTCACAGCCCGGCGGCGCCGCAAACGGGAACGACCGACGATCTGACCCGCGTCGGGGCCGTGCTGGGAACGCCGCTTTATATGTCGCCCGAGCAGTGCCGCGGCGAGCGGCTCGATGCGAGGTCCGACATCTACAGCCTCGGCGTGATCGCATACCAGATGCTCTCGGGCCGGACGCCCTTCTCAGGCGAATTCACCGCCGTGATGGAGGCCCACAAGCATCTGCCGCCGCCGCCGCTCCACGTCAAGAAGCTGAGGCGGGCCGTCAAGACCGTAATTCACTCGGCTCTCGCCAAAGATCCGAACCTCCGCCCGCAGAGTGCCGAAGCTTTCGCGAGCGAATTGCGTTCGCAGTCAGAAGGGCTTTGGATGCTCCTGCGCCGTTCGCTTGTCATCTTCAGCGAGCACCTGCCCAAATTCATCGGCCTGACGACGCTCTTGTCGATCCCCGTCATCCTTCTAACGGCGACGCTGATACTCGTATCGTTCCTGCGGGTGAGCGAGGTGATCTCGGATGCGGCCGCCGCGATCCTCACGGCGATCGTCAGTCTGCTCTGGAGCGCGATGATAGCATTCTGCGCATATCTGACGGTCGGTACGGTGAGCTGGATCGTGACGCAGCACCTCGCCGTGCCGCTGCGGCCGATCAACGTCAGGGAGGCGCTCAAGGAAACGCGCTCTCGCTGGAAGGCCTTTGCCGGTACGGGATCTCTGACGACCTTGCTGCCGTTTGTAATGAGCGGTGCGATCGGCATTGCCGTCACGATCGGCATCGGTCTCGTCGCATACGCCGGTTACAACCTCGCAGGCGGCCCGACCGGCGCGTATTTCGTCGGCACTTTTCTGATCGCGATCGTCGCGGCGATCGTCGCTTTTTTTATTGTCCACGTCGTATGGACGCTGGCCGCGCCGGTCGTGATGATGGAGCAGCTGTCGGGCTTTAAGGCGCTCAAGCGCTCGCAGCAGCTCGTTCGCCGATCGCTGCGAACGGCCTTCGGCAGCTTCGTCGTGATGTTTCTGATCCCGGTGATCATCTCGTCGCTGCTCTCGCTGTTTGTCAATGCCGCATTCAAGGCGTACAGCGACGCGCCGCCGGCCATCGAGGTGACCGACACGCCCGCCGACACACCGGAGCAACAGGCGGTAAAACCTGAGAATGACGGCGTAAGCTTTCGCTGGGGTGCGGGCCAGCGCCTCAAGATAAGCGACTCGAGGTCAAAGGGAGATATGCAGTCGCGTCTGGTCGCGACGGCGTCAGAGTCGCTGATCCAGATACTCTGGCTGCCGATGCATATATTCATCTCGGCCTTTACGGCGATCATCATCGCGTTGCTATTCTTAAAGACACGGCAGGCCGGCGGCGAGCCGATGCACGAACTGCTCTCGAAGTTTGAAGATTCGGACAAACCGCGCAAACGCTGGCAGCAGCGCGTTCGCCAACGCCTCATTCAGTCGGGCCGTGTGACGAGCCGTCCAACCCCAGATGCGTAGATCGACGTACAGCTTTATTGCCGCATTGCTCTTTATGACGGCGAGTGCTTGGCCGCAGCAGACGCTGCGAAAAGAGGTCGCGCTCGACAGTGGAGCGAAGGTCGAGGTGCGAAACCTGTACGGCCGCGTGTCGGTCGAGGCCGTGAAGCATCCCGACGGCGACAGGCCGTCCGCAAAGCTCGAGCTCGTATCTGACAAGCCGGTCTCCGACAGCGAATACAAGCTCGCCGGCAGCGGTGGCCGGCTCGTGATCGAGATCGCTCCGACCGACGCGGATCGGCGGATCGACATTCGTTTGTCGGTGCCCGAGCGTGTGCAGCTCCGCGTCGAGACGGCCGAGGGCGAGATCGACGTCGCGGGCAATTTCGCATCGGTGGAGGCCGTGACGACGACCGGCACGATCGCCGCGGACGTGCCCGACGACGAGATCAAATACGACCTTTTATGGACGACGAGCAGGCCGCGCTACGTCGCGGACTTTGAGCTCGAAGAGGTCAAGGAGCGCGCGGCAGGGAAGTTCACGATCAAGGGCCGCTACCCGAAAGATACAGAAAAGGAAAAGAAAGGCGACCGAAAAGACAGCACGCCGCAGAACGCGGATGATGCGGCGACAGCGGCCGACGGTACGGTCGACGCGTCGTCCGACTCGCAAAACGGCGAAAAGAAGCAAAGCAAACCGACCAAGGCCGAGCGAAGGGCGCAGAAGCGTGCCGCCCGCGACGCCGAAGAATCAAAGCGCACCGACGTCGAATTAAAGTTCACGACCGCGCGCGGCATCGTCATGCTCAACGTGCCGCCGAATGAGATCGCCAGCGACCTTCGCGAGCGTCCGCTCACGAGCGCCGCAAAGTCGATCATCCGAAGCGGTGACTCGCTGCTGATGGACGCGATCCGCCGCGCGAGCCCCAAGTACTTCGGCGAATATATGCGCACGCTGCCGCCCGCGAAGCTCGAGCCTTCGTTCGGCACGCGCCGCACCGCGACAGACAACGCCGCGCGGGCGACGACCAAGCGTGTGCTCGTGAGTGCATTCGACATCGGCAACCGCACGATCACCGGGCTCGAAGCGAAGGACTTTGAAGTGACCGAGAACGGCGAGCCGCGCGAGGTCGTCTCGGTCGAGCCGACGACCGCGCCCTTCAATCTTGTGCTCGTACTCGACGTGTCAGGGAGCGTCGAGAATTACGTCGACTTTATCCGCAAGGCGGCCCGCGCGTTCATCGACACCGTCGGCCCGCATGACCGCGTCGCGCTCGTGACATTCAATGAGGACGTGCACTTGCTCTCCGGTTTTACGACCGACAAGGCCAAGCTGTCGGCGAGTCTCGACAGCTTCGACGCCGGCGGCGGCACGGCGTATTACGATGCGCTCGCCTACACGCTTGCCGACACTTTGCGGTCGATCCGCGGCGAACGCTCGGCCGTCGTCGTGCTGACCGACGGCAACGACAATCGCTCGTTCCTCTCGTTCGATTCGCTGATGGGTTCGATCCAGGAGAGCGGAGCGCTCTTTTACCCGCTATACGTGTCATCGCGTTTGATCGCCGCTTCGGCCGGATACGATCCCGACAAGTCGATCGACGCGATGCGCCAAAAATACATGGGCCTCACCGCCCGCGCCGAGGGCGAGGGAGAAAAACTCGCTCAGATTTCCGGCGGAATGTACTATCCGATCACGCAGATCTCGCAGATCCAGACCGCCTACCAAGACATCGTCCGCCAGCTACGTACCGCGTACAGCGTCACCTTCCGCTCCCAAACCGCCGACAACACGGCAAGCGAACGCCGCGCCTCGCCGCGACTTAAAGTGCGGGTCAAGCGGGAGAACGCTTTCGTGAAATTGGGAAGTGTTGTCGCCGTGGATGGCAAATAGCCCAGTCAACGAATGATCCAAAGTCCGCGGATCGGACGCCGGAGCATTAGCCCCAGGTGCAACGAAGCGAAACCTGGGGTTTCGTCATCAATAGAAAAAAAACAATTGTGCTGAAGAAAAAACAAGCGTGCTTAGCACGCGAAATATTTGTAGCCCACATCGCAAGGTGTGGGAACCGTATCGACGAGTCATCGAGCCGTTGAAGACCGCGGCGTCACCCACACGGACTCCTATGTCGCGAGTTTCACACGCTCCGGTCGATTTTTCCGTGTGACCACGAGTTCCGCTTTGCTCCACCCGTGGCTACAAATATTCCGTCCGCTCCGTGGACTGCCGTCTTCGCGATTTCCGGTCTGTGTGTTCAAATTGGAACTGCGCCCCTGACCGCAGCGGCGTCACAGATACACCTTGACCAGCTCACTCTTACAATCACTTTTTGACGAGCAGGAACGGCGGCCTCTGTCGGTTTCGGAGCTCAACGCGCAGGTTCGGCAGGAGCTGGAGCGGCGGTTTGCGAGCGTTTGGGTCGAGGGCGAGGTGGTTAATTTTGTCGCGGCGAAGTCGGGGCACTGGTACTTCACTCTGCACGACGGCAGATCGCAGCTCCGGGCGGCGTGCTACCGCGGGGCGAATTACCGGATACAGTTCCAGCCATTCGACGGTCTGCAGGTGCGCGTGCGCGGGCGGATGACGCTGTACGAGCCGCGCGGCGAATACCAGATACTCGTCGAGTCGCTCGAGCCCGTCGGCGAAGGCGCTCTGAGGATCGCTTACGAGCAGATCAAGGCAAAGCTTGAGGCCGAGGGGCTCTTTGCCCGCGAGCTCAAACGCAAGCTGCCCGTCTTGCCGCGGCGCGTCGGCGTCGTGACGAGCCCGAACGGCGCGGCGTACTTCGACATTCTCCACGTGCTCTCGCGGCGGACGCGTTCGGTGCACATCGTACTCATTCCGACACGCGTGCAGGGCGAAGGCGCCGGCGAGGAGATCCGCGCGGCGATCGCGTTTGCCAACCAGTACAACAAAAAGGCCGCGAAGGGCGAACGCATCGACGTCCTCATCGTCGGCCGCGGCGGCGGCTCGGCAGAAGATCTGTGGGCCTTTAACGAGGAGCGTCTGGCGCGGGCGATACGCGATTCAAAAATACCGGTGATCTCGGCGGTCGGGCACGAGGTGGATTTCACGATCGCGGACTTCGTCGCCGACCTGCGAGCTGCAACGCCTTCGGCAGCGGCCGAGATCGTCGCGGCGGCCGAGGCGGAATTGCAGGATTTTATCGACGGCCGCACCTATCGTCTCTTTGCGGCGCTCGGGCATCAGCTCGTGACGGCGCGGGCAAACCTTCAGCGGCTTGCGATGTCGCCGGTCTTTGTCGATTTCCCGAACCGAGTCGAGCGCATGAAAAGCGACGTCGACGACCTTCGCTGCCGCATCGACGCGTTGTGGAACGAGCGCGTCGCGGCTTTGCGTTCGCGGCTCGACAAACTGACAACCCAACTCTCGCCGCTTCACCTCGCATCGAAGGTCGCGGGCGATCGAACGCGGCTAACGATGCTCGAGGCGCGGGCGGCTGCCGGCGTTCGCAATTCGGTCGCGGCCAAGGATAAGGCGCTCGAGGTGACGATGGCTTCGCTCGATGCGATGTCGCCGCTGTCGGTTTTGAAACGCGGATTCTCGATCACGCAGCGCCGCACCGGCGAGATCGTCGGCAGCGTCGTCGGCGTGAATCCCGACGAGCAGCTCAACGTGAAACTACACGACGGCGACCTGACCGTCGAGGTGAAAAAGATCGAGAAAGCGTAGCCCGCGACGAATGCGGACGAACTAAAAATCGCCGCCCGCGAGAGCGGGCCAGAGAAAATAGCCCCGGGCTTCAGCCCGGGGTTTGGTCGCGATAAGGACGATCCGAGCCCGCTTTAGCGGGTGAATGACAACCGGCGATATGCCGCTGCCTCCGGCAGCTCAGAACATTTATTGGATCCGTTACCCCGGGCTAAAGCCCGGGGTAATGCGAAACCTAATTACCGAAACATTCGCGGCGGCCGTTCCGCGGAATTTGCGAACTGCCCGCTTTAGCGGGCTCAAGTAAAACAAGTGGGAAGAGCATTCAAGATCACATTCGCCGTGCTGGCGGTCGTCTTAATTATCGCGGCAGCCGGCGGCTACTTTTACTGGCAGTCGCAGAAGCGGACTCCGCAATATTCGCTCGCCCTGATCGTTGACGCCGCGCGGCGTGACGACAATGCGGAGCTGAATGCGCTCGTCGACATCGACGCGGTCGCGGACGACTTTTTGCCGCAGGTAACGGGCAAGGCCTACGAACTCTACGGCCGCGGCCTGCCGCAGCAGAGAGTCAGCGACCTTCAACGCATCGCCGCGCCGCTGATGCCGGCCGTCAAAGAGCGCGCACGCGCCGAGCTTGGCCGCGTGATTCGGGATCGGACGGAGAAGTTTGAAAGCGTGCCCTTCGCGGGAATGGTGATCGGGGCGGACCGGTTTCTTGAGGTCACCGTCAACGGCGACACCGCGCAGGTCGCGAGCAAGATACCCGACCGTCCGCTCGAGCTGAAGATGCAGCGGAGCGGCGAACGCTGGAAGGTCGTCGGCCTCCGCGACGAAAAGCTCGCGACCTCGATCGCGCAAAAGATCGGTCAGGAGATCATCGCCGTCGCGGCAACGAACGGCGACGCCGAAAAGGCAGGCCGCAAGCTCGGCGTCTCAAATCTGCAGAACGTTTTGAAACAGGCAGAGGAGTTTTTAAGATAATGGCCAAGATGGAAAAGACCTTTGAAGCCTCGCTCGATCAGCTCGAACGCATCGTTCGCCAGTTGGAAGAAGGGAACCTCTCGCTCGAGGACAGCCTGAAGCTTTTTGAAAAAGGCGTCACGCTCTCACGCGAATGCCGCGAGCGTCTCAGCGAGGCCGAGCGCCGCATCGAAGTTCTGCTCAAAGACAACGAAGGCAATCCGCTGCTGCAAGACCTCGACCCAGCATCCTTGCGCGAAAAGGCCGACTCCGAAATGGGCCAGCCTGGAATAAAAAAGAGGATCGTCTTTGACGACGAGCCTCCGTTCTAAGTGCTGGAGGAAGAGAAAGTGAGAAAGTGAGAAAGTGAGAGGGGGAGAAAGTGAGACCTAGTCAGCCGACTCAGTTTCTCCCTTTCTCACTTTCTCACTCTCTCACCTTCTCACTCTCTCACCTTCTCCCTTTCTCACCTTCTCCCTTTCTCACCTTCTCACTTTCCAGCTCTTACTGCTTCTTCTCTACAGCCTTCTTCTTCTGCAGCAGATCACACGCCTGGTATGCGCCGGTTGGGTCGATGGCGGTGCGGCCGGTTTCGATGTGCTGGATCTTGCCTTCTTTGTCGACGACAAAGGTCGCACGGCTGCCGTAGCCGCGGGCCTCGTCGTAGAGTCCGTACTCTTTCGTCGTCGTTCTCATCCAGTCGCTAAGCAGCGGGAACTTTACGCCGATCTTTTCGGCAAAGGCCTTGTTCGACGCAAAGCTGTCCATGCTGATCCCGAGCACCTGTGTTTCGTTGGCTTCGAATTTGGCGATATCAGCCTGATACGCCTGCAGCTCCTTCGTTCAGCCGCCCGTGAAGGCGAGCACGTAAAAGGCGAGAACGACATTCTTCTTTCCGCGAAAGTCGCTCAGCTTCACCTGCTTGCCTTCGGTATCGGTCAGCGTGAAATCCGGAGCCGTGTCGCCGACCTTCAGGGACGTCTGCGGAGCGGCCGGGGCCGCTTGCCCGAACGCCGCGACCGACAGCGCGCCGAACACCGATAAAAGCAGAATTAGTTTTTTCATAACGCGTGAATTGTAGCCCAATTTAACGCCGCGAGCTGAAGATCCTCAGGATGTACCAGAAGAGCAGTGCGACACTCGCAAAGAGCACGAGCGACGCGGCGACATGCTGATCGGTGCGAAACCGGTGCAGCACGTTAGACGTCTGGTACAAGATCGCGGAGCCGGCAAACGCCACCATCACGAACGCAAAAACGTTCCCGAGCGTGAAGCCGAAGATGAGGCTCGCAACGATGAATCCCATTGCCGCGAATCCGCCGATCGCCAGGATCGGGCCAAGGAACGAAAAGTCGCTTCGCGTCAAAAGCACCGTCGCCGTGATGCCGAGAAAGAGTCCGATCGAGACGATACCGGCCTTTAGGATCACGTTCGCGTCCTCGGCGTAGTATGTCGCGAGATAGAGAAGCGGGACGAATATCAGAGCCTCGGCCACGACGTAAACCGCAAGGCCGAAGTACTGCGTCGCCGCGGACGTCTCCGATGTCGCCCACCGCTCCGACAAGAACGACACGAGCATAAAGAGCCCGAGCACCGCGAGCCAGCCCATTCCGCCCGTGCCGAAGATCAGCGACGCGACCATCTGAGCCGCCCCGCTCGTAAAGAGTACGACCTCGACGCCGATAAAGGCCGCGATCGCGACCGCAAGCAGCGTGTACGTCTTGCGGATGAACTGAGCTCGGTTGGCCGGCAAGGCGTTCGCCGCCGAATTGCCGAGTGAGGTTGTATAGGTTTCCATAGTTGACTCTTTGATTATGTTTGTCCGATGTTCTTTGCCCGGCGGCTCATTCGGCGCCGTCGAGAGTGCTGCGTCCGCGGATCAGCGCGTCAATGCTCCAAGGGCCTGACCCGCGGGCCGCGATGTAGAGAAAGACGAAGCTATAAAGCGCCGCCAATTCGCCGCGGTTCTGTATCGGCAGGGCCCCCATCGGCTGGTGCACCATAAAATATGCGACGGCCATCGTCCCGCTGGCGATAAATGCTGCGATCGAGGCAAACAGGCCGAGCATTATCATCAGGCCGCCGACCAGCTCGATGACGCCGGCGATCAGCGGCAGTCCGCTCACTTCGCCGCCGCCTTGCCCCGGCGGCAGGTTAAAGAGCTTTTGCGTCCCGTGAAGCAAAAACAAAAATCCGGCGACGATGCGCAGCAGTGCGTAAACGTGTCCGGAATAACGTCCCAGAACTCTTTCCATCAGTGATCTCCTTTCGAATATCTGATCGTATCGTCGGGGGTATTGAGAACGATAAAGAATTGCACGTCGCCGGGCAACTCGCCGCTGTCGGGCCCGGGGCGAAACGCTCGTCGTCGGCCGGCCATAAATGGCCGGATCACAGATAAAAAACGCCCGATCTCGTGACCGGGCGTACACAGGATCATTCGGCCTGGCCGATTGCCTTCTGGGCCGGAACGGCCGTCTCGGCAGGCGGCTCGGGCCGCGGCGTCGCGAGGCCGAGCTCGGGCGAGCGCCATAGGTTTGATACAAGCAGCTCGCGGATGAACGTCATCTCCTTCGGCAGACGATCGTAAAGCTTAAAGAATAGATCGTCGTGCGTCGAGATCTCTTTGATCCACATATCGCGGTCGAGACTCATAACCTTTTCAAACTGCTCGCGGCTGTAGTCGAGCCCGGTCCAATCTATGTCCTCGTAGCGCGGCATCCAGCCGAGCGGTGTCTCGACGCCGATCGATTTGCCGCGGGCACGCTCGACGATCCACTTGAGGACGCGCATATTCTCGCCAAAACCTGGCCACATGAATTTGCCGTTCTCGTCCTTGCGAAACCAGTTGACCGAAAAGATGCGCGGCGGCTCGGGTATCTGACGCCCGAGGTCGAGCCAGTGAGCGAAATAGTCGCCCATGTGATAACCGGCAAACGGCAGCATCGCGAATGGATCGCGGCGGACCTCGCCGATGTTGCCGAAGGCGGCAGCCGTCATCTCCGACCCCATCGTCGCGGCCATATAAACGCCGAACGCCCAGTTGAAAGACTGCTGGATTAGCGGCACGACCGAATTGCGGCGGCCGCCGAAGACAAAGGCCGAGACGGGCACGCCCTTCGGATTGTCAAAGTTCTCGTCGACGACCGGGCACTGCGTGATCGGAGCGGTGAACCGTGCATTCGGGTGCGCGGCCGGCTTGCCCGAGTCGGGCGTCCAGTCGTTGCCCTGCCAGTCGATCGCGTGTGCCGGGGCCGGGCCCATCCCTTCCCACCAGACGTCACCGTCGTCGGTCAGGGCCACGTTTGTAAAGATGGTGTTGGCCTTGATCGACTCCATCGCATTCGGGTTGGTCTCGTAGTTGGTCCCCGGAGCAACGCCGAAAAATCCAGCCTCGGGATTGATCGCGTGGAGCTTGCCCTTCTCGTCCGGCTTGATCCAGGCGATGTCGTCGCCGACGGTCGTTATCTCCCAGCCTTCTTCCTGGAAAGGCTTGGGCGGGATGAGCATCGCAAAGTTGGTCTTGCCGCAGGCCGACGGGAATGCGGCGCAGACGTAATCCTTGCGGCCGTCGGGCGACTTAACGCCGACGATCAGCATATGCTCGGCGAGCCAGCCCTGCTCGCGGCCGAGCGTCGAGGCGATGCGGAGCGCAAGACACTTCTTACCGAGCAGCGCGTTGCCGCCATAGCCTGAGCCGTAGCTCCAGATCAATCTCTCCTCGGGGAAGTGGACGATGTACTTGTCCTTCGGGTCGGGCGAGCACGGCCACGGCACGTCGGCCTGGCCCTCTGCGAGCGGCATTCCGACCGAATGGAGACAGTGGACGAATTCGCCGTCACCCAGCGCGTCGAGCGCCCGCTGGCCCATTCGGGTCATGATCTTCATATTGACGACGACGTAAGGCGAATCGGAGAGCTGCACGCCGAACTGCGAGATGGGCGATCCGATCGGGCCCATGCAGAACGGGATTACGTACATCGTCCGGCCCTTCATCGAGCCGTCAAACTTTTTGGTCAGGATCGACTTCATGTCGGCCGGGGCCATCCAGTTATTTGTCGGCCCGGCGTCGCCCTTGCTGCGAGAGCAGATGTAAGTGCGGTCCTCGACGCGCGCCACGTCGGACGGGTGCGAGCGGGCGAGGAAGCTGTTGGGACGCTTTTCCTGATCGAGGCGGATAAAGGTGCCGCTCTCGACCATCTGCTCGCACAGGCGGTCGTATTCCTCGTCGGAGCCGTCGCACCAATGGACGTTGTCGGGTTTACAGAGCTCGACCATCTCCGTGACCCAACGCTTTAATTCGGTATTCTTAATGCCCTCGGGTATTGAAAAATTAGTCATAAATTTAATTCCGGCCGGACGCCTTCCGGCTAAAGTCACGTCAAAAAGATCTAACCAGGTTATGGGAATAACTGCCGCTTATCGAATGCTTTCAAAAATCTTAACACACCACAAGAAAGGGTGTTAAGCCGTTAATTCCGCGATGTTCAGGCCTTTGCGGGCAATTCCGTTCGGCGGTTAGACGCCTGCTGGCGGAGCGTATGAAATCCAACTGCCGCGAGGATGATCGCACCGCCGACGAGGGCCCAGCGAGACGGGGCCTCGTGTACAAAGAGGAAGACCCAGACCGGATTGAACAGAGGCTCGATAAAGCCGATGATGCTTGCGTCCATCGAGCGGACTCCCGCGGCGAGGCCCGTCGTGAAGAGGATGTATGCCGTTCCGATCTGGAAGATCCCGAGGAACGCAACTGCCGTGACGTCCGACCCGCTGATCGCCGCCGGCGGATCGGCTGCGACAAACGGCACCATCAGCACGACGATTATCAGGTTGCCGTAAAAGACCGAGAGTGCAGGATTCTTCTGAAGCGAGCGCCGGTGGCGGAGATAGATAAAATAGAGCCCAAAGAAAAGCCCCGAGACAAGACCGGCAATGTTGCCGATGTACGGGTTTGGGGCCGTCGCGACGCCGGTCTGGTCCAGAAAGAAGAGGCTCATTCCGCCGATGCATAAAATAACGGTCGTCAGATCGCCGAGCCGAAACTTCTCGCCGAGTATCAGCGGCGAGAGGACCAGGATGTAGACCGGAGCCGTGTACTGCAGAAAGATCGCGTTGGCCGCGGTCGTATTCTTGGTCGCATAAACAAAGGATGACAGCGTCCCGGCGTAGAGCAGCGACGTAAACACGGTGAAACGGTCGAGCCGCAGTCCTTTCTTGTATGTAAAGGCCGCGACGACGATCGCCGCAAACAGCGATCGGCCCAAATTGACGGCAAAGGCGTCGAGCGTCGTGAGCTTGATAAAAAGCCCGCCGGTGCTCCAGAGGATAACGGCCATCAGGACGTAAACGACGGGCGGGAAGCGAGTTGAATGCAAACGCTGCTGGGTCACTAAAATTTTGGCAACGCACCGAAATGGTGGTTCGTCTAAAGCGTATTCGCACGCACTTCAACGGCCTCGAGATGCTTCCAGGATATGCGCGTGCCGACCGGTCAGAGGCAGGAAGCAGGTTCCCACAAACGAGTAAGGTTAGCACAACGCCGGCTCGTCCCTAGACACGGAGAAAAACAGACAATGAGATCGTTTCGAAATTCCGCTCTCGCATTAGCATCGACCCTAATTCTCGCCATTGCCGTTTCAGCCCAGACATCACCGAGCCAGTTCGAAGGCATCAAGATCGGTAACTTCGGACAGATGACCGACAAGTACTACCGAGGCGCGCAGCCGATGCCCGACGACTATGCGTCGCTGGCCAAACTCGGGATCAATACCATCATTGACCTCCGCAACGATCCGACAGATTACGAAAAGTCGGCCGCCGAGGCCGTCGGCATCAAGTACATCAATCTGCCGATGAGCGGGTGGCGCAGCCCGAAGGACGCCGATATTCAGACGTTTCTCGATATCATGAACGACCCGTCGACGGGTAAGGTATTTGTGCACTGCAAGGCGGGCATCCATCGCACGGGCATCACCGGAGCGATCTACCGGATGCAGAACGAAGGCTGGGACTATGACAAGTCGTATGCCGAGATGAAAAACTACAACTTCTCCACCGGCCTCGTGCACGGCGCACTCAAGCGGTATGTCAAGAGATACGCCGCAATGCTGACCGAGCGACGCGCGGCAGAGGCTGCCGCGAGGACCGCCGCCGCGGCCGGCCATGCTTCGACGGTCGCGAATTGATCGGATAATTGGTAAACCAGCGAAAGAGCGGGCTTCCGGCCCGCTCTTTTTTATTGATAAATATCGCTGATGCCTTTCTTCTGCGACCACTGTATGCCCTCGACGTTCTCGGGGTCGAGCCGCATTATTCGCTCGCTGAGGTGGTCTGTGCTGAGGCTCAGCCGCAGATTCATATAATAGACGATCGAGCCGAGGCCCGACTTGGCGTCGGGCGGCACGATCTCACGCATCTCGGCATCGAGCTTGTACTTTTTAAGAAGTTTGCGAAGTATGTCCTGAGTGTGCTCGGGATCGCGACTCTTGACGGTCAGCTCCATCGACCGAAAGACCTGGGCCGACTCGTTGTATTCGAGCAGCCACAAAAGGGCGAGGGCAAACAGGCAGAGCGCGATGCCGAGCTCCCAGCGGCCGACGCCGGCCGACAGGCCGAGAGCGAGACTGATCAGCAGAACTGTTATCTCTTTAGGGTCTCGGATATTTGTGCGGAAGCGTACGAGCGATACCGCCGCAAAGATAGCAAAGGCCCGCGCGGTGTTGTCGCCGACGATCATCATCAGCGCCGCCGCGACCACCGCGAGCAGGATCTGGGTCTGCGAGACAAAGAGGCTCTTGCGGAAGAGCGGTACATTCTGCCGCGGCCTGAAGGCGAGCACGGCCGAGAGCATCACGGCGAGCAGCAGACGCCCGATGATGCTGAGAGCGCTCTCGATCAATGACTCGGGCTCGTCGGCGACGCTCGCCGCGGGCGACTGCTGCGCCGCCGCAACGAACGGGTTGTCCTGCACCTGTCCGTGCTGGGCGTTTGACGAGGTGGCCGGAGCGTCGTCGAGAGCGATACCGGAGCCTCCCGCCGACGCGGTCAGCGCGGCCGTGACCGGGATGGCCAGCGCGAGCATGAGAGATGCGAGCATTTTCTTGTGTCTCCCGCTCATCTTGATCTCATCGCGAGTGAGGTCTCGCCGACCGCGTTGCCGAGCTCGCGGATCCGACGCAGCGAAGCTTTTGTGAGAGTGTCGATGTCGCGCTGAGAGTAGTTCGCCGCGCGAAAGGCGTCTTGCAGCTGCGACGCGTCGAGCTGCTGCATCAGCCGAAAGAGCCAGCGCCCGTTCTCAATCGAAATGTCCTTCATCAGCCCGCGGCCCTTGCCCTTAAAAGCAAAGATTATCCTCCCGTTCTCGACGCCCTTGATGAATCGTGCCTGACTCCAGACGCGAGGATCGTTGGTCCTGCGCCCGAGGCGGAAGAAGAAGGGAAGGTTGTTGTTGCCGAGTTTGCCGAATGTTGCGCCGA